>NZ_BARF01000035.1 GCF_000367365.1 Streptomyces prunicolor NBRC 13075 | reverse complement strand
CCGCGTGGGCGCGACCAGCCCCCACCGACGGTCAGCCGACGAACAACGCAAAAAGGGGTCCAGGGAACTCCCTGGACCCCTTCAACGCAGGCACGCTAAAACGCGGCCGAACTAGCCGAGCGGAAGCCCCTTCAACGGCAGCTCCTGAGCCGTGGGCAGCCCACCCTTGGTGACGGCGTCCGTAGGCAACCCGCCACCCGCCGTCGCCGTCTTCGCAGTCTCACCAAGCAGACCCCCGGCCTGCCCAGCCGTGTCCCCGGCAACATGCTGCGCAGCCGGCGCCACCGTCTTGGCAACCTTCCCGCCGGTCTTCCCGGCGGCCGGCACCGCCTTCTCCAGGGCCTGGCCACCGGACTTGCCGGCGACCCCCGTGACGTTCTGGCTCGCGCCGTCGACCGTGTTGCCGACGCTCGCCCCGTCCAGGGCGGTCAGCGCGCCCAGGTTCGGGGTGGCCGACAGGGAGGGGGCCGCACTGGCGGAGCCGGCCGCACCGACCCCGGCTGCCGCTCCCGCTGCGACGAGCAGCGCGGCACGGGCGATCCGGCGGGTCAGGGGGAGGGACATGATGCTCCTTGTGTTGATCTCCGGGCTCGGACGCAGTGACTACCGCTCGAAGCGCGCGAAGGTTGCGGAGCGGCAACGTAAAGAGTTGGCAATGCGTCGCATAATCAGCTACGGATAAAAACGGACAAAGAGCGCCTGGTCTGAAAGTCTGTCAAATACGTACAGCCCTTTGTTCTCAAGGGTTCCGGCGCATGTGAGGGTGACGGCCCGACGACCGGAGCGCACCCGGACCCGGAACGACCACCCGTAACCCCTACGGGTGACGACCCGTACGACTGCCCGGCCACTGCCTCGCGGCTACTTCTCCACGCCCTGCTGCGAGGTCACTATCCGCACTCCGCCGGAGGCCTTCGTGGCGGTCGAGTGCCACGGGTCGTCCGCGCTGCCGGCGGCCCATTCGCGACCGGCGTAGGACACGCGCTCGATGTGCAGCTCCGAGGAGTTGGCCACCGCCCAGTGCGCGAGCTGCCAGCCGGTCTTCGTGCTGCCGGTCCGCACCGGCAGGGTCACCGTGCTGCTCCCGCCGCTCGCACTCGCGCTGGGCGCGGGCGTGGACTCGGCCTTCGCCTTGGACGTGCCCTTCGACGCCGAGCCGCTCGCGGTCACCTCCGCGCCGGTCTCCTTCAGCACCGTGCGCCCGAAGTCCCGTACCAGCGCGGCCCGTACGGCGTCCGGGCCGACGGCCGTCTGTGTGGAGTCGGGGAGGCCCTGACAGGTCAGCGTGGCGGCCGCCTGGCCCGTGAGGGCGGCGGACAGCAGCGTGGCCTCGGGCTCGTGCTTGGCGTACGCCTCCGGGTAGCCGCTGCGCTGCACGCGCTGCGCGGCGACGGTGAGGGGGAGCTGCTGGTAGTCGTCCACCTTGGAGAGGTGCTCGTAGAAGACGCCCGCCGCGTACGTCGGGTCGAGGATCTCCTTCTTGGTGCCCCAGCCCTGCGAGGGCCGCTGCTGGAACAGGCCGAGCGAATCCAGGTCGCCGTGCTGGATGTTGACGAGCTGCGACTCCTGGAGGGCGGTCGCGAGCGCGATCGTCACGGCCCGCTCCGGCATCCCGCGCCCGGTGCCGACGGCGGCGATCGTCGCCGCGTTCATCGTCTGCTCCTGGGAGAACTCGTACTCCTGGCCGTCGTCCTTCCCGGAGACCACCTTGCAACCGGGCCCGCCCCGGCCGCCGGTGACGTACTGGACGACCAGATAGCCCGCGACCGCGAGCAGCACCACGAGGGCCGAGGAGAACCGGAAGAGGCGGCCGCGTCGACGCTTCTTGGGGGTGGGGGACTGCAGCATCCCCACAAGGTAGCGGAGGCTCCTGTTACCGCTGCGTCGGGTGTGGACAAACGGTGGAGAGGCCCCTCGGGTTAGGGTCGACGCCATGTCCGACACCGCACTTGACCTCACGCTGGACGCCGCACGGCTCACCGCGCAGCTCGTCGACTTCCCCTCGGAGAGTGGCAACGAGAAGCCCCTCGCGGACGCGATCGAGACCGCGCTGCGCGCCCTGCCGCACCTGACGGTCGACCGGTACGGCAACAACGTCGTCGCCCGCACGAACCTCGGCCGTACGGAACGCGTCGTCCTGGCGGGCCACATCGACACGGTCCCGATCGCCGACAACGTCCCCTCGCGCCTCGACGGGAACGGCGTCCTTTGGGGCTGCGGCACCTGCGACATGAAGTCCGGGGTGGCGGTCCAACTCCGCATCGCGGCAACGGTGTTGACCCCCAACCGCGACCTCACCTTCGTCTTCTACGACAACGAGGAGGTCGCCGCCCACCTCAACGGCCTCAAGCACGTCTCCGAGGCCCATCCGGACTGGCTGGAGGGCGACTTCGCGGTCCTCCTGGAGCCGACGGACGGTCAGGTCGAGGGCGGCTGCCAGGGCACGCTCCGGGTGTTCCTGAAGTTCAAGGGTGAACGAGCGCACTCCGCGCGCGCGTGGATGGGCTCCAACGCGATCCACGCGGCTTCGCGGGCGCTGGCCAAGCTCGCCGCGTACGAGCCCCGTACTCCCGTGGTGGACGGCCTCCAGTTCCACGAGGGCCTCAACGCGGTACGCGTGGAGGGGGGAGTGGCCACGAACGTCATCCCCGACGCGTGCACCCTTGTTGTCAACTTCCGCTATGCGCCCGACCGTAGCGAAGAGGAGGCGGAGGCCTTCGTGCGCGACTACTTCGCCGACTGCGGGGTCGACGAGTTCGTCGTCGACGACCACACCGGAGGGGCCCGCCCCGGCCTGACCCACCCGGCCGCGGCGGCCTTCATGGCGGCCGTCGGCGGCGAGGCCCGCCCCAAGTTCGGCTGGACGGACGTGGCCCGCTTCAGCGCGCTCGGCGTGCCCGCGGTGAACTACGGACCCGGCGCCCAACTCCTCGCCCACAAGGTCGACGAGCGGGTCGAGGCGGCCCTGATCCCCGAGGCGGAGCGGCGGCTGCGGGACTGGCTCACCGCCTGACATCCGTATGTCCCCCCTCCGTAACCCGCGTAGACCTACGCTGAAGTACGAAACACCTGCAAGTGGAGGGAGCGCACATGGCTACAGGCAACCCCGAGGGCAAGCAGCAGCCACCGGAGGAGCAGCGCCTGGGACCGGTCCTCCGGCGGCGCGATCAGGTGACCGCGAGCACGACCGACCAGCGCCTCCTGGACGCGGGCGGCCCCTCGGACTGGGTCCACACCGACCCGTGGCGCGTCCTGCGGATCCAGTCGGAGTTCATCGAGGGCTTCGGCACCCTGGCCGAACTGCCGCCCGCGATCAGCGTGTTCGGCTCGGCCCGCACCAAGCCGGACTCACCGGAGTACGAAGCGGGCGTGCGGCTCGGACACGCCCTCGTGGAGGCCGGGTGGGCCGTGATCACCGGAGGCGGCCCCGGAGCCATGGAGGCGGCCAACAAGGGCGCCCTGGAGGCCAAGGGCATCTCCGTCGGCCTCGGCATCGAGCTGCCCTTCGAGCAAGGGCTCAACGCGTACGTCGACATCGGGCTGAACTTCCGTTACTTCTTCGTCCGCAAGATGATGTTCGTCAAGTACGCCCAGGGCTTCGTGGTCCTCCCCGGCGGCCTCGGCACCCTCGACGAACTCTTCGAGGCCCTCACCCTCGTACAGACCCAGAAGGTCACCCGCTTCCCGATCGTCCTCTTCGGAAGCGAGTACTGGGGCGGCCTGGTCGACTGGCTGAAGAACACACTCATCGCCCAGGGCAAGGCGTCGGAGAAGGACCTGCTGCTGTTCCACGTGACGGACGACGTGGACGAGGCGGTCGCGCTGGTGTCGAAGGAAGCCGGCCGCTAACTCTGATTCTGAACTCGGGCCGGCTTCACTCAGCCCGTCCGGCGTTT
>NZ_BARF01000036.1 GCF_000367365.1 Streptomyces prunicolor NBRC 13075 | reverse complement strand
GGCGCGACCAGCCCCCACCGGCCGGCACTATGAACTCAAGCCAGCAGCCCGGACGCCTTCCACAACCGCCGCCCCACACCCCGCAGCACACCAATGTCGTCCAAGAAATCCGTCAGCTTCTTCGACCCGCTCTGCATGACCTCCCGCCGATGCCCACTCGCCCGCACCTGAGCCACCGCCTCCGCCCGATCAAGCCCTACGTTCGTGTAGACCTCGGGGTTGACGAAGGCGATCGAGAAGATCCGCGCGAACTCCCCGGAGGTCACCCGCGTGAACTCCTGCGACCACCGCGGCGCGGTCACCATCTGCCGCCTCAACTCCTCGCGCGCGTACCGCACATGACGCGCCTCCTCGACGACATGGATCCGCGTGACCCCCCGGACCAACGGCTGCACCCGCTCATCCGGAAACGTCAACCTCTGCATCCAGTCGAGGACTTCCTCCCCGAGCAGCGTCGCCGTGAACGAACCGGGCGTCGTGGACACCGTCTTGAACAACCGCCCCAGGTTCTGATGGACCCGGCTCACCGGATACCAGGGCGTGTCCCCACGCGAGATCAATCGCGCGAACATCTTCGAGTGCCGGCACTCGTCCTCGATCTCGGTCAGCGCATAGCGCACATGCGCACTGGTCGCCGCCTTGTCGTAGATGTGCCGAACGAGCAGCTGCATCAAAATCAACTCGAACCAGATGCCCAGCGAGGCGAGCGCCGCGGCCTCGTGCTGGGAGAGCAGGATGCGCTGCTCCTCGCCCATCCGTTTCCACAGCGGGGTGCCGTACAGGGACACCAACTCCGGCGGCCAGAACCACTTGCCGTCCTCGAAGGGCGCGGCCCAGTCCAGTTCCTTGTCGGGGTCGAAGGAGTGCTTCGCGGAGGAGGCGAGCAGCCGCTCGGCGACCTGTTCACGGTCCTTGAGCAGGCCGAGCGCGTCACGCAGCCCGTCGATCGCGTCGGCTTCGGTCAGGGTCGTCATGGTTCTCCCACCTCGCGGATCGGCGTGTTACCCGGGGTCACATCCTCCGAGGTCTTATGAGACTGCTTGTCAGCAAGCTCGTCAATCCCTCCTGCGGGACTTGTTATCCGGAGGGGCGTCGGTTCGTTCGCGTGTACGGTCGGGGAGTGTCCATGCCACCACCTCCACAGCAGCCTCCGTATCCCCAACAGCCGTACGGCCAGCAGTCGTACGGTCAGCCGCCGTACGGGCAACAGCCCCAACCGCAACAGCCGTATGCGCAACAGCCCTATGCGCAACAGCCGTACGGCCAGCCGCCCGCCTCGCCGTACGGAGCGCCCTACCCGCAGCAGCCCTACGGCCAGCCTGTTCAGCCCGGTCAGCCCGGTCAGCCCTACGGCTGGGGTGCCCCTCCGCCCGTGTTCCCGCCCCCGAAGAAGCGCAGGGTCGGGCTCGTCCTCGGCGTCGTCGGTGGGGCGATCGGTGTCGGTGTGGCGACCATCGTGGCCATCGTGCTGATCGGCCAGAACGTCGACAGCGGCTTTCCCGAGGCCGACTACGAGCTGACGTTGCCCAAGACGCTGGTCGACGGCCGTTTCGAACTCGCCTCCGACCTCTCCGACACCGAGGGGCAGAAGATCGAGGAGGAGGCCGACGGCGCCTGGGACGCGAGGGACACCGTGGGTGTGGTCGGCACGTACGGCCTGAACGGTGATACGAGCAAGGGCACGCTGGCGCTCTCGGGGATGTACGGCCGGTTCAAGAACACGGACGAGGCCCGCGTCAGCATGCTGAAGGGTGCCGGCGAGGCCACCGGGGTGACCGTGGCCGTACCGCGGAAGGACTTCGCCGAAGGGGGTGTCACCATCTCCTGCGAGGTGCTCAGCCAGCAGAAGTCCGGGCTCACGCTCACCTATCCGACGTGCTCCTGGGCGGACGGCAACACCGCGGCGGCCGTCGCCTGGATGACCGCGAAGACCCTCACCCAGGACCCCGAGGACGTGGACCTGGCGCTCTCCGCGAGGATGACCCTCCAGGTCCGCTCGGAGGCCCGCAAGGCCATCCACTGACGGACCCGCTCACCCCGCCGGAGCCGTGGGGCGGTGGCCGGCCGACACCCACCACAGGGCAGCCACCGCCTCCCGCCGCACCGAACGCTCACGAACCGAGCACCGCCTCCATCACCGCCTTCGCGATCGGCGCCGCGTCCCCGCCCCCGCTGATGTCCGACCGGTCCGCCGACGCGTCCTCCACCACCACCGCGACCGCCACCTTCGGCTCGATGTCCCGCTCGCCCTGCGCCCAGGACACGAACCAGGCATAGGGTGTACCGGAGTTGCCGATGCCATGCTGTGCGGTGCCGGTCTTGCCGCCGACGGTCGCACCGGGGATCGCCGCGTTGGTGCCGGTGCCCTCGGTGACGACGTCCTCCATAAGTTCCTTCATCTGTACGGCTGTTGCCGGGTGCATCGCCTGGCGGACCGGGCGCGAACCCGCCGTCGACACCGTCTCGCCGCCCCGCCGCGTCGTCCGTTCCACCAGATACGGTTCCCGCACCTGCCCGCCGTTGGCGACCGCCGCCGCGACCATCGCCATCTGCAACGGCGTGGCCCGCGTGTTGTACTGCCCGATCGACGACAGCGCCAACTGGGCTTTGTCCAACGTGGTGTCGAAGGTGCTGGGGGAGACCGAGAACGGGATCTTCACGTAGGCGTCGTTGAAGCCGAACGCCTCCGCCGTGCCGCTCATGTCCCGCACGCCCACATCCACCCCCAGCTTCGCGAACACCGTGTTGCACGACCACTCGAAGGCCGAGCGCAGCGGCGCGTCCACGCAGCCGTCGCCCTCGTTCGTGAGCGTCGTCGAGGTGCCGGGGAGGGTGTACGGGTCGGGGGAGTTGGTCGCCGCGTCCAGGTCCGTCACCACCCCCGCGTCCAGCGCCGCCGCCGCGGTGACCACCTTGAACGTCGAACCCGGCGGATAGGTCTGCCGTACCGCCCGGTTGAGCATCGGCTTGTCCGGGTCGGCGTTCAGGCGGGCCCAACTGCGGTTCGCGGAACGGCCGTTGCCCGACAGTGACCCGGGGTCGTAGGACGGGGTCGAGACGAGGGCGAGGATGCGGCCGGTGGACGGTTCGATCGCGGCCACCGCACCCGTGCGCGTACCGAGTCCGGCGTACGCCGCCTGCTGTGCGGCCGGGTTGAGGGTGGTGACGACGTTGCCGCCGGGGTTCTGGGCGCGGGTCAGGTCGTTCCACAGGGGGAACGGCGCGAGCATCGAGTCGGTGCCGGAGAGGATGCCGTCCTCGGAGTGCTCCAGGAGCGTCGTGCCGTACTCCTGCGAGGCGAAGCCGGTGACGGGGGCGTACAACGGGCCGTTCCTGTACGTCCGTTCGTAGCGGAGCTGCTCGCCGGAGTCCCGGGAACCGGTGACCGGTTTCCCGCCGACGAGGATGGCGCCGCGTGGCTGGTCGTAACGGGCGATGGTCTGGCGGCGGTTGGCGATGTTGTCGTCGTAGGTGCGGGACTGGAAGACCTGGACGCGGGTGGCGTTCACCAGCAGGGCCAGCAGGAGCAGGGTGCAGAAGGCCGCGGCGAGGCGGATGTGGCGGGTCATGGAGTCGGTCACGCGGCCACCTCGATGTCGTACTGACGGCGGGCCGAGTCGCTCAGCCGGATCAGCAGGGCGACGATCGCCCAGTTGGTGACGACCGAGGAGCCGCCCTGGGCGAGGAACGGCATCGCCATGCCGGTCAGCGGGATCAGGCCCGTCACCCCGCCCGCGATCACGAACACCTGGAGCGCCACGATCGAGGCGAGCCCGACCGCGAGCAGCCGCCCGAAGGGGTCGCGCAGCGCCAGCCCCGCCCGGTAGCCGCGCTCCACGAGAAGGCCGTAGAGGATGAAGATCGCGGAGAGGCCGGCCAGGCCCAGTTCCTCGCCCGCTGTCGCCAGGATGAAGTCCGATTTGGCGGCGAAGCCGATGAGGATCGAGTGGCCGAGGCCGAGGCCCGTGCCGAGCATGCCGCCGGCCGCGAACGCGAAGAGGGACTGGGCGAGTTGGTTGGGGCCGTGGCCCGCGTCGATCGACGCGAAGGGGTGCAACCAGTCGAGGACGCGGCTGTGGACGTGCGGTTCGAGCCGGCCGACCGCGACCGCGCCGAGGGCCGCCAGCAGCAGGCCGACCGCGAACCAGCCGGTGCGGCCGGTGGCGACGTAGAGGAGGGTCACGAACAGGCCGAAGAAGAGGAGCGAGGTGCCCAGATCGCGTTCCAGGATCAGGACGCCGACGCTCAGCAGCCAGATCGCGACGATCGGGCCCAGCACCCGGCCGGTGGGGAGCTGGAGGCGCCACACGCGACGCCCGGCGTAGGCGAGCGCGTTGCGGTTGGCGGCGAGGTAAGCGGCGAAGAAGACCGCCAGCAGCACCTTCGCGAACTCGCCCGGCTGGATGGAGAATCCGGCGATCCGGATCCAGATCCGGGCACCGTTCACGGCCGGGAAGAGGACCGGGAGGGTGAGCAGGACGAGGGCTGCGGCCACGCACACGTAGGCGTAGCGCTGGAGGACCCGGTGGTCGCGGAGGGCGACGACCACGACGATGAAGAAGGTCACGCCCAGGGTGGACCAGACGAGTTGGGTGGGGGCGGCCCGGTCGCCGGGGGTCTCCAGATCGAGCCGGTAGATGAGCACCAGACCCAGGCCGTTGAGGAGCACCCCGATAGGGAGGAGGAGCGGGTCGGCGTACGGGGCCCGCAGCCGCACCGCGATGTGCGCGAGCAGGGCGAGCACGCCGAGCCCGGCGCCGTAGCCGGCGGCGCCGGGCGGGACCGTGCCGTTCTTGGCGAGACCGACAGCGCAGTAGCCGTACACGGAGAGAAGTACGGCCACGACGATGAGGGTGAGTTCGATGCCACGGCGCCGGGGGAGGCGTACAGCGGGTGTGGGAAGGTCCGCTGTGACGGTGGTTCCGGCGTTGGTCATGTCCGGAACTTACCCAAATGGTGCGGGTTGTGTGCCTTGGGTGATGCGTGTGTCTCGGCCGTCAGCACCAGCGGGGCGCGGGCCCGATGTTGTCGATGTAGCGCGCCGAGCCCCAGGCCCAGGTGCCGTCCGTGAGGAGGTACCAGAGCGGGTTGCCCTGGACGTTCGAGCCGCCGGTCTTGCAGAAGATCGAGACGTGCTCGCCGCGGTAGGCGTACCGGATGACCCTGCTGCCGCGGTCCGGGCGGGAACGCAGGGCGAGTTGACCGGCCGTGACGACACCGCGGTAGAGGCGCGGGTTGTCGTGGTCGCCGTGGTCGTGGTCGCCCTGGTTGTCGTGGTCACCGCGGCCGCCGAAGTTGTCGTCGTCCTGCTGGTTCCACCCACCGTCGTCCTGACGGCTGACGCCCGGGTCTTCGTCGCCCCACTCGTCATCGGCCACGGCGGGCGCAACGGCAGCGGCGGTCACCAGCGCACCAGCGGCAACCGCTATACCGATCCGGCGGAGGGAGAGGCTGAGGGACATGGGGGAACCTCCAGGGGTGGGGCGAACCTGACTTATCGCCACATTAGGAGGGGGAGGGGAGCTTCGCTCATCACGCTGGGCCACACGAGCGCCCCGGAAGGGGCGCGGGGAACTGCGCGACCAGCCCCCACCGACCCGCAGCCGACGAACTACCGCTCTCCACTCATCCGAGCGTCAACGTCGCAAGCGCCCCACCCCCATCACCGGCGTCCACATTGCTGAACTCCAGCCGAGCACCAAGTACCTCCGCCTGCCCCAACGCGATGGTCAACCCCAGCCCATGCCCCGTAGCCCCACCCTCCGTACGGAACCGCTGCGGCCCATGCTCAACCAAGTACTCCGGATACCCGTCCCCGTGATCCCGCACAGCCACCACCGCCCCCTCCACGGTCACCACAACCGGCCCCCGCCCATGCCGATACGCATTGGCGACAAGATTCCCCAGCACCCGCTCAAGCCGCCGCCGATCCGTCTCCACCCACTCATCCCGTACGACGACGACCTCCGCGTCCGCCCCCGACGCCCGCACCACCCGCTCGGCCACCGCCCCCAACCGCTCCGCGTCCAACTCCACCTTCTCCCGCCGCGTATCGAGCCGGGAGATCTCCAACAGGTCCTCCGTGAGCGTCCGCAACGCGGCCACCCGGTCCCGCACCAGCTCCGTCGGCCGCCCCGGAGGCAACAACTCGGCCGCCGCGTGCAACCCGGTCAACGGCGTACGCAACTCGTGCGCCACATCCGCCGTGAACCGCTGCTCGCTCAGCAACTTCCCCTGCAACGAGGACGCCATCGTGTCCAGCGCGGCGGCCACCGCGGCCACCTCGTCCTGAGGCAGGGTCGCGTCCTTCGTCCGGGGATCGTCCACCCGCGCGTCCAGGTCACCCGCGCTGATCCGCCGGGCGACCTGCGCCGTCCCGTGCAACCGCCGGGTCACCCGGGTCACCGCGAACGCGCCGACCAGCAGCGTCGCCCCGATCGCCAGCGCCGAGGACCAGACGATCGCCCGGTCGAGTCCGGCGATGGTGTCGGCGCCCTGCGAGTAGTCGACGGCCACGGCGAGCACCCGGTCGCCGGAGGCCGGTCCCGCCGCCCACATCGTGGGGTGCCCCCGGCGTTTGCCGACCATCGTGCCGCGCTCCCCGGCCGCCGCCAACTGCCGTAGCGGCAGGGGCATTTCCTCGGGATCGACGCCGGCGCCGTGCACGAGGGAGTCCCCGGCCTCGTACTGCGTCGTCGCCTCCTTCAGCCGTGACAGCGCGAGGTCGCGGGCCTGGCCGACGGTCCGGTCGGTCACCGAGACATGGACGAGTACGCCGAGCAGGGCGGCCAGCGCGCAGCACATCACGGTGATGAACACGGCGGCCTTGAAGGCGAGGGTCCCGGTCCACCGGGGCAGCGCGAGCCGCGTCACGGCGTCGCCGCGGAGGTGGGCACCGGCGTCGCGCGGCGCACCCCGTGCTTACGGCCGCCCGTGCGCAGGAACTCGTCGTGCGTCAGCAGCATCGCCTTCTGGTCCGCGTCCCAGGTCCACTGCACGCGGTACTCGTACCCCGCGAGCTCGGACGGCGAGCGGATGATCACCGAACGCCCGGCCAGTTCGACCCCGCTCACGGCGTCGTCGTTGGCCATGACCTGCACGAGCCGGTGCTTCTCGACGGTGTAGACGCGCACGGCGGTCATCTTGGTCGGCAGCAGCCGGAACCCGAGGGTGAGGTCGTCGCGCCCGTCGCCGGTGAGGTCGCGGTAGTAGGGCTTGAGGACGGGACAGGCGCTACGGTCCCCATCCTTCTCCTTCTCGCAGTCGCCGATCCGCTCGGCGGTCCCCCGATACGGCGCCTTGGAGCCGCCGTAGTCACTCGGGTTCGCGGCGATCTCGGCGCGTACGACGGCGATCGGGTCCACCTCGCGAATGTCGTCGCCGGGGACGGTGACGCCCTTCACGGTCTCCGTGTCCGCCTCGTCGAAGTCGTAGGCGGGGGAGGCGGCGGGCGACAGATTCGGCCAAAGCTTGGCGGGGCTGGTCGCTGTCGGGGTCGCCCCCGCGCCTTGCAGTGCGCCGGTGTCACCGCAGGCCACCGCGGTCGCGAGCAGCAGAGCGACGGCGGCGGTGGTGCGGGCGGCACGGGTGGCGCGCACGGGGCGACGGGGTGGCACTGCTCTCCTGCGGGGGCGCTGGTGTGGGACCCGTACACCCTATTCGTAGGGAAGTCCTTTTTGTTCATATGTGCGGGTGGGTTGAGGGAACGATTACTCGCCTACTCGCCTACTCGCCTACTCGCCTACTCGGCCAGCTCCTCCAGCAGCCGGGCCGTGGACAGTCCGGTGCGCAGATACGCGACGAACAGTTCGTTGTGCAGTGCCCACGGGGACCGGCGGGAACGGATCAGCCGAATCGCCTCCTCCGTGGAGTACCCGCGGCGGACCAGCGCATGGGCGACGACCAGGCCCGACCTGTTGTAACCGGAGTAGCAGCGGACGAGTACCTTCCGCCCCTCCTCCAGCGCGTCACAGGCGGCGACGGCCAGCCGCATCACGCCGGCCAGCTGCGTCCCGTCCAGCGGCCCGTCCGGAATCGGCCACACATGGTGCTCGACACCGGGGTCGGGCCCGTGCCCGGGCAGCCGTAGCAGCGTCTGTACGAGATCGAACTCGTCCCGCACCACCGCGAACTCCAGTTGCCCCGAGCGCCCCCTGAACTCGTGACCGCCCATCCACAGACCGGGCGTGATCTCGCTCCACGGACTGTCCGGAGCGGGTACGTCGGGTTGCTTCCTGCGCGTCCGCAACGGCGCCTCCCCAAGCCCCAGCGACTGACCCAAAGGTAACCGGGTTCTTGCCCCTTGAGCACCCCGCCTGTTCCCATGGTCGAGGGGTGATGACGCATGAGCGGACTACGCGTCGTACCGACCTGGCGCCATGGTCAGGAACGGCTGTACGTCTGTCACACGGACGGAAGGAACGTCGCCTGGTACGACAGGGAGGCGGCCCGGATCAATCTGCTGAGCGAGGACCGCAGAGAGGACGTCCTGCACGCCCTCGGCCCCTTCCTCACCGGCCCGGTCACGGTGGGCCCACCACCGGTACCGACCGCCGCGGAACTGGCCCGACTGACCCTCCACCCCGACGACGACCTGGCCCCCAACCGCCCCGGCGAGGCCCTCCACGTGGCCCTCGACCGCGACCCGGGCCCCCAACACCGCCTCCGCCCGGACGCCCGCCGCCGCGCCCTGACCGCGGAACAGGCGGTGGGCATGGCCCTGGACGACCTCGACGGCGCGGGCTGGCACACCCTCCACTCCATCCCCCTCCCCGGCGGCGACCGCCTCCACCACCTGCTGATCGGCCCCGGCGGCCTCTTCGCCCTGCACACGCTCTACGCCCGCAAACAACGCGTCCAGATCACCGACCCCATGGTCACCCTGGGCCGCCGAGACCCCCTCCCCCTGCTCCGCCGCGCCCGCTCCGACGCGGCCCGAGCGTCGTACGCGCTGACGGCCGAGGTCCACCCGGTCCTCGCCCTGTCCGGCCCGGCGGACGTCAGGGTGATGACTCCGCTGCGCGAGGTCCGCGTACTCCAGGACACGGAACTGTCCGGACTGGCAAGGACGGGCGGGGTGTTGAAGCCGGCGGATGTGGAGGCGCTGCACGCGATGGCGAGGGATCGGCATACGTGGGGGAGGGTATGAAGGGATAGGCGGAACGGGGCGGGACGGGACGAGTGGCGTCAGGGCAGGGTTCCCGCTCGTCCGGCGTCGAGCAACGGTTCCAGCAGATCGCCGTACTCGAGCAGCCGCACCTCCAACTCCCTTGCCGTGAAAGTGAGTTGATCCGGGTCCCCGTACGTCGACACCTCCGCCCACGTCACCGGTGCCGACACACACTCCGCCGCCCGTGCCCGCAACGTATAGGGCGCGGCCGTGGTCTTCCGTGCGGCGTTCTGACTCCAGTCGACGAACACCTTCCCCGCCCGCAGACTCCGCGTCATCCGGTGCACGACAAGGTGAGGAAGATCCGCCTCCGCCGCCACGGCCAACGCCTTCGCGTACTCGACGGCCCGCTCCGAAGACACCGGCGTCAGCCCCGCCAGCACATGCAACCCCTTCGCCCCGGACGTCTTGACGTACGCCTCGATCCCGTCCGCCGCGAGCCGCTCCCGCAGCCACACCGCAACCTCACAGCACTCCACGACGGTCGCGGGCGCCCCCGGATCAAGGTCGAAGACGAGCCGGTCGGCTAGGCCGGGCGCCCCGATCACCCACTGCGGCGTATGAAACTCGGTGACGAGATTCGCCGCCCACATCAGGGACGCCAGATCCTGCACGAGCACCATCCGCGCCGGCCCCTCCGACCGGGGCACTTCCGCGGTGGTGACCCAGTCGGGCGTACCGGGCGGCACGTTCTTGGTGAAGAACATCTGCCCCTCGGGCCCGTCCGGGTACCGCAGAAAGGACACCGGCCGGTCGCGCAGATGGGGCAGCAGAACCTCGGCGGTGGTCGCGTAGTAGTGCAGGACCTCGCCCTTGGTGAAGCCGGTCGCCGGGTACAGCACCTTGTCCAGGTTGCTGAGCGCGACCCTTCGCCCCTCCACCTCTGTGATCGGCGTCATACGATGAGAATCCCACGGAAACGTGATGAACCGGACGCGAGCCGGAATCGCGATTCGGAACCGTAAGGCGGAATCGCGAGCCGGAATCGGAAGGCGGGTGCGGCAGGTGCGATCCATATGGAACGGCGCCATCTCCTTCGGCCTGGTCAGCATCCCGATCAAGCTGGTGAACGCGACCGAGAGCCACTCCGTCTCCTTCCGCCAGATCCACACCGAGGACGGCGGCCGCATCCGGTACCGCAAGGTCTGCGAACTGGAGGACCGAGAGGTCGCCCAGGCCGAGATCGGCAAGGCGTACGAGGACGCGGACGGCACGATGATCCCGATCACGGACGAGGACCTGGCCCAGCTGCCGATCCCGACGGCGAAGACGATCGAGATCGTGGCGTTCGTGCCGGCCGACCGGATCGACCCGCTCCAGATGGACGCGGCGTACTACCTCTCCGCGAACGGCGTCCCCGCGGCCAAGCCGTACACCCTGCTGCGCGAGGCGCTGAAGCGCAGCCAGAAGGTGGCCATCGCGAAGTACGCGCTGCGGGGCCGGGAACGCCTCGGCATGCTGCGCGTGGTGGACGACGTGATCGCCATGCACGGCCTGCTCTGGCCGGACGAGATCCGCGTCCCCGAGGGCGTCGCCCCCGACACGAACGTCACCGTCCGGGACAAGGAACTCGACCTCGCGGACGCCCTGATGGACACGCTGGGCGAGGTCGACCTCGCGGACCTCCACGACGACTACCGCGAGGCGGTGGAGGAAATGATCACCGCGAAGGCTTCCGGCGAACACCCCGCTACGTCCCCGTCCCCGGCCCCCGGCGCGAAGGTCCTGGACCTGATGGCGGCCCTGGAGAAAAGCGTCCGAGAGGCGAAGGAATCGCGCGGCGAGGAACCGGACGCCAAGGAAACGGACGGTACGGAAACGGGAGCGAAGGCCGAGGTCAGACGCATCTCACCCCGAGCAACCCCCAAGCAGACCCCCGGCAAGAAGTCGACCTCCACGGCAACGAAGAAGACGACAACGGCAAAGAAGTCCCAGTCCCAGCGCCAGTCCGAGTCCCCGGCATCGGCATCGGCGTCGGCGTCGGCGAAGAAGTCGACGCGGACGACCAAAAAGACGACGGCGACCAAGTCCACCACGACGGCGAAGAAGTCCCCGGCAAAGAAGGCGACTCCCCGCAAGCGAACGGCCTGAGCGGACCCACTTGGCCCATGAAATCGGCGTGTGCCTACCCAACTCCTGTTCCTGTGCGGGACGTTCGCCGATGGCGACGCGGAGATCGAGCATGTTCCGCTGGGCCCCGATCATGGCAAGCGGCGGGGCCCAGCGGGTCGCCCAGGTTGGTCATCGGCCTACGGACGCGGGGCGCACCAACCCGTGTGACTGCCGCCTTGGCCATTGGAGTAGTCGTACAGCTGGAAGTAGAAGTACGAGCTGGTGATGGGACCGAAACGGCCGTCCACCGTCAGCACCTTGCGGCGATGGCACGGGTAAGAACTTCGATGGCATGGATGACCTTCCGAACTCTCGGCGATTCTTGCGTGCTGCGTGCTGCGTGCTGCGTCCTGTGGCGGTCAGGGGGCGAGGAGAGCAGGAACCAGGCCACACAGACCGCTGCCTCGCAGGCCTGACCGACCATCACGTCCTGCTCCAACTCCCCGCCCCGGGCCCGTCGTAGCCCACGGACTCCTGCCGGGATCCCCG
>NZ_BARF01000037.1 GCF_000367365.1 Streptomyces prunicolor NBRC 13075 | reverse complement strand
CGCAGCCCCCAGGGGACGACCAGGTGAATACCCCGCACCTCTTGCGCAAGAGGGCATGTGTCACAGCGCGAGGTAGTTCCCTGGTCAACCGGCGGAGCCTATCGTCAAGGTCATGTTCGCCGTCTACGCCGCCCGAATCGACCGCGACCAGCCGCTCTCCGGCCTTGAGTTGGGGGAGCGTCCCGCCCCCGAGGCCCGGCCGGGCTGGAGTGTCGTCGACGTCAAGGCCGCCTCCCTCAACCACCATGACCTCTGGTCCCTGCGCGGCGTCGGCCTCGCGGAGGACAAGCTGCCGATGATCCTCGGCTGCGACGCCGCCGGTGTCGACGCGGACGGCAACGAGGTCGTCCTGCACTCCGTCATCGGCCAGACCGGTCACGGCGTCGGCCCCAAGGAGCCCCGTTCCATCCTCACCGAGCACTACCAGGGCACCTTCGCCGAGCAGGTCGCCGTACCGACGTGGAACGTCCTGCCGAAGCCGAAGGAACTGTCCTTCGCGGAAGCCGCCTGTCTGCCCACGGCCTGGCTGACCGCGTACCGCATGCTCTTCACCAACTCCGGTGTACGGCCCGGAGATTCGGTGCTCGTGCAGGGTGCCGGCGGCGGTGTCGCCACGGCTGCCATCGTGCTCGCCAAGGCGGCCGGGCTGCGGGTCTTCGCGACCAGCCGGGACGAGGCCAAGCGGAAGCGGGCGCTGGAGCTGGGCGCCCTGGAGGCGGTGGAGCCGGGGGCGCGGCTGCCGCAGCGCGTCGACGCCGTCATCGAGACCGTCGGCGCCGCCACCTGGTCCCACTCGGTGAAGTCCCTGAAGCCCGGCGGCACGCTCGTCATCTCCGGTGCCACCAGCGGCGACCGGCCCTCGCACGCCGAACTCACCCGCATCTTCTTCCTCGAACTCAAGGTCGTCGGCTCGACCATGGGCACCAAGGACGAGCTGGAGGACCTGCTCGCCTTCTGCGCCGCGACGGGTGTACGGCCGGTCATCGACGAGGTGCTGCCCATGGACCGCGCCCGCGAAGGCTTCGAACGGCTCGACTCCGGCGGCCAGTTCGGCAAGATCGTCCTCACGAACGGTTAGCGAGCTCGGTCAGCGAGCTCGGTCAGCGATCCCGGTCAGCGATCCCGGTTGGCAACTTCCTTCCCTGTGTGTGGCTCTGTGCGGCCGGTCCGGTTCTCCGGGCCGGCCGTCGGCGTTTGCCGCCACCTTGCGTGTCGCCACCGGTTGTCAACTTTGGTTGACATGCGGGGTGTGTCAACGTAAGTTGACATCATGACCGAAGCAACGGATCTCGCCGAGCGCGCGGGTGACCGTGATCCACGGGTCGGCCTGCGTGCCGTGTCCGCGCTGCGCAAGCTTGTGGAGCAGCTGGAGGCGGTGCAGGTGCGCAGTGCGCGCAATCAGGGCTGGTCGTGGCAGGAGATCGCCGCGGAACTCGGTGTCAGCAGGCAGGCCGTGCACAAGAAGTACGGGAGGCAGTGATGTTCGAACGGTTCACGAAGGACGCCCGCGCCGTGGTGCGGGGCGCGGTGGAGCACCGCGAGCGGTCGGGGTCCGGCTCCGTCGACCCCGAACACCTGCTGCTGGCCCTCCTCGACCGAAAGGCCAGTCGCGCCTCCTTCACCCTGACCGCCCTCGGTCTCGCTCCCGAGGAACGCAAGGAGTCCGTACGACGGGCTCTGGGCGACGCGCGCCGACGTGCGGGGCTCTCGCAGGCCGAGGCCGATGCCCTTGCCGGGCTCGGTATCGATGTCTCGGAGATCGTCGCCCGGGTCGAGGAGGTGCACGGCGTCGGGGCGATGTCCGGCGACCGCAAGGACAAGGAGTCGTGGTCGGGCCGCCGGGTCTTCAGCCGCGGCGCCAAGGACGTCCTGGAGAAGTCCCTGCGCATCGCCGTCGCCCATCGCGACCGGCACGTCGGTGACGAACACTTTCTCCTCGCTCTGACCGTCCTCCCCGGCGTGCCGGGTGAGGTGCTCGCCGACCACGGGGTGACGCACGAGGCGGCGACGCGGGTGCTGTACGGCGGGGGAGAGGCGAGGGCGGCGGGCTGAGCGGGCAGGTCGACATGCTTGTGTGCGGGGGTGGGGTGAGGTGGTGCGGGGCGGTTGCGCCTGGGCTCGATGCCGGGGCGCACCGCTTGTGCCTGTGCTTCACGGGCTGGCCTCAGGCCTTGCGGCTGCCGCGGAGTACCGCCCCGATGTGTGCCGCCGCCGCCGACAAGTGGCGCCGGGTGTCTCGGAGTTGGTCCTCGGTGACGCCACGGTCGCGGGCCGCGTCACGGATGTCGTCCCGGAAGCGGTCGAGGAGCCGGTCCAGATCGCGGGCCGGGTCGCCGGTGGAGTCCTCGTGGGCCCAGGCCGGTTCGTACTCCGCGGGGAAGTCCTCCGGGGTCTGGCTGTACTCGGGTGTCGAGGGCGCCGCCGGTGTCGAGGCCGACTTGCCCGCACCCGCACCCGCATCGGTACCCGCACCCGGTCGCCCCCCGAACCCGAAGTCCTTGCCGAACTCCTTCCCGAAGTCGCCGAACTCCTTGGCCAGTTCGCTCAGGCTCTCCCGCACACCCGTGGGCCAGTCGCCGCGCGCGAAGTGGTCCTGCGCGTGCTCCTGGACCTGGCGGCCGATGCGCTGCATCTCCTCCTGGGCCTGTGCCCAAGCCCGCGCCTGCGCCTCCTTGGCCTGGCGCCGGGCCTGCTGGGCCTCCTCGCGGGCCCGCCGGCTCTCGTCCTTGGCGCGCCGGGCCTGTTCCTTCCACTCCTGCTTGGCGCGGCGCATCTCCTCCTTGGCGGCGCGCCACGATTCCTTGTCGGCGAAGTCCGTGAAGTCCCCGGCGGGGCCTTCGTGTTCGCCCGGCCTGGCCCGCCCGGTCCTGGCTCCCTGGCGGGCCTCGGAGGCCGCCGCGCGCATCTCGCGCCGCAGGTCACCCGCCGCGCCCCGGACGTCGGCCCGGATCTCGGCGGCCAGTTCGGCGACCGACTCGCGGATCTCCAGCTCCAGGTCGGCCAACTCGCCGCTGCGGTCGGCCAGTTCGGCGCGGCCGGCGTCCGTGATGGAGTACACCTTGCGGCCGCCCTCGGTGGTGTGGGTGACCAGGCCCTCGGCCTCCAGCTTGGACAGGCGCGGGTAGACCGTGCCCGCCGAGGGCGCGTACAGCCCCTGGAAGCGCTCCTCCAGGAGGCGGATGACCTCGTAGCCGTGTCGGGGGGCCTCGTCCAGCAGCTTCAGCAGGTAGAGGCGGAGGCGGCCGTGGGCGAAGACGGGAGGCATGTCAGAGCACCTTCTTGTCGGTCGTGCCGTCGGCCTCGGCGGTGCCGGAAGCACCACCTGGGCCGGAAACGGAATTGTCCCCCGAGTCGCCCTGAGCCTGGTCCACAGGGGCGCCGGAAGCGTCGTCCGTCACGCCGGGCGCAGGGGCACCGGTGGCGTCGTCCGAAGCGTCCGGCTCCTTCTCCTGAGACGTCTTCTCCTGTGACCCCGTCTCCTCGGCCGTGTCGCCCGGCCCACTGTCCTCGGGCTCTGTCGAAACTCCGGGCCCCTTTGTCATGTCGGGCCGAGGCGTCTTGTCGGCCTGTGTCGCCGAGACGGTCGCCTCCGTGTCCCCGTCCCACGGCCCGCCCTCGCCCTCGTCCTCCTCCGCCGCCGGACGACGCAGCAGTGCGATCGAACCGGAGACCGTCGTAGCGCGCAGCTTCCCGGTGCCCGCGCCCAGGCGGCCGGTGATTTTGTGGGCGCCCCACTGGCCGTGCACCCGCAACCCGTCGAACGCGTTGGAGATCGAACCGCTCGCCGTGTTCGCCTCGACGTCCGCGTCCGCCGGATGCGGCAGCCGGATGGCGATCTCGCCCGAGACATTGGTCAGCCGGACGTCGGTCGGGCCGTCCGGGTCGAGGTCCACGATCATCGAGCCGCTGACCGACTCGGCGCGCACGGAGGGCCCCGAGCCCTCGACCACGGTGAGATCGCCGGAGACGGAGTTGAAGCGGAGGTCGCCGGTGACGGCCTGGGCCTCCAGATTCCCGGAGACCGTCTCGGCGCGAACGGATCCGGAGAGGCTGACGAGGGTCGTGTCACCGGTGACGCCCCGCACCACCGAAGGCCCGCTGATCCCGGAGACGACGGCCGCCGCACCGACCACCCCGACCTCGACGCGCGTGCTCGCGGGAACGGCCAGGGAGACCACCGCGCTGCGCCGCCAGCCCTTCCGGTCGAGCCACTTGAGGAAGCCCTTCCAGGGGAGGTCCTCGTACGCCACCGTCAGCGTGCCGTTCTTCTGGGTCACCACCAAGGGCGGCCCGTCGATCTCGGAGATTTCCATGCGGGCGGAACCCTCGTCCGTCCCCACGACGTTCACCGTTCCGTTGACGATGCGCACGTGGAGATCGCTCACGGGCTCGTCGAACGTGAGCTTCTTGGGCTCTGCGACGGACCACTCGGACATGATGCAGACCTCCTCGGCCTAACCGGACGGAACACGACGCGCCATATCGCGTCTTCCGAGAAACACGATATATCGTGGATGTCGAAAGTCAAGACACTCGTTTCGGTGATCACCGGAGGGCGGAGGTCGGAGGTCGGAGGTCGGAGGTCGGGGATTGGACAGCGGACGCCGGACTCCGGACAACCGGCGGAAATGGGCCCATTGCCCTAGCGTGTGACCATGTCGACGGAGAAGCCGCAGGCCAGACACCGGACCGGTGCCACCCCGGGCGCCCTGCTGCTCTGCCGGGCGGACCCCGAGTCCGTCGCCCAGGCGGCCCACCCGCTCCGTGAACGCATGCTGCTGACCCGCGCGGGCGACGACTGGAGCGTCCTCGTCCCAGAGGGCAAGCCCTGGCTGCACGGCGAGGAACCGGTCGACCGCGTCCTCACCGGCTGGGCCACCGCACTCGCCGTCGGCGCCCCCTGGCCGGTACTCGCCCTGTGGTGGGACGCCGACCGCGCGGGCTACACCCTGGCCTCGGGATTCCGCCGCCCCGTCGGCTACGTCTGGCTCACCGACGGCACCCCGGCCGGCGAGGACGAGGCGATGCGCACCTTCGCCGCACGCCTGGGCCTGGACCCCGTACTGGACCTGCAGTCCCTGGACCACCTCACGAAACCGGCCCCCGAGACCGACGCCCGCACCCGCCTGCGCGGCCTCCTGGCGGTCCTCACGCGCGCGGGAGTGGCCCTACCCACAGGGCTCACCCCGGGCGAACCCGCCGACCGCCTCCGCGAGATCGCCCGCATCCGCCCGGATGCCCAGCAGGTGGAGTGGTCGGGCTGGCGTGAGGCGGTCCGCGCGGAACTCGACGCCGTCGACAGCAGCCGCCTCGGCCCCTGGATGCCCTGGTCCGGCACCCCCAGAGCACGCGCCCTGGCCCTGACCCAGGCGGCAGCCGGCCTCCCGCTCACGACCTGGGGCCTACGACGCCGTAGCGGAGGCTGGACGGTGGCGGGGGCGCTGCTCCTGTCCCACGGGCTGCTGGGCCTCGCCTACGACCTCGCCCGCCCGCGCGACTGACACACGCCGGCGGCACCGCCGTAGGAACCAGCGGCACCATCGTAGGAGGAACTACTCGTCGTCCTCGTCGTCGTCCAGTCGCGCCAGCCAGGTCGCCAGGCGTTCCACCGGGACCTCGAAGTCGGGGTTCAGATCGACGAACGTCCGCAGCTGCTCGGCGAGCCACTCGAAGGTGACTTCTTCCTCGCCGCGCCGCTTCTCCAGTTCCTCGATGCCACGGTCCGTGAAGTACATGGGTCAAGGATAAGTGCGCGCAAACGGCCGGACCGCACCCCCGGAGTGGGGGTGCGGCCCGGCCGCGTACGACAGTGCGGGGCGCTTACGCCTCGAACACCTCACGCACCAACTGCTCCTGCTCAGCCTGATGCCGCTTGGCGGAACCGACCGCCGGCGACGAGCCGTGCGGGCGGGAGATCCGCCGCAGCCGCTCCCCGTGAGGAACATCCGCGCCGACCGCCAGGTCCAGGTGGTCGATCAGGTTCAGGGCGATGAACGGCCAGGCGCCCTGGTTGGCCGGCTCCTCCTGGGCCCAGAGGTACTTCTCGGCGTTCGGGTACTTGGCGATCTCGGCCTGGACCTCGGCACCGGGCAGCGGGTAGAGCCGCTCGAGCCGGATGATCGCCGTGTCCGTGGAGCCGCGCTTGACCCGCTCGGCGTCCAGGTCGTAGTACAGCTTGCCCGTGACGAAGACGACCTTGCGGACGGCCGCCGGGTCCGTCACCGACGCGTCGCCGATGACCGGGCGGAACTGGCCCGTCGTGAACTCCTCCGTCTTCGACGCCGCGGCCTTGAGGCGCAGCATCGACTTCGGGGTGAAGACCACCAGCGGCTTGTGGTGCGGGTTGTGCACCTGCCACCGCAGGAGGTGGAAGTAGTTCGACGGGAGGGTCGGCATCGCGACCGTCATGTTGTTCTGCGCGCAGAGTTGCAGGAAGCGCTCCACGCGGGCCGAGGAGTGGTCCGGGCCCTGGCCCTCGTAGCCGTGGGGGAGGAGGAGCGTGACGCCGGACGTCTGGCCCCACTTCTGTTCCGCCGCCGAGATGTACTCGTCGACCACACTCTGCGCGCCGTTGACGAAGTCGCCGAACTGCGCCTCCCACATCACGAGCGCGTCGGGGCGGGCCAGCGAGTAGCCGTACTCGAAGCCCATGACCGCGTACTCGGAGAGGAGGGAGTCGTAGACGTTGTAGCGGGCCTGGTCCTCGGAGAGGTACTGGAGCGGGGTGTAGTCCTCGCCCGTCTGACGGTCGATGAGGACCGCGTGGCGCTGGCCGAACGTGCCTCGGCGGGAGTCCTGGCCGGAGAGGCGCACCGGGGTGCCCTCAAGGAGCAGCGAGCCGATCGCGAGCGTCTCGCCCATGCCCCAGTCGATCGTCCCGTCCTCGACCATCGTCGCCCGGCGCTGCAGCTGGGGCAGCAGGCGCGGGTGAACGTGGAAGTTGTCCGGGATGTTGACCTGGGACTCGGCGATCCGCTTGACGACCTCCGAGGAGATCGCGGTGGAGACCGCGACCGGGAACTCCGCCTGCGGGTCCGACATCGGCGCCGCACCCGGCTGGGCGGTCGCCTCGCGGACCTCCGTGAAGACCTTCTCCAGCTGGCCCTGGTAGTCCTGGAGCGCCTGTTCGGCCTCTTCCAGGGTGATGTCGCCGCGACCGATCAGCGACTCGGTGTACAGCTTGCGCACCGAGCGCTTCTTGTCGATCAGGTCGTACATCAGGGGCTGGGTGAAGGCCGGGTTGTCCGACTCGTTGTGACCGCGGCGGCGGTAGCAGATGAGGTCGATCACCACGTCCTTGTTGAACGCCTGACGGAACTCGAAGGCCAGGCGGGCGACGCGGACGACGGCCTCGGGGTCGTCGCCGTTCACGTGGAAGATCGGGGCCTCGATCATGCGGGCCACGTCCGTGGCGTACATCGAGGAACGCGACGACTCGGGAGCCGCCGTGAAGCCGACCTGGTTGTTGATGACGATGTGGATCGTGCCGCCGGTGCGGTAGCCGCGCAGCTGCGACATGTTGAGCGTCTCGGCCACCACGCCCTGGCCCGCGAAGGCCGCGTCACCGTGCAGGGCCAGAGGCAGGACCGTGAAGTCCGTGCCGCCCTTGTTGATGATGTCCTGGCGGGCGCGGACGATGCCCTCGATGATCGGGTCGACCGTCTCCAGGTGGGACGGGTTCGCCGCGAGCGTGACCTTGATCTGCTCGCCGTCCAGGCCGGTGAACGTGCCCTGGGCGCCCAGGTGGTACTTCACGTCGCCGGAGCCGTGCATCGACTTCGGGTCGAGGTTGCCCTCGAACTCGCGGAAGATCTGGGCGTACGACTTGCCGACGATGTTCGCGAGCACGTTCAGGCGGCCGCGGTGGGCCATGCCGATGACGACCTCGTCGAGGCGCGACTCGGCCGCGCTGTCGATGACCGCGTCCAGCAGCGGGATGACCGACTCGCCGCCCTCGAGGGAGAAGCGCTTCTGGCCGACGTACTTCGTCTGGAGGAAGGTCTCGAAGGCCTCCGCCGCGTTCAGGCGGCGCAGGATGCGCAGTTGCTCCTCGCGCTCCGGCTTGGAGTGCGAGCGCTCGATGCGGTCCTGGATCCACTTGCGCTGCTTCGGGTCCTGGATGTGCATGAACTCGATGCCCGTGGTGCGGCAGTACGAGTCGCGCAGCACGCCGAGGATGTCGCGCAGCTTCATCAGGGACTTGCCGGCGAAGCCGCCGACCGCGAACTCCCGCTCCAGGTCCCACAGGGTGAGGCCGTGCTCGGTGATGTCCAGGTCGGGGTGCTTGCGCTGGCGGTACTCCAGCGGGTCGGTGTCGGCCATGACGTGGCCGCGGACCCGGTAGGAGTGGATCAGCTCGAAGACGCGGGCGGCCTTCGTCACGTCGTTGTCGTGCGACGCGTCGATGTCCTTGAGCCAGCGGACCGGCTCGTACGGGATGCGCAGCGCCTCGAAGATCTCGTCGTAGAAGCCGCTCTCGCCGAGCAGGAGGTTCGCGACGACGCGCAGGAACTCGCCGGAGGCCGCGCCCTGGATGACCCGGTGGTCGTAGGTCGACGTGAGCGTCATGACCTTCGAGATACCGAGCTTGTTGAGGGTGTCCTGGCTCGTGCCCTGGAACTCGGCCGGGTAGTCCATCGAGCCGACGCCCATGATGACCGACTGACCGGGCATCAGACGCGGCACCGAGTGGACGGTGCCGAGGCCGCCGGGGTTGGTCAACGACACGGTGACGCCCGTGAAGTCATCCATCGTCAGCTTGCCGTCGCGGGCGCGGCGGACGATGTCCTCGTAGGCCTGCCAGAACTCGAAGAAGTTCAGCGTCTCGGCCTTCTTGATGCCGGCGACGACGAGCTGGCGGTCGCCGTTGGGCTTCACCAGGTCGATGGCGAGACCGAAGTTGACGTGCTCCGGCTTGACCAGGGTCGGCTTGCCGTCCTTCTCGACGAACGAGTAGTTCATCGACGGCATGGCCTTGATGGCCTGCACCATCGCGTAGCCGATGAGGTGGGTGAAGGAGATCTTCCCGCCCCGGGCGCGCTTCAGGTGGTTGTTGATGACGATGCGGTTGTCGAAGAGCAGCTTGACCGGGACCGCGCGCACCGACGTGGCGGTGGGGACCTCGACCGAAGCGTTCATGTTCTTCGCGACCGCGGCGGCGGGACCGCGCAGCGTCACGAACTCCGGGCCACCAGTGGCCTCGGCCGCGGGCTCCGCCTTCTTCGGCTGAGCGACCGGGGCCGCCGCCTTCGCAGGCGCCGGAGCCGGGGCTACGGCCTTCACCGGCGCCGGAGCGGCCGCTGCGGGCGCCGGCGCGGGGACCGCCGGAGCCACGGGCGCGGCAGGAGCGACCGGGGCCGGAGCCGGAGCTGCGGCTACGGGTGCGGCCGGGGCCGGGGTGGTGGGCGCTGCGGCCCCCGCGGCCGCAGTACCCGCCGAAGTCGAGGTCGGGGCGGCAGCCGCGCCCGGCTTGTAGTCGGCGAAGAAGTCCCACCAGGCTCGGTCCACCGAGTTCGGATCCTGGAGGTACTGCTGATAGATCTCGTCGACGAGCCACTCGTTGGGACCGAACGCCGCCGCGGGATTCTTACCCGCGGCTTGGTCGGACTCGGTCGAGATGGTCGAGTTACTGGGGGACTGTGACGACACGGCGGCAACCGCCCTCTTCCGCTTCACAAGGTGATGGACAGCGGGAATTAAGGCTACGCCCCCATGACCGCCAAGGTCAGGTCGGGCCGCTCCATCGTCGCGTAAGTCACATCGGAAAGTGTGTTTCGAGCACTGAAATGGCGGGAAACAAGCGTGGTTCCGCTGCGGAAGACGCACGTCGATGCGGGCCGGACGCGCCGACGGCGCGGGCCTGTGCCTGATCACACGTGTCCGTCAGCGCGGACCGTCGTGGATCTTGGGGCTCCGGGTCGAACTTTACGTCAACTTGGCATGGCGGGGAGTCCCGGGAGGGTGACGATAATCCTGCACCCACGGTCGGATTCGGCCACACCGATCCGGCCGCCGTGCAGATCCACCGCCCAGCGGGCGATCGCGAGGCCGAGGCCCGTACCGCCGTCGCTGCCGGGTCCGTGGGGCGAGCTGACCGCGCCCCGGTTGAACCGCTCGAAGATGTGCGCCCACTCCGCCTTCGGGATGCCGGGCCCCTCGTCCAGGACCTCCAGCTCCAGCGACTGGGGCAGCGACCCGCGCCGCGCCTTGACCGTCACCCGGCCGTGCGCGGGGCTGTGCTTGACCGCGTTGTCGATCAGGTTGGCGACGACCTGGTGGATGCGCTCCGGGTCGGCGAGCGCGGTCAGCTCCGGCGGGGACACGTCCAGGTGCAGATGGACGTCCGTCCGCGTGTGACTGCCCGAGCCCGACGCGATGCCCGCGCGCGCGGAGGCGACCATGTTGGCCTCCTTGAGCACGCCCGAGAGATACGGCCACACCTCGAAGCGACGCGTCTTCAGCGGTACGACGCCGTTGTCGAGCCGGGAGAGGTCGAGCAGCGTCTCGACGAGACGTCCCAAGCGCTCCGTCTGCTTCAACGCCGTCCGCATGGTCTCCGGATCGGCGGCCGAGACGCCGTCGACGACGTTCTCCAGTACGGCGCGCAGGCCCGCGATGGGGGTGCGCAGCTCGTGCGAGACGTTCGCGACGAGTTCCTTGCGCTGGCGCTCCTGGGCCTCCAGCTCGTCGGCCATGACGTTGATCGTCCCGGCCAGGTCGCCCAGTTCGTCACGGCGGTTCTCGCGCACCCGGCGGGTGTAGTCACCGCGCGAGATGGACCGGGCCACCGTGTTCATCTCGTCCAGCGGCGCGGTGAGCGAATGGGCCACGAACTGCGTTATCAGCAGTGTGGCGATCATCGAGAAGACCGTGATGAAGCGCAGCTCCGTCGCCGTGCGCATGGCGATCATCATCAGCCCGGTGGTGATGAGCACCGCGATGACGACCAGCGCGCCCAGCTTGGTCTTGATCGAGAACGGGCGTACGCCGCCCCAGGGCTCCCCGGGGCTCCTCCGTGACGTCTGCCCTTCGCTCATGGCGTCGGGGTCTCCAGCGCGTAGCCGACGCCGTGCACCGTGCGGATCCGCTCGGCGCCGATCTTCCGGCGCAGCGCCTTGATGTGGCTGTCGACGGTGCGGGTGCCCGACGCGTCGGCCCAGTCCCACACCTCGGCGAGCAGTTGCTCGCGCGAGAGCACGGCACGCGGGGTGTTCGCCAGGCACACCAGCAGGTCGAACTCGGTGGGCGTCAGGTGCACGTCCTCGCTGCGCACCCGTACCCGGCGCTGCGCGTGGTCGATCTCCAGCTCACCGAGGCGCAGGATGCCCGAGCGCGGGGTGGACGCGGCCACCACGGCACGCTCCATGCGGCGCAGCAGGACATGCACCCGCGCCGCCAGCTCCCGCATCGAGAACGGCTTGGTCATGTAGTCGTCGGCGCCGACCCCGAGTCCGACCAGCATGTCGGTCTCGTCGTCGCGCGCGGTGAGCATCAGCACCGGCACCGGGCGGGCGGCCTGCACACGGCGGCAGACCTCCAGCCCGTCGAAGCCGGGCAGCATGATGTCGAGGATCAGCAGATCGGGCTGCCAGGCCTCGGCGGTGTCGACGGCCGACGGCCCGTCGCCCGCGGTCTGCACGAGAAATCCCTCGGCCCGCAAACGGGCTGCGATGGCGTCGACGATCGTCGGGTCGTCCTCGACCACCAGCACCCGGCGCTGTGCGCCCGGCGTGGCCGTGGCCGTACCGTTGTGGGAGGTACTTGTCTGCTCCATCGCCCGCCCCTGAAGTGTGCTTTCCGGAACCAGTGGGGTGATCCCATGACTGCGCTTGACGCTTGAATGATCTGCGCCAGGCAAGCAGGGTACGGGCAGTCACCACGCCTTTGCTATCCAGGTCGGACGGCGAGGTGCACCACGTCGGGAACTCCTCGGGCAACCGGGATCTCTTCGGTACGCACCTGTTGGAACCCGGCATTCCATAAGGTTCGCTCAAATTCCGGAGAGGGCTGCGCCGACCATACGGCCAGTACCCCGCCTGGCCTCAACACCCTTGCACAGCTTGCCAGTCCGGCCTGCGAGTACAGGGTTTCGTTGCTGTCGGTGACGGTCCAGTCGGGGCCGTTGTCGATGTCGAGGCAGAGCGCGTCAAAAGTGGCGCAAGTCTCATTGACGAATGCGACTAGATCCGTTTTCACAATGTCCGTCCGGGGGTCGGCGAGAGCGGCCGCGGAGAGCGCCGACAAGGGCCCCGATCGGTGCCATTCGACGATCGCGGGCTCCCGCTCCACGACGGTGATCCGGCCCCAGCGCGGGTCGGCGGCGGCATGCGCCAGCGAGAACCCGACACCGAGCCCGCCGATCAACACGTCCGGCAGTACGCCGGTTTCGGGGCGCGAGTCGAGGGCATCGCGTGCGGCGTCGACCAGCAGCCGCTCCGAGCGCCCGTCCGAAGTGTCCATGAGGAAGCACCCGTTGGCGATGATCTGCAGCAACTCCCCGTGCCGGCGCAGCACCACCTCGCCGTAGGGGCCCTCGCGACGGTCCAGGACGACGGGGGCGTCGTACGCGGAGGTGTTGTCGTACACCGAGGTGTCGTACGCGGTGGTCATGCGATCCATCCTGGCAGTTTCACCGGATCGCGCAGCCGAATTAACCCAAGGCGTACTCGTCCGGGTGGGGCCGCGTGGGCCCGGGCGCACAAGGTACCGGCGGACGCGCGAGAAGGCTTTCAGGTTGCTGTGAATCGGCTCTCGCGTGGCGTCGGTCATAGACAGCGGCTGGTGGGACGGCGAAGGGTGGGGTGGAACCGGAAGGAGCGCCTCACCGTGGAACGGATCGCGACGGCCGACACCCAGGCCCCCGCCACGCCTCCGGGCGGGCCCCTGGCCGACGAGTTCGGGTCGGCTTCGCCCCTGGATTCCGGTCTGCTGGACGCGATGCCGAGACAGCGGGAAGTGCCGGACGCGGTAGGGCAGTTGGGGTTCGCTACGCGGACTTCGGCGGCGGTGTCCCTCTCGGCGTCCACCCCCGCAGTCCCCGGAGAGTCACGCGTCTTGGCCGCGCTCCGCCGCCTCCACCCCTGGCGACTGCTGCCGACGCCCACGGGGACGCCGTTCACCTTCGGTTACGGGATGCTGCTCGTCGTAACTTCGCTGGTGGCGCAGTACGCCGACCCGACCTTCGTGACCCAACTGCACCAGGCATCCAGCACGGACGTCACCCACCTCCTCCGCGACCCGTTCCTCGTGCTGGTCGCCAGCGCGATGTGGATCGTGGGCGGGGTGGTGTCGCCGTACGCGTTCCTCTTCCTGCTCGTGCTGACCGCGCTGGAACGTCGGATCGGCGGGGTGCGGGCTGCGGGTGTCTTCCTGTCCGGGCACATCCTGGCGACGCTGGCGACCGAAGGGACCGTGGGAATCGCGGTGTTGGCGGGCCACCTCCCCGACACCTCCCTCCACCGCCTCGATTACGGCATCAGCTTCGGCGTGGCGACGAGCATAGGAGCGCTGGCCGGTCTGCTCCGGCCCTGGCTCGGCCTCCCGCTGATCGCCCTGTTCGGCTGGTCACTGGTCGCGGACCTGATCGCGTTCACCGACCCCATGACGAACTGGGGTCACCTGATCTCGCTGACGATAGGTGTCGCGACGTGGCCGTTGATACGGCGGTGGGCGCGGGCGGCGCGGGAGGAACGAGCCGCAAGGGTGGCTGGGGCGGTCGGAGTGGCTGGGGTGGCTCGGGTTGAGGTTGCGGGGGTCTGACTCCCCGCCCAGTTGGCCGCGTTCAGGTTCGTCTCTAGTCCCGTCTAGTCCTGGGATGCCAAGTCGGCGCTCTTCTGGGGCGGTTGCTCCGGTGGCCACACGTACGGCGTGGTCGTGGTGATCGCCCGGAACCCCAGTCGGCGCAGGATGGGCGCGCTGTCGTCCGAGGCGTCCACGTGCAGGTACGGGACTCCGCGGGCGGCGGCGAGGGCGGCTCGGGTGGCGATGAGGGCGCGGTAGATGCCCTTGCCGCGCCACGCGGTGACGGTCGAACCGCCGCGCAGCCCGGCGAACTCGGAGTCGCCGTAGAAGAGCAGCCAGGCCGCGGAGATCACCTCGCCGTCTGCTTCCGCTTCCGCGACGTAGACCGCGATCTCGTCCGGGGTGGCGGTGACCCGGCCGAGCAGTTCGGTCGCCAGCCAGGTCAGGTCGATGCCCCAGATCGCCGACTCCATGGCTCCGATCCGCCGCAGATCCGCCTCGCCGGAGACCCGGCGCACGGTGACGCCCTCGGGCAACACGGGCTCACCTACGGCTAGTTCCTCGGTCCGCCCGATCAGCACCGTCTCCTGATCCTCGGGCACGAAGCCCGCCGCGCGCAGCCGGTCCGTGAGGTCGGCCGGTTCGTCGTGACCCCGGATCTTCCACTCCACGCGCTCCCCACGCGCCGCGAAGAAGTCCCGCTGCCGGGCGATCAGTTCATCGAGCGCATGCCCCCGCAGGCCCAGGTCACGCGGTCCGGTCACGAACCCCCGGGTCTCCCCGACGATCCGCAGCAGCGGCCCGTCCTTCTCGTACGTCACCCCGGCGGGCGGGTTGGGGGCGGCGCCGCGCATCTGGTTGTCGTAGGCGGCGAGGAGGGTTTGGGTCTCGGGTTCAGCCCCGGTTTCCGTCTCTGTCACGGGGGAGACGGTACGAGGTGTGTGAGCTGGGGCAACTGATTAACGGCGGGGGCGGGGTGTGGTGGTCCTGATGTGCCGTAGGAGAGCGGTGAGTTGGGGGCGGTCGGTGTTGAGTACGACGGTGGGGCTGTCGCTTTCGCGGAGGGCGAGGGTGTGTGGAGTGGCGCCGATTTCAACGCAGTTCGTCTCTCCCGAGCCGGAGTAGGACGACTTTTGCCAGGTGATCTCGGGCATGTCCCGAACCTCTTTCACAGAGAGACGGCACGGGCTGTGCTGGTCCTGATGTGCCGCAGGAGGGCGGTGAGTTGGGGGCGCTGAGTGTGGAGTACGACGGTGGGGTCGTCGCTCTCGCGGAGGGCGAGGGTGGTGTCCGATGCCGCGAGTTCGACGCAGTTGTTGTCCCCCGACCCGGAGTAGGACGACCTCTGCCAGCTGAACTGGGACACGTTTCTCCCTTCAGGCGCTCTGAACGAGGGAGTGGATGAACTCACGTGACTCCTTCTTGGGAAGCGCGGCCTTGGTGATGCGCTCCATGAGCACACGGTAGTTCGACAACTGAGTGGGCGCATCGAGGAATTCCGTGGCGATCGAGGTGTCGAGCTGCACCGTGTCGAGTTGGGGCACCGGGCCGGACGTGTAGGACACGGTCAGCCCCGGTACGGGGAAGCCGCCGGAGCTGAAGGGGATGACCCGTACGGTGACGTTCCGGCGGCGCGACGACTCGACCAGCTCCTTCAGCTGCGCACGCATGACGTCCGGGCCGCCGAAACACAGTCGAAGTGCGGCCTCATGGACGACGAACGTGCACGAGACCGGAGTCTCTCGGTCCAGGATGTCGCGGCGCTTCATACGGTGCGAGAGCCGGCGGCGAAGCTCGGGGCCCGGCCAGACGGGCACTCTCTCCGCGAGTACGGCGCGGGCGTACTCCTCGGTCTGGAGCAGGCCGGGCACATGCATAGCGGCGAACACGTGCAGACCCGTCGCGTGGAACTCCAGCTCGGCGAGGTCGACTGCTCCTGCACCGATGAACCCCCTGTATTCCTCCCACCAACCGGGCTTGCGGTCCTGGGTCATGCCCACCAGCGCATCAACGTAGGCCTGGTCCGGTGTGTCGTAGATCGAGGCGAGGGCGCGCACCCGCTGCTCGCTCACTCCGAAGCGGGCCAGCTCCACGTTGGTGATGTGCGTGCGGCTCACGCCGAGCGCGGTGGCTGCGTCATTGATGGCAAGCCCCGACTGCTCTCGCATGCGCCGCAGTTCGGTTCCCAGGCGCAGCTGTCGCAACGTCGGTGATGTCCTTGGTGGCATGGGCGACAGTCTTGCCTGCGCCACACGATCGGGTCTACCTGCACGATAAATAGCGCGAATCGGTAGCAGATGTTTCCAGCCTGCCCTACGGTGAGTGCCTGGCCGATCACAGGGCCGCCAACCTCCTTCTGTCGCCCAGGAGTTGCCATGGACGAACGCCGGCTCGAACCCCCCTCCGAATGGCGTTACATCCTCCGGGTTCCCCACGACCCCCTCGCCCCCGCCATCGCCCGAGACACCGTCCGCTCCGTCCTCACCCGCCACGCCCTCCCCGAACTCGCCGACACCGCCCTCCTGTTGACCTCCGAACTCCTCACCAACGCCTGGTGTCACGCCCCGGGCCCCGCCTCCCTCAGCCTCAAGTGGGCGGACAAGCGGCTGCGGGCCAGCGTCTGGGACCTGGGCTTCCTGCCGCCGGACCCGACGGGTTGCCCGGAGCCGTACGCCGAAGGGGGGCGCGGCCTCGCCCTCGTGGAGCTGTGCGCCGATGCCTGGGGGAGCTTCGTGGTGGGGCCGGCGCAGGGCAAGGTCGTGTGGTTCGAGCTGCTGTGGGGCGCGCCAGACCGCGTCGGCCACTCCTGACCAAGACCTGGCCAGATCACGGAAAGTCACCGATCGACTCCGCTGATGTGGATACGGTGCCCACAAGGGTGGTGAGCCGGAAGGGGACGGCATGGCGGAGAGGCTGCGACTCGCCGAGGTCGAGCGCATCCCGACAGATCAGCTCGTAGCGCTGATCACCGAAAGCTTCGACAACCTTGTCGCCGTGGCACTCGCGGACGCCACGAGCGGGTTCGTCCCGCAGCGCACCCGTCGGCTGCTGCGCAAGGCGGAATGGCGGGAGGACTGGCAGGACGCCCTGTTCTGCGCGTCCGGGGAGCTTCAGGTGGCCACCGAGCGGATGCGGTACGCCAACGACCCTCGCCTGGAGATCACCGAGCATCGCCTGCGACGTGTCCGCGCTCGCGGCAACGAAGCCAGCGTGCTGGTCAAGAAACTCCGCCGCAACGACTTCCACAACAGCGTGGAACGCAAGAACGGCACGAACTCCCATGTCACCGCTCAGGGTTGGCTCAGGAGCGCGTTTCCGGACGAGCACGCGAAGCTTCTTCGACGGGAGCGGGCTCGCTTGAACATGGATGACGGGTACGAGGAGCCGTCCTTCAGCGACGTGCACGAGCAGATCGCGTACGCCGTCGCCCACGGCCGGATCGTCGCGCCGCGCACCGCGGAGGTCGAGGCGCTGCTCACCGCCGCCGACACCGCTGTACGACTCGCAGCCGCCGACGACGCCAAGGACCAGGACGAGCGCAACATGGCGCTGCGCCATCCCCTCATGCTGGGCCGGTGGGAGAACGCCCTGAGAGGACTGGCCGACAGCACCGCGGAGCGTGCCCGCGCGGAGTCACCGCACGCGCTCGGACCGCTTCCGGACGACTTCTACCGGCTCCCTCATGCGGAAGCGACCGGTGTGCTCAATGCCCGGCGTTTCCTCGCGGCCGTCCAGCAGCGACGCCTGGAGTGCAAGCGGTGTCTCCGTCAGGTCAACCAGGTGCTGCGCGAACGGACGCGCGAGAGTCCGCACGTGATCGCCGGGGCCGAGGCCAAAGCGGCGGCAAGCCGGCTCCTCGTCGAAGCGCATCCGTCCGAGTACGCGTTCATCCGCGCCGAACTGCGCCCTTACGAGGAGCGGGACGGGTTTCTGCCCATGTCGCTCGTCAGCAGCTCGCGGCGCGCCGAGATCAAGCGCCGAGTCCTCGCCGCCCTGAAGGACGGCACCTGGACGCGCCCGGTGGCACTGGACGCGTAGGCGGCCGGACGGGACGGCAGAGTGGCCAGGCCTTGTGCTCGCCGTGAGTCAGTGCGTGGTGTCGACAACGCGGTCGCGATACTCCTGGAATGTTTGCCGGCCCGAGGGGCCTTGGGGAGTCATCAGGTCTCCTGATGTGGAGCATGATCGAGTCCACGGGATCTTTCGAGCCGATGTCGAGTTCCATGGACCAGTTGGGTCCCGAGAGGTCGGCTTCGGGCTCGGCCCGGCTCACGGCCGCGAGAACTTCGTCCAGTCGGCCGAGTGGAGGCGGGGTGTAGTCGTCGGGGACGGGCTCGGCCGGTCCGTAGTGGGGGCGGGCGGGCGCGCCGCCGGGGCGTTGTGCGGCGATCAGGGCCGCTGCCGCGAGGGCTTCGTCGGCGACGCGCGAGTCAGCGCACCCCGCCCCCGCACACACCCCGCCCCCCGGGAAGCCCCCGCCCCATTTCCGTGTTGACCTGCGCAGAACCCAGCGCACTACGCCTGATCGCTCACGGCGAACACAGGGTGGGGAACAATCGAAGGCGCCCAAGCATTGAGTCGGCATAGCTCAACTTGACTGCCTAAGGGGAGATCATGGCTTCGACGTCCACACCGCTCACCCTGCCCGTGCTGCCGCTCGACGACGAGGTCGTGCTGCCCGGAATGGTGGTTCCGCTGGACCTGAACGACACCGATGTACGCGCCGCCGTGGAGGCCGCCCAGGCCGCCGCGCGGTCCGAGCCCGGAAAGCCCAAGGTCCTGCTGGTGCCACGGATCGACGGGACCTACGCGAGTACCGGCGTGCTCGGCACCATCGAGCAGGTCGGCCGGCTGGCCGACGGCGACCCCGGTGCGCTGATCCGCGGCCGTAGCCGCGTGAAGATCGGGGCCGGGACCACCGGGCCCGGTGCCGCACTGTGGGTGGAGGGCACCGCGCTCGACGAGAGCCTGCCCGAACCCTTGTCCGGCTCCGTTTCCGAGTTGGTGAAGGAATACAAGGCGTTGGCCACCGCCTGGCTGCGTAAGCGGGGGGCCTGGCAGGTCGTCGACCGCGTGCAGGCCATCGATGACGTGTCCACGCTTGCCGATAACTCTGGCTACTCGCCCTTCCTCACCACCGAGCAGAAGATCGAGCTGCTGGAGACCGCCGAACCGGTGGCCCGGCTGAAGCTCGCCACCCAGCACCTGCGCGATCACCTCGCCGAGCAGGACGTTGCCGAGACCATCGCCAAGGACGTGCAGGAAGGCGTCGACAAGCAGCAGCGCGAGTTCCTGCTGCGGCGCCAGCTCGAAGCCGTTCGTAAGGAACTGCGCGAGCTGAACGGGGACACGAGCGACGGCGAGGAGTCCGATGACTACCGGGCCCGTGTCGAGGCCGCCGATCTTCCTGAGAAGGTTCGCGAGGCCGCGCTCAAGGAAGTTGAGAAGCTGGAGCGGTCCTCCGACCAGTCGCCCGAGGGGTCCTGGATCCGTACCTGGCTGGACACCGTTCTTGAACTGCCGTGGAACGAAAGGACCCAGGACGAGTACGACATCCAGGGTGCCAAGGCGATCCTCGACGCCGAGCACGCCGGTCTGAACGACGTGAAGGAGCGCATCACCGAGTACCTGGCCGTGCGCAAGCGGCGCGCGGAGCGGGGGCTGGGGGTTGTCGGGGGCCGGCGCGGTGGTGCCGTGCTCGCCCTCGTCGGTCCGCCCGGTGTCGGTAAGACCTCGCTCGGTGAGTCCGTCGCCCATGCCATGGGACGGAAGTTCGTGCGGGTCGCGCTCGGTGGGGTGCGGGACGAGGCCGAGATCCGTGGTCACCGGCGTACGTACGTCGGTGCGCTGCCCGGTCGTATCGTCCGGGCCATCAAGGAGGCCGGGTCCATGAACCCGGTGGTCCTGCTGGATGAAATCGACAAGGTGGGGTCCGACTACCGGGGGGACCCGGCGGCGGCGCTGCTCGAAGTGCTCGACCCCGCGCAGAACCACACCTTCCGGGACCACTACTTGGAGGTCGAACTCGACCTGAGCGACGTGGTGTTCCTGGCGACGGCCAACGTGCTCGAAGCCATCCCGGAGGCACTGCTGGACCGGATGGAACTGGTGCGGCTCGACGGTTACACCGAGGACGAGAAGGTCGTCATCGCCCGTGACCACCTGCTCCCGCGTCAGCTGGAGCGGGCGGGGCTCAAGGACGACGAGGTCGTCATCGACGAGAGCGCGCTGCGCAAGCTCGCCGGTGAGTACACCCGCGAGGCCGGCGTCCGCACCCTGGAGCGGTCGGTCGCCCGGCTGCTGCGCAAGATCGCGGCCCAGCACGAACTGGGGCAGCGGGAGCTGCCGTTCACCGTCACGGATGCCGACCTGCGTGGCCTGATCGGACGGCCGCACCACGTGCCCGAGTCCGCCCAGGACCCGGCCGAGCGCCGCACGGCCGTACCCGGTGTCGCCACCGGACTCGCGGTCACCGGCGCGGGCGGTGACGTCCTCTACGTCGAGGCGTCGCTGGCCGACCCGGAGACGGGCGCGGCGGGTCTGACCCTGACCGGTCAGCTCGGTGACGTGATGAAGGAGAGCGCGCAGATCGCCCTGTCCTTCCTCCGCTCGCACGGCGCCGAACTGGAGCTGCCGGTGGGCGACTTGAAGGACCGGGGCGTGCACATCCACTTCCCGGCGGGTTCGGTGCCGAAGGACGGCCCGAGCGCGGGTGTCACGATGACGACGGCCCTGGCGTCGCTGCTCAGCGGCCGACTGGTCCGCACGGACGTGGCGATGACGGGTGAGGTCTCCCTGACCGGTCGGGTCCTCCCGATCGGCGGCGTGAAGCAGAAGCTGCTCGCCGCGCACCAGGCCGGGGTCACCACCGTCATCATCCCGAAGCGCAACGAGCCCGACCTGGACGACGTCCCGGCCGAGGTCCTGGAGAAGCTCGACGTCCACCCCGTCACGGACGTCCGCCAGGTCCTGGAGCTGGCGCTCGCGCCGGCGACGAACGGTGCGACGTCGGAGGTTCCGGTGGCGGCGTGACGGACGCCATCGGTTAGGTGAAGGCCCGGGTCTCTTCAAGGGAGGACCGGGCCTTCGCCGTAGTACGGATGGCTCGTCAGCCGTTGGCGAGGGCGACCACCCGGTCCAGCGCCCCGTTGAACTTGTCGTGGTCCCCGACCGTCGGTCCGGACGACGTGTACTGCCACATCGTGTAGAAGCCCCATCCCGCCGGCAGCGTCCCCGGGTCCGAGGCGTACCGCGCGATCCACAGCGGGTCGGCGGACGCGAAGGCGCTGGAGTTGCCCGTGCAGGAGGTCCACCAGCTCGTCGCCGTGTAGATCACCGCGTTCCGGCCCGTGCGGGACTTGTACGTGGACAGGAAATCGGCGATCCAACTGACCATCCCCGCCGTCGACTTGCCGTAGCAGGACGCGCCGTACGGGTTCCACTCGATGTCGAGGACACCGGGGAGGGTACGGCCGTCCTTGGACCAGCCGCCGCCGTGGTCGACGAAGTAGTTGGCCTGGGTGGCGCCGGTCGTCGTGTCCGGGGTCGCGAAGTGGTAGGCGCCGCGGATCATGCCGACGCCGTAGGAGCCGTTGTACTGCTGCGCGAAGTACGGGTTCGTGTAGTACGTCCCCTCGGTCGCCTTCGTGTAGGCCCACTTGACCCCGCTGCTCCACAGGGTCGACCAGGCGGCGTTGCCCTGGTAGGCGCTGACATCGACGCCCTCCGTCTGGGTGGCGGCAGTGCCGGCGGGCGAGCCGTCCTGGCCGTCGTGCGCCAGGACGCCGATGCCCATGTAGGCGGAACCGCGGGTGGGGACCGTGGCGGCGCCGGCCGGGTGGGGGAACGCCGTCAGCAGGATCGCGGAGAGGGCGAGGGCGACGGTGAGGTGCCGTAGGCGGGGCGTTCGGGGTCTGTGCGCGGGCAGGGCGTGGGGCATGGCGTGCCTCCGAGGGCGCGGTGGGGGAGTGGAGGGAGAAGCGGTGATGTTGGCGTGGCCATGCCAGTCGTTGCCTGGTAAGGAAGCTACGCATCCAGAAGACCGCGTGGGAAGGGGGTCCGGACGACGCCGTTGGTCTAGCCCTGCGAAATACTGGCGGAGCTGCGGCGATGACGGTGTTTGGCGGAAACTTTCACGATCGGGAAAGCGGACCAATGGGTGCTGACGTGCACAAGGGCGAGGACAGAAACGACGGCGGGCTTCCCGTGGGCCCCGACGGACTCGCCGTCGACCACGAATACCTCTCCCTGGAACGCGAGTTGACGTTCCTCTTCCGCCGAGCCCGGGCCAATCAGGGCGAGATGGCCCGGGAGGTCCACCCCGATCTGGAGTCCGCCGCGTACGGCCTGCTGGTCCGGCTGGACGAGTACGGGCGGCAGCGGGCCACCGAGCTGGCCGCCTACATCGGCGTCGGCAAGGCCACGATGTCCCGGCAGTTGCGTGCCCTGGAGGACCTGGGGCTGATCGCCCGCGAGCCCGACCCGGCGGACGGCCGGGCCTGGCTGGTCGACCTCACCGGCGAGGGCCGCCGCCGGGTCGCGCACGTCCGCGAGGCCCGGCGGGCGCGCTACGTCAGCCAGCTCTCCCATTGGGACCGCCGCGAGGTCGCCGAACTGGCCCGGCTGATCCACCAGTTGAACGGCGTCATGGAGAAGTGACACCGGCGTAGGGGCAGTTCACAGTTCGACGTGCGCGGGAGAAGTGACACCGCCGTAGCGGCCGTTCACAGCTCCACGTACACGACCGTCGCGTCGTCGTGCGTCTTGCTCCGCCGCAGATACGTCCGCGTCTCCTCGTCCGCCCGCTCCAACTCCCGTACCCGGGCCACCAGTTCCGCCGCCCCGTCCTTCCGTACGAGCGCGAAGCAGTCCGCCCAGTCGCCCTGGCCGAACTTGTCCACCCACCGGGTCGCCCCGTCCGTCAGGGCGACGAGGGTGCGGGCGTCGGTGCGCGGGAGCGAGCCCGTCACCGCGCGGGCCGCGACCGACGGATCGGCGGCGGCCGTGAAGAAGCCGCCCTCCTTGTTGCGGAGCGTGGTGTCGATCATGGCGTCCGTCGCGAGAGCGGAGCGGGGGAGGCGGGACAGGCGGTCGTCCAGTACTACGGTCACCTCGCCGGCCGGGGATTCGACCAGCAGGGCCGAGTCCGAGAGGACCAGGTATTCGACCTCCTGGGGGGACCAGCGGGCCAGTACGACCGTTGCCTGTGGGGTGCGTGGGTGAGAAAGGTCACAGGTGGTGGCGTGGGCCTCAGCTGTTCGGAGGATCGCCCGGGAGAGAATCTCCGCCAGGGTCAGATCCCGGTAGGAAACGGTCAGTTCGGTCAGCGCTCCGCCAAGTCGCGCGGTGTACCAAGGGACCGAATGCAGACAGCCCGTCTCGCCTCTCGGCGGTGTCACACCGTCCAGGACGATCAGCGAACCGCCCTGTCCCGAGGCCGGAAGACCGACGCTCGCGAAGTCCTCGTTGGGGCGGTTCGGGTCGCCGGGTTCCGACACAAGTTCCGTACGCATACGGCCAGTCTGCACGAGCTCTTCACAGGCTCCGCAAAAGCTTGGCACTCATGGTCGAATCGACGTAGTCGTGCAGGTCAGGCGCCTGGTTTGGGCTGGAATGGATCACTCCGGGAATGCGTGGCGGCGAATCCTGCCAAAGCCCGCCGCTCACGTCCAACCGGCGCGGCGCGCGAGGGCTTTGGGCCGGCCGCCGGAACTTGCCCGCCAACTCCCCTCCGGGGTTCACTCCTTCGGGTGGCGGGCCGGACGATGCGCGACCACTGCCTACCGGCACTGGGAGGGTCGCCGTACCGGGATGACGGAGCGTCACCCGGGCCCATGGGTATGACGAGTCAGGAATGCGAGCACCGGTGCAGAAGAAGCGGCCGCGGCGCACAGGCAAGCAGACGGCCCCTCCGGGGGGCGCCACCCCTGCGGCCGTGCCCGACCCCGCGGGCAGCGGGCGCCGTACCCACGTACGCAACCGGCTCATCATCGCCGTAGCCGTCGTGGCCGCCGCCATCGCCGCGGCCGGTGCCCCCTCCCTCATCGCCGCCTCGGGTCAACTGAGCGACTCCCAGGACCTGGTGACGCTCGCCGGGCAGACCCAGGACGCGCTGTCGCTGGCCCACTCCCTCGCCGACGAGCGGGACGAGGTCACCTCGTACATCGCCGCCGGGCGCCCCAAGTCCCAGGCCCCCGCCGAGGACCGCAGCGCCCGCGTCGACCGCCAGGTCGAGGAGCTCCGCGCCGACACCGACATCTCCGCCGCGCTCCGCTCGGACCTCGACGACGTCGCCGCCGTACGACGGGCCGCGCTCACCGGCAAGAGCAGCGCGCTGGAGGCGCATGTCGCCTACTCCGGCGCCATCACCGAACTGCACCGGCTCGCCGAGCAGTTGGCGGAGCAGATGCCGCCGCGGGCCGGTTCCGGCGCCTACGCGCTCGCCGAACTCGACGCCGCCGTCCAACAGGCCGCCGCCACAAGGGGATTGCTCCTCGCCGCCCTGAACGTGCCGACGACCACCGAGACGGTCATCAGCTCCCTCACCGGCCTCCCGGTCACCGAGACCACCTCGACCAAGGCCCAGACCAAGGAGCGCGACGCCCTCAGCATCGCCGCCCAGCAGGCCCGGCTGCGCTCCGACGCCGCCCTCGCCGACTTCCGCGAGACGGCCACGAAGGACGCCGTCGCCGGCTACGACTCCACGGTCACCGGGCCCGAGGTCAACTCCGCCGAGAAGTACCTCGCCTCCCTCACCGCCCAACCCACGCTCTCCGAGAGCCAGTTGGACACCAGCACGAAGAAGCTCGACGCGGCGCTCTCCGCCCGCGTCGACCTGATGCGCGGCGAGGAGTCCGCGCTCTACGTGGACCGAGCCAAGGACCTCGCCCAGCTCCGCGACGACGACGTCAAGGCGCTGGAACTCCGCGTCGCGATCCTCGGCGCCCTCATGCTGCTCGCCGTGGGCATCGCGACCGCCATGGCCCGCACCCTCACCCGCCCGCTCTCCGTGCTGCGCCGCGGCTCGACGCGGCTGGCCGAGGCAGAGGACCCGGCGACCCAGGAGCCGATCAAGTTCACCGGCCGCAACGACGAGTTCGCCCAGGTCGTCCGCTCGGTCAACGCCCTGCACGCGCACGCCGCCGCCCTCCACGAGCGCATCGCCACCCTGGAGGCCGACCGCAAGCACCTCGTCGGCCAGCGCCAGAAGATGGCCGACGCCCGCGAGGAACTCCGCGCCGAAGTCACCGACTCCGCCACCCAGTTGGAGCGCCTGCGCACCAGCATCGGCGGCACCTTCGTGAACCTCGCGCTGCGCAGCCTGGGCCTGGTCGAGCGCCAACTCGCCGTCATCGAGGGCCTGGAGGAGCGCGAGCAGGACCCCGAGCGCCTCGCCACCCTCTTCAAGCTCGACCACTTCGCCACGGTCATGCGCCGCCACAACGAGAACCTCCTCGTCCTCGCCGGCACCGAACACGTCCAACAGCACGCAGGCCCCGTCCCGTTGGTCGACGTGGTCCGCGCGGCGGTCAGCGAGATCGAGCGCTACGAGCGCGTTCGCATCTCGGCGCTCCCCCCGCACGCACACGTGGCAGGCTTCGCGGCGGACGACCTGAGCCACCTCTTGGCCGAACTGATGGAGAACGCAAGCTCGTTCTCCCCGCCGGACACCCCCGTCGAGATCTCCGGCTGGCTCCTGGAGAACGGCGAGGTCATGCTCTCCGTCCAGGACGAGGGCATCGGCATGACCGACGACCGCATGACCAGCCTCAACACCCGCCTCACCGAGTTCGACCCGGAGTCCCCCTACGACCAGGAGGGCGAGGAGGGCCTGGGCCTCGGCCTGTACGTCGTGGCCCGCCTGGCCCACCGCCACGGCGTCCGCGTCCAGCTCCGTGACCAGAAGCAGGGCGGCATCGCGGCGGTCGTGGTCATCCCGAGCACCCTGCTGGCAGGTTCCCCCACGTCAGCGGTCCCGTCCTCCTCCGCACCGGCCCCCGGTGACACCCACTCGTACTCCCTCCCCGGCGCCTCCGCAGAGGCCAACTCCAACGTCCTGCACGGCCGTTCGGAACACCCGGACCCGCTGGTCGCCCTGGCGGAACAGGCGGTAGCGGTACGGGAGACCCCGGCGGAGACCGCAGCAGAGATGACGATGGAACTCCTGCTGCCGCCGATGACGGACGAACTGTCAGCCGCCGACGGCGAGTTCGCCCCACAGGGGCCACCCGCACCCGACAACGAGACCGTCACGGGCGGTGCGGGTGATGCGGGTGGGAACAAATTCACGGCTGAAGGCGAAGCCGAAGCCGTAGAACACCAGCGAGCCCAGGACGAGGACCCCGTCACGGACAAGGGCCTCCCCAAACGCACCCCCAAGCTCACCCAACCCGCCCAGGCCCCGCGCCAGCGGACCGGCGCGGTCGACGCGGACGCCCTGCGCCGCAGACTCGGCGGCTTCCGCGCAGGCGCCTCCGCGGGCTACAAGGACGTAGAAGCGGAAATCGCCGAAAAGACCGGCCAGAACCCGGTCCCGGCCCCGCGCAGCGCACCCGAACGATCCGAAGCAGCCACGGGGGGCACCGTCGAGGAGGCAAGCAGTTGACCGCGCCCAGTACCTTCGGACTGAGCAGTGAAGCCCGCAACCTGCACTGGCTGCTGAGCAACCTCGTCGAGGAAGTGCCCGGCATCCAGTCGGTCGCGGTCGTCTCCTCCGACGGCCTGCTGCTCCTCTCCTCCGATCCGGGGAGGAACGCCGAGGCCAAGGAAGCCCTCGAAGCCAAGCGCACCGGCCCACGAGGCTCCGCAGCCGACCTCGCCACCATCGTCTCCGGTATCGGCAGCCTCACCATCGGCGCCGCGAAGCTGATGGACTCAGGACCGGTGAAGCACACCATGGTCGCGATGGAGGAGGGCAGCCTCTTCGTGATGTCGATCAGCGACGGTTCGCTGCTCGGCGTGCACGGCTCCGCGGACTGCGACATGAGCGTCGTGGCGTACCACATGGCGCTCTTCGTCGGCCGGGCCGGCCACGTCCTGACGCCCGAACTCCGCAGCGAGCTACGGAAATCCCTTGAAGACGCGACCACGGGGAGTGCGTGATGAGCCGTACGCCCAACAAGCTCCCGGTGCGCGGCGGCGAGCGCAAACCCGCCCGGGTACGCCCCTACTCGCTCACCGGCGGCCGTACCCGATTCGGCCATGTCCTCCTGGTGGAGACCTTCGTGGCGGCGCTCGAAGCCCCGGAGGAGCGCAAGGAGTTGACGAATGGTTCCCTCAACACCCGGGTGATGCCGGAGATGCGGGCCATCGTCGAACTCTGCCGCCGTATGCGCACGGTGGCCGAGATCGCCGCGCTGCTGAAGATGCCGCTCGGTGTGGTCCGCGTGCTCCTGAGCGATCTCGCCGACCAGGGAAAGATCCGTGTGTACGGAACCGGAACCGCTCACGGTACGGGCCGTCCTGACCGCGCTCTGCTGGAAAAGGTGCTGAGTGGACTCCGTCGTCTCTGACGCCGCCGCCTACGGCGTCTCCCCGCTCCTCAACGACGAGAAGCAACTCCTCGATGACGAGGAGCAGTTGCGGCCCTGGCAGCAGGACCGCACGCGCGCGCCCGTGGCCACGAAGATCGTGGTGGCCGGCGGCTTCGGCGTCGGCAAGACCACCATGGTCGGCGCCGTGTCCGAGATCCAGCCCCTCCAGACGGAGGCGCTGATGACCGAGGCCAGCGAGGAGACCGACGACCTCACGGCCACCCCGGACAAGATGACGACCACGGTCGCCATGGACTACGGCCGTCTCACGCTCGACGACGACCTGGTGCTCTATCTGTTCGGTACGCCGGGCCAGCAGCGGTTCTGGTTCATGTGGGACGACCTGGTGCGCGGCGCGATAGGCGCCGTCGTGCTGGCCGACACCCGCCGCCTCAAGGACTGTTTCCCCGCGCTGGACTACTTCGAGAGCTGCGGACTGCCGTACGTCGTCGCGGTCAACCACTTCGTCGGCAGCGAGCGGTTCGAACCCGACGACGTGCGGGAGGCGTTGACGATCCCCGCGCACGTACCTGTCATGATCATGGATGCGCGACGGCGGATTTCGGCCATCGAGACCCTGCTCGCGCTCGTCGCCCACGCGTTGGACGTCACCCCCGAGTAGTCCCCGAGCAGCCCTCGACCACGACCGGTCGCGACAAAGGAGCCAGCACCCGTATGCGGAAGATACTCGTCGTCGGAGCCGGTCAGTCCGGGCTCCAACTCGCCCTCGGACTCCAGTCGCACGGGTACGAGGTCACCCTGATGTCCAACCGGACGGCGGACGAGATCCGCTCCGGGCGGGTCATGTCGACGCAGTGCATGTTCACCACGGCACTGCGGTACGAGCGCGATCTCCAGCTGAACTTCTGGGAGTCCCAGGCTCCGAAGATCGAAGGACTCGGCGTCTCGGTCGCCGCTCCCGGCTCGCACGACCCGGGGCCGACACAGCGCGCGATCGACTGGGTGGGCAAGCTCGACGGGTACGCGCAGTCGGTCGACCAGCGGGTCAAGATGGCCGGCTGGATGGAGACGTTCGCGCAACGCGGCGGCCAACTGGTCATACATGGCGCGGCAGTCGGCGACCTCGACTACTTCTCCCGTACGTACGACCTCGTCCTGGTCTCGGCGGGCAAGGGCGAGCTGGTCTCGATGTTCGCCCGCGACCCGGAGCGGTCCCCGTACACGGAGCCGCAGCGGGCCCTGGCCGTCTCCTACGTCCACGGTCTCGGACCGCGCCCGGAACACCCGGAGTTCGACGCGGTCCGCTGCAACCTGGTGCCCGGCGTCGGCGAGTTGTTCGTGATGCCGACGCTCACCACGTCGGGCCGTGCGGACATCCTGTTCTGGGAGGGCATACCCGGCGGGCCGTTGGACGCCTTCAACGGCATCAAGGACCCGGCTCGGCACCTCTCCCTGACCCTGGAACTCATGGAGAAGTTCACGCCGTGGGAGTACGAGCGGGCGCGGGGCGTCGAACTCACGGACGCGGGCGGGACGTTGGCCGGGCGTTACGCGCCCACCGTCCGTAACCCGGTTGGCCAACTGCCGGGTGGCGGGCTGGTGTTGGGGGTTGCCGACGTCGTCGTCGCGAACGACCCGATCACCGGGCAGGGGTCCAACTCCGCGTCCAAGTGCGCCGCTTCGTATCTCGCGTCGATTCTTGAGCACGGGGAGAAGGAGTTCGACGGGGACTGGATGACGGCGACGTTCGAGCGGTACTGGTCGACTGCGCGGCACGTGACGAAGTGGACCAACGCGATGCTTGGACCGCCGCCGGAGCATGTCCTCAACCTCATTGGGGCGGCTGGGCAGTTGCAGCCGGTGGCGGATCGGTTCGCCAACGCGTTTGATGACCCCGCCGATTTTGAGAACTTCTTCTATGAGCCGGAGAAGACTGGGGCGTACCTGGCTTCTGTTGCCGGGGCGTAACCGGCCACTGACCTGCGGTCCGACTGTCGTCACCTGTCGTCGTCTGTCGTTGTCGGTCACCCTCGGACGGCCCACAGACGGCCCGACACTCCGAGGGAAGCGCGGCAGCGCGGAGTCAGCCAGATGCCGCCGACCTGCGCAAGTAAGCATTCCGCTTCCGGGGAGCGAGCCGGGGGAGGCGCGGGGAGAGGGGGAGTAGTCCCCCGATGCCTACCCTTGGCGCCTCCCCCTATCTGACCTGCGTAGATCGACGATCGGGGAGGCGGGGAGGCGCGCAGGTCAGCCCATGCAAACACCCTCCTGAGCGTGTCCGGAAGGGGGTGTCTCTGCCTCCCCCGGAACCCATCGAAGGATTCCGCTTGCCCTGCCGTCTTCCCGAGTCGGACCTAGCGCAGCGGCGCCGGGGCCGTTGGTCGCTCGGCAGGGAAGAGCGAGAAGGTGCGGCCTACGGCCGCGCGACTCTTGGCGGCTCGCTGCGCTCACGCGGGGCCCTCCGCTGGACTCGCCGCCTCTCCCCCTTGGAAGGCGGCTCTGAGCGCGCGTGAGGACGTGCCTTTACCCTGCGGGGGCCCGGTCTGCCCCGCTGGTAAAGGCGGACCTGTGGGCCTTCCAAGGGGCTGGATGCAGGAGTGGGCAAGCATCGTCCGGCCTGTCCCGTTCCGTGCGGTCCACCAGGGCTCTTCAGGAGGGGGCAGGCGGCCGTGCATCACGCGATCCTGCCCCCTCCTGAAGAGCCGTCCTTTCTCTCTTACTAGAGAGTTAGGGGAAGACAGCGTCCGCAGCGTCCGCCGGGCACTGCGCACCCCCTCTGACCTGCATCGTTCCAGCGGACGCTAAACAAAATGTTTAGCGTCCGCTAGCGTCCGCAGCGTCCGGGCACGCTCTGTCACTAAGAGCGTTTTCCCGCAGGTCAGGGCCGCTCTTAGGAGGAGGAGAGTTGCGGACGCTGCGGACGCTGACCCCCCTGAAACGCCGAAGAGACCACCCGCGCCGCGCGGCGCGGGTGGTCTCTTCGGCCCTCGCGTGAGGCTGCCGGGTAGAGGGGTGTCAACGGTCACGGGCAAGAGGAGCACCCCGGGCGCGTGGTGCTCCTCTTGCTTGCTGTGAGGGCAGCCGGGTAGCGGGGGGTCCTTACCTCGGTAGAGGGGTAGGTAGCACCCTCTGACCTGCGAGGTAAGGCAGGTAAAGGGGGTCTGCCGCAAGGGGGCGCCACGGGCGTCAGGGTCCCGAGCGCCGCCGCGCGAGCGGAGCGAGCCGCCAAGGGTCGCGCGGCCGTAGGCCGTACCTTCGTGCTGTTATCACGGGCCCTCGGGGGAGACGTAGGCCAAAGCGTCTATCTGTTGCCCCTCCCCGAAGTGGTGGGCGATGTTCCCGATTTGCTGCCACCCCAGCCGTTCGTAGAGACGGATTGCCGAACGGTCCTTTGTCATAACGTCGAGTACCAGGCGCAGTCCGTGATTCCCCGCATATTCCATTGTTGCTCGTACGAGGAATTCCCCTACGGACTTCTTTCTTGCCTCGGGAAGAACGAAGAGCCGCGCGAGCACACCCACATTGTCCGAACTGGCTCCGCTGCGCTCGATCCACAGGGCAACCGCTTCCTCCGTTGAAGGCTGAGTGACAGCCACATGTCCCACAACGCGATCGTTGATTACGGCAACCCACGCGCTCAGCAGGCCTACCGGGGAGAGCCACTCTTCCGGCTGGGCTACGCCTTCTACCGGATATCCATCGGCACTATGGACTTCTATGAGTGCCGATGCGGCTGAAGCGATATCTGCGCTTGCGCGAGGGCGGATGACCAGTTCGCGTTCGGCGTTGTGATGCGACATCTGCTTTCCTTCCAGAGGGGTGTTACTGGACAGGCAGCTCGTACTTGAGCCCCGTCAGGTCGGCGCGGTGAACGTAGCGGGAGACTTCGAACGGAACTCCATCCTGGTCAAGGCTCGTATGTAGAACTTCAAGCACGGGAATTCCGGACTGAAGTTCTAGGATCGTTGCCTCATGTGGCGTCGGCATGCGGGCGATGATTTCGTCACGAATGTTGGTCATGACGTGGCCGAGTTCTTCGAGGCGCCCGTAAATCCCGTTGGGACCGCTTTTTGCCTCCATTAGGAGTGTGCCTTGGGCTTCGTCCCAACGGACGTAGGTGGAGACGATTTGAACCGGCTCGTCATCCGCGAAGTAGTGGTTTTCCCTATGGACGACGCTCGCCTCATCGGGAGGGACTTCTAGCCTGTCGGCTACGTCTCTGGGGGGTACCTCTCGGGCGATCGACGGGACGTCAATGCGTGGCACTTTGCCCTGTCGCTGCGCTTCAAGACGGAAGGGGGTCAAACCTGTGGCTCGGTTCGCGAGCGAGTAGCGATCGCTACCGAAGCGAAAGAGTCTGCGGGGCTCGCGGACGAACACGCCCCGACCGTGCTGGGCTACCACAAGCCCCTGCTCGGCTAGCAGGCGTACGGCCTCGCGGGCGGTGTTGCGTGCCGCGCCGTACTGCTCGGCAAGGGTGCGCTCCGACGGGAGCTTGTCGCCGGCGCGGAGTTCGCCGGACTCGATGGCTGACCGCAGTGCATCGGCGATGCGTCGGCTCGCGGGTTGTGCGCTCTCGGCGGAGGTCATGCAACCAGCTTACAACTGGCTCAAGCCAGTGGGTTGACGCGACTCAAGTCTGCATGCTCAACTGGCTCAAGCCAGTAACTGGCTCAAGCCAGTGGGAGCGGCGCCCAAACCGCCAAGTAAAGCCGCCGCTCCCCGACCCTCGAAGGGGCTCTTCAATGATGCCTGGAACCATCGTGGAACGGCGTGCCGACGCGGTCACAGTTGAGGCCACTGCGCCCGTTGACGTCCGTAGCCTGACCGGTGCGGAGCGGGCCGTGGCGCTGTACGCGTCGGACATGCCGAACGGGCGCCGCCACCACACGAACGCGCAGTACACCGCCTGGATCGTGCAGGGTGCGAAGCGGCTCGGTCGGACGGAAATGCGGCGCCTGGCGCTGTACCTGCGTGGGTGGCAGGTGCTGAACGTTAACGGCCTGATGACGGAGCAGATCCAGGCCCGTCACGAGCTGCGCTTCCCCCAGCGTCACCGCCTGGTCCGCGCGGGCCAGGGATCGGCGCTCACCGTCTCCGTGGACGGGATGACCAAGGCGACGCTGGCCCGCAACGGCAAGGTCGGCCTGGACGGCGACTGCCCGTGCAAGGGCACGGGCGGGATCATGCTGTGGGGCGACGACCCGGACGCGTCGGGCGAGATCATGTGCCCGGTCCACCGCCGTGCCGAGATCAACGCCTACCGCCGCACCCTTCTGGCGGCGCGCTGATGACCGCGCCGGGACCGCTGGACGCGCTGTATGCCCGCGTGGCGGCTCCGGCCGCTCCCGCCGTGCCTTTGGTGCAGCGGGAGCGCCGCCGGGCCACACAGGAGTTCCCCACGCTCCCTGTCAGGGGGTTGGAGCTGACCGTGGGGGAGGCCGCCGCCGCGCTGTTCGAGACGCAGGCGGACGAACTCGCCCTGCCGGGGCCCGACTTCGACACCCACACCGACACGCTGTACGACGCCCTCAACGGCGCGGTCCGCGTCCTGGGTCCGGCCGGAATCGCCGAAGTCGACGGCCAGTTCGCTGGGTTGGACAGTGACGAGTTCCCCGAGGTGGGCGTCTGCCGCCGGTTCGCCTACCGCCTCGCCCTGTCGTTCTGGTACGAGGGCGCTCGCTCTCGCCCCATGACCGTTGGGGAAGCGGCCGTTGCGCTGTACCTGTCGGACGCCTACCGGCATCACCAGGTCGACGCGCTCACCGTGCGGCGGGCCCCGTTGCTGGTCTCCCGCGCGATCCGGCAGGGCGCCGCCGTGGTGCCGCTGGAGACCCTCGCGCGGCTGGGTGAGGCCATGGGGCGGGAGTTCGGGGCCCCGGTGACGGCGGGCCGTGACTGGCTGTATCACCAGGCATTGCCGGACTGGCACCGTCGCCGCTTCTGCTTCACCCTCATGCGGGCCGACGTGCGCCAGCCCTCCCCGCTCATCGTCCGGCTGGACGGCGGCGCCTATGCGCTGGGGGCGACCCCGTCGGCCGGACCGGACGGCACGTGGCGGCGCACGCTGCGGGCGGAGTGGTAGCCGTGCGAGAGCAGAACTCCCTCAACTCCGCACGGCGGCGCCTGCGCAAGCAGCAGCTCGCGCGCCGCCACGGGCAGCACTGCGCCTACTGCCGCCGCCCGTTCGGCGACCTGCGTGAGGCCACCCTCGATCACATCGTCCCTCAGGCGCTGTGGCGGTCGTGGTCGGTCACCTCGCTCATGCTCGCCTGCTTCGACTGCAACCAGGCCAAGGCCGACCGACTCCCGCTCTCGATCGCCCTGCTCTTGCTGGTGTGGGCGGACCCGACCGCGCCGGTCGTGCGCCCGGTCGACTGGCCCGTGCTGGCCCGACTCGCGCACGCCAACCAGTCGGCCTACACGGCGGTTTGGTCGCCCGACCCGATCGCCCAACGGTCTACGGCTGACCTGCGTGACGAGCCGCGTCACACCCGACGTCACGGCATCGCACACGGGGCCCGCCCGGTCTGCCGTGCGGCCGTGCGCCATCCCTCGATCCGACCCGATTGCCTGCGCGCTCCCCGCCCCGTGCGGGCCTGCGTGGGCCCGACCGGAGAGGCGGTGTTCGCGTGACGAGCACCCGATCCGACCGGCCCGTCAACGGGCACGCCCACCCCGGCAAGAGTCGGGCAGTAGTCGACCCGACCCGTCCGGCCGCGCGCCGACCCGAGCACGGTGACGGCGGGGGCAAGCCGCCGCCTGCCGCCGCCCGGATCGTGGCCATGGCCCGCGAGCAGTACCGGTTCGTCACCTCGCCGGACGGCCGCCCCTACGCGGTCGCCCTGGACGGCCCCAACACCGCTCTCCCACTGCGGAACAAGGGCGGACTACGTCAGCGCCTGGCCCGGCAGTTCGCGGACGCCTACCCCGGCGAGGTCGCCTCACAGTCCGCGCTCGCGGACGCCATGACCGTCCTGGAAGGCCTCGCCGAAGACGGCGACCCGGTGCCCGTGCACCTGCGGGTAGGGCGCGCTGAGGACGGCGCGGTCGTGGTCGACCTCGGCAGCACGGACGGCCGCGCGGTCGTCGTCACCGGAACCGGCTGGAACGTCGTCGACCGGGCCCCGGTGCTCTTCCGCCGCTCCGGAGCCATGGCCCCGATGCCGCCGCCCGTGCTGGACGGCGACGGACTGGCCAAGCTGCATTCCCTGCTCAACATGGACACCCCCACCTTCCACCAGTTGGTGGCGTGGCTGGTCGCGGCCTGGATTCCCGACATCCCGCACCCGGCACTCGTGTGCAAGGGGGAGCAGGGCACGGGCAAGTCCAAGGCGGCACAACTGTTCATCAACCTCGTCGACCCGTCCCCGGCAGCCAAGCGCAGCCAGCCGCGCGACCCGAAGGCCTGGAACACGCAGGCGTTCGCGTCATGGGCGCTGTGCCTGGACAACGTCAGCACGATCCCGCCGTGGCTGTCCGACACCCTGTGCAAGGCCGTGACGGGTGACGGAGTCGTCGACCGGGCCCTGTACACCGATGACGACGTGGTGGTGCTGACCTTCCGGCGGGTGCTGGCCCTGACCACGATCGACGCGGGAGCTCTCGCGGGCGACCTCGCCGAACGCGTCCTCTTGCTCGATTTGCAGCTCATCGACGACGACCGGCGCCGCTCCGAAGAGGAGTTGGACGCCACGTTCGCGGCCGTCCGGCCCGCCGTGCTCGGGGCCCTGTTCGACGTGCTGGCCTGCGTCCTCGCGGTCCTCCCCTCGGTGCGGCTGGAGACGATGCCGCGCATGGCGGACTTCGCCCGCGTCCTCGCCGCGGTCGACGAAACCCAGGGCTGGAACACCCTCGCGGACTACCTCGCGACCTCGGCGAACGTCGCCACCGACGCGTTGGAGGGCGACCTGTTCGCGATGGCCATCGCCCGCCTGGTCGACCAGGCGGGCACCTGGCAGGGCACCGCCGGGCAGCTCTTGGAGGCACTGCCCGCGCCGCCGGTCCGGCCGCCGAACTGGCCCAAGGACGCCACCCGCGCGGGCGGACGCGTCAAGCGCCTCGCCCCGCTGCTCCGCTCGATCGGCATCACGGTCGACGACACGCAGCGTAGCCGCGACCGGACCCGTCACAAGCTCCTCACGCTGGCCCGCGCGGCACCCGAGGACGAACCAGCGTCCGCACCCGAACAGCCCTCGCTCTGGCCGGAGGTGGCCCCGCCGGGGCACCTTGAACCCCCGCCTGACCAGTACTGACGTAGCCGGAACACCAGCCGGACCGGGCCTCACACCAGAGGCCCGGACACGTCGAAGACTGCGGACGCTAGAGCCGTCCAGCGTCCTTAGCGTCCGCACTAGCGTCCGCACCCCTCACCCGCTCTGGCCTGCGACAACGCGGCCGTGCGGACGCTGGGACGCTGCGGACGCTGCGATACACCAACTCTCTAGTACGGCGACCGGCACCACTCCCACGCACCGCCCCACGGACACGAGGAGTCACCACCCGATGGCCACCAACGACGAGCCAGCCGATCCGCGCGCCACCCTGCGCGGCGGCCTGCCGGACCGCTACCTCACCCCCGAAGACCTGGTCACCCTGTTCAGCCTCCCGAGCGTCGAAACCGTCTACCAGTGGCGGCGCAAGCGCATCGGCCCGCCCGGCTTCCGCGTCGGCAGGTACACCCGCTTCAACCCGGCTGCCGTTCGAGCGTGGGAGGCCGAACAGACCGCCCTCGGCGACGTGGCGTGACGCAACTCGGGACAGCTGTACCGGGTTTCGTCACGCGGCCAAGCCCTCGATCCGACAGGGAGGCGCGGCCCAACGCGCCAGGGAGGGAGGGAGTCCTCCCTGACTGCCTCCCTGGCCCGTCATCCCCTATCTGACCAGCTCAGATGGCCTCTCAGGGAGGCAGGGAGGCACACCCCCAGCGCCCCCGAAAACCCCTCCCAGAGCCAACCGACAGCCCCTGTCTCAGCCTCCCTGAGACCCCGGAGCGAGCCGCTACCGGTAGCACCCCCACCCGCTACCGGTAGCAACCCCGCTAGCACCCCAAACCCCCGGTGATCAGGCCCGTAGCGAGTAGCGGGCCTGGCCCAGCACACCCCAAAACCGGCCGGACGGCGCCCACCTGGCCCCGCCCCGGCTGCTACCGAAGGGACACAGCCCCCATGGCTGGCCACATCCAAGACCGCTGGTACAAGACCGAAACCGACACCAACGGCAAAGAGAGCAAGGTCAAGTCCGACCGCTTCGGGACCGGCCTGCGCTACCGGGCCCGCTACGTCGGCCCGGACGGCACCGAGAAGTCCAAGAGCTTTCGCGACGGTCAGAAGCGGCTCGCTGACCAGTGGTTGAAGGACATCGAGGCCGACATGACGAGTGGTCAGTACGTCGACCCCCGCGCGGCCAAGACGACGTTTCAGCAGTACACGGAAAAGTGGCTCAGCACTCTCGGGGCCGACCCCAACACCATCGAGTCCATGAATTCCCAACTCCGCTTGCACGCCTTCCCGTACATCGGGTCTCGCCCGCTCGGGTCGTTCAAGCCGGAGCACATCCGTGAGTGGGTGGCACAGCTCGAAGCGAGCGTGCCCGGCTCGTACGGCCGGATCATCTACGCGAACGTGCGTGGCGCCCTGAGTGCTGCCGTTGACGACGGATACCTGAGCCGCAACCCGGTTTCCGCGCGATCCGTCAAGCCGCCGGCGGTTGACCCCAAGCGCGTAGTGCCGTGGTCGGCTGAGCGCGTGTTCGCGGTACAGGCCGCGATGCCTGCGCGGTACCGGGCGATGGTCGACCTGGGGGCGGGGTGCGGTATGCGACAGGGGGAGATCCTGGGCATCGCGGTCGAGGCGATCGACTTCGACTCCGACACGCTCCACGTGGTCCAGCAACTCAAGCTCAGCAGCAGCAAGCCCGTGTTCGCTCTGCCGAAGGGCGGCAAGACACGCGACGTGCCGATTCCTGGGCCCGTGGCCGATGCGCTCCGGGCCCACATGAAGCAGTTCCCGCCGGTTGAGGTCACCCTGCCCTGGAAGACGCCTGACGGCCCGAAGGTAACCAAGCGGCTCGTCTTCATGGCGCCGGGCGGAAACCACGTGTGGCGTACGAGCCTGAACGAGGAATCATGGAAGCCCGCTCTCGTGGCGGCCGGAGTGATCCCCAAGCCTGAGACGAAGGCAGACGGGTATGCCGCCGCTCGCGAGCACGGCATGCACGCGCTGAGGCACTTCTACGCGTCCGCCCTTCTGGACGGCGGGGAGAACATCAAGGCCGTCAGTGAGTACCTTGGTCACAGCAATGCGGCCCTGACGTTGAGGATCTACGCCCACCTCATGCCGAGCAGCCAGGAACGCACGCGCACGGCGATCGCGACCGTCTATGACGAGGCCCGACGCACGGTCTGACGGCCCACAGACGGCCCACGGCCCCCTACGGGAAAGCCAGTTGACGGAAACGTGCTGGTAGAAAGCCTGTAGGGCCGTGGGCCGGTTTCTATGAGCCGGAGAAGACTGGGGCGTACCTGGCTTCTGTTGCCGGGGCCTAGTCGCCGTTGGGGTTGCGGGGAGTGGGCGGCTGCGGGCTCGTTGTGGCTGGTCGCGCCCACGCGGCGGAGCCGCATAATGTCTCAGCCCCGCGCCCCTTTAGGGCGATCGTCTGGACGTACGGCTCCAAGGATCGGGTAGGACGCCACAGGTGACACCTGGACCTTCTCGCCTGTGCGCGGTGCTTGCACCACCTGGCCTGCGCCCAGATACAACGCCACGTGCGTCGCCTCGGGGAAGTAGATGACCAGGTCGCCGGGGCGGAGTTCGTTCAGCGGGACTCTTGGCAGCTCGGCCCACTGTTCCTCGCTCGTTCTCGGGATCGGGGTGCCCGCGTGGCCCCACGCCTCCGACGTCAGGCCTGAGCAGTCGTACGTCTTCGGGCCCTCCGCGCCCCACTCGTAGGGCTTGCCGATCTGCTGTACCGCGTAGCGCAACGCCCGGTCGCCCTCCCGTGAGGGCTCGCGGTTGTCGTCGCCGAGGGCGCCTGAAGTGACCAGTTTCTGCTGGGACTTGTCGATGTCGGTCTTCTCGAAGGCGGCCAGGGCGGTGAGTTGGTCGGGGGTGAGGGAGGTCAGGAGCTTCTCTACGTCGGCGAGGCGCTTGCGGACGTCGTCCTGGTCCTTCTTCTGGCGGGCGGCCAGGGTGAGTTGGGTGTCCAGGGCCTTGCGGGCCTCGCGGGCCAGGCCGTCGCTCTTCTTCTCGCTGCCGACCAGCCGGCCCACCGTCTCGGCGCGCTCCCGCGCCAACTGGCCGATGACATGGCCCTCGTCGAGCGCGTGCTGGGGATCGCGGGCGAGGAGGAGGCGGACGTAGGGGGAGACGGCGGTGCTGTTCTGGTACTGCTGGCGGGCCAGCCGGCCGGCGGCGCCCCGGCTGTCGTGGAGGGAGAGGCGGGCGCGGGACAGTGCGGAGTCGAGGCGGTCCACCTCGGTGCGCTGCTTCTTCAGCTTCTCCTCGGTGGCGTTGTACGTCTCCGTGGCCTGTTCGGCGTCGCGGTAGAGGGTCTGAAGGTCCGTCAGGAGTTCGGCGACGGGGCGTTGTCCGGGTGCCTGTGGTTCGGGCACGGCCGCGGCGGGCAGCGGGGCCAGGACGGTGCCGGCCGCCACCGTTGCCGTACAGACCAGTCGCAGAAGCCTTCCTGACACGTCATCACCTCCGGTGCGCGGCGGGCCTTCCGCCCCGCACCGTGAGCATCATTCGGGGGCGGCGGGTCCGCGCGCGGGGTGTGCGCGGTTCGGCGTAACCCCGTCACCCGTGGGTGTCGTCCGGCTTGCCGCCCGGCGTGGCGTCTGGTGCGGGGTCCGGTTTGGACCAGGGCCAGCGGAGTCCGCTGCCGCGCTTCCCCGCCCCTTTTTCATCTCCGGCGGAGTACTCGTACTTCCAGCCCTTGGGGAGGCCGAGCCGTTTGCTGTGGCCCCTCGGCACCCGGCGGTACACGAGCACCGTGGGCGGGCCGCCGGCGTCGTCGGGGACCGGGATGCGGTAGGTCTTCGGCGGGGTTCCGGTCGGGCCGAGCAGGATGGGCAGGGAGCGACCGTCCATCGGGCCGCCCTCGAACGGGGTCTCTTCGCTCTTCACGCCACCAGTGTCAGCCATCCGCCGCGAGGCCCTGGACCAGCGCGGCCGTCTGCGGGTCCCGCCGCGCCGTCACCGCCAGCACCGCCCCGAACTGCTCGACCAGCCAGTCCCGCAACTCGTCCAGGGGCGGCTCCTTGCCCTCGTCGAGCCAGATGAGCGAGGCCGCTTCCACGGCCGTGATCCACATCCGTACGGTCATGCGCAGGCGGGGTCCGGGGTCGGCCACGCCGAGATGGCTGAGGATGTGCAGGGCGGCGGCCCTGCGGACGCCGTCCACGATGGCCGTCGTGCGGGACGTCTCTACGACGCTGCCGCCCTGGAGCAGTGCGCTGAAACCGGCGTCGTGCTGGTCGACGAAGCCGAGGTAGCGGTCGAGGGCGCGGGCGAGGCGGCGGAGGAGCGGGCCCTCGCGGGGTTCGTCGAAACACTGCTGGAGTTCGTCGGCGGCGGACCGCAGGGCGGCTTCGTAGAGCTGTTGCTTGCCGCCCGGGAAGTACCGGTACACCAGGGGGCGCGAGACCCCGGCCGCCTCCGCCACGTCGTCGAGGGAGACCTCCTCGGGCACGCGGTGCGCGAAGAGGGTGAGGGAGGCTTCGAGAAGCTGGCTGCGCCGCTCCTCGACGTTCAGGCGGCGGTAGGCG
>NZ_BARF01000038.1 GCF_000367365.1 Streptomyces prunicolor NBRC 13075 | reverse complement strand
GGGCGCAGCCCCCAGGGATGGGACGGGTAGGGGCGGCGGGGGCGAAAAAACTTACGCCAGCCCCCGCCTGCCCACCGCCGGAGGCCGATGCCCAGCAATAGACGCCACCATGTCCAACACCTGCCGCGTCTCCGCGACTTCGTGCACCCGGTACACCTGCGCACCCAGCCACGCAGACACGGCAGTGGTCGCGAGCGTCCCGACCACCCGCTCCTTGACCGGCTTGTCGAGCGTCTCGCCCACAAAGTCCTTGTTGGACAGCGACACCAGCACGGGCCACCCCGTGGAGACCATCTCCCCGAGCCGCCGGGTCGCCTCGAGACTGTGCCGCGTGTTCTTCCCGAAGTCATGCCCGGGATCGATCAAAACGGACTCCCTGGGGACCCCGAGTTCCACGGCCCGCTCGGCGAGCCCCAGGGTCACGCGCAGGATGTCGGCCATGACGTCGTCGTAGGTCACCCGGTGCGGCCGGGTCCGCGGCTCCGCGCCACCCGCGTGCGTGCACACGAGCCCGACGCCATACCGCGCGGCAACCTCCGCAAGCCGTGGATCGACCCCGCCCCACGCGTCGTTCAGGAGATCCGCGCCCACCTCACAGACGGCCTCGCCGACCTCGTGCCGCCAGGTGTCGACGCTGATGATGACGTCAGGGAAGCGTCGCCGGACCTCGGCCACGAAGCCGACGGTGCGCCGCGCTTCTTCCTCGGCGGACACTTCCTCGCCGGGCCCGGCCTTGACCCCGCCGATGTCGATGATCGCGGCGCCCTCGGCCACCGCCTGCTCCACGCGCGCGAGGGCGGGCTCGTCGCGGAACGTGGCCCCCTGGTCGTAGAAGGAGTCCGGGGTCCGGTTCACGATCGCCATGATCACCGGCTCGTGCGTGTCGAATTCACGCCTGCCCAGCCTGAGCATCCCCTGTGACCTCTCCTAGTACGTACCGGTCTTCAGCCGCCTGTGACCCTAACTGTCAGCGTCGCATGGCACGATCGGACCCTGACACATTCGGCTTCGGCACGTCCGACCTCGACGCCCGTGGAGACCTCAGAGATGTTCATGTTCTTGTTCCTGGTCGTCGCGCTCGCCGTCGTGGTCGGCGCCGTGACCCTCTCGGTGATCGGCGGCGGCGACAGCGCTCCGCTGCCCGACGTGGCGCCCGAGCGCCTCGACGACCCGCTGCCCCCGGACCGGCCGGTGAACCACGCCGACATCGAGACCCTCCGCTTCCCGCTCGCCGCGCGGGGCTACCGCATGGCCGAGGTGGACGACGCGCTGGGCCGCATCGCCGCCGAACTCGCCGAGCGCGACGCCCGGATCGCCGACCTGGAGTCCGCGCTCGCGGGCGCCCAGGCAGGGGCCCAGGCCACCGCCAACGTCTCCATGCGGAAGCCGATCGAAGGCGACCAGCAGTGAGCGGGGCCGTCGCCGGTCCGGACGGCGCCCTGCGCTGCCCCTGGGCACTGTCCACGGAGGACTACGTCGCGTACCACGACGAGGAGTGGGGCCGCCCGGTCCACGGCGACGACGCCCTGTACGAGCGGCTCTCCCTGGAGGCCTTCCAGTCCGGCCTCTCCTGGATCACGATCCTGCGCCGCCGCGAGGGCTTCCGGGCCGCGTTCGACGGCTTCCAGATCTCCAAGGTCGCCACCTTCACGGACACCGACCGCGAACGCCTCCTCGCCGACACCGGCATCATCCGCAACCGCCTCAAGGTCGACGCGACGATCGCCAACGCGCGCGTGCTGGCGGATTGGGCCCCGGGCGAACTCGACGACTTCATCTGGTCCCACGCCCCGACCCCGGGCCCGGCCCCGAAAACCCTCGGGGACGTCCCGGCGGTCACGACCGAGTCGACGGCCCTGTCGAAGGCCCTGAAGAAGCGGGGCCTGAAGTTCGTAGGGCCGACGACGGCGTATGCCCTGATGCAGGCGTGCGGGTTGGTGAACGACCACCTGAAGACATGCGTCGCCAGAAACGCCTCCTAGTAGGCGCCTACCGACCCAAGTACTTCGGCTTCTCCTTGTTGACGAAGGCCTGCACAGCGATCGCATGGTCCTCCGACGCGCCCGCCCGAGACTGAAGTTCGTCTTCTTTCTCCAGCGTCTCCTCAAGGGTGTGCGTCAGGCCGTACGCCACGGCCTCCTTCAGCGCCGCGTAAGCCACCGTCGGCCCGTCCGCCAGCTGTCGGGCAACCTTCTCCGCCTCGGCATGCAGCTCACCGACGGGCACGAGACGGTTGGCGATCCCCAGGTCGTACGCGTCCTGCGCGGTGATCGTGCGCGGGAACAGCAACAGGTCGGAGGCCCGCCCCGGTCCGACGACACGCGGCAGCGTCCAGGAGATTCCGGAGTCCGCGGTCAGGGCGACACCGGCGAAGGACGTGTTGAAGCCGGCGGTGTCCGCCACGACCCGGTAGTCCGCGGCCAGCGCGAGCCCGAAACCGGCGCCCGCGGCGACCCCGTTGACCCCGGCGACCACGGGCTTCGCCATGCCGGCGATCGCCCGCACGATGGGGTTGTAGTGCTCCTTCACCGTGGTCATCGTGGCTCCGGTCCCGGCCTCCCGGTCGGACGCCAGCAGGGTGATGTGCTCCTTGAGGTCCTGGCCCACACAGAACGCCCGCTCGCCCGCCGCGGTCAGCAGCACGGCCCGTACGGCGTCGTCGTCCGCCGCGGCCCGTACCGCGTCCCGGAGGGCGATTTTGGTCGCGATGTTCAGCGCGTTCATCGCCTCGGGGCGGTTCAGCGTGATCGTCGCGAGTCCGTCGCTCACCTCGTAGAGCACGGTGTCGGCCATGGCGTATCCCCTCGGGTGTCGCGGCTCCGGCGTACCGGTCGGTACGCCGTACGTCCGTAGGACAGCATGGCGGAGATCACCGTCCACGCGCCGGGCCGGACGTGTGACCTGCGTCAAAGAATTCCGCTCCGGATTCGGTCGGCCGAGGTCCGCGCGGCGGCGGAGTATCGCAGTCACATCGGCGAATTGAGTGGTTTTGCTCGCGCGCGTTGCCCAAGCGATGCCGACTGATGTTGGTCATCGGGTCCTGAGATGCGGGATAATGGCCTGGAAGCAATGTGTTCGATGCCGGTGACGCGTGTCTCATTAGGGGCCGCGCGTGCCCTCCATGGGGCCGTCGGCGACGATGAGCTGGTTTCAGGAAGGGGAACGAGCATGGCGGCCATGAAGCCGCGGACGGGCGATGGCCCGCTCGAGGTGACCAAGGAGGGGCGGGGCATCGTCATGCGCGTTCCGCTCGAAGGCGGCGGGCGGCTCGTCGTCGAGCTGACCCCTGACGAGGCCGACGCGCTGGGCGACGCCCTCAAGAAGGTCGTCGGCTGACGCGGCGGAACGCGACCATACCCCTTCAGCGACCCCGGCACCCGAGACGGTGCCGGGGTCGCTGCTTTCCTGGGCGGTCCCTTTGAGAGCGGTGTCTATGGGGACTGGGTGCCTATGGGGATGGGGCTAGCGCTTGACGGCGCAGAGCAGGCCGTCGCCCACCGGGAGCAGTGACGGCACCAGCTCCGGGCTCTCGCGCACGGCGCGCAGCAGTTCGCGCAGCCGGAGGACTTCGGTGGGCTGGGGGCTCGAGTCGACGGTGCGGCCGTTGGCGAAGACGCCTTCGAAGACCACCAGGCCACCCGGACGCAGCAGGCGCAACGATTCAGCGAGATAGTCCAGGAACTCCAGCCGGTCGCCGTCGCAGAACACCAGGTCGTAGCCCGCGTCCGCGAGCCGGGGCAGGACATCCAGGGCGCGGCCCGGGATGAAGCGGGCCCGGTTGCTGGCGAAGCCGCAGGCGCGGAAGGCCTGGCGGGCGAACTGCTGGTGGTCCGGCTCCGGGTCGACGGTGGTCAGTACCCCGTCCGGCCGCATGCCGTACAGAAGATGCATTCCGGAGACGCCGGTCCCGGTTCCGATCTCGGCCACCGCTTTCGCGTCCACGGTGGCGGCGAGCATCCGCAGCGCGGCGCCCGTGCCGGGCGACACCGAGCGCAGCCCTGCCTCGCGGGCCCGGTCACGGGCCCAACGCAGTGCTTCGTCCTCGGCGACATAGGCGTCGGCGAACGCCCAGCTCGTCTGCCGGTTGCCGGTAATGACCCTCTCCTGTCCCCGTGGTTGCCTGGGCGTGACTGTATCCGTTGGTGCCGGGAACCTGCTGATGGGACCGGGCGTTTAGAGGGGGAGGAATGCACTGGGGGACGCGGCCGGAGGGAAGAGCGGGGGATGACGATGGATCAGGTTGTCGAGCACGACGTCGAGCAGGACGTCGGGCAGGGTCACGAGCGTCGGCTCACGCCACCGCCAGGTCGGTATGAGCGTGTATCAAATTCTCGTAAAACCGCTTATCCGGAGCTAACGGGCGAGGTGGCTATGGTAGGGGCTCCACTGGACACCACCAGAGCCGACAGGGGAGGTGCGGCTGTACCTGTGGATCGGGGAGGAGTGCTCCGGCGCTTTCTCGGATCGGCGGGCAGGCCGAAATCCGTGAACGACACCGCTGCTGACCACAGCCACGCCGCTGACCATGCCCAGACCGCGACCTTCTCCACCGACGCGGACGGGCAGGCGTGGACTCCGCCCACCTGGGAGGAGATCGTCAGCACCCACAGCGGCCGTGTGTACCGGCTCGCGTACCGCCTGACGGGGAACCAGCACGACGCCGAGGACCTGACGCAAGAGGTCTTCGTCCGGGTCTTCCGTTCGCTGTCGACGTACACGCCCGGCACCTTCGAGGGCTGGCTCCACCGCATCACCACCAACCTCTTCCTGGACATGGTCCGCCGCAAGCAGCGCATCCGTTTCGACGCGCTGGGGGAGGACGCGGCCGAGCGACTGCCCAGCCGCGAGCCGTCACCCCAGCAGGTCTTCAACGACGCGCACTTCGACGCGGACGTCCAGCAGGCCCTGGACACCCTCGCCCCGGAGTTCCGGGCGGCGGTCGTCCTGTGCGACATCGAGGGTCTCTCGTACGAGGAGATCGCCGCGACCCTGGGCGTCAAGCTCGGTACGGTCCGTTCCCGGATCCACCGCGGCCGCTCCCAGCTCCGCAAGGCCCTCGCGCACCGCTCGCCGGAAGCACGGGCCGAGCGCCGTTCCTTCGTGGCGCGGGTGCCCGCGCTGGGGGGAGGGGGCGCGACCGCGTGAGTGGATCACGTCCTACGCCTGCGGAGCAGCACCTGGGAGACCGACTTTCCGCCCTGGTGGACGGGGAGCTCGGTCATGAGTCGCGCGAGCGCGTACTGGCGCACCTGGCCACCTGTACGAAGTGCAAGGCCGAGGCCGACGCGCAGCGCCGACTGAAGAACGTGTTCGCGGAAATGGCCCCACCGCCCCCTTCCGAGAGCTTCCTGGCCCGCCTCCAGGGGCTTCCCGGGGGAGGCGGAGACACGGACGGCGAGGAGCCGCCCGGTGGAGGACTCTTCGCCGCCGGGATCGGTGTCTTCGGCGTCAAAAGAGACGGGCCGCTCGACGCGTTCGAGTTCGGCTACGTCCCTGCGACCCCGCACGTCGCCAGGGCCCTGACTCCTTCCTCCTCGTCTTCGTCCCGGTCCGCCCGTGAAGGCTTCCGTATCCATGACGTCAGCCGGCACGACGCCGACCGCTCCGCCTCGCGCGGGATGCGGTTCGCGTTCGTCGCCGCCGGGGCGGTCTCGCTGGCCGCGATCGCGCTGGGCGGGGTGGCCACGGTCGCGCCGGGCGACACGGCGGCGGAAGCGCGGGGCGGTACGGGCGTGACACCGGCGCGTACGCAGGGCGCGGGCGTGGCGGCGACCACCGACGCGGGGCGTCGCCGCGCGGTCGGCCCCCTGCTCGCCCAGGGCACCAGCCAGCGCTCGATGCTCGGCGACACCGCGGTCCCGCCGACCTCGGTCTCCGCCCCCCTCCTCCCCGGAGTGCCGTCACCCGCGGCAGTCCAGGGCGACGAGGTCCTGCACACGCTGACCGCGCCGGTGATGGCCGGGGCGGCGGTCATGTCCCCCCTGATACGCCCGGTCAACGCGACCGCGCCGGTCGCCCTCACGTCCTGGTCCACGGCCCCGGAGGTCATGGCCCCGGGCCTGCTCCGAGCACCGGCTCCTGACGCCACCTCGTCCCCCTCTTCCACCCCCTCGTTCCCCGCTCACCCGCTCCGCTGACCGGCCCCTGCGCCACGGCCCGCGAACCTGGTTGAATCCGGGGAGTACGGGGTGGCGCTGCCAGTTGTGGGGGGACCATGGACGAGGGGATGCGGGAACCGGAGCCTGCGAGGACGAAGTGGTGGGGGCGGGGGCGGCGCCGGGTGGGGGAGACGGAGCCTTCGACACCGGGTGCGGCTAGGGCTGTCGCTACGGAGAGTCCGACACCGGGTGTGGTTGAGGCGGAGCCGGCGGGTGCTGGGCCGGGGGCGGTGGGTGATGCCGGGTTCCGTGGGGTTGGCGTCGGCGGGGATGTCTGTGCGGATACCGGGGGTGCCGGGGCTGACGACGGGGACTTTGCGTTGCGGCCGCCGGGGGCTCCGACTGACGGTGTGGCTACGGGTGTTGACGATGACGTCGAGTTGGGGCGTCGTGCTCTGGGGGGCTTGAGCGGCGGCGCGGCTGAGAAGGGTCGCGGCGATGCCGAGTCGGGTCGGCTTGTGGGTGGGGCGCCAACTGGGCGTGCGGTTGCGGGTGTTGGCTCTCAGTCGGGCCACCTAATGCCGGGGTTCTCGGCTGGCGGCGAGGTCGTAGACGCTGGTGGTGATTCCAAGGTGGGCAACTCCGGGTTGGTGTCCTCGCCCGGTGGTGTGCCCGTAGACGCTGGCGGTGACTTCGAGTTGGATCACCCCGCGCCAGTTCCCCCGGCCGGCAGCGTGGCCGTAGACACCGACGGCATTTCGGAGTCTGCCCACGCCGGGTCTGCCCACCCCGAGTCCGCTCACCCGGAATCGGTCTCCCCGAGCGGTGCCGAGCCTGCAAGCGCCCGCGCTGGTTTCGAACCGGAACCCTCCGTGCCCGGACCCCCGGCACTCCCCGGCGCGGTCCTCCCGGCCGCCGAGCGACCCAAGCCCCTGCACGACCCCGACCCCTACAGCACCCCGCCGTACGGCGAGCCTGGCCCGTGGGCGCCCGCGCCGCCCGTTCAGCACCCGGTGGTGACCTCTGCGCCCGGCGTGGCCGCACAGGCCGCTACAGCAGCTCCCGGCACTCCCGTTCCACCGGTGCCGTGGACCGCTCCTGCGTCTTCTGGTGTGCCTGTGCCATCGTTCGCCGACATCACGCCCCTGGGTGTTTCAGTTCCGCCGGTGCCGCGGACTGCTCCCGCGTCCCCTGGCAGCCTCGTGCCGCCCGTCGCCGACAGTGCGCTCCCGGACGTCCCCGTCCCACCGGTCACGCAGACCGCTCCCGCGCCTCCGGCCGGCGTCCCTGCGCTGTCTTTCGCCGACGCCGCGCTACCTGGCGCCCCAGCATCGGCCCTCGCGGACACCCCACCTTCCGGAACCTCTGCACTACCTATCCCCGGCGCCTCGACCCCCGGCACCTCCGCACCCCCCGTCCCCACCCCAACCGCCAACACCAACCCCTGGCACCGCTACGACCCCTGGGCACCCCCCGCCCCCCTCCAACAAACCGGCACCCCAACCCCCACCCCCGAGCAGCACCGCGCCCGCACCCGGAAACTCCTCGTCGCCTCCGCGGTCGCCCTCGCTCTTCTCTCGGGCGGGGTCGGCGGCGTCGTAGGAGCGCATCTGGAGCGGGATGGGGTCGGTGGAGACGTTGTGTTGCCGCAGGTCGGGAAGGCGGACACCGGGCGGGCGCCGGACAGCGTTGCCGGGATTGCCGCTCGGGCGTTGCCCAGTGTGGTGACCTTGCATGTGAGCGGGGATGCGGAGTCGGGGACCGGTACCGGGATCGTGTTGGACACCCGGGGGCACATCCTCACCAACAACCATGTCGTGGAGCTCGCCGGTAGTGGCGGGGCGATATCCGTCAGTTTCAGTGGGGGACAGACCGCGAAGGGCAAAGTCGTCGGGCGGGACACCGGCTACGACCTTGCCGTCGTGCAGGTGAGTGGGGTGCGGGGGCTGACACCGATGCCGCTCGGGAATTCCGACAACGTGCGGGTGGGGGACCCTGTCGTCGCGATCGGTGCGCCGTTCGATCTCGACAACACCGTGACCTCCGGGATCATCAGCGCCACGGAGCGGCCGATCACGGCCGGGGGTGAGGCCTCGGACGGGAGTGACGTGTCGTATGTCGATGCTTTGCAGACCGACGCGCCCATCAATCCCGGCAACTCCGGTGGGCCGTTGCTCGATGCGGACGGGCGGCTCGTCGGGGTCAACTCGGCTATTCGGTCCGCCGATGACGGGGCTGGGGACGGGGACGGGGACGGGGACGGGACGGAGAGTGGGCAGGGTGGGTCCATCGGGCTCGGGTTCGCCATTCCCGTGAATCAGGCCAAGCGTGTTGCCGAGGAACTGATCAACAGCGGCAGGGCCACGCATCCGGTCATCGGCGTCACCCTCGACATGGACTACACGGGAGACGGGGCGCGCGTCGCCACGAAGGGCGGCGACGACGGGCCGGCCGTCACCGCCGGCGGCCCCGGTGCCAAGGCCGGGCTCAAGGCGGGCGACGTCATCACCGAGGTCGACGGCGAGCGCGTCCACTCCGGCGACGAACTCATCGTCAGGACCCGAGCTCATCGGCCCGGCGACCAGCTGCGGCTGACGCTCGACCGGGACGGCAAAAACCTGACCGTGTCGCTCGTTCTCGGGTCCTCGACCGGTGGATGAGCCGGTGATTGACAGAAACGTCACAGGTGAGAGCCCCGCGACCCGTCCCACTAGGCAAACAACCCGGAAAACCGGTCCCGTACACCCACTCGTAGCCCCCGGGACAGTACCGGTCGGGTGGGATCGCCGGGTACCGTGGACCCGGCCCGGACCACGGAAGACCCGCACAGACCCCGAGGGCCGAGGACCGAGGACATCGCAAGGAGCTTCAGGTGTTCAATGACATAGGACCGCTCGAGCTGGTGACGATCATTGTGCTCGCCGTGCTCGTCTTCGGTCCGGACAAGCTCCCGAAGGTCATCCAGGACGTCATGCGGACGATCCGGAAGATCCGAGAGTTCTCGGAGAGCGCCAAGGCGGACATCCGCGAGGAACTGGGTCCGGAGTTCAAGGACTTCGACTTCGAGGACCTCAACCCCAAGACGTTCCTGCGCAAGCAGCTGGACAACGACGAACTGGGGCTCAAGGAGATCCGCAACGGCTTCGACCTGAAGAAGGAGATGGCCGAGGTCACGGAGGCCGTGCAGAGCGCGGACACCCCCTCGTCCTCCTCGCCTTCCGCTTCGTCGTCCAGCGGCCGGCTCGACATGACCAAGAAGCCCGAGGAGCCGGAGAAGGACGAGCGCCCGCCCTTCGACGCGGACGCCACCTGACCCTCCCGGCCTCCCGGGCACCTTCCGAGCCCCCCTCGTAATCACGTCTCACGTGACGCGTCTCATACCTTCGCCACGCCCTCGTACGGCCTGAACACGGCCTTTTCGCGCCTCGCGCGCCGGGCGCTTTCCGGGCTGCCTCGCACGAGGTGGCTATGCTGCCGAGTTGTTGTGCGGACCGGGCGAGTCGCCCGAAGGGGGGCGGGCCGCCCCGGTCCGACGAGAACGAGGAGGCGTCCGGAGCATGGAGACGACGAGTCGGGTAGGCGCGCAGGCGCCGGCCGCGGAGGGTGGACAACCACTCCCCTCCGCCCGGCGCACGGTCGACGGCTACCTGCTGGCGCCCTTCCCGTGGTACGGCCTCGACGAGGCCTTCACGGGACCGCGCTGGCTGATGCAGGTGGGCATGGCGGCGGACGGAGCCGTCGAACACGGTTCGATCGGGCACGGCGACGAGCCCTCCGTACGCAACGAAGGCACGGAGGACAAGGAGAAGTTCGCGGTCGTCGTCACCGTCGCGGGCAACCCCGCCCGGCGCACCGCCGACGGCACGGGTCTCCTGGAGGCCACCTCGGTCTCCTCCGCGGCCTGGCTCGCCGGTGTGGGGCTGCTGTCCTTCACCTGGCCCGGGCAGATGGACCACACGCTGCGGGACGACTGGCTGGAGCAGCAGACCGAGACGGCGTGGGTGCTGGCGGATGACCTCGCCGGCGACGACTGGTCGACCCTGTCCCTCCCCGTGGACGGCGTACCGACGCCCTTCCACTACCGCGAGTCCGAGTTCGGCTGGGTGCTTGCCGGGTCGACTCAGGAGGGCGTGCACGTGGGGGCGTACGGGAGGGGCATGAGCGCGTACGGGCTCGGCTTCGCCATGATCAAGGACATCGCTACCTACGCCCAGTAGCGGCGACTACGACGATGGGGGCGCCGTCCGGTGAGACGGCGCCCCCATCGTCGTAGAAAAACCGCGTAAGAAGATCCCTAGAACTTGTTTCTCGGGGTGATCCCCAGCGACATGCCCGAAAGACCGCGCTGCCGGCCGCCCAGCTTGCCCGCGATCGCCCGCAGCGCCGCCCCCGCCGGGGAGTCCGGGTCCGTCAGGACGACCGGCTTGCCCTCGTCGCCGCCCTCGCGGAGGCGGACGTCGATCGGGATGGAGCCGAGGACGGGGACCGACGCGCCGGTCGTGCGGGTCAGGCCGTCCGCCACCGACTGGCCGCCGCCCGTGCCGAAGACGTCGACCATCTCGCCGCAGTGCGGGCACGGCAGGCCCGCCATGTTCTCGACGACGCCGACGATCTTCTGGTGGGTCTGTACGGCGATGGAGCCGGCCCGCTCGGCGACCTCGGCCGCCGCCTGCTGCGGGGTCGTCACGACCAGGATCTCGGCGTTCGGGACGAGTTGGGCGACGGAGATCGCGATGTCGCCCGTGCCCGGCGGGAGGTCGAGGAGCAGGACGTCCAGGTCGCCCCAGTACACGTCCGCCAGGAACTGCTGGAGCGCACGGTGCAGCATCGGGCCGCGCCACACCACCGGTGCGTTGCCCGGCGTGAACATGCCGATGGAGATGACCTTCACGCCGTGTGCCGACGGCGGCATGATCATGTTCTCGACCTGGGTGGGCGTGCCGTCGGCGCCCAGCATGCGCGGCACGGAGTGGCCGTAGATGTCGGCGTCGACGACACCGACCTTCAGGCCGTCGGCGGCCATCGACGCCGCGAGGTTCACCGTCACCGAGGACTTGCCGACGCCGCCCTTGCCGGAGGCGACCGCGTACACGCGGGTGAGGGAGCCGGGCTGCGCGAAGGGGACCTCGCGCTCGGCCTTGCCACCGCGCAGGGCGGTCGCGAGTTCCTTGCGCTGCTCGTCGCTCATCACGTCCAGGGTCACGTCGACACCGGTGACGCCCTCGACACCCAGGACCGCCTCCGTCACGCGCTGCGTGATCGTCTCCCGCATCGGGCAGCCGGAGACCGTCAGGTACACGGTGACCGCGACCGCTCCGTCCGCACCGATCTCCACCGACTTGACCATCCCCAACTCGGTGATGGGTCGGTTGATCTCGGGGTCGTTCACCGTCGACAGCGCTTCACGCACCGCGTCTTCCGTAGCCATAGGGTCGATGGTACGGCGCCGCGCGGGGCCCGAGGTAAGTCGGTCACCGGTCGTCTACGTCACGTCCGTGCGACCGTTCTGCCGGGAATACGACGTGCTTGTGGTGACCGTTGCCGTGTCCGTCCCCGCGTTCGTCGAGTTCCTTCACCAGGTCCTGCAGCTCGGAGCGGATCCAGTCCCGGGTCGCCACCTCGCCGAGGCCGATGCGCAGGGCGGCGATCTCGCGGGTGAGGTACTCGGTGTCGGCGATCGACCGCTCGTTCTGCTTGCGGTCCTGTTCGAGGTTGACCTTGTCGCGGTCGTCCTGCCGGTTCTGCGCGAGCAGGATCAGCGGGGCCGCGTAGGAAGCCTGGAGCGACAGCATCAACGTCAGGAAGATGAACGGGTAGTTGTCGAAGCGCACATCCCGCGGCGCGAAGATGTTCCACAGCACCCACGCGATGATGACAACCGTCATCCAGACGATGAACCGTCCGGTGCCCAGGAACCGCGCGATCCGCTCCGACAGCCGCCCGAAGGCCTCCGGGTCGTACTCGGGCAGGAACCGGCGCCGGGGCGGACGCGGCTGGTCGAGCCGGGCCCGGGTCCGGGTGGTGGCGGTCGCGCCCGCCGGTGTCCGCTCGCGCGTGGACTCGCGCTCAGGAGTCATGAGCCGCCACCTCCTCCGCCTCTGCCGAAGCGTTTGCCGATGTATCCGCCGCTGCTGTCTCTTCCGATGCCTCTGCCTCGTTCTCGCGGTCGCCCTCGCCCTCGCCCTCGCCCGCGTTCTCGCCTTCGCCTTCGTCGAGGTGGAACTCGGTCTCCCGCCAGTCCTCCGGCAGCATGTGGTCCAGCACGTCGTCCACCGTCACCGCGCCCAGCAGCGACCCGGTCTCGTCGACCACGGGCGCCGCGACCATGTCGTACGTCGCGAAGAACCCGGCGATGAGCTGGAGCGTCGCGTTCGGGTCCAGCGGCTGGAGGTCGTCGTCGATGATCGCGCTGACCAGGGTGTACGGCGGGTCGCGCAGCAGCCGTTGGAAGTGGACCGTGCCGAGGTACTTGCCGGTCGGGGTGTCGTCGGGCGGGCGGCAGACGTAGACCTGGGCGGCGAGGGCCGGGGACAGGTCGGCGCTGCGGACGCGGGCGAGCGCGTCGGCGACGGTCGCGTCGGGCCGAAGGATGATCGGCTCGGTCGTCATCAAACCGCCCGCGGTGTGCTCCTCGTACGACATGAGGCGGCGTACGTCCGCTGCCTCGGAGGGCTGCATCAGGTTCAGCAGGCGCTCCTTGTCGTCCTCGGGGAGTTCGGAGAGCAGGTCGGCCGCGTCGTCCGGGTCCATCGCCTCCAGGACGTCCGCCGCGCGCTCCTCCTTCAGCTTGCCGAGGATCTCGATCTGGTCGTCCTCCGGGAGTTCCTCCAGGACGTCCGCGAGGCGGTCGTCGTCGAGGGCGGCGGCGACCTCGGCCCGGCGCTTGGGGGAGAGGTGGTGCAGAACGTTGGCCAGGTCGGCGGGGCGCAGCTGCTCGAAGGTGGCCAGGAGGCTCTCCGCGCCCTGTCCCTGCTCCTCCAGGGAGAAGCCGGTGACGGCGGACCACTCCACGGTCAGGGTCTCGCCCTTGGCCCTTCTGAAGGCGCTGCCGGTCCGGCCCTTCCGTACGAAGACCCGGTCGATCTCCCAGTCCCGGCGGGCCGGCAGGTGCTGCACCGACAGGTCGAGGACGCTGACCTCCTCGCCGGTCTCCGTGAGGGTCACGCGCCGGTCCAGGAGTTCGCCGAACACCAGCCGCTCGGTGGGCCGTTGCTCGAAGCGGCGGACGTTCAGCACGCCGGTGGTGATGACCTGGCCGGACTCGATGCCGGTGACCCGGGTCATGGGGAGGAAGATGCGGCGCCGGGTGGAGAGTTCGACGACCAGGCCGAGCAGCCTGGGGGGCCGCTGGCCGACGCGCAGCATGGCGACGAGGTCGCGCACGCGGCCCACCTGATCGCCGTTCGGGTCGAAGACGGCGACACCGGAGAGGTGCGAGACGAAGACCCGGGGAGCGCCCGCTGCCATGGCCGCACCTCCTTCTTTCTTTGCTGATCCGCTGATGGATTCTCTGGCTTCCGGATCGGTTCCCGGATGGGTCTCCGGATCGATTTCCGGATGTTCCGAAATGCCTGCTCGGACGGGCTTCAGGCTAGCCCGTCCCTATGTGATCCGCGCTGGTGGGCGGTCCGGACGGACTGGCTCCGCCGACGCCTCGCGGCCCCGGTACGCTGCCGTACGCCATCGCCCCCCGCACGGAAGGCAACCCACCTGTGACTGCGCTCCCCCAGGTCCGAAACCGTCGTGCGGCGCTGCTCGGCGCGGTCTGTGTCCTGACCCTCGCGGGATGCGGCGGCGGGGATCCGGACGCGGGGACCAACGGGGTCGGCAAGCTCGCCGCCGACAAGATCCAGTCGAAGTCGGTGACGGCCGCGGGCGCCGCCGACGCGGTACGGCTTTCGGGGACCGTCCTCACCAGCGGGAAGGCGTACACGCTCGACATGCGGCTGACGTCCGACGGCGGCAGCGGGTCGGTCACCTCGAAGGGGTCCACCTTCGGGCTGCTGCGGATCGGTGAGCAGCTGTACCTGAAGGCCGACGCGGACTTCTGGAACGACAACGGCGACTCGGGCACCGGCGACAAGCTCCACGGCAAGTACGTGAAGGTGCCGCAGGGCGACCCCTCGTACAAGAAGTTCAGTGGTTTCACGGACAAGGACGTCCTCCTCTCCAGTCTGCTGACCCTGCACGGCTCACTCGCGACGGACGGACACCACGACCAGAACGGCGTCCGGACGATCCGCATCACCGGCGACAAGGGCTCCGGCGGCACCCTCGACGTCTCCCTGGAGGGCAAGCCGTATCCGCTCCGGCTGGTCCGCGCGGGCGGCGCGGGCACGCTGACCTTCTCGGACTGGGGCAAGAGCTTCACGGTGAAGGAACCCGCGGACGACGACACTGTCGACTACGGGAAGCAACTGCCGTCTTCCTGAAGGTACTTACCGGCGTTTGCGTTTCTTCAGGAGCAGGCGCGGCAGGCTCGCCGGGATCGGCTGACGGGTCGTCGCCGGGGTCGGCAGCGGAGGCTCCGCCAGCGAACCCGCCGGCAGGTCGGCCGTCGCTCCCGTCGGCTCCAGGCGCAGCACCCGGCACTCGCGGGCCCAGCGGGCCGTCATCGCCTCGCCGTCGGGGGCGTTGAGGCGCTTGCCCTTCAGCTCGGCGACGGTTGTCGTCCAGGCCTCGGAGTCCGGGGCCAGTTCGACGACCTTCGCGGTCCATGTGACCAGCCGGCCGCCCTTGTCCTTGCTGCGGACCGTGACCTCGGCGGGGCCGCCGTCGGTCAGCCCCGGCAGCGGCTGCTCGCCCGGTCCGTCGCCGATCAGGCAGGCCGCGCCCTCGTGCCAGACGTGCCACAGCGCGCGGGCCGGGACACCGGGACCGCCCACCCAGACGAGGCCGGACTTCTTCGTGGCCTCCTCGACGAGGGCCTGGTCGAGCGGCTCGCTGCTAGTCATGGCGCTCAGCCTATCCAGGCCGCTCACAGCCAGCCGTTGCGCTTCAGCGTGCGGTGGATCGCCAGACAGACCGTCACGGTGAAGGCGAGCACCGCCGGATACCCGTACTTCGCGTGCAGTTCGGGCATGTGCTCGAAGTTCATGCCGTAGACGCCCGTCACCATCGTCGGTACGGCGATGATCGCGGCCCACGCGGTGATCTTCCGCATGTCCTCGTTCTGGGCGACGGACGCCTGCGCGAGGTTGGCCTGGAGGATCGAGTTCAGCAGCTCGTCGAAGCCGATGACCTGCTCGTGGACCCGGGCGAGGTGGTCGGCGACGTCGCGGAAGTACTTCTGGATGTCCGGGTCGATGAGCCGCATCGGCCGCTCGCTCAGCAGCTGCATGGGACGCAGCAGCGGCGACACCGCGCGCTTGAACTCCAGTACCTCGCGCTTGAGTTGGTAGATCCGCGCCGAGTCGACGCCGCGCGAGACCCCGCCCTTGCGGCCCGGCGTGAACACCTCGGTCTCGACCTCGTCGATGTCGTCCTGCACCGCGTCCGCGACCGCGACATAGCCGTCGACGACGTGGTCGGCGATCGAGTGCAGCACCGCCGAGGGACCGCGCGCGAGCAGCTCGGGGTCGTCCTGCAGCCGGTGCCGCAGCGCCCGCAGCGAGCCCTGGCCGCCGTGCCGGACGGTGATGAAGAAGTCCCGCCCGGTGAAGCACATGACCTCGCCGGTCTCAACTACCTCGCTGTTGGCGGTGAGTTGGTCGTGCTCGACGTAGTGGATGGTCTTGAAGACGGTGAAGAGGGAGTCGTCGTAGCGCTCCAGCTTGGGTCGCTGGTGGGCCTGTACGGCGTCCTCGACGGCGAGCGGGTGGAGTCCGAACTCCCGGGCGATGACGGCGAATTCGGCCTCGGTCGGCTCGTGCAGGCCGATCCACACGAAGCCGCCGTCACGGCGCACCAGACGCATCGCCTCGTGCGGGGTGAGCGGCTTGCCGATGTCGACGCGGGCACCGTCGCGGTAGACGGCGCAGTCGACGACGGCCGAGGGGGTGCCGGGGTCGCGGGTCGTGTCGTACGCGCCGCCGTCCTTGCGCAGGGAGGGACGGGACGGGCGGACCACGGCACGCAGGTCGCGGATCATCGACATGGCGGGCTCCTTCGCGACGAGCAACGAAAGGCGCCAACGACGGTTGGAACTGCCCGGAATGGGGACGTCCTGAGTGCGGATGTTTGGCACGTCCACAAAGCGGGGAGCACCGCACCGTCGCGGTGGCGAACTTCGCTACTGATACAGGCACTTGATACAAGCACTGACTTCGGAACAGACAGACAGATCGGTCGGATCGAATACACCGGACAGATCAGGCAGATCAGGAAAAAGAAACGAAGTGCTCTTCCGCGACAGTGAAGAAGTGCGAGAGGCGGCGGCAGCCGGCTGGAGGCTAGAAGCAGAGCCAGAGCGACGACATCAGCGGCCGGAAGAGCGGGTGGTACTGCCAGGCCGACTTCGGTCCATTGCAGCCCCACCTCCTCCGGCCGGTCCCCCGTGGGGGAGTGTCAACGGCGTCGGGACTTGATCGCGACGCTTCTGCGTGCTGCCCCGAACGACCGGCCAAGACTATCAGCCGACTGAACTGTCAAGGCGCTGCTTTGCCCGGTACTGACGAGTTCTATGCTCGCCGCATGGTTGATGTTCTTGCTCTGGTCGAGGCACGGTTGCGTAGCGCGCTGGGCGATCCGGACGCCCGCGCTGCGGTCACCTTCCTCGGCACGGACCGCGTCGAGGTCCTGCGTTTCCCGGGCGACAACCAGGACGGCACCGTCGTCCGCTACGCCACCCTCGGCATGTCCGCGCAGCCCATGAGCGACCCCACGGCGATGCTCGCCGACCCGGTCGCCGGCCCGCGCGCCGAACTGGTCCTCTCCGTCCGCGGCGGCCTCGCCGACACCGACAAGGTGCTCCGGCCCCTCGCCGTGCTCGCCGCGTCCCCGCAGGTCGAGGGCGTGGTCGTGGCCCCCGGCGCCTCCCTCGACGTGGGCGAACCACTGTGGCCCGGCGCCCCGTTCACCTCGGTACTGGTCGCCGAGCCGGGCGGCCTGATCGAGGACCTGGACCTGGACGAGCCCCTCGACCCGGTGCGCTTCCTGCCGCTGCTCCCCATGACCCCGAACGAGGCCGCCTGGAAACGCGTCCACGGCGCCCAGGCCCTCCAGGAGCGCTGGTTGACGAACGGGACGGACCTACGGGACCCGTCCCGTAAATCCGTCCCGCTCGACTGACAGTCAGAGTGAGCAAGCTCACCCGCGAGCTCCCCAACGGCGGCCGTCAATCGGCTAGTTGGCGAACACCGCGACACTGTCCTCCACCGCGTGCTTCGGCTCCAGCTCCTCGGCCTCGTGCGTGAGCGCGTTCCGTCGTACGAGGACCACCAGCGCGCCCAGCGCCGCGGTGACCGCCGCGACCACGAACGGGATGTGGATGTTGCTCCACCCCTCGATCTTCGGCGCGAAGAACGGTGCGGCAGCGGCGGCGAACCAGCGGACGAAGTTGTAGCCCGCGCTCGCCACCGGGCGCGGCGCGTCCGAGACGCCGAGGGCCAGCTCGGTGTAGACGGTGTTGTTCACGCCGATGAAGGCGCCGGACAGGATCGTGCAGACGACGGCAGTGGTGTGGCTGCCGTAGCCGAGGACCAGGACGTCGACGGCGAGGAGCACCAGCGAACCGCCGAGCACCTTCAGGGAGCCGAACCGGGCCTGGAGACGCGGGGCGACGAAGACCGAGAAGACGGCGAGCAGGACGCCCCAGGCGAAGAACACGGCACCGGACTTGTACGGGGTCATGTTCAGCACGAACGGGGTGAAGGCCAGCACGGTGAAGAACGTGTAGTTGTAGAAGAAGGAGGAGACGGCCGCGGAGGCCAGACCGCCGTGGCCGAGCGCCTTCAGCGGGTCGAGCAGTGACGTCTTCTGGGCCGGCTTCGGCTGTTCCTTCAGGAACACCGTGATGCACAGGAAGCCGATCGCCATCAGGAACGCGGTGCCGAAGAAGGGGTAGCGCCAGCTCTGGTTGCCCAGCAGGGCGCCGAGCAGCGGGCCGCAGGCCATGCCGAGGCCCAGGGCGGACTCGTAGAGCAGGATCGCCGCGGCACTGCCGCCGGCCGCCGCGCCGACGATGACGGCGAGGGCGGTCGAGACGAAGAGTGCGTTGCCGAGACCCCAGCCCGCCCGGAAGCCGACGAGTTCGCCGACCGAGCCCGAGGTGCCGGCGAGACCGGCGAAGACCACGACGAGGGCGAGGCCGAGCAGCAGGGTCTTCTTGCCGCCGATCCGGCTGGAGACGAAGCCGGTCACCAGCATCGCGATGGCCGTGATCAGGAAGTACGAGGTGAAGAGCAGGGACACCTGGCTCGCCGTGGCGTCCAGGCCCTTGGCGATCGACGGCAGGATCGGGTCGACGAGTCCGATGCCCATGAAGGCGACGACCGAGGCGCCGGCGGTGGCCCAGACGGCCTTCGGCTGCCGCAGGATGCTGCCGGGGCCGGTTCCCGCGTCGGCTCCCGTGCCGGTTCCCGCACTGAAGGGGTCGTCCATGCTTCCTCCCAAGTAGTTGGTATATGCACATAGTAAGTTAGGCAAGGTAATGAATGCAAGCTACATCTAGTTTTGCTCGGTGAGCGGTCCCGGTTTCGCTCCGTGAGTGGTCCCGACCGGACGGGTGATCGTCCTTGACGTGGGGGAGTGAGGGTAGGACCGTGGGGCCCTATGAGGGGCGAACCCAGTTGCCCGAAGTGTGGTGGCCGGGTCAGGGCTCCCGGACTCTTCGCCGATTCCTGGCAGTGCGATGTCCACGGAACGGTGCATCCGCTGCAGCCCGTGATCCCGCCCAGCGTCGAGGCGCTCAGCGTTGTCGTGCATCGCACGCAGGTGCCCGTGTGGATGCCGTGGCCGTTGCCGGTCGGGTGGCTGTTCACCGGGGTGGCCTGTGCGGGGGACGACCGTAGTGGGGGGCGGGCTACGGCGGTCGCGTGCACCGGCCCCGGGCCGCTCGGGGGGATCGGGGAGTTGATCCTTGTCGCCGAGGAGCTGGGGGTCGGTCTTGGCGCGCGGTATGCGGGGATCGACGGGCCGGATCCTGGGCCGTACATGAGCGTGGAGAAGCCCGCGCAGGCGAAGTTGTTGGCTGCGGGGCGGCCTACTCCGTTGTGGCATGTCGCTACGGCGCCGGATGATCGGGCGGTGTTTGCGGGGGAGGCGTTGGGGTTGTGGCTGTGGGCCGTGGTGTGGCCTGAGCAGTCGGGGTTGTTGATGTATGACGAGCTGGTGCTGACCGATTTGCGGGATGCGGGGGCTGAGGTTGATCTGGTGCCGTGCGGGGCGTTGTCGCCGCGCTTGCTGAAGCCGTAGCGCCTAGGGGGGTGCCGGGTTCTGTTGTGGGGCGGGTGCGGGCCTGTTGTGGCTGGTCGCGCCCGCGCGGCGGAGCCGCAAATTGATACAGCCCCGCGCCCCTTGGTCGGCTGCCCTACGCGGTGTTCATGAGGCCCCCGGGGTTGCCGTTACCCTTGAGTGGTCCCTTTTCGTATCGTCACCGTCTGGAGTTCGTGTCGTGCGTATTGATCTGCACTGTCACTCCACGGCCTCCGACGGTACGGACACGCCCGCTGAGCTGGTGCGGAACGCTGCCGGCGTTGGGCTGGACGTCGTCGCGCTGACCGATCACGACACCAGTCGTGGGTATGCGGAGGCGATCGACGCGTTGCCCTCGGGGCTCACTCTTGTCACCGGGGCCGAGATGTCCTGTCGGATCGACGGGGTGTCCATGCACATGCTGGCCTACCTCTTCGATCCGGAGGAGCCGGCGTTGCTCGCCGAGCGGGAGTTGGTTCGGGACGATCGGGTGCCTCGGGCTCGGGCGATGGTGGGGCGGCTTCAGGAGTTGGGTGTGCCGGTGACCTGGGAGCAGGTTGCGCGGATCGCCGGGGAAGGGTCCGTCGGGCGGCCTCATGTGGCCACCGCGCTGGTCGAGTTGGGTGTTGTGCCCACGGTGAATGACGCGTTCACCGGGGAGTGGCTCGGCGACGGTGGGCGCGCTCATGTCGCCAAGCATGAGACCGATCCGTTCGAGGCGATTCGGCTGGTGAAGGCCGCGGGGGGTGTCACCGTGTTCGCGCACCCGGGTGCCAGCAAGCGGGGGCACACCGTGCCCGAGGCCGCGATCGCCGAGATGGCCGCCGCCGGGCTCGACGGTATCGAGGTCGAGCACATGGACCATGACGCCGAGACTCGGGTGCGGTTGCGGGGGCTCGCCAAGGAGCTCGGGCTGCTGGTCACCGGGTCCAGTGACTATCACGGGAGCCGCAAGAGCGTGCGGCTCGGGGAGTACACGACCGATCCCGAGGTGTACGGCGAGATCACGCGCCGCGCTACCGGGGCTTTCCCGGTGCCGGGGGCCGGCGGAGTCTGACCCCGCCTCCATCCGTTCGGCTCCGCTCACTCTCACCTGCAAGGCTTGTGGCTCACCCATGTTCGACGTCGCCGTCTTCGGCTCTCTCTTCCTGACCCTTTTTGTCATCATGGATCCCCCTGGGATCACCCCGATCTTTCTCGCGCTGACCTCCGGACGACCGTCCAAGGTGCAGAAGCGGATGGCCTTCCAGGCCGTGTGTGTCGCCGGTGGCGTGATCACCGTCTTCGGGCTGCTCGGGCATCAGATCCTCGACTATCTGCATGTCTCCGTGCCCGCGCTGATGATCGCCGGCGGGTTGTTGCTCCTGCTGATCGCGCTCGACCTGCTCACCGGCAAGACCGACGAGCCCAAGCAGACCAAGGACGTCAACGTCGCCCTCGTACCGCTGGGCATGCCGCTGCTCGCCGGGCCCGGTGCGATCGTGTCCGTCATCCTCGCCGTGCAGAAGGCCGACAGCGTGGCCACGCAGGTGTCGGTGTGGACGGCGATCCTCGCCATCCATGTCGTGCTGTGGGTGGTGATGCGGTACTCGCTGCTGATCATCCGGGTCATCAAGGACGGCGGGGTCGTGCTCGTCACGCGGCTCGCGGGGATGATGCTGTCCGCCATCGCCGTGCAGCAGATCATCAACGGGATCACCCAGGTCGTTCGCGCGAGCTGAGCCCCCGGCGCCCGGCGCAACGCAGAACCCCCGCACGGCGTCGGTGCCGTACGGGGGTCCTGAAGTGTGGTCGCGATCCGCATGAGGGTCGCGGGCTCTGTCGTAGGTATTACGTCGTCAGTGTTACGTCGTAGGTCTTACGTCGTGGGTGTTACGCGGCCTCGAGTGTTACGAGGCCTTGGTCTCGGCGGGGCGGATCCACAGTCGCTGTCCTATGGCGGCGGCCTGTTGCACGATCCGATTGACGGAGGCGGCGTCCACGACGGTGCTGTCCACGGTGGTGCCGTCGACCTCGTCGAGACGCATGATTTCGAAGCGCATGGCTTCTCCCTTCGTCTGGTCATCCTCCTGAGGAGAACTACTCGGTTACGTACGTAGTCAACGGGATGCGTGTTACAAACATTCCCTACGCTAAGGAAATTTTTCGCACGCCTAATTACTGACCGGTAAGAGATCGGCGTGGGACTGACCGGGACCGGTTGTGTTCGCAGCGTGACCGCCGGGACAATGGAGGCAATGAACGACGACCTCGCGGCCCTCAGCGCCCGCATCGACCGCACGAACGAGCTGCTCCAGCGCGTGCTCGCCGAAGTGGCGAAGACGCCCTCGACGCATGCGATCTTCGTCGACGCCGGGTATTTGTATGCGGCCGCGGGCCGGCTCGTCTCCGGGACCGAGGACCGACGCACCTTCGACCTCGACACCGAGGGTCTCATCGAGGCCCTCATCGACAAGGCCCGCACGATCTTCGCGGACAGCCGGCTGCTGCGGGTGTACTGGTACGACGGCGCCCGGCGGCGCATCCACACCTCCGAGCAGCAGTCCATCGCCGAACTCCCGGACGTGAAGGTGCGGTTGGGCAACCTCAACGCCAACAACCAGCAGAAGGGCGTCGATTCACTCATCCGCTCCGACCTGGAGTCCCTCGCCCGGCACCGCGCCATCAGCGACGCGGCCCTCATCGGCGGCGACGAGGACCTGGTCTCGGCGGTCGAGGCGGCCCAAGGGTACGGCGCCCGCGTCCACTTGTGGGGCATCGAGGCCCCGGAGGGCCGTAACCAGGCGGAGCCGCTCCTCTGGGAGGTCGACAGCCAGCGCACCTTCGACCTCGACTTCTTCAAGCCGTACGTGTCCCGGCGCGCGTCCGCCGTCTACGAAGCCACCGCCACCCGGCCCACCCGCGACGACGTCCGCTTCGTGGGCGCGCAGATCGCGGCGAAGTGGCTCTCGGCGCGGGGGCGGGAAGCGCTGGTCGAACTGCTGCCCGGGCATCCGTATCTGCCGGGTTCGGTCGACCAGGATCTGCTGGTCGAGGCGGAGGGGCTGCTGCAGTACTCGCTGCGCGGGCAGGCCGATCTGCGGCGGGCGCTGCGGGACGGGTTCTGGGAGCACCTGCAGACGCAGTACTGACCGCTGTCTAGCGAGAGTTGTCGTCCCAGAAGTCGGCGATCGCCTTGGCCGTCGCGGCCGGCTGGTCCGTGTTCGGTGAGTGCTCGGCTCGCGCGATGACCGTCCGCCGCGCCTTCAGCCGTACGGCCATGTCGTCCAGGAGCGGCACCGGCCAGGTGTCGTCGCGCGAGCCAGACAGGACGTGGACGGGGAGGGGGGCCGCGGCCAGTTCGGCCACTCGGTCCGGCCCTCCGCACAACTGGCGTCCCGCGGCGAGGAGTTGAGCCGGCTTCGTGCCCAGCCAACGGCGGCGCAGGTCCGCCCGGTCGTCGAGCCCCTCGTCCAGCCCACCGCCGGTCTCGGTCTCCTCCGGCGTCTCCATCGCCTGGATCGCGTCCCACACCTCGGCCATCGACATCACGGCGAGCGCGTCCCGCAACAGCTTCACGCGCTGCTGCTGGGAGGCGGAGATCTCCGCCGGCCCCGATGACATCAGCGTCAGCGACACGAACGGCGTGGGGTCCAGCAGTACGGCGGCCCGTGCGACATGCCCGCCGAAGGAGTGCCCGAGCAGGTGCACCGGCGCGCCCACGGTCTCGGCCAGCGCGAGCACGTCCCGCGCCAACTCGTCCTGGGCGTAAGGGGATTCGTCGTCCGCCGGCCCGTCCGTCTCGTACTGGCCCCGCCCGTCCACGGCCACGGTCCGGTACCCGCGCGCCCCGAACGCCTCGTGCAAGGGGTTGAAGTCCTCCTTGCTCCCGGTGAACCCCGGCAGCAACAGCGCGACCCCCTTCGGCTCGACACCGTCGCCCACGGGCGAGTCCACGACGGCGAATTCACCGCGAGCGGTCCGCAGGGGGTACGCGCGAGCACCGGGGGGCGGGGTGAAGGAGGGCGGCCTACTCATGGGTAGAGGTTAACCGCCGAGGCTGAGCGGGCTGGGTACGGGAGGGGTAACCGGGGTCAACGGGCTGGTGGGCGGCGCGGAGAACGCCGATGGCCCGGCCCACGTGAAGTGGTCCGGGCCATCGGCGTTACGGCGTTACTGAGCTGGTCAGCCCTCGGTGGTCTCCGCCGCCACCGTCGCCGCGGTCTTGCGCGGACGGCGCACCCTCGGCTTGGCCTCCGGTGCCTCCGCCGTCTCCGTGACGACCGGGGCCTCGGCGGCCTTGCGGGTCGTACGACGACGCGGCTTGACCTCCGCCTCCTCGGCCACCTGCGCCGGGATCTCGGCGGTGGCGGCGGCCTTGCGGGTGCGGCGCGGCTTGGCCTCGACAGCCTCGGCCGTGTCGACAGCGGCAACCGCTGCCTTACGGGTCCGACGCGGCTTGGCCTCGACCTCCGGTGCCTCTACGGCAACGGCAGCTGCGGCCGTCTTACGGGTGCGGCGCGGCTTGCTCTCGACAGCCTCGACCGTGTCCACGGCAGCCTCGGCGGCAACCGCAGCCTTGCGAGTGCGACGCGGCTTGGTCTCGGCGACGACCTCCGCCGGTGCCTCCGCGACTACGACGGCAGCGGCCGTCTTGCGCGTACGGCGCGGCTTCGTCTCGACGACCTCGGCGGTGTCCACGGCGACGACCTCGGCCGGAGCCGCGGTCTTCCGGGTCCGCCGCGGCTTGACCTCCGCCACGACCGGCGTCTCCGCGATCTCCACCACCGGCTCCGCGACCTTGCGGGTACGGCGCCGGGGCGCGGCCACTACGGCGCTGCCCGGCTCCTCGACCACCTGCGCGGGGATCTCGGCGACGGCCTTGCGGGTCGCGGTACGGCGACGCGGCTTGGTCTCCTCGACGGCCTCGACGGTGTCCACGGCGACGACCTCGGCCGGAGCCGCGGTCTTCCGCGCCCGGGTCCGGCGCGGCTTGGCCTCGACGGCCTCGGCCGTGTCGACCGCGGCCACGGCGGCGGGTTCGGTCGTAGCGGTGCTTACGGCCTCGACCGGCTCCGCGACCTGAACGGCCCGCGCGGCCTTACGGGTCCGGCGGCGCGGCTTGGTCTCCTCGACCGGAGCCTCGACCACGGGGGCCTCGACCACCGGGGTCACCACCTCGGCCTCGACCACCGCGACCGTCGGCTCCGCCGACTTCCGCGTACGCCGACGGCGCGACGTCGTCGGGGCGTCCAGGGTCGAACCCTCGGCCGTGGCTACGGCGCTCTCCGCGACCTCGGCCACGGGCGTGACGGGCGTGGAGGTGACTGTCGTGGCCGGCAGCTGCTCTCCCGTCGCTCCGTTGCGGTTGCGGCGACGACGGCGCGGGGTGCGGGTCGCGGTGTCCTCGGACGCGGTCACCGCGGTCTCCTCCGGAGAGGACGACGTCACGGCCGTAGCCGCCGAAGTCCCTTCCATCGGGGCGCCGTTGCGGGTCCGACGGCGGCGGCGCGGGGTGCGTGCCGCGCGCTCGGTGTCGGCGGAACGGGACTCGTCGCGGGTGTCACGGCTGTTGTCACGGCCGCTGTCGCGACCGCCCCTGCCGGCATCACGACCACTGTCACGGCCACCACGACCGCCATCGCGACCGCCCCGGCCACGCGGGCCGCCGCGACCGCCGGTCTCGCCGAGGTCCTCGACCTCCTCGGCGGCCAGCCCGGCGCGCGTGCGCTCCGAGCGGGGCAGGACACCCTTGGTGCCCGCGGCGATGTTCATCTCCTCGAAGAAGTGCGGGGAGGTGGAGTACGTCTCCGGCGGGTTCGGGAAACCGAGGTCCAGCGCCTTGTTGATGAGCTGCCAGCGCGGGATGTCGTCCCAGTCGACGAGGGTGACCGCGATGCCCTTGGCGCCCGCGCGGCCGGTGCGGCCGATGCGGTGCAGGTAGGTCTTCTCGTCCTCGGGGGACTGGTAGTTGATGACGTGCGTGACGCCCTCGACGTCGATACCGCGGGCGGCGACGTCCGTGCAGACGAGCACGTCCACCTTGCCGTTGCGGAACGCGCGCAGCGCCTGCTCGCGGGCGCCCTGGCCGAGGTCGCCGTGGACCGCGCCGGAGGCGAAACCGCGCTGCTGGAGCTGGTCGGCGAGGTCGGCCGCCGTGCGCTTCGTACGGCAGAAGACCATGACCGGGCCCCGGCCCTCGGCCTGCAGGATGCGGGCGACGAGCTCGGGCTTGTCCATGTTGTGCGCGCGGTAGATGAACTGCTTGGTGTTCGCGACCGTCGCGCCCTCGTCGTCCGGCGAGGTGGCGCGGATGTGCGTGGGCTGCGTCATGTAGCGGCGCGCGAGACCGATGACGGCGCCCGGCATGGTCGCCGAGAACAGCATCGTCTGACGCTTGGCCGGCAGGAAGTTGATGATCTTCTCGACGTCGGGCAGGAAGCCCAGGTCGAGCATCTCGTCGGCCTCGTCCAGGACGAGCGACCTGATGTGCTTGAGGTCGAGCTTCTTCTGGCCGGCGAGGTCGAGCAGGCGGCCCGGGGTGCCGACGATGACGTCGACGCCCTTGCGGAGCGCCTCGACCTGCGGCTCGTAGGCCCGGCCGCCGTAGATGGCGAGGACGCGCACGTTGCGCACCTTGCCGGCGGTCAGCAGGTCGTTCGTGACCTGCGTGCACAGCTCGCGCGTGGGGACCACGACGAGGGCCTGCGGGGCGTCGGTCAGCTGCTCGGGCTTGGCGCGGCCGGCCTCGACATCGGCGGGGACGGTCACGCGCTCCAGGAGCGGGAGGCCGAAGCCCAGCGTCTTGCCGGTGCCGGTCTTGGCCTGGCCGATGACGTCTGTGCCGGAAAGGGCTACGGGGAGCGTCATCTCCTGGATCGGGAAGGGGGAGACGATACCGACGGCCTCAAGGGCCTCAGCGGTCTCGGGAAGGATTCCGAGCTCTCGGAAAGTAGTCAGGGTGCTGCCTCTTCTGTGTGCGCGGTGCGAGGCGAGCGCGGGGGTCGTGTCAGGACCGTGCCGGGGGACGTCGGCTGCCTTACGGACAACCCGTGAGGGCAAGCCGTGAAGCACGGGACCACTGCCGACGCTCTAGCGCTCGAACCGCTGAGGGTCCCCCTCCGAACGACGTACGCAACATGCCGTACGGGCGAGGAGGGCTGTCGGGTCGGAGCCGATCGGGCCACCGACCGGGCATCCTCATTCGTGCGGCCCGGCGAATACTCGGCGGGCGCATTACCACCATACCCCGGAATCGCGCACATGCGTTGGCCGATTTGGTCACGTAGTCGTCGTCACACTGATTGACCAGGGACTTCAGCCGTGCTGTGAGCGGGCTATTGTGCGCTTCATGACGACCGCTGACAACGCCTCCGACGCGCCCGCCGAACCCACCGGAGTCGCCGCCCAGGACTGGGCCACGGCCTCCGCCGACCCGCAGTACCGCAACGCGGTCGTGGACCTGTTGGGCGCGCTCGCGTACGGCGAGCTGGCGGCGTTCGAACGCCTCGCGGAGGACGCCAAGCTGGCGCCGACGCTCGCGGACAAGGCGGAGCTGGCGAAGATGGCGTCGGCCGAGTTCCACCACTTCGAGCAGCTCAGGGACCGGCTCACGGAGATCGGCGCCGAGCCGACCGACGCGATGCAGCCGTTCGTCGCCGCGCTCGACGGCTTCCACAAGCAGACGGCGCCCTCGGACTGGCTGGAAGGGCTCGTCAAGGCGTACGTCGGCGACTCGATCGCCAGCGACTTCTACCGTGAGGTCGCCGCCCGCCTCGACGGGGACTCCCGCTCACTCGTGCTCGGGGTGCTCGACGACACCGGGCACGCCAGTTTCGCCGTGGAGAAGGTGCGCGCGGCGATCGACGCGGACCCGCGCGTGGGGGGCCGACTCGCCCTGTGGGCACGGCGGTTGATGGGTGAGGCGCTGTCGCAGTCCCAGCGGGTGGTCGCCGATCGGGACGCGCTGTCGACGATGCTCGTGGGTGGCGTGGCGGACGGCTTCGACCTCGCCGAGGTCGGCCGGATGTTCTCCCGGATCACCGAGGCGCACACCAAGCGGATGGCGGCCCTGGGGCTCGCCGCCTAGACACGGCTACGGCTTCGGGGGCGTGCGGCCGGTACGGCTATGCGGGGGCGGATCGTCCCCGGAGCCGCCTCGCCGGTCGAAGGAGCAGCGAGAGCGAGGCCGCCGAGACGACCGCCGCGCCGAGCAGGCTCGGCAGGCCGCTGCCGGGGCCGAGCGCGCTGTGGGTGACGAAGTCACCGAAAAGGGCTCCGGCGACACCCGTGGAGAACACCAGGGGGCGGGTCGGCAGACGGTGTGCGAGCCGGTGTGTGGCCGCCCACGCGAGCAGCACACCCAGCACAGCGGAGCCGAGCGCTTCCAGGATCATCACGGGGGTCCTTCCCACGGCCGACGGCGTTGTGCGGTCGTAGCCGGTCATACCCGTGACCTGCGGAATGCAATCCTCACCTGTGGGGGACTTGTGCTCCATCTGTGGCGAAAAAAATGATGAAACCAGCGGTGGGAACGCGAGGGGCCCGGCGACCTGCACGGTCGCCGGGCCCCTCGTTCCGTTTGTGACTACAGCGCGCCGAAGCCCACCTTGCGCGGGGCCGCCTCGCCGAGCTCGACATAGGCGAGCCGGTCGGCGGGGACGAGGACCTTGCGGCCGTGCTCGTCCACCAGGCTCAGCAGCGGAGCCTTCCCGGTCAGTGCCTCGGCCACGGCCTGCTCGACCGCCTCGGCGCTCTGACCGGTCTCCAGAACGATCTCGCGAGGCGTGTGCAGCACGCCGATCTTGACCTCCACGCTATGTCCCTCCGACGGTCAGCAAAGTGCGCGATCTTCCGCGCTGTACCCAGCACACATTAGCCCGGTGAGGGGACGTACATGTTCCGCGCCGAGAACGCCACGAGCGAACACCCTTCGGGAACAAACGCCGTTCTACGGCGCTCAGTGGTGCTGTTCGCTGCCGTGCAGCGGGAAACCGGCGATGCCGCGCCACGCCAGCGAGGCCAGCAGCTGGACCGCCTGGTCGCGCGGGACGCTGCGGTCGCTGTGCAGCCAGGAGCGGGCGACGACCTGGGCGAGGCCGCCCAGACCCGAGGCCAGCAGCATCGACTCGGCCCGCGACAGGCCGGTGTCCTCGGCGATGACTTCGCAGATCGCCTCGGCGCACTCGTTCGTCACCTTGTCGACGCGCTCGCGCACGGCGGGCTCGTTCGTCAGGTCCGACTCGAAGACCAGACGGAAGGCGCCGCCGTCGTCCTCTACGTAGGCGAAATACGCGTCCATGGTCGCCCGGACGCGCTGCTTGTTGTCCGACGTCGACGCGAGCGCGGTCCGTACCGACTGGATCAGCGACTCGCAGTGCTGGTCGAGGAGGGCGAGGTAGAGGTCGAGCTTGCCCGGGAAGTGCTGGTAGAGCACCGGCTTGCTGACGCCGGCCCGCTCGGCGATGTCGTCCATCGCGGCCGCGTGGTAACCCTGTGCGACGAAGACCTCCTGGGCAGCGCCCAGCAACTGGTTCCGTCGGGCACGGCGCGGCAGGCGGGTGCCCCGCGGGCGCGCCGCCTCTGTCTGCTCGATGGCTGTCACGCCGCCTCCCAAATGTCGTCCTCATGCGGTGAGCGCCGCGCCGCCATCGTACTTTTCGGTAACCGTGGTGTGCGCGGTGCGAGCGCAGAATTTCACGTACCGGACGATGGTGAAAGCCGTGCGAATGCGCTTAGAAGGGGATGTAGGGGGCGCGGGTGGTCGGAGGTAAGTGGCTTCTTCTTACTGAAGGGGCCCGGTCCGCCTACTGAAGAGGCCGGTCGAGATCACCGGTAGTTGTTCTGTCACCGGTAGTCGTCTTCGTCGAGGGGGACGACGCGGGCCTGTTCCGCCACGTCGGCCTCGTTGGCCTTGCTCGGGTCGACGTCGGTCGGTTGTTCGGGAGCGTCGTCCTCGGGGGCTTCGGTGTCGAACGGGATGTCGCTCTCGTCCTCGAACGTCGTGGGATCGCTTGGGTCGACGGTCATGGCGGGCTCCCTTCCTGTGTACGAGCCTAGGAGACGTCGGGCAGGGGTGCCATGGCTGACGCGGTAGGGCTTGCCGTAGGGCGCGCGAGGGGTGTCGTAGGACGTGCGAGGGGGTCGTAGGACGTGCGAGGAGTGTCGTGGCGCGCGCGAGGGGTGTCGTGGGGCTTGTGACGGCGAACACACGAGCTACTGCGTGATCGTCTCGTAACATTGCCGCATGTCTTCGACAGAGCTGCCTTCCGTGTCGGCCGCCAGTGTGCTCCCCAAAGTGGCGCCCGTCAGGGTCGGCGAGGGGGAGCGGCTCAGGTCGGTCGGGCTGCCGGGGATCACGCTGACGGTGCGGTCGAGAGCGGCGGTGCGCGAAGGGTTGCCGCCCGCGCTGTACGTCCACGGGCTGGGCGGTTCCTCGCAGAACTGGTCGCAGCTCATGGCCGAGCTCGACGGCCTGGTGGACAGCGAGGCCCTGGATCTGCCGGGCTTCGGCGACTCCCCGCCACCGGACGACGGCGACTACTCCGTCACCGGGCACGCGCGCGCGGTCATCCGTTACCTCGACGCGGCCGGGCGCGGCCCGGTGCACCTCTTCGGCAACTCGCTCGGCGGCGCGATCACGACCCGCGTGGCCGCGGTCCGCCCGGACCTCGTCCGCACACTCACGCTGATCTCCCCGGCCCTGCCGGAGCTCCGCGTCCAGCGCTCGGCGGTACCGACGGCGTTGCTGGGCGTACCGGGGATCGCGTCCCTGTTCACCCGCATCAGCAGGGACTGGACGGCCGAACAGCGCGTCCGCGGCGTCCTGGGTCTCTGCTACGGCGATCCCGGCATGGTGACGCCGGAGGCGTTCCGCCACGCGGTCGAGGAGTTGGAGCGACGACTCCAACTGCCGTACTTCTGGGACGTGATGACCCGTTCCTCCCGGGGCATCGTCAACGCGTACACCCTGGGCGGCCAACACGGCCTCTGGCGCCAGGCCGAACGCGTCCTCGCCCCCACCCTCCTCGTCTACGGCGGCCGCGACCAACTGGTCGGCTACCGCATGGCCCAGCGCGCGGCCCGCGCCTTCCGCGACTCCCGCCTGCTGTCCCTGCCGGACGCGGGGCATGTCGCGATGATGGAGTACCCGGAGACGGTGGCGGCGGCGGTCCGTGAACTTCTCGCGGATGCGGGGGAGTTGGGGGAACTGGGGCAGCCCGGAGAGGCGGCGGGAGCCGGTGCCGGTGGCTCCGGGGATGCCGGTGCCGTGCGGGGACGTCGTGCGGTTGAGGCGGACGGTTTCGGCCGAGGTGGCGTGGGCGGTGCGCGGGGGTCCCGGGGCGGCGGTTCGGTGAGTACGGTGAGTGATGCCGACGGTGCGGGAGCGGGCGCGGGGTCCGGATCCGGTGCCGGGGGCGATGGCAACGACGATACGAACGCGGGGAGTTGAGGGGGCGACGTGGGACGCCATAGTCGCCGTAGGTCCTCTGCGAAGGGTGACTCCGCGGATGTAGGCACAGGGGCGGGCAAGGGTGCGCGGGGCGCGCCGGGCGCTCAGGACTCCCGGGAACCTCAGGAGACGCGAGGCGATCTGGGGTCTCAGGGGACTCAAGGGACTCAAAGGGGGCAGGGGGACCGGCCTCGGCCTGGAGGGCCTGGATCAGCACCTGGACCGATACCGGTACCTGCCCGACAGCAGCCTTCGGGGGGCGGGTACCCGGGGTATGGGGCGTCGAGCCTTCCGGACGGGACGCCGGCGCGTGGGGTGCCGGGCTTGGTCGATGGGTCGGCTGCGCGGGCAGTTCCGCGAGCCCAGGGGGCGGCGCCTGGTCAAAGGGGGCCGCGTCTTCCCGATGGGACCCCGGCTCACGGGTCGCCGCGTTTCTTCGGCGGTAGTCCTGAGGTAGGAGACTCGCGTCTGCCTGGAGGCCCGCGTCTCCCTGATGGCGCTCCCGCGCGCGGGGTCCCGCCTTTGCCGGACGGCTGGTCCGCGCAGGGTGCGCCGCGTTCCGCTGACGGTACTCCGGCTCACGGCGCTCCCCGGCTTCCGGATGGCACTCCGGTTCGTGGTGGTCCGCGCGTGCAGGATGGAACCTCCGCGCAGGGCACTGCTCGCTTCTCCGATGGCACTCCGGCCCATGGGTTTCCGAGGCTTCCGGATGGCACTCCGGCTCGTGGTGGTCCGCGCGTGCAGGATGGAACCTCCGCGCAGGGCATCCCCCGCTTCCCCGACGGCACCCCGGCCCACGGGTTTCCGAGGCTGCCCGATGGCACTCCCGCGCGCGGTGTTCCCCGGTTGCCCGACGGAACTCCCGCCCACGGCACGCCCCGCGCTCGTTCCGGTCACCCCGAGCAGTCTGAATCCGGGGGCGGTTGGGGTGAGTTGAGGGGGCGGACCGGTGTGGGACCGTGCGGGTCGCTCGGCGCTTCTCTGGACCCGCGGAGCGCGTCCGGTATCCCCGGCGCCCCCGGCGTGCCCCAGACCCCCGTCGCCGGTATGCCCTCCGGGCCGGGGCCGGGGCTTCCCATACCGCGGCAGCGCCAGGCTCCTCCAGTCGGTCCCCGGCGGCGGGGGCAGGCCGGTCGTGGGCCCCGGCAGGACTACGTAGACGCTTTCGAAGCGGACGGCGACGACGTCTTCGCGCCTCGGACCGGTGTCGCGACGCACCCCTCCGACCCGTACGGCTCCGTCACCGACTGGACCCCCGAGAGCGACACCGGCGCCGACGCCGACGCCGACGACGCGCCCCCTGCCGACAGCGGCACCGACCCCGCGCCCGGCAAGGGGCGTAAGGGACGGACGTACACCGGTATCGCGGCTGCCGCCGTCACCACCGTGCTGGCCGTCATCGTCGCCGGGCAGGTCGCCAAGGACGGTGACGGCGACGGTGCGCGGTCCCAGGCGGCGACCGATCGGGCCCGGGATGCCAGAGAGACGGCCTCGCCGCAGGCAAGCCCGTCCAGTTCGCCGCGCCTGGTGGCTTTGACGTACGCCCAGAAGATGGCCAAGAAGTATCCGCTCGGCGCCAAGCTCAAGGGGCCGGACAAGTTCGACGCGGTGCCCGGTGTCGACAAGGCGCCCGGCAAGGGGCGCAAGTACACGTACCGCGTGGATGTGGAGCAGGGGCTCGGGCTCGACGGCACGCTCTTCGCGCAGGCCGTGCAGAAGACGCTGAACGACAAGCGGAGTTGGGCCCACAACGGCGCCCGTACCTTCGAGCGGATCTACACGGGCAAACCGGACTTCGTGATCACCCTTGCCAGTCCTGGTACCACCGCCACGTGGTGTGCCAAGTCGGGGCTCGACACCACCGAGGACAATGTGTCGTGCGACTCGGCGGCCACCGAACGCGTGATGATCAACGCGTATCGATGGGCGCAGGGGTCGTCAACATATGGGGACAAGATGTACGCGTATCGACAGATGTTGATCAACCATGAGGTCGGTCATCGTCTCGGCTACGGGCACGTCACCTGCGACAAGGACGGCGAGTTGGCGCCGGTCATGCAGCAGCAGACCAAGTTCCTCGACCATGACGGGATCCACTGCCTGGCGAACCCCTGGCCGTACCCGGGCAGTTGACGGGCGACGCTTATGTCACATTGACACGAGCCGCAACTTCCATCATATTTTTGCGCATGTGGTCTAGTCATGTCCCGAACCGCGCCGCCATCGAGCTGGCGCTCATCGGCGTGACCCCGCTCTGCGTGGCCGACATTCTCTGTCGCTGAACACCGCCTCTGGCGTTTGTGTCGCGACCCGCACCACCATGCCCTTGCCGTAGGACCTTGGCAGGGTTTTTCGACGACCTGACGCCGGGGCGGACGGCTGTTCGCTTCCGTCTCATCCCTCGTCCATCCGTCTCACTATTCGAGAACTCCCGGAGAGTTCCCGAGAAACCACCCCGAGAGGTCGTCATTCCGATGCGTCAACCGTCCATCATAGCCCGGCGCGTGGCCGTGGCATCCGTCAGCCTGGCCGTGGCAGCGGGCGCCGCCGCCTGCGGGCCGAAGGACAACGATGCCAAGGGCTCCGGTGGCGACTCCACGCCCCACAAGGGCGGCACGCTCACGGTGCTGAACTCGCAGCCCCAGGAGGACTTCGACCCGGCCCGCCTGTACACCTCCGGCGGCGGCAACGTCCCGTCCCTCGTCTTCCGCACCCTTACCACTCGCAACCGCGAGAACGGCGCGGCCGGCGCGAAGGTCGTCCCGGACCTTGCCACCGACACCGGGCGCCCGAACAAGGACGCGACCGTGTGGACGTACACCCTGAAGAAGGGCCTCAAGTACGAGGACGGTACGGCGATCACCTCGGCCGACATCAAGTACGGCATCGAGCGCTCCTTCGCCGCCGAACTCTCCGGCGGTGCGCCCTACTTGAGGGACTGGCTGGTCGGCGCGGCCGACTACCAGGGGCCGTACAAGGACAAGAAGGGGCTCAGCGCGATCGAGACTCCTGACAGCCGGACCATCGTCTTTCATCTGAACAAGCCCGAGGGCGAGTTCCCGTATCTCGCCACGCAGACGCAGTTCACACCCGTCCCGAAGGCGAAGGACACGGGGACGAAGTACGAGCAGCACCCGATCTCGTCGGGGCCCTACAAGGTCGTCAGCAACCAGAACGACGGTGAGACGATCGTCCTGGAGCGCAACACGTACTGGTCCACGGCCACGGACGCGGAGCGCAAGGCCTACCCGGACAAGATCGACGTGAAGTCGGGGCTCGACTCGTCCGTGATCAACCAGCGGTTGTCGTCGTCCCAAGGCGCGGACGCCGCTGCCGTGACGACGGACACCAACCTCGGGCCCGCCGAACTCGCCAAGGTTTCCGGTGACAAGGAGCTGGCCGCGCGGGTCGGCACCGGGCACTTCGGTTACACGAACTACATCGCGTTCAACCCGACGGTCGCGCCGTTCAACAACGTCAAGGTGCGGCAGGCGATCTCGTACGCCATCGACCGTTCGTCGGTGGTGAACGCGGCGGGCGGTTCGTCGCTGGCCGAGGCCGCGACCACCTTCCTGCCGAACCAGAAGTCCTTCGGCTACGACCCCTACGACCTGTTCCCGGCGGGCGCGTCCGGCAACGCGGCGAAGGCCAAGGAGCTGCTCAAGGAGGCCGGTTACCCGAAGGGGATCACGGTCACGCTGACGCACTCCAACGACAAGGACTTCGAGACCAGCCCCGAGATCGCGACCGCGATCCAGGACGCGCTCAAGAAGGCCGGCATCACCGTCAAGCTGCAGGGCCTGGAGATCAACGACTACAAGGACAAGATCCACAGCGTCAAGACCGAGCCGGGCTTCTTCCTCGCCCACTGGGGTGCCGACTGGCCCTCCGGCGGTCCCTTCCTCGCCCCGATCTTCGACGGCCGCCAGATCGTCAAGGACGGCGCGAACTTCAACACCGGCCTGCTCAATGACAAGTCGGTCAATGCCGAGATTGATTCGATCAACAAGTTGACGAATCTTGACGAGGCCGCCAAGCGCTGGGGTGCACTGGACAAGGAGATCGGCGAGCAGGCCCTGACCGTGCCGCTGTTCCACCCCGTCTACAAGCGACTGGTCGGCAAGGACATCAAGAACGTCGTGATCAGCGACTGGACCGGCGTCCTGGACATCTCCCAGGTCGCGGTCAAGTAACCCCATGAGTGAGGCACTTGTCGCCTCCCAGGCCGCCGGGACGGACATCTCCGTCCCGGCGGGCTCGGGGGCCCGTCAGTTCTGGCGGCGGCTGCGCGCGCAGCGCGCCGCCCTCGTCGCGGCGGTCGTCGTCGCCCTGCTCGTCCTGGTCGCGCTCGCCGCGCCGCTGCTCACCGCGATCGAGGGCCAGGACCCCTTCACCTACCACCCCTCGCTGATCGACTCCGCGCGCGGGGGCGTGCCGACCGGCTCCTTCGGGGGCATCACCGGCGGCCACTGGCTCGGCGTCGAACCGCAGACAGGGCGTGACCTGTTCGCCCGGCTCGCGTACGGCGCCCGGGTCTCGCTCGGCGTCGCGCTGGGGGCGACCGTCGTGCAGGTCACCATCGGGGTCGTGATCGGTGTCGCCGCCGCGCTCGGCAGCCGATGGGTTGATCAACTGTTGAGCCGGATCACCGACATCATCGTGGCGATGCCGTTGATGATCATGTCGTTGGCGCTGCTGGCGATCGTGCCCAGCAGCTTCCCGCGCCCTCTGCTCGTCGCGCTCGTCATCGGGCTCATCGCCTGGGGCAATATCGCGAAGATCGTGCGCGCCCAGACGCTCACCCTGAAGGAACTCGATTACGTCTCCGCGGCCCGGCTCAGCGGCTGGGGCACCTGGCGCATCGCCCGCCGCGAACTGCTGCCCGGGCTCGCCGCGCCCGTCATCACCTACGCGGCACTCCTCGTACCGATCAACATCAGTACCGAAGCAGCGCTGTCCTTCCTCGGCGTCGGCGTGAAGCCCCCGACGCCCTCCTGGGGACAGATGCTCACCGCCGCCGACGTCTGGTACCAGGCCGCCCCGCAGTACCTGCTGCTGCCCGCCGGCGCCCTCTTCGTCACCGTTCTGGCGCTGACCGTCCTGGGCGACGGCATCCGCACGGCCCTCGACCCGCGCGCGGCCTCCCGCCTGCGCATCGGCACGGGCCGCAAGCGCGAGGCGAAGGCGGACGCGAGCGGCAAGAAGGTCGCGGTGGACGCGAGCGGCAAGAACTTCGCAGCGGACGCCGATTCCGGCCGGTCAACACTTGATCCGAGCATCAAGACGATCAAGTCGGCCGACGCCAACGGCGTGAAGGACGCCAACGGCGAGAAGGAGGACCCGGCATGAGCGGCTTCGGAGGCTTCGTCCTGCGCCGAGGCATCGGCACCGTGATCACCCTGTTCGCCATCTCGGTGATCGTCTACGTGGTCTTCTTCGTCACCCCAGGGAACGTCGCCCAGATCACCTGCGGCCCGCGCTGCTCCCCGGAGCAAGTGCACCAGGTGGCCCAGCAGTTGAGGCTCGACGACCCGCTGTACCTGCGCTACTGGCATTTCCTCCAGGGCATCCTCGTCGGCCAGGACTACTCCACGGGCACCTCCGTGGAGCACTGCTCGGCGCCCTGCCTCGGGCTGTCGTACCAGGGCGATCAGCAGGTCACCCAGCTGATCCTGGCGAAGCTGCCGGTCAGCCTGTCGCTCGTGTTCGGCGCGATGGTGCTGTGGCTGATCCTCGGTGTCGGCACGGGCGTCCTGTCGGCGTGGCGGCGCGGCCGGTTCACCGAGCGCCTGCTGACCGGCATCACCCTCGCGGGCGTCGCCACCCCGGTGTTCGTGATCGGCCTGGTGCTGATGATCGTCGTCTGCGGGCAGCTCCAACTGCTGCCCTTCCCGCAGTACGTGAGCCTCACCGACGACCCCGAACAGTGGGCCTGGAACCTGCTGTTGCCCTGGCTCTCGCTGGCCCTCATCGAGGCCGCCGCGTTCGCCCGGCTCACCCGGGCGTCGATGCTGGAGACGCTCGCCGAGGACCACATCCGCACCTTCCGCGCGTACGGCGTCGGTGAACGGTCGATCATCGGGCGGCACGCGCTGCGCGGGGCGTTCGCGCCGATCATCGCGCTCAACGCCAACAACGTCGGCTCGGCGGTCGGCGGCGCGGTGCTCACCGAGACGCTCTTCGGGCTGCCCGGCATCGGACAGGAACTCGTCCATGCCGTCAATGTCGTCGACCTTCCGGTGGTGGTCGGCATGGTCCTGGTCATCGGCTTCTTCGTGGTCATCGCCAACGCCGTCGCGGACGTGCTGTACGCGGTGGCCGACCGACGGGTGGTGCTCGCATGAGCCAGGTGAACAGTTCGGTGGAAGGCTCGATGGACGTCTTGGTGGAAGTCACCGACCTGACGGTCGGGTTCGGGTCGCTGCGGGCCGTCGACGGCCTCTCCTTCCGGCTGGAGAAGGGCGCCGCGCTGGGCCTGGTCGGCGAGTCCGGCTCGGGCAAGTCCACGGTCGCCTCGGCCCTGTTGGGGCTGCACCGCGGCACGGGGGCCGACGTCGGCGGCTCGGTGCGCGTCGCCGGCATCGACGTACAGGAGGCGTCCGACGCGGACCTGCACCGGCTGCGCGGCGGCAAGGCCGCGATGGTCTTCCAGGACCCGCTGTCGTCCCTGGACCCGTACTACGCGATCGGCGACCAGATAGCCGAGGTGTACCGGGTGCACACGCGCGTGTCCCGTCGGGCCGCACGCGCGCGTGCCGTCGAGGTACTGGACCGGGTGGGAATTCCGGACGCGCTACGGCGATCCCGTTCGCGCCCGCACGAGTTCAGCGGTGGCATGCGGCAACGCGCCCTCATCGCGATGGCGTTGGCCTGCGAGCCGGACCTGCTGATCGCCGACGAGCCGACGACCGCGCTCGACGTGACCGTCCAGGCGCAGATCCTCGACCTGCTGCACACGCTGCGCGAGGAGACCGGCCTGGGGCTGCTGCTCGTCACGCACGACGTGGGCGTCGCCGCCGAGAGCGTCGACGAGATCCTGGTCATGCGGCACGGGCGGGCCGTCGAACACGGGCCGGTGGACACCGTCCTCGGTGCGCCGACCGAGCCGTACACCCGGGACCTGCTCGGCGCGGTCCCGCGTGTGGACGTGCCGCGCGCGCCCTCCGAGGCGTCCTCGGCGGCCCAGGAGGTCGTCCTGGAGGCGACGGGCCTCCGGCGTGAATTCGGGCGCGGGAAGCGGGCGTTCGCGGCCGTGGACGACGTCTCGCTGACCATCCACCGGGGCGAGACCCTCGGCATCGTGGGCGAGAGCGGCAGCGGCAAGACGACGCTGGGCCGGATGCTGGTCGGACTCCTGAAGCCGACGGCCGGCGAGATCAAGCCCGGCGGCGGCGTCCGTCCCGACGTCCAGATGGTCTTCCAGGACCCCGTCTCCTCCCTCAACCCCCGCCGCAGCGTGGGCGAGTCGATCGCCGACCCGCTCCGCGCGCGTGGCGAACGCGACGAGGAGAGCATCCGGGGGCGCGTACGTGAACTCCTGGAGCGCGTGGGGCTCGAAGGGGCGCACTACGACCGCTACCCGCACGAGTTCAGCGGGGGCCAGCGTCAGCGCGTGGGCATCGCGCGGGCGCTCGCGGCCGACCCGCGCGTGATCGTGTGCGACGAGCCGGTCTCCGCGCTCGACGTCACCACACAGGCCCAGGTCGTCGCCCTGCTCGGTGAACTCCAGCGCGAACTCGGCCTCGCGCTCGTGTTCGTCGCCCACGACCTCGCCGTCGTGCGCCAGGTCAGCGACCGGGTCGCGGTGATGCGACGCGGGAGGATCGTTGAACAAGGCCCCGCCGACGAGGTCTACGACGCCCCGCAGGACCCGTACACGAAGCAGCTCCTGGCCGCCGTACCGGCCCTCGATCCGCAGGTCGCGGCCCGGCGGCGGGCGGCGCGACGGGAGTTGGCGACGACGTGACGGTGCCGTCGCGACGACGAAACGGTGCTGTCCTCGCGACGGGACGGTGCCGTCCTCACGACGAAACGGTGCCGCCCCGCGACGTGACGGCCTCGTCGCTACGGCACCGTAGCGACGGCACGCCGGCGGTCTGACGTTCCGTGCGCGATTGATCTCTTAGCGCGACTGAACGCGACCCGCACGGGAAAGTTACGACCGTTCACCCCTTTTGGTGGCGCGATGGACAACCGTCCGTCGCGCCACCGCCTTGTCCGCATACGTTCGTCCCGCTGCGAGCCGCCGGGTCAACGGCGGCTCCCCATATGGGAGATCGGGGGTGTGCCCGTGCGCATAGGACTGCTTACGGAGGGTGGCTATCCGTATGTGAGCGGTGACGCCAGACTCTGGTGCGACCGGCTCGTACGCGGGCTCGGGCAGCACGAGTTCGACATCTACGCGCTCAGCCGCAGCGAGCGCCAGGAGGACGAGGGCTGGCTCGAACTGCCGCCCCAGGTCAACCGGGTGCGTACCGCGCCGCTGTGGACCGCCGAGGACGACGGGGTGACGCTCGGGCGCCGTGCGCGCCGGCGGTTCGCTGAGAACTTCGAGGAGCTGGCCGCCGTGCTGTGCGCGGGGGACGGGCAGGCGCCGGAGGTAGCGGACGGGGTGCAGGGCGAGCCGGGGGAGCCCTCCACCGATGTGGCGGACCGTTTCGCCAACGCGTTGTACGGGCTCGCGGAACTCGCCCGCGACGAGGGCGGACTCGTGGCCGCGCTGCGCTCCGAGAGCGCCGTGCGTGCGCTGGAACGCGCCTGTCGTGCGCCCGGCGCACTCCGCACGGCACGCGAGGCGCGCGTACCCGAACTCCTCACCGTCGCCGCGCACTTGGAACGCGCCCTGCGCCCCCTCTCGCTCGACTGGTACGAGGACGACGCCCTCGGCTCCGTGGACCTCTGCCACGCGACGGCCGGCGGCACCGCGGCCCTGCCCGGACTGCTCGCCCGGCACTTCGCGGGCGTACCGCTGCTGGTGACCGAGTACGGCGTGCAGTTGCGGACGCACTACCTGGCCTCCGCCGACGCGCCGCCCGCCGTACGGGCCCTGCTCGCCGCCTTCCACGGCAGGCTGGCCGCCGAGATCTACCGGCGGGCCACGCTGATCACCCCCGGCAACAGCCACACCCGCCGCTGGCAGGAACGCTGCGGCGCCGACCGTACGAAGCTGCGCACGGTCTACCCCGGCATGGAGGCGTCCCGCTTCGCGGAGGTGGGCGAGGCGCCCGACGGCGCGGACCCGGACACGCTGGTGTGGGTCGGCCGTATCGAACCCGCGAAGGACCTGATCTCCCTGCTCCACGCTTTCGCGGATCTCCGCAAGGAGGAGCCCAAGGCGCGCCTGCGGATCGTCGGCGCGCCGTCCGGTATCGAGGGTGAGGCCTACTTGGGCCACTGCCGGGCGCTGGCCGCGCAGCTCTTCCCCGACGAGGCCGATGGTGTGCACGCGGTCGGCGACAACCCGGTGTCCTTCGAGGAGATCGGCGGCCCGGAAGCCCCCACGCTCGCCGAGGTGTACGCGGCCGGCACGGTGATCGTCCTCTCCAGTGTCGTCGAGGGCTTCCCGCTCAGCCTGGTCGAGGCCATGTTCTGCGGCCGGGCGACCGTTTCCACGGACGTCGGCGCGGTGGTCGAGGTCATCGGCGGTACGGGGCTCGTCGTGCCCCCGCGTAATCCGCGGGCGCTCGCGGAAGCGTGCGTGAGCCTGTTGCGCGACCCCGCGCGCCGTGAGCGCCTGGGCGCCGCCGCGCGCGCCCGCGCCCTCGAACTGTTCACCGTCGAGCAGAACATCGAGGCATTTCACGGCATTTACCTGGAGATCGTCTCGCACGCCCCGGTCCGCCGGGTCGTCCTCGACGAGGCAGGCGAACCCCTCCCCTTTGCGGCCCCCGCCGAGGCCCACGTCCCCGGCCGCTGGACCGGCCCCATGGCCCGCGTCGTGGCCCGCGGCGGCCCCACCTGGGCGACGGGAGCGCCGGTACGCGCCACAACTCCCTTGCCGACGACGGAGGCAGCCCGATGAGCGGCCTCGGCGAACTCGACCGCCCTGGGACACCCGGTAGCGCGGAGGCGTGGGACGCGCGCTCGGAGGAGTGGCTCGGGGGGAGCGGGGAGCCGGGGGCGGAGGGAGAGGCGCCGAGGGTGAAGGGAGAGGTGCCGGGCGAGCTGTCGGCTGTCGGCCAGGGCGCCGGTGACGTCCGGGGCGCCGTTGACCGTGACGAAGCGGTGTCGGTCGTCGGCCAGGGCGCCGGTGATGCCCGTGTCGCCGCAGACCGTGACGAAGCGGTGTCGGTCGTCGGCCAGGGCGCCGGTGATGCCCGTGTCGCCGCAGACCGTGACGAAGCCGTGTCGGTCGCCGGCTCAGACGCCTACGACACCGCTCCGATCACCGCCGCCCCTGGCCCACGCGCCGCCGGCCCCGAAGGCGACGCCGAGCAGCCACACCCCCGTACAGCGCCCGAGCCGACCTCCCGCGCAACCGACCGCAAACCCGCCCCCACCCGCCGCGGCGCAGCCGACCCGGTCAAGGCGCTGATGCACCGTCACCGCGAGCTGTGCGAACGGGCCGTCGACCCGCTGGAGATCGCCGCCGGGCTGGAGGCCCACGGCGTCACCGATCGGACCGCCGCCCGCTTCCGGCACCGGGACGTGTTCGCGCTCGCCGAGGAGATGTACGCACGCGTGCCCCGCGACGAGGCGGCTGCCCCGCCCTCCGACGCCGTAGCCGCGCAGCCACCCCGCGCAGGCTGGGCCGTACTCGCCCTCCTGCCCGGAGTCCTGTGCGCCGCGGCCGTGATCGGGGTGCGGCTCACGGACGGTCGGCTGCGGCTGACGGCGGCTGTCGTCGGCGTTCTCGCCGTGGCGCTCGCGGTGCGCATCGCCCTCGGCCGCGGCCCGCTGAGCAACCCGCCCGGCACACACGCGTGGCGCACGCCCCCCGGCACCCGCCTGTGGACGTACTGGCTGCTGGCCTACGCCCTCCTCGGCGACGGACTGCTCCGCGCCGCGGCGGACGGCGGCCCCGACGGTCTGCCGACCGGCCTCGCGGGCGGACCCTGGCCCACGGCCACCGCACCGGTCCTGGCCCTCACCCTGGCCTGCGCCCCCGCGGCCTGGTGCGCCCACCACTTCGCCGTACGCGCCGGCCGCAAGCTCGCGACGAGCCGCGGTCTGGAGGACTTCGCCGACTCCGTACGACCGCTGCTGCTCGGCACGTTCGCCCTGTTCCTGTGCGCCCTGACCGCCCTCCTCGCCCTCTGCGGCGCGGCCCTGGACGAGCCCGCCGCGTACGCCCAGGCCCTCACGCTCGGCGCCCTGTTGCTGCTCGCCCGCCTCCTCACCGTCCACGGCTTCACTCATGCCCCGACGCTCGCCCTCGGCGCGGCGGCGGCGACGGAAGCGATGGCCCTGTCCCTGGACCTCATCGGCCGGCTCCCCGGCTGCGGCTTCCTGGCCACTCCCGTGGAAACCGTCCTGGACTCCTGGGGCCCCGGCGGCATCCCCGCCCTGGCCTGCGGAGCAGCCGCCCTGACCCTCCTGTTCCACACCACCCGCACGCTGACCAGAGCCTCCGCGCACGCGCCGGCGAACGAGCCGAGGTGACGACGCCGATGACCCGCACCAACCAGACGCGTCACCCAGCCGCAGGCGCCCGGCCCCACGGCCGGAGGCAACCGCATCACCCCTGTGAAGGAGAACACCAGATGATCACCTCCCGATCCGGAGAGTCGGCCCCGGGAGCCGTCCGATGAGGGTCCTGCTGATCGGAGCCAACGGCTACCTCGGCCGCTTCGTCGCCGACCGCCTGCTCGCCGACCCGGCCGTCCAGCTCACCGCGCTCGGCCGCGGCGACGACGCCGACGTCCGCTTCGACCTCGCGACCGGCAGCCCCGGAGCGCTCACCCGCTTCCTGGACGCCGTCCACCCCGGAGTCGTCATCAACTGCGCCGGTGCCACCAGAGGCGGCGCCCGCGAACTCACCCGGCACAACACCGTCGCCGTCGCCACCGTCTGCGAGGCCCTGCGCCGCAGCGGCTGCGGCGCCCGGCTGGTGCAGATCGGCTGCGGCGCGGAGTACGGCCCCAGCCAGCCCGGTTCCTCCACGGCCGAGGACGCCGTACCCCGCCCCGGCGGCCCGTACGGCGTCAGCAAACTCGCCGCCACCGAACTGGTCCTGGGCTCCGGTCTCGACGCCGTGGTGCTGCGCGTCTTCTCGCCCGCCGGACCCGGCACCCCCGCCGGTTCCCCGCTCGGTCGGCTCGCCGAGGCCATGCGCCGGGCCATGCAGTCCGGCGACGGCGAACTCAAACTCGGCGGCCTCGGCGCGCAACGCGACTTCGTCGACGTACGGGACGTGGCCCGCGCCGTCCACGCGGCCTCGCTCTCCGCCGCGCAGGGCGTCATCAACATCGGCTCGGGCCGCGCGGTCCGGCTGCGCGACGCCGCCGCCGTCCTCGCCCGCGTCGCCGGATACGGCGGCGCCCTGCACGAACTCGACGGTCCGCCCGGCCCGTTGCGGGCGGCCATCGGGCACCCCCGCACCGACCCCGACCACGCCGCTCCGGCCGCGTACCCGTACCCGGACGGCTGCGGGAGCTGGCAGCAGGCCGATGTGCGCACCGCCCGCGACCGGCTCGGCTGGCGGCCCCGGATCAACCTCGAAGAGTCCCTCGCCGACATCTGGATGGAGGCGGCATGCCGCATCTGACCAGCGCGACCCCGGGCACCGCGAGCACCGGCGTCCGCACCGGCTTTGGCATCCCCGGCTACGCGCACCCCCTGGTCGCGCCGACCGAGTGGGGCGACCTCACCCGCCCCGGCACCCCCTTGCACTGGGTCGTCCTCAACGTCTCCTCCGGCCCGGGGACCCGCCCCGACCCGCACTGCCTGGAGGCGGCCGGGCGGCTCCGCAACACCGGCGTCCGGGTCCTCGGCCACCTGGACGCCGCCCACGGAGCCCGCACCTTCGGCGATCTGATCTCCGAGGCACACCGCTACCGCGACTGGTACCAGGTCGACGGCTTTCTCCTGGACCGCTGTCCCACCGACCGGGCCTCGCTGCCCGAGGCCCGCCGCACGGTCACCGCGCTCCGCGAGATCCGTGACGGCGCCCACATCGTCCTGGGGCACGGCACCCACCCGCACTCCGGATACGCCGAGTGCGCCGACCAGTTGGTGACCTTCTCCGGGCCGTGGAGCGACTACCGCTGGTCGCAGGTGGCCGAGTGGACCGCCGACCACCCGCCCGAGCGCTTCTGCCACTTCGTGCACGGCGTCCCGCGCGGCCATCTCGACGAGGCGCTGCGCATCGCCCGCTGGCAGGGCGCCTCGACCATCTACTTCACCGACCGCACCGATCACGGCGGCCGCACCGACCCGTGGGAGACCATGCCCGGCTACTGGGACGAGATCGTCTCGCGGATCGGAACGGGTGTCTCGGAATGAAGAAGGGCATGGCAGTGTTACGGGGAGAACAACTGTAGTGATTGACCGACCAACGGAGTCCCCGTGTCGCTGCCACCCCTGGTCGAGCCGGCTGCCGAGCTCACCGTAGACGAGGTCCGCAGGTACTCCCGCCACCTGATCATCCCCGACGTGGGCATGGACGGGCAGAAGCGGCTGAAGAACGCCAAGGTGCTCTGTGTGGGCGCCGGCGGTCTGGGCTCGCCGGCGCTGATGTACCTGGCCGCGGCGGGCGTGGGCACGCTCGGCATCGTGGAGTTCGACGAGGTCGACGAGTCGAACCTGCAGCGCCAGATCATCCACAGCCAGGCCGACATCGGCCGCTCCAAGGCGGAGTCGGCCCGCGACTCCGTGCTGGGCATCAACCCGTACGTGAACGTGATCCTGCACGAGGAGCGGCTCGAGGCCGAGAACGTGCTGGACATCTTCCGCGAGTACGACCTGATCGTCGACGGCACGGACAACTTCGCGACCCGGTACCTGGTCAACGACGCCGCCGTGCTGCTGAACAAGCCGTACGTGTGGGGCTCGATCTACCGCTTCGACGGCCAGGCCTCCGTTTTCTGGTCCGAGCACGGCCCCTGCTACCGCTGCCTCTACCCGGAGCCCCCGCCCCCCGGCATGGTCCCCTCCTGCGCCGAGGGCGGCGTCCTGGGCGTGCTGTGCGCGTCCATCGGCTCCATCCAGGTCACCGAGGCGATCAAGGTCCTCACCGGCATCGGCGACCCGCTCGTCGGCCGCCTGATGATCTACGACGCCCTGGAGATGCAGTACCGCCAGGTCAAGGTCCGCAAGGACCCCAACTGCGCGGTCTGCGGCGAGAACCCGACCGTCACCGAGCTCATCGACTACGAGGCCTTCTGCGGCGTCGTCTCCGAGGAGGCCCAGCAGGCGGCCGCCGGCTCGACGATCACTCCCAAGCAGCTCAAGGAGTGGATCGACGACGGCGAGAACATCGAGATCATCGACGTCCGCGAGGTCAACGAGTACGAGATCGTCTCGATCCCCGGCGCCAAGCTGATCCCGAAGAACGAGTTCCTCATGGGCACCGCCCTGGAGACGCTCCCGCAGGACAAGAAGATCGTCCTGCACTGCAAGACGGGTGTCCGCAGTGCGGAAGTCCTCGCCGTCCTCAAGTCGGCCGGCTTCGCGGACGCGGTCCACGTCGGCGGCGGCGTGATCGGCTGGGTCAACCAGATCGAGCCCGACAAGCCCGTCTACTAGACACACGCTTTCCCGGGAGGGGCTCAGCACCACAGGTGCCGGGCCCCTTTCCGCTGCCCGGGCCGAGGCTCGGGCAGCAATCCGGGCAGCGGTCCGGGCGGACGCTCGCGCTACGAGGCGCAGACCTTCCCGTCCTTGGGCGCGGTCCCCTTCAGCAGATACGCGTTCACCGTCGAGTCCACACAGTCGCTCCCGCTCCCGTACGCCCCGTGCCCCTCGCCCTTCCAGGTCAGCTCCACACCGACGCCCTTGCCCAGCTCGTCGGCCATCTTGCGGGCACCCTCGTACGGCGTCGCAGGATCCCCGGTGTTGCCGACCACCAGGATCGGCGCCGCACCCGGTGCGCTGACCTCCGGGGTGTCGTACTGCCCGGCCACCGGCCAGTCGTGACACCACCCGGCCGTGTCCCAGCCCAGGAAGTCGCCGAACACGGGGGAGATCTTCTCGAACTCGGGCAGCCGCTTCTGCGTCTGCGCGGGCGTCGGCCGCTGCTTGTCGTCCAAGCACGATATGACCCGTTGGGACTGGGTCGTCGTGCCGTAGTGCCCCGCGCTGTCACGGTCGTTGTAGCCGTCGGCGAGCGCCAGCAGCTCCGAACCGTCGCCCTCCTCCGCGGAGTTCAGGGCGCTGGTCAGGGTGGGCCAGCTCTGCTTGCTGTACAGCGGAAGGACGATGCCGGTCAGCGCGAGCGTCTGGGTCAGCTTCCGCCCGGTCGAGGTCGCCAGCGGCTTGGCGTCGATCCGCTTCAGCAGGGCCGCGATCTTCTTCGAACCCTGAGCCGGGTCCTGGTCCCTCGACTTGAGGTAGTCGTCCAGGGCGCGCTGGAAGCCCCGGGTCTGGTTCAGCGCGTGGCCCACCGTGTCGGCGCTCGGGTCGACGACCCCGTCCAGGATCAGCCGCCCCACCTTCTTCGGGAACAAGTGGGCGTAGACACCGCCGAGTTCGGTGCCGTAAGAGATGCCGAAGTAGTGCATCTTCGTGTCACCCAGGACCTGGCGCATCAGGTCCATGTCGCGGGCCGTGTCGGTCGTCGACACATGAGCCATCAGCTTTCCGGCGGCCTTCTCGCAGCCCTTGCCGAAGGCGGTGGCGTCCTGGAAGTAGGCCTTCTCCTCGGCCGGCGTGTCCGGCGTGGCGTCGATGTCCTCGACGGCCTGGATCGCCTTGTCGCCGCGGCAGCGGACGCCCTCGCTGGCGGCGACTCCGCGCGGGTCCCAGCTCACCAGGTCGTAGCGCTCGTGCAGCGCGGAGACCGTGGTGGCGTACGCCGGCATGTAGTCAACGCCCGAGCCGCCGGGACCGCCGAAGTTGAACAGCAGCGAGCCGATGCGGGCGCCGCCCGTCGACTTGGAGCGGATCAGCGCGAGCCCGATCGTCGAGCCGCCCGGCTTCGCCCAGTCCAGCGGCACCTTGAGCGTCGCGCACTGCCAGTCGCTGCTCGGCGCGGCAGAGTCGGCGGTGGCCTTGCAGCGCCCCCAGTCGAGCTTCTGTCCGGTCAGCGACGCGGGCAGCGCAGACGTCGTGGAAGAGGACGAGTCGGCTGCCGACGGCTTGGCGTCCCCCGCGCCCGCGCCGTCCTTGCCGTCGTCGGACGAGCCGCTGCTACAGCCGGCCGTCAGCAGTGCGGCGGCGGCCATCAGGGCCGTCCACCGTACGAATCGCGCCATGTGCATTCCCCCCTCGCAGGCCGTCCGCGTCACGCCGCGGATGGCGGTCAGGCCATAGTAGGCGGCCCGAGCCGAGCCCGTGACGGCCTGTGGATAACCTGTTGACCTGCGCTTTTGCCCGGATTTCGAGGGTGGGTTCAGGAGCAGACGGTGCCGACCGCCGGGACTTTCCCGTTCAGCAGATAGCCGTTCACGGCACTCTGCACGCACTTGTTCTTGCTGTCGTACGCGCCGTGCCCCTGGCCCTTGTACGTCAGCTCGACCGCGACGCCCTTGCCGAGCGCGTCCACCATCTTCTTCGCGCCCTCGTACGGCGTGGCCGGGTCACCGGTGTTGCCCACGACGAGGATCGGCGCCGACCCGGCCGCGCTCACGTCGGGATGGTCGGCGGCGCCCGGCACGGCCCAGTCGGTGCAGCTGACCATGCCCCAGGCGAGGAAGTCGCCGAAGAGGGGAGAGGCGGCCCGGAACTCGGGCAGCTTCTGTTCCACGTAGTCGGCGGTGTATCTCGGCTTGTCGTCGGCGCAGTTGATGGCGATGTTCGCCGCGGTGATGTTGCTGTACTCGCCGTTCTCGCTGCGCCCGTTCATCGAGTCGGACAACGCCATGAGGACCTTGCCGTCACCGCTGTAGGCCTGTTCGAGCCCCTCGGTGAGGTACTCCCAGAAGTCCTTCGAGTACAGCGCCTGCGCGATGCCGTTGGTCGCGGCGGTCTGGGTCAACTGACGGGGGAAGATGCCCGGGATCGGCTTGCTGTCGAGACTCTTGAGCAGCTTGGCGATGCGGTCCTTGACGTCCTGCGAGGTGTCGCCGAGCGGACAGTCCGTGGTCTTCGACGTGCAGTCGTCGGCGAAGTTGTCGAGCGCGAGCTGGAAACCCTTCGCCTGTCCCAGGGAGCCCTGTTCGGAGTTCTGCGTGGGGTCGACGACCGCGTCGAACACGGCGCGTCCCACGTGCTTCGGGAACAAGCGGGCGTAGACGCCGCCCAGTTCGGTGCCGTAGGAGATGCCGAAGTAGTGCAGCTTGCCGTCGCCCAGGACCTGGCGCATCAGGTCCATGTCGCGGGCCGCGTCGGTGGTGCGCACCTGGGGGAGCATCTTCTTGGAGTTCTTCTCGCAGGCCGCGTTGAACTGCTTGGTGTTGGCCAGGAGCTTGGTGCGCTCGGCCGCGGTGTCCGGGGTTGCGTCCTGCTGGAAGTACTGGTCGAGCTGGGAGTCGCTCTCGCACTCGACGCCGGCGCTGCGGCCCACTCCGCGCGGGTCGAAGCTCACCAGGTCGTAGCGGGTGCGCAGGGTCGCGTAGTCCTCGCCGAACGCGGGCAGCGTGGTGACGCCCGAGCCGCCGGGGCCGCCGAAGTTGAAGACGAGCGAGCCGATCCGCTTGCTCGCGGCGCCACTCGCCTTCGCCCGCACCAGGGCGAGTCCGATCGTGTCGCCCTTGGGCTTGCTCCAGTCGAGCGGCGCCTTCATGGTGGCGCACTGCCACTTGGTGCCGTTCGGCAGCGGCGACGGCGCGGCGCCGCCGCCCTCGGCCTCGGACGGGGCCGGGCAGTCCTTCCAGCTCAGCTTCTGGGCCGTCGGATCCTTGTCCTCGGAGTCGCCGCCGCAGCCCGCCAGCGTGGCGGACAGCAGGACGACGGTGGCGGTCAGGGCAGCGGCACGCAGCCGGGAGGGGGTCGGCATGACCCCATCCTGAGGTCGTACCCGGTGGGACGCTCGGGGTGCGGGCCGTACGAGGTACGCACGCGTGCGTGCCCTGTATCCGTACGCGCGCGTGCTCAATGCGTACGCGTACGTGCTCTACAGGGAGCCCTTGCGGGACAGGTGGTTGAAGAACAGCCAGCCCGGCAGCACCGGGATCCACAGTGTCAGCAGCCGGTACAGCAGCACCGCCGGAGCGGCGACCTCCTTGGGGAGGCCCACGGCGATCAGACCGAGGGTCAGGCTCGCCTCGACCGCGCCCACACCGCCCGGGGTCGGGGCCGCGGAACCGAGCGCGTTGCCCGCGAGGAAGACGACGGCGACGCTGGCCAGGCTGAGCGACGTCGACTGGTCGCCGAACGCCCGGATCGACGCGTCCAGGCACATCACGAAGCAGGCCGTCAGCAGCAGCATGCCGCCGATGCCGGTGACCAGCTTCTGCGGCCGCTGCAGCACGTCCAGCATGCGCGGGATGACACCCGCGAAAAGCGACCGCACGCGCGTGACGAGGAACTTCCGCAGGAACGGCACCGAGGTCACCACGAGCACGAGCACCGCCACCGTCAGCAGACCGGCGATGACCGTCCGGGACGGCGACAGCGACGGCGTCTTCTCGGTGCCGGTCAGATAGCCGAACGACAGCAGCATCAGGATGTGGCAGCCAAGACCGAACAGCTGCGACGCGCCGACACTCGCCACCGCGAGCCCGGGCCGCACCCCGGCACGCTGCAGGAAGCGCGTGTTCAGGGCGACACCGCCGACCGCGGCCGGGGCCACGATCTTCACGAACGATCCGGCGACCTGCGCCGCCACGGCCCGCAGGAACGGCACCCGCTCCGGCACGAACCCCAGGAGGGCCATCGCCGCCGCGAAGTAGCTCAGCGCCGAGAACAGCACGGCCGCGGCCACCCAGCCCCACTGGGCGTTGGCGACGAGCGGACCGAACTCGATGTGCGTGAGCTGCGTCAGCAGGAAGTAGGCACCGATCGCGCCCGCGATGAAACTGATCAGGGTCCGCGGCCGCACCCGCTCCAGACGGGCCGGTTCGACGTGCGCCTGCGGTCTGATCAGCAGCACCTGATGACGGATCTGGGTGAGCAGATCCTCCTCGCGCGCCTCGTCCAACGCCTCGTCGATGGCCCGCTTCTCTGCCCGCTGCTCCGCCCGCACGGCCTTCTTGTCGGGTTTTTCGAGTACGGGCGTGGAGCCCTCCGAAGCCTCCTCCGCACGGGCCAGCCTGGTCTGCCGGGACGCCTCCAGGATCGCGTCGCGCTCCCGCTGAGCGCGTTCCCGGGACAGGCGTCGCAGCGTCGCGCGCGTGGAGCGCGACAACGCGATCGGCTGGAGCATCGGCAGACAGTCGGCCACGGCGTCGGGACCGAGGACACCGACCGCCGAGGCCACCGCGCGCTCGGCGCCCACCCGCAGACCGATCGTCGTCACCAACTGGGCGACATCCATGCGCAGCAGCAGCTCACCGGCCGCGATCTCACCGCCGCGCAGGTCCGTGAGGATCACCGTGCCGGAACGATCCACCAGAATGGCGTCACCGGCGAGCCTGCGGTGGGCGATGCGCCGCGACTGCAGCGCCTGCACCTGGTGCCAGGTGAGGCGCAGCAGATCGTCGGTGATCTCCTCGTCCGCGAGCGAGTCGAGCGTGCGTCCACCGGTGTGCTCGTAGACGAGCATCACGGCGTCGGGGCCGAGTTCCGAGGTCGCGATCAGCTTCGGGGCGTTGGCCCCGGCCGCGATCGCCGCGTACGCCAGCAGAGCCTCCTGCTCCAGCGCCTGGCGCAGCGACTGGAGGCTGCTGCGGGTCGCGAAGCCGCGCAGCGTCAGGTTGCGCCACGCGCGGTAGAAGAAGCCCTGGGCCTGCTGCTCCCGGTCGACCACGGTGACGTCCAGCGGTGGACCGTCCTCCAGGGTCACGAAGTAGCGCCGGCCGCGGTCGCCGTTCTCCGTGTCGACGGCCTCCTCGCGGGCCGCGCCCACGGGGTGGAAGCCGACCGTCCGCAGGCCCGCCATCAGCGTCCTGCCGGTGGGCCGGACGTTCGGCGAGCCCACCGCGTACAGCGTCCCGTAGGCGACGGTCCAGCCGATGAGCACCGTCAGGATGATCGAGAACGGTGTCGTGTACCCGGTGACCAGCATCGAGAAGGCGTCCAGCAGCAGCACGATCCACAGCACGGAGCGCCAGCGCGGCCTCCGGGACATGCCTACGGCCGTCATGTAGGCGATGACGGGCGCCAGATAGCCGTGCACCGGGTCGGTGAGGGCATGGATGTCACCGGGGGAGGGCTGGGTGAGCGCCTCCTGGATCGAGCCCGGGGCGGCCTTGGCGACCCACAGGTCCGTGGCGAGTGTCACTCCGTGTGCGAGGACCGCCGCGAGCACGCCGTCGGCGATACGGAGCCCGTCCCGCTTGATCAGCCGCTCGATCGCGAAGGCGACCGGCACCAGCAGGATGGCGATGCTGGACGCCAGCCCCGCGATCTTGATCAGCAGGTCGGGCGCCTGGCCGGTGCCCTTGTTGATGTCCTGTTCGAGCCCCGAGGTCGTGCCGTGCGCGAACGCGGCGATCGCGAGCAGTACGACGATCGCGAGAAAGCCGACCAGGAGGCGCATGAGATCGGAAGGGCGGTGCACGCGCGCGGGGAGCAGCGGTTCGTCGCCCTCGACCTCTTCGGCGTGCGTGTCGTCGTCGCAGTCGCCGAGGCCCGGCGCGGGTGTCTCGGTGGGATCAGCGGGCGCCTCCACGGGCTCCTGCTCGTGGGCGTCGGCGGTGTCCGGGCGCGACGCAGCGTCAGAGGTGCCCTCCGCGTCTTCGGGGTGCACACCCTGCTGCTTCATCGTCTCTTCTTGATCTCGTATCACCGTTCACCGCCCGCACGATGGTGGCATGCCCCACCGACACACGGGGGCATCAGGGTGCAAATGCGGGGGCGCACAGTCTGCCCCACGCGCCGCTCCGGGGCGAGGGATACGCAGAGTCGCCAGCGCGTCGCGTTGTCGGTGGGGTGCGGCAGGATGGGACGGATGAGCGAGGAGAGCCTTCCGGACGACACCGGCCCCGAGCACGGCGACGCGCTGCCCGAATACGCGGAGCGTGTCCTCGACGTGGCCGAACGGATTCCGCCCGGGCGCGTCATGACGTACGGCGATGTCGCCGAATGGCTGGAGGAGGGCGGGCCGCGCCAGGTCGGCCGCGTGATGGCCCTCTACGGAGGAGCCGTTCCGTGGTGGCGGGTCGTCCGCGCGGACGGCACGCTGCTCCCGGGCCACGAGCTGCGGGCGCTCGACAACTACCGCGCGGAGGGCACTCCTCTGAAGGAGGCGAGCAGAGCCGCCGAGGGTCACCTGCCGCGCGTCGACATGAAACGGGCGCGATGGGACGGCGGCGAGCGCGCGGACGGTCACACCTGACAGCTTCCGCCATCGGCCGCGCCCCGGGGCGACCTGTGGCCCGTACGGGGGAAACCCGGCACGTCCGTCGCATGCCGTACGTTCGAGGGGCGAGGGACGCGAGGGTCGCGCGAGCCGTGAGGGAACGCGCGGAAGTCCTGCTTCCCCGCGACCCGTCGGCGTAGCGTCGGCTGCACCTGTCCCCCTCACCTCGCGGTCACCGCTCTCCACACGCGGTGGTCAGGCAACCAGCACACCCACCAGGACCGGCGAACCACGTGAGCTCCTCTTCCTCCACCAGGCGCCTGTCGCACCCCCAGGGGCGACAGGGGAGCCGTGGCGCTTACCGACTGGTGCGTACCCCGCCGACCCGGCCGACTCCCCCTCGTCTGGACGCGCCACAGCGCTCGGTGGTTGACCACGAAGCCGGTCCGCTGCTCGTCCTCGCAGGTCCGGGCACCGGCAAGACGACCACCCTGGTGGAGGCCGTCGCGGCCCGGATCGCCCAAGGAGGTGACCCCGCGCGGATCCTCGTGCTGACGTTCAGCCGCAAGGCGGCCGTCGAACTGCGCGACCGCATGGCACTGCGCATCGGAGCCGCCCGCGCGCCCCGGGCGACCACCTTCCACTCGTTCTGCTACGCCCTGGTCCGCGCCCACCAGGACAGCGACCTGTTCGTCGAGCCCCTACGGCTGCTGTCCGGGCCTGAACAGGACGTCGCCGTACGCGAACTGCTCGCCGGCCAGCCCGACCTGGAGCGGCTCGGCCTCGCCCACGTGCGCTGGCCGGACGAACTGCGGGCCTGCCTCACCACCCGCGGCTTCGCCGACGAGGTCCGCGCGGTGCTCGCCCGCAGCCGTGAACTGGGCCTGGGCCCGGACTCCCTGGACGCCTTCGCCCACCGCATCGGTCGCCCCGACTGGCGTGCCGCCGCTGCCTTCCTCGCCGAGTACCTCGACGTACTCGACCTCCAAGGAGTGCTCGACTACGCGGAACTCGTCCACCGCGCGGTGCTCCTCGCCCAGCGCCCCGAGGTCACCGAGCGGCTCGCCGCGGAGTACGACGCCGTGTTCGTGGACGAGTACCAGGACACCGACCCGGCCCAGGTACGGCTGCTGCACGCCCTCGCCGGCGGCGGCCGCAACCTCGTCGCCTTCGGAGACCCCGACCAGTCGATCTACACGTTCCGGGGCGCCGATGTGAACGGCATCCTGGAGTTCCCGAGCGCCTTCCCGCGCGCGGACGGCACCCCGGCCCCCGTGGAGGTGCTCCGGACCTCCCGCCGCTCCGGCGCCGCCCTGCTGACCGCCACCCGCCTGCTGACCCAGCGCATGCCCCTGACCAGACTCCCGGCACAGAAGGTCCGCGCCCACCGCGAGTTGTCCCCGGTACGGGACGGCGGTCGCGTCGAGGTCTACACGTACCCGACGCCCGGCACGGAGCTGGACAACATCGCCGACATCCTCCGCAGGGCACACCTGGAGGACGGCGTCCCCTGGAACGACATGGCCATCCTGGTACGCGCCGGCTCCCGGACGATCCCCACGATCCGACGCGCCCTCACGGCGGCCGGCGTCCCCCTGGACATCGACGGCGACGACCTGCCCCTGCGCCACGAACCGGCGGTGGCACCGCTGTTGACGGCGTTGCGGGCGGTGGCGGCAGCGGAAGCATCAGTACGGCCCGAGGACGACACCGAAGCCGTACGAGCCGCGGGGGAGGCCGACGACGTAGAAGACGCCGTGCCGGAAGCCGACGACGGACAGGCAACGGCAGACGCCGAGCACCAGCACGAACAGGCCACGCCGGAAGCCGATCCCGAAGAGCCCGCCGCCCCCTCCTGGCTCGACACCGAAACCGCTCTCACCCTGCTCGCCTCCCCCCTCGCCGCCATGGACGCCGCCGACCTGCGCCGCCTGGGCAGGGCGCTGCGCGAGGAGGAGCGGGCCGGTGGCAACCCCGTGCCGCCGCCCTCGGACGAGCTGCTCACGCGGGCGCTCGCCGAGCCGGAGCGGCTGGTCGCGCACGACCCGACGTACGCGCGGGGAGCCCAGCGCCTGGGCGCGCTGCTGCGCAAGGCACGGGAGCGGCTGGCGGGCGGCGGTACGGCCGAGGAGGCGCTCTGGGACCTCTGGCAGGGCACACCGTGGCCCGGGCGCCTGGAGCGGGCCGCACTGCGCGGCGGCGCGGCCGGGCGGAACGCCGACCGCGACCTGGACGCCGTCTGCGCGCTGTTCGCGACCGCGGCCCGCGCGGAGGAGCGTACCGGCGGCCGGGGCGCCCTCAACTTCCTGGAGGAGATCGACGCCGAGGACATCGCCGCCGACACGCTCACACGGCGTGCGGTACGCCCCGACGCCGTACGCCTGATGACCGCGCACCGCTCCAAGGGCCTGGAGTGGAACCTGGTCGTCGTAGCAGGCGTCCAGGAGGGCCTGTGGCCGGACCTGCGCCGACGCGGCTCCCTCCTGGAGGCCGACCGCATCGGCCGCGACGGACTCGCCGAACCGCTCACTCCGGGGGCGCTGCTCGCCGAGGAACGCCGCCTGTTCTACGTCGCCGCCACCCGCGCGCGTGAACGCCTCGTCGTCACCGCCGTGAAGGCACCCGCGGACGACGGCGACCAGCCGTCCCGCTTCCTCACCGAACTCGGCGTCGAGCCCAAGGACGTCACCGGGCGCCCGCGCCGCCCGCTGTCGGTCGCCGCCCTGGTCGCCGAGTTGCGCGCCACGACCGTCGACCCGCGCGTGTCCGAGACGCTCAGAGAGGCCGCCGCGCGGAGGCTGGCCCGGCTGGCCGCGCTGGCCGACGACGAGGGCCGCCCGCTGGTCCCGTCCGCGCACCCGTACCGCTGGTGGGGCATGTACGACCCGACCGAGAGCAAGGTGCCGCTGCGCGACCGCGACCAGCCCGTCGTGCTCTCCGGGAGCGCCCTCGACCAGCTCGCCAACACCTGTGCCCTGCAATGGTTCCTGGGCCGTGAGGTGAAGGCCGACGCGCCCGCGACCACCGCCCAGGGCTTCGGGAACGTGGTGCACGTCCTCGCCGACGAGGTCGCCTCCGGACGCACCCCCGCCGACCTCGCCGCCCTCATGGAGCGCCTCGACACCGTGTGGAACGCGCTCGCCTTCGACGCGCCCTGGAAGTCGGCGCAGGAGAAGGACAACGCGCGCGTGGCGCTCGAACGCTTCCTGAAGTGGCACGTCGACTCCAACGGCATCCGCACCGGCCGTACGCCCGTCGCCAGCGAGCACGACTTCGACGTCACCCTCGAAGCGGGTGACTACGAAGTGCGCATCCGCGGCTCCATGGACCGCGTCGAGGCGGACGGCGAAGGACGCGCCTACGTAGTCGACTTCAAGACCGGCAAGCAGACGCCGACCGCCCGCGAGGTGGAGCGCCACCCCCAACTCGCCGTCTACCAACTCGCGGTCCGCGAGGGCGCCGTGGACGAGGCCTTCGACGGGGTGCGCCCCGAAGCGGGCGGCGCCGAACTAGTCCAGCTGCGTCAGGGCGCCGCGCAACGGGACGGCGGTGAGACCCTGCCCAAGGTGCAGGCCCAGGAGCCCTTGGAGGGGGAGTGGGCCGGTGAACTGCTGGCCACGGCCGCGGGCAAGGTTCTCGACGAGCGGTTCACGCCGACGGCCGGGCAGCACTGCGCGCACTGCGCGTTCCGGGCCTCGTGCAGCGCGCGGCCCGAGGGACGACACGTCGTCGAGTAACTCGCGTGACGTATCGCACCACATGTGCTGACCTGCGCTTCTTCTGCCCCTGAGGGCGATTGGTCCTCGACTGTCAGTGGCCGCCGCTAGCCTTCCCGACATGCCCGCCCGTATCACCGATCCCGATCAGCTCAAGGAGCTCCTCGGCATCCCCTTCACCCCGGAGCAGACGGCCTGCATCATCGCGCCGCCCGCCCCGCAGGTGATCGTGGCCGGAGCCGGGTCGGGCAAGACGACGGTGATGGCGGCCCGCGTGGTGTGGCTGGTCGGCACCGGCCAGGTCGTCCCCGAGCAGGTCCTCGGCCTGACCTTCACCAACAAGGCCGCCGGTGAACTCGCCGAGCGCGTCCGCAAGGCGCTCATCAAGGCGGGCGTCACCGACCCCGACGTCATCGACCCGGACAACCCCCCGGGCGAGCCCGTGATCTCGACGTACCACGCCTTCGCGGGCCGCCTCCTGGCCGACCACGGCCTGCGCATCGGACTCGAACCGACGGCCCGCCTGCTCGCCGACGCCACCCGTTTCCAACTCGCCGCGCGCGTGCTGCGCGAGGCCCCCGGCCCCTACCCGGCGCTCACCCGCTCCTTCCCGGACCTCGTCAGCGACCTCCTCACCCTCGACGGCGAGCTGTCCGAACACCTCGTACGCCCCGAGGAGTTGCGCGTCTACGACGCCGAGCTGCTGCGTGCATTGGAGGGCCGCAAGCTCAGCAACGCCGAGCTGCGCAAGGTCCCCGAGGCGGCCTCCGCGCGGCGTGAACTCACCGAGCTGGTGAGCCGCTACCGGACCGCCAAGCGCGAGCGCGACCTGCTCGACTTCGGTGACCAGATCGCCCTCTCCGCGAGCCTGGCCCGCACCCGCCCCGAGGTCGGCGAGATCCTGCGCGACGAGTTCCGGGTGGTGCTGCTCGACGAGTACCAGGACACCTCGGTCGCCCAACGCATCCTCCTGGCAGGCCTGTTCGGCGCCGGCACGGGCCACCCGGTGACCGCCGTCGGCGACCCCTGCCAGGCGATCTACGGCTGGCGCGGCGCGTCCGTCGCCAACCTCGACGACTTTCCGGAGCACTTCGCGCACGCCGACGGCCGCCTCGCCGCCCGCCAGTCGCTCAGCGAGAACCGCCGCAGCGGCGGCCGCCTCCTCGACCTCGCCAACAACCTCGCGGAACCCCTGCGCGCCATGCACGCGGGCGTGGAGGCCCTCCGCCCGGCCCCCGGCGCCGAGCGCGACGGCATGGTCCGCTGCGCGCTGCTGCCCACCCACACCGAGGAGATCGACTGGCTCGCCGACTCCATCGCCCACCTCGTACGGACCGGGAAGGCGCCCGGCGAGATCGCCGTCCTGTGCCGTACGGCCACCGACTTCGCCGAGATCCAGGGCGCCCTCGTCGCCCGCGACATCCCGGTCGAGGTGGTCGGGCTCTCCGGGCTGCTGCACCTGCCCGAGGTCGCCGACCTCGTCGCCGTCTGCGAAGTCCTCCAGGACCCCGGGGCCAACGCCTCCCTGGTCCGGCTGCTGACCGGCCCACGCTGGCGCATCGGCCCGCGCGACCTCGCCCTTCTGGGCCGACGCGCCCGGCTCCTGGTGTCCCACGCGCGCGTGGGGGACGACGAGGACCCCGACCGCCGACTCGCCGCAGCCGTCGAGGGGGTCGACCCCTCCGAAGTGATATCGCTGGCCGACGCCCTCGACACGTTCCTGGAGACACCCCTCTACGGCGCCGACCGCACCGGGGACGACGACGGGCTGCCCTTCTCACCGGACGCGCGCGTGCGCTTCGCCCACCTCGCCACCGAGCTGCGCGACCTGCGCCGCTCCCTGTCCGACCCCCTGATGGACGTCCTGCACCGCGTCCTCGCCGTCACCGGCCTGGAGGTCGAACTCGCGGCGTCCCCGCACGCGTTGGCCGCCCGCCGCCGCGAGACCCTGTCGAACTTCCTGGACGTCGCAGCCTCCTTCGCCGCGGGCGACGGCGAGGCCACCCTGCTCGCCTTCCTGGGCTTCCTGCGCACCGCCGCCCAGTACGAGAAGGGCCTCGACAACGCCCTCCCGGGTGGCGAGAACACCGTCAAGGTCCTCACCGCGCACAAGTCCAAGGGCCTGGAGTGGGACGTCGTGGCCGTTCCCGGCCTGGTCACCGGGACCTTCCCCAGCAGCCAGGGCCGCGAGAAGTGGACCGCCCAGGGCAAGGTCCTGCCGCACGCCCTGCGCGGCGACACCGCCACCCTGCCCGACGTCGCGTCCTGGGACGCCAAGGGCCTGAAGGCCTTCCACGAGGCCATGAAGGACCACCAGCACACCGAGGAACTCCGCCTCGGCTACGTCACCTTCACCCGCCCCCGCTCCCTACTGCTCGGCTCCGGCCACTGGTGGGGGCCCACGCAGAAGAAGCCCCGCGGCCCCTCCGACTTCCTCCAGGCCCTGTACGACCACTGTGCGGCCGGGTACGGCGAGATCGAGGCCTGGGCGGACCAGCCCGAGGAGGGCGAGGAGAACCCCGCCCTGCACACGGCCACCGCCGACCAGGCCTGGCCGCTGCCCCTGGACGACGCGGCGATGGCCCACCGCCGCAAGGCCGCCAAGCTGGTCATGAATCACTTGGAGTACCTCGCCTCCCACGACGAGGGCCACCCCGCCGCCACCCACGACCCGAACACCCACGACGACCCGGACTGGCCCCCACCACCGGACGACGACGAACCGCCTTACGACGAGCCCCCCTTCGGGGAGCCTCCCTACGAGGAATCGCTCCCCGAAGCCGAAGGCCACGGCCAAGGCGAACGCGAACGCGAACGCGAAGACAGCCTTCCGGAGGGCGACCCCGCCGACTGGGACACCTGGACCACGGATCGCCCCACCGTCCCGCACCAGGCGACGGCCCCGCACGCCACCGAACACTCCAGTGCGCCAGGGGGCGCACGCCCGCACCCCGTCGAACCGCCCGGTACGCCCCTCACCCCCGAGGAAGCCCGCGCCATCGACTCCTGGGACCGCGACCTCGACGCCCTCACCGGCGAACTCCTGCGCGCCCGCCGGAGAGTCACCGACGTACCCCTACCGGCCTCCCTGACAGCAACGCAGTTGCTGCTCCTGGCCGCCGACCCGGACGCCCTCGCGCAGGAACTCGCACGCCCGCTGCCGCGCCCGCCGCAACCCGCCGCCCGCCGGGGCACCCGCTTCCACGCCTGGGTGGAGTCACGCTTCGAAGAGCTGACCCTGCCCATGCTGGAACCGGACGAACTGCCCGGCAGCGAGGCCGAGATCGCCGACGAACGCGACCTGGAAGCCCTCAAGGAAGCCTTCGAACGCACCGAGTACGCCCGGCGCACGCCCTACCGCGTCGAGACCCCCTTCCAGCTCGCGATCGCCGGCCGCGTCGTACGGGGCCGTATCGACGCCGTCTACAAGCAGGGCGACGGTGACGAAACGACGTACGAGATCCTCGACTGGAAGACCAGCCGCACCCGTACCGCCGACCCGCTCCAGCTCGCGATCTACCGGCTGGCCTGGGCCGAGCGGCAGGGCGTGCCCCTGGAGGCGGTCACGGCCGCGTTCCTGTACGTGCGCGGCGGCGAGGTCGTACGGCCGGAGAACCTCCCGGACCGGGCCGTACTGGAGCGGCTGCTGCGGGAGGAGGCGGGCGCGCAGGCGGAATCACCGGGCGCGCAGGGGGAGTGACAGGCCGCGCAAGCAAACTGTGAGGAACCGCCCACCGAGGATGTCAGTGCGGGCCGATAGGCTCGTGACCATGAGCCACACCGTTGACAGTGCCGTCAGCGCGGTCCGCACGTACATCGAGCAGCACCGCGCGGTCTTCCTCGACGACCTCGCCGAGTGGCTGCGCATCCCGTCCGTGTCGGCACAGCCCGACCACGCGCCCGACGTCCGGCGCAGCGCGGACTGGCTCGCCGCCACACTCCGGAAGACCGGCTTCCCGACCACCGAGGTCTGGCCGACCCCGGGCGCCCCCGCCGTCTTCGCCGAGTGGCCCTCCGACGACCCCGAGGCACCCACGGTCCTCGTCTACGGCCATCACGACGTCCAGCCGGCCGCCCGCGAGGACGGCTGGGACAGTGAGCCCTTCGAGCCCGTCGTCCGTGAGAACCGCCTCTACGCGCGCGGGGCGGCCGACGACAAGGGCCAGGTGTTCTTCCACACACTCGGCGTCCGCGCCCACCTCGCCGCCACCGGCCGTACCGCCCCGGCCGTGCACCTGAAGCTCCTGATCGAGGGCGAGGAGGAGTCCGGCTCCCCGCACTTCCGGGCGCTCGTCGAGCAGCACGCCGGTCGGCTCGCCGCCGAGGCCGTGATCGTCTCCGACACCGGCATGTGGTCCGAGGACACCCCCACGGTGTGCACCGGCATGCGCGGCCTCGCCGAGTGCGAGATCCGGCTGCACGGCCCCGACCAGGACATCCACTCCGGCTCCTTCGGCGGCGCCGTGCCCAACCCGGCGACCGCCGCCGCCCGCCTCGTCGCCGCGCTGCACGACGAGCACGCACGCGTGGCCGTCCCCGGCTTCTACGACGGCATCGTCGAACTCACCGACCAGGAGCGCGAGCTCTTCGCCGAGCTGCCCTTCGACGAGAAGGAATGGCTGCGCACCGCCAAGTCGCACGCCACCCAGGGAGAGGCCGGACACACCACCCTGGAGCGCATCTGGGCCCGCCCCACCGCCGAGGTCAACGGCATCGGCGGCGGCTACCAGGGCCCAGGCAGCAAGACGATCATCCCGTCCTCGGCGATGGTGAAGCTGTCCTTCAGGCTGGTCGCGGGACAGGACCCCGACCACATCGAGAAGGCCGTCCGCGACTGGGCTGCCCAGCAGGTGCCCGACGGGATCCGGCAGGAGATCACCTTCAGCGCGGCCACGCGCCCGTGCCTGACGCCCCTGGACCACCCGGCCCTCCAGTCCGTCGTCCGCGCCATGGGCCGCGCCTTTGAGAAACCGGTCCTCTTCACGCGCGAGGGCGGCTCGGGACCGGCAGCCGACCTCCAGGAAGTCCTTGCGGCACCCGTCCTCTTCCTGGGCATCTCCGTCCCCTCCGACGGCTGGCACGCTCCGAACGAGAAGGTCGAAATCGACCTCCTCCTGAAGGGCGTCGAAACCACCGCCCACCTGTGGGGAGACCTCGCCGACACCTGGCGCCGCGCGCCCTGACGAACCCGCGATCCGGAACGGCTACGTGCGGGGCACACTGGAAGAACCGCCCCGCACGCCCTGTCCCCGCCGGACCCGGTCGCCTCCTGCCGAACGTCCCGCTGAACCGCCCGCCGAAACAATCCGCATTGCCGGGGGAGTTGGAAGCACCCGTGACCACCTGGACCGACCACACAGCCGACCGACCCATCTCGCTCACCGCCCCGAGCGGCATCGACCGAGCCGCCCACCACCGGCTCGACGAGGCCTGGCTCGCCGCGGCGTGGAGCCACCCCACCACCCGCTGCTTCGTGGTCTCCGGCGGCCAGGTTCTCATCGACGAGACACCCGACGGCAAGACCGAACTCGTCATGACCCCGTCCTTCGAGGCCCCCCTCACCGAGGCACACCGCTACTTCCTGGGCACCGACGACGACGGCGTCAGCTACTTCGCCCTCCAGAAGGACGCCCTGCCCGGCCGCATCGACCAGTCGGCGCGACCCGCTGGCCTGCGTGAGGCCGGCCTGCTGCTGTCGCCCCGGGACGTGGGCCTGATGGTGCACGCGGTCGCCCTGGAGAACTGGCAGCGCCTGCACCGCTTCTGCTCCCGCTGCGGCGAGCGCACGGTGATCGCCGCGGCCGGCCACATCCGCCGCTGCCCGGCCTGCGGCGCCGAGCACTACCCGCGCACCGATCCCGCCGTGATCATGGCCGTCACCGACGAGGAGGACCGCATCCTGCTCGGCCGCCAGGTCCACTGGCCCGAGGGCCGCTTCTCGACGCTCGCCGGCTTCGTGGAGCCCGGCGAGTCCATCGAACAGTCGGTGCGCCGCGAGGTCTTCGAGGAGGCCGGCATCACCGTCGGCCACGTCGAGTACGTCGCCAGCCAGCCCTGGCCCTTCCCGTCCAGCCTCATGCTGGGCTTCATGGCCCGCGCCACCTCGACCGACATCAACGTCGACGGCGACGAGATCCACGAGGCCCGCTGGTTCTCCCGCGAGGAACTGCGCGCGGCCTTCGAGTCCGAAGAGGTACTGCCCCCGTACGGCATCTCGATCGCGGCCCGACTGATCGAGCTCTGGTACGGCAAGCCGCTGCCGACGCGCACCTTCGTCTGAGGCGACAAGGCGACAAAGGGGTGCGGATGACGGGGCGCGGATGAGTGGGGTGCGGGTTGCCGACCCGTACTGGAACCACAACGTCCACTACCACCCCGTGGTGGTGGACGCCGTGCCCGACGGCTGCCGCACCGTCCTGGACGTCGGCTGCGGGGACGGTCTGCTGGCCCGCAAGCTGGCGAGCAGAGCCGGATCGGTGACAGGCGTGGACCGCTCGCCGCAGATGATCCGGCTCGCCCGCGCGGACGTGTCGCCGGAAAACGTCACCTTCGTAGAGGCCGACTACCTCGACGCCACCTCACTCGCCGAGGGCACGTACGACTTCGTCAGCGCGGTCGCCGTCGTCCACCACACGGAGTTCGAGGACGCTGTGGCACGGCTGGTGAGCCTGCTGGCCCCCGGCGGTCGACTGGTGATCGTCGGCCTGGCGTACAACAGGACGTTCCTGGACTGGGTGATCGGCGGCTGCGGGCTGCCCGTGAGCCGGTTCCTGGCACGACGGAACGGCGGGAAACTCGGACCCGTCGGCATGCCGATCGAGGACTCGGCCATGTGCTGGGGAGAGGCCCGCGAAGGCGTCCGGCGCCTGCTGCCCGGGGCCCGGTTCCGGCGTCGGCTGCTGTGGCGCTACGTGGCCGTGTGGGACAAGCCGGTCGCGTGAGGCGAACGAGAAACGAGAAACGTGCTGCGAACGACAAAGAAGGCGGCCCCTGACATCAGGAGCCGCCTTCTGCGGAGTCGCGCGCGGAGCGTCGTTCAGGCGCCGAGTGCCTGCTTCACCTGGGCAAGGCTCGGGTTTGTCATGACTACCTCAGAGCCGCCCTGGGCAGGAACCACCAAAACCGTGGGCACCGTCTGATTCCCGCCATTCGCCTTCTCGACGAAGGCCGCGGAAGCCGGGTCCTGCTCGATGTTGATCTCGTCGTACGCGATTCCCTCGCGGTCCATCTGGCTCTTCAGCCGACGGCAGTAACCGCACCACGTGGTGCTGTACATCGTCACAGTGCCCGACATCTTCTCGCGCTCCTCAACAGCTCAGGGGATGGGTGCTCGCAGAGGTGCGAACGTACGCGACCCGGCCGCCATTCCCGCCGGGGGTATCCCGCAGCACGTGACGCCTGCCGCATTAGTACGACTGCGGGTGCCTCCCTGTGGACAACCGACTCATCCGTCTCCGGCGACCTGGCAGCATGGCCGTGTGACAGCAGCAACGCACTCCTCCCTCTTCCCGCAGGTACCGGACTCGGCCGACGCGGTGCTCGAAGGACTCGACCCCGAGCAGCGCGAGGTGGCCACCGCCCTGCGCGGTCCGGTGTGCGTGCTGGCGGGCGCCGGCACGGGCAAGACACGGGCGATCACCCACCGCATCGCCTACGGAGTACGTGCCGGGGTCCTGCAGTCCTCCAGCGTGCTGGCCGTCACCTTCACCAACCGCGCCGCGGGCGAGATGCGCGGTCGGCTGCGCCAGCTCGGCGCCACCGGAGTGCAGGCACGGACGTTCCACTCGGCCGCGCTGCGCCAGCTCCAGTACTTCTGGCCGAAAGCGATCGGCGGCAGCATGCCCCGGCTCGTCGACCGCAAGATCCAGCTCGTCGCCGACGCGGCGGCCGCCTGCCGCATCCGCCTCGACCGCGGTGAACTGCGGGACGTCACCGCGGAGATCGAGTGGTCCAAGGTCACCCAGACCGTGCCCTCCGACTACGCGGCCGCGGCGGCCAAGGCGGGCCGCGACGTGCCGCGCGCCCCCGCCGAGATCGCCCAGCTCTACGCCACCTACGAGGACGTCAAACGAGACCGCGCGGTCATCGACTTCGAGGACGTCCTGCTGCTGACCGTCGCCGTCCTCCAGGACCGGCACGACATCGCCGAACAGGTCCGCTCGCAGTACCAGCACTTCGTGGTCGACGAGTACCAGGACGTCAGCCCGCTCCAGCAGCGCCTCCTGGAGCTGTGGCTGGGCGACCGCGACAACCTGTGCGTCGTCGGCGACGCCAGCCAGACGATCTACTCCTTCACCGGAGCGACACCGGACCACCTGCTCGACTTCCGCACCCGCCACCCCGGCGCCACCGTCGTCAAGCTGGTCCGCGACTACCGCTCCACACCCCAGGTCGTCCACCTCGCCAACAGCCTGCTCTCCCAGGCCCGCGGCCGGGCCGCCGACCACCGGCTGGAGCTGATCTCCCAGCGCGCCGCGGGCCCCGAGCCCGTCTACGCCGAGTACCCCGACGAGCCCGCCGAGGCCGAGGGCGCCGCCCGCCGCATCCGCGACCTCATGGACGCGGGCGTCCCGGCGAGCGAGATCGCGATTCTGGTCCGCACGAACTCCCAGTCCGAGACCTACGAACAGGCCCTCGCCGACGCCGGGGTCCCCTACCAACTGCGCGGCGCCGAGCGGTTCTTCGACCGCCCCGAGGTCCGCAAGGCCGGCATCGCCCTGCGCGGCGCCGCCCGCTTCGGGGGCAACGACTCCCTCCTCGACGACGTCATCGACCTGCCCTCCCAGGTCCGTGCCGTCCTCTCCGGCGAGGGCTGGACCACCGAGCCCCCGGCCGGCTCCGGCGCCGTCAGAGAGCGCTGGGAGTCGCTGGCGGCCCTGGTCAACCTCGCCCAGGACTTCGCCGCGGCGAAACCCGGAGCCACCCTCGCCGACCTGGTCGCCGAACTCGACGAGCGGGCGAACGCCCAGCACGCCCCGACCGTCCAGGGCGTCACCCTCGCCTCCCTGCACTCGGCCAAGGGCCTGGAGTGGGACGTCGTCTTCCTGGTCGGCGTCGCCGAGGGCATGATGCCCATCACGTACGCGAAGACCGACGAGCAGATCGAGGAGGAGCGCCGCCTCCTCTACGTCGGAGTCACCCGCGCCAGAGAGCGGCTCCACGTCTCCTGGGCCCTCTCCCGCTCACCCGGCGGCCGCCCCAACCGCCGCCCCAGCCGCTTCCTGGACGGCCTGCGCCCCGGCTCGACCGGCGGTGCGGGCAGACCCGGCACGGTCGGTCCCGGAGGCATCGAGCGCGGCTTCACGGGCAGCCCCAAGCCCGTACCGCGCCGGACGCAGCGCACTGTGGCTCGCTGCCGGGTCTGCGGCCGCACGCTCACCGAAGCCGGCGAGATGAAGCTGATGCGCTGCGAGGAGTGCCCCTCGGACATGGACGAGGGCCTCTACGAGCGGTTGCGCGAGTGGCGCGAGGTCCAGGCGCAGCTCAGCGGGCAGCCCGCCTTCTGTGTCTTCACCGACAAGACGCTGATGGCGATCGCCGAGACCGTCCCCGACGACGACGGCGAACTCGCGCGGATCCCCGGGGTCGGCGTCCGCAAGCTCAACCGCTACGGGGCCGATGTCCTGGCCATCTGCGGCGGTCAGGAGCCTGCGGATGGTGTGGGGGAGGACTGATTCAAACTCGTCGAGAAAATAGTTTGCGCATGCCCCAGCAATCCCCATAGGTTCTTAGACACGGGAACAGGGGGCCTTCTCGAAGGCCCTGATTCCGTGCTGTACTTGCATATCCGTAGGACCGGTCTCACCCCCGGTCCCCCGAGACGCCGAGAGGAGGCGATTCCAGTGATCAGCATCAACACCAGCTCCGTCAGCACCGTGAAAATGACCGATCCCTCGGTCGTCTCCCTGTGCATGCTCGGCGTTTCGAACCTGGGCACCGGTCTGTCCGGCATCTCTGCCGCCCGTCCGGCGTCCGCCGTGTCTCTCGCGGTTCTTCCCATCCGTGAGCGCAATGAGCGACCGACCAAGGCACTGGAAGCAGTAGGGGCACAGGCGCAGGCCTATGCCTTTGCACCCGGTGCCGGAAGCCGGAAGCAGACGACGCAGCACCACCAGATGTGGGCCTTCCGTGGGCCAGAACCCTGGAGTGATCCAGCCTGATCGATCAGGCCGGCGCCTTCAGGGCCGCGGAACCCCATCCGGGATCCGCGGCCCTTCTGTTTTCCCCGAACGGGGACGACGGAGCGAAGGGGCCTCGGGACAAGAAAAGAACCCGGTACCAAGCCGACAACCGGCCCAACAGGGCCGGACCGACCAGACGAGGAAGAACAACCGTGCAACTCGAAGCGCACGCCCCGTCCGTACCGCCTTCCGAAACGATCCCCCCGCCCGGCCTCACGGAGGACTCCACCTTGACTCCGCTCACTACGCTCACCGCGCTCGACGACGCCATCGAGAACCTGGGCGTGCCCGTCCCCTGCCGTTCCTACGACCCGGAGGTCTTCTTCGCCGAGTCGCCGGCCGATGTCGAGTACGCCAAGTCCCTCTGCCGCACCTGCCCGCTGATCGAGGCCTGCCTCGCCGGCGCCAAGGAGCGGCGTGAGCCCTGGGGCGTCTGGGGTGGCGAGCTCTTCGTCCAGGGTGTCGTCGTGGCCCGCAAGCGGCCGCGTGGCCGTCCGCGCAAGAACCCGGTCACGGCATGACCATCACCCTCGGAACGATCGACCGCCCCCTCACGCACGACCCCAAGAAGCAGGCCCCGATGAAGCCGTCCACTCCCAGCGAGCCCGTGGGCTCCGCGATCCCAGACTTCACCACTCCGGGTGCGACCGAGTCGCGCCAGAACAGGACCCGAGAGATGCAACTCATTCCAGAAGCCCTGGCCCGTGCGCATATGCACGAGCGCCTGCGGGAGGCCGAGCGGGAACGGCAGGTCACGCGCCTGCTGGCCGCCCGCCGGATGCAGCGCAGGGCCGAGCGTGCCTCGATGCGCGCTCGCCGTGCGCTCGCCATGGCCCTCATGCAGTAACCGATCACACCTGAAGCGGTGGCCTCCCGACCTCGGGAGACGAAAGCTCCTCGCGGGGGCCGGTCCGTCCGAACGGACCGGCCCCCGCGGTGCGTTCTGCCCGCCGATCCCCGGCCGCGGGGATATCGTCGCCGCGTGACGAGTCTTCCCGGAGGCAGCGACACCAGCGCCTCCACCGCGGAGCCCCGACCCCTTGTGTGCGCCCGCTGCGGCACCCGGTCCGAAGGCCCACAGCCCACCTGGACCTGCTCCGTGGAGAACGGAACCCGGCACTACTTCTGCGACACCTGCGCCAGGGAGAACCTCAGGGCGATCGAGGGACGGCTGGACTCCGCCTGGTGGTAGGTCGCACTCGCGCCACCACCGGACCGGACCGACCCGAGCCACCGCCGAACCGACTCGCGCCGTCCGAGTTTCGGCTCACGCCTCCGCCGCGGGTTCCTCCTCGTCCAGGAACTCCTCGTACTCGTCCGGGTCCTCCGGCACGAACCCCGGCAGCCACTCCTCCAGCTCCTCGCGCAGCCGTACCGTCGCGCCCAACTGGCACAGGACGCCGATTGTGCTCAATGTCACTCGGTGTATCAGGAGATACGCCGGGGGCAGGTTGAGCTGCTTGCCCAACTGGTGGGCGGGGGAGCGGGGATCGGCGATGCGGGCGGCCTGGCTGCGCATCCAGCCGCGGCTGAAGGTGAACTCGTCGACCTGGGCCGGTTCGATGATCGGCACGAGGTAGTCGAGGACGGCGTCGGGGTCCAGCTCTATCGAGTCCTTGACAAAGCCCTCCGTGCGCAGCAGTTCGTAGACCGCCTCGGCGTCGCCGTCGAGCGTCATGCGCAGGGAGTCGCCGATGGGCGTCGGCAGACCGCCGGGAAGGCGGTCGACCGTGCCGAAGTCCAGGACGCCCAGACGCCAGTCGCCCTTGCCTTCCGGGTCGGCGGGCAGCAGCCGGAAGTTGCCCGGATGCGGATCGGCGTGGAGGAGACCGGTGCGGGCCGGGCCCGAGAAGAGGAAGCGGGCCAGCAGCTGGCCTGCCCGGTCGCGCTGCTCCTGGGTGCCGTCGGCGATCACCTCCGACAGCGGAATCCCGTCGATCCACTCCGTGACCAGGACTTGGTCGCACTGGTGGACCACGGCGGGCACCATGACATCCGGGTCGCCCTCGAACTCCTCGGCGTGCACCTGCTGGGCCTGTGCCTCCAGGCCGTAGTCCAGCTCCTCGGAGACGCGGTCGCGGAGTTCGGCGATGAGGGGCTTGATGTCCATCCCGGGGATGAGCGGGCCCAACAGGCGGGCGAAACGGCTCAGTTGGGTCAGGTCGGACAGGAGGGCCTCGCCGGCGCCCGGGTACTGCACCTTGACCGCGACCTCGCGGCCGTCGTGCCACACCGCCCGGTGCACCTGGCCGATCGACGCGGCGGCCGAGGGCTTGTCCTCGAACTCCGCGAACAACTCGCGCCAGTCCTCACCGAGCCGCTCCGCCAGCACACCGTGCACGGTGCGCGTCGGCATCGGCGGCGCCGCCTCCTGGAGCTTGGTCAGCGCGGCACGGTAGGGACCGGCGACCTCCTCGGGCAGCGCCGACTCGAAGACGGACAGTGCCTGCCCGAACTTCATCGCACCGCCCTTGAGCTCGCCGAGCACCTTGAACAGCTGCTCCGCCGTGCGCTGTTGCAGCTCGCGGCCGACGATCTCCGCGGACTCGCCCACGATCCGTTTGCCCAGCCCCCAGGTCGCTCTGCCGGCGAAGCCGAGCGGGAGCGCCGCGAGCTTGGCGGTACGGGTGACCGCTTTCCGGGGAAGATCAGACATGCGCCCTCCAAGTCCCAGCCGGCCGGGCCGAGTCTGCCTTACGGCGCACGTCCCTCGACGGCCGGTCCCCTGCCATTGTCGCGTGTCGATCCTCGTCCGTAGAGGTGTGTCCCTCCTTACCTTTCTCCGCACCCTTCTCGGCGGCTCCGCACGGGCAGGCGGAATGCGCCCAGACCGGACGCGCGTGCCAGTGCAGCCCGGGCAGCGAGACCTCCCACCGCGCGCCCGCGCTCGACGGTGACTGCCCGTCCAGGAAGGCGAGCGCGTGCGCGGCAGCCAGCCCGGCGACGGTCGTGGCGAGTGTCAGATCGCAGGGCCGCACCTGTGGCTGTCTGCCGGAGCGCCACTGCGCGACCAGCCGCGGCCAGGTCGGGTCCCGGTCGGTGCGCGCGTGGTGCAGACAGCCCGCGCAGGACGTCTCGCCGGGCAGCACCAGTGGGCCCACGACTCCCGTGCCCTCCACGACACCGGCGTACAGATGAGGTGTCCCCGAGACGATCAGGCCGGTGGCGGCGGCCGGGTCGGGCGCGTGCACGGCGACATCGTCGCGCGGGGCGAGGATCACCAGGGAGAAGCCGGGTTCGCTCTCCTCCGACGTGGCCTGCGAGGTCCTGCGCGGTGGGCGGTCCGGTGCGGCCCGGCGTACCGCGCGGCGTGCTGCCTCGTCCCGGCGTTCGCCGACGGCCTCGGCGGGCAGCCCGCCCGGAGCGACGTCCCAGGGCTCGGTGTGACCGCCGTCGCGTACGTGGACCTCGCCGACCCCCGCGCCCGACAACAGCGCGGCCAGCGCCGCGCCCACCCGGCCCGCGCCCCGCACCTGTACGCGCAGCTCGCGACGCGCCGCCAGACGGCCCATCGACTCGCCCGGCTCGCCGGTGATCAGGGAGAGCGACGCGAGGTCCGGGCGCAGCCGGTCGAGGACGTCCTTCTTCGCCCGGAGGGCATCGGCCGCGGGCCCACCGCCCTTCGCGTCGTCGAGCAGTCCCGCGTGCGTCAGCCCCTTCACCAGCTGGTCGACATGGCCCTCGGGCAGATCCATCCGGTGCCCCTCCTCACGCAGGAGGGGCAGTCCGCGCGTGCCGTTGAGCAGGTCCAGGAAACTGCCCGTCGCCTTGTCCATCGGGCCCAAAGTCATGGCGTGCGCCGGTGTCATCCCGAACTGCACGGTGTGGAGATCACGCCAGCCGCGCCGCAGCGCGGGCTTCACCATCGGATGCATGACAGGCCCCCGTAGCCCTAGGAAGTACGTCCCGTGTGCCGGCGGAACTGGTCGGTGCTCCGTCGGTCATGCCAGCGTGCACGGTCCGGCCGTCGGGTGCCGAAAGTTATCCACAGGGTGTGGGGATTCGTCGTACGAATCAAACGCTTGGTGGGGTATCGACACCGAACCGTCCCAGGGGCGGGACTTCCCGCGTGTGCAGAGGGTAACGTCGTGGCGTGCCCGCCGACCCACTGCACAGCGCCGGAAAACCACAGCGCAGTACGACGAGCCAGCCGCCAAGCGGCTCGGGGGCGAGCGCGATCGAGGTCCGCAGGAGTGCGCGTCGGCGCAGAACGGTCTCCGCGTACCGCGAGGGCGATCGCACCGTCGTGCTCATCCCCGCCCGCATGTCCGAGGCGGAGGAGCAGCGCTGGGTCACCGTCATGCTCGACAAGCTGGCCGCCCAGGAAAGCAAACGCGTGCTCGGTGACGCCGAGCTGTCCGAGCGCGCCGAGCGACTGTCGGCCCAGTACTTCGACGGCCGCGCCCGGCCCACGTCCGTGCGCTGGGTGACCAACCAGAACACGCGCTGGGGCTCCTGCACACCCTCCGAGGGCAGCATCCGTCTCTCGCACCGGCTCCAGGGCATGCCCGAGTACGTCGTCGACTACGTGCTGTTGCATGAGCTGGCGCATCTCCTGGTGCCCGGGCACGGGCCGCGGTTCTGGCGGCTCCTGGAGGCGTATCCGCGCACCGAGCGGGCCAAGGGCTACCTCGAAGGCGTGGTCGCGGCCGAGCGGCTGCCCCATCCGCCGGGCGCCCGCGACGAGTGAGGCCCTCTTGTGGGGGATTGTGTACCGGGTCTGTACCGACTTCCTCCGGTGTCAGTGATTGCCGTTAGCCTGGCGCGACTCACTTGCATCGGGATGGGGGACGGTCGTTACGCATGGCCAGGGAATTCCAACGCGGCCACAAGGCCAAGATCAGTGACCTCACCGCGGGCACGGATCTGTACGTAGGTGTGCAGATCACGGGCCCCGGACTGACGTTCGACATCAGCTGCTTCGGCCTCGACGCCGAGGAGCGGCTCTCGGACGACCGGTACTTCGTCTTCTTCAACCAGCCGAAGTCCCCCGAGGAGTCCATCCAGCTCCTGGGTGCCCAGGCGGGCGACTCGGAGTCCTTCCGGGTCACGCTCGACAAGATCCCGCCGCAGATCCACAAGCTCGCGTTCACGGCGACCCTCGACGGCGCCGGGCAGATGTCCCAGATCGCCCCCGGGTACGTCCGTATCGTCGCCGGCGGCGAGGAGGTGGCCCGCTATTCGTTCAACGGTTCGGAGTTCACCACCGAGCGGGCCGTGATGCTGGGCGACTTCTACCTGAAGGACGTCTGGCGGTTCGCCGCCGTCGGCCAGGGCTTCGACGGTGGCCTCGACGCGCTGCTGAAGAACTTCGGCGGCGAGGTCGCCGAGGAGGAGACGCCCGAGCCGCAGCAGGCGCAGCCCGCGCCGCCGCAGTCCGGTGCCGCCCCCGGCTTCGCCCCGCCCGCGTTCGGCGCCCCCGCGGCCCCGGCACCCGCCCCGGCCCCCCAGCCCGTCGCGCAGGGGTACGCACCCCCGCCGGCGCCCGCGCCCTCGGTGCATGCCGCGCCGACCATCATCGCGCCCATGACCCCGCCCGGGGTGGGCACGGTGCCGCCCCCGGGTCCCGCGCCCGCGCCCTACGGCCAGAGCCCGCCTCCGCCGCCCGGCTACGCGCAGCCCCAGGCTCCGCACGCGCCGGGCCCGCCGCCCGGTTACGGCCAGCCGACTCCGCCCCCCGGCTACGGTCAGCCGCCTGCGCCTCCTGGGTACGGCCAGCAGCCTCCCGCCCCTCCCGGATACGGGCAGGTCCCGGCCCAGGCGGCCGGCTACGGAGTGCCCCAGGGATCTCCCCAGGGCGCCGGTGTGTCGGCCGCGCTGGAGAAGTTCAAGGAGACGCCCACCGGGCAGCGCTGGACGCAGCAGAACAAGAAGCTCATCCGCGTCGACCTCGGCATCGGCGGCCAGCCCGTGCTCGCCCGCCAGGGCAGCATGGTGCTCTACCAGGGCAAGGTCGACTTCGGCTACAAGGGCGCCGGATTCGCCGGGCGGCTCGTCGGCAACGCGACCGGCCAGGAGATGCAGCTGATGCGCTGCACGGGCCAGGGCCAGGTGTTCCTCGCCGAGAACTCCACGCATCTGCACCCCGTCGAGCTCCAGGGGGACGCGATCTGCGTCTCCGCCGAGAACGTCCTCGCCTTCGACGAGAGCCTCCAGTACGAGGTCCGGCGCATCGAGGGACACGGCATCCCCGGGGGCGCGCTGTTCACGATGCAGTTCCAGGGGACCGGCACCATCGTCGTGAAGACGCACGGCTCGCCCGTCGTGCTGCCGGTCACGCCGACCACGTTCGCCGACTGCAACGCGGTCGTCGCCTGGTCCGCGGCAGCCCAGGTGATCGTCTCCAGCCAGGTCCGGATGCGCCGCAACGCCTATCCGGGCGACACCGGGGAGAGCGTCAACCTGCAGTTCCGGGCCGCCCCCGGCAACTTCATCGTCGTCCAGCCGTACGAGGTCTGAGGGAGCCCGTCATGAACCAGCCGCTCGCGGGCTACGCCCCCGCACCCGTCACCGCCCGCATGGAGAACCACGGCAACAACATGCTGAAGGTCGCCATGCAGACCGGAAGTGACCTCTTCGCGCGCGTGGGCTCGATGATCGCCTACGAAGGCTTCATCCAGTACGAGCCCAACCCGCCGGCCGTGCGCCAGATCGCGCGCGACTGGATGACCGGCGAGGGCGCGCCCCTGATGAAGTGCTCCGGGGACGGACTGCTCTACCTCGCCGACTACGGCGCCGACGTCGTCGTGATCAACCTCAACGGCGACGGGATCTCCGTCAACGCCACCAACCTGCTCGCCTTCGACTCCCACCTCACCTGGGGCGTGGAGCGGGTCAAGGGGCTGGCGAAGTTCGCCGGACAGGGCCTGTGGAACACCAAGATCACCGGTCAGGGCTGGGTCGCGCTGACCTCCCGCGGCAAGCCGATCGTGGTCGACTGCGGCGGTGGCGAGGACGAGACGTACGTAGACCCGGACGCGCTCGTCGCCTGGTCCCCGAACCTCAAGGTGAAGGGCAAGCGCAGCTTCAAGGCGCAGTCGCTGATCGGCCGCGGCAGCGGCGAGGCCTACCAGATGGCCTTCTCCGGGCAGGGCATCGTCGTCGTCCAGCCCAGCGAGGACAGCACCGACCGTCTCCGGTTCCGGGGCTGAGGGGGAACACGACACCATGCAGAGCCCGCTTTTCGCGTTCAACGACTCGCAGTCCCAGGACCGCTACAGCCTCCAGAACAAGCAGATGCTGCGCGTCGTCCTGGAGGGCCACGACGACATCCTCGCCCGCAAGGGCACGATGGTCGCCTACCAGGGGCTCGTCGAGTTCGACGCCGAGTACCAGAACACCCAGCAGGCCTACGCGCGTGCGGCCACCGGCGAGGGCCTCAGTCTGATGCGCTGCCACGGGCAGGGCACGGTCTTCCTCGCCAACCTCGCCCAGCACATCCACGTAGTGGATGTGGAACAGGACGGCCTGACCGTCGACAGCAGCTACGTCCTCGCGATGGACTCCTCGCTGCACCACGAGGTCATCGCCGTGGACAGCCAGTACGGCATCTCCGGCTCCGGGAAGTACCAGCTCAACATCACCGGCCGCGGCAAGGTCGCCCTGATGACCTCGGGCGCGCCGCTGATGATGCAGGTCACGCCCGACAAGTACGTCAACTGTGACGCCGACGCGATCGTCGCCTGGTCCACCGGCCTGCGCGTCCAGATGCAGGCCCAGACGCACTCCTCGGGCGTGTGGCGGCGCCGCGGCAATACCGGCGAGGGCTGGGAGCTGAGCTTCATGGGCAGCGGCTACGCGCTCGTCCAGCCCAGCGAACTCCTGCCCCCGCAGAACGCCGCGATCGGCCAGGGACTCGCCGCCCAGTTCGGCATGGGCCAGCAGGGCGTGCACGCCCAGAACCAGGGCAACGCCTGGAGCTGACGGTCCGGAAAACCAACGTAAGGGGCGCCCGCCAGTGCAGGCGCCCCTTACACGTTCAGCACTTCGCGCGACCCGTTCACAGCCTGGCGCGTGTCGCCTCCAGCAACCGCAGCACCGACTCGTCCGCTACGGCCGCCACCTCGTCGTAGGCGAACCAGCGCAGGTCGAGGGACTCGTCGCTGATCTCCTGGACGGCGCCGGGGGGTGCCAGCACCGCGTACTGGACGTCGTAGTGGCAGTGGCACGGCGGGGGGATCGGGTGCCGGTCCAGGCGGACCGGGCCGCCCGGGAGCGGGGTGAGGCCGGTGATGCCGGACTCCTCCGTGGCCTCGCGCAGTGCCGCGGCCTCCAGGGAGGTGTCCTCCGGCTCGCAGTGGCCGCCCATCTGGAGCCACATCCGCAGCTTCTTGTGCAGGGTCAGCAGGACCCTGCCGTGCTCCGGGTCGATCACCAGGCCGCTCGCCGTGACATGCCCGGCGTGGCAGGACTTCCACATGCCGTCCGGGCGTGCGGCCAGGTGGTCCAGGTAGGCCTGGCGCAGGTCCGTCTGGTCCTCGTAGCTCTTCAGTACGAGGACCGCGTCGTCGTACGGGCTCACTCGGTGTCGTCGTCCTTGGAGTCCTCGTCCTTCGTCAGGTTCGGCTTCTCCGTGGTGCCGTTCGCCGCTTCGCCGAGCATCTTGTCCAGCTCGGAGAAGTCCATCTGCTCGCGGTGCACGAAGCCGTCCGGGTCGTCCAGGTCGGAGGCCGTCGGCAGCATGTCGGGGTGGGCCCACAGGCCGTCCCGGCCGTCGACACCGCGCGCGTCAGTGAGCGAGGCCCACAGACGGGAGGCGTCGCGCAGCCGGCGCGGGCGCAGCTCCAGGCCGATCAGCGTGGCGAACGTCTGCTCGGCGGGACCACCCGACGCGCGACGGCGCCGCAGGGTCTCGCGGAGCGCGTCGGCGGACGTCAGACGCGGCTTCGCGGCCGCGTGGACCACCGCGTCCACCCAGCCCTCGACGAGCGCCAGAGCCGTCTCCAGACGGGCCAGGGCGGCCTTCTGCTCCGGGGTGTCCTCCGGCTGGAACATGCCCTGCTGGAGGGCGTCCTGCAGCTGCTCCGGGTTCTGCGGGTCGAACTGGCCGACCACGTCCTCCAGCTTGGCGGTGTCGACCTTGATCCCGCGCGCGTACCCGTCGACCGCGCCGTACAGGTGCGAGCGCAGCCACGGGACGTGCGCGAACAGGCGCTGGTGGGCCGCCTCGCGCAGGGCGAGGTAGAGCCGCACCTCCTCCTGCGGGACGCCCAGGTCCTTGCCGAACGCCTCGATGTTCAGCGGCAGCAGCGCGGCCTTGCCGACCGGGCCGATCGGCAGGCCGATGTCGGTCGAGCCGACGACCTCGCCCGCGAGCACGCCCACGGCCTGCCCGATCTGCGTGCCGAACATGGCGCCGCCCATCGAGCGCATCATGCCGATCAGCGGGCCCGCCATGGCCTGCATCTCCTCCGGCAGGACGTCACCCATGGCCGCGCCGACGCGCTCGGCGACCGGGTCCACGAGCTCCTTCCACGCGGGCAGGGTCGCCTCGACCCACTCCGCGCGGGACCATGCCACGGCGGTGCCGGCGCCGGACGGCAGCGAGGTCGCGTCGTCCAGCCACAGGTCGGCCAGGCGGACGGCCTCCTCGACCGCGCTGCGGTCGGCGGGGCCGATGCTCGCGTCCTTGACGCCGTCCTGGGTGCCCTGGGAGACCGTCTGGCGGGCGATCTGCTTGGCCATGTCCCAGTTCACCGGGCCGCCCTCGTACGAGAGCATCTGGCCCAGCTGCTGGAACGCGGCGCCCAGGTCATTGGGGTTCAGCGAGCCGAACATGGCTGCGAGCGGATTGTCCGCGCCGGGGCCGCCAAAGCCGCCGGCACCGGGCAGGCCGCCAAAACCGAACGGGTTGGCCGGTCCCTGACCACCACCGCTCTCCTGGTCCTTCTTCTTGCCCTCGTCGCCGTCGTCCGGCTCCTCCGGCGGAAGGCCGAATCCGAATGGGGTGTCACTCACGGGATTCCTCGGCTGTTAAGGCCGCCGGTTCTCTCCGACGGCACGACTGCCCTTCAACACCACCCAGCGTAGACACCGCGGGCCGATCGGGCCTCAGTGCTTCGCCGAGACCTGGCCTGCGGCAGGATGGATGCCACCTGGTCCGGACGCGTCACGCGCGTCCGTACTGAAGACAACCGCTGGAGACGCCCGGTGAGTTCCCCAGATCCGCAGGTTCGCGCAGCGCGAAACCACTCAACCAGTCCCGCCGTCCGCGGGCCCGTCGTCGCGGTCACCGGCGCCGCGTCCGGGATCGGGGCGCTGCTGACCGAGCGGCTCGCCGCCTCCGAGGAGATCAAGCAGGTCATCGCCATCGACGAGCGGCGCGGCGAGTGCGCCGCGGCGCAGTGGCACATCCTCGACGTACGGGATCCGGCCATCGCGGAGAAGCTGCGCGGCGCGGACGTCGTCGTCCATCTGGCGCTCGATCTCGACCTGGAGACCGACCCGGCCGCCCGTTCGGCGTACAACGTGCGGGGGACGCAGACCGTGCTGACCGCCGCCGCGGCCGCCGGTGTCCACCGGGTCGTGCTGTGCACCTCGGCGATGGTCTACGGAGCGCTGCCCGACAACGAACTGCCGCTGTCGGAGGACGCCGAACTGCGCGCCACCGCGGAGGCCACCGGTGTCGGCGACCTCCTGGAGGTCGAGCGCCTCGCGCGGCGCGCGCCCCGGGCGCATCCCGGGCTCAACGTCACCGTCGTCCGCCCCGGAGTGCTCGTCGGAGGCACCGACACCGCGCTGACCAGGTACTTCGAGTCACCCCGGCTGCTGGTGGTGGCCGGGTCGCGGCCCGCCTGGCAGTTCTGCCATGTCGAGGACCTGTGCAGCGCCCTGGAGTACGCCGTCCTGGAGAAGGTCGAAGGGGAGCTGGCCGTCGGCTGTGACGGGTGGCTGGAGCAGGAGGAGGTCGAGGAGCTCAGCGGCATCCGCCGCATGGAGCTGCCGTCCGCGGTCGCGCTCGGCGCGGCGGCCCGGCTGCACCGGATCGGGCTCACCCCGTCCCCGGCCGGTGACCTGGCGTACACGATGTATCCCTGGGTGGTGAGCGGGAGCCGGCTGCACGACGCGGGCTGGCGGCCGCAGTGGACCAACGAGGAAGTGCTCGCCGAGCTGCTGGAGGAGGTCGCCGGGCGGCACACGGTCGTCGGACGCCGGCTCGGCCGCAAGGACGCGACGGCGGCGGGAGCCGCGGGCGCGACGGTCGCGCTGCTGGGCGCGGCGGCGGTCGTACGACGGGCGCGGAAGGCCCGACGGCGGATCTGAGCGGCGCGATCCGCAGAAAACGCGCGCTCCTGTAGGACGCTCCAAACAGGCACACGCGCGTGCCTGGTGAAAGTGCTATTCCGCGCTGTCGGCGGGGTGCGGCACGATGGAGGTATGGCACCCACGATCGACCATCCCGGTGAGCAGGCCGCGCAGGATCCCATCAAGCTGATCGGGATCCGGGAGACGCCGCTCTCCGTGGACGAGGTCTTCAAGGCCGTGGGGGATGACGCCGCCGGTGGGATGGTCCTCTTCGTAGGGACCGTGCGCAATCACGACGGCGGCGCCGACGTCGACGAACTCGGGTACTCGTGCCACCCCAGTGCCGAGGCGGAGATGCGACGGATCGCCGAGAAGGTCGTCGCGGACTATCCGGTGCGGGCGCTGGCCGCCGTCCACCGGGTGGGGGATCTCGGTATCGGGGACCTGGCGGTCGTCGTCGGGGTGTCGTGTCCGCACCGGGGTGAGGCCTTCGAGGCGTGCCGGAAGCTGATCGACGACCTCAAGCACGAGGTGCCGATCTGGAAGCATCAGAAGTTCTCCGACGGCACAGATGACTGGGTCGGCGCGTAGCGCCGTCGTTGAGGGGTGGCGGTCGGGCGACGGGAGGGCGGGTCGGCGCTTGTTGATGCGTACTCACGTACTTCTCAGCCGCCCTCCGGTTGCGTAACCGCTCCCCGGGCACGAGCGTTGTCAGTGGGGCTGGCTAATCTGCTGATCAGTCAGTTGAGGTCACTCATGTGGGGTTGGGAGGTCGGCATGGCGGCACTCGCCTGGTTGTTGATTCCGCTGGTGGCTGCGATAGGTGCCGGCCTGTGGGGCAGTTGGGCCAACCGGACCCGCAAGGTACGCAGCGACGGCCCGGAACTGGACGGCTACGCCCGCTTCCGCGAGGCCATGGAGAAGTCCCACTCCGGCACATGATCGGAAGGCGGCCCTGACGGTGCGCTGACAGACGCGTCCCGTACTGTCGTGCCATGCCACGCCGCACCGCGACGATGCTCGCCTCCACCCTGATGCTGATCGCGCTCCTGTGCGCGGGAGTCCTCATCAACGTCCCGTACGCGGAGATGTCGCCGGGCCCGACGGTGAACACGCTCGGGGACCACGACGGCGAGCCGGTGCTGCAGATCACCGGGCGGAAGACCTACCCGACGACCGGTCACCTGAACATGACGACGGTCCGGGTCACCAGCGCCGACTACAACATGAACCTCATCGAGGCCGTGTACGGCTGGCTCGCCCACGACGACAAGATCGTCCCGCACGACACGCTGTACCCGGACGGCAAGACGGAGCAGCAGTCGACCCAGGAGAACGCCGAGGAGTTCAGCCAGTCCCAGGAGAGCGCCAAGGTCGCCGCCTTGGACCAGCTGGGCGTCCCGGTGAAGTCCTGGGTGATCGTCTCGACGGTCGTCAAGGGCACCCCGGCCGAGAACAAGCTGCACGCCGGTGACGTGATCAAGGCGGTCGACGGTACGACGGTGAAGCAGCCCGACGACGTCGCGAAGCTGGTCACCAAGCACAAGCCGGGCGAGAAGGTCGTGTTCACGATCGTGCCCGCCAAGGAGCAGGCCGCCGCCGTGAAGGCGAACAAGACGGCGACCGCGACGAAGAGCATCACGATCACCACCGCGACCTCCGACGACACCGGCACCAAGCGCGCCATCGTCGGTATCTCCGCCGGAACCGATCACACGTTCCCGTTCACCATCGACATCAAGCTCGCCGACGTCGGCGGCCCGAGCGCCGGCCTGATGTTCGCGCTCGGCATCTACGACAAGCTCACCCCGGGCGACCTCACCGGCGGCAAGTTCGTGGCCGGCACCGGCACGATCGACGACGACGGCAAGGTCGGCCCGATCGGCGGCATCTCGATGAAGACGGTCGGCGCGCGCAGCAAGGGCGCCCAGTACTTCCTGACGCCCGCCGACAACTGCGCCGAAGCCGCCAAGGACACCCCCAGTGGCCTCAGGCTCGTCAAGGTCAACACCATCAAGGACGCGATCAGCGACCTCAAGCTGATCAACAGCGGCAAGACCGACGACCTCCCGAAGTGCAGCACCAAGAGCTGAACAAGTCTCTTCCTAAAACAGGCCTCTTCTTAAGAAGACCTTGCCTACGACTCCGGGGGCGCCCTCACACAGAGGGCGCCCCCGGAGTCGTAGGCAAGGAACCGGAGTCGTAGCGGACGACGTCAGTCCTCGAAGGTCGCGGACAGGGCCTCGGCGAGGCCGGGAACCAGGGCGCCGCCCGTGAGGACCTCCGTGGGGGAGTCCTTCTCGCGCAGGCGCAGGGCCGAGTCGCGGGTGCCGTCGCGCAGGACCGCGACCGTCATGCGGACCTCCTGGCGGTCGGGGTGCTGGGCGACCCACTCGGTGAGCTTCTTCTCGCTGAGGCCGTCCGGGACGGAGGCCTCGGCGGACGGCGGCAGCATCAGGCGCTCGACCGTGAGCGCGCAGCCGGCCACCGCGTCGGGCCAGGCGATCGTGCCGAGGAACTCGTCCAGCGGCTTTCCAGCCGGGATTTCCTCCTGCTCGATCGGGGTGAGACCGACGGTCGCGGACTCTTCCTGAAGGCCGAGTTGGGCCGCGAGGCCGGGTTCCTGGGCCCGCAGCCGCGCGGTGTCTACCAGGGCGAAGAGGCGAGCGGGCTGGTCCCAGCCGAGCCCGGCGGCGTACTCGTCGATCTCGAGTACGGCCCGGGTGAGGGGGTTCGCTGCCATGGGAGTGTTGGACATGGTCACAATCCTGCCTCGTTCATGGCCGGAATCGGGAACCGAGTAAACGGTGAGTAAGTTGCATAGGTGTGGGCCCGCGATCACGCGGGGCTACGGAGGGTCCCCGAAACCGGGAACCTGACGCAACGACAGCGACCAACAGCGAACTTCGAGGTGCGCACCTTGGCTTTCCAGATGCCGGACCGCGGCGGAGGCCCGCAAGGGCCGCGGATCAGAGTGGGCCGCCCGTCCCGGCGCGTCCGGACTTTGCTCATGACACTGGGCGTCCTTGCCGTACTCGGCATGGCGTTCACGATGTTCGCGGGCTTCTGGACGGACTGGCTCTGGTACCGGTCGGTGCATTACTCGTCCGTGTTCACGACGACCCTGACGACGAAGATCGGCCTGTTCTTCGTCTTCGGCCTCCTGATGGCGGCCGCGGTCGGTGTGAACATCTGGCTGGCGCACCGCCTGCGCCCGCCACTCAGCGCCATGTCGATGGAGCAGCAGAGCCTCGACCGCTACCGCATGGGCATCGCGCCCTACAAGAAGTGGCTGCTTCTGGCGATCACCGCCCTGGTCGGGCTGATCGCGGGGGCGTCCGCGTCCAGTCAGTGGCGGGTCTGGCTGATGTGGGTCAACGGCGTGCCCTTCCACCAGAAGGACCCGCAGTTCCACCTCGACGTGTCCTTCTACGCGTTCGACCTGCCCTGGTACCGCTTCCTGCTCGGCTTCGGCTTCGCCGCCGCGATCCTCTCGCTGCTCGCCGCCGCGCTGACGCACTACCTGTACGGCGGCCTGCGCATCACCAGCCCGGGCGCGCGTGCCACGGCCGCGGCCACCGGACATCTGTCGGTACTGCTCGGCATCTTCGTCGCCCTCAAGGCGGTGGCCTACTGGCTCGACAGGTACGGACTCGCGGTCAAATCCAGCGACTTCAAGGCGACCGGTGATTGGACGGGCCTCAGATACGTCGACGCGAACGCGTATCTGCCGGCCAAGACGATCCTGTTCTGCATCGCCGTCATCTGCGCGCTGCTGTTCTTCGCCACCCTGTGGCGGCGCACCTGGCAACTGCCCGTCATCGGCTTCGGCCTGATGGTGCTCTCCGCGATCCTCATCGGTGGCCTGTACCCGGCGATCGTCCAGAAGTTCACGGTCCAGCCGAACGAGCAGGCCAAGGAAGCCCCGTACGTCCAGAAGAACCTGAAGGCGACGCGCGAGGCCTACGGCATCGACGACACCAAGGTCACGGAGTACTCGGGCACGAGCACCACCAAGGACAAGACCAAGCTGCGGTCCGACGTCGACTCCACGGCGAGCATCCGGATCGTGGACCCGAACGTCGTGTCGCCCACGTTCCAGCAGCTCCAGCAGATCAGGAACTACTACGCGTTCCCGACCAACCTGGATGTCGACCGCTACAGCGAGGACGGCAAGGACCAGGACACGGTCATCGGTCTGCGTGAGCTGAACCTCAACGGCATTCCGAAGAACAACTGGATCAACGACCACTTCCGCTACACGCACGGCTACGGCGTGGTCGCGGCCAAGGGCACCGCGGTCGACTCCGAGGGCCGCCCGGTCTTCACCGAGTCCGATCTGCCGTCCACGGGTGACCTCGGCAAGTACGAGCAGCAGATCTACTACGGCGAGAAGACCACCACGTACTCGATCGTCGGCGGTCCCCAGAAGGAGATCGACTACTCCGACGACAGCGGTGAGAAGACCACCAGCTACACCGGCAAGAGCGGGGTCAACCTCTCCAACCCGCTCAACCGGGCGGCGTACGCGGTGGCGTTCAACGAGCCGCAGATCCTCTACTCCGGTGCGATCGGCGAGGGTTCGCGGATCCTGTACAACCGCACGCCCAAGGACCGCGTCGAGGCAGTGGCGCCCTGGCTGACCATCGACGGCGACGCCTACCCGGCGGTCGTGGACGGCCGTATCCAGTGGATCGTCGACGCGTACACGACGAGCAACGGATACCCGTACGCCTCGCGTACGACCCTGGGTGACACCACGGCCGACTCGCTGACCGCGACCAACAACAACCGCACGGTGGTGGCCCAGCAGAACCAGGTCAACTACATCCGCAACTCGGTGAAGGCGACCGTCGACGCGTACACCGGTGCCGTCAAGCTCTACCAGTGGGACACCAAGGACCCGGTCCTGAAGACCTGGATGAAGGCGTTCCCGAACACGGTCGAGCCCAAGAAGGACATCTCGTCCTCGCTGATGGCCCATCTCCGGTACCCGCAGGACCTGTTCAAGGTCCAGCGCGAACTCCTCACCCGCTACCACGTGACGGACGCGCAGACGTTCCTCAGCGGCAGCGAGGTGTGGCAGGTCCCGAACGACCCGACGAACCAGTCCAACAGTGCGGTGCCGCCGTACTACTTGAGCATGAAGATGCCGGACCAGTCCGCGCAGGCCTTCTCGTTGACGACGACGTTCACACCGAACGGCAGAGACAACCTCAGCGCCTTCATGGCCGTCGACTCCGAGGCAGGCACCCCGGACTACGGCAAGATCAGAATCCTGAAGCTGCCGACCAGCACGACCGTCGGCGGGCCTAAACAGGTGCAGAGCGCCTTCAACTCCCAACAGGACATCGCCGAATCCATCAAGCTGCTCAAGGGCGGCGACTCCGACATCGAGTACGGCAACCTGCTGACGGTGCCGCTCGACGGGGGACTGCTCTACGTAGAGCCCGTCTACGTACGCGGTGGTGGACTCAAGTACCCGCTCTTGCGCAAGGTGTTGGTGGCCTACGGGAACAAGACCGCCTTCGAGGACACGCTGGACGAGGGGCTCAACAAGGTCTTCGGGGCGGAGAGCAGTACGACTACGCCACCGGACGAGAGCACCAGTCCACCGACATCCAGCAACCCGACGGTCCAGGCGGCGTTGAGCGACGCCCAGAAGGCGTTCGACGCCGGGCAGACGGCGCTCAAGAAGGGCGACTGGGAGGCGTACGGGCAGGCGCAGAAGGATCTTCAGGCCGCGCTGAAGCGGGCCGAGGAAGCGCAGGCCGCCGCAAGCAAGTCCAGCGGCAGTGGCAAGAGCAGCGCGAGTCCCAGCAGCAGTCCGAGCAGTGGTCCCAGTGCGTCGAGCAGTCCGAGCAGTTCGAGTGGTTAGCGCAGCTCAGACGGCAGTTGATCACTAGGTCAGAGGTCCGTCCCGCGCCGTGGTACGGTTGCAACACAACGGCGCGGGGTGGAGCAGCTCGGTAGCTCGCTGGGCTCATAACCCAGAGGTCGCAGGTTCAAATCCTGTCCCCGCTACTGATCGCGAAGGCCCGGATCCTCCAAGGATCCGGGCCTTCGCGCTGTGCGAACGCATGTGCCGACGAGGGTGACGGCCGTGCCGCCGGGGGGACTTGGTGAAACCGTGTTTGTGTTGTCTCTCTGTGGGCATGTCGACAAAACGCTGTAGAGACCTCACTGGCTGCGGTATACCAGGTGTACCCAGGTTGCAGGTGGTGCGACGATGGACGTTATGGGGGACAAGGCAACTCTGTTGGATACAGGGCGTTTTGTGCAGCCTTCCGACCGGGACGAGTCCGGTGACGGGGAGGTTGTCGACGAGGCACGTACACGGCTCGCCGCGCAGGCCGGCGACGTCGAGGCGACGAGTGTCCTCGGAGCGATGCTGCTGCGCCGCGGTGATCTCGACGGAGCCGAGCCCCTGCTGCGTGCCGCCACCGCCGAGGGCGACCGGGCCGCGGCCAACAACCTCGGCGTTCTCCTGCACCAGCGCGGATACACCGACGACGCCGCCGGCTGGTGGCGGATCGCGGCCGTGGCCGGTTCCGCCGCCGCCGCGCACGCGCTCGGCCGGTACCACCGCGAGCGCGGCGACGAGCCCGCCGCCGAGTACTGGCTGCGCCAGTCCGCCGAACAGGGCCACGCGCTGGGCGCGTACGCCCTCGCCGATCTGCTGGAGCACCGCGGGGACGCCCTGGCCGAGCAGTGGATGCGCTCCGCCGCCGAGCGCGGGCACCGCGAGGCCGCGTACCGGCTGGCGCGGGCGCTTGATCGCCGTACGCCGCACGAGGACGAGTACGAGTACGACGGTGGGGCTGACAACGGTGTCGCCTCGGCCTCCGGAACCTCTGATTCCGCCGGGGATCCCGGGAACGAGGCCGAGCAGTGGTACCGGCAGGCCGCCGCGCGTGGGCATCAGCGGGCCGCGCTGCAGCTCGGGGCGATCCTGGAGAAGCGGGGCGAGCTCAAGGAGGCCGGGCGCTGGTATCTGACGTCCGCCAAGGACGGGGAGGCGCGGGCCGCCTGCGCGCTCGGGTTCCTGCTGCGCGACGCCGGCGACACCGAGAGCGCCGCCGTGTGGTGGCTCCGTGCTGCCCAGGACGGTGACGGCAACGCGGCCAACGCGCTGGGCGCGCTGCACGCCGAGCGCGGCGAGACACAGACCGCCGAGCGGTGGTACCGGGCCGCGATGGACGCCGGTGATGTGAACGGCGCTTACAACCTTGGGCTGTTGTGTGCCGAGCAGGCGCGTACCGCGCAGGCCGAGCAGTGGTACCGGCGGGCGGCCTACGCCGGGCACCGCGAGGCGGCGAACGCGCTGGCCGTGCTGCTGCTCCAGGGCGGCGACGCGACCGGGGCCGAGCCGTGGTTCTCCAAGGCGGCCGAGGCCGGGAGCGTGGACGCGGCGTTCAACCTCGGGATTCTCTTCGCGGGGCGGGGTGAGGAGGGCGTCGCGCTGCCCTGGTACGAGCGGGCCGCTGCTGCCGGGCACACGGAGGCGGCGTTGCAGGTCGGGATCGCTCGGCTGCGGGACGGGGACGAGCGGGAGGCCGAGCGGCATCTGCGGTGTGCCGCGGGTGGGGGGAGTGCGGAGGCGGCTTATCGGTTGGCCTCGGTGCTCGATGCTCGGCGGCCGCCTGCGCCTGCGCATGAGCTGGGTGAGCAGGTGCATGAGAAGACCGAGTGTGAGGAGTGGTACGAGCGGGCGGCTTCTCAGGGGCATCGGCGGGCGCAGGTTCGGGTCGGGATGCTGGCCGCTGCGCGGGGCGATGTCGTCGAGGCGGCTCGGTGGTATCGGGAGGCTGCCGAGGCCGGGTCTCGTAACGGGGCTTTCAATCTTGGGCTGTTGCTGGCTCGGGAGGGGAGTGAGCCGGAGGCTGCGGTGTGGTGGGCTCGGGCCGCTGATGCGGGGCATGGGCGGGCTGCGTTGCGGTTGGCTCTGGTTTACGCGCGTCGAGGTGAGCTGGCAGAGGGGCAGCGGTGGGCTGATCGGGCGGTGACGCTTGGGCCTCGGGAGGTTTCTGAGCGGGCGGCTCGGTTGCGGGATGCGTTGCGGCAGGAGCTGACGGCGTAGTTTTTCGCCCCCGCCGCCCCTACCCGTCCCATCCCTGGGGGCTGCCGCCCCTTCCGCCCCGCCTGGGGGCTCCGCCCCCAGACCCCCTTCGGCCTGGACGGCCTCGTCCTCAAACGCCGGACGGGCTGAGTGGTGGCGGCCTGTGCTGAAAGGTGGGGGCCGGGCGGGCTGAGTGGTGGCGGCCCGCGCTGAAAGGTGGAGGCCGGATGGGCTGGAGGTAGGCGGCTCGCGTTGGAACGTCTCCGCTGTGTGGCTCTGACCTGCGGTGTTAAACGATTTGCTTCTCTGCGTACGGCTGACGTAGTGTTGTGTTTACCGACGCGGGGTGGAGCAGCTCGGTAGCTCGCTGGGCTCATAACCCAGAGGTCGCAGGTTCAAATCCTGTCCCCGCTACTGAAGGCCGAGGGCCGGAATCCAGAAATGGGTTCCGGCCCTCGGTGTTTCTATGGCTGGTGGCCCACCGCCTCCTCGTACAGGGAGCGGTTCACCGTCCTGGATTCCGGCAGTGCGGCCCCCTTTGACACGCCCGCCGCCTTGTACGCGGCCTGCAACCGCGTCGTCGTGCCCGCGCGGATCTCCCAGTCCATGGTGAGGGACGGGGTTGATTTCAGGACCGCCTCGTCCGTCTTCAGGAGTTTCGCCAGGTAGGCGACGAAGGACGGGTCCTTCTTGTAGTCGCCGGCGAAGTACGTGTTCACCGTGCGGATGTAGGCGCGGAGGAGGGCCACGCCGGCGTCCACGTCGTCGTTCAGGAGGCTGGGGCCGTACAGCATGCCGCCCAGGGGCTCACCCTGTGGTTGGCCGCCCAGGAAGGCGTACTGGGGGTTGTCGTCGACCTTGCGCCAGACCGGGTCCAGGAGCCAGGCGGAGTCGACGCCGCCGTTCTGGAGGGCGGTGAGGACGTCGGCCGAGCCGAGCTGCTGGTACTGGATCTTGTCGAGGCCGCCGCCGTGGGTCGCGAGAGCCTTCTGCATGGGGTACGCGATCACCGAGCCCTTGCCGATCATCGTGCCCATCCTGCGGCCCGCCATCCGGACGTCGGCCGCCGCCTCGCCCTTCTTCAGCTTCACCCACAGGCCGCTCTTCGACTCGGGGTCGGGCGAGAAGTTCCCGGCGACCCACTTGATGTCGAAACCGCCCTTGACGCCGTTCATGACGGCCGCCTCCGGAGCCGCCCACATCGCGTCGATGTCCCCCTTCGCGAGGAGGGGGAGCGCGTCCGGGGTCGGGAGCACCTTGAGCCTGACGTCCAGGCCCTCCTTCTTGAACTCGCCCTTGGCGACGGCGACTTCGAGCGGGGCCACGTACTCCGCGCTCAGCGTTCCCGTCGCGATCGTCACCTTCCGCGTCTTGGGGAGGGGCCGCGGGGCGGGGGTAAGTGGCTTGCAGCGGGCCGGGGTTCGGGTGGGGGAGAGGTCCGCCGGGTCCGTCCAGGACGACGTGCCGCAGCCGGTCACGGGTTCGACCGTGCGGTTGCCGGCGGTCGCCGTGCCCGAACTCCCGGAGCCGTCCGCGTACTTCGACGAACAGCCCGCCGACGCCAGCACCGCCGCCACGACGACCGCCACACCGTACGCACGCCGTCTCACGACTGCCCCCGTCCTCGGTCCCGCGGTGCCCACGGGGTGAGTAACCGGCCTGCCACCCGCACCAGTTCGGAGAAGACGACGCCCAGGACCGCCACGCACACGATGCCCACGAACATCACGTCGTTCTCGAACAGGGCGCGGGAGTCGAAGATCAGGTGGCCCAGGCCGTTCGTTGCCGCGATCTGTTCCGAGGCGACGATGACCAGGACGGCCACGCCCGCCGCGATCCGCGCGCCCACCAGGACCGCGGGGAGCGAGGCGGGCAGGAGGACGTGGCGGAACATCTGCCACGGGGTGGCGCCGAAGACCCGGCCCGCGTCGCGGTGGCCGGAGGGGATCGCGAGGACCGCCGACATCGTCGAGATCCACACGAAGAAGAAGACCGTGGCGGCCACCAGGGCTATCTGCGGGCCTTCGCCCAGGCCGAACATGTTCAGGAAGACGGGCAGCAGGGCCAGTTTCGGTACGACGTACAGGGCGTCCAGCAGTGGTTCCAGTGCCGCCCGGACCAGGGACAGCGAGCCCATCAGCAGGCCCAGGGCGTAGCCGGTTGCCGTGCCGATCGCGTAGCCGCCCAGGACGCGTTTCGTGGTGGCCCAGACGTCCGGCCACAGGTCGCCCGCGGCGGCTCGGGTCCAGCCGTCGGAGAAGATCGTGGACGGGGCCGGGTAGACGCGGGGGTCGATCCAGCCCTGGGTGGCGGCCAGTTGCCACCACAGGACCAGGGCGAGGGGTACGGCGACGGCGAGGGACAGTTCCAGTGCGCGCCGGCGCCGGTGGGTGCGTACGGGATGGAGTTCGTGCGGGCCGGGGCGGCGGACCAGGACCGATTCCTCGCGGCCGGGGGCGATGGTGGTCATGCGGGTACCGCCTCCTTGCGCAGCAGCTCCCACAACTCGCCCTTCAGGGCGGTGAATTCGGGGGTGTCGCGGATGTCGCCGGTGCGGGGGCGGGGGAACGGCGGACGGTGTTCGGCGATGATCCTGCCCGGGCGCGCGGACATCACCAGCACACGGTCACCGAGCACGAGCGCCTCCTCCAGGCTGTGTGTGATGAAGAGGGTGGTGGTGTGCAACGTCTGTGTCAGGTCGAGGAGTTCGTCCTGGAGGATCGTCCGGAGCTGGGCGTCCAGGGCGGCGAACGGCTCGTCCATCAGCAGGAGTTCGGGTTCTACGGCGAGTGCGCGGGCGATGGCGACGCGTTGCCGCATGCCGCCGGAGAGGGTCGCGGGGTAGGCGTGTGCGAAGTCGGCGAGGCCCATGCGGGTCAGCCACTCGTCGGCGCGGGCGTTGGCCGTGCGGCGCGAGACGCGCTGGATGTCCAGGCCGAAGCGGACGTTGGCGCGGACCGACTTCCAGTCGTAGATGCCGTAGTCCTGGAAGATCATGGCCGCCGGGCGGAGGCTCCGTGTGCAGATCTCCAGGGTGCCTGTGGTGGGGCGCAGCAGGCCCGCGGCGATGCGGAGGAGGGTGGATTTGCCGCAACCCGACGGGCCTACCAGGCAGACGAACTCGCCCGGGGCGACGCTGAGTTCGAGGGGGCCGAGGGCGTCCACCTGGTGCGGGGCACGGCCGAAGGTGCGGGTCAGCTGGGTGGCGTGGAGTTTTGGGTGCGGGTCTCCCACGAGTGCTCCTTGCGGAGGGCGGTACGTCTGTCGGTACGGGTGGGGGGTGCCGCACGACGATATGACGGACCGTCAGATTCGGGAAGCCCGTGCGCAGCACAAAGCCCCCCTGTAGGCAGCACAAAGCCCCGGCGTCCGTGTCGAACGGATGCCGGGGCCTGTGAAGGGACTTGCTACGCGCTCGCGCAGTTCGGGCAGAGCCCGCGGTACGTCACCTCGACGTCCGAGACCGTGAAGCCGAAGCGCTCCGAGTCGGGGAGGTCGGCGAGGGGGTTGCCGCCCGGGTGGACGTCGCGGATCTGGCCGCAGTTGGCGCAGACCAGGTGGTGGTGCGGGCTGTGCGCGTTCGGGTCGTAGCGCTTGGCTCGCTTGTCCGTGGAGACTTCCAGGACCTCGCCGAGCGAGACCAGCTCGCCCAGCGTGTTGTAGACCGTCGCCCGGGAGATCTCGGGCAGCTTGGCCACGGCACGGGAGTGGACCTCGTCGGCGGTCAGGTGGACATGGTCGCCGTCGAGTACTTCGGCCACGACGCGCCGCTGTGCGGTCATCCGCCATCCGCGTCCGCGCAGCCGCTCCAGAAGGTCACTCATGCCGGCCAGCTTAACAGCAGGCTGACCAGTTCCCGAATAGGTGTGACTTTGGAGGGCTGCTGGACTTGGACTGAGTCCAACCGCGATTCCGCCCGGTTTCAGGCGGGAACCTGCTGTCGTGCCGGTGCCCAGCAGCGGATGATGTCGCGGACCGAGACGATGCCGGCCGGCTCGGAGCGGTCGAGGACGATGAGGTGGCGGAAGCCGCCGTGGGCCATCGCGCTCGCCGCGTCCTCCAGGGTCCAGGCCGGGGTGGCGAAGACGACGTCGGTGGTGGTGTGGGCGTGGGCGCGCTCGGTGTCCGGGTTCTGGCCCCGGCCCAGCGAGTTGAGGATGTCGCGTTCGGTGAGGATGCCGATGCCGCCGGCGTCCGGGTCGAGGACCACGGCCGCGCCGACATGGCGCGAGGACATGAGGGCGGCTGCCTGGCGGAGGGTGTGGGCGGGGCCGATGGTGAGGACCACCGTGCTCATGGCGTCGCGGACCAGCATGGATTGCGGCAAGGGGAGTGGGTGCGGGTGCGGCATGGGATGAGGTCACCTCCTGGGGAATCCGTGGTGCCGTGCGGGCCTCGGTCCGTTGCTTGCCGGGCCTCGGGTCCGCTAGTTAACGGATTCACAAGTTCACAAGTGGGGGCGCTCTCAGAGTGGCAGGTAAAGCACGGGTCAACAAGAGGGCGCGCGCGGCCGGTTGGGGGCGTGTGCGGGTGTCCTGTGGTGGTCAGTAGCGCATGTTGAGATAGCCCAGGAACTCGTCGTGCAGGATGCCGTTCGACGCGGCCGCGTTGCCGCTGTGCGGGCCCGGGCGGCCGTCGAGGCCCGTGAAGGTGCCGCCTGCCTCGGTGACGATGATCGCGGTCGCCGCCATGTCCCAGAGGGAGAGCTCCGGTTCGGCGCAGATGTCGACCGAGCCCTCGGCGACCATCATGTACGGCCAGAAGTCGCCGTACGCGCGCGTGCGCCACACCTCGCGGGTCAGGTCCAGGAAGCCGCCCAGGCGGCCCTGGTCCTCCCAGCCGGTGAGCGAGGAGTACGCGAAGGAGGCGTCCGTCAGCTTCGAGACCTGGGAGACGCGCAGCCGGGACGCGGAGGACAGACTGCGGCCGGTGTAGGCGCCGTGGCCCTTCGCGGCCCACCAGCGGCGGCCCAGCGCGGGCGCGGAGACCAGGCCGACGACGGGCTGGTAGCCGCCCTCCGCCGCCTCCGTCAGTGAGATCAGCGTGGCCCACACCGGGACACCGCGTACGTAGTTCTTGGTGCCGTCGATCGGGTCGATCACCCAGCGGCGGGGGCCGGTGCCCTCGATGCCGAACTCCTCGCCGAGGACCGCGTCACGCGGGCGTGCGCGCTGCAGATGACCGCGGATGACTTCCTCGGCCGCCTTGTCCGCCTCGGTCACCGGAGTCATGTCCGGCTTGGTCTCGACCTTGAGATCGAGCGCCTTGAACCGCGCGGTCGTCGCGGCGTCGGCGGCGTCCGCGAGGACGTGGGCGAGGCGCAGGTCATCGTGATAGTCGGCCATGCGTGAACCGTATCTTCAGGGGTCGCGCCGGGGCTACAGGGTCCGGTGGGCGAAACGGGAGGTGGACGGGAGGTCGGGGACCCCGGGGAGATCATCAAGAGGGAAACTCCGCTCCGGCCCCCGCCCGGATCCCGCCCCGGCCCCGCCCCAACTCCCGCGCGCAATGGCCGAAGTGCGCCCCCTGGCGCCGCCGCGAACCCTTGACAGTGCCCCCGTGCGCGTCAAATCTGGGCGCAGAGCCGCTCGCCCCAGGGAGGCGAATGATGCCTGCAGCCCGGGAATCCCTGCTGGACGCCGCCTATACGGCGCTGGCGCGCCGGTCGTGGTCCACCGTACGGATGGTGGACGTGGCCGCCGCCGCCGGAGTGTCCCGGCAGACGCTGTACAACGAGTTCGGGAGCAAGGAGGGGCTCGCGCGGGCGCTGGTCAGAAGGGAGGCCGACGGGTATCTCGTCGGCGTCGACCGGGCGCTCGGCGCCCATGTGGACGCCCGCGAGCGACTGACCGCGACCGCCGAGTGGACCACGTCCGCGGCCCGCGAGAACGCGCTGGTACGGGCGATGCTCACCGGCTGCTGGAGCGAACGGCTGCCCTCGCCCACCCTGTCCGCGGTGCCGTCCTCCTCCGCCGTACCGGCACAGCGCCGGGCCGACGGGCCGCTGCCCTCACCCGGTGACTTCGTGGCCGTCGTCCGCGACCGTGCGGTGGCCGCGCTCGCCGGACCCGGGGCTGCCAAGCCGGACACCGCCGACCTGGCACGGTCCTGCGAACTCGTCGTACGGCTGGCGCTGTCCTGTGTGGCGGCGCCGCCGGGGGAGGGGGGCGTGGGCGAACTGGTGCGCAGCGCGCTGGGCCCGCCTCAGTAAATTGCCCGCCTCAGCAGAAGCCAGCCTCAGCAGATGCCCGCCTCAACGGATGCCCGCCTCGACAGATTCAGTGCGCGGAACCGGACAACTGGAGCCCGATGACCCCGACGATGACGAGGCTGATCGACACGAGCTTCAGCGTCGAGACCAGGTCGCCGAGGAAGACCATGCCGTAGATCGCGGTGCCGGCCGCGCCGATGCCGGTCCACACGGCGTACGCGGGGCCCACGTCGAGTTTCTTCAGGGAGAGGGTCAGCAGGCCGAAGCTGCCCAGTGCGAAGGAGCAGAAGGCGACCGTCGGCCACAGGCGCGTGAAGCCGTGGGACAGCTTCAGGCACACGGCGAACCCGGTCTCCAGAATTCCGGCCACGACAACCAGCAGCCACGCCATTGTGCTGTCCTCCCGTTTGTCCGGCTCGGTGCGATTATGCACTTACCGAACTTGAGTCCCCACAAACACGCGGTGGTCAGACGGTGATCAGTCGCCCTCGGTTCGCTCGCGGGTGGCCAGCAGTCGCCGTAGCGAGTACAGCCGCTGCGGGTCCGCGTGACCGTCGGCCACCCACTGGTCCAGGGCGCAGTCCGGCTCGTCGTGGCTGCACGCGCGCGGGCAGTTCTCCGTGCCGGGCTCCAGGTCGGGGAAGGCCTTGATCACCCGGGACGGGTCCACGTGGTGCAGGCCGAAGGAACGGACGCCCGGGGTGTCGACGACCCAGCCCGAGTCGTCCGGCAGCGGGATCGCGCGGGCCGAGGTCGTGGTGTGCCGGCCGCGGCCGGTGACGGCGTTGACGATGCCGGTGCTGCGCCGCCGCTCCAGCGAGACCAGCGCGTTGACGAGGGTCGTCTTGCCGACACCGGAGTGCCCGACGAACGCGGTGATCTTGCCGTCGAGCTGCTTGCGGACCCGCTCCACCGCGGTGCCGTTCTCCAGCTCCTCGCGGCTCGTGACGACGTAGGGGACGCCCAACGCGCCGTACATCTCCAGGAGTTGGTCGGGCGAGGCGAGGTCCGACTTGGTGAGGACGAGGAGTGGGTCGAGGCCGCCGTCGTAGGCCGCGACCAGGCAGCGGTCGATCAGGCGGGGGCGCGGCTCGGGGTCGGCGAGGGCGGTGACGATGGCGAGCTGGTCGGCGTTGGCGACGACCACGCGCTCGTACGGGTCGTCGTCGTCGGCCGTGCGGCGCAGCACCGAGGTGCGCGGCTCGATGCGGATGATGCGGGCGAGGGTGTCCTTGTCGCCGGAGAGGTCGCCGATGATGCCGACGCGGTCGCCGACCACCGCCGCCTTCCGGCCCAGTTCGCGGGCCTTGACGGCCATCACGACCCGGTCCTCGACCAGGCAGGTCAGGCGGCCCCGGTCGACGGTGAGGACCATGCCCTCGACCGCTTCCTCGTGCTTGGGGCGGATGTTGGTGCGCGGCCGGTTGCCCTTGCGGTTCGGGCGCTGGCGGATGTCGTCCTCGTCGGTGTTCTTGCCGTAGCGACGCATGGCGTGTGTCCCCTACGCCCCATCGCTCCCGAGCATTCCGGCCCACAGGTCGGGGAAGTCCGGAAGGGTCTTCGCGGTCGTCGCCACGTTCTCGATCTGCACGCCCTCGACCGCGAGGCCGATGATCGCGCCCGCGGTGGCCATGCGGTGGTCCTCGTAGGTGTGGAAGATCCCGCCGTGCAGGCGGCGCGGGCGGATGTGCAGACCGTCGGCGGTCTCGGTCACGTCACCGCCCAGCTCGTTGATCTCCTTGGTGAGCGCGGCCAGCCGGTCCGTCTCGTGCAGGCGCAGGTGGGAAACGCCCCGAAGGGTCGAGGGGGAGTCGGCGAGGGCGGCCACGGCCGCGATACCCGGAGTCAGTTCGCCGACCTCGCCCAGGTCCACGTCGATGCCGTGGATCGCACCCGAACCGGTGAACTCCAGCCCGTACTCGGTGAGTTCGCAGGAACCGCCCATCTCGGTGAAGATCTCCCGCAGCCGGTCACCGGGCTGGGTGGTACGGGCCGGCCAGTCCGGTACGACGACCTTGCCGCCGGCCACGAGCGCCGCGGCGAGGAAGGGCTGGGCGTTCGACAGATCCGGCTCGACCGTCAGGTCCCGGCCGAGCAGTGCGCCCGGGGTCACCCGCCAGACGTTGGGCTCGCCGCCCGACTCCGGGGTGTCCACCTGGGCGCCGACCGCGCGCAGCATGTCGACCGTCATCCGGATGTGCGGCATCGAGGGGAGGGAGGAGCCGGTGTGGCGGACCTCTACGCCCTGGTTGAAGCGCGGGCCGGAGAGGAGGAGGGCGCTCACGAACTGGGACGAGGAGGACGCGTCGATCTCCACCGGGCCGCCGTCCAGCGCGCCCCCGCCGTGCACGGTCAGGGGCAGCGCGCCTCGGCCGTCGTCGTCGATGCGGGCGCCGAGGACGCGGAGGGCGTCGATCACGCCGTGCAGGGGGCGTTCGTACGAGCGCGGGTCGCCGTCGAAGCGGATGGGGCCGTTGGCCAGGGCAGCGACGGGGGGGAGGAAACGCATCACGGTGCCGGCGTTGCCTACGTCGATCGTGGCCGGGCCGTGGAGGCCCGAGGGGATGACTCGCCAGAACTCGCCGGAGCCCGTCTCCGTGCCTACGCCCTCCTCGATGCCTACGCCCATTGCGCGGAGGGCGCCGGCCATCAGGAGGGTGTCTCGGGAGCGGAGGGGGCGGCGTAGCCAGCCGGGTTCGCTGGCGAGGGCTGCTAGGACGAGGGCGCGGTTGGTGACGGACTTGGACCCCGGGACGTGGACCGTCGCGTTGACGGCTCCGCGGGCGTGGGGAGCGGGCCAGAGGGCGGTTTGGTCGTTGTTCGGGGCCATGTGACCCACTGTATAAGTAGGCCGTCTTTCGGGTGCTGCGCCGTCGTGGCTGGTCGCGCCCGCGCGGCGGAGCCGCAAATAGATACAGCCCCGCGCCCCTAGTGACTCGCCCCTTCGGGGCTTTGTCACAGCTCAAGCAGCCAGCGTCCCCCGCCTATCAGCGAGCACAGTGACACCAAGTGGAAGAGGAACAGCCACAACCCTGCCGGTACGTGCGTCAGGCGCGCCAACTGGTCTGCGTCCGAGTCGCCCGCTCCGCCCCTTGACCTCTTCGCCTGGAGCTCGAACGCGGGGCGTACGCCTCCCAACAACAGGAACCACACCACCGCGTACGCGAAAGCCGCCTGCACCTGGGGGCCCGTCAGCCAGGAGACGAGGAGGAAGGCTGCTCCGCTGAGGATGACCGTGAGGGCGCCGTAGGCGTTGCGGATCATTACCAGCATGGCTATCAGCAACAGGGTCGACAGCCACAGGAGGAGGGTGATGTGGCCGGCGCCCAGGAGGGCCGCGCCGCCCAGGCCCAGGAGTGGGGGAGCGGTGTAGCCGGCGGCTGCTGTGAGGATCATGCCGAGGCCGTGCGGCTTGCCGCGGCTGACCGTGAGGCCGCTGGTGTCGGAGTGCAGGCGGATGCCGGTGAGGGTGCGGCCGGTGAGCAGGGCCACCAGGCCGTGGCCGCCCTCGTGGGCGATGGTGATGGCATTGCGGGAGAGGCGCCACAGGCTGTGTGGGACCACCACGGCCAGGGCGGCGGCCATGGTGGCGATCACCACCCACAGGTCGGGGTCCGGCTGGTTGCCGAAGACCTCGTCCCAGAGGGTGGGTATCGAGGCGATTGCGGTGCTGTCCATTGGTGGCGGAGGCTCCCGTGGGTGTCGTCGAATCTGGCAGTGTGGCACGTATGTGCGGACGGTATGCAGCGAGTCGTGGGCCCGAGGATCTCGCAGGAGTCTTTGAGATCGAGAAGTGGGAGCCCGAGGAGGCTTTGGCCCCCGACTACAACGTGGCCCCGACCAAAGAGGTCTATGCAGTCCTCGACCGTCCACTTAAGGACGCGGACAGCCCGAAGCCGGTTCGCCAGCTGCGTCGGCTCAAGTGGGGACTCGTGCCGAGCTGGTCGAAGACCCCCGAGGGCGGGGCACGGATGATCAACGCCCGCGCGGAGACCGTGCACGAGAAGCCTTCGTACCGTCGCGCCTTCTCCACCCGGCGCTGCATCATCCCCGCCGACGGCTACTACGAGTGGGTCACCGCCAAGGACGAGCGGGAGTTGGAGGTCGAGGGCAAGAAGAAGCGGCAGCGCAAGCAGCCGTACTTCGTGCTGCCCGCCGACGGGTCGGTGTTCGCGATGGCCGGGCTGTACGAGTTCTGGCGGGACCGGACTCTGCCCGACGACCACCCGCTGGCCTGGTGGGTCACCTGCTCGGTGATCACGACCGAGGCGGAGACGACCCCGCTGGCGATCGCCCCGGACGACGGGCCGCACGCGCTGGCCGACATCCATCCCCGGATGCCGCTGATGCTCACCCCGGACCGCTGGGACTCCTGGCTCGACCCCTCCCGCACCGACCCGGACGACCTGCGCGAGCTGCTCGACCCGCCGCCGGCCGGGCTGATGCGCGCGTACCCGGTGTCCACGGCCGTCAGCAACGTCCGCAACAACGGGCCGGAGCTGCTGAAGGAGCTGGAGGGGCCCGAGGAGGGCACACTCTTCTGATGTGACGGATGCGACAGGCGTGACTACAGAGACCATCGAGACCGACGCGGGGACCGCCCGCGTCACCTGGCACACGGCCAAGAAGGCGCGGCTCGTCCTCGCCGTCAGCCATGGCGCCGGTGGCGGTGTCGACGCCCGGGATCTGCAGGCCCTTGCCGCCGTGCTTCCCGGGCACGGGGTGAGCGTGGCCCTGGTCGAGCAGCCGTGGCGGGTCGCCGGGAAGAAGGTGGCGCCCGCGCCGAAGACGCTGGACGTGGGATGGCGGGGGATCTGGGCGGCCGTCGCGAAGCCGGGGCTGCCGGTGATCTCCGGGGGCCGTAGCGCCGGGGCCCGCGTGGCCTGTCGTACGGCTACGGAGCTGGGTGCCGCCGCCGTTCTCGCGCTGAGTTTTCCGCTGCATCCGCCCGGCAAGCCCGAGAAGTCACGGGCCGACGAACTGCTGGGCGCCGGGGTGCCCACGCTCGTCGTGCAGGGCGGGAACGATCCCTTCGGGAAGCCGGCGGAGTTCCCCGAGGGGGACTTCGAGCTGGTCGAGGTGCCGTACGGCGATCATGGGTTCGCGGTGCCGAAGCGGGCGGAGATCGGGCAGGAGGCGGCCCTGGAGATCATCGCGGGGCGCGTGGTGGAGTGGACTCGAACACTTGGGTAAAGGGCGGGAATGCCGGGACCCTTACCACTGTTGAGGCGGACATAGAGAGTCGTAGAAAGGAAGTCCGCCGCATGGGTTCGACCTTCTGCCCGGCCCGTAGCAGCCGCTCCGACCTGGACTGGTCGGTGCTGCACGCGACCAAGGCCACCCCTATTGGGGCGGCGGGCGGACCGGATCGTCGTCTATCCTCCGATTCTGGTGGCATCGGCTTCGATGCTGCCCGGAGTCTTGAGGAGGTGGGTCCGGTTCCCGGTACCGACGCAGGGACCGAACACGGCCAGGCGGAGCAGCCCGAGGGCCAGGGCACGAGCACGGAGTCCACGACGGAGCGCAGTGCGCGCTTCGAACGGGACGCGCTCGAATTCCTCGACCAGATGTACTCGGCCGCGCTGCGCATGACGCGGAACCCGGCCGACGCCGAGGACCTGGTGCAGGAGACGTACGCGAAGGCGTACGCGTCCTTCCACCAGTTCCGCGAGGGCACCAACCTCAAGGCGTGGCTGTACCGGATTCTCACCAACACGTTCATCAACTCGTACCGCAAGAAGCAGCGTGAACCCCAGCGCTCCGCGGCCGAGGAGATCGAGGACTGGCAGCTCGCCCGTGCCGAGTCGCACATGTCGACGGGTCTGCGCTCCGCCGAGTCGCAGGCGCTCGACCACCTGCCCGACTCGGACGTGAAGGAAGCGCTCCAGGCGATCCCCGAGGAATTCCGCATCGCCGTCTATCTCGCGGACGTCGAGGGCTTTGCGTACAAGGAGATCGCGGACATCATGGGGACACCCATCGGTACGGTGATGTCCCGGCTGCACCGGGGCCGCCGTCAACTGCGCGGCATGCTCGAGGACTACGCGCGTGACCGCGGACTGGTCCCGGCCGGTGCCGGAGAGTCGAACGAAGCGAAAGGCTCGGGCTCATGAGCTGCGGAGAGCCGCACGAAACGGACTGCAGTGAGGTCCTCGACCATCTCTACGAGTTCCTCGACAGAGAGATGCCGGACGCGGACTGCACCAAGTTCGAGGTGCACTTCGAGGAATGCTCGCCGTGCCTGGAGAAGTACGGCCTGGAGCAGGCCGTGAAGAAGCTCGTCAAGCGGTGCTGCGGGCAGGACGACGTGCCGTCGGATCTGCGCTCCAAGGTGATGGGACGCCTGGAGATGATCCGGTCCGGACAGGCCGTGCCCGAGCATGACGTGGCGGCCTCTCCTCAAGAGTCCTGACTCTCCGCAGGAGTCCTGAACGGACTGTCGTCACTCGAACGTGCTAATCCGCGGGTGATACGCCCGCGTCCCTCCCCCGACCGCCCTAGGCTCCTCGGCCTGGACAGGCATGGTCGGGGGAAGGGCAGCAGCCATGGAGGCGACACCGGCACGGGCACGTGCGTACGTCGTCTGTGCCGTCGCCGGCGCCCTGTGGTGTCTGCTTCCGCTGCCGACCGTCCACACACCCTGGTGGGCGGTCGCGCTGTTGGCCGCGCTCTACGCCGGCTGCGAGCAGGTCGCCCGGCGCCGGTTCGCGGGCACCTTCTACCCGGTGCTGCTCGCCGCGGCCTTTCTCCTCCCACCGCCCGCCGCCGCGCTCGTACCGCTGCCGGGGGCGCTGTTCTCCCACGTCGAGCAGGGCTCGCCCTGGCTGCGGCGCGGCTGGCGGGCCGCGCAGCTCGCGCTGGGCGTGTGGGCGGCGGCGCGTGTGCACTGGGCGCTGGGCGGGCGGAACGCCGTCGTCGCCTCCGACTTCCCGTACGCGCTGGTGCCCGCCCTGGCCGCCGTCCTCGCCTTCTGCCTGGTCCTCACCGCGCTCGACGGCGGGATCCTCGCGCTGGCCGAGCGGGTGCCCGTACGCCGGGCCTGGCGAGGGCTGTTCCTACGGTCCCTGGCGCCCATCGGCGTGCACGGGCTCGCCGGGCTGATGATGGCCGTCCTGTGGCGCAGTCCCTACGGCCCCGTCGCCGCGCTGCTCGTGCTGTTGCCGATGGGGGTGTCCTGGTGGGTGTTCGCCCAGTACCACCAGGAGCGTGCCGCGCATCAGGCCACGATCCGTGCCCTTGTCCAGGCCGTCGACATCAAGGACGGGTACACCCGCGGGCACAGTGAGCGGGTCGGGCAGGCCTCGATGATGATCGCGCGGGAACTGGGCATGGACGATTCCCGGGTGGAAGTGCTCCGCTTCGCCGGGATCCTGCACGACGTCGGGAAGCTGGGCGTCCCTACGCGCTTGCTGCGCAAGGACGGGCCGCTGACTCCCGAGGAGCGGCGGGTGATCGAACTGCATCCCGAGTACGGGCACGAGATGGTGCGCGGCATTGGTTTCCTGGGGGAGGCTCGTGCGGCGGTCCTGCACCATCACGAACGGTTGGACGGGAGTGGGTATCCGTACGGGCTGTTGGGGAGTCAGATCCCGGAGTCTGCACGGGTAGTTGCCGTCGCCGATGCCTTCGACGCGATGACGTCTACCCGGTCCTACCGTCGCGCTCGGCCGGTGTCTGTCGCGCTGGAGGAGTTGTCGCGCTGTGCCGGTACGCAGTTCGACCCGTTGATGGTTCGGGCGTTGGTGCGGGCGCTGGGGCGGTGTGGGTGGCATCCGGCGGTGACCGCTGACGAGGTCCAGTCGTCCATTGTTTTCCCACCCAGCCCGACCGTTTCCACTGGGATGAGGGGTTGACGAAATGCCTTTGCCTCGCCCCCCTCTCATCCTCGCCGCCATCCACACCTCCGCCGCCCTCCTCGCCACCACCTCCCTCGCCCTCACCCTCTGGACCGGCCTCGAAGAACCCGGAGTCGCCCTCGCCTTCGGAGTCCTCGTCGCGGTAGGGGAGTTGAGCCGCTGGAACGGCACCACCGGCCTCCGCGAAACCGCCCCCCTCGGCGCCGCAGGCGCCCTCTCCTACGCCCTCCTCGGCGCCGACGCCGGCCACTCCACCCACCACGGCGTCTTCCAGACCGTCGCTGTAGTGGTCGCCGCCGCCCTCGTCGGCTGCGTCCCGCACATCGCGCGCGGCCACAGCCGTACCCCCGACCACATGGCCCGCCGCATCCTGACCGTCGGTTTCGCGGCCGTCTGCTTCCAACCCCTGTACAACCAGGGCGTGTTCCGGCACTGGGGCGGCCCCGCCTACGCCCTGCTCCTCCTCGCGCTGCTCTCCCTCACCGCGCTCTGCGACGCCGTGCTCGCCGCCGCGCTCGCGCACTCGCGGACCCGGTGGCCGTTCGGGCCGCTGCTGCGGGACGAGCTGCGGGGGATGCTCGGGGTCGGGTCCGCCGTGTGCGCGACCGGCGCGGTGATGGCGCTCGCGGTCGCCGTTGTGGGGCTGTGGGCGCTGCCCGTGTTCTCGCTGCCGCTGCTGCTGACCCAGCTGTCCTTCCGGCGGTACGCGGCCGTACGGGACACCTACCGGCAGACCATCGCCTCCCTCGCCCGGTCCACCGAGATCGCCGGATACACGCCTGCCGGGCACGCCCGCCGGGTCGCCGCGCTGTGTCAGGCGGTCGGGCGGGACCTGGGGCTGTCCGAACCCGACCTCACCGTCCTGGAGTACGCCGCCCTGATGCACGACATCGGCCAGCTCAGCCTCGTCGACCCGGTACCGGCCGGCGCCACCGCCGTACTCCCGCCGGAGGAGCAGCGGCGGATAGCGCTGCTCGGCGGGGCCGTCGTACGGCAGACCGGGGTGAGTCCTCAGGTGGCGGCCGTCGTGGAGCGGCAGGCCGACCCGTGCCGGGAGCAGCCGGTGTCCGCGCGGATCGTCCGGGCCGTGAACGCGTACGAGGAGAAAACCCGGGCAGGCGGCCCCGGCGGGCCTCTTCAGGCGCTGGAGGAGCTGCGCCTGGGGACCGCCGGGGACTACGCTCCCGAGGTCGTGGAAGCACTGGCCCGGGTACTGTCCCGGGACTGTCTGACCTTGCCTTCGGCTGGGTAACCCATGGGTAATGAGCGCCCTCCCAGCCGTACGTGGTTGGATGCGAAGAAGAGGGTGTCCGGGGGCACAGCCAGCCCAACGAACGGAACTGGCAGGCGGGAATCGTGAGGATCTTCGGCAAGGGACGGCACCGGCCCTCCGCCTCTTGGCGGCAGGCCACAGACCGCGCGTTCACGCTGATCGGCGACGGTCGGTACGAGGACGCGGGCGCGCTGCTGACGCGGGCCGCCGATCTGGAGCCCTGGCTGTCCGAGTCCTGGTTCAATCTCGCCCTGCTGCACAAGTTCCGGCACGACTGGGAGCAGGCGCGGGCGGCCGGGCTGCGGGCCGTCGCGCTGCTCGACCGGGAGGCCGGCGCGCCTGACTGGTGGAACGTGGGTATCGCGGCCACCGGGCTCCAGGACTGGCCGCTGGCTCGGCGGGCCTGGCAGGCGTACGGGCTGCGGGTACCGGGTGGGGTCACCGGGGCGGGTGAGCCGGCCGGGATGGATCTCGGCAGTGCGGCTGTACGGCTGTCTCCGGAAGGTGAGGCCGAGGTGGTGTGGGGGCGGCGGCTGGATCCCGCCCGTATCGAGGTGCTTTCTATTCCGCTTCCCTCGTCCGGGCGGCGGTGGGGTGAGGTTGTGCTCCACGACGGGGTGCCGCACGGGGAGCGGACGACTGCCGCCGGGCACTCGTATCCCGTCTTCGACGAGATCGAGTTGTGGGCGCCGTCTCCTGTGCCTACGTGGGTCGTGCTGCTGGAGGCTGCTGCCGAGGCTGATCGGGATGCGTTGGAGCAGTTGGCGGCGGATGCGGGGTTTGCGGCGGAGGACTGGTCGTCTTCCGTGCGGTTGCTCTGTCGGATGTGTTCTGAGTCCCGGATGCCTTCTGATGAGGGTGATGGGGAGCATCTTGATCCGCATGATCACAGTGAGCCGGGGCATCCTGGGCCGCTGGGGCATCGGACGGATGGGCAGTTGTGGGTGCCTGAGCGGGAGTGTGGGTTGGCTGCGCCGGCGTCGCTTGTTCGGGGGTTGTTGGACGGGTGGGTTGCCGATAGCCCTGACTCTCGGGACTGGCGGGACTTGGAAGAGGTCTGCTGAGGTCGGTGGTCGGGTGCGGGTCCGTTGTGGCTGGTCGCGCAGTTCCCCGCGCCCCTAAAAGACCGGGCGCGCTCGCGCGGCGGAGCCGCACATTGGCACAGCCCCGTGCCCCTAAAAGACCGGGCGCGCTCGCGCGGGGGAGCCGCACATTGGCACAGCCCCGCAGCCCTTAAAGACGGGCGTTGTCGCTGGCGGAGCCGCCCGTTGACGCAGCCCCGCGCCCCTCGAAGAACTCCACGTACCCTGTATCAGCAACTTCTCCCCCCTCTTGGCTTTAGGAAGGCGTTCGTCGGCATGGCGCAGCAGGACACCGATCAGCAGCACGTGGGCGTGCTCCCCGTGGATGACGAGGGGTTTGTCGTCGACACCGAGGGGACCGAGGAGCGTGAGGCGGCCTGGCGGGAGCGGGGGAGTTCGCGGGCCATCACGGTCGTCGGGAATCCGGTGCTGCACAAGGAGTGCAAGGACGTCACCGACTTCGGCGCGGAGCTGGAGACGCTGGTGGCGGACATGTTCGCCTCGCAGCGCACCGCCGAGGGCGTCGGTCTCGCCGCCAACCAGGTCGGCGTCGACCTGAAGGTCTTCGTCTACGACTGCATGGACGACGAGGGCAAGCGGCACGTCGGTGTCGTCTGCAATCCGAAGTTGGTCGACCTGCCTGCCGACAAGCGGCATCTCGACGAGAGCAATGAGGGGTGCTTGTCGGTGCCCACCGCGTATGCGCCGCTCGCGCGGCCCGACTACGCCGAGGTGACCGGGCAGGACGAGCGCGGCAACCCGATCAAGGTTCGAGGCACCGGGTACTTCGCTCGGTGTTTGCAGCACGAGACCGATCACCTCTACGGCTACCTGTACATCGACCGGCTCTCCAAGCGCGACCGCAAGGACGCGCTGCGGCAGATGGCCGAGAACGAGCCCCGTTACCCCGTGGTCGCCAACGACTGATCCGGCCGACCCCAGCGGTCGACACATCTCCCTTACGTACGGCGTCTGTTCAGGTGCAACTCCCTGACCAGGCGCCGTTCGTCTGTCCCTCGCACATTCGATCGTTTTCGCTCGTGTAGTGATCCAGAATCGGTCACACAAGGGGGGATTCTCGGCGCTTGGGGGTAGTGAAGGGAGCAAATCCGTTCCCAGAACGGTCAGTTGTGGTGCTGAATAGTAAGTGCGGGGATACGCAACGGCGCACGCCCGGCACAGCGGGAGGGGCGTACGCAACTGGCGGCTGAGAGGGGTTTGTTCGTGCCTGCTTTCTCACACAGCACCACATCGGCAACGGCAACGGTAACGACGGCGATCGCGGTTCCACCGTCGCTCTCTCTCCCGGTGATCGAGACGGCGTTTCCCCGGCAACTGCATCCGTATTGGCCGAGGCTCCAGGAGAAGACACGTGTCTGGCTGCTGGAAAAGCGCCTCATGTCGGGGGACAAGGTAAGAGAATATGCCGACGGTCTTTGCTACACGGACCTGATGGCCGGGTATTACCTGGGCGCACCGGACGAGGTGCTCCAGGCGATAGCGGACTACAGCGCGTGGTTCTTCGTCTGGGACGACCGCCACGACCGGGACATCGTGCACCAACGCCCCGACGCCTGGCGGCGGTTGAGGTTCCGGTTGCACGCGGCACTGGATTCACCACGGCACCATCTGCTCCACCCGGATCCCCTGGTCGTCGGGTTCGCCGACAGCATGATGCGGATCTACTCGTTCCTGCCCGACACCTGGAACGCGCGGTTCGCCCGGCATTTCCACGCGGTCATCGAGGCCTACGACCGTGAATTCCGCAACCGCACCGAGGGGACCGTCCCCACGGTCGAGGAATACCTCGCACTGCGCCGGCTCACCTTCGCGCACTGGATCTGGACCGATCTGCTGGAGGCGAGCGCGGGACTCGAACTCCCGGACTCCGTAAGGAAACACCCGGGATATCGCCGGGCGGCACTGCTCAGTCAGGAATTCGCCGCCTGGTACAACGACCTCTGCTCGTTGCCCAAAGAGCTCGCGGGCGACGAGGTCCACAATCTCGGAATCAGCCTCATCACACACGAGGGGCTGACACTTGAGGAGACGGTCGCTGAAGTAAGGCGCCGGGTCGAGGAATGCATCGCCGAATTCCTCGTCGCGGAACAGGACACCTTACGTCTCGCCGACCGGCTCGACGACGGCACGGTGCGCGGAATGGAATTGAGTGCCGCGGTACGGACCTGCCTCGGCAATATGCGGAACTGGTTCAGCACCGTCTACTGGTTCCACCACGAGTCCGGCCGTTACATGGTCGACAGCTGGGACGACCGGTCCACACCCCCGTACGTCAACAACGAAGCGGCAGGTGAGAAATGACCGTCGAGTCTGTGCGGCCCGCGGCACCCGAGGTGCCGGAGCTGCTCGAACCGCCCGTCGCGGGCGGCCGGGTCCCGCTTCTCGGCCACGGCTGGAAGCTGGTCCGCGACCCGCTGGCCTTCATGGCCCAACTCCGCGACCACGGCGACGTCGTGAGGCTCCGCCTCGGCCCCAAGACGGTCTACGCCGTCACCGCGCCCGCCCTCACCGGCGCCCTGGCGCTGAACCCCGAGTTCATCATCGCGGGCCCGCTGTGGGAGTCCCTGGAGGGACTGCTCGGCAAGGAGGGCGTGGCCACCGCCAACGGGTCCCTGCACCGGCGCCAACGGCGCATCATCCAGCCCGCGTTCCGGCTCGACGCGATCCCCGGCTACGGGCCGATCATGGAGGAGGAGGCGCACGCGCTCACCGAGCGGTGGAAGTCCGGCGAGACGATCGACTGCACCTCCGAGTCCTTCCGGGTCGCCGTGCGGATCGCGGCCCGCTGTCTGCTGCGCGGCGACTTCATGGACGAGCGCGCCGAGCGGCTGTGCGTCGCGCTCGCCACCGTCTTCCGGGGCATGTACCGGCGGATGGTGGTACCGGCCGGACCGCTCTACCGGCTGCCCCTCCCGGCCAACCGCCAATTCAACCGGGCATTGGCCGATTTGCATCTCCTGGTCGACGAGATCGTCGCCGAGCGGCGCGCATCCGGTCAAAAGCCGGACGATTTGCTGACCGCCTTGCTGGAGGCGACGGACGACAATGGCGACCCGATCGGGGAACAGGAGATCCACGACCAGGTCGTCGCGATCCTCACCCCCGGAAGCGAGACAATCGCGTCCACGATCATGTCGCTGCTCCAGGTCCTCACCGAACACCCGGAACACGCCGACAAGGTACGCGAAGAGGTTGAATCCGTAACGGGCGGCCGCCCGGTGGCATTCGACGACGTCCGCAAGCTCACGTACACGAACAATGTCGTCGTCGAGACGCTGCGGCTGCTTCCCGCCGTATGGATATTGACGCGGCGGGCGGTCGCCGACACCGAACTGGGCGGCTATCGGATTCCGGCCGGGGCCGACATCATCTACAGCCCCTACGCCATCCAGCGCGACCCGCGTTCGTATGACCGAAACGAGGACTTCGACCCCGACCGCTGGCTTCCGGAACGGTCCAAGGACGTACCGAAGTTCGCCATGAGCCCGTTCAGCAACGGCAACCGGAAGTGTCCCAGCGACCACTTCTCGATGGCCCTGCTGAGCCTGCTCACGGCGGCGGTGGCGACGAGGTACCGCTTCGAGCAGGTGTCCGGCTCGAACGACGCCACCCGCATCGGCATCACCCTCCACCCGCACCGGCTGCTGCTCAGGCCCCTGCCGAGGTGAGGTGACGGGCGTACGTTCAGGCGGCTTCCGGGCCCCTGAACGTGCGCCGGTAGGCGTTCGGGGTGGTGCCCAGCGCCCGGACGAACTGGTGGCGCAGGGCGGGTGCGGTGCCGAAGCCGGCGCGCCAGGCGATCGCGTCCATCGTCTCGTCCGTCCCCTCCAGCAACTGCTGGGCCAGCAGCACCCGTTGACGCAGGATCCAGCGGTACGGCGTGGTCCCGGTCTCCTGCTGGAAGCGGCGGGCGAAGGTGCGCGGTGACATGTGGGCACGGGCGGCGAGCTGTTCGACGGTGACCTCCTGGTCGAGGTGCTCCGCCATCCACACCAGCACCTCGCCCACCGTGTCGCACTGCGAGCGCGGCAACGGCCGCTCGATGTACTGGGCCTGGCCGCCGTCACGGTGCGGCGGTACGACCATCCGCCGCGCGATGGCGTTGGCGACCTCCGGCCCCTGCTCCTTGCGCACGATGTGCAGACAGGCGTCGATGCCGGCGGCGGTACCGGCGGACGTGATCACCGGGTCCTCGTCGACGTACAGCACGTCCGGTTCCACGACGACCTTCGGATACCGCCGGGCGAGCAGCTCCGCGTGATGCCAGTGCACCGCGCACCGCCGCCCGTCCAGCAGCCCGGCGGCGGCCAGCACGAACACGCCCGAGCAGACGCTGAGCACCCGGGCACCCCGGTCCACGGCCCGTCGCAGTGCGTCGAGGAGTTCCTCCGGGTACTCCCGGGCCGTGTAGGTCGCACCGGCCGGTACGGCGATGAGGTCCGCGCTCTCCAGACGCTCCAGGCCGTGGTCGACGGTCAGGGAGAAGCCCGCGTGGGTGGTGAGGGTCGGCCCCTCGGCCGAGGCGACGGCGAAGTCGTAGACCGGCAGCCCCTCGTCGCTGCGGTCGAGGCCGAACACCTCGCAGACGACGCCGAGTTCGAAGGGGGCGACTCCGTCGAGCAGGACCACGGCCACGTTTCTCAGCATGCTGCCAGTGTGCCCCCGGAATGGCAGTAAATCGAGGGTGTGCGGCAGTCCTGCCACTCACGGTAAGGAGTCAAAAGGACGAGACTCATGTCCATGAACGCAGCCGTGGACAACCTCATCGCCCTTCTCGCCGTCGCCGCCGCCCTCGTGGCCGTGGCCTTCCCGTCGCTGCTCGGCATCGCGCACGACCGGCGCATCGACCGTCAGATCAGGACCGCCCACCGGATGATCACTTCGACACCACGACGGTGACCGACCATTCCTGAATGCCCTTGCACGAGATCTTGTGCGCGGCGGTCGCACACAGCGGCCGGGACGACGTGAGCTTCACAGTCCCGGCCGAGACCGCCTCGTACGCGTTGCTCGCGTCGCCGGGCCGGATCAGGATCCCGCTGTTGGTGGCCTTCAAACCGCTGCCCACCGTCTTGACCGGCGCCCAGGGGCGGGTGGTCGTCCCGTCCAGCAGGATGCGGACGGTGTTGCCGGTCGTCACACAGAACGTGCCGTTCGTGTCGGTCGCGGCGAGAGTCTCCTTCGCCGTACAGGCCGACCGGCTCTTGCTCGGCGTGGGGGAGGACGACGGCGACACACTGCCGCTGCCGGTGTCGGACTTCGTACCGCCGCAGCCAGTGAGGGCGAGCGCCAGGGTGGCGACGGCGAGGGACGGACCGAGAATCGATCGGCGCATGGGGGGCCTCCTTTGCCCCTTTGACGTGTCACGGACGCATCCGGATCCCTCGTGAACTGTGAATTATCCGTGGACATGACAGAACCCCGGCCGCTGCGAGACGGCCGGGGTCCAGCTCATGAAGGGGTCAGCTGGTCGTCACCGCGGTGTCGTCGACGACGAAGCTGGTCTGGAGGGAGGAGTCCTCGACGCCGCTGAACTTCAGCGTCACGGTGGAGCCGGCGTACGCGGAGAGGCTGATGCTCTTCTGTACGTACCCGGTGGCCGCGTTGAGGTTGGAGTAGGTGGCCAGGGTGGTCGATCCGGCGGTGACCGTCAGCTTGTCGTAAGCCGTGCTGGTGCTGGTCTCCGCCGTGTCGACGTGCAGGTAGAAGGTGAAGGTCGTGCCCGTGCAGCCGGACGGGATCGTCACCGACTGGGACAGTGTGTCGGTGTGGGTCGAGCCGTAGCCGTCGAGCCACGCGTAGTACGAACCGGCGTGTGCCGACTCACCGCTGTCGTTGGTGATGACCCCGCTGGTCGCGGTCCAGGTGGTGTTCCCGGACTCGAAGCCCGCGTTGCCCAGGAGCTGGGACGAGGTGCAGCTGCCGCCGCCGGAGGTGCTGACCGTCCAGGTGAAGGAGGCCGAGCCGGAGGCGCCGGTGGAGTCGGTCGCGGTCACCGTGACGGCGTAGGTGCCGGCGGTGGACGCGGTGCCGGAGATCAGCCCGGTCGAGCTACTGATCGACAGGCCGGTCGGCAGCCCGCTCGCGCTGTAGGTGAGGGTCGCGCTCGCGCTGTCGGTGGCCGAGATCTGCAGGCTGGCCGTGGAGCCGGTCACCGTGGACTGGCTGCCCGGGTTGGTGACGGTCACCGTGTTGCCCGTGGTGGTGCCGGAGGTGAAGGCGGCGGTGCCGTCCGGGGTGCCCCAGCCGGTCGGGCCGTCGTAGCCGGTGCCCGCGGTGCAGAAGTAACTCGTCGAGCAGGTGCCGTTGTTGCCGCTCGTGACGTCGTACAGGTTGCTGGTGTGGGAGTAGGGGTACTTCGCCGGGTAGTCGCTGGAGCCCGGGGTGCCGGCCAGCGCGTAGACGCCCGCGATGATCGGGGACGAGGCGCTGGTGCCGCCGTAGACCGCCCAGCCGGAGCCGCCGTAGGTGTCGTAGACGGCCACGCCGGTGGCGGGGTCGGCCACGGCGGAGACGTCGGCCTCCATGCGCTTGGTGCAGCCGGTGTCGGTCTGCCAGCTCGGCTTCGCGTCGTACGAGGAGCAGCCGGAGCCGGTTCCCTCGGTGCTGCTTGTCTTCCACACGGACTCGGTCCAGCCGCGGGTGCTGGAGGACGTGGAGAGCGCGGTGCCGCCGACGGCGGTCACGTACTGGGACGTGGCCGGGTACTCGGCGCCGTAGCCCTCGTCACCCGAGGAGACGGTGATCGCGACGCCCGGGTGCTTGAAGTACGAGGTGTCCTCGCTGGTCTGCGAGGAGGACTCGGAGCCGCCCCAGCTGTTGGACACGAACTTCGCGCCCAGGGCCACGGCCTCGTTCTCGGCGGTGCCGAGGTCGGAGTCGGTCGCCGAACTGGCCTCGACCAGGATGATGTTGCAGTTCGGGCAGACCGCGCTGACCATGTCGATGTCGAGCGCTTCCTCGCCCGCCCAGCCGGTGTCGTTGGTCGGCAGTGAGGTGGTCGAGCCGGTCTGGCTGACCTGCTTGAAGCATCCGCTGGCCACGGTGCAGGCCGACAGACCGAAGTTGGAGCGGTAAGTGGCCAGGTCCGAGGCCGCGTTGGGGTCGTTGTACGCGTCGACCACCGCGACCGTCAGGCCGGAGCCGCCGGTCGAGGGAAGCGCGTACGCGCTGTGCAGGTTGGCCGGGCTCAGCCCGGACACCGCGGCTGCGGCGTCCGCGTGCACGGCGGAGGCCAGTTGCTGCTTGATGTCGGTGCGCCGCTGGGCGAAGCAGGACGCCGAACCGGGGGCCGCGGCGGCACACAGGTGCTCGGTCGGCACCTTCTGCCCGGCCTTGCCGGTCGAGTGGACGGCCTGGGCCGCGGGGGAGGTCAGGGCCTTGGAGTTCTGGGTGACCTTGGAGACCGTGGCGGACTGGACGGCTGCCTGGGGGGCGGGCTGCGCGTCGGCGGGGGAGGCCGCCACGAGCCCGAAGACGCTGAGAGTGAGGGCGGGGATGGCGGCGGTCAGCAGTCTTCGCAGACTCCGTCTGGGCTTTTCACGCATGGGGGTACTGCCTCCATCGTGGGAGTGGGGTTCCTCGGCGTGGTGGCAGGCCTGTGACGCGCGTAGCGGCGGCAGTTGACGTCGTCATGGGCATGACACTTTGAGCGTCCTGTGGGGCCACTGATGAATGACATGAACAGGACGGGTGGAACGTAGCCGGGGCGACGAGACCGCGAACAGACGCACCCCATGAACTTTGCCGCTCCATAGAAACTCCATGGACGGCCCATGGAAGCTCCATGGGCCGTCCGCGAAGTAAGAGGCAGATAAAGGGGACCGAGGGTCCTCTACGGGAGTTCTCTAGGGGAGTCCTCTGGCGGGGTCCTAGAAGTCCTCGTCCAGGTCGACCGTGCCCTCCACGGCCACCTGGTACGCCGACGGGCGGCGCTCGAAGAAGTTGGTCAGCTCCTGGACGCCCTGCAACTCCATGAAGGAGAAGGGGTTCTCGGAGCCGTAGACCGGGGCGAAGCCCAGCCGCTGGAGGCGCTGGTCCGCGACGCACTCCAGGTACTGGCGCATCGAGTCGGTGTTCATGCCCGGCAGACCCTCACCGCACAGGTCGCGCCCGAACTGCAGCTCCGCCTCGACGGCTTCGCGCAGCATGTCGGTCACCTCCTGCTGGAGCTGGTCGTCGAACAGCTCCGGCTCCTCCTTGCGGACGGTGTCGACCACCTCGAAGGCGAAGCTCATGTGCATGGTCTCGTCGCGGAACACCCAGTTGGTGCCGGTGGCGAGACCGTGCAGGAGGCCTCGGCTGCGGAACCAGTAGACGTACGCGAACGCGCCGTAGAAGAAAAGCCCCTCGATGCACGCGGCGAAGCAGATCAGGTTGAGGAGGAAGCGGCGGCGGTCGGCCTGGGTCTGGAGGCTGTCCAGCTTCTCTACCTCGTTGATCCACTTGAAGCAGAACTCGGCCTTCTCGCGGATGGAGGGGATGTTCTCCACCGCGTCGAAGGCGGCGGCCCTGTCCGCCGGGTCGGGGAGGTAGGTGTCCAGCAGCGTCAAGTAGAACTGGACGTGCACAGCCTCCTCGAAGAGCTGACGGCTCAAGTACAGCCGCGCCTCGGGGGAGTTGATGTGCTTGTACAGCGTCAGCACGAGGTTGTTCGCCACGATCGAGTCGCCCGTCGCGAAGAACGCGACCAGCCGGCCGATCATGTGCTGCTCACCCGGCGTCAGCTTCGCGAGGTCGGCGACGTCCGAGTGGAGGTCGACCTCCTCGACGGTCCAGGTGTTCTTGATCGCGTCCCGGTAGCGCTCGTAGAAGTCCGGGTAGCGCATGGGGCGGAGGGTCAGCTCGAAGCCCGGGTCGAGGAGGTTCTTTTCGGTGGAGCTCATTACTGGCAGGCCTCGCAGGACTCGGGGTTCTCAAGGGAGCAGGCGACCGCGTCTTCGTCGGGGGTCAACTGCTGTACGGGGATGGGGGTTTGGGCTTGCGCCTGGGCGGCGCGGGCGATGCGGGTCGCCGGGCGGGAGCGCAGGTAGTACGTCGTCTTCAGGCCCTGCTTCCAGGCGTACGCGTACATCGAGGAGAGCTTGCCGATCGTCGGCGTCTCCAGGAACAGGTTCAGGGACTGGGACTGGTCCAGGTACGGGGTGCGGGCGGCGGCCATGTCGATCAGGCCGCGCTGCGGGATCTCCCACGCCGTGCGGTACAGGGCGCGCACGTCTTCCGGGATCCAACTGAAGGCCTGCACCGAGCCGTTGGCCTCGCGCAGGGCCTCACGGGTGCGGGCGTCCCACACGCCGAGCTGCTTCAACTCGTCGACCAGGTAGGAGTTGACCTGGAGGAACTCGCCGGAGAGCGTCTCGCGCTTGAAGAGGTTCGAGACCTGCGGCTCGATGCACTCGTACACGCCCGCGATGGACGCGATGGTGGCCGTGGGGGCGATCGCCAGCAACAGGCTGTTGCGCATGCCGGTTCGGGCGATACGTTCCCGCAGTGCCGACCAGCGCTCCGGCCAGGTCGGTTCCACGTCGTAGTGGTCGGGGTGCAGGACGCCGCGGGCGGTGCGGGTCTTCTCCCAGGCGGGCAACGGGCCGTTGCGCTCGGCGAGTTCGGCGGAGGCCTCGTACGCGGCGAGCATGATGCGCTCGGCGATACGGGTGGAGAGGGCCTTGGCCTGCGGGGAGTCGAAGGGGACGCGGAGTTTGAAGAAGACGTCCTGGAGACCCATCGCGCCCAGGCCGACCGGACGCCAGCGGGCGTTGGAACGGCCCGCCTGCTCGGTCGGGTAGAAGTTGATGTCGACCACGCGGTCCAGGAAGGTGACGGCCGTACGGACCGTCTCGTCCAGCCGCTCCCAGTCGATGTCACCCTTCGCTCGGTCCACGAACGCGCCCAGGTTCACCGAACCGAGGTTGCAGACCGCCGTCTCGCCGTCGTCCGTGACCTCCAGGATCTCCGTGCAGAGGTTCGAGGAGTGGACCGTGTGGCCCGGCTCGGCGGTCTGGTTGGCGGTGCGGTTGGCCGCGTCCTTGAAGGTCATCCAGCCGTTGCCGGTCTGCGCGAGGGTGCGCATCATGCGGCCGTAGAGGTCACGGGCCGGGATGGTCTTGCGCGCGAGCCCCTCGGCCTCCGCCTTGCGGTACGCGGCGTCGAACTCCGCGCCCCACAGGTCGACCAGCTCGGGCACGTCGGCGGGGGAGAAGAGCGACCAGTCGCCGTTCTCGTTCACCCGGCGCATGAACTCGTCCGGGATCCAGTGCGCCAGGTTCAGGTTGTGCGTACGGCGGGCGTCCTCACCGGTGTTGTCCCGCAGTTCCAGGAACTCCTCGATGTCGGAGTGCCAGGTCTCCAGGTACACCGCGGCGGCACCCTTGCGCCGGCCGCCCTGGTTCACCGCGGCGACCGAGGCGTCCAGCGTCTTCAGGAACGGGACGATGCCGTTCGAGTGCCCGTTCGTACCCCGGATCAGCGAACCGCGGCTGCGGATGCGGGAGTACGACAGTCCGATGCCACCCGCGTGCTTCGAGAGGCGGGCGACCTGGTGGTAGCGGTCGTAGATGGAGTCCAACTCGTCCAGCGGGGAGTCGAGGAGGTAGCAGGACGACATCTGGGGGTGCCGGGTGCCGGAGTTGAAGAGCGTGGGGGAGGACGGGAGGTAGTCCAGGCGGCTCATCAGGCGGTAGAGCGCGGCCACTTCGTCCAGGGCGCGGGTCGAATCGTCCTCGGCCAGGCCGGCCGCCACGCGCAGCATGAAGTGCTGGGGCGTCTCGATGACCTTGCGGGTGATCGGGTGGCGGAGCAGGTAGCGGCTGTACAGGGTGCGGAGCCCGAAGTAGCCGAAGCGGTCGTCGGCCTCCGTGTCGATCAGCGCGTCCAGACGGGCCGCGTGCAGCGTCGCGAACTCGGCGGTGCGGTCCGCGATGAGGCCCTCGCGGTGGCCCACGGCGACGGACCCGGTGAACGTCGTGACGCCCTGGGAGGCGGCCTCGGCGGCGATGCTGATCGTCAGCAGCCGGGCGGCGAGGCGGGAGTAGACGGGGTCCTCGGAGATGAGGCCGGCGGCCGCCTCCGTGGCCAGTTCGCGCAGTTCCGCCACGTCCGCGTGCGCGGACCGGCCGCGCAACGTGGCGGCGGCGACCCGGCCGGGGTCGGCGTCGGGGAGGTCGGCGGTCAGCTCGGTCAGGGTCCGCAGGATCGCGGTACCGGGGCCGTCGGCTCCGGGAACGGTCGCTCCGGGAACGGCCGTACCGGGAACGTCGGTCCCGGTCGCGGTCGCTACGGTCGCCTCGTTCACCTGGGTCGCTGATGCCGGCTCTGCTGGCGCGATGGTCACGGTGGGGCTCTCCCTCGCTCGGCACGGGGCCTCGCCGAGGGCAGGCGGCAGTACACGAGCGCACGGGGCGTCGCGTCCACCGGCCCACTCCACGAGGCCCGGACGTCATGCGTCCCGGCCGGGTGGCCGGACGCGCGCCGTCGGCAGGTCCTCGGACTGACCATGCGTGCATACGCACGCAAGTACACCGTTGCGGGACAGTTCCGGATTTGCACCGGATTCCCCTGCGGCGACAGCGAGCATGAGCATACATCTTGTGCCGGGCTGTCGTAGCAACCCCAGATGTTGTGTCGCGGCGGTTTCAGAGCGTCAGTTGATAGGTGAGCAGAGTGAGATCGTCCAGGTGTGGCACGGGATTCCAGTCGCGGTCGGGGGTGCGGACGAAACCGAGGCGTTCGTAGATGCGGTGGGCTGCGTGCATGGAGCGTTGGGTCGACAGGACGATGGTTGTGCAGGCTTCTGTGGCTCGGGCGCGGTCGATGCAGGCGCGGACGAGGGCCTCGCCGGCGCCTCGGCCTCGGGCGGTGCGGGTGATTGCCAGTGCGCGGATTTCTGCCTCGCCGGGGCGGGCGATGTCGGCGACTGGGCCGGGGCCTTGGACGAAGGTGACTCCGCCGAGGAGGTGGTCGCCGTCCACCGCGACGAGGACCTCGGCTGCTGCGGCTCGGCTTGCTACGTCCTTGAGCACGGGGAGGTACGGGTCGGTCTCGCCGTAGTCGAGTAGGCCGTCGTCCAGGTACGCGTGGGCTGTGAGGGTGCCGAGGTCTTCGTATTCGGTGGGGAGTGCTCGGCGGATGAGGAAGTCCATGCGGGTGAGTGTGTACGACAGCGGGCCGCCGAGTAACTTGCTTTTCGGTGGCCCGCTGCGGGTTCGTCGTGGCTGGTCGCGCAGTTCCCCGCGCCCCTAGGTGGGCTCAGTGGGCGGCGCCAGCGGTCGCCGGAGGCAGCTCCACCTCTACGCCCGGGTCGCCCGCGTCCGCCGTGTAGTCGGCGGGGCTTGTTTCGTCCACGCCCTCTGGCGCCTTGAACGCCTTCAAGGCGAACGTGAGGACCACGGTCACTACGACGTTCAGTACGAACGCCGTCAGGCCGATGTAGCCGATCTCGCCGATGCCGGGGATCTCCTTGGACGAGCCGCCGAAGTGGTCCTGGGTCGGGGAGGCTACGCCGTAGGCCGCGAGGGTGCCGTAGATCATGCCGGCCGCCCAGCCCGTGAGGAGGGCCCAGCGGTGGGGCCAGCGGGTGAAGAGGCCGCCTACCAGGGACGGGAAGGTCTGGAGGATCCAGATGCCGCCCAGGAGCTGGAAGTTGATGGCGACCGTCTTGTCCATGGTGAGGACGAAGGCCAGGGCGCCGACCTTCACCAGCAGCGAGACGATTTTGGAGACCTTGGTCTCCTGGGCCGGGGTCGCGTCGGGCTTGATGAAGTCCTTGTAGATGTTGCGGGTGAAGAGGTTCGCCGCCGCGATGGACATGATCGCGGCCGGGACGAGGGCGCCGATGCCGATCGCGGCGAAGGCCACGCCCGCGAACCAGTCCGGGAACATGTTCTCGAAGAGCTGCGGGATCGCCAACTGGCCGTTGGTGACCTTGACTCCGGCCGCGATCGCCATGAAGCCGAGCAGCGCGAGCAGGCCCAGCATCAGTGAATACAGCGGCAGGATCGTGGTGTTGCGGCGGATCACGTTGCGGCTCTTGGAGGAGAGGGTCGCGGTGATCGAGTGCGGGTACATGAACAGGGCCAGTGCCGAGCCCAACGCCAGTGTGGCGTACGTCCATTGGCCCGCCGGGGCGGGGACCAGGCCGCCCGCTCCCGCCGCCTTGAACTTGGCGCCCGCCGCGCTGAAGATGTCGTCGAAGCCGCCGAGCTTGATCGGGATGTAGATGATCGCCACCGTGATGACGATGTAGATCAGGCCGTCCTTCACGAACGCGATCAGCGCGGGGGCGCGGAGGCCGGAGGAGTAGGTGTACGCCGCCAGCACCGCGAACGCGATCAGCAGCGGCAGGTCCTTCACGAACCAGTTGGAACTCGCGCTGCCACCCACCCCCATGACGTCCAACACGGCCTGGATGCCGACCAGTTGGAGCGCGATGTACGGCATCGTCGCGAGGATGCCGGTGACCGCCACCGCCAGGGACAGGCCCTTCGAGCCGAAGCGGCCGCGCACGAAGTCGGACGTCGTCACGTATCCGTGCTTGTGCGACACCGACCAGAGGCGGGGCAGGAACGTGAAGATGAGGGGGTACACGAGGATCGTGTAGGGCACCGCGAAGAAGCCGGCCGCGCCCGCCGCGTAGACCGCCGCCGGGACCGCGACGAACGTATACGCCGTGTAGAGGTCGCCGCCGAGCAGGAACCAGGTGACCCAGGTGCCGAACGACCGTCCGCCCAGGCCCCATTCGTCGAGGCTCTGCTCGTTGTCGGCCCGGCGCCAGCGCGCGGCCAGGAAGCCCAGGACCGTGACGGCCAGGAAGAAGAAGATGAAGACGCCGAGGGCGACGCCGTTCACGCCGTCGTTCACCGGTTACCTCCATGGCGGGCCCGCTGGTCGCGCTGCCACAGTTTGTAGGCGGTCATCGTCAGCGCCGTCGAGATCAGCACCCAGAGCATCTGGTACCAGTAGAAGAACGGGATGCCGATGAACGTGGGGTCCGTCTTGGCGTAGGAGCTGACCCAGAGGAGCGCGACGAAGGGTGCGAACAGGCAGACGGCGATGACGACGCGTGTCGGTGTCACCACCGGTGCTGCCGCTTCGGGCGGGACTTCCGGTACATCTGACATATCGCGGCTCCGTCACCTTCGATGATCGCCTGTGTAATGCGCAGGCAATCTAGGTCACGGCATCGCGCGAGCGGAAGACCTCGTCCGCATATCGGCATGTCGATTCCGTGAAGGCGTGACATCGGTGTCAGGGACAGGCCGGGACAGGGTCAACAGCAGCGGAAGCCCTGGCGCGGGTCGGCCTCCTGGCGGTCCGTCCGCATGCGTTCGAAGTCGCGGCGGTTCGGGACCTCCGCGTCGGGGTGATTCCGGCGTACGTGCGCCACATAGCGGTCGTACGCCGACTCGTCCATCAACTCCCGGACGTACCAACGCACCCCGCTAATCGCCCGCTGGAGCGCCGACCGCATCCCGTGTCGCCTCCTCCTTCTCCTCCCGGGTCGGGATCAGCCCGGCCGGTGCCACGATGTTCGACTCGACGTACGGCGTCTCGCTCAGCGTGGAGAGCGCGGGGCGGCGGATGTGTCGAACGCAGACGCGAAGGGCGTCCGCGATGACGACCACGACCAGCACCGCGAGAATGGCCGAAAGTACCCCGTCCACCGTGGAGTTGGTGACGACGGTGTGCATGTCGTCCATGGACTTGGCGGGCGGCAGGACCTTGCCCGCGTCGATCGCGTCCTGGAAGACGGATCGCTGCTTGAAGAAGCCGACCTTGGGGTCGCTGGAGAAGGCTTTCTGCCAGCTCGCCGTCAAGGTGACCGTCGCGTCCCAAGCGAGTGGAATCCCGGTGATCCAGGCCCACTTGAGGCGGCCGGACTTCACCAGGAGGGTGGTGCAGACGGCCAGGGCGACGGCCGCGAGGAGCTGGTTGGAGATGCCGAAGATCGGGAAGAGCTGGTTGATTCCGCCGAGCGGTTCGTGGACGCCTACCCAGAGGAAGTAGCCCCAGAGTGCGCACACGATCGCGCTCGTCAGGGCCAGGCCCGGCTTCCAACTCACGTTCTTGAACGGCCGGTAGACGTTCCCCAGCATGTCCTGGAGCATGAACCGGCCCACGCGCGTGCCCGCGTCCAGCGCGGTCAGGATGAACAGCGCCTCGAACATGATCGCGAAGTGGTACCAGAAGGCGCGCAGACTCCCGCCGGTCACCTTGGAGAAGATCTCCGAGACGCCGACCGCGAGGGTCGGTGCACCGCCGGTGCGGGACAGCAGACTCGCCTCGTCGACGTTCTTCGCGGCCTGCGCGAGGTCGGCGGGGGAGATGTGATAGCCCCAACTGCTCACCACCTGCGAGGCGTTCTGCACCGTCGTGCCGATCGCGCCCGACGGGGCGTTCATCGCGAAGTAGAGACCCGGGTCGATGATGCTCGCGGCGACCAGGGCCATCACGGCGACCGACGACTCCATCAGCATCGCGCCGTAGCCGATCATGCGGATCTGGGTTTCCTTCTGGATCATCTTCGGCGTCGTACCGCTGGAGATGAGCGAGTGGAAGCCGGACAGGGCGCCGCAGGCGATCGTGATGAAGACGAAGGGGAAGAGTGAGCCGGCGAAGACCGGGCCGTTGCCGTGCTTGGCGAAGTCGGTGACGGCGGGCATCTTCAGGGCGGGCAGGGCGACCACGACGCCGATCGCCAGCAGGGCGATGGTGCCGATCTTCATGAAGGTGGAGAGGTAGTCGCGCGGGGCGAGCAGGGTCCAGACGGGGAGGATCGAGGCGACGAAGCCGTAGCCCACCAGCCAGATCACCAGCGTCGAGGGCGCGAGGGTGAAAGTGCCGGCCCAGGACGACTCGGCGACCCAGCGGCCCGCGACCAGGGCGAGCAGCAGCAGGGCCACACCGATCAGGGAGACCTCGGAGACGCGGCCGGGGCGAAGTACCCGTAGGTAGAAGCCCATCAGCAGGGCGATTGGGATGGTCATGCCGATGGAGAAGGTGCCCCAGGGGGAGGAGGCCAGCGCGTTCACGACGACCAGGGCCAGCACGCCGAGCAGGATGATCATGATGGCGAAGGTGGCGAGCAGGGCCGCCGCGCCGCCGAAGGGGCCGATCTCCTCGCGGGCCATCTGCCCAAGTGACTTGCCGTCGCGGCGGGTTGAGAAGAACAGCACCACCATGTCCTGGACCGCGCCCGCGAAGATGACGCCGACGACGATCCAGATCGTGCCGGGCAAGTAGCCCATCTGTGCGGCGAGTACGGGTCCGACGAGCGGGCCCGCGCCGGCGATCGCGGCGAAGTGGTGGCCCAGCAGCACGCGGCGGTCGGTGGGGTGGTAGTCGATGCCGTTGTCGAGGCGTTCGGCCGGGGTGGCCCGGGTGCCGTCGACCTTGAGCACCTTGTACACGATGAACTTCGCGTAGAAGCGGTAGGCGATGGCGTACGAGCCGAGCGCGGCGGCGACCATCCAGGCGGCCGACACGTTCTCGCCCCGCGCCAGCGCGAGTACGGACCAGCCCGCCGCGCCGACGAGCGCGACGAGGGTCCAGACGACGATGGTTCGGACGTTCGCGGTACGCACCGGGTGGTCCTCCCGTCCATGCGGCGACGGGAGGAACGTAGAGCAACCCGGGTAACTCCGTAAGTCCCCTAGTCCTGCGGGCGCTTCACTCGCGCCACGAACTAGTCCTGTGGTCGCTTGAGGCGCGCCACGAACTTGTACCTGTCCCCCCGGTACACCGACCGCACCCACTCCACCGGCTTGCCCTCCTTGTCGAGGGAGTGGCGGGAGAGCATCAGCATGGGCAGGCCGACGTCGGTGCTGAGCAGGCCCGCCTCGCGCGGGGTGGCCAGCGAGGTCTCGATGGTCTCCTCGGCCTCGGCGAGATGGACGTCGTAGACCTCGGCCAACGCGGTATAGAGGGACGTGTACTTGACGAGCGACCTGCGCAGCGCGGGGAAGCGCTTCGCGCTCAGGTGGGTCGTCTCGATGGCCATCGGCTCGGCGTTCGCCATGCGGAGGCGCTCGATGCGCAGGACCCGGCCGCCGGCGGTGATGTCGAGGAGGTCGGCGAGGGTGTCGTCGGCGGTGATGTAGCCGATGTCCAGGAGCTGCGAGGTGGGTTCGAGGCCCTGGGCGCGCATGTCCTCGGTGTACGAGGTGAGTTGGAGGGCCTGCGAGACCTTCGGCTTGGCGACGAACGTGCCCTTGCCCTGGATGCGCTCCAGGCGGCCCTCGACGACCAGTTCCTGAAGTGCCTGGCGCACGGTGGTGCGCGAGGTGTCGAACTCCGCGGCCAGCGTGCGCTCGGGCGGGACCGGTGTGCCGGGCTGCAACGTCTCCGTCATGTCGAGCAGGTGCTTCTTCAGGCGGTAGTACTTGGGCACACGCGCGGTGCGGACGGTGGCCCCACCCTCGTTCTCCGCACTGCTGACGTCGGTGCTCATGCTCCGCCTTTCCGGCTCCGGACAAGGGTCACTTGGTGATCCCCTCTGTATACCGTCGCCGCCTGTTTTGGTCTAGTCCACAGCGCCAAGTGGTCTAGCGGAAGACAGTACTCCGGCAGCGTTGTTTTCGCTGCCTTCTTACTTAAAGGTTCCTGCATATGTAGGTCGCATAACGGCTGGTCAGGGGTGTTTCGGGGGCCCTTGACAGGCTCTGTGGTCTGGTCCAAGCTCCCGGTACTGGTCTACACCATTGGTTCAGGTCCCGGCTCTTGGGCGGGAGGTGTGGCAGGCATCCCTGAGGAGGGTGGCGTGAAGCGCAAGCTGATAGCCGCGATCGGTATCGCGGGCATGATGGTCTCCATCGCGGCGTGCGGGGGCAACGACGACAAGAGCTCTTCGAACAGCGGCGCCGACGCCAAGGAGCTGACCGTCTGGCTCACCGTCGACGCGCAGAACAACTGGCCCGACCTGGTGAAGGCGGCCGACGCGACCGTGCAGAAGGCGCACCCCGGCGTCAAGATCAAGCACGAGTACTACGGCTGGCCCGACAAGAACACCAAGCTCGACGCGGTCCTCGCCACCGACAAGGCGCCCGACGTGGTCGAGATGGGCAACACCGAGATGCTGAGCTACATGGTCAAGGGCGCCTTCGCACCCGTCGACGCCTCCAAGTTCACCAACTCCTCCGCCTGGCTGGACGGCCTCAAGGCCTCGGTCACCTACGACGGCAAGACCTACGGCGTCCCCTACTACGCCGGTGGCCGCGTCGCCAACTGGCGCAGTGACATCGCCGCTTCGGTCGGCATCAAGAAGCCCCCGACGACGTACACCGAGCTGACCGCCGACCTGGACAAGATCCAGAAGAAGGAAGGCAGCAAGTTCAGCGCCTGGTACCAGCCCACCCGTGACTGGTACGCGGCCATGTCCTTCGTCTACGACGCCGGCGGCTCCATCGCCGCGGAGTCCGGCGGCCAGTGGAAGGGCAACCTCTCCTCGCCGGAGTCCATCAAGGGCCTCAACGAGTTCAAGACCGTCATCGACAAGTACATGCACGGTGACAAGACCAAGGACGAGTCCGACCGCTACATCGTCTACGGCCAGGGCAAGGCGGCCATGATCTTCGGCGCCGCCTGGGAGGGCGCGAGCGCGGCCGACCCGAAGGCCGACAAGACCGGCGGCAAGCTGAAGACCAGCCTGGTCAACTTCGTGATGCCCGGCCCGTCCGGCAAGAACATGCCCGTGTTCCTGGGCGGTTCTGACCTCGCGATCCCGGTCAAGTCCAAGGCGCAGGCGCTCGCCGCCGAGTGGATCAACGCCTTCACCGGTCCGTCCGGCCAGAAGGGCCTGATGGCCAAGGGCAACCTGCCGAACAACAAGACCGACCTCGCGACGCTGAAGAGCGACCCCGCGACGGCGGTCCCGGCCACCGCGGCCGAGTCCAACTGGTTCGTCCCGATGGCACCGGGCTGGGGCCAGGTCGAGAAGGCTCAGGTTCTGCAGACGATGCTGCAGAACATCGGCACCGGCAAGCAGTCGGTCGAGGACGCCGCGAAGGCCGCGGACACCGCGATCGACAAGGTCATCAACACCAAGTGACCTGAGTGCGGGGCCCTGTTGGACGCCATGCGTGTCCTCGGGGCAGGGCCCCGCCACTCGTACGAAGCACGGCCGTACGACCTGAGGGATCGCTGAGGAGCGCGCGATGAGTGCCGACACGACCACACCTGCCAAGGTGCCGCCGCAGCGGCAGGCGCCCCCACCGCGCGTTTCCGGCGCACCTCGCAGACGGCGGACAGCGAACGGCGCCGGGATCCCCTGGCTGCTGCTCGCCCCTTGTCTGCTCGTTCTCGCCCTGGTCATGGGCTATCCGCTGGTCCGCCTGGTCACGCTGTCCTTCCAGTCCTTCGGGCAGTCCCAGTTGTGGGGCTTCAAGCCCGCCGAGTGGGTCGGCTTCGACAACTTCTCCGGGATCCTCGGCGACGGCGAGTTCTGGGGCGTCGTCGTCCGCACGATCGTCTTCGCGGCCGGCTCGGTCATCTTCACGATGGTCGCCGGCATGGCGCTCGCGCTGCTCCAGCAGAAGGTCTCCGGCTGGGTGAAGACCCTCATCAACGTTGTCCTGGTGGCGAGTTGGGGCATGCCGGTGATCGTCGCGACCACCGTCTTCAAGTGGCTCTTCGACACGGACTACGGCGTCTTCAACGCGCTGCTCAGCAGGCTCCCCGGCGTCGACATGGTCGGCCACAACTGGTTCGCCAGCGGACCGCAGGGCCTCCTCGTCATCATGCTGCTGGTGGTGTGGGGCGCGGTGCCCTTCGTGGTGATCACCCTCAGCGCCGGACTCACCCAGGTCCCGCAGGAGTTGGAGGAGGCCGCCCGCCTCGACGGCGCCGGCGCGTGGGGCGTCTTCCGGTACGTCACGCTGCCCATCCTCAAGCCGATCATCGTGATGCTCACGACCCTGTCGGTGATCTGGGACATGGGCGTCTTCCCCCAGGTGTTCGTGATGCGCGGCGGCCACCCCGAGGCCGACTTCCAACTGCTCAGCACCTATTCCTACGACCGTGCCTTCGTCGTCAACGACTACGGACAGGGCTCCGCGATAGCCCTGGTCACGGTGGTGCTGCTGCTCGGAGTCGTCGCCGTCTACATGCGTCAGATGCTTCAGATCGGAGAGGTCGAATGAGCGCGCTCACGACCGACGCGCCCCGGAAGCCGACCGGTGGGCGCCGGAAGTCCAAGGTCGGCTGGAACCTCCTCGGCCTGCTCGTCTTCGTCGTCGTCGGCTTCCCGCTCTACTGGATGCTCGACACGGCGTTCAAACCGGCCAAGGACGCCATCGACCCGGACCCGAGCCTGCTGCCCACCGGCATCACCCTCGACAACTTCCGCCGGGCACTGGACATCGCCGACTTCTGGGGCCCGGTCGGCCGCAGCCTCATCGTGTCCCTGTCGGTGGTCGTGATCGGCGTCATCGTGGGCCTGCTGGCCGCGCTCGCGATCTCCCGCTTCGCCTTCCGGGGCCGCAAGATCGTGATCGTCGGCATCCTCGCGGTCCAGATGGTCCCGCTGGTCTCGATGATCATCCCGGTCTTCCTGCTCCTGAACGACCTCGACCAGTACGACAAGCTCTCCGGCCTGGTCATCACGTACCTGACCTTCATCCTCCCGTTCACGGTGTGGACCCTGCGCGGCTTCATCGTCAACATCCCGAAGGAGCTGGAGGAGGCGGCCATGGTCGACGGCTGCTCCCGCACCGGCGCCTTCATCCGCGTGGTCTTCCCGCTCCTGGCCCCAGGCATGGTCGCCACTTCCGTATACGGCTTCATCCAGGCCTGGAACGAGTATCTGTACGCCCTCATGCTGCTCAGCCAGGAGCACCAGACGGCGACCGTCTGGCTCGGCAACTTCACCACCAAGCACGGCACCGAGTACGCCCCGATGATGGCCGGCGCCACGATGATGGCCGTGCCGATCGTCGTCCTGTTCCTCATCGTCCAGCGCAAGATGGCCGCGGGGCTGACCGCGGGCGCTGTGAAGGGATAACGCAACCGATGACGACACTCGCCAGCGGTACAGACACCCTGACGCGCGACGCCCTCACCGTCCTGCAGCCCGGCTTCCCCGGCACCACGGCCCCCGACTGGCTGCTGCGCCGCCTCGGCGAAGGCCTGGCCTCGGTGGGCCTGTTCGGCCGCAACATCGCCTCGCCCGATCAACTGTCGTCCCTGACCGCCCAGTTGCGGTCGGAGCGGGACGACGTACTGGTCGCGATCGACGAGGAGGGCGGAGACGTCACCCGCCTGGAGGCCCGCACGGGCTCGTCCTTCCCGGGCAACCACGCACTCGGCGCGGTGGACGACGTGAACCTGACGAGGGAGGTGGCGCACGAGCTGGGCCGCAGACTCGCAGCCTGCGGAGTGAACCTGAACTGGGCCCCCTCCGCGGACGTGAATTCGAACCCCTCCAACCCGGTCATCGGGGTCCGATCCTTCGGCGCCGACCCGGAGTTGGTCGCAAGGCACACGGCGGCCTATGTCACCGGCCTCCAGTCGGCGGGCGTCGCCGCCTGCACGAAACACTTCCCGGGCCACGGGGACACGGCGGTCGACTCCCACCACGCGCTGCCGCGCATCGACGCGGACTCGCCGGTCCTGGAGCGGCGCGAACTGCTCCCGTTCCGCGCGGCCATCGCCGCCGGCACCCGCGCGGTGATGAGCGCCCACATCCTGGTCCCGACCCTGGACCCGGACCGCCCGGCCACCCTCTCCCTCAGCATCCTCACCGACCTCCTCCGTGGCCGGCTCGGCTACGACGGCCTCATCGTCACCGACGGCATGGAGATGCAGGCCATCGCCGCCACCTACGGCATCGAACGCGGCAGCGTCCTCGCGATCGCCGCCGGCGCCGACGCGATCTGCGTGGGCGGCGGCCTCGCGGACGACGAGACGGTACGACGGTTGCGCGACGCGCTGGTGGGGGCGGTGCGGTCGGGGGAGCTGCCGGAGGAACGCCTGGCCGAAGCGGCGGAACGGGTACGGGGGTTGGCCCAGTGGACGGCTTCGGGTGCGGCCGCGTCCACCCCGGCCGAGGGCTCCGCTTCTATGGCCTCTACGGCTTCTACGGCAGAGGTGACGCGCGTCGACATCGGCCTCGTCGCCGCCCGTCGCGCCCTCACGGTCACCGGCGCCGACGACTTCACCCCGCTCACCGAACCGCCGTACGTGGCTCTCCTCACCCCGGTCGCGAACATCGCCGTGGGCGACGAGACGCCCTGGGGCGTGGCCGCGGAACTCGCTCACCGGCTGCCCGGTACGGAGACGGCCGGCTTCGCCGGGGAGGACGCGGGGGACGCGGTCCTGAAGGCGGCCGGTACGCGGCGCATCGTCGTCGTGGTCCGGGACGAACACCGTCACCCCTGGATGGCGGCCACCCTCGACACCCTGCTGGCGGCCCGCCCCGACACCGTCGTGGTCGAAATGGGCGTCCCGCAGGCACCGCCCCGAGGCGCCCTCCACATCGCGACTCACGGCGCGGCCCGAGTCTGCGGCCACGCGGCGGCGGAGGTCATCGCCGGGACGTGACCGTGAGCCGGGGGAGTGACCCCGACCAGGGGAACACCCCCGAATACACCGGTGCCGGACCCTCCACGAGGGGGCCCGGCACCGGCACGTACACGGGGGGAACGGGGGCAGATCCCTTGCGGGTCGGGCTTGTTGAGGAGCCCGGGCCTCGGCTCTTTTGCCGGCCAGGCGTGTTGGGAACCCGGGCTGCGGACCCTTCGCGAGCCGGGCGTGTTGAGGACCCCGTTCCTCAGATGTCCTGCTGGTCGGGCACGTTGAGGAACCTGAACCTCAGAGGCCCCGCCGGTCCGGCGTGTTGAGGAACGCGTACCTCGGACCCTTTGCGAGCCGGGTGTGTTGAGGGCCCTGGTCCTGAGACGCCCTGTTGGTCGGGCACGTTGACGAACCTGAACCTCAGAGGTCCCGCCGGTCTGGCGTGTTGAGGCACTCGAACCTCAGAGGCCCCGCCGGTCCGGCGTGTTGAGGACCCCGCGCCTCAAATGCCCTGCCAGTCCGGCTTGTTGACGAACGTGTGCCGGAAATAGTCCGCGAGCTTCAGCTTCGACGCGGCGCCCTCGTCGACCACGACCGTCGCATGCCGGTGCAACTGCAGCGCCGATGCCGGGCACACCGCGGCGATGGGCCCCTCCACGGTCGCGGCGACCGCGTCCGCCTTGCCCTCGCCGGTCGCGAGCAACACCAGGTGCCGGGCCTCCAGGATCGTGCCGATGCCCTGCGTGATGACGTGGTGCGGGACCTGCTCGATGTCGCCGTCGAAGAACCGCGCGTTGTCCACCCGCGTCTGCTCGGTCAGCGTCTTGATCCGGGTCCGCGAGGCCAGCGACGAGCACGGCTCGTTGAACCCGATGTGCCCGTCGGTCCCGATGCCCAGTATCTGCAGATCGACCCCGCCGGCCTCGCCCAACGCCGTGTCGTACGCCTCGCACGCCGCCTGCACGTCCTCGGCCGTCCCGTCCGGCCCGAGGAACGCGTCGATCCCGACCCCGAGCGGCTCCAGCACCTCGCGCCGCAGCACCGAGCGGTACGACTCCGGGTGCTCGGCGGGCAGCCCCACGTACTCGTCGAGCTGGGCGATCCGCGCCCGCGAGGTGTCCACGGCCCCGGCGCGGACCTTCGCCGCCAGTGCTTCGTAGATGGGCAGCGGCGTCGACCCGGTGGCCACGCCGAGAAGGGCGTCCGGCTTGCGCCGGAGGAGCTGTGCCATGGCCTCGGCGATCAGCTCGCCGCCCGACTTGGCGTCCGGAACGATGACAACTTCCACGCTGGCCTGCCGTTCTGCAGAGGGGCTTCGAGGAGCCCGGAGGAGCTGTGTGGTTTAGACCAATCTGCGCACCAATCTAACAGAGGAGGCTCTTGCCTCCCAGAGTTCGCCGCCTGTCCGAAAACCGGTAACCGCCCAACGGAGGCGCACCTCCCGCAGAGGGGGTGAAATGGACACCGCACCACAGCCCCGACCGACCTCCGGAGGACCCCGCATGACCGCCACGACTTCGGCCCCTCAGGGCGACCTCCCCGGCCGGATCATGGCCCGCGAGATGGCCGAACAGCCCGCCGTCCTGCGCCGCATCCTGGACGAGGGCGCCCCGCGCATCCGCCAGGTCGCCCAGGACGTGGCCGCCCGCAGGCCCCGCTTCGTGCTGCTCACCGCCCGCGGCACCTCCGACAACGCCGCCCTCTACGCCAAGTACCTCCTGGAGATCCGCCTCGGCCTGCCCTGCGGACTCACCTCCATGTCGACCACCACGGCATACGGCGCTCGCCCCGACCTGACCGACGTCCTCGTCGTCACCGTCAGTCAGTCCGGCGGCTCCCCGGACCTGGTCGCCTCGACCCGGGCCGCCCGCGAGGCCGGCGCGATCACGGTCGCTGTGACCAACAACCCGGACTCACCGCTGGCCGCCGTCTCCGAGTACCACATCGACGTCATGGCCGGCCCGGAGAAGGCCCTCCCCGCGACCAAGACGTACACGGCCTCCCTCCTCGCGCTCTACCTCTTCGTCGAGGGCCTGCGCGGCGGCGACGGCGCGGCGGCCAAGGCGCTGCCCGACCTCGCCGAACAACTCCTCGCCCGCCAGGACGAGGTCCGCACCCTCGCCTCCCGCTACCGCTTCGCCGAACGCATGGTGATCACCTCGCGCGGCTACGGCTATCCCACCGCCAAGGAAGCCGCCCTCAAGCTGATGGAGACCAGCTACATCCCCGCCCTCGCCTACTCCGGCGCCGACCTCCTGCACGGCCCCCTCGCCATGGTCGACAACGTCTCCCCGGTCATCGCGGTCGTCACGGACGGCAAGGGCGGCACCGCCCTCCAGCCCGTCCTCGACCGGCTGCGCGGCCGGGGCGCCGACCTGGTCGTCATCGGCCCGGCCGGCCAGGTCGACCAGGCCTCGGCCGGTTTCGTCCTGCCGGTCGAGGGCGTCCCCGAGGAACTCCAGCCCATCCTGGAGATCCTCCCGCTCCAGCTCCTCGCCTACGAGGTCACCATCGCCCGCGGCCAGGACCCGGACGCGCCCCGCGCCCTGGCCAAGGTGACGGAGACCCGCTGAACAAGGTGGCGGAGACCCGCTGACCGCACGTCCTCACGTCCTCACGTCCTCACGTCCTCACGTCGTCAGGTGAGCGAACCTCCCGTCACATCCACCCAGCTCCCGGTGATCCACCGTCCGCCCTCGGACGCGAGGAACGCCACCACGTCCGCCACGTCGGCGGTCTCTCCCACCCGCCCCAGCGCGGAGAAGGCGGCCACCCGCGCCCAGCTGTCCTCGCTCCCGTGCAGCAGCTCGGCCGTGTTGTCCGTGTCTATGACGCCCGGCGCCACCGAGTTCACCGTGATGCCCCGGGGGCCGAGCACCTTGGACAGGTCCCGGGAGAAGACGTCCAGGGCGCTCTTCGTCATGGCGTACGCGATGTTGTGCGGCATCGCCGCGGTGCGGGCCAGCCCCGACGAGATGTTGATGATCCTGCCCCCGTCCCGCAGCCGGTCCATGCCGTGCGCGACCAGGAAGAACGGCGCCTTCACATTCACCGCGAAGACGCGGTCGTACTCCTCTTCCCCTATCTCCTCGATCGGTGCGGAGGATCCGATCCCCGCGTTGTTCACCAGAATGTCCAGCCCGTCCGCGTGCCGGTCGAACTCCGCCCAGAGCCCTTCGGCATCGCCGGGCCCGCCCAGCTCCGCACCGAGCGCGAACGCCGAGCCGCCCGCTTCCTCGATCGCGGCGACCACTTCCTTCGCCGCCGCCTCACTCCTGCCGTAGTGCACCGCGACCCGCGCCCCGTCCCGCGCCAGCCGCTCCGCGATGCCCCGCCCGATGCCCCTGCCCGCACCCGTGACCAGTGCGGTCCTGCCCGTGAGCACACCCATGTCGAAGCCCCTCCGTGTTTCTGTAGTGAGTTCTCTAGCGGTCGCTACAGAAAAACCGTACAACAGCCCGCCGACATTTCTCTAGCACTCGCTATACAATTCACTCCATGGTGCGCAGCGAGGAGACGAAACCGCAGGTCAAGGCAGCCAAGACCCGAGGTCGGCCGCGTTCCTTCGACCGTGCCACCGCGCTGGAGCAGGCGGTCCTCGCGTTCTGGGAGCACGGCTACGAAGCGACCTCCGTCTCCGATCTCACCCGCGTCATGGGTATCGGTGCCCCCAGCCTCTACGCGGCCTTCGGCGACAAGCAGGCCCTGTTCGCCGAGGTCGTGGCGGAGTACGGCACGCGCTACGGCTCCTTCACCGACCGCGCGCTCGCCGAGGAACCCACCGCCCGGGCCGCCGTGGCGCGGATACTGCGCGAGGCGGCCGCCGAGTACACCGCACCCGACCGGCCGCACGGCTGTCTGGTCGTCCACGCGGCCACCAACTGCACGACCCCCGAGGTGGAGGAGTCGCTGCGGGAGCGGCGCAACGCCAACCTCGTCACCTTGGAGCGTCGTATCGAGGCGGACATCGCGGCGGGGGAGCTGCCCGCGGACCTCGATGCCGCCGCGCTCGCCCGGCACACGGGGGCGGTCATTCAGGGAATGTCCCAGCAGGCGCGGGACGGGGCGGGCCGCGAGGAACTGGCGGCGGTCGCCGAAATTGCCATGACCATCTGGCCCCGCACATGACTCAACACCATTAGGCTTCCCCGTGCATGCTGGGACGTCCTACGAGTGGCGGACCGAGCGGATCGCAGCGGAAAAGCGCCACCATCAAACATCCTTCAACGCATGGACACGGATAGTGGTCTAGTCCACAATGTGTTAGAGGCGTAAGCCTCCGTCCTCCCCGCACAGGAGGACGGACCGAGGAACCGAGGCTCTCTGCCCTGACTGCCCCGGCTCCTCATCCATCGGCCGATCGGGACCGCACACCCCGTGGCCGTTGCTGCTCCGGGCTGCGGTGCCGAGAGGGCTGAGGGTCCCTCTCAGGCGCCGCGGCCCGCGGGTGTTTTTTAGGACAGGTACAGACCGGCGGGTACGCTCGCAGACGTGCCCTCCATGAACGAACTCGTACGCCAGCACACCGCACTCGACGACTCCGACCTCGAGTGGCTCCACCTGCTGGTCTCGGAGTGGCAGCTGCTCTCCGACCTCTCCTTCGCCGACCTGGTCCTATGGGTCCCCACGCGCGACGGCACCCGCTATGTCTCCGTCGCCCAGATGCGGCCGAACACCGGCCCCACCTCGTACCAGGACGACATGGTCGGCCACCTCGTCCCGCGCGGCCGCCGCCCCATGCTGGACGCGGCCCTGGACGAGGGCCGCATCGTCCGCGAGGGGGACCCGGAGTGGCGCGAAGAGGTCCCCGTCCGGGTCGAGTCGATTCCGGTACGACGGGACGGGCGCGTCCTGGGTGTCATCGCGCGCAACACCAATCTCCTCACCGTGCGCACCCCGAGCCGCCTCGAACTCACGTACCTGCAGAGCGCGTCGGACCTCGCGCAGATGATCGCGGCCGGTTCCTTCCCGTTCCCGAACCAGCAGGTCGACATGGACGCCTCGCCGCGCGTCGGCGACGGACTGATCCGGCTCGACGGCGATGGCATCGTGCAGTACGCCTCGCCCAACGCCCTCTCCGCATACCACCGCATGGGCCTCGCCACCGACCTCGTCGGCCAGCCGCTGGGCGTGACCACCGCCGAACTCGCCCCGACCCGGGGCCCGGTGGACGAGGCGCTAGCCAAGGTCGCCAGTGGATGGGCGCCGCGCGAGTTCGAGATCGAGGCGCGGGACGGGGTCATCCAGTTCAGGGCGATCCCGCTCAAACCCAAGGGCACCCGCATCGGTTCACTGGTGCTGCTCCGGGACGTCACCGAACTGCGGCGCCGCGAGCGGGAGTTGATCACCAAGGACGCGACCATCCGGGAGATCCATCACCGGGTGAAGAACAACCTCCAGACAGTTGCCGCCCTGTTGCGTCTCCAGGCCCGCCGGATCGACTCCGAGAGCGGCAGGGAGGCGCTGGAGGAGGCCGTCCGCCGGGTCGGTTCGATCGCGATCGTGCATGAGACGCTGTCCCAGAACCTGGACGAGCGGGTGGAGTTCGACGAGATCGCCGACCGGGTGCTCGCGATGGTCGCCGAGATCTCCCCGGGCAAGGTCACCGGCCGGCGCAGCGGCCGCTTCGGAATACTGGACGCCGAGGTCGCCACCCCGCTCTCCATGGTCCTCACCGAGATCCTGCAGAACGCCCTCGAACACGGCTTCCGCGAGGGCGAGACGGGCACGGTCGAGGTCTCGGCCGTCCGCGGCGGCACCTCGAAGGACGCCCGCCTCCTGGTCACCGTGCAGGACGACGGCGTAGGCCTCCCCGAAGGATTCGACCCGCACCGCTCCGGCAACCTGGGCCTGCAGATCGTACGGACGCTGGTGGAGGGCGAGTTGGGCGGCACGTTCGACATGGTGCCGGGGCCGGAGCGGGGGACCCGGGTGATCCTGGATGTGCCGGTGCAGGCGCACAAGTGACGTATGTGCACACGACCTACACATGCGTGGGCCCGAACTGCCGTGCACGCGCGGGCGTTTGAACGGCCGTACCTGAACAGCAAGGGTCGTACCTGAACAGCAAAGAGCCCCGGATCAATTGATGATCCGGGGCCAGTCGCTCGTTGCTATGCGCATCGGGGGTACTGCGCGCTGCGGCTCGGGGGCGGGAGATGCGTACTCGCTGTACGCGCCGCCAAGCTCAGGCTGTGAGCGGGGTGGACGTCAGGCGGAGGCCTGACGGGCACGGTTGCGAGCGGCGCGGCGCTTCATGGCGCGGCGCTCGTCCTCGCTGAGACCACCCCAGACGCCGGAGTCCTGGCCGGACTCGAGCGCCCACTGCAGACACTGGTCCATAACGGGACAGCGACGGCAGACGGCCTTGGCTTCCTCGATCTGCAGCAGCGCAGGACCGGTGTTGCCGATGGGGAAGAAGAGCTCGGGGTCTTCCTCGCGGCAAACGGCGTTGTGACGCCAGTCCATGGCTGCTACCTCTCCTTGGTATTACGTGCGGGTTGCTTGTGAATGTGAACGCTTTCACGAATCCCTCAACAAGTGAAGGGCCGAACGCCAGGTTCACTGGCGGAGGTCCTGTGGATTGAAGAGGGGTTCCGGTGATCCGTGGAGGCCGGTGTTGCGGGCCGTCTCGATCGCCACGTAGAGACTCGCAAACCTCAGCGGCGGATACAACCCCTTCCGGAAAGTTTTTTTTGATTCCTCGGTGTCGACTAGGTCACAGCCGTACTTCCATGGGGTGGACCCTGGTCTAAACGTTCGAGTGAAAGGACTTCAGCCCTTTCTGCTCACACAATCACACGCAGTGCACGGCGTACGCCTGTGAACGTCACGCTCGTACGCAGTCCGAGGTGGTCGCCGTCCATCTGGAGGGGCAGGGGGACCTTCGAATGCAAGGTGAACTCACTCAGGTCGTGCAACGTCGCAGCGTGCTTGCCATGGGGTCCGCGTTCGGGGGACGAAGTGAGCAACTGGGTGCCATACCGGGCAACCGCGGCGCTGGACAGGCGGCTGAGACCGAGTACGTCGAGGCCTTTATCGAACGACGCCTTAGGTGACGTGTACATCGGGCGATTGCCGAGATACGTCCAGGGCGAGGTGTTCGAGACTATGGCTACGACGAGATCGGTGACCGGGTCCGCGCCGGGCTGCTCCAGCGTGATCGTCCCGTGCCGGCGGTGCTGCTCGCCGAGGAACTGCCGGACCACCTGACGCACGTAGAGCGCATGCGTGGATTTCTTGCCCTGCTCCCGCTGCTGCTCGACCCGCCCGACCACCCCGGCGTCGAACCCGAGTCCGGCGTTGAAGGTGAACCAGCGCGAGGGCACGGCCTCGTCCTCGGTGCCGGGCGTCCCGGAGGTCAGCCCCAGGCCGACCGTGCGCTCGCTGCCCTCGCGCAGGGCGTCCAGGATGGCGCCGGTCGCCTCCACGGCGTCGTTGGGCAGCCCCAGGGCGCGGGCGAAGACGTTGGTGGAGCCGCCGGGGACCACGGCGAGGCCGGGCAGGCGCTCCGGGTCGGGGCCGGTGTGCAGCAGGCCGTTGACGACCTCGTTGACCGTGCCGTCGCCGCCGAGGGCCACGACCAGGTCGACGTTCCCGGTCTCCGCGGCCTGCCGGGCGAGGTCGCGCGCGTGGCCCCGGTACTCGGTGGTGACCGCTTCCAGCTTCATCTCGCTCGCGAGCGCGTGGAGCAGGACATCGCGCGTACGTGCGCTTGTGGTGGTTGCCGCCGGATTGACCACGAGAAGTGCACGCATGAGTTGCAGCGTACCTACTGGGGGGTACCCGGCCCATACCGAGGTAGGGGTTGGGTAAGAGGAGACGGCGTGAGCCTGAACACCTGGGGCCGGATCCCGGGGACTACCCTGCTGGGGTGAGTGCTGAGCAGATCCCCGCCCCGCAGACCGACGGCCCCGACGGACCCCGCCCGCGCCGCCTGACCTACGCGGCGGTCCTCGTCGCGCTGGAGGGCCTCGCGCTCGCCGTCGCCGGGGTGTGGATGCTCGTCCTGGGTCTCACCGGCGAACCGGACGACCGGCAGCAGGCCGTCACCGGTGGGGTGACCCTGGTGGTGCTCGCGCTGCTGCCGCTGCTGGCCGCGCGGGGACTGATCGGGCAACGAAGTTGGAGCCGGGGTCCGGCCGTCATCACCCAGGTCATGGCGTTGCCCGTGGCCTACAACCTGCTCCAGGCCGACAGCGTGGCGATCCCGGCCGGTATCGCGCTCGCGGTGGTCGCGATCGGCGCGCTGGTGCTGCTGGTGAACCCGGCGACGACACAGGCCCTCGGAATCCGAGGGCCCGGCCGTGGCACCGAAGAGCCGAAGAGCTGACTTCGGCAGGCGGATCACTCCTCGACGAGGAGCTTCTCCCGCAGCTGGGCCAGTGTCCGGGCCAGCAGCCGGGACACATGCATCTGCGAGATGCCGACCTCCTGCGCGATCTGCGACTGCGTCATGTTGCCGAAGAAGCGGAGCAGCAGAATCCGCTTCTCCCTGGGCGGCAGGTCCTCCAGCAGCGGCTTGAGCGACTCGCGGTACTCGACGCCCTCCAGTGCCTCGTCGTACGCGCCGAGCGTGTCCGCGACCGCCGGGGACTCGTCGTCCGTGTCGGGGACGTCCAGGGACAGCGTGGAGTAGGCGTTGGCCGACTCCAGGCCCTCCAGGACCTCCTCCTCCGAGATGCCGAGCTTCTCGGCCAGCTCGTGGACCGTGGGGGAGCGTCCGTGCCGCTGCGAGAGCTCCGCCGTCGCCGTGGTCAGCGACAGGCGCAGCTCCTGGAGCCTGCGCGGGACACGCACCGCCCAGCCCTTGTCACGGAAGTGCCGCTTGATCTCGCCGACGACCGTCGGGGTCGCGTACGTCGAGAACTCGACGCCGCGCTCCGGGTCGAAGCGGTCGACCGACTTGATCAGGCCGATGGTGGCGACCTGGGTCAGGTCGTCCAGCGGCTCCCCGCGGTTGCGGAAGCGGCGCGCGAGGTGCTCGACGAGCGGCAGGTGCATACGGACCAGCCGGTTGCGCAGCTCCGCGTACTCGACGCTGCCGCCATCGAGCGTGCGCAGCTCGATGAAGAGTGCGCGCGCCCCGCTGCGGTCCTGGGGGTCGTGCCGTGTGACCTGCACGCTCTGCGTGGCCGCCACGTTGTCCCGCTCGTGCTCGCTCATCGCCTGGCCTGTCGCCCCTTCCCGAGCTTTCGCCTCCTCCCCCACGCTCGACTCAGTCGGAGCGGGGGAACCCCCGGCAACGGGGGAGACCCCACCAATACGCACGGCACCGTCCTGCTCACGTTGACCGTCGTCCATCACACCGGCCTCCGAGGTTTCTTCCTCCGGGTGCGGCCGGGCCTGCTCGGGGATCTGGCCGCGTGGCACGAGGGCGCCGTCGTCCGCCGTGCGGCGGGATCCGCCTGAGCCGCCCTCGGCCGGCAGCTCCCGTGTGCCGCGCTCTTCGTCCCGCACCGGCCCGTCCCCGTTCCTCACGCCGGCCCGGGTCCCGCGCCGCGCTGTTTGTAGAGGCTGATCGAAACGGTCTTGTCCTCGTCGACTGCCGATGAGACCTTGCCCGCGAGGGCCGAGAGCACGGTCCACGCGAAGGTGTCGCGCGCGGGGGCGTGACCGTCCGTCGTCGGGGCGGAGACGGTGACTTCGAGCGAGTCGTCCACGAGGCGGAAGACACAGCTGAGCACCGAGCCCGGCACGGCCTGCTGGAGCAGGATCGCGCAGGCCTCGTCCACCGCGATGCGAAGGTCCTCGATCTCGTCGAGGGTGAAGTCCAAACGGGCTGCGAGGCCGGCCGTGGCCGTGCGCAGCACCGACAGGTATGCGCCCGCAGCCGGCAGCCGGACTTCCACGAAGTCCTGGGTCGCGGGCTCGCCTGCGATCTGGGACACCCTCACCTCCAAGGTGGTACAAGCTCTTTCGGGGGCCCAGGGGTCGCCCCCCGGGGTAACGCGATACTTGGTTCAGCGGTGACGCTACCGCGCTCCGAACTTTTCTGTCCCCGGGACCCCAACCCCATGCTGTCACTCATAGTAAACCTACGGATACGCTCCGTGGCTAGGGGTCCTGCGGGCCCAATTGGGAAGAGCGCGCGCCGGGTTGACGTACCCAGACGTCAGACGGTCGAACCGTCGAAACGGACGGGAAACAAGCGGCCGGATTACGGGGTCACAGGAGTACGTGGTCGACGAAGCACCAACGCCAGCTCTCCCCGACCTCGAACGTCCGCATCACCGGATGCCCGGAGTCCTTGTGATGTGCTGTGGCATGGCGCAGCGGCGAGGAGTCGCAGCAGGCGACATGGCCGCAGAAGAGGCACAGTCTCAGCTGCACCGGGTGGGTGCCTGCCGCCAGACACTCCAGACAGGTCTCGCTCTGGGGCCCCGGTTCAGGGAGCGGCAGCGCGTCGGCGTGCGTGCACTGTTTCATGATTGCCAGATTACGACGGGTGTGCGGTTGGCCGCGCGGAAAAACGAGGGCGGGCGAGGACGATGGACGTGATGCCACTGCTGTTGCTGGTGGCGGGGAGCGCCGTGGTGGCCGCCGCGGCCCGGCGCACCCCGGTGCCTGCACCGCTGCTGCTGGTCGCGGTCGGGCTGGTCGTCTCGTACGTCCCGGGGGTGCCCGACTACACCCTCGACCCGGAGGTCGTACTGCCGCTGCTGCTGCCCCCGCTGCTGTACACCTCGGCCACCGACAGCTCGTACCTCGATCTGCGGGCCCAAGTGCGGCCCGTGGCACTGCTGTCGGTCGGCTACGTGCTCTTCGCCACGTTCGTCGTCGGCTGGGCCGCGTATGTGATCGTCCCGGGGCTGCCGCTGACCGCCGCCCTGGTGCTGGGCGCCGTGGTGGCGCCGCCGGACGCGGTCGCGGCGACGGCGGTGGCCCGCCGGGTCGGGCTGCCGTCACGGATCACGACGATCCTCCAGGGCGAGTCCCTGCTGAACGACGCGACCGCGATCACCGCCTACAAGGTGGCCCTCGCGGCCGCGATCGGCGAGGGCGCCACCTGGGCCGGCGGCATCTGGGAGTTCCTGCTCGCGGCCGTCGGCGGTGTCGGTATCGGGCTGCTCCTGATGGTGCCGATCCACTGGCTGCGCACGCACCTCAAGGAGGCGCTGCTGCAGAACACGCTCTCGCTGCTGATCCCGTTCATCGCTTATGCGGTCGCCGAGCAGGTGCACGCCTCCGGGGTGCTCGCCGTCGTGGTCGTGGCGCTCTATCTGGGCCACCGCGCGTGGGAGGTCGATTTCGCGACCCGCCTCCAGGAGGAGGCCGTCTGGAAGATGGTCGCCTTCGTCCTGGAGTCCGCGGTGTTCGCCCTGATCGGACTCCAACTGCCGGTGGTCCTCAAGGGACTTGGCGAGTACCGGGGCCTGGACGCCGCCTGGTACGCGATCGCGCTCTTCCTGGTCGTCGTCGCGACCCGGTTCGTGTGGGTGTATCCGGCGGCCTTCATTCCCCGCTTCCTGTCGGCGCGGATCAGGGAGCGCGAGGACAGCCCCACCTGGAAGGGGGCGATGACCACCGCGTGGGCCGGCATGAGAGGCGTGGTCTCCCTGGCCATCGCCTTCTCGATCCCGCTCACCGTGCACGGCGGCGATCCCTTCCCGCAGCGCAACCTCATCCTGTTCCTGACCTTCACGACGGTCATCGGCACGCTGGTGGTGCAGGGCCTGAGCCTGCCCCCGATCATCCGGCTGCTGAAATTCCCCGGCCGCGACCAGCAGGCCGAGACCCTCGCCGAGGCCAACGCCCAGGCACAGGCCTCCCGAGTCGCCGAAAAACGCCTGGAGGCCCTCCTGGAGGACGAACGCAACGCCCTGCCGCCTCCGCTCGCCGACCGCCTCCGCGAGGTCCTGGAGCGCCGCCGCAACGCCGTCTGGGAGCGCCTCGGCGCCACCAACCCCGTCACCGGCGAGACGGTCGACGACACCTACCGCCGTCTCTCCCGCGAGATGATCAGCGCCGAACGCTCGATGTTCGTCCGCCTCCGCGACGGCCGCTACATCGACGACGAGATGCTCCGCACGTTGCTGCGCCGCCTCGACCTGGAGGAGGCGGCGGCTTACCGGGAAGCGGCCTAGCGGTTTCGGTTTCTACGGCACCTGGAGTGCGCTTATGGGAACGGCCGCCCGGTGATCACCGCGGCGACAGTGCTCCCGCGCGGGAAGGCGCCTTCGTCGGCGAGGGCGACAAGTCCGTAGAGCAACTTGGCGACATAGAGACGCTCTACGGGCACCCCGTGCCGCCGCTCGAAGTCCCCGGCGAAGGCGTCGAGTTCGGTCGGCACGCGCGCGTAGCCCCCGAAGTGGAAGCGGTCGTCGAGCGACCAGTCACCCCGCCGACCGCCGAAGGCGCGCTCCTGAAGGCCTTCTGTGTCGGCGGCCAGGAAGCCGCCCCTGAGGACCGGTATCCCCAAAGCGCGCTGGTCGGGGCCGAGTCCGGCGGCCAACCCGGCCAACGTGCCGCCGGTACCGCACGCGAGGGCGACGACATCCACATGGACATCGGCATCGGCATCGGCATCGACGTCGACGTCGGCACGCGCGCGTAGTTCCTCGCCCAGGGCCCGGCAGCCGCGCACCGCAAGGGAGTTGCTGCCGCCCTCGGGGACGACGTACGCGTCTTCCGCGTCCACCGCGCGCAGGACGCCGGCCAGCGTCTCCGGTTCGGACTTGCGCCGGTACGTCGACCTGTCGACGAAGTGGAGGCGCATCCCGTCGGCCGCGCAGCGGGCCAGGGACGGGTTGAGCGGGCGGTCGGACAGTTCCTGGCCGCGGACCACGCCGACCGTGGGCAGACCCAGGAGGCGGCCCGCGGCGGCGGTGGCGCGCAGGTGGTTGGAGTAGGCGCCGCCGAACGTGACGACTGTACGTCCGGCCGCCGCCGTGAGGTTGGGCGCGAGCTTGCGCCACTTGTTGCCGATCAGGTCCGGGTGGATCAGGTCGTCCCGCTTGAGCAGCAGCCGGATGCCGTGCCGCCCGAAGCGCCCGTCCGCGATCTCCTGCACCGGCGACGGGAGCCGGGGCCGTAGGGCGGCGAGGTCGGGGCTGGTCACGGCACCATTGTCACCCGGGTCGGCGGTGTCGCCCGTGTCGCCTGTGCTGTCCCGGGAGTCACTTCAGCCGGTCACGGACCCGGTCCCGCAGCCACGCCATCGTGAACCCGCGCGGGTCCACCTTTCCGGGCTGCCACTCCAGGTGCCCGATCACCGACCGCGCCGACCAGCCGTGGTGGCGGCAGATCGCCGCGCAGACCTTCTCGATCGTCTCCAACTGGGCCTCGGGCCAGGGGTCCTCGCCGTCGCCGAGGTTCTCGCACTCGAAGCCGTAGAAGTGCCGGTTGCCGTCGGTGTTGGCCTCGTTGTCGTGCGGCAGCGCCTTTTCGGCGATCACCGCGCGGAGCACGTCGTCGTCGCCGAGGCCCGCGTGGTTGGCGCGGCCGTAGCCGACCAGGTGGAGGTGGCCGTCCTTGGTGATGACGCCGTGACAGAGCGGGCCGGGGAGGTCCGGGCGGCCGTCGCGGCACAGTGCCACCGTCTGCGCGCTGCCCTTGGTGACCGTGTGGTGGATCATCACGCCGTGGACGGGTCCCCACGGGCCCTTGTGGTTGCGGTTGTGGTGCTCCCACTCGCCGACCTCGACGACCTTGACGCCCTCCGCCTTCAGACCGGCCAGGAAACCGCCCGCGGACATGGGTGAGGCCATGAACGCCTCCTTCGTGCTGTGCGACGGCCGCCGTACAAGGCCGTCTCGTATCGCTGCTTGTACCGAAAAAGCGCGGTACGGACGACTTCTTCGTACGGTGTGCGAGTCGATCCGGACACCGGCCGACCCGGCAGCAACTCGAACAACATTCGACGTGAACAGCCCCTGTGCCCAGCAGTTGAAGATCCATTCCCGCTCTTTCGGGTAATACCATCAGCACGCTCCGTGAGGAAGGCTGGTGCGCGAGAACGATGCCCGGCGCACAGGTGCCGGGCGAATGGGGAGGGCATTTCTCTATGTCGGTAGGCGAAGAGGTCCGCGCGGAGCAGAACAAGCCGCAGCAGAGTCTTGGTACGGCGGCTGCGCGGAACCTGGCCACGACCACGAAGTCCGCGCCGCAGATGCAGGAGATCAGCTCGCGCTGGCTGCTGCGCACACTGCCGTGGGTGAACGTGCAGGGTGGCACATACCGGGTGAACCGACGGCTGAGTTACTCCGTGGGCGACGGCCGGGTGACATTCGTGAAGACCGGCGACCGCGTCGAGGTCATCCCCGCGGAGCTCGGCGAACTGCCCGCGCTGCGGGACTACGAGGACGAGGAGGTGCTCTCGGAGCTGGCCGTCCGCTGCCGGCAGCGCGAGTACGCCCCGGGGGAGGCGATCGCGTCGTTCGGCGGCCAGGCCGACGAGGTGTACCTGCTGGCGCACGGCAGGGTGGAGAAGGTCGGCACGGGCCCGTACGGCGACGACACGGTCCTCGGGGTCCTCGCCGACGGTGCCTACTTCGGCGACGAGGCGCTGCTCGACCCGGAGGCCATCTGGGAGTACACGGCCCGCGCGGACACCGCCTGCACGGTGCTGATCCTGGCCCGCGGCGACGTCGAGCAGGTCGCGGAGCGCTCCGAGACCCTGCGGGACCACCTCGCGCAACTGCGCGCGATCCCCGAGCAGCGCACCAACAAGTACGGCGAGAAGTCCATCGACCTCGCCTCGGGCCACTCCGGCGAGCCGGACATCCCGCACACGTTCGTCGACTACGACGCCAAGCCGCGCGAGTACGAACTGAGCGTCGCCCAGACCGTCCTGCGCATCCACTCGCGCGTGGCCGATCTCTACAACCAGCCGATGAACCAGACGGAGCAGCAACTCCGGCTCACCGTCGAGGCGTTGAAGGAGCGCCAGGAGCACGAACTCATCAACAACCGCGAGTTCGGGCTCCTCAACAACTGCGAGTACGACCAGCGGCTCCAGCCCCACGACGGCGTCCCCGGCCCGGACGACCTGGACGAACTGCTCAGCAGGCGGCGCGGCACCAGGATGCTGCTGGCCCACCCGCGCGCGATCTCCGCGTTCGGCCGCGAGCTGAACAAGCGCGGACTGGTCCCGGAGTCCATCGAGGTCGGCGGCAACCGCATCCCGACCTGGCGCGGGGTGCCGATCTACCCGTGCAACAAGATCCCGGTCAGCGACCGGCGGACCACCTCGATCATCGCCATGCGTACCGGCGAGGCCGACCAGGGCGTCATCGGCCTCCAGCAGGCCGGCATCCCGGACGAGATCGAGCCGAGCCTCTCGGTGCGCTTCATGGGCATCAACGAACAGGCGATCATCAAATACCTGGTGACGGCCTACTACTCGGCGGCGGTCCTCGTGCCCGACGCCCTCGGCGTCCTGGAGAACGTCGAGATCGGCCGCTGGAGGTGACGTTTCAGCAGCTGGACGCGGTGTTCCCGCCCGCAAGGGCGGGTACACCCCAAGTCACCGTCCGCGGACTCTCCGAGGGGGACCCCATGGCCGAGCTCGGGACGGAGACGAAACAGCCCGCCGGCGGGACACCGGCACCGACACCGCCGTCCGAGGGGCACGAGGCGGCGGTGTTCCTGGAGGGGGCCAGGGCGTCCGTCGACCCCGAGCTGCGCTCGGCGATCGACTCGCTGCCCGGCTCGATGCGCCGGATCGCGCTCTACCACTTCGGGTGGGAGCACGCGGACGGCACACCGGCGGCGGGCAACGCCGGCAAGGCGATCCGCCCCGCCCTCGTCCTGGCCGCCGCCGGCGCTCTCGGCGGCGAGCGGGCACGGACGGGCGCGCTGCGGGCCGCCGCGGCGGTGGAACTGGTCCACAACTTCACGTTGCTGCACGACGACGTGATGGACCGGGACACCACCCGCAGACACCGGCCCACCGCGTGGACCGTGTTCGGCGACGCCGACGCGATCCTCGCCGGGGACACCCTCCAGGCGCTGGCCCTGCGACTGCTCGCCGCGGACCCGCACCCCGCGTCCCCGGCCGCCGCCGCCCGGCTCGCGGACTGCGTCATCGAACTGTGCGAGGGCCAGCACACGGACACCGCCATGGAACAGCGCGCCCCCGGCGAGGTCACCCTCGACGAGGTGCTCGCCATGGCCGAGGCCAAGACCGGCGCGCTGCTCGGCTGCGCCTGCGCGGTGGGCGCGCTGTACGCGGGGGCGTCCGCCGAGGACGTCGAGGCGCTGGACGCGTTCGGCCGCCAGGCCGGGCTCGCCTTCCAGCTGATCGACGACGTCATCGGCATATGGGGCGACCCCGCCCGCACCGGCAAACCGGCCGGTGCCGACCTCGCCGTCCGCAAGAAGTCCCTGCCCGTGGTCGCCGCCCTCACCTCGGGCACGCCGGCGGCCGTGGAACTCGCGGAGCTGTACGGACTGCCGTACGAGGAAGGGGAGTTGGAGCGCACCGCGCTCGCCGTCGAGCGGGCGGGCGGCCGGGACTGGGCGCAGGACCAGGCGGCCGACCATATGGCGCGCGCCGTCCAGGAACTGGCCCGGGCGATCCCGGACCCGCAGGACGCGGGCGGTCTCCTCGCGCTGGCCGAGTTCGTGACCCGGCGCAGCAGTTGATGACTCCGGAGCCTGACGGAACCGTGCGGTCCTGACCCCGCACGGCAACCGGGGCTCCGGACAGACGGGTCCCGCGCATCCCCACGGTGCGCGGGGCCCGCACCCCTTTATTTGTGGCTCGGTTCGCCTCCGGGGCGCCAAAGTCGTTGTCGAGAGGCCGACCGTGCTCGACCCTTCGGGCCTCCGCGCGCTCGCCCTCTCGACAACGACGCGCCCCTTCGGCTCACTCGCCCGTAAGTCCCGCTAGTCTCAACACCCTTTCAAGTGACGGCGGTTGAGAGCTAAGGGGCGGAACATGGGCGTGGCGATACGGGCGGCGGGCGAGGGCGACAGAGAGCTGGTCGTCCGGCTGTTGGACGAGGCCTTTCAGGACGATCCGGTGAGCGGCTGGATCTTCCCCGACGCCGAGTACCGCCGTACGACCCACCACAAGCTGATGGCCGCCTTCACCGACGCGGTGTTCGCCGACGGCCGTATCGACCTCGCCGAGGACGGCGCGGCGTGCGCGCTGTGGCTGTCGGTGCCGGGCGAGGCGCATGCGGAGAGCGGCGAGGACGAGGCCGTAGAGCTGCGGGAGTTGGTGGATCCCGACAACGAGCGGGTCGAGACGATCGCCCGGCTCATGGCGGAGGGACATCCCGCCGGCCAGGCCCACGAATATCTGTGGATGATCGCCGTGGCGCCGGGCCGGCAGGGCGAGGGGCTCGGCGCCGCGCTCATCCGGCACGTCCTGGAGCGCTGCGACCGCGAGGGCCTGCCCGCGTACCTGGAGGCGAGCAGCGAACGCAGCACCAAGCTGTACGAGCGGCTCGGCTACACCTTCACCGACAGCACCCTCGACCTCCCGGAAGGCCCGCGCATGTATCCGATGTGGCGCGAGCCCCGCACGGTCCTAGGCTGAGTACATGGGCAGAGAAGAGCACACCTGTCCCGACTGCGGACAGCCGGTGGCCACCGTCGTGCGGCGGTACAAGACGCTCGGCGCATGGGTACCGAAGTGGGTGGCCGGCCCGTGCCGGAACCCCGACTGCGAGGCGTACGTCGGCGAGGGCGCCGGGCCCAAAGAGGAGCCCGGGGCCGAATCCGGCCCGAAAGAATCCTGAACCCGTGTCGAGAATCCCGGCCCGGCTCCGATGTCTCCTGTGACAGCCGCCCGGCACGGGTGGCACGAGCCGAAGGAGCGGACTCATGAAGTACCTGGTCATGGTGCAGGGCACACAGGCGGACTACGACGGCATGCAGGGCAAGCCCACCCCCGGTTCCCCGGCCTGGAGCGAGGCCGAGATGCAGGCCATGTTCGCCCACATGGGAGCCATCAACGACGACCTGTCCGAGACGGGTGAGCTGATCGACGCGCAGGGGCTGACCGAGCCGGCGCGGACCCGGCTGGTGGCGCTGGGCGCGGACGGCAAGGCAGTGATCACCGACGGGCCGTACAGCGAGACCAAGGAGCTGATGGCCGGCTACTGGGTCCTGGAGTGCGCGAGCCTGGAGCGCGTCACGGAGATCGCCGACCGCGTCACCCGCTGCCCCCTGCCCGAGGGTGCCGCCAACCGCGCGGTGGTGATCCGCCCCATCGGGGACGGCGGCGGGGACATCTGAGCCGTATGCGGGACACCACCGGCACCACCGGCATCGAGGACCTGCTGCGCCGACACGCGCCGCAGGTCCTCGGCGCGCTCGTGCGCAGGTACGGCCATTTCGACACCGCCGAGGACGCCGTTCAGGAGGCGCTGCTCGCGGCGGCCCGGCAGTGGCCGGAGCGCGGTGTGCCGGAGAATCCGCGCGGCTGGCTGATCCGGGTCGCCTCGCGGCGGCTGACGGACGCGCTGCGTGCCGAGGAGGCGCGGCGGGCACGGGAGGAGAAGGCGGCGGCACTCGAGCCCCGGGAGCCGTACACGGCCGAGCCGCCGCGCGAGGACGACACCCTCTCCCTGCTTTTCCTGTGCTGCCACCCGGAGTTGACCCCGACCGCGCAGATCGCGCTCACCCTGCGGGCGGTCGGCGGACTGACGACGGCGGAGATCGCCCGGGCGTACCTCGTGCCCGAGGCGACGATGGCGCAGCGGATCAGCCGGGCGAAGGCGAAGGTACGGGGCGTGCGCTTCGGACGGCCGGACAACTGGGCCGAGCGGCTGCCGGCCGTCCTCCACACGCTGTACCTGATCTTCAACGAGGGCTATACGGCGACGTCCGGCCCGAGTCTCACGCGGCGCGAACTCGCGGGCGAGGCAATCCGGTTGACCCGCGCCGTGCACCAACTGCTCCCCGAGGCCGGAGAGGTGGCCGGGCTCCTGGCGCTGATGCTGCTCACCGACGCCCGCCGAGCCGCCCGCACCGGCCCGCACGGCGAACTCGTCCCCCTCGACGAACAGGACCGCGACCGCTGGGACCGGGCGGCGATCGAGGAGGGTGTCGCCCTCGTCACCCGGGCGCTGTCCCAAGGGCCCGCGGGGCCCTACCAGTTGCGCGCGGCGATCGCCGCCGTACACGACGAGGCGCCGTCGGCGCGGGCGACGGACTGGCACGAGATCCTCGGCCTGTACGAGGTGCTGGTGCGCCTGGTCCCCGGCCCCGTCGAACGCCTCAACCGGGCCGTCGCCGTCGCCATGGTCGACGGTCCGCACGCGGGCCTGGCCGAACTGGAGCTACTGGCCGACGAGTTGGGGGAGGGCCACCGCCCCGACGCGGTCCGCGGCCACCTCCTGGAACGGGCCGGCGAGTTCACCGCGGCCCGGGCCGCCTACGAGTCGGCGGCGGCCAGGACCCTCAGCCTGCCCGAGCAGCGATACCTGCGGGCGCGGGCGGCACGGCTCGGGCCGTAGCGTGATCCCATGCCGGAAGACGAACCCACCACAGCCCCCAGTCCTGCCCCCATCCTCCACATCACCGAGCGCGCCCTGTGGGACGCGGCCCGCGAGCGGGGGAGTTACGAGTGGTCGACCCGTGGCCGCACCCTCCAGCAGGAGGGTTTCATCCACTGCTCGACCCGTTCCCAACTCTCGCGCGTGGCAACGTTTTTGTACGGTTCCTACGACGGCCCCGACGAGCTGGTGGTCCTGGTCGTGGACCCGGGGCGGCTCGGCGTACCGCTGAAGTATGAGGCGCCGGAGCCGGGTGGGGAGGAGTTCCCGCATGTGTACGGGGCGATTCCGGTGGGCGCGGTGGTGGAGGTGGAGGCGTGGACGGCTTGAGCCGGTTATGGCGGCGGGTCCTGGTCGCGTGGGTGGTCGCGGTGGCCGTCGGGGGCGGGCTCACGCTGTCGTTGCGGGACTCCGGCGACGCGCGGGCGCCCGGCGGGGCGCACTGGCAGCGGCAGGAGAATCAGGACACGGCGAGCGCCTGCCCGAGGCCGACGGACTCGCGGTACGACGACCCCCGGGTGATCGTCGTCTGCGTCAGGGGCGGCTAGGGAGCCCGCCGGTCTCCGGGTCGCGCCCGGTCAGGCAGTAGACGCCGCCCGCCGGGTCACGCATCACCGTCCAGTGCTTGCCGTGGGAGACGACCGTCGCGCCCAGCTGCTCGTGCCGTTCCCTCGCCGCGTCGATGTCCGCGCAGGCCAGGTCGAGATGGGCGGCGGCGGGGCGTTCCTCGCCGAGGCGTTGGAGCAGGATCCGGATCGGCAGGCCGGGCGGTGGCTTGAGCACATGGAACTCCGGGAGCGCACCCGACAGCGAGGCCCAGTCGGGCAACAGGGCGCTCCAGAAGGCGACTTCGGCGTCGTAGGAGCCGGGCCCGAGGTCGAGGGAGACCTGGTCGAGGCGGGTGCCGGCCACGACGGGCGGTCGTACGGACTCGCCGTGCCAGGGGACGGCGCAGAACAACTGCCCTGCGGGGGACCGGAGTACGGCCCGGCCGTCGTGCTCGGCGACGGTCTCCGCGCCGAGTCGCAGCGCGGAGTCCACGAACGCCGGTACGTCCTCGACGGAGAAGTCGAGATGCGCGCCGCCCGGACCGGCCTCGACGCCCTGGACCTTCACGCAGGCGTCGGTGCTGTCGGACAGCAGGGTGACGAACTCCCCTTGTTCACCGCGGAGTTCGGACAGCCGGGTGTCCGTGACGGCCGTCCAGAAGGCGCGGGCGGGTTCGAGGAGACCGAGCGGGCGGTCGACGAAGGCGTAGGTCCAGCGGATGCCGGCGGGGGTGCTCATGGCGTGATCGTAGGCGGGAGGCCGCGACCCGCCGTGAGAATTTCAGCCCCACCTGTCCGTTCCGCTGTCCGCCCCGTCTTTCAGCCCCACTTGTCAGCTCCACCTGTCAGTCCCCGCTCCGCTCCATGAACCGCAGCATGTTCCCGGCCGGATCGCGGAACGCGCAGTCGCGGACGCCGTACGGCTGGTCCGTCGGCTCCTGGATCACCTCGGCGCCGGACTCCTGGACTCGGGCGTAGAGGGTGTCGAGGTCGGCGGTGGTGAAGTTGACCCCGCGCAGGGTGCCCTTGGCGAGGAGTTCGGCCATGGCCTGCTTGTCGGCGGGGGAGGCGTCCGGGTTCGCGGCCGGCGGCTCCAGGACGATCTCCACGTCCGGCTGCAACGGCGACCCCACGGTCACCCACCGCATGCCCTCGAAACCGACGTCGTTACGGATTTCCAGCTCCAGGACGTCGCAGTAGAAGGCGAGCGCCTTGTCGTGGTCGTCGACGGCGATGAAGCACTGGCGGAGTTTGAGATCCATGGGCATCAGGCTAGGGGCGGAGCGGCGGTCCCGCCCGGTTCGGGCGGGTGAAAGTGCGGGCCACGCAGGACGGGATCACCGCGCCCGCCTCGTGGGAACGGGCGCGGTAGGCGCTCGGGGTCTCGCCGACCAGCTCGGTGAATCGGGAGCTGAAGGAGCCCAGCGACGTACAGCCGACGGCCATGCACACCTCGGTCACACTGAGGTCGCCGCGCCGGAGGAGGGCCTTCGCCCGCTCTATCCGCCGGGTCATGAGATAGCTGTACGGCGTCTCCCCGTACGCGGCGCGGAAGCTGCGCTGGAAGTGGCCCGGGGACATCAGCGCGGTGCGGGCGATCGAGGCCATGTCGAGCGGTTCGGCGTACTCGCGGTTCATGCGGTCACGGGCCTGGCGCAGCCGTACGAGGTCGTCGCGGTTCACGTCGTCCAGGATGGCACGGGGGCTGCGGTTGTCGGGGCGGGAACGACGAAGGGGCTCCGCCGGTGAACCGACGGAGCCCCTTCCCCAAACCCACTGACCGTCGATGGTGCACCGATCGCCGGTCGGTCGGGACAGGCCGACTGGGTGTCAGGCCTTCTTGGTCTCCTAGTAATGGGCCAGGTTGGTGACCTGCGGGGATGTTTCTTGTGGGGCACTGACCTGGCCTTTTGGCGATTGGTGGCGATGGGGTGCGACGGTCTTGATTGGGTGTCTTGCGGACTGTGTGCGGACTGCGGCTCGCCCGAGACTGCGACGCGGAGGCATCGGTCGGTCGTACTCTCGGTCAGGGAAGAGGTGCGCAACTCGCGTCCATGGTTATGTCCCAGAAGCCATCGCCCGGCCCGTCCTCCCTGTCCAGGAACTTGTTGGTCCGGCCTGCTGTTGCATGTGGAGCAGCCGGGCGCCTTCGCCATCACTCGGTAACCTTCTCTCCCGTGACCGCGCGAATGGTAGCCATGGCGGCACCTTCAGAATTGTGCAACGCGCCAACCGCCATTGGATGCGTCGCCCTATTGGAGACGGCTGGAAAGTGGGACTGGCCGAGAGTCGCGGAATGTTCGAGAAGAGAGGATCCGAAGTATCAGGTCGCCAACTAGGCGCTATTCGATCCATGAATTATGGGCACCGAAGAGGAGAGTGTCACGCTGGCACTTTCCCGGTAACCGGTGCCGCGACGGCAGGGACTCATCCAGTAAGCATGCGGACCGCCTGGTTCTCGCCGTCATGCTAGGGAAGGAGTTGCTGGTCCACTGGCCGTATCTCCCGCCTCACCAGCGAATGTCAATATTCCGTGCACGCTAGATAGAGGATCGGCATTCCTTCGGCGATAGGTAAAGTTATCCAGCAATTCGTAGCCGGCGCACAGTACGGTCTCGTTTCCATCATAGGATTCCAGATTAATTACTGCTGCCTCAAGTAGACTAATCTCGCTGGCGAGTAATGGGATATCGTGGCGCCCATTAATTGAGGCCAGTCCGGCCCGCGCGTAGAGTGACGGTATCAGGGTGGATCCGCTGGCGCTGGAGATTGTTTCGTTGCTTGCGTCGCTCAACTCGGTGATTTGAGAATGGGCGTGCTCAAGAATCTCTATAACGGTGACTATTTCTTGAATTGCGATCGCAATCGCACCTGAGGTGGTCGGAGTGAAAGGTTCGTGAGGCTGCTCACGGTTACGACGTCGGCGCATCGATGTGCTCCCGGAAGGGCCGTGGTAGGGAATGAATGCCTCTGGGTATCCAGCCGTGCCGTGCCACGGCTGGTGGTGCAGTAGTCGCGCGATGTCTAAAGTGTAGCGTAAAGCGTTTTCTCAGTTCGCTGGCTTCGTTAACCTGAAGTCGCTTTTTGCCGCAGCTTGCCCTTTTTTGTCATGAGTCGAATTTTCGGCCAGCCCCGAGTGGTTGTTCGGCGAGTTGCTGGCTTCCTGGCAATCATGGGGTGCCTTGTTGCCTTCACTGTCGCTGGCGACTTCGTCGGTCGTCCAGCTGGCAGAGAAGCGTAGCTTCGCTCAGGCCGCGCAAGGTGGCCCATCGCGGAAGTGCAGGCGCCGGTGTTTCTCGCGATCGCGGATCCGCGCCCGGCATGGCACCCCACGGGATTCTGGCGCAGATGCTTCGTCGCAAGCGTCTTTTAATGATTGAGTGCCCCCATTGTCACCGCAGGGTGGCGGGCACGGGGGCACTCCTTTGGTGGCGCTTTTTGGTTTGTCCGAGGTGAACGGAAGCCTGCTACGGACGGACACTTCTTGCAGCGAGCCCAGATGCAGTCTCGAAGATCAGCGATGTGCTCGAATGACCTTGCCTGCCGAAGGTGAGCTGTCAGCGACGTGGCAGAGGCTGATTCATCCGATCCATGGAAATCCGCAAGTGATCTTACCGGAGACGTCGAGCTGCGCCAAGAGCTCGCATTTCGACGCCTCCGGAATCAGCAGTCAGTCGCCAAGGAGGCGTCAACGGCCAATTTGTCGCACGATCAGGTGGAAGAGAAGGCCGATTCCGAATCCGACGAAGAAAAGGCCGAAGGATGTTACGAGGCGGCTCCCCTGCATGTGACTGGAGACTGTCCAGACCAGCCCACCAAATACACCGACGAGAGCGTATTGGAGGGGAACGGGAAGGGCGGAGTCAAGTCCGCTCACCATCTTGCGGAATATGTCCACTAGAACCAACTTCTCGATCCGCGGAAGAATCCGTAGATTCCTCCAAAACTTGATCCGTAGAATCCCCCGTATCCGCCACCGGCGACTCCACCTGCGACGCATCCCATCGGGCCGAAAAAGGCTCCGTACAGACAGCCGCCGAAGCTTCCGCCGACCAGTCCAACACCGCCCCACCGAGAACCCCAGAAGACGGTACCGCGGATCCTTCTTCCGAACCAGTGGCGCACGCTCCAGCGGGATTTACGCTTTCCGTACCACGGCTTCCTTTTCTTCTTCTTGCAGGACTTGTGCTTCCACCACTCGCAGTACTTGCCGCTGACGTCGTACTTGTTGACCGGGTCGCCGTAGACGTAGTTGTAACCGGTGGCGTTGCCTCCTGGGACGGGGTCCGTCGACAGGAAGAGTCCACTCCTGGCGTTGTACAGGCGCACGCCCATGAGGGTCACTCCGCTGGGCGTTTCGGAGGAACGCTGCTTGCCGCCGAGCCAGCCGTAGCGGGCGGGGTCGGTGCCGGGCAACGGGTTGCCGTACTCGTCGTAGCTGTTGACCACCGGGGTGGTGTTGTCCACCAGCGGGATCTGTGTGGCTATGTCGCCGTGCAGGTTGGACAGTTGCAGGACGACGTTGCCTGTCGCACTGGTGGTGGCGATCAGGTTGCCGGCCAGGTCTTCGAGGCTGCGGCTGATGGTCCCGTTGTCCTCTGCGGTCCAGTCCGGGTTGTCGCTGTCGTCACCGTAGTGGTTGGTCGCGGTGACGGGCGTGCCCCAGGTACCGTCCTCTGCCTGCTCCTCGGTGGTCGAGGAGGCGAGGCGTTGGGCAGCGTCCAAGCCCCAGGTCGTGCGCTCGGAGTTCGCGGTGATCTGTCGGACGAGATCGTTGGCGTAGTAGCCGTTCTGCGAACCGTCGCTCGCTGCGGTGGCGCGGCCGAGGGCGTCGTAGACGGTGCCATCGGCGATCAACCGGTCGGCACTGTCGTAGGCCGAGTTGACGGTGTTGGTGGTGGGATCGCCTCCGTCGACGTCGTCGATGGTGGTGGTCAGGGACGTGCGGTTGGTGTTGTCGTCGAAGGCGTACGCCCGGTGAGTGGTGACGCCGGCCTGAGAGTCGTCCACCTTGGCCAGGCGGCCCGCAGCGTCGTAGGTGTACTCCTGGTAGGCGCCGCCACCGGTGTAGGTGGTGCGGCTGACGACCTGATCGTGGATGTTCTGGCTGGTGGACTCACCCCGGACCGTCCAGCCCGACTCCCAGTGCCAGTAGCGGGACGTCTCACTGCCAGTGGGGTCGAGGTCGAACTCGACGTTCATGTTCCACGGCAGCACCTCCTTGTACAGGCGGCCGTCTGAGTCGTAGGAGCCGGTGACATCGCCGATGGTGCCCATCACCGAGTCGTGGATGCGGCTGGGTAGGCCGGCGGGGTTGTCGTAGTCGTAGGTGACCGTGGACGTGGCCGAGTCGGTGACCCGGATCTTGCGGTCGCGGTTGTCGTACTCGGTGCGCGTGACGTTGCCCGCACCGTCGTCGTAGGCGATCTCCCGACCGAGCACGTCGGTGGTGTGGGTGATGGTGGCGGTGCCGTTGGAGACGGTCGCCACGTCGCCGCTTGCCGAGTCATAGGTGGTGGTCTGGGCAGGAACTGCCGTACCGACACCGCCCGTGACCTGGGTTTGCTTCAAACGGCCTGCGGCATCGTAGGTGTTGGCCGTGGTGCGGGTGACGCTGTTGGCCGTCTCGGTGACCTTGGCCGGGTTGCCCCAGCGGTCGTACTCCGTGGTTTTGAACGGCAGCTCGGTCGGATTGGAACCGCCCCCGGTGATCGCACCGGCCGGACCCGTGGAGCAGACCAGGTCAGCCCATTCCGGACGTCCGTTACACGTGCCGGTTCCGGTGGCCGCCCAGTAGCTGGTCACCGTGGCCCCGGCGTCCGAACCGGTGGACTTCGGCAGCGTGGTCTTGGTGATCCGGCCCTGGGTGTCGTAGCTGGTGGTCTTGGTCAGCTTGAGCCCGTTCGGGTCGGTGATTTCGCTGCTGGGCAGGCCCTTGACCCAGTCGTAGACGGTGGCCGTGGTGCGCACGTCCCCGTCCGTCGGGTAGCCGTCGATCGCGGCGCCCACTTTGGTGGTGGTCACCTGGTCGGTCACCGTGGCGGAGCCGTCGGTGGGTCGGCCTTCGTCATAGCTGTTGACGGTGTGCTCGCGCGCGGCGACCTGGACTCCGGCCGGGAGGTCGGGGCTGTCCGTGTCACCCGCGAGGGCGTGGGTGAGGGTGACCAGGTGCAGTGGGCCGGCCTCCTCCAGCTCCCGCTTGCCGTCGGCCGAGTAGACCGAGACGGTGCCGAGCAGGCGGGCCCGCTCAGCCGGAGATGCGGAGAGGATGTTGAGTTGGCTCTGCGTGTTGGCCTGGTAGTCCGCGCTGCCCAGAGCCAGTTCGCGGTTGGTGGCGGTCAGTTCGAAGGTGGTGTTGCCGAACCGGTCGTACTGCTTTGTGGTCAGGTGCCGTCCGGGCAGGCCGGTGTTGACCTCGCGCCCGGAGTCGTTGGTGTAGGTGACGGTCGCCTTGTCGTAGTCGGCCGCGCCCAGGTCGCTTCCGGTGTGGGAGAGAGGGACCTGGTCGGCGGGGAAGACCGCGGTGGCGTCCGTCGGGGCGTCGGTCTGGCCCCATGTGGCGGCATCGCCGGGCGAGACCTGGTTGGGAGCCTTGTCGCCGGACAGCGGCACGTCGTAGACGAGCGAGGTGGTGGCCTTGGCGCCGTCCTGCGTGTCCTTCGTGCCCGCCGTCAGGGTCGGGCGGGAAGCCGACAGCAGCATGCCGTCGCCGGCTACCGCATTGCTGCCGGCCTTGCCGTACTCGAACGTCCACGGCAGTTCGCCCGGCGGCGTGAGCGTGGTCACGCGACCGGCACTGTCGTAGGCGTAAGCTGTCTTCAGCGCCGGGGAGATACGCGGATCCCACTGCTCGCGCAAGCGGCCCTGGTCGTCGTAGGAGTACTGGGAGATGGTTGTGGCCGCGGCAGCCGAGGCGCCCGGGTCGGTGGCCCACAGACGGATCTGCTTGACCTCCCCACTGTAGTCGCCCAATACGCTGGATGTGGCCGTGGTGGAGGTCGCGTAGACGTACTCCAGCATCCGGCATCCCTTGGTCGACGGTGCCGTTTCACACGTCGACTGCGGCGCCGCCGAGGTCGGGGCGATGACGTACTTGGGGCGGGATAGAGGTTTGGTGTCCGGGCTGTTCGGGTCCTTTTCCGATATCACCTTGGTGGTGGAGTTGTCGGTGGGCAGGTACGTGGTCGACACCTGCCACGTCGTGGCCGCCGAACTCACCTTGGCGAACGTGGTGGTGGTGCCTTCGGTGTCCTTCAACGTGAAGGAACTCGTAAGCGCGCCGCTCAGCGTCAGATCCTCCGAGCCGGTTTCCGGCTTCCAGCCGCCGCCCTGGGTTGCGGTGAAACCTACCTCCTCGCCGTCGACATCGACGAGCGCTACTGAGGTGGCCGAGGTCTTGCGTACGTAGGCCCAGGTGCTCTCGGAAAGCTCGGCGACAGTACCGGCGGTCCACTGGGGCCCGAAGATCGCAGTCTGGCCCTCCTGCTGTGTGCCGTTGGATGGGCGGCGGGAGGAGAAGGAACGTGTGACCGTCAGGCCGAAGGCCGAGCCGTCTGTGGCCGACAGACCGAAGTCACCGGTGAGTGTGTTCAGGCTGCCGGGGCCGGCGTCCTCGCTGGGCGCCTGGCCGGCGTTGCGGTCCACCGTGATGGTGCTCGCGGGGGAGGCGTCGGTTGTGCTTCCGTCGGTGAACACCGCGCGGACATCCACGGGGCCGTCTTCGCTGAGGGTGTCGGTGACGTTCCAGGTAAGCGCTTCGGCGGCGCCGCTGGTGACGTTCACTGGCCATGCGGTCGGCGTCGAGCCGTCGGCCTTGCGGCGGACATCGGCGACCGGGATGTCCTGCCAGGTGTCGGTCTCACCTCGGCGGTACTGGTAGCGCACGCCAGTGTCGCTGGTCTTGCCCTGGCCCGTCAGCCCGGTGCGGCGGGCTGGACGGTCCCCGTTGCTGGGGGTGAGCAGCGCGGCGCCGGAGCCGGCGTAGAAGGTGTAGCTCGTGGAGGCGGAGACGTTGCCCGCCGCGTCCTTGGTACGCGCGGTCAGGGTGTGCTTGCCCGCGCGGAAGACCGGCTTGGTGGTGACCGCGGAGCCGGTGGTGGCCACCGACTGCCAGGTGCCGCCATCCAGGTTCCACTGGACTTGGTTCACATCGCTGCTCGGCGGGGTGAAGGTGAAAGAGCCAGTGAAGTCCCCATTGGCGTCCGGCGTGCCCGACCACTGTCCGGCCGGGAAGTCGGTCGAGGAGGCCGTTGTCGTCGCCGGGGCCGTTGTGTCGACCGTGAGGGTGCGGAAGCCCGACCAGGCGCTGTTCGCCGAGCCGTCCGAGGAGCGCGAGCGCCACTTGTAGGTGCCCTGCGCCAGCGCCGTCGGCGTAAAGGTGGCCGTCGCGCCGGAGGCAACGCTGCTGCTGGAGCCGGACTGCAGCGCGGAGGTGCCGTTGGAGGCCCAGACCTCGTAGTCGAGCGTGACCTGCGAGCCGTCGCCGTCCAGCGCCTTCGCCGACAGAGTCGGCGTGGTGTCGTTGGTGGCACCCTTGTCGGCCGGGGATATCAGGGTGGGAACGTCCGGGATTGAGTTGTACGTCACCGACACGTACGGCGTGTTGGAGGCCGCGTTGCCGGAGTTGAACCGCTTCCATCCATACGGATCGGTCTCGTCGGAAGCCTGCAGCCCCAAGTTGTTGGTGCTGTTGCCGTTGCCGGCCCACACCTTGACCAGCGAGGTGACGTCCGCGTTGACCCAGCCGTCGTTGCAGGAGCTGGAGTAGCCCTTGGTCTGCGTGCTGGTGGCGTACTTTGTCGTGCCCCAGCTCGGCTGGCTCGTCCAGCGCGTGCTGGTGGAGGCCGCGCCCGTGCCGTACACGTCCCAGCCCTTGGCCGTGCACGACCAGGAGTGGAACTCGTACAGGTTCAACTTCGCCGCGGTGATCTGCTTCCCGGTGATGTTCTTCATCGGGAACGACAAGAACGAACGGGCCACCTGACTGGAGCCGTTGTTGCCGATCTTCAGCTCGGTCGCGGCCGACTCGTCGGTGGTGTAGCCCTGCTCGACGAAAGTGTCGAAGCTGGCGCCGACGTTGATGGACGGGTCGATCGTGACCGGAAACTGGGTCTTCTCGTCCGCAAGGAAATCGGCGTCCGGGGTCAAGGTGATGGCGACTGTGTCGCCGTCCTGTGCGACTTTCACCCCGACGTTCGCGGTGTGGGTGTGCTCCCCCGAGTTCTTGTCGGTCTGCGCATCCCACATCACCGGCGACGGCAAAACCCCCGCGGTCTTGCCCTTGGCGTCGGTGAAGGTGACCGACCCGTCCTCATGCGCCTTTGCGGTCAGACCCTTGGCCTTGAGGCTGTAGCTGACCTGGCCGTTGGCATCGACGGCGGAACGATCCTTCAACTCTAGGAACTGCTCATAGCCCGTTCGCGTCGACTCGATGAGCAGGTCGGTGGCGGGCAACGCGTCCTTGTACCGGGCGACCGTGTCATCGGCCCCCTCGATCGTGGGCTCCGGCAGCGCGCCGTACCAGCCGAGTTGCAGCTGCCTGCCTGCACGGTCCTCCATCGTTGCCAGCGGCACTGCGGCCGATGCGCCCTTGCTGCCGGCGGTCTTCAGGCCCTTCGGAGCCGCCTGCTTACCCGCGAGGGTTAGCCCGTGGGGATGTCCCTTGGCTCTGATCGATCCATCGGTGGTTCGTTCCAAGGAAGGGTCGACATTTTGCCACTTGCCGTCATCGCCCTTGAAACGGATCGGTCCGGCGTATGCCTTCTCAGTGACCGTGCCATCGGGGTTTACATATGTTGTCGACGTCTCCGTACGCGCGTCGGTGACTTCGATCCGGCGCTTCTGGATCCTTGCTTTCAACCGCGCAGCAGCTTCCGAACCGGCGGTCGCGGGGCCCAGGTTCTTGGGCTTCTTGCTGGACGCCTGGGTACCCCGTGCTTCGTGGGAGAGGGCGAAAGCCTCACCTGTGGAGTCGATGACCACAGCCGCTTCGACGGCCATGAGCAGTGTTAACGCCGCTGCGACCGGGCGCAGACGGCGCAAGGACGGAGTTCTCAGATAGGGCTGTTCCGAGCCGACGGGTCTGTGCCGTGTGGTTCTGCGGAAGAGAGGTGACATGCGAACTCCTCACTGGCGCGGTTTCCTCTCCGCGCCGCACGGGATCTTCACACGCGCCTCACAACGTCTCATAGCTGACTCTTAGCAAGATGTCGGCCGAGGCCATATCCAGATTCCGAAGATGAGTCAGGTGTCCAAATTTTTGTGATTAATGATGGTTCGCGCCTTGATTGCGAGATGGGTAAATGTCTGACTGATGGTACTTCGTTAGCGTTACGCCTTGGCTAAAGCTTTGCTGGTTTGAAAGGTGGAATGCGTAGTTCAGGAGACATTTTGGGGTTCTTTGACGCAATCCGATGGCTGAAACCCGCTTTCCGGGATCTCGGCGGCTGCAGGGAGTGCGGAGATGGCGTGTCGTCAGCTGGCGGAACATGCGGTCACGTGGCGCGCGCAGTAGCAGACCGGCCGGGCGATGGCGCTTCGGTGGCAGTTGGGCTAGTGATCTGCTGCTCGCTGGATCTCGATGGCGAGGACGCCGAGGTTCTCCTTCTCGGATGGGTAAATGGCGCGGATGTTGGCGAGCTGCTGCTCTCGGGTGGCGGTCGGGTTGACGTTGGCCGGTCCCTCGCCGTCGAGCAGGGCCTCGAAGTCGGGGTACTCGGTGACCCGCTTGACCTTGACGTCGCACCTCTCGTCGCTGCCCTTGATGCGGAAGCGGATGGTGTCGCCCGCAGAGAGGTCGGCGAGGTGCGGATATTTCACCCGCACCTCGATGGTCTTGGTGCCCGCGGCGACGAGGTCGAAGTACTGGCGGTAGAGGTTGAGTTCGCGGGCGGTGGTGTCGGTCATGGGGCGGGAACGCTCCTGGGGGCTGGTGCGGTCATCATGCGGCCGATCTCGGCGGCCGAGTACGAGCGGAAGAAGTGGCGGGGGTCGGACAGCAACGTATCGGTCATGGCCAGCAGTTGCTCGGCGTACTCGGCGACGGTGCCGGGCCACTGCCGGGTATCGAGCATCCAGCCGGCCGCGCCCTCGGGTAAGGACGCGCGGCCCTCGCGGATCAGCGACTTGGACAGCTTGGCGCCGGTGTCGGTGACGACCTGGGGGCAGAACAGGCGGGCCGGGAGCTGTCCGCGGATGAGGCCGACGGCCTGGAGGGCCTCGTCGACCAGGTGGGAGCCGAAGACCCAGTCGCCGCCCTTGACCATGACGTGCAGGGTGCCGTGGGGGTTGGACAGGGCGAGTTCTTTGACCAGGTTGCGATACAGCGTGGCCAGGTCGAGGTAGGCGCCCTCGGCCGGGGCGATGGTGGCCTGGTAAGGACCGTGGTGGAGGCAGACGGCAGCCACTTGAGCGGCCTCGCGGTCGGTGAGTTGTACGCGAGTGCGCTCGGCGTCCTTCTCGGCCCAGCCGCAGCCTGGTTGTGGGCATGGGACGCGTACGTGTGGGGTGCCGGTGGAGGGGGCCAGCCACCAGCGGGCGGCATCGAGGCGCGGCAGGAGCCGCAGCCAGGTGCGGCGGAAGTGCTCGCCGGCCTGTTGCTGGCTGTAGGTCTCGACCCGGTGCGGGATGCCCAGGTGCCGGGACAGCGCGGTGAAGAGGGGTTGGTAGAGGGCGGTGACGAGGTCGGTCAGGGCCTCGTGACCGAGGGCCTGGGCGTAGGCGCGTTGGTAGCGGTGACCGCTGACCGGGTCGGTAGTCAACTCGTAGGGGGCGTTGTCGAGGGCGCTGAACAGGACCTCAGTTGGAATGCCGAAGCGGTCGCGCAGGCGGGCGGCCATGGCGAAGGCGAGTGACTGGACGAGCGAGGTGCCGATGTGCGGGGCGCCGTTGATCTGGGTGCCGACGACCAGCACGATCCGCTGGGGTGGGGTGGCCAGGATGCGTGGGGTCAGGACGTCCTCGGCATGGTGGAGGGCGTTGGCCAGGACGGTGTTCGGTGAGACGGGGTGGGTCATCACGGCGTGTCCCCCTGGGGTGGGTTGGGGTTCATTCGGTTCGGGTGTGACCGAAGAGGAGGCGCTGGCGGGGAGTGGCGCGGTCCAGGTAGGTGTCGATCTCTGCTGGCGTGGCACTGCGGGAGAGCGGGTCGAGGCCCAGGACAAGGGCTACCGGGGTCCCTCGGCCGAGGAGCAAGATCCAGGGGTGGCCTGCGGGGATCCGTTTTCGGTAGGGGGTGCCGTCGAAGTGCAAGGCCACCTCGGTCGGGGTGATCTGGCGCAGGCGCGGCCCGATGTCCGGCGGCGGTGCGGTGGCGGGGCCGAGGTGCAGAGCTTCGGCGACCGCACGCATGCGCTGCTCGATGACCGTCGCCGACTCGTAGAGGTTGCGGGGTTGTTGGGGCACCAGTAGGAGGCAGCACAGAGTGGTGCCGGTCGGTGCGGTGTCCAGCCATGTGGTGGTAGCCAGGGACGCGATCAGACCGGCGGTCAGCGTGAGCGCCTCGGTATTGGCGGCCGTCAGCATGTCGGCGCCGTGCTGCGGTGGAAGGCGGCCCAGACGCACTTGCCGGGGCCACAGCGTTCCTCCACGCCCCAGTGGTCGGCCACTGCGGATACGAGGAGCAGGCCGCGGCCTTCGGTGTCGGTGCTCCGTGCCTCTCGCTTGGTGGGTGTGCCGTTGCCGCTGTCGTGTACTTCGATGCGCAGCACGGTGGCGTGCAGTTCGACGCGTACGAGGACTTGGCCGCCTGCGGGGGCTCCGTGCAGGACGGCGTTGGTGGCGAGTTCGGAGGTGCACAGCCGGATGTCGTCGAGGCGTTCGGTCCGGCCCCATTGGGTAAGGGTCTCGGCGACGAAGGAGCGGGCGGCACCTGGGGTGGTCCGGCGTCGGTCGAAGAGCATCGATTCGTGCTCGACGGCGCCGTCGAGGGCTTGGTCCGGTGTGAGGGTGTCCGGCTCGCCGGGCAGTCTGCTGGGCATGGCCAACAGCCAACCGCTGTCGCTCGTTTGGGTCGGGAGCCAACACGGGGGCCATGTCAGGGGCCACTATGGGGGCCAGACTTCACGTGCTGCGGGGAGAGGGGATGGGCGACACGGGGATCGGTGCGCTGCTCATCAGGCTGCGTACCGAGCGTGGCTGGTCTCAGCAACGGGTGGCCGACGAGTACAACGTCATCGAGGGGCGCGCTACCAAGACTGGCAAAGAGATCGGGCGCTACGAGCGCGAGGTGCGCATCCCGGTGCCGTACACGCGGAAATACCTGGCGCAGGTGTTCGGCGTCGATGCTGGGGAACTCGACCGAGCGGTTGTGGTCAGCAAGAGCCGGCGGAACGGCGGCGGCCCGGAAGATGCGCAACAGAGGCTGCCCGCCCAGCCTATGGCGCGTCCGCACACCGTGGTGGGGGCTGTGTCGGTGGATGCGGTGGCCTCGGCGGAGTTCGCCCGGTTCATCGCGCAGCGCAACGCCGACGAGTTCGTCGTAGAGCAGTTGGAGGCTGATGTCGCTCGGCTCGCCCGTAGCTATGTCAGTCACCCGCTGCTGGAGCTGTATGTCGAGATCAAGCGGTTGCGGAACGGCGTGTTCGAGTTGTTGCGCGGGCGGCAGCATCCCCGGCAGACCACTGACCTGTACGTCGCGGCCTCCCGCCTGTGCGGCCTGACCGCTCATGTGTGCCTGGACCTGGGTGACTACGACTCCGCGGCCACACACGCTCGCACTGCCCGGGCGTGCGCGGAGGCCGCCGGCCACGAAGGGATGTTGGCCTGGGTGCGAGCCGTTGAGTCCTTGATCGCCTACTGGACTGGGCGGTACGAGCAGGCGGCGCGGTTGGCACAGGCGGGTCGCCAACACAGCGCCGGCGGGAGCATCGGGGCTCGGTTGGCGAGCCTGGAGGCGCGGGCGCTGGCCATAGTCGGAGACCGGGTGGGTGTGGTGGCTGCGCTGGCGGACGCCGAGCGCTCTCGCGAGGCAATGGTGGGTCTTGACGAGGTGCCGGGCATCTTCGCTTTCCCGACTGCCAAGCAGTTCACGTACGCCGGGACGAGCCACTTGGCGGTGGGCGGGCGGGAGCACGTCCAACAGGCCATCGTCAGCGCGGACACCGCGATCCGGCTCTACCGCAGTGCCGAGGACGACGACCAGTCCGTGGGCGACCTGTTCGCTGCCCATGTCGATCTCGCCCGTGGCCACCTGCTTCTGGGTGATCTGGACGGCACAGAGGCGGTGCTCGGCTTCGTCCTCGACTCCTCTCCGGAGCGCATGTCGGCCAGTATCGTGCGCCGACTCATCGCCCTGGGCCGGGAGCTGAGCGGGCCGCAGTACGGTGGAGCCGCGCAGGCGGCACACCTGCGTGAACGACTCCACCACACGGCCGTCCTCGCGGCCTCACCCGCTGCCCCTCCCACGGAGCTGCCGACGTGACCGAACTGTCCGCCGCACATGCCGCCGCCGTCACCGACCGGAGCCGCCTCGCCGGAAGCGCCTACAGCAGCGACCGGGATCTCGCCGCTCGCCAGTCGCTCTACCGGTGGCAGACGCCTCGTTACGACCTGCCCGGTATCGTCGCCGAGAAGCTGAGCGGTGTGCGGAAGCGCGGACGTGTGGTCGATGTCGGTTGTGGCAACGGCAAGTTCATCCAGCGGCTTCGCGAGGACCGTCCCGATCTGGCGCTGCTCGGTCTCGACATCGCCCCCGGCATCCTCGCCGGCGTTTCCGGCCCGGTTGCCGTGGCGGATGCCACCCGCCTGCCGCTGGCGACCGGGAGCGTCGATGCCGCCCTGGCGCTGCACATGCTCTACCACGTCTCCGACATCCCACAGGCGGTCAGGGAACTGTCCCGAGTAGCTACCCGTGGCGGGCTGGTGATCGCCTCCACCAACAGCGACCGGGACAAGGCGGAACTCGACGACCTGTGGCAGCGGGCTGCGGGCGACGTCCTCGGCACCGGACGCGGCCCGGCCCGTATATCGCTCAGCGCCCGATTCTCCCTGGAGATGGCCCCGGCCTTCCTGGGTGAGGAGTTCGGGCGGGTGGAGACGATGGAACTGCCCGGCACCATCACGGTCGACGATCCTGAGCCGGTCATCGCGCATATGGCTTCCTACCGGGCCTGGGCGGACCAGCACGACGTGCCCTTCGAGGCCACGATCGAGCGGGCCCGCACCATCCTCGTTGATCACATCGCCCAGCACGGGACCTTCGAGATCACGTGCCTCGGCGGCGTCCTCGTCTGCCGTCGCTGAGAGCCGAGTCGGCTATCGGTGTCGACCGCGCTCCGTAAGCCGATCGTTCTCCGTCGTGGGCGTTGGCTGTTGCGCGGGCGCGACGGGTGTGGCGATACGGGTGCTTCGCCTGCGCGCGGCCTGCGCTCGCCTGTTGGGCTGGACAGTAATGCGCCAGTGGAGGACTTCGGCGGGGCGATCGGCGGTATCGAGTTCCCGCAGGGCGGCGACCTCGGCCAAGAGATGTCGGGGGTTGTGGCCGGCGGTCTCGGCGCGGGCCAGGCTTGTGCTGAGGGCCGGCCAGGCGGGATCGGCGAGGACGCGGTCGGCGTCGTCTGGGAGGGCTGCGCGCAGATCCTGCTCGAAGCGGCTGATGGTGGTGGCGCGTGGGGCGCGTCGGGTGAGATCCGCCAGGACTGGCTGCGCGGCCTGCTGGTAACTGGCCTGTAGGTGGCGGAAGGCTTCTTCGGCTGCCGCAGCCTGCTGCTCATGGCCGCGTTGCTCGTGCCACATGGCGGCTGCGCGCGCCAGGTGGAGCGCGGCGAAGACCACGGCGATGGCGAGTCCACCCGGATCGTGTGTGGCGTAGGCGAGTTCCTTGGCGGCTTCCCGCAGAGCGGTGGCGGCCTGATGGTCGGCTCGGATCGCCGAGCGGCGGGCGCGGTTGAACGCCCTTGCTGCTGCTCGCAGTTCGGCTTGGTGCGGGCCGTGGGTGGCGAGGGCCAGGTTGTGGAGAGTGTCGCCGAAGGCATCCAGGTGGCCCTGAACCACGGAGGCGTCGACCGAGTCAAGGACGACGTGGCGGGCGTGGCGGATGGCGGTTTCGGCGCAGCGCCATGGTTCGGCCGGGTCCGCCACCTGCTGGGGCCGGTCGGCCAGGTCCTGGGTGGCGAGGCGTTCGCCCAGGCGGTTGTAGGACAGGTCGGGAGCGAGCTTTGAGCCGCCGTACCAGACCGGCTCGCCGCTGGCGGTGTCGCCCGGCGCGGCCAGGCTGTAGCCGGTCACCTCGCCGGTCTCGGGGCCGATGCGTGGCCTGACCTGGATGCCGAGGGACCGCAGCACTGTGAAGTACTCGTCGATGCTGCGTACGGCGGCGGCGACCGCGTACGACTGCTCGCGAAGCCACTCCCGCGCGGTCTCCTTCTGGCCCTGGCGCTCGGCCTTGGCTCGCTCGGCGCCGGTCGGGGTGCGCGGGGCGGTGAGGTCGCCGGACTTGAGGCGGCGCAGCCCGAACTCGGCCTCGATCTTGCGACATTCCCGTTGCGCCCGCCAGCCGTCTCGGTTCGTACGGGGGCGGCGGCCGTCGGCGCGGACGGTGGTGGCCATGATGTGGATGTGATCGTCGGCGTGCCGGACCGCGATCCATCGGCACGCCCGCTCGTCGCCTTTGGGGGCGATGCCCGTTGCGGCCACTACGCGGCGGGCGACCTCTGCCCACTCGGCGTCGGTGAGGTAGCGGTCGCCGGGCGCGGTGCGTACCGGGCAGTGCCACACGTGCTGCGGGGGCTTCTTGCCGCCCAGCTCGCGGGTGCGGAGGTCGACATGGTGGTCCAGGCGCCTGGCGAGCTGGGTGTATGTGGCTTCGGGATCCCGGCCGGGGTCGGGGGCGCCGGCCATGTCCCAGGCAGCGACGATGTGCGGGTCGGTGTGCTCGTCGCGCCGTCCTTTGCCGAAAAGGTAGTTGATCAGGCCCGGCGTGCTGGCACCGGTGGAGACATCAGGCACCATGGCCGGCACCCTCCGCCAGGAGCTGGTCGATGAGCCGGTAGCTGGCCTCGGCCGTCTGCTCGACGCGGGCCAGCACCGCCTCGGCGTGCTCAGGAACAGTTCCTCGGTGGATGGCTCCGGTGATCTGGTTGAGGTTGTTGCCGACGCGATTCAGCGCGACGGTGTGGGCCTCGATGGCTTCGATCAGAGGACGGTTGGGATCGTCCTCCGGGCTGCCGGTCAGGCCGGTCTTGCCGAGGGCGACGGCGAGCGCGGCGTCGCCGACGAACCCGGCGAACTTCTGGCCACGCCGCTCGGCCTCCGTGGCGATGATGCGGACTGCGGTCGGGGTGAAGCGGATTGTCTTCTCTTGGTCGCGCTTCTCGGTGGTGCGCTTGCGGTTCATGAGCGCAGGTAGCACCGGGGTGTCGGGCTCACGCCAGGAGAGCTGTTCGACACGGGAGCGGTCGACGGCAGGCGGTTCGGCGTACGGTGCAACGGAGTTGGCGGTGAGCGCGGTACTGGGTGCGGCCTTCCCCTCTTCTGGCTCGGGCGCCCGCTGGCGCTCGGCCTCCTCCTCCGCCACCCCTGGGGCGGGGGCAAGCGCGGACGAAGCCTCGTTAGAGGCTCGTTCGCTCCAGCTTGCTGCTGTTCGGCGGGCCAGGCCGAGCAGTCCCCTGCGGCGGTGGTTGTCGGTGCTGGTGTCGTGCATGGTGGTGCTCCGGTGGCGTGTGGCGGGGCCCTGTCACGTCCGTCCCATGCGTTGCAGGGCTGGTCAGGACAGGTACGGACAGGGCGGCAGGTACGGAGTGATCCGTCTTGGGGAGGAGATCCGTCCCCGCACTGACCTGCGCGGGGACGGATGCGACGGACTGATACGACCCCGGGCTGGGGTTAGCGGGCGCGCTTGAGGCCAGGAGTGCCGCCGGGAAGGCCGGTAGGCAGCGAACCCGAAGGGGCGGCCGGCGGAAGGCGGCGGCCCCGATGCGTGGGTGCGGGCGTCGCTTCGCACGGTTCGGGGCAGTAGCGGGCCCAGGCGTCAAGGAACTGGTTGCGGGCGTATGCCTTGGCCTGCCTGCCGTTCTCGAAGCGGTGGTTGGCCGGGCTGATCTCGAAACCCCGCAGCAGGTTGGCCAGGTGGTAGGCGTTCAAGCCCTTGGTCCCGTACTCGGCCCATGGCGCCTCAGCATCTTGGAGGAGGGCGGCCAGCAGGTCTTGGCTCCGCAAGGCGTCCTTGTTGCCCTCCTGCTCGAAGACGCGGCGGATGTCACGCAGCAGCCGCGTCTTCAGGGTCGTCTGCTCGTCCTGGACCACCTCGTTGCGCGTCATCGCCAGGCAGGCGGCGCGTGCCTGCGCGGGCCAGTCTCCGCCCGCCAGCTCGGCGACGATGACCAACGGCTCCCAGGTGTCCGCGGCCCGGTCTTCGACGGGCATCTTCGGCACCAAGCCCGCAGCCGTGCCACGCAGCGGGATCAGCCAGGCGGCCAGCCGATCGCGCAGCGCGTTCAGTTCGGGCACCGAGTACCGCGAGCGGAAGGGAGTGATCCGCTCGCCCGGCTTGCGCTTCTGCATGCGGAGCACGACCGCGCGGTCCATGATCGTGTCCGGCAGGTCGCCGATCCCGGCGAGCGCGGCCATGGCGAAGGTGGGAAACGCCGTCGGTTTGTGTTCCGGCCCGGAGATCCGCCAGGCGGGCCGGTTGCGCTGGTGCCCGGCGTTCAGCAGGCCGCGCAGATCCTCCTTATCGCCCGCCTTGGGGCCGAAGATGGTGTCGGCCTCGTCCACGAGCAGCGTCGGCGGGTTCTTGCCGATGATGCGGAAGACCACTGCGGGAGACGTGTTCACCGTCATCATCGGCTGGTGCACGGTCTCGTGGAGCACGTCCAGGACGCGGGACTTGCCGCATCCCTTGGTCGGACCCACCACCGCGAGTCGCGGCGCGTGTTGCAGAGCGGGCTGGATGTGGGTGGCCGCCACCCACAGGGTGACCGCGGTCAGAGCCTCCTCGCTCGGCAGCACCACGTACCGGCCGATCGCCGCACGCAGTTCGTCCAGCAGCACGGCTCCTTCGTCGATCGGCTCGCCGACACCCACACCGGCACGGTTCTCGGTCCCCGATCCGTCGTCGGAGACGACGGTCCCCGAAGTGCCGTGGGGACCGTCGGCCCCGCGACGGTCCCCAACTGCGGTCCCCGCGTCTGGAGTTCGGGGACCGGATCCGGGGACCGACTGACCGGAGAACATCGAATGGGCAACGCTCGGAGCGGCGTCCGTCCCGTCCGGACGAACTTGGTCTGCGCCCGGTGGTGCGATCTGCAGGCTGCTGACCTGGGTATGTTCCGCACCGGTGGATATCCGGTCCACGACCGGAAGGCTGGTCCCCGACGCGTCGCGGGACCGGTCCCCGACATCCGGCACCTGCGGATCAACAACGTCGTGCGCCTGGTACCCGGTCGCCAAGTCAGGGGACCCTGCGTCTGTCTGGTCTGCGCCGCGCCAGGAGACGCCCTGGCCGGGGACCGCGGCCTCGGGCCAGTTGGCTTTGGGGGCCGTGTTCGGACTGGTGGTGGACGTAGAGTCCTCCATAGATGTTCCTCTCAGGCGAGGGGTAGGACGGGCAAGGTCCAGCCCCTCACCGGCTTGTTCGTTCAGGGATGGGCGAAGTGCGGGGGACTCTCCGGCCCTCGGTGTTGGCGCGCCGAGGGCCGTTGCTGTGTCTGGCGCCGACGGCTCAGGAGGCCAGACCCCACTCGCCTCGGCCGTCGTTCAGCGCGCGCTCGTAGCGCAGCAGCTCGGCCTCGGCGTACAGCACCCGCTTGCCGATCTTGATCCCGCGCGGGCCTTTCTCGATCTGGCGCCAGTAGCGGACGGTGCTCTCGGCTGTGCGGTAGCGCTCGGCGACCTCGGTGGTGGTCAGGTATCGCATGCGTTCCTAATCGACTAGGTGGCGTTTCTATCTGCATAAAGTGTGCCCGACGATCGCCGGTTAACCAAATCGGATAGTGTGCGTTACAATTGGGATAGCGATGATCGTGATGGAGGTTCGATGGCAGGCGACAAGGTCGACGGCGGTGAGGTGCCGCTGCTCTACAGCGAGGGCAACATCGCCGCTCGCGTGGCGCTGGAGCGCGAGGTCAGGGGGTGGAGCACGCCGGAGCTGGCGGACCGGGTGTCCAAGGCCGGCGTCAAGATGAACCAGACCGCGGTCTGGCGCATCGAGAACGGCACCCCGCGCCGCCGCATCAACGTCGATGAGGCGCTCGCCTTCGCCCGCGTCTTTGAGCTGCCCCTCGAAGAGCTGATGTCGCCGTCGCTGGAAGGGCTTGATCTCGACAGCAGACGGCTCGTCCAGGAAGCCGTCGAGGCGTACTACGAGACTCGGGACGCCGAAGACCGCCTGCACCACGCCGTCGTCGGCATCGCCGAGCACATTCAGGCTCACCCCGACAGCTCACGAGCCATCCATGAGCAGTGCCTTCGCCTGATGGGTGACGAGCGTGATGCGCGCACCCTCACCGAGCACATCGAGGGCGGCGGCTACTACCGATAACCAACCCAAGGGAGAAGCCACTTGGCCAACATTCAAAAGCGCCCCAACGGCAAATGGCGGGCCCGCTACCGCGACCTCGACGGCAAAGAGCACGCCCGCCACTTCGACCGCAAACTCGACGCCCAGCGCTGGCTCGACGAGGTCACGGCCAGCGTGGTCACCGGCCTGTACGTCGACCCGCGCGCCGGCAAGATCTCATTCGAGAAGTACGCGACGAAGTGGGAGGGCGAGCAGATCGCCGGTGAGGCGGGCGCCCGTATCACCGACAACGCGCTGCGGGTTCACCTGATACCCGCGCTCGGCAACTACGCGATGGCGTCCCTGCGCCGCAGCCACATCCAGGCCCTCTTCAAGAAGCTCTCCGAGCAACTGGGCCCCGGCAGCGTACGCAACGTCCACGACGTCCTGGTCCGCGTCATGACGGCGGCCGTCGAGGACAAGGTCATCGCCGTGACCCCATGCAAGCGGATCACGCTCCCGTCCATGCCCGATGAGGAGTTCACTCCGCTCACCGTCGCGCAGGTCGAGGCGATGCTCGGAGCGATGCCGCCGTACATCCGAACGGCGATCGTCGTCCTGGCCGGATCAGGCTTGCGCATAGGCGAGTTGCTCGGCCTCAAGCTCTCGGACGTCGACTTCAAGAGCGGCACGATCCGCGTCGAGCGCCAGCGTCTCCAGTCCGGCCTGATCGGTCCGCCGAAGACCGGCAAGTCCCGGCGTACGGTCCCGGTCGGCGAGGTCGTTACGGACGCGCTCCTTACGCACCTCGCCGCACGGCCCTCGAAGGAGTGGCTGTTCACGATGGAGGAGGGTGAGCCCCTCAACTACCGCCGTTGGAAGACCGAATGGAACTGCGCCCGTAAGGCGCTCCAGGCGGCGGAGAACAAAGCGGCCGAGCACGGGGGCCGTAAGCCCGTCGAACTCCCGCACATGGTGACCCATGACCTGCGTCACTTCTACGCCTCGGCCCTCATCGCCGGCGGAGCGAGCGTCAAGCAGGTCCAACTCGTCCTCGGCCACGCGTCCGCCGTCATCACGCTGCGGATCTACGCCCACCTGTGGCCGGGCGAAGAAGACCGCACCCGGACCGTCATGGACGCCGTTCTCGGCGGCCTGCGGACCGGGTGCGGACCGGGAGACGCTGCAACGAAAGAAATCGCAGGTCAGAAGGCATGAGTAAAGATCAAGCCTTCTTGGTCTCCCAGAAGATCTTGTCGATCTGGGCGATGTAGTCGAGCGCCTTCTGGCCCGTCGCCGGGTCGGTGGACGCCTTGGCGGCCGAGAGGGCCTTCAGGGTGTCGTTGACCAGCTGGTGCAGCTCCGGGTACTTCTCGAAGTGCGGGGGCTTGAAGTAGTCGCTCCAGAGCACCGAGACGTGGTGCTTCGCGAGCTCGGCGCGCTGCTCCTTGATGACGATGGCGCGCGCCTGGAAGTGCGGGTCGTCGTTGGCGGCCATCTTGTCCTGCACGGCCTTCACCGACTCCGCCTCGATGCGGGCCTGGGCCGGGTCGTACACACCGCAGGGCAGGTCGCAGTGCGCGCTGACCTTCACCTTGGGGGCAAACAGGCGGGAAAGCATGGAGCGTTCCTTCCTCGTGATCGTCTTCTCAGGTGGGACATTACTCCCTGGAGAAGCTGATTTCGCGAGTGCCCCCATGGGCTTAGGACAAAAGTCCAGGGTCGGACTCAGACTGGTGGAGGATAGGACCGGGGAGGTGCCGGGGATGCCGGAGCTGTCGCAGGAGACCGAGCGTGGGAGGGCCGTACTGCCCTTCGGGACGGCCGAGGTGACCGGGCCGTCCATGGTGCCGACACTGGTCCACGGGGATCTGCTCGTGGTGCAGTACGGGGCGCGGATCAGGCCCGGCGACATCGTCGTGCTGCGGCATCCGTTCCAGCAGGACCTGCTGGTCGTGAAGCGGGCCGCGGAGCGGCGGGACGGCGGGTGGTGGGTGCTCGGGGACAACGCGTTCGCCGGGGGGGACAGTACCGATTACGGCGCCGTTCCCGAGGATCTGGTGCTGGGCAAGGTGCGTTTTCGGTACCGGCCGCCGAAGGCCGGTCAGCGTTCGCCGGTCGCGCTCGTCCGCTGGGCGTTCTCGGCCGCCAGGCCCGTGCTCTCCGACCGGTCGGCCTCCAGGCGCTTCCGGGCCCGGTAGGCGGCCACGTTGGCACGGGTCGCGCAGCGGTCCGAGCAGTAGCGCCGGGAGCGGTTCGTCGAGGTGTCCAGGTAGGCGTTGCGGCACGGCGCCGCCTCGCACAGGCCCAGGCGGTCGACGCCGTACTCGGTGAGGTGGAAGGCCAGGCCCATCGCCGCGATCGCCGCGTAGCCGGCCGTCGCGTTCGACGGGTGGTCCGCGAGGTGCATGTGCCACAGCGGGCGGCCGTCGTCGTCGCGGAAGTTGTGCCCGGAGATCTGCGGGCTGACCGGGAACTCCAGGAGCAGTGAGTTCAGCAGGTTCACGGAGAGGGTCTCGTCGCCGCCGTCGGCCGCCTCGAAGACCGCTCGCAGCCGTGCCCGGACCGAGCGGAAGCGCGTGACATCGGCGTCGGCGGCGCGGCGGGCCGCCTCCTGGTTGGTGCCGAACAGGTCGCGCACGGCCTCGACCGAGGTCAGGGCGTCCTTGCCCCGCGCCGGTTCCTCGGTGTTGACGAGGCGTACGGCATAGTCCGAGTAATAGGCCAGTTCCACTTGTAGTCCTTACGGAGGCGCTCTATCGTCGTGGACGCGGTCAGGTAACAGCTGATCGCACTTCCAGGGTATTACGACAGTGAGTGGACAGGGGGTCCTCATGGCGACCGGTGTCGGAACCGACTGGCAGGCCTGGCAGGAGAGCTGGGACAAGCAGCAGGAGTGGTACATGCCCGACCGGGAGGACCGCTTCCGGATCATGCTCGACATGGTCGAGGCCAGCGTCGGCCCCGAGCCGCGCATCCTCGACCTCGCCTGCGGCACCGGCAGCATCACGGCCCGGCTGCTGGCCCGCTTCCCGAACGCCACCAGCACCGGGGTGGATCTCGATCCCGCCCTCCTCGCCATCGCCCGCGGCACCTTCGAGGGCGACGAACGGGTCTCCTTCGTCACGGCCGACCTCAAGGACCCGCAGTGGACGACGAGCCTGCCCCACGACTCGTACGACGCGGTCCTCACGGCCACGGCCCTGCACTGGCTGCGCGTCGATCCCCTCGCGGCCCTCTACGGCAAGCTCGCCGAACTCGTCCGCTACGGCGGCGTCTTCATGAACGCCGACCACATGATCGACGACACCACGCCACGGATCAACGCGATCGAGCGCACCCAGCGCCACGCCCACATGGATCAGGCCATGCGCAACGGCGCCCTCGACTGGGCCGACTGGTGGCAGCTCGCCGCCCAGGACCCGGTCCTCGCCGAGCCGACGGCCCGTCGCTACGAGATCTACGGCGACCACGCGGACGGCGAAATGCCCTCGCAGGCATGGCACGCGCGCGTGCTGCGCGAGAAGGGGTTCGAGGAGGCGCGGGCGGTCTGGTGCTCGCCGTCGGACACCTTGCTGCTCGCGCTCAAGTAGACGTTCCCTAAAGCGAGTTCAGGTCTGCCGAATGGGTCGGTGAGCAGGCCTATTACGTCATCGATCGCACCCTCACGCTGAGTTGCTGAAGCGAAATACCTTGCTTCTCGGTGGGGGTGATGATCCAATGCCCACTCCAAGACCACGGGGCTTGGAGAGGGGATAGGTCTGAAATGAGAATTCGGCCTCTGTCCGCCGTTGCCGCGCTGACCATCGCGGCCGCGGGGACATTGCTGGCGGGTACTCCTGCCAGTGCGGCGAGCAAGACATGCGCGGTGGACCAGGGTTCCGTCTACGACGTCTGTTTCGACGCCGACGGAGACAAGTTCATCGTCAACGACCTTCGCAAGGACGGTATGCGTGCCGTCGTGAAGTGGAAGGCGATGGACGGTTCGGGACGGGTCGGCCAGTGCGCGGACACCGACGGCGCGTTCAACGCGGCGAAGGTCTGCGACTACGACTTCAAGGAAGGCCCGCAGAACTACGTCCTGTTCACCGGCTTCATCCAGGACGGGCCGCGCGGCGCCGCGCAGTTCATCTCCTACACGTACACCGGGTACATCAGCGCCAAGTGAGCCTCGGCCGCGCACTCAGGGGGAAACAGTGAGACTCAAGCAGCGAATCGTCGTCGGCGCGGTATCCGTGCTGGCGTTCAGCGGCCTTCCGGTATTCGTGGCCGGGGCCCAGGCCGACCCGAGTTGTACGGTCAGTGTCAGCGGCTCCACGAGCGGCAAGTCGTACACGGTGAACTTCACCAAGAATCCCTGCGGCCGCAAGGTCCGGGCGTATGTCGGCTGTATCTACACCGACACGTTCTACCGGTCGACGAAGTACGGAAAGACCATTTCCGGTACGGGCACCAGCAAGGCGACCTGCGACTCGCGTGACGTCATCGAAAAGCGCGGGCATCAGGTCTATGTGCCGGGTCAGGGCTGGACGACGTACCCGCACTGAATGATGTGCAGATGAAAAGGGCTGGTGCGGAAGGGAATTGCCTTCCGCACCAGCCCTTTTCCTGTCGGCCGTTTCCGAGAACCCGTCAGAGGACAGCGGCTCAGAGCACCTTCGACAGGAACGACTTGGTCCGCTCGTGCTGAGGGTTCATCAGGACCTCGCGCGGATGGCCGGACTCGACCACCACGCCGTCGTCCATGAAGACCAGCGAGTCACCGACCTCGCGGGCGAAGCCCATCTCGTGGGTGACGACGATCATCGTCATGCCGTCCGCCGCGAGGTCCCGCATCACGTCCAGCACCTCGCCGACCAGCTCCGGGTCGAGGGCCGAGGTCGGCTCGTCGAAGAGCATCAGCTTGGGCTGCATCGCCAGCGCCCGGGCGATCGCGACGCGCTGCTGCTGGCCGCCGGAGAGCTGGGCGGGGTAGTGGCCGATTCGGTCGCCGAGGCCCACGCGGTCCAGCAACTGCTGTGCCCGCTCCCGCGCCACGGCCTTGGTCTCGCGCTTGACCTGGATCGGCGCCTCCATGACGTTCTCCAGCGCCGTCATGTGCGGGAACAGGTTGAAGCGCTGGAACACCATGCCGATGTCCCGCCGCTGCGCCGAGACCTCCTTCTCCTTCAACTCGTAGAGCTTGTCGCCCTGTTGCCGGTAGCCGACCAGCCGGCCGTCGACGTAAAGCCGCCCGGCGTTGATCTTCTCCAGGTGGTTGATGCAGCGCAGGAAGGTGGACTTGCCGGAACCGGACGGGCCTACCAGGCAGAACACCTCGCGCGGGTTCACCTCCAGGTCGATGCCCTTGAGGACGTGCGACAGCCCGAACGACTTGTGCACGGCCTCGGCCTTGACCATCGGTTGGCCGCCGGTGCTCGGGGCGATGTCCTTCGCGAGACTGGTCATCGGGCCACCTCCGGGCGGCGGAACGAGCCGAACATGCGGAGGTACTTCCGCATCCGCTGCAGCGGGGTCGGCGGCAGGCTACGGCTCGAACCGCGGGCGTAACGGCGCTCGATGTAGTACTGGACGATGCTGAAGATCGTGGTCAGGAACAGGTACCAGATGCACGCCACGAAGTACATCTCGACGACCGCCAGCGAGGTGCTGGAGATGTCCGTGGCCTTCTTGATCAGCTCGGGCAGCTGGACGGCGTAGGCGAGCGACGAGGTCTTGAGCATGTTGATGAACTCGTTGCCGGTCGGCGGGATGATCACCCGCATCGCCTGCGGGAGGACCACCCGGCGCAGCGTCTTGCCCTGCGTCATGCCCAGCGCGTGCGACGCCTCCGTCTGGCCTTCGTCGACCGACTGGATGCCGGCCCGGACGATCTCCGACATGTACGCGGCCTCGTTCAGGCCCAGGCCCAGCAGCGCGGTCAGGACCGGCGTCATCACCTGGTTCATCTCGTCCTTGTAGAACCCCAGGTTCAGGATGGGGAACACGAGCGCGATGTTGTACCAGAGCAGCAGCTGCACCAGGACCGGGGTGCCGCGGAAGAACCAGATGTAGACCCAGGCCACGGTGCTGGTGACCGGGTTCGACGACAGCCGCATCACGGCGATGACGATGCCCAGTACGACGCCGAGGAGCATCGCGAGCACCGAGATGTACAGCGTGGTCCAGGCGCCGGTCACGATGCCCGGGTCGAAGAGGTAGTCGGGGATCACGCCGTAGTTGATCTTCGCGTTGGAGAACGCGATCCCGATCAGCACCAGCAGGCCGATGATCACGACCCCGGCCACCCAGCGGCCGTAGTGGCGTACCGGGATGGCCTTGATCTGCTCGGGCGGCACCGAGGGCGCGGGTGGCGGAATCCGGTCGGAAATCTCAGTCACGGTGACTGCCTTTCAACGTCGCGCGGGATCAGGAGCCGCCGTTGATCTTGGCTTCGGTCACCGCGCCGTCCGTGACGTTCCACTTCTGCAGGATCTTGGTGTACTCGCCGTTCTTCATGATCGCGGCGAGGGCGGCCTGGAGGGCGTCGCGCAGCTGGGTGTTCTCCTTGCTGACCGCGATGCCGTACGGACCCGCCTCGATCTGGTCGCCGACGACCTCGAAGTCCTTGCCGCTGCTGGAGGTCTTCGCGTTGTACGCCGCCACCGGGAAGTCGTTCAGGTCGGCGACGGACGCGCCCTGCTTCAGGCGGAGCAGCGCCTCCGGGTCGGTGTCGAAGGTCTGCAGGTCGATGGCCTTCTTGCCGTCGGTCGTACACTTCTTGCTCTGCGTCTTGGCGATGCCCTCGGACGTGGTGCCCTTCTGCAGGGCCACGACCTTGCCGCACAGGTCGTCGAGCGACTTGATGCCCTTCGGGTTGCCCTTCTGGACCAGGATCGACGTACCGGCGGTGAAGTAGTCGACGAAGTCGACGCCGTCGCCGACCTTCTTGCCGGTGTCCGAGTTGATGCCGTCCTGGCGGTCCTTGGTGTCGTTCATCGCCGACATGAGCACCTGGAAGCGCTTGGCCTGGAGGCCCACGATCAGGTTGTCGAACTTGCCGTTCTGGAACTTGAACGTCACGCCGAGCTGCTTGCCGAGCGCGTCCGCGATGTCCGGGTCGATGCCGACGGCCTTGCCGCTCTCCATGTACTCGACCGGCGGGTACGCGATGTCCGAGCCGACCTGGATGACGCCGGCCTTGCGGATGTCGGCGGGGAGCTTGCTCGCGAGCGGCGCCGAGGAGGACGACGACGAGTCCGAGCCGCCGCTCTTGTCCGTCTGGTCACCGCAGCCGGTGAGCACCAGGGTGCCGGCGACCGCGATCGCACCGACCGCTGCCAGCCGGGTGTGCGGGGCGGTCGTACGACGGGTGAATCTTGCGGTCATGGTGAGTTCCTCCGGCGGATGGATGGCGGTGCCGACGGGTCGACGAGAACACACACCTTCGGGTGTCGCGACCGCGTGTGATTAGGGCATCTTGCCATTCGGACTGAACCATTCAGGGGACTCTCCATGTCAAAATCGGATAACGGGTGAACCCCGAATCGCATCAGGTCGGTACATCGAGACGCCCTGATCACGGACCATCTGCTGGAATCACTCGTTCCGGCCGGAAGATCTTCGGTATGTCTCACGATGTGATCGATCATCGTTCCGCCCTCGGCGGACGAGATGTGACCTTGCGCCTATTGGGCTCGTCCTCGGCGGTGTCCGTCCGGTAAGAAGGGTCTTTACACCCCTCATCCGGGGCTCAGGGCGCGTGTGCGGCGTGCCCGTCGCGCAGGTGCTCGTACGCATCAATTCTCTGGGCCCTGCGCGGTGCCCGCCCACCCCTCACCAGGGAGTGGCCACCCTCAAAATCAATGAAGACTTAAGGGGTAAGACAAAGTGGCAGCGGAGATCGTCAATCCTCGCAGCGACAGCAGTACGGATCAGGACGGCGGGGCCGAGCCCCTCGATTCCTTCGATCCGGCGTTCGCGCTGCACCGCGGCGGCAAGATGGCCGTGCAGGCCACCGTGCCGATCCGCGACAAGGACGACCTGTCCCTCGCGTACACACCCGGCGTCGCGCGCGTGTGCACCGCGATCGCGGAGCAGCCGGAACTCGTCCACGACTACACATGGAAGTCGTCCGTGGTCGCCGTCGTGACGGACGGTACGGCCGTGCTCGGACTCGGCGACATCGGTCCCGAGGCCTCCCTCCCGGTCATGGAGGGCAAGGCGATCCTGTTCAAGCAGTTCGGCGGCGTGGACGCGGTGCCGATCGCGCTGGACTGCACCGGCGTCGACGAGATCATCGAGACCGTGGCGCGTATCGCGCCCTCCTTCGGGGGCATCAACCTGGAGGACATCTCGGCGCCGCGCTGCTTCGAGATCGAGCGCAGGCTCCAGGAGCGGCTGGACATTCCGGTCTTCCACGACGACCAGCACGGTACGGCGATCGTGACGCTGGCGGCGCTGCGGAACGCTGCGCGGCTGACCGGGCGGGAGCTGGGCGAGCTTCGGGCCGTCATCTCCGGGGCGGGTGCGGCCGGTGTCGCCATCGCCAAGTTCCTGCTCGAGGCCGGGCTCGGGGATGTCGCCGTCGCCGACCGCAAGGGCATCGTCTCGCGGGACCGGGACGACCTCACGCCGGTCAAGCGTGAGCTCGCCGAGATCACCAACAAGGCGGGTATCTCCGGGACGCTGGAGGCGGCGTTGGAAGGTGCCGACGTCTTCATCGGGGTTTCCGGGGGTACGGTGCCGGAGCCCGCGGTGGCTTCCATGGCCAAGGGGGCGTTCGTCTTCGCGATGGCCAACCCGCATCCCGAGGTGCACCCGGACGTGGCGCACAAGTACGCGGCGGTCGTCGCCACCGGGCGGTCGGACTTCCCGAACCAGATCAACAACGTGCTGGCGTTTCCGGGGATCTTCGCGGGGGCGTTGCAGGTGCGGGCGTCCCGGATCACGGAGGGGATGAAGATCGCGGCGGCCGAGGCGTTGGCCGGTGTCGTGGGTGACGATCTCGCCGCGGACTATGTCATTCCGTCGCCGTTCGATGAGCGGGTCGCGCCTGCGGTTACCGCGGCTGTGGCTGCGGCGGCGCGGGCGGAGGGGGTTGCCCGGCGGTGAGCGTCGGTGGCCCCGTCCGTCAGGGCGGGGCCCTTCTTTTACCCACCCGCCCGCCCGTTCAGGTGATCTGAGGGGTGGGCGTTTGCCGTGGGGGTTTTATTTTTTCCCGCCCGCTCACCCGTTCGGGGCGTCTATAGGTGAACCTTGCCCGTGGGGGGCCGGGGCCGGTCGGCGGCCGCGGGCCGTGGGCCGCGGGGGTCGGCGGGAGGGTGCCCGTGCGCTCTGGCGGGCAGGTGTCCGCGGGGGTCGGCGGGCAGGTGCCTGCGGGCTCTGGCCGGCAGGTGCCCATGGGGTCCGGCCGCGGGTGTCCTCGGGCTCCGGCCGGCAGGTACCCACAGGCTCCGGCCGCAGGTACTCACGGGCTCCGGGCATCTCAGCCCGTCCGGCGTTT
>NZ_BARF01000039.1 GCF_000367365.1 Streptomyces prunicolor NBRC 13075 | reverse complement strand
GAAGGGGCGGGGCCCCGCGTCTCGCGCCGGGCTGTGGGGGTCGTGTCCTGTGTTGCTCCACTGGACCAACTTAGGTCGGTTTATGTGCCGAATAGGTCCTCAGACACGCCGATGGGCAGAGCTTGGCCACGTGTTCGACGCGAAGCCGGGAGGGCGCGACGCACGCCGTAGACTGGTGGATCGGCCCCGGGCCCCAGTCTCCGTAGCCCCAGCCGGTCCCCTCCACTGCTCTCACGCCACTCACGTACGGGAAGTCGCAACGTGTCGCTCACGATCGGAATCGTCGGTCTGCCGAATGTCGGCAAGTCGACCCTGTTCAACGCCCTGACCAAGAACGACGTGCTGGCGGCCAACTACCCGTTCGCCACGATCGAGCCGAACGTCGGCGTGGTCGGCGTCCCCGACGCGCGCCTGACGAAACTGGCCGAGATCTTCTCCTCGCAGAAGATCCTCCCGGCGACCGTCGACTTCGTCGACATCGCGGGCATCGTGAAGGGCGCGTCGGAGGGCGAGGGCCTGGGCAACAAGTTCCTCGCGAACATCCGTGAGTCCGACGCGATCTGCCAGGTCATCCGCGCCTTCCAGGACGAGAACGTCGTCCACGTCGACGGCAAGGTCTCGCCCAAGGACGACATCGAGACGATCAACACCGAGCTGATCCTCGCCGACCTGCAGACCATCGAGAAGGTCCTGCCGCGCCTCCAGCGGGAGTCGCGCATCAAGAAGGACATCGGCCCGAAGGTCGCGGCGGTCGAGGCGGCGCAGGAGATCCTGGAGAAGGGCGACACCCTCTTCTCGCAGGGCATCGTCCAGGGCTCCGGCAAGGAGGAACTCCTCCACGACCTGCACCTGTTGACGACCAAGCCCTTCCTCTACGTCTTCAACGTCGACGAGGACGAACTGGTCGACGAGGACTTCAAGACCGAGCAGCGCGCCCTCGTCGCCCCCGCCGAGGCGATCTTCCTCAACGCCAAGCTGGAGGCGGACCTCGCCGAGCTCGACGAGGAGGAGGCGATGGAGCTCCTGGAGTCGGTCGGCGTCGAGGAGCCCGGCATGACGACCCTGGCCCGCGTCGGTTTCGACACCCTCGGCCTGCAGACCTACCTCACGGCAGGCCCCAAGGAATCCCGCGCCTGGACCATCAAGAAGGGCGCGACCGCCCCCGAGGCCGCCGGCGTCATCCACACCGACTTCCAGAAGGGCTTCATCAAGGCGGAGGTCATCTCCTTCGCCGACCTGGTGGAGACGGGCTCGGTCGCGGAGGCGCGGGCCAAGGGGAAGGCTCGTATGGAGGGCAAGGACTATGTGATGCAGGACGGGGATGTGGTGGAGTTCCGCTTCAACGTGTAGCGGGCGACCTACCGTCACGTCGCCGATCTGGCAAACATGCAGGTCAGAGAAGGTCCGGCTCTTCGGAGTCGGGCCCTTTGACATGTTCGACCCGAAGGTCAGCCGTAGCACCACCGACCCCAAGACCTCGGCCACCGCCTGCACGGTCACCTTGACCGAGGCACTGCCCACAAGCGGTGGTACTACTACCCGGTGCGGATCACGCTGAGCAGCGTCGGACCGGGCGCCGCTCCCGTGGCCGCGTCCTTCTCCGTCGGGCTGGACCCGCAGGTCGTCTCCGACGTCCGGATCGTCAGCGCCCGGCTCAACGACAAGGCGTACGACGCGGGGGTGCGGCTCCTCTCGGACACCCGGACCGTGTCGCTGTTCGAGACCCGCTGGACGACGCGAGCGAAGCTCAGGTCCGGCGACCGGCTCGACCTCGGTCTGGAGGTGAGGACCCGGAAGCCGACGGGTGACCTGCCGACCGTCAAGCACCCGACCGTAGGGTTGATCGACATGGGCAACCACATCACCCAGCGGCAGACCGGCCTCACCTCGATGTCGCGGAGAGATGCACAGTGGACATAGTCCCCGGTTACGTGTTCATCCTGCCGGCGGTGATCGTCGTGGGATGGATCCTGTCGTGGTGGGCCGCCCGGTGGGTCCGGTGGTTCCTGCTGTCCGGCGCGGCCGTCGTCTCCGTGCTCTGTGTCGTCGTCGGCTGGATCCTGTTGTGGGGAGCACGTGGATGTGGTGGGGTCTGCTGTCCGCCGGGGCCAGACGCGGAGGGCCTGAGCAAGCCCCCGCGCCCCGCCCCGGGACCGACCCTTCTCCGAAGCGCTCAGCAGCCGCTCAAAAGCCGTGCCGCGCCCCACCATCCACCGACACCATCACCCCGGTGACATACGACGCCGCCGGTGACAGCAAGAACGCCCCCGCCCGTCCGAACTCCTCCGGCGTCCCGTACCGCCCCAGCGGGATCGCGGCCTCGTTGGTGGCGCGCCTCGTGTCGGGGTCGGGGGACAGGGCGTCCAGGTCGCGCATGCGGTCCGTGGCGATTCGGCCGGGGAGGACGCCGAGGACGCGGACGCCGCGGGGGCCCAGTTCGTCCGCGAGGGACTTGGCGAAGCCGGCCAGACCGGGGCGCAGGCCGTTGGAGATGGCCATCCCCGGGGCCGGTTCGTGGGCGGTGCCCGACAGGACGAAGCCGATCACGCCCCCAGCCTCCAGCTCTTCCGCCGCCGCTCGGGCCAGTCGTACCGCGCCCAGGAACACCGACTCGAACGCCGCCTGCCACTGTTCGTCGGTGGTGGCCGTCGTTTCGCCCGCGGGCGGGCCGCCCACGCTGATCAGGATGCCGTCGAAGGAGCCGTACAACTCCCTTGCCGAGGCGATCAGTTGACGGGGTGCCCGCGGGTCGGAGTTGTCCACGGCGACTCCGGTCGCGTTCGGGCCCAGCTCGGCCGCCGACTCGGCGGCGCGCTTCTCGTCGCGGCCGGTGATGACCACCTTGGCGCCGTCGGCGACCAGTTCGCGGGCGACGGCGTAGCCCAGCCCGCGCGTGCCGCCGGTGACGACGTACACCTTGTTGTTCAGTCCGAGGTCCATGAGTCCGGTCCCGCCTAGAGGTTGAGGGTCGTGGTGATGGCCGCGTCCACCTGCGCCGCCAGCTTGGTGTCGTCCGCCTCCGTCCACGCCCACGCGACGTGGCCGTCGGGGCGGATCAGGGCGGCGCGGACGTCCGCCCAGGCCGGCCGGGTCTTGTCGGGGGCGCCGGCGTGCACCGTCACCCGCTGCTGGGCGCGGTCGGCCAGCGCGTCGTCCTCCGTGAGGTCGAGCAGGACGTACGAGTCCGCCCGCAGCGCGCCGAACAGCGTGCTGTCCGTGTCGGTGAGGGCGAGGTCGGGGGCGCGGGTGCCGGTCACCGGGTGGGCCGTCGGGTCGGTGCTCGGGTAGGCGACGTCGAGCGCGGTCAGCCGGCCGGCCAGTACGCCGCTGAACTCCCGTGACTCGGGGACCATCCGGCTCAGCAGGTCACGCAGGGCCATCCCCTCGGGCGTGAAGGCGTGGAACAGGTAGGTCTGCGCGCGGCTGTGCTCCATCAGCTGCTCGCCGACCGGGTAGCGGTCGGAGTGGTAGCTGTCGAGGAGCCCCTCCGAGGCCCAGCCGTCGATCGTCGCGGCCAGCTTCCAGCCGAGGTTGAAGGCGTCCTGGAAACCGACGTTCATGCCGACGCCCCCGGTGGGGTAGTGCTGGTGCGCGGCGTCGCCCGCCAACACGACGCGGCCACGCCGGTAGTGGGAGGCGAGGCGGGTGGCGTTGCCGTAGCGGGAGAGCCAGGACGGGTCGCGCATGCCGAAGTCCTCGCCGGCGATGTCGATCACCTTCTGCCGCAGTTCGTCCATCGTGAGGTCGCCGGGCCATTCGCGGGTCTCGCTGTCCGGGCTGGTGCCCGCGATGCGCCAGCGGTTGTCGGGCAGCGGCACGATCATCAGGCCGCCGCGCTCGGTGAAGCGGTTGAAGCCGGGCGCCGGCGGGTTGTCGAAGAGGACGTCACCGAGCCAGCCGAGATAGCGCGAGTCCGTGCCGGGGAACTCGATCCCGGCGACGTCGCGCACGGTGCTCCGCGTGCCGTCGCAGCCCGCGATGTACTCCGTCTCGATCTCGTACGGCCCCTCCGGCCCCTCGACCCGGACGGTCACCGAGTCCGTGTGCTCGGTGAAACCCGTGACGCGGTGCCCGCGCCGGATGTCCGCGCCGAGCCCGCGGGCGTACTCCTCGAAGAGCGCCTCGGTACGGGCCTGGGGGATGAACAGGGTGTACGGGAACGGGGTGTCCATGACCGAGAAGTCGAGCCGGTCGGACAGGTTGGCGAAGTGGCCGGTGGAGATCTTCAGGCTCTCGTCGAGGAAGCGCTGGTGGATCCCGCGCGAGGCCAGCACCTCGACGCCGCGCGGGTGCACGGTGAGCGCCTTGGAGCGGTTGTCGATCTCGGTGCGGATCTCCAGGACGGTGACGGAGATGTTGTTGAGTCGGAGTTCGGCGGCGAGCCAGAGGCCGACGGGGCCGCCTCCGGAGATGACGACCTGTGCTGTTTCCACCCGGGCCGTTTCCGCCTGCGCTGTGTTCACCTGCTGTGCACCCATGAGATCACTCATTCCTTGGTCGCTGACCTAGAGTCTTGAGGTGAAGTAAACTAGGTCGGTGACCAACAAGCAACAGAGCGACCGACTGGATCCGGCCGCGGTGATCCGCGCGGGGCTGGACCTCCTGGACGAGAAGGGCCTGGACGCGGTGTCCACGCGCGCGGTCGCCGACCGGCTCGGCGTGCGGATCAACACCGTGCAGTGGCATGTGAAGACCAAGGCCCGGATGCTGGAGCTGATGGCGGACGCCGTGATCGGCGAGATCCCGCTCACCGGCCTGCCGGAAGTCCCCGCCGAACGGGCCCGCGAACTGGCCCGCCGGTTCCGCCGGGCCCTGCTGTCCCACCGCGACGGCGCGGCACTCGTGGTCGGCACCTACGCCGCCGAGCCCATGACCCTGGCCTTCGCGGAGAGCCTGGTCGAGGCGCTGCTGGCCTGCGGCCTGGGCGATCGCGAGGCCGCGTGGACCTCATGGGCGGTCGTCTACTTCGCCCTCGGTCTCACCCAGGAGGAACAGGCCGTGGATCACCGCCCGTTGGGCGATGTCCTGGCGCGTGCGATCTCCGAGGCGACCCATCCCGCGCTGCACCGGGTGGCCGGGCATCTCGCGCCGACGTCGTTCGAGGAGCGGTTCGAGTTCGGGGTGGCCGCGCTGCTCGCCGGGCGGCGGTGAGGGGGAGGGTCTCCGGCTCGGGTGCGGGTCCGTCGCGGGGTCAGCGGAGGGACTTGAGTGCGCTCTCCGCACCGGCCAGGACCGTACGCGCCTGGTGTTCCACTTGATGGTCGACCGGCACCCAGCGCACCCGCAGCGCCTCCTCGGTATCCGTGCACCACGCGGTGAAGAGTTCGTCCAACTCGCGGTACAGCACCGGGGCGGCTCTGTCGTCCGATGCTCGCAGGAGTCGTAGCAACAGGCCTGCCGCGCGGATCGGTTGGCGGCGGGCCACGATGTTCAGGGCCGCGATCTGGGCCGTCGTCAGACGCCTCGGGTCGTCGTCGGCCGACGCGGCGGCGGCCTGACGGCCAAGCTGCGCCCAGGAGTTGGCGACCATGTCGTAGAGGCCGTCGCCCATCCACTCCACCACCCGTCTGAGCGGGTCGTGTTGGGGCGGTGGCAGGAAGCTACGAGCCTTTTCGAGTACGGCGGTCACCTGGCGGCCGCCGTCCAGGACCAGGTCGGCCAGGTCGCGGAGCGCGTCCTCGGCATCCGGGTACGGGGTCAGGTCCTCGGCCAAGTCGCTTGCCCACATGGGGACTTCGACGATCGCGGTGACACCGCCGTAGCGCAGGGGCGCGCACCAGGTGGACGCGCCGATGTTCTCCGAACCGGCCGCCAGGCGCGCGGTGCTGTCCGGCGGGGGCAGGACGTAGACCGCGGGGCTGGGGTTCTCCCAGTACAGGGCGTCGTACGTGCCGTGTTGGAGGGGGATGCCGAGTTCGGCGGCGGAGGTGCGGAAGGGCGCGGCCAGTTCGGGGAGGTCGCGGGTCAACTGGAGCCAGCTGCCGCCCACATCGGTGCTGTGCAGCGAGCACTGGAGGAACGGTCGTAGGTCGTCGATGACCTCGAACAGCGCCCGGCTCTCCGGGAGTTGGCTCGAAATGATCGGTGCCCATTCCGGTTGCTCCGCGGCCATCGGACGGTAGGTGGTGCGGTAGTAGTGCCGGAGGGTTGGGGTGCGGGTGGGTGTGGCTGTGGCTTCCGCGGTTCCGGCCTCGCTCACCGCTGCGCCGTCCGGGTCGAGGCACAGGACGATGTCCCAGGTGACGAGGGTGGGGTCGGTCGCCGCGGACAGGCGGGCGCCGCGGGCGAGTTGCTCCGCGAGCACGAGCGCGGTCGCGCCGCCGACCGGCTCGTCGGGGTGCGGGCCGGCGACCACCAGGACGTGGTGCGGTCCGTGTCCCACGGACAGCATCAGGATCGGGCGGCCCGCGCGGGACCTCCCGATCCGGCGCAGCCGGCAGGTCCCGGGATACCGGGAGACCAGCCGCCGCGCCGATGCGGTGACCTGGGTGACCGTGGGATAGCGGTCCGTCATGCGTGCCGTCATGCGTGCCGTCATGCGGTCCATCATGACCAATGAAGGGGACGATTCGATGATCGGAGAATTCTTCGAAACATTCGATCGAAAACATTCGGCTTTTGGGTCTTGATCCTTTGTTGTATCCGGGGAATTTCTGCGGTGAATTGTTCAATGTGGTGTCTGAGCTGGGGAATTCGCCAAGGTATTGGGTGCTGATCGGCTACGAATATTTCGTACTCAGAACCGAAACTATTGACAGTTGGCAGGGGCAGACCAACACTGACGCGGCATGGACACCACACCCGCACGCACGTCGAACCGCTTGAGGCTGTCAGTCAGCGGCGCCTGCGCCCTGCTGCTGGCCCTGCTGGCGATGATGACCCTGCCCGGCACGGCCGGGGCCGCCACGGTCATCACCACGAACCAGACCGGCACCAACAACGGCTACTACTACTCGTTCTGGACCGACTCCCAGGGGTCGGTCTCCATGAACCTCGGCTCCGGCGGCAACTACAGCACCACGTGGAGCAACACCGGCAACTTCGTCGCGGGCAAGGGCTGGAGCAACGGCAGCCGGCGGAGCGTGACGTACTCGGGGAGCTTCAACCCGTCCGGCAACGGCTATCTCGCGCTGTACGGCTGGACGTCGAACCCGCTCGTCGAGTACTACATCGTCGACAACTGGGGCACCTACCGGCCCACGGGCACGTACAAGGGGACCGTCACCAGTGACGGCGGGACGTACGACATCTACAAGACGACGCGGTACAACGCCCCCTCCGTGGAAGGCACGAAGACCTTCGACCAGTACTGGAGCGTCCGGCAGTCGAAGCGCACCGGCGGCACCATCACCACCGGCAACCACTTCGACGCCTGGGCCCGTGCCGGGATGCCGCTGGGCAGCTTCAGCTACTACATGATCCTCGCGACCGAGGGCTACCAGAGCAGCGGCAACTCCAACATCACGGTGAGCTGACCACCTTCCAACTCCCCATACTGGAGGGACCACTTCACATGAAACCCAGCGCGTTACGATCCCTGGTCGCCACGCCGGCCGTCATCGCCCTGGCCGCCGCGGGCACCCTCGCCGCCGGTGCGAACACCCCGGCGCAGGCCGCCACTTGCGGGGGTTACGTCGGGCTCACCTTCGACGACGGGCCGTCCGGCAACACGCCCGCCCTGCTCAACTCGCTGAAGCAGAACGGTCTTCGGGCCACGACGTTCAACGAGGGCCAGTACGCGGCCGCCTACCCGGCGCAGGTCAAGGCGGAGGTCGCCGCCGGAATGTGGGTCGGCAACCACAGCTACACGCATCCGCACCTCACCCAGCAGACCCAGGCGACGATCGACTCGGAGATCTCCCGGACCCAGCAAGCCATCGCGGCCGCGGGCGGCGGCACCCCCAAGCTGTTCCGGCCGCCGTACGGCGAGACCAACGCGACGGTGAAGGCCGTGGAGGCCAAGTACGGTCTGAAAGAGATCATTTGGGACGTCGACTCGCAGGACTGGAACGGCGCGAGCACCGACGCGATCGTCCAGGCGGCGGCCCGGCTCACCAACGGCCAGATCATCCTCATGCATGACTGGCCGGCCAACACGGTGGCGGCGATTCCGCGGATCGCGCAGGGGCTGGCGGCGCGGACTCTGTGCGCGGGGATGATCTCGCCGCAGACGGGGCGCGCGGTCGCTCCTGGATAGCCGCCGCCGCGCCGCGTTTACCATCCGCCGTACCCCTCTGGCCAGGGCATTGGCCTGCGCTTTCAGGTTGTGTTCAGGCTCGGAGGGGTCTCGGGCAACTCATGCACCGGAAGCCCCAAAGCTCTGGCAAAGGGGTCTGGGGCAACCGCCGTTCGCCATGTCATCGTGCCTGCCATGACGACGGATCACCTCACTCACGACCGGCCCTCGCGCCGCATCCGGCACGCGGCGAGCAAGGTGCCGGAGGTGACCGTCTACTTCTGGGTCATCAAGGTGCTGACGACCGGCATGGGGGAGACGGCCTCCGACTTCCTGGCCCATGCGTTCGGCCCGATCCCCGCTGTCGGCCTCGGCGGCATCGCCCTGGTGGCCGCCCTGGCCGTGCAGTTCGCCGTCCGGCGGTACGTCGCCTGGATCTACTGGACGGCGATCGTCATGGTCAGCGTGTTCGGCACGATGGCCGCCGATGTCCTGCACGTCGGCCTCGGTGTGCCGTACGCCCTCTCGACGCCGTTCTTCATGGTCGTCCTGGCCGCCGTCTTCGCCCTCTGGTACCGCAGCGAGGGCACCCTGTCGATCCACAGCATCCACACCCGGCGCCGCGAGATGTTCTACTGGGCCACCGTGCTCGCCACGTTCGCGCTGGGCACGGCCTGCGGGGACCTCACCGCCACGATCGGCCTGGGCTATCTGGGCTCCGCCTTCCTGTACGGCGCCGCGATCGCGGTTCCGGCCCTCGCGCACCGGTGGGGCGGGCTGAACGCGGTGGCCGCTTTCTGGGCGGCGTATGTCATCACCCGCCCGCTCGGTGCCTCCGTCGCCGACTGGATGGCCGTCGGCCACCAACGGGGCGGGCTCGGCTGGGGACTCGGGCCGGTCACGCTGTCCTGGACGGTGGCCATTCTGGGCTTCGTCGGCTACCTCGCCGTCTCCCGCAAGGACATCCGGCGCGACACCCTGGCGTGAGAGCACGACGCCCCGGCGTGCGGGTCCGGGGCACGCCTCGTTCTCAGCCGGCGGGCAGGCTGACCACGAACCGTGCCCCCGGGGTGTGTTCGGAGTCGTAGGTCACCTCGCCGCCCGCGGAGCGGGCCAGGCGGCGCGCCAGCGGCAGGCCGAGACCCGCACCGCCGTGACCGTCGCCGGGATCCGCGCGCCGGCCGGGCTCGAAGAGCCGTGCCGCGAACGGGGGCGGTACGCCGGGGCCGTCGTCCACGATGTCGACGCGGACGCCGTCGGACGCCTGGTGGGCACGGACGGCGACGGTGGTGACGGCGTAGCGGCAGGCGTTGGCGAGGAGCGGGCTGACGATGCGTTCGAGGAGAACCGGCCCGACTCCGGCCACGAGGTGCGGGCCGTCCACCGTGATCGTCAAGTGGCCTGGTGCGTACGGGACTTGGGCAAGGGCGCGCAGTACCGGCAGCACCTCGGCTGTGCCCGGTGCGGCGAGGCCGCCGGCGCGGGCGTCGTCCAGGAGGGTGTCGCAGATGCTGCGCATGGACTCGGCGGCGTCGGCGATGACCTGGTGGGTGGCGCGGGTCTGGTCGGCGGTACGGGGGTGGGCCTGCCACCAGTCGAGCTCGGCGATGATCCGGCTCAGCGGGGTGCGCAGCTCGTGCGAGAGCTCGCCGGTGAGTCTGCGCTCGTAGCGCAGAAGGCTGCGGATACGGTCCAGCAGGGCGTCCAACGACCCGCCGAGCAGGGCGAGTTCGGCCGGATGCCGGATGCTGCCGAACCGTTCCCCGGAGGCGACCGCGCTCCACTGGGTGGCCTGGTCGGTCATGGTGCGGACGGGGCGCAGCGCGCGGCCGACCGCCAGCCGGGTCAGGGCGTAGGTGCAGGCGAGCATGACGGCGTCCAGGGCGAGCGACCCCATGAGCAGGGTGTCGGCCGAACCGCGGTACGCGGAGAGGTCCAGCGCGGTGACGACGGTGGTCCGGCTCCCCGACCCCGGTACCGGTTGGGAGCAGAGTCGTAGGGGACGTCGGACCGTGGCGGTGACGCACCGGTGCCCGCCGTACCGGGCCAGCGCGTCGGCCACCCGGGTCGACCGACCTGCGGCGGGCGGCTGTTCCAGCAGTTGCCGGTCGGCGTAGATCCAGACGTCGGCGTCGAGGAGCGCGTCGTTCGCACTCTCCAGGACACGCACCGTCGTACCCCGGGTGTCGACGGTCGTCGCGACGGCGGCGGCGCGGGTGCGCAGCTCGTCGTCCGCCTGGTGCTGGAGGCGGCGTTGGGCCACGGAGTCGAACGACACGGTGAGGACCAGCATCAGCGGCGCGGCGGTGAGAAGCGCGACGAGGGAGAGCCGGCCGCGCAGGGTCCGGGAGGCCGGGCGGCGGACCCCGTTCATGACAGCCGGTGTCCGACGCCACGGGCCGTGCCGATCGTCCGGGCGCTGCCCGCCTCCCGGAGTTTGCGGCGCAGCCGGGTCAGGTACTGGTCGAGGGTGTTGTCGTGGACCCGGGCGCCTTCGGGCCAGCCCGCGCGGATCAGTTCGCGGCGGGTGACGATGCCGCCGGAGGCCGCCATGAGCGCGGCCAGGAGGCGGAACTCGGTCGGCGTCAGATCGACCCGGGTGTCCTGGACGTCGACCGTGTGCCGGACGGCGTCCAGGGCCAGGTCTCCCGCTGTGGCGGCGGGCGCCGGCGCCGCCCGTCTGAGGGCCGCCCGCAGGCGGGCCGCGAGTTCGGCGAGGTGGAACGGCTTGGACAGGTAGTCGTCGCCCCCGGCGGAGAACCCGGACAGCCGGTCGGGCAACCGGTGATGCGCGCTGAGGAAGATGACCGGGGAGAGGAACCCGTTCGCCCGCATCGCCTGGCACACGTCCCGCCCGTCGGCGTCGGGCAGTCCGATGTCGAGTACGGCGGCGGAGACGTCGGCGGTGGCCAGCCGCAGGGCGGTCGCGCCGTCCGGGGCCGGGACGGTGTCGTAGTCCTCGTCCCGCAGCCCGCGCATCAGCACGTCCCGCAGGGCGTGATCGTCCTCGACGACCAGGATGGTCCGGCGCATGGTCCTCCCCGACTCCGCCGACTTGCCGCTGACTACAATCCTGTAGACGGTCTACGGAACTGTAGACGATGCCGGTGCGGGAGGGCGCCGTACGGCGGTCAGGATGTGTTCAGGTGTCCACCGGCAGGGTCGGGCCGCATGACATACGAACCCCTCGAGAGCGCTGAAACCGCTGAGCCCGCTGAGCCCGCCGTGCCCGGTGCTGCTCGGCCGCGCTGGAACAAGGTGCCGGAAGTCACCGCCTACTTCTGGATCATCAAGGTGCTGTGCACGACGGTCGGCGAGACCGCGGCCGACCTGCTGAACGAGAAGGCCGACCTGGGCCTGACCGGCGTGTCGGTGCTGATGAGCGGGCTGCTGGCGGTGGTGCTGGTGGTCCAGTTCCGTACGCGGGCCTACCGCGCCGGCGTCTACTGGCTCGCCGTGGCGCTGATCAGCGTCGTGGGAACGCTCATCAGCGACAACCTGACCGACAACCTGGGCGTGCCGCTGGAGACGAGCACCGCGGTGTTCGCCGTCGCCCTGGTGGTCGTGTTCGTGGTGTGGCATCGGCGCGAGGGGACGCTGTCCATCCACAGCATCGACACCACCGGCCGCGAGGCCTTCTACTGGCTCGCCGTGCTGTTCACCTTCGCGCTGGGCACCGCCGCAGGTGACCTGGTCTCCGAGCGCATGAACCTCGGCTACTGGCTGTCCGCCGTCCTGTTCGCCCTGGCCATCGGCGCGGTGGCCGTCGCCCGCTTCGCCCTCGGTCTGGACGCGGTGCGCGGCTTCTGGATCGCGTACGTCCTCACCCGCCCACTGGGCGCCTCGATCGGCGACTACCTCTCCCAGCCGACCGGCGACGGCGGTCTCGGCTTCGGCACCGTCGTCACGAGCGTGCTGTTCCTGGCGGTCATCCTCGGACTGGTGGTGTACCTCGGGGTGACCCGCAGGGACGTCGTCGATCGGGGCCGTGCCGCGCGGCAGGCGGCCTGACCGGCGGAGCGGGAATCGCCCCGGTGTCACTCCCGCCCGGCCGCCGGGTTGAGGGCCGCGGCGATCGCCGGGGTCACCGGGTGTCCGGCGAGGACATGGCGGATGGCGTCGAGGGGGACAGGGCGTTCGTAGTAGTCCTCGAAGTGGGCCTGGATCGTCTTCGGGGAGCGGTGGGTGAGGAGACGGAAGAGGTGGCTGGCGCCGTCCGGGTCCGCGCGTCCGGCCGGGAAGTCGATGGCCGAACCGGTGCGCCACGCGGTGTCGCCGGTCTCGCGCCACAGGCAGGCCGTGACGCGGGTGCGGGTGATCCCCATGTGCTCGTCCGTGAACGCGAGGTCGTCCAGCAACGGGCGCAGCGTGACCGGCACTTCGTCGATGACACCGGGCCAGACCTGGTCGTCCTCCGTCCCGTACGGGCTCATCGCCGACTCGTGGTCGAAGCCGCGTATGAGCACTCCGGCCGAGGTGAAGAGGACGGAGAAGTCGTCCCCTGAACCGTTGTCCATCAGGGCCGCTTCCTCGCCCGGGCCCCAGTTGGCGTCGAAGGTGTAGTAGACGAACTGCGGATCGTCGCCGATCGTCGAGTCCAGGACCGCCAACGCCCGCAGATGGACGCGGAGTTCGGCGGGATCAGGGAGGAGGGCGGCGGCCTCGTACACGGTGCTCATGACCTCATGGAAGCAGCCGCCACTGACAACCCCGACGCGCTACTGGGCGATCCCGGGCAACGAGATACCGGCCTCAGCCAACAACTTCCGTTCTCCAACCGTGAACGTCGGCCCCTCGAGCTGCGGCCGAAGCGGCCCGATTGCCGCCGCCGCAAGCACACTTGGCCGGAGCAGCGCCGTGCCCGGGGACTGGAGGGTCAGTACCTCTGTCATCGCGGTCGCCACGTGGTACGAGCCCGTGGCGGTGTGGGAGAGGCGGCTGACGTAGCGCTGGAGGAGGCGGTCGGGGGTGCCCGCGTTTCTGCCCTTCGTCGTCCCGTAGTGGATGTCCTGGCCCACGGCGAGACTCCAGGCGAGTTCGACAGGCCTCGCGATGGCCCGTTGTGCCTTGCGGGAGAGGCCGTTGGTGAGGCCGAGGGAGGTCAGTTGGGTGCGTAGGGCTACGGCGCCGAGGGCCGCCACCGACATGCCGTGGCCGTACACCGGGTTGAACGCGGCCACCGAGTCGCCCAGGGCGACCAGGCCTTCGGGCCAGGACTTGAGACGTTCGTAGTAGTAGCGGCGGTTGGCCGTGCTGTGGGTCACGGCGACGTCGGTGAGGGGTTCGGCGTGGGACAGGAGGTCGGCGATGACCGAGTGGCGGAGCGTGCGGGCGTACGGCTCGAACTCGGCTGCCTCGCGGGAGGGTTGGGCGCCCGGCGTGCCGATCAGGCTGACGTGCCAGCGGCCGTCCTCGATCGGGACGATGCCGCCCGTGCGGCCGGGTTCGCCCCGCCGCGGGTCCGCCTGGACGCTGATCACGGGCCAGTTGAGGGTGGGGACGGGGGCGCGGTAGACGCGGCTGGCGTACGCGATGCCGGAGTCGATGCGGTCCTCGGCCGGTGCCGGGATGCCCAACTCGGCCAGCCACCGCGGAGTGCGTGCCGCCTTTCCGGAGGCGTCGATCACCAGGTCCGCGGTCAGGTCGGTCTCGGTGCCGTCCGCCGCGCGCAGCCGTACGCCGGTGACGCGGCGCGAACTCCCCAGCAGGGCGGTGACTTTGGTGTGCGGGCGCACGCTGACGCGCGCGTCCTTCAGTACCTTCCCGCGGACGACGGAATCGGTGAGGTCGCGGCTCGCGGTGATCAGATGGTGGCTGTCGCGCTTCCAGCGGCGGTACCAGCCCTCGGGCGAGTAGATCAGCATGTTCGTCGTCATGGGCACCCGGTTGGCGCCCGCCGACAGCAACTCCCCGACCGTGCCCGGCAGCAGCTCCTCGATCGCGTTCGCCCCACCCGACAACAGGACGTGGAAATGCGCCGCTTGGGGAACGCCCGGACGTGCCTCGGCGCCCTCGGGCAGGCCGTGCGCCTCGATGATCTCGACGCTGTCGACGTGGTCCCGGACGGCCGCGGCGGCGAGCATGCCGGCGAGGCTGCCTCCGACGACGACGGCACGGGTGGACACACGGGTCGATACACGGGTGGACATCCGGTGCGGTGATTCCGTCATGAGAGGCAGACAATCATCCCAACGCGCCGATCGCATAGGGGAGTTGACCTTCGCCCCCGCATGTCACGCGCCGTCGAGCAGCGAGGCGAGTCCTCGGTCCAGGGACGGTTCCAGGGCTTCGCGGCCCGGCTCGGTGACCCGGTACGTGCGGCGCAGGAAGTGGTGCAGGGCGACCGAGTCGAAGCGGATCATCGCGATGCCCTCGGGCGAGTGGAACTCAACGGCCGTGTGGGCGGGGCCGTATGGCCTGATGTGCACGTTGCCCATCCCGGAGGGGGTGTCGAGACCCTCCTCGAGGAGTGCCCGCGCGAAGGTCCAGGTCACCTTCTTGCCGTCGAGCGATATCCAGGCGGGGAACAGGAGTTGGACGGCGAAGGGGTCGCCGGAGGAGTACCGCAGGGTGACCGTCACGGCCAACTCCTGGTCGTCGTCGGCGATCAGGCGGGCGCTGGTGGGCTGTTCCAGGGTGAGATGGCGCATGGACGGTCTCCGATTCGGGCGGGGCGGGCGGCGGCCGGTTGTGCCGACGCACCTCCTTGATCACCTGGAGGGGTCCTTGATTACGCCGTTTCGTACGGGAGTTATGTGACCTGTATCACCTTGCGGAACGACTGCAACTTTAATTGAAAGTTTTGCCATCTAGGGTACAAACCCTTCCCCGCCCCACTGGCAACTGGAGCGTTGCTGCCATGAACGACGGTCCCACCGCCGCGTACGCCCGGATCTACGAGGAGCAGCAGCCGCGCCTCGTCGCCTACGCCCGCTCGCTCACCCGGAACACCTGGGTCGCCGAAGACCTCGTCGCCGAGGCGCACTTCAGGGTGTGGCGCAGGCTGTCCGCCGGGCACGAGATCGACAACGTACCGGCGTACCTCATGACCACGGTGAAGCACCTCGCCACGGCCGCGGGCAGCGCCGCCCGCGAGACGCCGCGCGATCCGCAGGTCGACGAGCGGACCGACGCGGACCCTGTGCACGTCCACGCCCAGGGGGGCGATCCGGCCGAGCAGGTGTCCTCAACCGACCTGCTGATGCGGGTACTTGAGCAGTTGCCCGAGCGGTGGGTGAAGGCGCTGTGGCTGGCCGAGGCGGAGGGGCTGCCGCTGGCCGCGATAGGCCCCCAACTCGGTACCAAGCAGGGCGCGACGGCCGTACTGCTGCACCGCGCGCGGGAGGGCATGCGGCAGGCGTTCCTGCGTGCCCAGACCGGCGCCCCGGACGATCCCGCCTGCCAGGTGCACTGGGCCCGGATGCCCGCGTACGTGCGCGGCGCCGCCACCGAGCGGCAGTCGGAACGCATCCTCGGCCACGTCGACGCGTGCGACGACTGCCGCGCCCGCCTCGCGGCCCTGATGCGCGCCAACGACCGGCTGCCCGCGCTCGTGGCACCGGCGCTGCTCGTGTTCGTCCTCGGCGGCGCGGGCAAGTTCCTGCTCGCGTTCGGCGCGGGCTCCGCGGGCGCGGCGGCCGTCACGGCGGGTGGCGGTCATGGTGCCGGGTTCCTGCACGGCGTACGGCATGCGGCAGTCGGCGCGTCCAAGACCCAGGTGGCGGCCGCCGTCGGTACGGCCGTGGCGGGCGCCGTCGCGGTGTGCGTCCTCCTCGGCGGCGGCGACGCCACCGAAGTCCCCGTCGCCAAGGGCCCGGTGACCGAAGTCCCGGTCTCCCAGGCACCGGTGGCGTCCGAGCCGCGCACGGCGAAGCCCTCGAAGACACCGGGCGACCGGGGTGGTTCTACGGCGCCCGTGGCGGACGGGGCGATAAGTGCCGTGCCGCCGGCTGTTCTTGGCGACACCGGGGGCGGGTCGACCGTGACGCCGGTGGGGGATGGGGGCGCAACTCCTGTTCCTACGGCTCCTGTTGAGCCGCCGCCGGTGACCACTGAGCCGACTCCGACTCCGACTCCGGATCCCACCCCGCCTCCGACCGAGACGCCGACTCCAACTCCCGCTCCACCGGTGACCACGAAGCCGGAACCGACACCGACCGAACCGACACCGACCGAACCGACACCGACCGAACCGACACCGACGAAGCCGGAACCGACACCGACGAAGCCGGAACCGACACCGACGGACCCGAAGCCGACGGAACCGACTCCCACGCCGCCCAAGAGCGACGAGCCGACGCCGGAGCCGAGTACTCCCGTCAAGGAGACCCCGGACCCTGTCACACCGGAGCCCACGACCCCGTCCGAACCGTCGTCGCCGTCCGAACCGTCGTCACCCGCACCCACCCCCACAACCACACCTGAACCCACGCCCGTTGAGACCCCGGGCGGCAGCGACCAGCCCTGTGATCGGGAGGTCAAGGGGAATCGGCCGATCTCATAGGAGCCACCAGGCGGCACGCCTCCGCGTAAGCCCTCACCAGCGGCCGTACACCGTCCTCCCGTCGCCAGGCGAGGGCGTAACGGCTCGGCGAAATGCCGTGCACCGGGCGGGTGATGACCCCACCGAGGGTGATCAGATGGGCGTTGCCCGTGGCCACCAGGCAGATGCCGAGACCGGCGACGAGCGCCTCGTACGTCTCCTCGGTGCTCGCGATCTCCGCCCCGATGCGCGGTAGTTGGCCACCGCGTTCGTCGAGGGCGAGCCAGTGGTCGCGCAACGGACCCGCGTCGGGCGGCAGGGCGAGGAACGGCTCGTCGACGAGGTCCGCGAAGTCGACCTCGGCGCGGGCGGCCAGCGGATGGGTGTCCAGGAGCGCGACCAGGCGGGGTTCCTCGGCGACCACCGTCCAGCCGTAGCGCTCCGCGTCGGGCAACGGCAGCCAGACGAACGCCACATCCGCGGCGCCGTCCGCGAGGCCGGCCGTCGGATCGTCCCAACTCACCTGCCGCAGCCGTACGTTCGCCTCCGGACGCGCGGCCGTGAAGCGGGAGCGGATCGCGGGCAGCAGGCCACCCCGGCCGGGGCTGGTGCTCATGCCGACCACCAGGGTGCTGCGTTCGGCCGCGCCCACCTCCGCCAGCGCCGCCGCGCCCTCCGCCCAGACCGCCAACACCCGCTGGGCGTACGGCAGTAGGGCCGCACCGGCGGCCGTGAGCGCCACGCCCTGCCGGTCGCGCCGGAACAGTTCGGCGTCCAACTGCCGTTCCAGCGCCCGGATCTGCTTGCTCAGGGCGGGCTGCGAGACGTACAGCTTCTCGGCCGCGCGCGTGAAGTGCAGTTCCTCGGCGACCGCGACGAAGTAGCGCAGGTCCCGTACGTGGACGTCCGTCGTCATAGCCATTGGTTATCAGCGTAGGTCTTGGACGGGCGATCGGGGGCGGGCGCAGGCTGGTCGGCAGTCGGGCAACAGGGATCCGGGATCTCAAGGGGAGACGTCATGAACAAGGTGTGGCTGGTCACCGGCGCGAGCAGCGGGTTCGGGCGGGCCATCGTCGAGGCCGCGCTCGCCGCCGGTGACGTGGTCGTCGGTGCGGCGCGGCGGACCGAGGGGCTGGAGGACCTGCTGGCCGCGCGGCCCGACCAGATGGAGGCGCTGCGCCTGGACGTCACCGACACGGGGGCGGCGGAGGCGGCCGTACGGGACGTGGTGGCGCGGCACGGGCGGATCGACGTGCTCGTCAACAATGCGGGGCGTACGCACGTCGGGGCCTTCGAGGAGACCACCGAGCAGGAGCTGCGGGACCTGTTCGACCTGCATGTCTTCGGGCCTGCGGCCCTCACGCGCGCGGTGCTGCCGTCCATGCGGGAGCGGCGCTCCGGGGCGATCGTGCAGATGAGCAGCATGGGCGGGCAGATGTCCTTCGCGGGCTTCTCGGCGTACAGCGGAACGAAGTTCGCCCTGGAGGGGCTCTCCGAAGGGCTCGCGGACGAGGTCGCCGAGTACGGCATCAAGGTGCTGGTCGTTGAGCCGGGCGCCTTCCGGACCGCGCTGTTCGACACGAGCCGGGCCGGAGTCAGCGCCGACAGCGGGGCGTACTCCAAGGTGAGCGCGACCCGCGGCGCCGTCGACAGCAACGACGGCGCCCAGCCCGGCGACCCGGCCAAGGCGGCGGCCCTCATCCTGGCCGCGCTGGACGCCGAGGAGACCCCGCTCCGCCTGCCGTTGGGCGAGGACGCGGTCGACGCCGTCCTCGGCCACCTCGACCAGGTGCGCGGCGATATCGCGGCGTGGGAGAAGCGGACGCGGGCGACGGGGTTCGACGCCTGACGGACGGCCGGAACCCTTGGCCCGGCTGCTCTCGTCCCGGTTGTCAGTGGCGCGTGCCACGATTGTGCGCACAGGGAGACCGATGGGGAGCGGGGGGTGACATGGAGGGCGAGTCGCCGCGGGTCGGCCGACGGGCCAGGGAGCTGTGCGTACAGGGCACACGGCTCTACGACGTGGCGCGCGCCCTGCGTGCCGACCACACCCGTGCCCTCGACACCGTCCGCTCCGCGCTGGAGCCGCTGCGGGCCGAACTCGTCGCCCAGGAGCTGGAGTCCATCCCCGTAGCGAGGCTGAAGGACGTCACCGAGGGGCGGCTGCGGCTCGGGGCCGTGGAGGCGGCGGGGCTCACCTCCGTGCGCGCGGTGCACGAGGCGAGCCGGTACGAGCTGCGGCAACTGCCCGGCGTAGGACAGCAGACCGCCGACCGGGCGCTCGCCGCCGCCCGGCAGATCGCGCGGGCCGTCGCCGAGACCGTCTCCGTGCGCATCGACGTCGACCACCCCGAACCCCGCACCACCGCCCTGGTCATCGCGCTGCAACGGCTCGTCGAGGCCGGACCCGAGCTGCGCCGCGCCCTGGACGCCGCGACCCGGCTCGACGAACGGCTCGGCGCGCTGCTGCCCGTGGCCCGGCCCGCCAGCAGCAGGCTGTTGCTGGCACTCGCCGGTCGGCGCAGGCGGGACGGTGCACTCGCCGCGGTCACCGAACTGCACGAACTGGTCGCCGACCCGGCCGCCAAGGACGTACGGCTGCTGATCGCGCAGGCCTCCACCGATCTGCTGCGTCCGCCCGTCTCCGAGATCGAGGCGTGGGTCGACTTCGAGCTGCGGTCCGCCGAGTACTACAGCCAGCTCGCCGAGGTCGACGGGCAGCAGCCGGACCTCGCGGCGAGCGAGGGCTTCCTGCCGGCGGAGCTGGCCGAGCGGGTGCACGCCCAGCCGCTGGACGACACCCATCGCCGGGTCTCCCTGCGCGGATACCAGTCCTTCGGCGCCCGCTTCGCCCTTGCTCAACGCCGGGTCGTCCTCGGGGATGAGATGGGGCTCGGCAAGACCGTCCAGGCCATCGCCGCACTGGCCCATCTCGCGGCCGAGGGGCACAGCCACTTCCTGGTGGTCTGCCCGGCCAGCGTGCTGATCAACTGGACCCGCGAGATCGGCGCCCGCAGCACCCTGCGCGCGCTGCCCGTGCACGGCCCGGACCGACAGGACGCCTACGGGGAGTGGAGCGAGCGGGGCGGGGTGGCGATCACGACCTTCGACACGCTGCACACCCTGCCCGCGCCGGTCGACAAGTCACCGAAGGGCAGGAGGACGAGGACCGAGGCACCGACCGGTCCCACTCCGGGCATGCTCGTCGTGGACGAGGCCCACTACGTGAAGAACCCGGACACCCGCCGCACCAAATCCGTCGCCCTGTGGACCGAGCGCTGCGACCGCGTCCTGTTCCTCACCGGCACGCCGATGGAGAACCACGTCGACGAGTTCCGCACCCTCGTCCGCCACCTGCGCCCCGAACTCCTCCCGACCGTCCGCAACGGCACCGCGGCGGCCGGACCGCACGCCTTCCGCAAGTCCGTCGCCCCCGCCTATCTGCGCCGCAACCAGGAGGACGTGCTCACCGAACTGCCCGCACTCGTCCAGGTCGACGAGTGGGTGGAGCTGGGCGTCGCCGACCGCGAGGCGTACGACCGCGCGGTCGGCGACGGCAACTTCATGGCGATGCGCCGGGCCGCCTACGCCGACACCGAGAAGTCCGCGAAGCTCCAGCGCCTGCGGGAGCTGGTCGCCGAGGCGGCGGACAACGGGGTGAAGGTGGTGGTCTTCTCGTACTTCCGGGATGTGCTCGCCGCGGTGGAACAGGCCCTGGAGAAGGGGGTGTTCGGCCCCATCTCCGGAAGCGTCCCGGCGGCCCGCCGACAGCAACTCGTCGACGACTTCACCCAGGCCCCCGGCCACGCCGTGCTGCTCTCGCAGATCGAGGCGGGCGGAGTCGGCCTCAACCTCCAGGCCGCCTCCCTGGTCATCCTCTGCGAACCCCAGGTCAAGCCGACGGTGGAGCACCAGGCCGTGGCCCGCGTCCACCGCATGGGCCAGATACGCACGGTCCAGGTGCACCGCATGCTCGCCACGGACAGCGTGGACGACCGGCTCCTGACCATCCTCAAGAACAAGGACCGCCTCTTCGACGCCTTCGCCCGGCGCAGCGCCCTCGCGGACGCCACACCGGACGCGATCGACATCTCCGATGCCTCGCTGGCCCGCCGCATCGTGGAGGAGGAGCAGCGGAGACTGGCGACGGAAGCCGCCAACTGACCGTGCCCTCAGGGGTGTTCGGCCAGTTGTTCGGCCGTCACGAGCGCACGTCGAGTTCGGCGAGAGCGGCACCTTTGCCGCCGCTCCGTACGGTGACGCGGACGTACCGGGCGGGCGTCCCGTCAGGCGTGTGCCAGGTACGCCGATCCGCCGAGACCTCGACCGTGTAAGCCCCCGGCTGCTTCGTCCACGTGGGCCGCACCGTCCCGACGCGCACCGTCCGCCCCAGGTCGACTGTCAGAGCCGCGCTGTCGGTGGCCGGGGACCAGGTGGTCGCCGGGCTGCCGTCGACCGCTGCCTCCGGATACAGGCCGGACTCCGAGGAGGTCGCCGTCGCGGGCCGGCAGCGGGCCAGGTCGGTGGTGGGGGTGAGATCGGGGCGCCGGGTCTTGAGGGTGACCGTGCCAGTGAGGGTGCGGCGCCCCTCGGGGGTGTCCAACGTGAACGGCGCCCCGGAGCGCAGCCGTACCGTCGTCGTCTTCGCCCCGATCGCGATGTCGTACGTACGACCGCGCCAGCTGAGCCCCGACAGGCGTACGCCGTCGGTGAGTTGGGGCGGCAGGCTCGGGTCGAGGTGGAGGGCGTCGGGGCGCAGGCGCAGACCGGTGAGGCCGTGGGTGAAGACCTGGAGGAAGCCGCCCTTGCCGGTGAGGAAGTCCTGCGCGGGGGAGCCCGCGAGCGGGTCGGACGCGCCCGCCTTGTCGCCGCGTGACTCCGAGAAGAGGGCGAACGGGCCGCGCGCGAAGGGCTGGTAGGCCCGGCGCAGGAAGGTGTACGCGGCGCAGCCCGGCTCGCCGATCGCCGCCGCGTCGATCGCGTGGACGGCGTCGGTCATGGCGGGGCCGTCCGGGTCGGTGCGCTGGGCGTAGTAGTCGAGGGTGGCGGCACCGGCACCGGACGGCATCGGCCACTCCAGCGGGTAGATCAGCAGCACGGTGTCGGCCTGCTTGATCTGGGAGCCGCCGTAGCCGTCGTACTGGAGGAAGATCTTGCGCTTCGGGTCGTAGGGGACGCGCAGCCGGTTCGCGATGGTGAGCCAGTCGGCGGGGGCGTCGGTGCCCAGGGTGCGGGCCGCGTCGGTGGCGGCGCGCAGGGCGGTGGCGGCGACGGCGTTGGTGTAGACGCCGTCGTTGACGCCGTTGCTGTACTCGTCGGGTCCGGCGACCTCTTTGACGGAGTACGAGCCGTCGGAGTTCTTCGTGACCCGCGAAGTCCAGTACTGGGCAAGGCCGTTGAGGAGGGGCCAACCTCGGGTGCGGAGCCAGCTGCGGTCGCCGGTGGCGAGGTAGTACTGCCAGGCGGCCAGCGCGATGTCGCCCTGGAGGTGGTTCTGGGTGACGCAGTGCGGCGGCTGCCAGCTCTGGCACTCGTTCCACAGCTTCCCGTGACTCGCGCTCGTCCACGGGAAGAACAGGCCCTTCACCCCGGTCTTCGCGGCGTTCTCGGCGGCGGCCGTGCGGGTGCGGTACCGGTATTCGAGGACCGGGCGGGCGAGGTCGGGGTGGGCCGCGAGCAGCGAGGGGAGCATCCAGGTCTCGGCGTCCCAGAAGACCATGCCCGCGTAGTTGTCGCTGGTCAGACCGGCGGGCGCGATGCTGTTTTGGGCGCCGGGGCGCAGCGCGGACAGCAGCCCGTACTGGGCGGAACGGGCCCAGAGTTGCAGATCCGGATGGCCCGGCACCTCGATGTCGGACGACCACAGCGCCCGCCACGCGGCGGTGTGCGCGGCCAGCAGCGCGTCCCACCCGCGCCCCGCGGCCCGCCCGGCGGCGTCCTGCGCGGCGGAACGCGGGTCGCGGGAGGTGAGGGCGGTGTCGACGCCGACGTACTTGGTGGCGGTGTAGCTACGACCGGAACGGACGGGGAGGGTGGCTGCCTGACTGGCACTCAACCCTCCCTGCCTATCGGCCTGTTGGATACGTCCGGGGGCATCCAGCACGGACGCGACGGCCCCGTCGACATGCGTCCCGTCCGTGCGGAACGCCACGCCGATGGTGCGATCGCCGACCGGGCCGCCGTCCGTCTGTGTGACGCGCCGTGCGCCACGGCCGTCGAGGCGGTCGGTGAGGGTGAGTTCGCCGTCCCAGTGCGGGGTCACGCGCAGCCGTACGGCGCCGGTGTGCGGGGCGTCGCGGGCGGCGAGGACGTCGTAGACCAGGTCGGTGCGGCGGCCGTCCTTCGTGGTCCAGGTGAGGGACGTACGGACGTAGCCGCAGCGGAGGTCGAGCGTCTGGCGGTAGTGGCTGACCCGGCCGGTGTCGGCGCCGCCGTAGGTCTCGGTGCCCGTCGTGACGTCGAGGCCGGTCCAGTTCGGGAGCGCGGCGAGGGCTTCGCGGCCGGCGGTGTTCGCGGGGCCCCGGGCGTAGAGGCCGGAGACGAACGCGCCGTCGTAGCGCGGGGTGTAGAGCGGCCAGCCGGTCTTCTCGCCGGAGGCGGCGTAGCCCGCACCGGAGGGCGGTACGCGGGCGCCGAGATAGCCGTTGCCGACGTAGGGGTGGTACGTGTCGGCCGGGTCGATGCGGGTGGCCGAGGGCGACCAGCCGCGCGCGCCGCAGTCGGCACGGGGATGGGGGCGGGGTGCGGCCGACGCCGGAGAGAGGGGAAGGGGGAGGAGCAGGGCGGCGGCGAGGAGCGGGAGCAGCAGGCGGGTGGGTTTGGGCACCGTTCGACGATGGGCTGCCCCGCGCGGCGAGGGTGGGAAGCGCGCGGGGGATTACCACGTACGGAGCGCAACCGGCCCCGGGTCCCCTACCTCCCGTAGGGGGTCGGATCGGTGACCCAGCCCGCCGTCAGGACCAGGCCCGACTCCCGGTGTACGGCCAGGAAGCCGAAGGGGCGGTCGAATTGGGCGGTGACGACGGTGGTCATGTGGCGGAGTCGGGGCGCGGCGCCGCCGTAGCCGGGCGCGATCGCGGTCACCGCGCCCGCACGGAAGCCGAGCGCGCCGAACCGCGCCACCGCGGACTGTTCGGCCTGCCCGATGGCCAGCGGGGTCGGGCTGATGCCGGGGAAGTGGCCGTCCGTGCTGTCCATCGCCGTGGTGAGCCCGAACAGGCCGTGCAGGCCCCGGAGATCGTGCCGCGCCCGCATGTCGTACGCCACCGTCGTCACGGCCAGCTCCGGCGGTCGCGGTGTGGCACACGGCTGTTGCTCGACGCGCAGGCCCGGTCCCACGTCCCCGTACGGGAGTTGGCCGCTCGGTACCACGGTCAGTCGGCCGGCCAGTACGTCAACTCCCGTGCCCAGCACCCGACCTGGGGTCATGCGCGGTTCGCCGAGCAGCAGGTGGACGTCGATCCCGTTGTCGCCGGGGACCTTGAGCTCGGTGACGTGACCGTGCGGGCCGCTTGTCACGCCGGCCCGGTCGAGGCGTACGCCGGTGCGGTGCAGGCCCACCAACTGCCGTCCCTGCCAAGGGCCGGTGTCCGGGCGGAGCCTCAACTCGCTGAACGGGCGCGGCCATTCGGTACGGAGCGCGAGCGCGCTCGCCAGGACCATGAGCACGTCCTCGTCCAAGGTGACCGGCATCCGCTCGATCAGCCCGTCCGTCCGCTCGGCGGCCCAGGCGTCCAACGCGTGCTGGGAGGCGGGGAGATCTTCGGTGAGCACACCGTGCGTGTCCGCCGGCAGCCCGGCCCGCCACTCCTCCCGTAGGGGCAGTTCGCGCCTGGTCCACAGTCCGAGCGCGGAGTTCAGACCGGGCATCGACGCCATCCGGGCCAGCAACTCCCGTGCGGCGGCGGCAGCTTGGTCGGCGGGCATGCCCACCGCGTCCGCCAGCTCCGCCCGCGCGGCGCCGGACGCCCCGTCGGCGAGGAACGCGAGCAACGGCCACACCCCGGCCGCCGAGAACACCGTGCCGTCGGACACCGAGCCCGCCCAACGCGCCGTCAGCCGATTGGCCGCCTCGACCGCGCCCCCGAGCGCCGCACCGTCAACTGCCGTGCCGCCGACCGCCGTTCCCTGCACCGCTCCCAATTCCGCCCCCGTGAGTTCCGTGACACAAGACCGCGCCACCGCAAGATCGCGTACGGGAAGGCTATCGTCGGCCGCGCCGTCCCCGGTGCTCAGCCCCGGTGCTCAGCCCCGGTGCTCAGCCCCGACGATCAGTCCCAGTCCTCCTCGGGGTACAACTCCGGTTCCGTGACCCACCCCGCCGCCAGCACCAGCCGTGAGTGACGGTGCAGGGCGAGGAACGCGAAGGGGCGGTCGAAGCGGGCGGTGATGGTGGTGGTGACGTAGCGGAGGTCGGGCGGGGCACCGCCGGGGATGGCGGCGAAGGCCGTCACCGCCGCCGCGCGAAAGCCGCGTGCGCCGAATCTCGCCGTCGTGGACTGCTCGGCCGACCCGATCGCCAGCGGGAACCCGCTGATCCCGGGAAAGTGCCCCCGCGAGGCGTCCCGCGCCGTCGTGAGGCCGAACAGGCGGTGCAGGCGCAGGAGATCGTGCCGCGCACGCATGTCGTACGCCACGGTCGTCACGTCGAGCGAGGGTGGTTGTGGGCTCGTGCAGCGTTCCTTCTCCACGCGCAGGCCCGGGCCCGGGTCGCCGTAAGGGAGTCGGTCTCCGGGTACTACGGGATGACGGCCGTCCAGGATCCCCACGCCCGCGCCCAGCACCTGCCCGGACGTCATCCCCTCCTCCCCGAGCAGGAGATGGACGTCGATCGCCGACTTGCCGAGGACCTTCAGCCGGGTGACATGGCCGTCCGGTGTGTCCGCCACGCCGATCCGGTCCAGGAGGGCGGTGCTGCGGAACAGGCCGAGCGGGACCCGGTCGCTCCAGTACAGGCTCTCCATCGGTGTCTCGTCGAACGGCCGCAGCCACTCCGTGCGCAGGGCCAGCGCGCTCGCCAGCACCAGTTCGGTGTCGTCCGTCAGCGCCACCGGCATCCGCTCGATCAGCCCGCCGGTCCGCTTCGACGCCCACGCGTCCAGGGTCGCGCGGTCCGCCCCGAGGTCTCCCGTGAGCACCCCGTGCGCCTCGGCCGGCAGCCCCGCCGCCCACGCCTCCCGCACCTCCAGCGTCCGCTTCGTCCACAACCCGAGCGCCGAGTCCACACCCCGCATCGCCGCGAGCCCGCCCAGCAACTCCCGTGCGGCGGCGGCAGCTTGGCCGGTGGGCAGCCGCACCGCGTCCGCCAGCTCCGCCCGCGCCGCACCCCCGGCACCGTCCGCCAGCAGGGCCAGCAACGGCCACACCCCGGCCGCCGAGAACACCGTGCCCCCGTCGACCGCCCCCGCCCACCGCGCCGTCAGCGCGTTCACCGCCCGCACGGTCGCTCGTGTAACCCGCATTCCACCCCCGCTCACCTCGCGCTTACCATGCGCCAAGTCGTACGTCAGTTCCGCATCTGAAGATCTCCAGCTCTCCCCCCGGAGATCCCCGCCTGAACCAGGAGCACGGTACCCGTGTCCATACCCCCGCCCCCTCAGGGTCCCGAAGGTCCCCAGGACCAGCCCCCGGTCCCGGCTCCCTCCCCGCAGGCATCCACCCCGTACAACCCCTACGCCCCACCGCAGCAGGACCCGTACGCCCCGCCGTCGGCGGACCCGTACGCCCCGCCCCCGCAGACCCCCTACGGCGCGCAGCCTCCGCCCCAACTCCCGTACGGCGCACAGCCGCAGAGCCCCTACGCCCCGTACCCCCAGGGCGTGCAGACCCCTCCGGGTCCCCCGAGCCCCTACGGCCCCCAGCCCTACCAGACCTGGTCCCAGGGCTACACCCCGTACAACAACCCCGCGCCCCTCAACGGCATGTCCGTCGCCGCGCTCGTGCTCGGGATCCTGTGCTGCGTGCCGGGTGTCGGTCTCGTCCTCGGGCTGATCGCGCTGAACCAGATCAAGAAGCGGGGCGAGCGCGGGCGGAGCATGGCGGCGACCGGCATCGTGCTGTCGGCGTTCGGGCTGGTGGTGGGGGTGCTCGGGGTGACCGGCGCGGCGACCGGGTTCTGGGACGAGGTCAAGGACAGCGCGCGGAACAACGCGAGCGCCTCCCCGGTGAAGGGCGAGTGCTTCGACGCGCCCAGCGGTTCGCTGGAGGGCATGACGTACGACTTCGACGTGGTGTCCTGCGACGGCGAGCACGACGGGGAGGTGTTCGCCGTCGTACGGATGGGCAGCGGCTCGTATCCGGGGGACAAGAAGGTCACCGCCACCGCCGACGACAAGTGCTACGCGCTCCAGGACGCCTACGCCATGGACGGCTGGGCCGTACCCGACGACGTGGACATCTACTACGTCACCCCGACCTCGCAGAGCTGGAGCCTGGGCGACCGCGAGATCACCTGCGTGTTCGGCAACACCGACGAGGAGGCGAGCCTGCCCGGCGGTTCGCTGCGCAACGACGCCACGAACCTCGACTCCGACCAGGTCGCGTATCTGAAGGCGGCCCACGTCCTCAACGCGGCGCTGGACACGGCACCGGACGCGCAGTACGTCGAGGACGACCTGCCGGGGCACAAGGCCTGGGCGGGCCGGGTCTCGACCGCGCTGACCCAGCAGGCCGATCTGCTCGACGGCCATGAGTGGTCCGGCGCCTCCGCCGAACCGGTCGCGGCCCTGGTCAAGGATCTGCGGACGGCGCAGAAGGAGTGGGCGAAGGCGGCGAAGGCGTCCGACGCCGACGAGTTCTACGCGCACTACGACAAGGGCGCCGACCTGATCGACCCCCAGAAGTCGGTCACCGCCCGCAAGGCTCTGGGGCTCGCCACGACCCCTCCCGCGTACGACGAGAACGACGGCGGCGAGGACAGCGGGGGAGGCGCCGGCGGCATGGAGGTGTGACGGCTCCTATAGCGGGGAGAAAGTGCCTGGGTAAAGCCCACACCGGGGATAAGTCATCACATCGAGTGATTCTCTGGCCTTTGCTTGCATGGCACAACCCACGGTTGCCAGGCTGTTGCTGTCTGTACAACCTGATGGGAGCGGCCAGTGACATTCGGTGAGCAGCCGGCGTATCTGCGCGTCGCGGGTGATCTCCGCAAGAAGATCGTCGACGGCCAGCTGCCCCCACACACCCGGCTGCCCTCGCAGGCCAGGATCCGCGAGGAGTACGGGGTCTCCGACACGGTCGCGCTCGAAGCGCGCAAGGTGCTGATGGCCGAGGGGTTGGTCGAGGGCCGTTCCGGCTCGGGGACGTATGTGCGCGAGCGTCCCGTGCCGAGGCGCGTGTCCCGCTCCGGGTTCCGGCCGCCGGCCGGCGCGACCCCGTTCCGGCAGGAGCAGGCCGAGGGGGAGGCGCGCGGCACCTGGGAGTCCAGCAGTGAGCAGGCCGAGGCGAGCGGCACCATCGCCGAGCGGCTCGCCCTCAAGCCCGGTGACCGCGTGATGTGCACGAAGTACGTGTTCCGGGACGCGGGCGAGACGATGATGCTCTCCACGTCCTGGGAGCCCCTCGCGGTGACCGGCCGTACGCCGGTGATGCTGCCCGAGGAGGGGCCGCTCGGCGGCATGGGGGTCGTCGAGCGGATGCGTGCCATCGACGTCGTCGTGGACAACGTCACGGAGGAGGTCGGCGCCCGGCCGGGTCTCGCCGAGGAGTTGCTCTCCCTGGGGGGAGTCCCCGGGCATGTGGTCCTGGTCATCCAGCGCACGTACTACGCCTCGGGGCGCCCGGTGGAGACGGCCGACGTGGTGGTCCCGGCTGACCGCTACCGGATCGCCTACCACTTGCCGGTCAAGTAGCGCACCGAGAAGCGCACCAAGCGGCACGCCAAGAAGCACACCGAGCGGCGCACCGAGTAGTGCGCTCAGTGTGAAGTAGTCCACCCCTTACGGCATTTGTCGCCGGAACCGACCAACTCGCCCCGCCCTGGGCGCCGTTGGATTCCGGTCTTTCTCGCAGGTCGTTCACGACGCCTGTAGCGTGCCTCTCACCGGATGCATCGAGGTGCGCCAACGGCGCGTTCGTCATCGTGCGCCCCCTCCGTCCTGGCTGGTTGCGTACCTCTTTGTGAAAACCCGTATTCGCTGCGTGAAGGTTAGGCGTAGGCTCCGGCATATGCGGATTGCGGTTTCCTTATGGGGTGGGGCACGGCACGAACCGCGAGCAGGAGGCGGAGGGGCGCGATGGCGATGAACGACGACACGATCACCCTGCCCTGGCTCGTGATACGGCAGGACGACAACGGCAATCGCTACCGCGTGGGCAGGTACGCCACCCGCGCGGAGGCCCAGAAGATCGCGGACAGCCTCGACGACCGCGGCCACAAGCAGCTGTACTGGGTCGAGCGGATCGGGCAGAGCGAGGACGCCACCCGCAACTGACCGCACCCTCGCACCCCGTAGGCTCCGGCGCATGACGACACGGATCGTGGTGGTCGGAGCCGCCCTGTTCGACGGCGACGGCAACGGCGGCAGTGCCGGCGGCCGACTGCTCGCCGCCCGTCGCAGCGCTCCCCCCGAACTGGCCGGACGCTGGGAACTCCCCGGCGGCAAGGTCGAGCCCGGCGAGCGCCCCGACGCCGCGCTGGTGCGCGAGTTGCGCGAGGAGCTCGGCGTCGACGCCGAGACCGTGGAGCGCGTCCCGGGGGAGTGGCCGCTGAAGCCGCCGTACGTCCTCCAGGTCTGGACGGCCCGGCTGCTCCCCGGCTCGGCGGAGCCCGCGCCCCTCGAAGACCACGACGAACTCCGCTGGCTGGCCCCCGCCGACATCTGGACGGTCGACTGGCTCGACCAGGACGTGCCCGCCGTACGGGAGGCGCTCGCGCTCGTCGAGGCCGGGGCGCGCTGAACTCGTCGACGTGCGCAGGGCTGCCGGGCCGCTGCGAACTCGTCGTGGGCCGGGATGACGTAGGCCGGGATGGCGGAGCGCGGTGGACTCGGCGTACGCCGTTCGTGCCACAGTGCGCCCTCCGGGGCGGTACCGGGCCCTGAATATCGGGTATGTGCCCATTAACCCCATGAAATCGGACATGGGTGAGCTGGCTGGCCCGGGATGTGATCGGCTTGATCGACACCGAAGGCGACTGCGCCGAGTGGACCTTTCCCGCGGAGCCCGGAGCCGTCCGCACCGCACGCACCGCCGTCCGCGGCCAGTTGCGGGACTGGGACCTCGACGCCCTCGCCGACATCGCGGCGCTGCTGGTCAGCGAGCTGGTGACCAACGCGCTGCGGCACGCCACCGGACCCATCGGCGTCCGGCTGGTCCGGCCGGTCGGCCCGGACGGAGTCCTGCTGGTCGAGGTCTCCGACCCGCTGCCCGACCCGCCCCGCGAGCGCGTCGCCCGCCCCGAGGACGAGAGCGGCCGGGGTCTCCAACTGGTCGCCGGTGCCTGCGTCCGCTGGGGTACCCGGCCCGGCGAAGCGGGCAAGATCGTATGGTTCGAGCTGGCGGTCCCGGGGTGAAGCGATGCCTCGGCCGGCTGTACGAACCGGACAATGGTGTCCATCGACTGGTTCAGGCCTGTGACGGTTGTCGATCGGCGTGGTTCGACTGCGTGTCCGCTGGTTAGAAGACTGGGAGTGTTGTCGCAGGCCGGTCCGAAATGCATCGGGATTGTCCTGTGATCGTGAACACCGTGTTGTGCGGCGCCGTAGTGCTGGATACTGCGGGCAGCCGCCCCCGGTGACCGGTGCCGGACGCGGTGAGCTGGAGGGGACGGTTCGCGTGAGCGAGATACCAGCGAAGGCCACGGAGTCCGAGGACCCGTCGGACGGCGCGAGGGCTGAGGCCGCGGGTCACGTCGACGTGCCCGGAGGTGACGGCGTGTCCGCCGCTGACGTCATGTCGGGTGTGCCCGGCGGCGACGCGATGACCGTCGGTGACGCCATGTGGCAGAGCAGCCCACCCGGCTCGATCTACGACTACATCAAGGTCGCCTCCTTCTCCATAGGCCCCGACGGGCTCGTCGACCAGTGGAGCCTGCGGGCCGAGCAGCTGTTCGGCATCCCCACGGAGCGCGCGGTGGGCATGGATCCCATCGAGGCGTTCGTCGACCCCGAACTGCACGAGCGCGGCCAGCGGAAGATGGCCGAGATCCTGGACGGCCGGGAGTGGACCGGAGTGGTCCCCTTCAAGGTGCCGGAGACTCCGGAGGGGGAGCCGGGCAAGGAGGGTCTCGCCGAGGTCTATGTGATGCCGACCCGGACCGAGGAGGGCGAGCGGGCCGCCGTCTGCATCGTCGTCGACGTCCGCATCCTGCGTCGCATCGAGACCGATCTCGCCGCCTCGCAGTCGATATTCGGTCAATCTCCGTTCGGGTTCCTGCTGATCGACCCCGACCTGCGGGTCCGCCGGGCCAACCAGCAGATCGCCAACACCTTCGGCGGCACCCCCGAGGACCACCGCGGCCGGGGCGTCCACGACTATCTGCAGAGCCCCGAGGCCGAGCGGGTCACCGCGACCTTGCGCCGCGTCCTGGAGACCGGCAACTCCATCACGGACATGCAGGTCACCGGCCTCGTGCCCGGGTCCGAAGAGCGCCGCCACTGGTCCATCAACCTCTACCGCGTGCACGGCGGCAGCGGCCGCCCCATCGGCATCGCCTGGCTCGGCACCGACGTCACCGACCGCCGCGCCGCCGCCCGCGAGGCCGCCTCCGCGCGGCGCAATCTCGCCCTTCTGAACGAGGCCGGCGCCCGCATCGGGAACTCCCTCGACCTGGAGACCACGGCCCGCGAACTCCTCGACGTCGTCGTCCCCGGCTTCTGCGACCTCGCGACCGTCGACCTCTACCAGGGCCTCCTGGCCGGCGACGAGACCCCGCCGGGCCGCGCCGACGGCAGCGCCGAACTGCGCCGGGTCGCCTTTGCCAGCGCCGTCTCCGACGCCCCCTTCGCCGGCGGGGGCGCACCCGTCACGGTGGGCGCGGTGCACCACTATCCCTTCAACTCGCCCTGCGCGGACGCCTTGCGCACCGCCCGCCCGCAGTACGTCCCCGCCGAGGAGGGCGGCCCCGTCCAGTCCACGCTGGCTGTGCCGATGGTCGCCCACGACACGGTCGTAGGACTGGTGCAGTTCGCCCGTACGAAGGGCAGCGAGCCGTTCGGGGACCGGGACCGGGATCTCGCGGTGGAGCTGGCGGCGCGGGCCGCCGTCTGTATCGACAACGCGCGGCTGTACCGGCGCGAGCACGAACGGGCGTTGATACTGCAGCGGTCCCTCCTCCCGCCCGGCGACCCGGAGGCCTCCGGTCTCGACATCGCCTGCCGCTACCTGCCCGGGAACGCGGCGACGGAGGTCGGCGGCGACTGGTTCGACGTCATCGAACTCCCCGGCCACCGCACGGCGTTGGTCGTGGGAGACGTGATGGGACGCGGTCTGCGCGCGGCGGTGGCGATGGGTGAACTCCGCACGGCGGTCCGCACGTTGGCCCTCCTTGACCTCGAACCAGCCGAAGTCCTCTCGGCGTTGGACGAGATCGCCCGAGGCCTGGGCACCCCCGGCGGAGTCCAGCAAGCCACTCGGGCGGCCCGCCGCCCCCGAGAGGCGGACCTCGCAGAGGTGTATCTGGCCACCTGCATCTACGCGGTCTACGACTCGGTGACCAGGCGCTGCACGTTCGCCAACGCGGGCCACCTCCCGCCGGTCCTGGTGGAACCGGGCGAGGCCGCGCTGATGCTCGACGTCCCGCCCGGCATGCCCCTAGGGGTCGGCGGCGAGCCCTTCGAGGAGGTGGAGGTCGAACTCCCCGAGGGCGCGCTGCTGGCGCTCTACACGGATGGGCTGGTCGAATCCCGCGACCACCCGCTGGACGAGGGCCTCCAGGCGTTTGTGGGCGCGCTGACCGACCCGGCGACACGTGGTTCGTCCGACGGCAACCCGTCCACCGCGGCGGCACTGAACGCCGAGACCCACCGCGACCTGGAGGACGTCTGCGACCACGTCCTCAGCACCCTCGACACCCACCACGGCGAGGACGACATCGCGCTCCTCATGGCCCGCGTCCAGGGCCTGCCGGAGGACTCCGTCGGCGACTGGACCCTGCCGCGGGAACCACGCAGCGTGGGCCGCGCCCGCGAGTACGCCCGCGCCCGCCTCCAGTCCTGGGACCTCGAACCCCTCATCGACACCACCGAGTTGCTCGTCAGCGAGCTGGTGACGAACGCGCTGCGGTACGGCGAGGGCGAGATCCGGCTCCGTCTCCTGCTGGACCGCACCCTGGTGTGCGAGGTCTGGGACGCGGGCCTGGTCCAGCCGCGCCGCCGCCGCGCCCGCGACACGGACGAGGGTGGCCGGGGCCTACAGCTGGTCGGCCTCCTGTCGGCGGCGTGGGGCTCACGCCGGACGCCACGCGGAAAGACGGTGTGGTTCGAACTGCCGTTGCCGGACGGGGAGAACGGGATGGTGGACCCGGCGGAGGCGCTGCTCAGTCTTTTCTGACGGCTCTGACGGCTCTGACGGCTCTGACGGCTCTGACGGTCTGACGGCTTTGGCTGGTCCCGGCGGTGGTGTTCTACGTCGTTCTACGTCGTTCTACGTCGGCGGAACGCCCCGGCGTTTGCGGGTGGCCGGTCCGCCGAAGCAGAGGGGTGGGCCGCCGTCCGGGTCCTCGCCGAGGAGGATTCCGCCGAGGACCGCCCCGCCGACCCCGCTCGTGTGCGCGTCGGCGGCACCGGCGTACGGGTTCCCGTGCACACGGACGTCCTGCTCGGCCAACTCCCGGGCCTCCAGCGCGGGTACGTCCGCCGCGGCGGGGTCGGTGGTGAGCAGCAGCTCCGCTTCGGCCAGCCGGGTGCGGGCTGCCACGCCCACGGCACCCCGGTGCGTCGCGATGAAACCGTCCGCCGAACCGACGTCACTCCGCCCGACGAGCCAGGCGGCGGCGCCGAGGACTCCGTCCCGTGTCCCGCCCAGCGGCCGCAGGGCCTGGACGATGCGGCGCAGGGCGTCGAGGGGGTCGTGGTCGTAGGGGCGGTCTCCGGCCAGTTCTTCTCGTACGGCGGCGAGGGTGGTGTGGGCGTGGGCGAGGTGGGTGTGGAGCGGCCCTGTTGGTGATGTGGCCGTTGCCCTTGCGATGTCGGATTCGGTGCCGGTGAGTGTGGCGGGCACCAACTCGGCGGCGGTGGCGAGTGAGTTGGCGAGCCGGTCGACGTCGTTGAGGAAGACATCGGCCTGACTGATGGCACCCTCGGCGGCGCGGAGGTCGCGTATCGCTTGGCCGGTGTCTCCCAAGTCGGCTGCCTGGCGGGCCTGGTTGAGGTGGGTGGTGGCGAACACGAGCCGGTCCTTGGCCTGTTCGACGTATCCGGTGACGGTGGTGGTCGCGGTTGCCGGGTAGTGAGCGTGGAGGTCGGCGAGTGTGGCGTCCACGCTTCCGGTACGGCCGGCGAGTTCCCGAAACCGCGCCTCTGCGATGCCGAGGGCATTGTTCAACTCCTCTTCCAATGCCCGGAGTTGATCGAAGGCGGGTGCTTCCGTATCGAGCCGCCGCCCGACCTCGGCGCACCGTCCGACGATGCCGGCGAGGGCGTGCCGCCGGGCGGCGTCTTCCTCCGGGACCCCTTGGTCGTAGCGCAGGCGTATCGCGAAGGCGGCGGAGAGCTCGCGCTCGGCGTCCCGCAGGGCCCGCACGAACGGTTCGATGGCCGTGTCCCCGAACCGGGCGTGGACAAAAGCGAGTTCCTCACGGCTGGTGCGCAGGCAGTCGTCGGCCTGGACGAGGGAGGCACCGGCTTGGCGTTCCAGTACGGGGAGTGGGGTGACGGGAGGCTGGGCCGATACGACAGCGACCCCGACACCGGGAGTAGTACGGGTACGGGCCCTACGGGTACGGCGCACATACCCGTACCCCGCGAGTACGCCCACTCCGCCCAGGGCGACGAGGGGGAGGACGAGGTCGGCGGCGGACGTACCCCCCTCGGCGTCCTGCCGCCCCGGCCCGCCCGCGACGGCGACGGCCCCACCGCCGGTGGCCGCAACCGGAACCTCCGCATTGATCGTCATCACCGGCAACACCAGCCACACGACCCCGACGGCCCCACCCAACACGGCATGCGCCACCCGCACGGATATGTGGGAGGTCCCGCGCCGCGGCCGGCCCCGTATCAAGGATGACGTCACATTTCGGAGCGTATGAGCAGGAATGCGGTCGCGCGACCGGGATGGGCCTGGGGTGGGACGTGGGGTGTACGGGGGCGAGTGAGGTGAGGGGTGTGCGGCTATGGGGAGGGGTGACGCGGGGATGGGGCGTGTAGGAGGTACGGGGTCGGGGGTTGGCTCGGGGTCTGGGACTGGCTCGGGGTGGGTGGACGCGGGGGAGGAAGAGGCGAATGGCGAGGCCCGTCCGACGGTCGGAGACGGAGCCGAGCAGAGGGAACGAAGGGTGGGGAAGCGCGGCGGGAGCGAAGCGAGCGGCGCGCCTGCGGCGAGCGGCGCGCCTGCGGCGACCCACCCACCCGAGGTCGCCGACGGTGTCGTACCCCCACAAGGGCCACCCGCACCCGACGACGAAAGTAGTACGGGTGGGCGGGGTGGGAGAACGAAGTGGGTTCGGCGGAGTGTCCTCGCTGTTGTGCTTGCCCTGGTGCTGCCGCTCCTCGGTGCTGAGGTCGCCCTGCGGGTCAATTACGCCGGTGAGCCGGCCGACGGCACGTACACCAGGGATCAGGACGCGATCTGGCTGGGCCATGCGTGGGTGGACGGGCGTAAGACCGACACGGATATCGCGGCGCTCGCCGGGCGGCTGAAAAGCACCGGTATTCGCGACCTGTACGTCCATTCAGGCCCCCTGGAGCACGACGGCACCCTCCCGAAGTCGGACTATCCCAGGGCGGCCTGGTTGATCGAGTCGGTGCACAGGGAACTTCCCGGGGTCCGTATCCAGGCCTGGCTGGGTGACAAGCTCGCCACCGAGAGCCCGGACGGCCTGCGCCTGCAGAACCCCGCGACCCGCACCGCGATCGTCGCCTCGACCCGCCAGATCCTCGCCGCCGGCTTCGAGGGCGCCCACTTCGACCTGGAACCCCTCCACTCCGGCGACGCGAACTACCTCGACCTCCTCGACAGACTCCACGAGGTCACCCAGGCCCACCACGCCCAACTCTCCGTTGCCGCCCACCAGATCGACCCGCTCCCCGCCTTCCACTCCTTCTGGGGCACCGTCACCAACCACCCCAAGTGGTGGTCGCAGGCGTACTTCGGCCAGGTCGCCCGCCGCGTCGACCAGATCGCCGTCATGTCGTACGACACGATGCAACCCCTGCAGAGCCTCTACGGCGGCTACGTCGCCCAGCAGACCTCACTCGCCCTGGAGGTCACCCCGGACTCCACCGACCTCCTCATGGGCCTGCCCTTCTTCCACGAGAACCGCTTCGGTCACCGCGGCGCCGCCGAGACCGTCCCCGCCGCCGTACGCGGCGTACGCCTCGGCCTGTCCCGCACGGACGCGGACCGTACGAACTTCGGTGTCGCCCTGTACGTCGACTTCGCGGCGACGGAGGCGGACTGGACGGCGTACCGGGAGGGCTGGGTGCGGTAGGCGCGCACGCTCAAGTTCCCGGAGAACACCGTGCTGTTCGGAGCTCGGGGTGCGATGATCGGCCCGGTCAGATGGGGTGGGCGACATGGGGGTGGGCGATGGTGTGGACGGTACTGGCCGCGGCGGCCTGTGCGCTGATGGCCGTGAGCGGAGTCGTCGCCGTGACGACCGGCCGTATGCTGCCGACGCTGCAAGGCCGGGTCGTACGGCCCGAGTTGTGGGGTTACGGCCAGCTGGTCTTCGCGTCGGGCATGGCGACCGGGATCTCCCTGCGCTGGTGGGCGAGTTCCCTGGCCTTGGGCGACGCGGGTGCCGCGACGGCGCTCGCCCTGATCGCCCTCGGCGGTGCACTCCAGTGGCGCGCGCAGCGCCCCGCGCTCCGATGACCACCACCCGCAAGACGCTCACCCGCACCGACCTGGCCCCGTTCGCCCACGCCATCGGCCACACGCTGAACGACGTCACCCGCCTCCGGGGCGGTTCGAAGAAGGGCGTCTACCGCCTCACCTTCCAGGACCGTTCGACCGCCGTGGCCTACGTCTGGTCCCCGGACGAGGACCTCTGGGACGCCGGCCCCGGCGACCCCCGCGACCCCTTCTCGCACGCCTCCGGCCTCACCCGCTTCACCGCCGCCGCGAACCGCCTCGCCGCAGCCGGCGTCCGCGCGCCCCGCCTCCTCCACGCCGACCCCACCCACACCCACCTCCCGGCGGACGTGGCGATCGTCGAGGACCTCCCGGGCGGCACCCTGGAGGACCTGCTGAACGGCGACCCGGCCGCCGTACCGAAGGCAAAGGCGAAGGAGGATGCGCTGGAGCGGATGGCGGCTCTCCTCGACACGCTGCACTCCTGCACGGGCCCGAGCTTCGGCAAGGTCGCCGTCGTCGACAACGGCGGTTCCTCGTACGGCGGTTCGTGCGCGGCGGTCGTAGTCGAACGAGCCCTGAGCGACCTCGGCGAACTACCGGCACGCGACCCACGAGCAGCCGCCGCCCACCCCCAACTGGCCGATGGCATAAGGATGTTGGCTGCCCAGGTCAAACCCCGCGCCGAGCCCCCCACCCTCATCCACGGCGAACTCGGCCCCGACCACGTCCGCGTGACCCCCGACGGCGACCTCGCCCTCATCGACATCGAAGGCCTGATGTACTTCGACGTGGAGTGGGAACACGTCTTCCTCCGCCTGCGCTTCGGCCACCACTACGACGCCCTGCGCACCGAAGGCACCGAGGCCCTCGACGCCAACCGCCTGAGCCTCTACCGCCTGGCCATGCACCTCTCCCTCGTGGCCGGCCCCCTTCGCCTCCTGGACGTCGGGGACTTCCACGACCCGGAGTTCATGCGCGGCATCGCGGAACACAACCTCCAGCAGGCGCTCTCCCTCGTGGGGAGGACGTGACCGGCGTCGACGTCTGGGCGGGCGTACGCGAGCGGGTCCTGGCGCTGAGCGCGGCTCCGCACCGGGACAAGGTGTTCGGCGCTCACGAGCATGCCTTCGAGCCGGCAGACGTCCTGACCGGGCAGCGAGTTCGGGCTGCTCCGCCCCGACCCGGAACGCGAGCCCTGACGCCCCGGCACCGAACCACCCGTCGTACGAGACCTGGGAGCGGGAGTACGACACCCTGGACGAACAGCTCGCGGCAGCACCCTCTGTCTGAACCACCAGGGCTGCGGCTACTTCACACTCCACGTCCTCAACGGCCCCCGGAGCGGCACGCGTGGGGAGGCAAGCGATGAGAACCGTCCCGCCGACCGAGACCGCGGCCGGCCTTGGTCGGCATCGCCGCCGCCCGACCTACGAAGAACGCCGCCCGACCTACGAAGAACGCCGCCCGACCTACGAAGAACGCCGCCCGACCTACGAAGAACGCCGCCCGCCCTACGAAGAACGCCGCCCGCCCTACGAAGAACGCCTCCCGATCTTCGACCCCAGCCACACCAGCGGGTCGTACTTCCGGTCAACCGCCCGTTCCTTCAAGGGAATCAGCGCGTTGTCCGTGATGTGGATGCCCTCGGGGCAGACCTCGCTGCAGCACTTGGTGATGTTGCAGTAGCCGAGGCCGTGTTCGTCCTGGGCGGTCTTCTTGCGGTCCAGGCCGGAGTCCGCCGCCGCGTCCAGCGGGTGCATGTCCAACTCCGCGACCCGCATGAGGAATCGGGGGCCGGCGAACGCCGTCTTGTTCTCCTCGTGGTCGCGGACGACATGGCAGGTGTCCTGGCACAGGAAGCACTCGATGCACTTGCGGAACTCCTGCGAGCGGTCGACGTCCTCCTGCATCATCCGGTACTCGCCGGCCGCGACCCCCTCCGGCGGTACGAACGACGGAATCTCCCTGGCCTTCTGGTAGTTGAAGCCGACGTCCGTGACCAGGTCGCGGACCACGGGGAAGGCGCGGAGCGGGGTGACCGTGATCGTCTCCTCGCGGGTGAACACCGACATGCGGGTCATGCACATCAGTCGGGGGCGGCCGTTGACCTCCGCCGAGCACGAACCGCACTTGCCCGCCTTGCAGTTCCAGCGCACGGCGAGGTCGGAGGCCTGGGTTGCCTGGATGCGGTGGATGATGTCCAGGATCACCTCGCCGTCGTTGACCTCGACCTTGAAGTCCTCAAGGTCGCCGCCCTTGACGTCCCCCCGCCACACCTTGAAACGGGCCTCGTAGCTGCTCACTCGTACAGCTCCTCTTCGGCGAGGTACTTGACCAGCTCTTCCTTCTCGAAGAGGGCGAGCAGGTCGGCGCGGATGGGGTCGGTGGTCTCGCGGGTCAGGGAGATCTGGCCGGATACCGGGTCCGCCGCCGCCAACCCGCCGTTGGGATCGGTCAGTTGGCAGATCAGGTTGATGCGGCGCCAGTCGCGGTTCATGCCGGGGTGGTCCTCGCGGGTGTGTCCGCCCCGCGACTCGGTGCGTTCCAGCGCGGCCCGCGCCACGCACTCGCTGACCAGCAGCATGTTCCGCAGATCCAGGGCGAGATGCCAGCCGGGGTTGAACTGCCGGTGACCTTCAACTCCCGCCCTGCGGGCCCGTACCCGAAGATCCGCCAGCTTCTCCAGCGCCCGTTCCATCTCGCCCTCGCGGCGGATGATGCCGACGAGGTCGTTCATGGTCTGCTGGAGTTCCTGGTGGAGGGTGTACGGGTTCTCGGGGGTACGGCCGTTCTCCTGGCCGGGTTCGGGGCCCTCCGCCGAGAAGGGGCGCAGTGCCTCCGCCGCCGCCAGGTCGACCTCCGTGTCGTCCACCAGCGGGCGGCTCTCCGCCAGGTCGGCCGCGTGGTCGGCCGCGTGCCAGCCCGCCCGGCGGCCGAACACCAGCAGGTCGGACAGGGAGTTGCCGCCGAGCCGGTTGGAGCCGTGCATGCCGCCGGCCACCTCACCGGCCGCGAACAGCCCCTCGACCCCGCGTGCCGCCGCCGTGTCCGACTCGACCGCGATGCCGCCCATCACGTAGTGACAGGTCGGCCCGACCTCCATCGCCTCGGCCGTGATGTCGACGTCGGCCAACTCCTTGAACTGGTGGTACATGGACGGGAGTCGGCGCCGGATCACCTCCGCCGGCATCCGCGTCGACACGTCCAGGAAGACCCCGCCGTGCGGTGAGCCGCGGCCCGCCTTCACTTCGGAGTTGATGGCGCGGGCGACCTCGTCGCGGGGGAGCAGTTCGGGGGGACGGCGGTTGTTGTCGGGGTCCTCGTACCAGCGGTCGCCCTCGGCCTCCGACTCGGCGTACTTCTCCTTGAAGACGTCGGGGATGTAGTCGAACATGAACCGCTTGTTCTCGGAGTTGCGCAGCACCCCGCCGTCACCGCGCACCGACTCGGTGACGAGGATGCCCTTCACGGACGGCGGCCAGACCATGCCCGTGGGGTGGAACTGCACGAACTCCATGTTGAGGAGGGGTGCGCCCGCCAGCAGCGCCAGCGCGTGGCCGTCGCCCGTGTACTCCCAGGAATTCGACGTCACCTTGAAGGACTTGCCGATCCCGCCGGTCGCGATCACCACGGAGGGGGCTTCGAGGACCATGAAACGGCCGGTCTCGCGCTCGTAGGCGAAGACACCGGAGACCCGGCCCGCGGCGGAGCCGCTAATGGATGCAGTGTCCTTCAACACCCTTGTGACGGTGCACTCCTGATAGACCTTCAGGCGGGACTCGTAGTCTCCGGTCTCCTTGTAGTCCTCCTGCTGGAGCGACACGATCTTCTGCTGGAGCGTGCGGATCAGCTCAAGTCCCGTACGGTCGCCGACGTGCGCGAGGCGCGGGTACTCGTGGCCGCCGAAGTTGCGCTGCGAGATCCGGCCGTCCTTCGTGCGGTCGAAGAGGGCGCCCCAGGTCTCCAACTCCCATACCCGGTCCGGGGCTTCCTTCGCGTGCAGCTCCGACATGCGCCACTGGTTGAGGAACTTGCCGCCGCGCAGGGTGTCGCGGAAGTGGACCTGCCAGCTGTCGTGGGAGTTGACGTTGCCCATCGCCGCCGCGATGCCGCCCTCGGCCATCACCGTGTGGGCCTTGCCGAACAGCGACTTGCAGATCACCGCCGTACGGGCACCGCGCTCGCGCGCCTCGATGGCGGCCCGGAGGCCCGCGCCACCGGCACCGACCACGACGACGTCCCACTCCTGTCGCTCGACCACGGACATCAGAAAGCCCCTGCCAATCTAAAAGAAGCGCGGATCATTGAAGGCTCCGGAGGCGACCAGGTACACGTAGAAGTCGGCAGCCGCCACGCTGATCAACGACGCCCAGGCGAGCTGCATATGACGGTTGTTCAGTTTCCCGACGAACTTCCAGGCCTTGTAGCGCACGGGATGCTTGGAGAAGTGCTTGAGCTTGCCGCCGACGATGTGCCGGCAGGAGTGGCAGGACAGGGTGTACGCCCAGATCAGCACGATGTTGGCCAGGAAGACGAGGGTGCCGAGGCCCATGTGGCCCCAGTGGTAGTGCTCGTCGCGGAAGGTCAGCACGGTGTCGTACGTCAGCGTGCCCGCCACCAGGAGCGCCGCGTAGAAGAAGTACCGGTGGACGTTCTGCAGGATCAGCGGGAAGCGGGTCTCGCCGCTGTACTTCTTGTGCGGCTCGGCCACCGCGCAGGCCGGGGGCGAGGCCCAGAAGCCGCGGTAGTAGGCCTTGCGGTAGTAGTAGCAGGTCAGGCGGAAGCCGAGCGGGAAGATCAGGATGATGATCGCGGGGGAGATGCCCCACCAGCTCCCGAAGAGGTCGGCGTTCGGGCCCGCGTGCATGGTTCTGCACCGGTCGGCCAGACAGGGCGAGTAGAACGGCGAGACATAGGGCGCCGCGTAGTAGTTCGAGTCCGCGAAGGCCCGCCACGTCGAGTAGACGATGAAGGCCAGCAGTCCGGCGGCGGTGCCGGCCGGGGCCAGCCACCAGCGGTCGGTCCGCAGATGCGGGGCGGCGATCGCGGCGCGCGTACCGGTGTGTACGCCGCCGCTCTTCGGTTGGGGTTCCGTACCAGTGGCCAAGTCAGGACTCCGGTCGGTTCAGGGTGCGTGGCGGTCGTGGGCGCCGAGTCCTTCGTCGTCCGAGTCCGTCCACAGGGTGTTGTCGTAGGGGGTGTCGGGGATGGAGACGAGATCGGGGCGCCGGGGGCGCTCGATCCCTGGTGCGGCGTCGCGCAGCAGCGCGACGCTCTCGCGCAGCCGGTCGGCGTCGGCCTTGACCCTGCGCATTTCCAGGCCGCCGCTGCCGAATTGGTTCTCCAGCCGCCCCACCGACCTGAACAGGTCGTCGAGACAGCGCTGGACTGACGTCAGTTCGTCGTGCACGGACATGACATGACCTCGCTTCCGTGGGCGTCGGCCCTGGACGGCAACGTTCATGCGCCTGCGAGTGTTGCGCGTCACACCTGCCGGTGGGAAGCGGTGTGCACGGATTGGCCGGGGTGCGTTGGTGTGTACGGGGGCAGATTCGAACATTGCGCCGCACGGGTGGGCTTCCCGGCGCCCCTCGCCGTGTCGCCTTTCACGGCCGAACCGTTTCCTCTTCAGTGGCCGCAAAGATCTGATCAGCTCCATATACGCCCAAAAGTGATCAGAAGCCCGCGGCTTACCGGAGGTAGCAGTGATGTCCCACGACGGCGTCAGACTGCGCGCGGTCATGCGCTCGGTCGCCTTCCTCACCGCGGGCGCGCTCGCGGTGCCCACCCTCGCGGCGTGCAGCTCGGACAACGAGTCCGGCAAGCCGCTCGCCGGACAGGACATCGCGCCGGTCGGCCGTGACCTGGTCGCCGACGGCGGCACCCTGAACTGGGCCGTGGACGACGTACCGGAGACCCTCAACACGTTCCAGTCGGACGCCGATGACGCCACCACCCACGTCGCCCAGGCCGTGCTGCCCGCGATGTTCCGGCTCGACGCGCAGGGCCGGCCGCAGCGGGACGCCGACTACCTGGAGTCCGCGAAGGTCGTCGACACCGAGCCCAAGCAGGTCGTCCTCTACAAGCTCGACCAGCGGGCCGTGTGGAGCGACGGCCGCGAGATCGGCGCTGCCGACTTCGCCGCCCAGTGGCGTGCCCTGTCCGGCAAGGACTCCGCGTACTGGACCGCGCGCAACGCCGGCTACGACCGCATCGAGAAGATCGAGCGCGGCGCCAACAACCTCGAGGTCAAGGTCACTTTCAGCAGGCCGTACGCCGACTGGAAGGCGCTGTTCTCGCCGCTGTACCCCAAGGACGTCATGGGCACCCCGGACGCCTTCAACGACGGCGCGCGCCGCAAGCTGAAGGTCACCGCCGGCGCCTTCGGGGTGCAGAAGATCGACCGCAAGGACAAGGAGATCGTCCTCGCCCGCAACCCGCACTGGTGGGGCCGGCCCGCGAAGCTCTCCGAGATCGTGCTGCACGCCGTACCGCTCGACAAGCGGGCCGCCGCGCTCGCCGACGGCACGGTCGACCTGGCCGAGATCGACCCCGCCGACGCGAGCCGTATCGCGCTCGCGGGCCGCGCGAAGGGCACGAACACCCCGCTCCAGGGCGCGAGTTCGAGTCCCACGAGCAAGGACGAGAACAAGAACGAGAGCCGGCAGAAGAAGAAGCTCAGCAAGAAGCAGCGCAAGGCGCTCGCCAAGTACCTGCGCCGGCAGGACGCGTTGCGCGCCTTCACCGTCCGCCGCTCCTTCGAGCCCGCCTACACGCAGCTCGCCCTCAACGGCTCCGAGGGCCCGCTCGCCGACGAGCGCGTCCGGCGCGCGGTGGCCCGCGCGCTCGACCGTACGGCGCTGGCGAAGGTCGTCCTCGCGCCGCTCGGCCTGCCCGCCGTGCCGGTCGGCAGCCACCTCGCGCTCTCCGGGCAGGCCGCGTACGCCGACAACAGCGGCGCGCTCGGCGACCACGACACCACGGAGGCGCAGGCGCTGCTCACCGACGCCGGCTGGGTGCCCGGCGGACCGCTCAAGGACAAGGGCGAGAAGGCCGCCGGCGCCGCGGGCAAGAAGGGCAAGAAGTCCGACGACGAGGCCGAGTCCGAGGGCGGCTCCGACGGGCAGTACATCGTCGGCGAGGACAACAAGGACCCGCAGGACCACACCAAGAAGCACGACAAGGCTTCCGGGCACGGCGGTGACGAGGGCTCCAAGCACCTCGCCGACGGCAAGCAGTACGACGGCCGCAAGGTGAAGCAGGGCGGTGCGCCCGGCGCGTACGCCCCCAAGGGCACGGCCGCCCCCGCCGGCGCGAAGACCGGGGTGCTCGCCAAGGACGGCAAGCCGCTCACCCTGCGCTTCGTGCTCCCGTCCGGCACCGGCTCGGAGTCGCTGAGCGCGGTCGCCGACAACATCTCGCGGATGCTGGAGAAGGTCGGCATCCGCACGGAGATCACCAAGGTCTCCGACGACAGCTACTTCAAGGACCACATCGCGTCCGGCCAGTACGACCTCGCCCTCTACTCCTGGCCCGCCTCCGCCTTCCCGGCCACCGACGCCCGCCCGATCTTCGCCAAGCCGGTCCCGGCCGCGGACGGCTCCCTGAACGTCGAGCAGAACTACACCCGCGTCGGCACCGACCAGGTCGACCAGCTCTTCGACCAGGCCGCCTCGACCCTGGACGAGGACGAGTCCGCCGCCCTGGTCCGCAAGGCCGACGCCCGCATCTGGGCGGCGGCCGGCTCGATCCCCCTCTACCAGCGCCCGCAACTCACCGCCGCCCGCAGGACCGTCGTCAACGCCGGCTCCTTCGGCTTCCAGACCCCGGTCTACGAGGACATGGGCTTCCTGAAGAAGGGGGCGAAGGTGTCGCCGAGCCCGTCGTCCGGGAGCTGACCCGGCCGGAAGCCTCAGAATCACCTCAACTCGCTTGCCCCGCCCGCTGTGCTCGGTCAGAGTGACGCACTCCTGATCACAGCGGGCGTCCTCTTTTCACGAGGACGACGAGAACAGCAGAGGACAACGGGGTGGCCATGTACGGGGGAACACGAAGGACGTCGGCCGTGGGTTTCGCACTCGCGGCGATGGTGTTGGCGACGGCAGGCTGCGGAGCCGTAGCCACCGACGACGGCCGGGCCGCCGCCGGGGCGGCCACGATCTGCACACACGGGACGTACCGGTGGTCCGGTGTCCGGCATTGGCAGGAGGTGACCGCGCTCGCGGACCCGGTCACCTTCCCCAAGGGGACCCAGCACTACGAGTCGACCCTCAAACCCGTCGACGACACCGTCTACCGGGTGGCCGTGTCGCATGTGCCCAAGGGAGTCCCCGCGGCTCGGGTGATCACGGCGCTGGGCGACCGGCTGAACGTGGACGATCCCCTGGCCGACCCGTCGGAGGTGATGCGGCCCGAGACGTCGCAGTTCTTCTCCGACACCGGGGAACTGGAGGGCCCGTACTACGCCTGGGGGTCGATCAGTCTGGTCGAGGCCGATTTCACTTATACCTGCGGGTACACCGTGCCGGTGCGGGGCCATGTGCGGACCTGGGAGACGGTCGGTGTGGGGTTCCTACCCTGCTCCGAGCCCTCGGACGACGTCGCCGGGCACACCGCCGCCCTGCGTCTGTGCCCGGCCGGTTCCCCGGCGGCCCGGCCCGCCTGACCGGTTCCGCCGCCGCCCGTAAGGCCCTGCGGAGGCCCCTTCCCCGTACGCCACGTACGATGGGGTAAGGCCGTGGCGTGTCCAGCCCGGCAGGGTCCGCGTAACACAGACGTACGCGCAGGCCTTCCTCACTCTCCGGGAGTTCGCCGCAATATGGCCACGCGCCACGACATCCGCAACGTCGCCATCGTCGCCCACGTCGACCACGGGAAGACGACCCTCGTCGACGCCATGCTGAAGCAGGCCGGTGCCTTCGCCGCGCACGCCGCCGAATCGCTCGACGACCGAATGATGGACTCGAACGATCTGGAGCGTGAGAAGGGCATCACGATCCTGGCCAAGAACACGGCCGTGAAGTACCACCCGAAGGATGGCGGCGACGTCATCACCATCAACATCATCGACACCCCGGGCCACGCCGACTTCGGTGGCGAGGTCGAGCGCGGTCTGTCGATGGTGGACGCGGTGGTGCTGCTCGTCGACGCGTCCGAGGGCCCGCTGCCCCAGACCCGCTTCGTGCTGCGCAAGGCGCTCCAGCAGCGCCTGCCCGTCATCCTGTGCATCAACAAGACGGACCGCCCGGACTCCCGGATCGACGAGGTCGTCAACGAGACGTACGACCTGTTCCTGGACCTGGACGCGGACGAGGAGCAGATCGAGTTCCCGATCGTCTACGCGTGTGCGCGTGACGGTGTCGCCTCGCTGACCAAGCCCGAGAACGGCACGGTCCCGCAGGACAGCGACAGCCTGGAGCCCTTCTTCACCACGATCCTGTCGCACGTCCCGGCCCCGCAGTTCGACGAGGCCGCCCCGCTCCAGGCGCATGTCACCAACCTGGACGCCGACAACTTCCTCGGCCGTATCGCGCTGCTCCGCGTCGAGCAGGGCGAGCTGCGCAAGGGCCAGACCGTCACGTGGATCAAGCGCGACGGCACCATGTCCAACGTGCGCATCACCGAGCTGCTGATGACCGAGGCGCTCACCCGCAAGCCGGCCGAGATGGCGGGCCCCGGTGACATCTGCGCCGTGGCCGGTATCCCGGACATCATGATCGGCGAGACCCTCGCCGACCCCGAGAACCCGATCGCGCTGCCGCTCATCACGGTCGACGAGCCGGCGATCTCCATGACCATCGGTACGAACACCTCGCCGCTGGTCGGCCGCGGCGGCACCGGCAAGGGCGCCTCCGCGAAGGCGGCCGTCAAGGACCGCAAGGTGACGGCCCGTCAGGTCAAGGACCGCCTGGACCGCGAGCTGGTCGGTAACGTCTCGCTGCGCGTGCTCGACACCGAGCGCCCGGACGCCTGGGAGGTGCAGGGCCGCGGTGAGCTGGCGCTGGCCATCCTGGTCGAGCAGATGCGCCGTGAGGGCTTCGAGCTGACCATCGGCAAGCCGCAGGTCGTCACGCAGATCATCGACGGCAAGGTGCACGAGCCGGTCGAGCGCATGACGATCGACGTGCCCGAGGAGCACATGGGCGCGGTCACGCAGCTCATGGGTGTCCGCAAGGGCCGGATGGACAACATGTCCAACCACGGCTCGGGCTGGGTCCGCCTGGAGTTCGTCGTCCCGTCCCGCGGTCTCATCGGCTTCCGTACCGAGTTCCTGACCGGGACGCGCGGCACGGGTATCGCCCACTCCATCCACGAGGGCCACGAGCCGTGGTTCGGTGTGCTGACGACCCGTAACAACGGTTCGCTGGTCGCCGACCGCGCCGGTGCCGTCACCGCGTTCGCGATGACGAACCTCCAGGAGCGCGGTGTGCTGTTCACCGACCCCGGCACCGAGGTGTACGAGGGCATGATCGTCGGCGAGAACTCGCGCGCCGACGACATGGACGTGAACATCACCAAGGAGAAGAAGCTCACCAACATGCGCTCGGCCGCCGCCGACTCCTTCGAGGCGATCGTGCCGCCGCGCAAGCTCTCCCTGGAGCAGTCCCTGGAGTTCTGCCGCGACGACGAGTGCGTCGAGGTGACCCCGGAGTCCGTCCGGATCCGCAAGGTCGTCCTGGACCAGAAGGAGCGCGGTCGCTCCGCGAGCCGCGCCAAGCACGGCTGAGGCGTCTGACGAAACAGCCTGGCGGGCCGGGGCCTTAATGGCCCCGGCCCGCCAGGCTGAACAGGGTTCCAGCAACCTTGTGGGGGTGGGGTGTCGCGCGGCATTGCTGTCGATAATCGCTCAAGTTTCGCTCAATTTCATTGCAGACGATTCCACGTCGTGGTCGACTCTTGTCCGCGTCTCGTCAATCGACGAAGACGTGGGTATCGGCGGCTGTGCATGCCACAGCTGCCGAACAACGGGGAGTTGTCATGAAGAAGAGGATGGCAATAGCCACCACGGCCACTGGTGTGTTGGCTGCCGCGCTGGTTGCGATTCCAACCAGCCAGGCGAACGCCGGCCCGCTGATCTGTGACCCGGGTACGCGTACCGTGAAGTGGGTCAGTACCGACCACAGCCGGGTGCTCACGCACGATGTGAAGGGCTATGAGAAGGAGTACTCCGGAGGTAGCCGCAAGATCACGAAGACGCTCTCCCACACCAAGACCCTGTCGTCCGGATGGACCGTCAGTGGGGGCAGCTCGGCCGGCTTCTCCTTGGGGAAGGTTCTTGCCAGTCTGGACGCGCACGTCGACGGCAGCTACACCCACACCAAGGGCTCGACCACAACCAAGAGCCTCAGCGTGACCGACACGCTCACGAACAAGGGGCAGTACTGGTTCTACGTAGGCCGGTACAAGGCATCGGGCTACTGGGTCGGATACCGATGCGACCGTGGCACCAAGTGGATCGAGCAGGCGCACGGTACGGCCAAGACGTACGCCGCGATCGTCGACGGGGCCGTGCGATGTGGTGAGAGCGTCAGCAGTAAGAGCATCGCCTACATCGTCAAGAAGCAGTACTGCTGAAGCAGTTACTGACGCACGGCCGGGCCCATAACGTCCGGCAACAGCAAGCCACTTGAAGCCCGGGTCCCCCTCATTGGGGGCACCCGGGTTTTTTTGCAATCTGTGCGCACTTGATCTGGCTGATCTGCACAGAGTCGATGCGGAGAACTCCGCTGCTTCGTGAGCCTTTATGTCTGTCGCCTCGCACGGTGCCTGCGCAGTGCGGTGCCCTGTCGCACCCTGCGGACCGTGAGGCGCCTTCTCGGCGGCAACCCTTCTCCTGTCGCAGCGGCAATGCCTCCCGCGTGAAATCCCCCTTCACCGAACGGAGTTGATGACGCATGCCCGAAGCCTCGGACTACGCCCTCTACATCCGGAACGGCCTCAGAGCCGTCACCATCTGTCGCCGCACCATGCGTCCGATCCTGGCCATGCACGGTCTGATCGGGCTGGTCGCCAATGCCGTACGCCATACCAAGGGGGCCAGCCGCCCTCAGGGTTCGCCGGTCTGCGGAGGGTGCCGTGTGGATCGGGGCGTGGGACGCAGACCCCGAACCGCCGGAGTCGCCAAGGTCGTTGGACCCGGTCGTGGAGACGGAACTGGATCACCTCACGGCCTGGGTCCAGCGCGCGGTCCACGCCGAGGCCGCGGCGGCGCTGTTCTTGGCGGACTGACCCGGCCGAGGCAGGGTTAGGGAAAACCCTCGTTCTCGTCCTGGATCCGTCCAGGCGGATCACACGGCATTAGTCTTCTGCCAGCGCGGGCCCTGTCCGTCACCTGTGAGGGACCGGCGAACGGTCCTGTGATGCGGTCCGTTGGCTGAAAATGGCCGGCCGTGCACCCCTGCGCAGGAGCCACGATTCCGCAAGTGAATTTTCATGCCCTTCGCGTTCGGTATACGAACATGCGGGCCCGATAGGTGTGTAACAAGTCCGTTTCGCAGGGATCTTTCACCAAACCCTTTGTCCGGATTTTGGAAGATGTACGCGTCAGGTGTGATCGAACCGAGACCTTGTGAATGTGGCTCGGTCACTCGCCATGGCAGATAGTTAGGCGCGTAGAGCTCGGATCACGGGTCACTCGCTGTTGGCGGCGACTCATCGAGCGCGGGGAGCACTTGACCTTTTCAGGCACCGGTGACGGTGATGTGTCATGCGCTCTCCCAGGTGATGAACCATTGGACTCATGAGGAGGAGCCCCCATGCGTGGTGCCAAGAGCGCCAAGTGGGTTGCGATAGCCGCGGTTGTGGCCCTGGGCGCAACGGCCTGTGGCGGCGGCGGTGACGACAGCAGCTCTGGCGGCGGCAAGGGCAACGGCGTCGTGTCGGTGGAGATCGGCGAACCGCAGAACAGCCTGGTTCCGACCAACACGTACGAGACCGAGGGCGGCCAGGTCATCAACGCCCTCTTCACGGGGCTGACCAAGCTTGACGCCGACAACAAGGTCGTCAACGCCATGGCGGAGTCGATCGAGTCCAAGGACAACAAGGTCTGGACGATCAAGCTGAAGTCTGGCTACACCTTCCACAACGGGGAGAAGGTGACCGCCCAGTCCTTCGCCGACGCGTGGAACTACGGCGCGAACCAGACCAACGCCCAGCAGACCAACCCGCTGTTCAGCCACATCGCGGGCTACGCGGACCTCAACCCGGGCGAGGGCAAGAAGCCCACGACCGACAAGATGTCCGGTCTGAAGGTCGTCGACGACAGCACCCTCCAGGTCACCCTGAGCGGCGCGTTCTCTGCGTTCCCGTCGCAGCTGTCCTTCACCGCCTTCGTGCCGCTGCCCACGGCGTTCTTCAAGGACCCGAAGGCCTTCGGCGAGGCCCCGATCGGCAACGGCCCGTTCAAGATGAGCGGTACGTTCAAGCACAACGAGTCGATCAGTGTCGTGAAGTACGACAAGTCCCCGGAGGCCTCGAAGATCGAGGTCAAGGGTGTCAACTTCAAGGTCTACTCGAACCTGGACACCGCCTACAAGGACCTCGTCGCCGGCAACCTCGACACCCTGCTGACGATCCCCAACTCGGGTCTGCCGACGTACCACAAGGACCTGCCGGGCCACTACATGGACACGGCCGACTCCGGCGTTGGTTACATCGGCTTCCCGATCAAGTACAACAAGGCCTTCCAGAACGCGGACCTGCGCAAGGCCATCTCCATGTCGATCGACCGCGCGACGATCTCGTCGAAGATCTTCCTCGGCGCTCGTACGCCCGCGGACGACTACATCAGCCCGATCATCGACGGCTACCGCAAGGGCGCCTGTGGTGAGGCCTGCACGTACAACCCGAGCGCGGCCAAGGAGCTCTACACGAAGAGCGGCGGGCTGCCGGGCAACACGCTGGAGATCGGCTACAACGCCGACGGCGATCACAAGGCGTGGATCGAGGCTGTCGCCAACCAGATCCAGCAGTCCCTCGGTATCAAGGTGACGGCCAAGCCGTTCGAGCAGTTCCAGACCATCCTGAACGACCTGGACGCCAAGAAGTACCAGGGCGCCTTCCGTATGGCCTGGAGTATGGACTACCCGGACATGGAGAACTACCTCCGCCCGATCTTCTCCAAGGAAGCCATCGCCAACGGCTCCAACTACTCCGGCTACACGAACGAGGACTTCGAGAAGTTCCTCGTCCAGGGAGACCAGGCCCCGACGCACGAAGAGGCCATCAAGAAGTACCAGGCTGCCGACGACGTCCTCCTCAAGGACATGCCGTACATCCCTGTGTACTTCTACACCCTGAACACCGGCTTCAGCGACAAGATCAAGTCGCTGAAGATCGCCGGTCACCAGATCCTGTGGGACACGGTCAAGCTCAGCTGATCCGGTTCTGAGCAGTTCTGACACAGCAGTACGGGGTGAGCAGGGGGAGGAATAGCCTTCCCCTGCTCACTCCTGCTGCCGTCTACCGTCCGACCGTGCCCTTCCCCCGGCCGCGGTCGGGTCGAGCACCCCCCTCTGGAGCACCCATGGGCCGATACGTCGCGCGCCGCCTCCTACAGGTGATCCCTGTGGTCATAGGCGTCACGTTCATCATCTTCTGCCTGGTCTTCGCTCTGCCCGGCGATCCGATCCAGGCACTGGCCGGCGACAAGCGCGCCGACCCCAACATCGCAGCGATCCTCCGCGACCACTACCACCTCAACGAGCCGCTGTACCAGCAGTACTGGCACTACATCACCGGGGTCGTCACCGGTGACCTCGGTGAGACCTACAACGGGCGGGCCATCTCCGAAATCGTCTCCGAGCGGTTCCCGATCACGCTGAAGCTGGGCCTGACGTCCTTCGCGATCGAAGCCGTGATCGGCGTCGTCGCGGGCATCTTCTCCGCCCTGAAAAAGGGCAAGTTCATCGACAACGTCGTGCTGATCTCGACGCTGGTGCTGATCTCGATCCCGGTCTTCGTGCTCGGCAACGTGCTCCAGCTGGAGTTCGGAGTGAACCTCAAGATCACCCCGGTCGCCGGCATCGAGAAGGGCTGGCCGCAGAGTTACATCCTCCCGGCCGTCGTGCTCGCCTCGACGTCGATGGCGTACATCTCCCGACTCGTCCGTGCGAGCATGATGGAGTCGATCCGCGCCGACTACGTCCGTACGGCGATCGCCAAGGGCCTTCCGACGCGGCGGGTCATCGGCGTGCACGCGATGCGCAACTCCCTGATCCCGGTCGTCACCTTCCTGGGCTTCGACCTCGGCGCGCTCATGGGCGGCGCCATCATCACCGAGCGCGTGTTCAACATGCCCGGCATCGGCGGCCAGTTGGCCCAGTCCGTCTATCTGCGTGAGCGGCCCGTCGTGGTCGGTCTGGTGACCCTCCTGGTACTGATCTACCTGGTCGCCAACCTCCTCGTGGACCTGCTGTATGCCGTGCTCGACCCGAGGATCCGCTATGAGTGAGAAGACGATAGAAAGGCCCACCACCGACGAGGCCGCCATCGCCAAGGAGATCGAGGCGGAGGAGAAGGCGGCGGCCCGACAGGCGAGCCTGCTCAGGGACGGGTGGGCCGATCTGCGCAAGCGGCCCATGTTCATCGTGACCTCGTTGATCATCCTGGTCCTGCTCGCGCTGGCGATCGCACCAAGCCTGTTCACGGCGCGCTCCCCGTTCTCCGACGGCTTCTGCCAGCTGCAGAACTCCATGACCGGGCCTTCGTCCGGGCACCTGTTCGGCTACGACGTACAGGGCTGCGACATCTACACGCGAACCGTGTACGGCACCCGCAACTCGATCGTCGTCGGTGTCGTGACCACCACGGCCACCACGCTGATCGGCGGCCTGGTGGGCATGCTGGCCGGTCTGATCGGCGGCTGGGCCGACGCGCTGCTCTCCCGCATCACCGAAGTCTTCGCGGGGCTGCCGCTCATCATCGGCGGTCTGCTGATCATGTCCATCTGGGGCGGCGGCGACGTGTGGTCGGTGTCGTTCATCATGGCGATCCTCGGCTGGCCGCAGGTCTACCGGATCATGCGCGGCGAGGTCATCGCGAACAAGTACAACGACTATGTGACGGCCGCGCGGGCACTGGGCGCGGGATCGTGGCGAATAGCGTTCCGGCACATCCTGCCGAACACGCTCGCCCCCGTCATCGTCATCACCACCATGAACCTCGGTGTGTACATCAGCGCCGAGGCCGCCCTGTCCTACCTGGGCATCGGCATCCAGTACCCCAACATCTCCTGGGGCGTGATGATCAGTGACGCCCAGGACAGGTTCCTGACCTCGCCGCACGCGCTGATGTTCCCGGCCGGTGCCCTGAGCATCACGGTCCTGGCCTTCATCATGCTCGGCGACGTGGTTCGCGACGCCTTCGATCCCAAGATGCGCTGAGGGAGGCGTACGTGACCATCATCGACCCGACGGACGCCGTTCCGGCCCAGCGCCCCGGCGACCACGAGAACACCGGTCCCCTGCTCGAAGTGCGCGATCTGCACGTCGAGTTCCAGACCCGCGAGGGTGTGGTCAAGGCCGTCAACGGCGTCAACTACACCGTGAACTCCGGAGAGACGCTCGCCGTGCTCGGCGAGTCCGGCTCCGGCAAGTCCGTGACCGCGCAGGCGATCATGGGCATCCTCGACATGCCGCCGGCCCGGATCCCGCAGGGGGAGATCCGTTTCTACGGCAAGGACATGCTGACCATGGGAGCCGAGGAGCGGCGCAAGCTGCGCGGTGCCCGGATCGCGATGATCTTCCAGGACGCGCTGTCCTCGCTCAACCCCGTGCTCAGCGTGGGGTTCCAGCTCGGCGAGATGTTCCGGGTGCACCAGGGCATGTCCCGCAAGGCGGCCAAGGCCAAGTCCATCGAGCTGATGGACCGGGTGAAGATCCCGGCCGCCGCGGCGCGGGTGAACGACTACCCGCACCAGTTCTCCGGCGGTATGCGCCAGCGCATCATGATCGCCATGGCGCTGGCCCTGGAGCCGGACCTGATCATCGCCGACGAGCCCACCACGGCCCTCGACGTGACTGTCCAGGCCCAGGTCATGGACCTGCTCGCGGAGTTGCAGCGCGAGTACCGGATGGGGCTCATCCTCATCACCCACGACCTCGGAGTGGTCGCGGACGTCGCCGACAAGATCGCGGTGATGTACGCGGGCCGCATCGTGGAGACGGCGCCGGTGCACGAGCTGTACAAGCGTCCCGCGCACCCCTACACCCGGGGTCTGCTGGACTCCATCCCGCGCCTGGACCAGAAGGGCCAGGAGCTCTACGCGATCAAGGGCCTGCCGCCCAACCTGCTGAAGGTACCGGCGGGTTGTGCCTTCAACCCGCGCTGCGACAAGGCGCAGGACATCTGCCGTACGGAGTTCCCGCCACTGGTCCCGGTGACCGAGGCGGACGGAACGGAACTGCCCGGCCGCGCCAGCGCGTGCCACTTCTGGAAGGAGACGATCCATGGCTGACCCGACCAAGGCCGACGAGCCCAAGGACGCGACGCCAAACGTCTCCGACGTGGAGGTGGCCGAGGTGCACTCGGAGGAGGAGGCCGTCGCGGCCCTCGACGCGAACGTCGAGCGGGGCGAGCCGATCCTCCAGGTGCGCAACCTCGTCAAACACTTCCCGCTGACCCAGGGGATCGTGATAAAACGCCAGATCGGCGCGGTGAAAGCCGTCGACGGCATCTCCTTCGACCTGCACCAGGGCGAGACCCTGGGCATCGTGGGCGAGTCCGGCTGCGGCAAGTCGACGGTCGCCAAGCTCCTGATGAGCCTGGAGACGGCGACGGCTGGCGAGGTCTTCTACAAGGGCCAGGACATCACCCGGCTGTCCGGAAGGGCCCTCAAGGCCGTCCGCCGGAACATCCAGATGATCTTCCAGGACCCGTACACCTCGCTCAACCCCCGTATGACGGTGGGCGACATCATCGGTGAGCCCTTCGACATCCACCCCGAGGTGGCGCCGAAAGGAGACCGTCGCCGCAAGGTGAAGGACCTCCTGGACGTCGTAGGCCTCAACCCGGAGTACATCAACCGCTACCCGCACCAGTTCTCGGGCGGTCAGCGCCAGCGCATCGGCATCGCCCGCGGCCTCGCGCTCAACCCCGAGATCATCATCTGCGACGAGCCGGTCTCCGCGCTCGACGTGTCGGTGCAGGCACAGGTCATCAACCTGATGGCGCGACTGCAGGACGAGTTCAACCTCTCCTACATCTTCATCGCGCACGACCTGTCCATCGTCCGGCACATCTCGGACCGCGTGGGCGTGATGTATCTCGGCAAGATGGCCGAGGTCGGCACCGACGAGCAGATCTACGAGTACCCGACGCACCCCTACACCCAGGCGCTGCTGTCGGCGGTCCCCGTGCCGGACCCGGAGGCCCGCGAGCGCCGTGACCGGATCATCCTCACCGGTGACGTGCCCTCCCCGGCCAACCCGCCGTCCGGCTGCCGCTTCCGCACCCGGTGCTGGAAGGCTCAGGACAAGTGCGCCCAGGAGGAGCCGCTGCTCGCGATCCCGGAGCGCTTCAAGGGCTCCGACACCCCGGCGGCCCACGAGTCGGCGTGCCACTTCGCCGAGGTCAAGGACGTGGTGCACGCGGCCTGACCCCTACGGCCACGCCGCTGCACCCCGGTTCCCGGTACCGTCCCACGGTGCCGGGAACCGGCGTTTCCGGACCGCGACGGTGACAGGGACCGGCGTTCTCACACGGCGGGGTCCAACGCCCGCGCCCAATGACAGGCCACCTGCGCCTCCCCGCCGCCGCCCAGCACCTCCAGGTCCTCGGTCCGGCACCGATGCGCGACACCCGCCCGCTCCGCCTCGCCGCTCGCCAGGATCTGGCAGCGCGCCCGGAACCGGCAGCCCGTCGGGATGCGGGACGGGTCCGGGGGCTCGCCGGAGAGGACGACGGGGTCGCCGGGTGCCTCGGGCAGGACCGACAACAGGGCCTGGGTGTACGGATGTTGGGGCGCCGTCAGTACTTTCTCCGCGTCCCCCGTCTCCACGATCCGGCCCAGGTACATCACCGCGACCCGGTCGGCGATGTTCCACGCCAGCCCCAGGTCATGGGTCACCACCAGCGCGGCCAGGCCGAGTTCGGTGCGCAGCCGGAGCAGCAGGGCGAGGATCTCGCCGCGCACGGAGGCGTCCAGGGAGGCCACCGGCTCGTCGGCGACGAGGAGTTCGGGTTCGAGGACCAGCGCACCGGCGATCACGACACGCTGCCGCTGCCCACCGGACAGTTCGTGCGGATACCGCAGGAAGAACCGCTCGGGCGGCCGAAGCCCCGCCCGCGACAACGCCTGCGCCACGGCCGCCCGTTCGTCACCGGCGCCCCGGTGGATCCGCAGCCCCTCAGCCACCGCGTCGTACACCGTGTGCCGTGGGTTGAGCGACCCGCTCGGGTCCTGGAGGATGAGCTGGACCCGTCTGCGGTAGGCCTTCAGAGCGCGGGAGGAGTACCGCAGGGGCTCTCCGTCGAACGTCACCCGCCCCTCCGTCGGCGCCACCAGACCGAGCAGCGAACGCGCCAGTGTCGTCTTGCCGCAGCCGGATTCGCCGACGAGTGCCACGACCTCACCCGGCCGGATGTCGAGGTCGACACCGTCCACGGCCCGGGCGGGTGCACCGCCGTGCCGGGCGGGGAAGGCGACGTGCAGCCCCTGCGCGCTGAGGAGGGGCGCCGGTGGTGTCGTCGTCATGGCGTACTCCCCGTGTCCACGGCCCGTTCCGGCACATCGGCAGTCAGCTCCCGCACATGAACACAAGCCGCCCGCCGCCCCCGGCCGGCCTCCCGCAGCAGCTGGTCGTCCGTCGTGCAGGCATCCAACGCCTCCGCGCAGCGCGGGTGGAAGGCGCAGCCGGAGGGCAGTTCCGTGGGGTCGGGCGGGTCGCCGGGGAGGCCGCGGGGGGCGAAGCGGGAGGTCGGGTCGCCGATGTGCGGGAAGGAGGCAGACAGGGCCTTGGCGTACGGGTGGAGGGCGTTCGCGTAGACCTCGCGCGCGGGGCCCTCCTCGATCACCCGGCCCGCGTACATGACCACCAGGCGGTCGCAGAGGTCCGCGAGGACCGCCAGGTCGTGGCTGATCATGAGCAGGCCCAAGTCCTGGTCCGTGACGAGGCGTTCGAGCAGGTTCAGGATCTGGGCCTGGATCATCACGTCGAGCGCGGTGGTCGGCTCGTCGGCGATGATCAGTTGCGGTGCGCAGGCCAGGGCCATGGCGATCATGACGCGTTGGCGTTGGCCGCCGGAGAGTTCGTGCGGGTACGCGGTCGCCCGGGACGCCGGCAGCCCGGCCTGTTCCAGGAGTTCCCCGGTCCGCTTGCGGGCCTGTGCCGCCGTCGCCCCCTGGTGCAGCAGCACCGGTTCCGCGATCTGGTCGCCGATGCGGTGCACGGGGTTGAGGGAGTGCATGGCGCCCTGGAAGACGATCGAGGCACCGGCCCAGCGGACCGCCCGCACCCGCCCCCAGCGCATCGTCAGCACGTCCTCACCGTTCAGCAGGATCTCCCCGCCGACTCGGGTCCCCGGCGGCAGCAGTCGTAGCAGCGCGAGGGCGAGCGTCGACTTGCCGCAGCCCGACTCGCCTGCCACGCCCACTTTCTGACCAGCCGTCAGGGACAGGTCGACGCCCCGTACCGCGTCGACACCGCCCGGGTACGTCACGTGCAGGTTCCGGACCTCCAGGAGGGTCAACCCGCCACCCCCAGCCGGGGGTTGAGGACCGACTCCACCGCGCGCCCGCACAGCGTGAACGCCAGCGCGACCACCGCGATCGCGATGCCGGGCGGGATCAAATACCACCAGTCGCCCGCACTCACCGCACCCGCCTCCCGGGCGTCCTGGAGCAGCCCGCCCCACGACACCACCGTAGGATCCCCGAGCCCCAGGAAGGCGAGGGTCGCCTCGGTGAGGATGGAGGTCGAGACCATCAGGGTCGTCTGGGCCAGGATCAGGGGCATCACGTTGGGCAGCACGTGCCGGGACATGACGTGCCAGTGGCCGCCGCCGAGCGCCCGGGCGCGTTCGATGTACGGCCGTGACTCCACCGCCAGTGTCTGCGCCCGCACCAGCCGGGCCGTGGTCGGCCAGGTGGTCACGCCGATCGCCAGGATCACCGTCCCCAGCGAGCGGGACATGACGGTGGCCAGCGCGATCGCCAGCACCAGCGTCGGCATCACCAGGAACCAGTCGGTGATCCGCATCAGCACGGTCCCGTACGCGCCCCGGAAGTGCCCGGCGGTAATCCCCACCACCGCGCCGATCGCCACCGACAGCACCGCCGCGAGCAGTCCGACGAGCAGGGAGACCCGCGATCCCCAGACGACGAGCCCCAGCAGGTTGCGGCCGAACTGGTCGGTACCCAGCGGGAATTGGGCGCTCGGGCTCTCCAGCGGACCGCCCGGCGCGTCGGTCACGCTCGACACGTCGGAGCCGACCGTGAGCGGCGCGGTGAGCGCGATCAGCGCGAACAGGCCGAGCGCGGCCAGGCCGACGAGACCGGCGCGGTGGGTGCGGTACCGGGTCCAGAACCGTACGGCGGACCGGCGGCGGCGCTGCCGGGCGAGCGCGCGCGGGCCGGCCTGTACGACGGGAGGAGTGGTCATCGGCCCACCCGGGGGTCGAGCAGCGGATAGACCAGGTCCGCCAGTGTGTTCATGACGATCACCGCCGACGCGAAGAAGAGGAACAGGCCCTGGACCAGGGGCAGATCGGGCACGCTGAGGGCCTGGTAGAACAGGCCGCCCAGGCCGGGCCAGGAGAAGACCGTCTCCACCAGGATCACCCCCGCGACCGTACGGCCGAGGTTGACGAAGACGAGGGTGACGGTGGGCAGCAGCGCGTTCGGTACCGCGTGCCTGCGCCGGACCAGGTCGTCCCGAAGTCCCTTGGCCCGCGCGGTCGTCAGATAGTCGCTGCCCATCTCGTCGAGCAGCGCGGAACGGGTGACCAGCAGCGTCTGCCCGTACTCGACCGCCACCAACGTGACCACCGGCAGCACGAGATGGTGGGCGACATCCAGGACGTACGCGATCCCCTCCTTGCCGCCCGACTCCATGCCGCCGGTCGGGAAGAGCCCGGGGATCGGGCCCACGCCCACCGAGAACACGATGATCAGCAGCAGGCCCAGCCAGAACGACGGGACGGAGTAAAGGGTCAGCGCCAGACCGGTGTTGAGCCGGTCCGAGAGGCTGCCGTGCCGCCATGCCGAGCGCGTGCCGAGGAACATGCCGAGCGCGGTGTACAGCACGAAGGCCGTGCCGGTGAGCAGCAGGGTGTTCGGCAGCGCCTCGGTGATCCGGTCGATGACGGGCGCCTTGAACTGGTACGACGTCCCGAGGTCGCCGGTGAGCGCCTTGCCGCAGTAGTCCGTGAACTGCTCCCACAGCGGCAGGTCGAGCCCGAACTCCCGGCGGTACTCGGCCAGTTGACCGGCTGAAATCGGGCGGCCACCGGTCATCGTCTTGACCGGGTCGCCGGGGATCAGCCGGAACAGGAAGAAGCCGGTGACCAGCACGGCGAGCAACGAGACGGCGGCACCGGCCAGTTTGCCGACGACGTAGCGGACGTAGCCGGTCCGGGTGCCCGCTCCCGGTCCGGCCGTCTCCTCCACCGGTGCTGCCGATGTGACGTCAGCTGCCATCAACAGCCGTCCCGTACACCGCTGTTGAGGATGGACGCATCGCCGCTACTCCCGGTCCTCGGCGGTCGCCCGGCGTCGCAGCCCGAACAGGACCAGCGCACCGACGACGACCACACCCCCGACGACGATCCCGGCGATCGCCCCGCCCGAGAGCCCGCCGGACGACGATCCGTCGGAGGCGGCCGGTACCGCGGACCACCAACTCCAGTAGCCGTCCTGGCCGTAGATGTTGCCCGCGGCGCTGGGCATCGTCTCGATGGACTTGATCTGGTCGGTGCGGTAGGCCTCGACGGCGTTCGGGTACGCCATGACGTTCATGTACCCGAGGTCGTAGAGCCGGGACTCCATCTGCTTGACGATGTCCGCCCGCTTGGCCGGGTCGTACTCGGCCAACTGCTGGGCGTAGAGCTTGTCGTACGTCTTGTCACAGATGAAGTTGTCGGTCGCGCCGATGTCCTTGGGGGTCGCGGGCAGGGCCCCGCAGGTGTGGATGGACAGGACGAAGTCCGGGTCGGGGTTGACGGACCAGCCGTCGAAGGCGAGGTCGTACTTGCCCGCGAGCCAGGGGTCGGTGACGTTGTCGAGGCAGTCGAGCGTGACGCCGATGCCGAGCTTGCCCCACCACTCCTGGAGGTACTGGCCGACCGCCTTGTCGTTGGGGTCGGTGGCGTGGCACAGCAGGCGGTAGGTGATCGGCTTGCCGTCCTTGCCGACGCGTTTGCCGTCGCCGTTCTTCTTGTAGCCCGCCTGGTCGAGGAGTTGGGCCGCCTTCGTCGGGTCGTAGGAGAGTTCCTGGCTCGCCGACGGTTTCCAGAAGTACGTGGAGAAGCGCGGCGGGATGTAGCCCTGGCCCTCGACGGCGTGGCCTTGGAACACCTTGTCGATGAGGGTCGTGCGGTCGACCGCCATGAACAGGGCGTGCCGCACGTTCTCGTCGAGCAGGGAGGGGTCGCCGTCGCCGAAGTGCTTGCCGTCCTTGGCCTGGGCGCCGGGGTTGGTGGCCAGCGCGTAGAAGCGGCGGCCGGGGGCGTCGTTGACCTTGATGTTCTGCTCGCCCTTGAGGGAGGCGGCCTGAGCGGGGGTCAGGGAGGGGGACCCGGCGACGAAGGAGACCTCGCCCTTGCGCAGGGCGGCGACGGCCGCGTCCTGGTCCTTGTAGTAGCGGAAGACCACCTCGTCGAACTTCGGGGCCCCGCGCCAGAAGGTCTTGTTGGCCTTGAGGCGGACGTAGCTGTCCGGCTTGTAGCCGGTGAGGACGAACGGGCCGTTGCCGACGATCGGGAAGCTCTTGTCGTTGTTGAACTTGGAGAGGTCGTCGGCCTTCGCCCAGATGTGCTCGGGCACGATCGGCACGTCGAGGGCGGTCATCGTCGCCTGCGGCTTCTTCAGCTTGATGACCAGCTGGGTGGGGCTCGGGGCGGTGACCTTCGCGAAGTTGGTGACGAAGCTGCCGTTGGCGGTGGCGGCGCCCGGGTCGGTCATCATCTTGTTGAACGTCCACGCCGCGTCGTCGGCGGTGGCCTGCTGGCCGTCGGACCACTTCGAGTTCGAGCGGATCGTGTACGTCCAGGTCAGCTTGTCCGCCGACGACGACCACTTGGTGGCCAGACCCGGGACGATGTGGTTGTCCTTGGGGTCGTAGTTGGTGAGGTAGTCGTACATCAGCCGGCCGATGCTCGTGCTGACCAGACGGACCGCCAGGAACGGGCTCAAGGAGTCCACGCTCTGTGCGACGGCGACGGTGAGGACCTTGTCGGCCGCCTTGGCCTCGGCCTGCTGCGGTGCCGGGTTGAGGGGGGTGGCGAGCGCCGCCGTGAGCGCCAGGGCGCCCGCTGCTGCGGCCACCAGTCGGTGTATGCGGGGTCGTGGTCTTCTCGGGCGTGAGTGCTCTGTGCCGTTCCGGTCCTGAGTGCTCATGGTCCTGACCTCGCGCTGGTGACGCCGGGCTGGGTTGAAGAGTGTGTCTATCAGCGGCGGTCGGCGCCCGTCAACGGCGCATGAAAGCCCATGTGGCCTGCGGAAACGGCAAGTTGACGGCATAAAAGGCAGTTATTGGTCCACACCACTGAAGGTTGCCTGGTGGAGCCTTGACGGTGTGATCGCGCACGAAAGGCGGCCCGCCGGTTGAACCGGCGGGCCGTCGTTATCGAGACCTACTTGTACTCCAGGCCCCAGACGTCGTTGCTGTCGCGCTTCACCGGGGCGGTGAACTGCTTGCGCCACTTGGTCGTGCTGTGGAACTTGCAGTGGCCGTCGTAGTAGTACGTGTACTTACGGACCTTGAACTTCTTGGCCTCGTGGAAGAGACGCATCCGGACCTTCGTCTTGCCCGCCTTGTTCTTGGCGTGCAGCGAGTAGTTCCAACTCTCGGTGTGCGACCACGTCTTGCCCACGGTCACGCTGAACGACACGCTGGCCTTCGCGAAGATCACGCCCGTCTCGGCCGTCACGCCAGCGGTGCCGCTGGCGCTCAGGGTGCCCGTCGAGGACTGGTTGTAGCTGACGGTGGGGTCGTCCTTGTCGAACAGCCACGTGCTGGCGAGGTTGGTCCCCGGATAAACGGTGTGCTTGTCGTAGATGGTGTAGCCGGTGCCCGGGCTCGGGGCGCAGGCGGCGGAGGCCGGTGCGGCCGCCACACTCACCAGGCCGCCGGCGACGACGACGGCCGCGATGACGGAACTCGCGAATTTCCTCACGAAGTTGAATTCCCTTCGAATGGTAAAAACCCGGGAGCCGTGCTCGCGGTGACCTGCGGCATTCATCGGACTCCCCCCGTGGTTACGTCAACTGGACTTCCAGGACGCAGGGTTGAGCTTGTCCGTGCACCGTCGAGATGGCAACCGAAATGCGGAGGCCGCTATCGCGTACTTGTTTTTCGGGTCCGTCCTGGTGCGCGACCAAGGTCTCATATCGGAAAGTTCGGTCCTCTTTTTAGCCGGGTTGTATCCGGTTAGTACAGATATACACGCCGCATAACGTGATGCCCGTCACATGATGTGGGAATGCTCAAATTCCCCTCAAGATCGGAACCGTCCCGACCTTATCGACGTCCTTTTCCGATCGGCCATTCCCCCTCTGTGAATCCTCCGCCCTGTGTGAATGCATTTCCGGGGCGGAATTCACCGGGCTCCGACGGGGTCGGGCTCACCCCTCGCGCGAGCGGCCTGTGCTGCATTCGGGTGGCTGCGTGTGCGCCGCGTCCCCTTTGCGTCGATATTGGCCGGTAACGGATCAGCAGGGATCGGCTTTCCTGAGGAGGCACTCGATGCGTGGAGCCACGCACGCCAAATGGGCCGCTTGCGCGGCGGCGGTAGCCCTCGCGGCGACCGCCTGTGGGGGCGGCGGAAGCAGCGACAGCGGCGGCGGCGGTGACGGCAGCTCGGTGCTCAGCGCCTCCTGGGGCGACCCGCAGAACCCGTTGGAGCCGGCCAACACCAACGAGGTGCAGGGCGGCAAGGTCCTCGACATGGTCTTCCGCGGACTGAAGCGGTACGACCCGAAGACCGGCAAGGCCGAGGACATGCTGGCCGACAAGATCGACACCACGGACTCGCAGAACTTCACGGTCACCATCAAGAGCGGCTGGAAGTTCAGCAACGGAGAGGCCGTCACCGCGAAGTCCTTCGTCGACGCGTGGAACTACGGGGCGAGCCTCAAGAACAACCAGAAGAACGCGTACTTCTTCGGGTACATCGAGGGCTACGACAAGGTCCACCCCGACAGCGGCTCGCAGAGCGCGACCACGCTCACCGGGCTCAAGGTGACCGGCACCGACACCTTCACCATCAAGCTCACCCAGAAGTTCTCGACCTTCCCGGACACCCTCGGCTACGCGGCCTACTCCCCGCTGCCGTCGACGTTCTTCTCGGACCACGCGGCCTGGCTGAAGAAGCCGGTGGGCAACGGCCCGTACACGATCTCGTCGTACACCAAGGGCTCGCAGATGAAGCTCGTGAAGTGGGACGGGTACACCGGGACGGACAAGGCGGAGAACGGTGGCGTGACCCTCAAGGTCTACACCGACAACAACACCGCCTACACCGACCTGATGGCCGGCAACCTCGACCTCGTCGACGACATCCCGGCCTCGCAGCTCAAGAACGTCAAGAGCGACCTCGGCAGCCGGTACATCAACACGCCCGCCGGCATCATCCAGACCCTCGCGTTCCCGTACTACGACAAGAACTGGAACAAGAGCGGCTCGGAGAAGGTCCGCACGGGCCTGTCCATGGCGATCAACCGGGACCAGATCACCAACACGATCTTCCAGAAGACCCGCACCCCGGCCACCGACTGGACCTCACCGGTGCTCGGCACCGAGGGCGGCTTCCAGGACGGGCTGTGCGGGGACGCCTGCAAGTACAACCCCACCGAGGCGAAGAAGCTCGTCCAGGAGGGCGGCGGCATTCCCGGCGGCCAGGTCAAGATCACGTACAACGCGGACACGGGCTCGCACAAGGAGTGGGTGGACGCGGTGTGCAACTCCATCAACAACGCGCTCGGCAACGACAAGGCGTGCGTCGGCAACCCGGTCGGCACCTTCGCGGACTTCCGCAACCAGATCGGCCAGCACAAGATGACGGGCCCGTTCCGCGCCGGCTGGCAGATGGACTACCCGCTCATCCAGAACTTCCTCCAGCCGCTCTACTACACCAACGCCTCCTCCAACGACGGCCAGTGGTCCAACAAGGACTTCGACAAGCTCGTCGACCAGGCCAACGCGGAGACGGACACCAGCAAGGCGATCAAGCTCTTCCAGCAGGCCGAGGGCGTCGTACGGGACAACATGGCCGCCATCCCGCTCTGGTACCAGAACGGCAGCGCGGGCTACTCCGACCGGCTCTCCAACGTGGCGCTCAACCCGTTCAGCGTCCCTGTCTACAACGAGATCAAGGTCAGCTGAGCCCGAGTCGCACCGGGGGCGGGTCCGCCGCGGCCCGCCCCCATGATCCCCGGAGCCCCCATGGGACGGTACGTAATCCGGCGTCTGCTGCAGATGATCCCGGTCTTCATCGGCGCCACACTGTTGATCTTCCTGATGGTGAACGTCATGGGCGACCCCATCGCGGGCCTGTGCGGCGAGCGGCAGTGCGACCCGGCGACGGCCGCCCAGCTCAAGCGGGAGTTCGGCCTCGACAAGCCCGTGTGGCAGCAGTACCTGACCTACATGGGGAACGTCTTCACCGGTGACTTCGGGACGGCGTTCACCGGCCAGAAGGTCACCGAGCTGATGTCGACCGCGTTCCCGGTCACCATCCGGCTCACCGTCGTGGCGATCGTCTTCGAGGTCGTCATCGGCATCACGCTCGGGGTGCTCACCGGCCTCAAGCGCGGCCGCCCCATCGACACCACGGTGCTCCTGCTCACCCTCGTGGTGATCTCCGTCCCGACTTTCGTCACCGGTCTGCTGCTCCAACTCCTCCTAGGCGTCGAATGGGGCTGGATCAAACCGTCCGTCTCACCGGAGGCGACGTTCAGCGAACTGATCGTCCCCGGGCTGGTGCTGGCCTCGGTCTCCCTCGCGTACGTGACCCGGCTGACCCGGACGTCCATCGCGGAGAACCGCCGCTCCGACTACGTGCGTACGGCGGTGGCGAAGGGCCTCCCGAGGCACCGGGTGATCATCCGCCACCTGCTCCGCAACTCCCTCATCCCGGTGGTCACCTTCATCGGCACGGACATCGGCGCCCTGATGGGCGGCGCGATCGTCACCGAGCGGATCTTCAACATCCACGGGGTCGGCTACCAGCTCTACCAGGGGATCGTCCGCCAGAACACCCAGACGGTGGTCGGCTTCGTGACGGTCCTGGTCCTGGTGTTCCTGATCGCCAACCTGCTGGTCGACCTCCTGTACGCCGTTCTCGACCCGAGGATCCGCTATGCCTGAGCAGCCGTTCGAACCGGAGCGCGCGATTGCCGGGACCGGCATGGGCGGCGCCATGGACCTCGCCGCGAGCGAGGCGGAAACCCTGGAGCAGCAGTCATCAGCCGCCTCCGGCGGACGGGCACCAGGGGGACCGGAAGGCACCGGCCCATCCGGCAAACCCCACTCCCTCTGGTCCGACGCCTGGCGCGACCTGCGCCGCAACCCGGTCTTCATCATCTCCGCGCTGGTCATCCTCTTCCTGGTGGTCATCTCCCTCTGGCCCTCCCTGATCGCCTCGGGCAACCCCCTCAAGTGCGACCTCGCCAAGGCCCAGGAAGGCTCCCAGCCGGGCCACCCCTTCGGCTACGACGGCCAGGGCTGCGACGTCTACACGCGCACGGTGTACGGCACGCGTACGTCGGTGACGGTGGGCGTGCTCGCCACGCTGGGGGTGGCGATCTTCGGATCGGTGCTGGGCGGCCTCGCGGGCTTCTTCGGCGGAGTATGGGACTCGATCCTGTCCCGCCTCACGGACATCTTCTTCGCGATCCCGGTGGTCCTGGGCGGCCTGGTCCTCCTGTCCGTGGTGACGAGCAACACGGTCTGGCCGGTGATCGGCTTCATGGTTCTGCTCGGCTGGCCGCAGATCTCCCGCATCGCCCGCGGCTCGGTCATCACCGCCAAACAGAACGACTACGTCCAGGCCGCGCGGGCCCTCGGCGCCTCCAACTCCCGCCTCCTGCTACGCCACATCACCCCGAACGCGGTCGCCCCGGTGATCGTCGTAGCCACGATCGCGCTGGGCACCTACATCTCCCTGGAGGCGACCCTGTCGTACCTCGGGGTAGGCCTCAAGCCCCCCACGGTCAGCTGGGGCATCGACATCTCGGCCGCGTCCCAGTACATCCGCAACGCCCCGCACATGCTCCTCTGGCCCGCCGGAGCCCTGGCGATCACGGTCCTCGCGTTCATCATGCTCGGCGACGCGGTCCGCGACGCCCTCGACCCGAAGTTGAGGTGACCGGCGTCATGCTGCTCGAAGTGCGGGATCTGCATGTGGAGTTCAGGACCAGGGACGGGGTCGCCAAGGCCGTCAACGGGGTCAACTACAGCGTGGACGAGGGCGAGACCCTGGCCGTGCTGGGGGAGTCGGGGTCCGGGAAGTCCGTGACCGCGCAGGCGGTGATGGGGATTCTCGACACCCCGCCGGGGAAGATCACCGGCGGCGAGATTCTGTTCCGGGGCAAGGATCTGCTGAAGTTCAAGGAAGACGAGCGGCGCAAGGTTCGCGGTGCCGAGATGGCGATGATCTTCCAGGACGCGCTGTCCTCGCTCAACCCCGTGCTCTCCGTGGGCGATCAGCTCGGCGAGATGTTCATCGTGCACCGGGGAATGTCCCGAAAGGACGCGCGGACCAAGGCAGTTGAACTGATGGACCGGGTGCGGATCCCGGGTGCGGCGCAGCGGGTCCGTGACTACCCCCACCAGTTCTCCGGCGGTATGCGCCAGCGCATCATGATCGCCATGGCGCTCGCCCTGGAGCCGGCGCTCATCATCGCCGACGAACCCACCACCGCCCTCGACGTCACCGTCCAGGCCCAAGTCATGGACCTGCTCGCCGAGTTGCAGCGCGAGCTGCACATGGGGCTCATCCTCATCACCCACGACCTCGGAGTCGTCGCGGACGTGGCCGACAAGATCGCCGTGATGTACGCGGGCCGGATCGTCGAGTCGGCCCCCGTCCACGACATCTACAAGGCCCCGGCCCACCCGTACACGCGCGGCCTGTTGGACTCCATCCCGCGCCTGGACCAGAAGGGCCAGGAGCTCTACGCCATCAAGGGCCTCCCGCCGAACCTGATGCACATCCCGCCCGGCTGCGCCTTCAACCCCCGCTGTCCGATGGCCCAGGACGTGTGCCGGACCGATGAACCCGAGCTGTACGAGGTGGATCAACACCGGGGCAGCGCCTGCCACTTCTGGAGGGAGTGCCTCAATGGCTGAGTCGATCCTGGAGGTGACCGGGCTCGTCAAGCACTACCCGTTGACCCAGGGCATCCTCTTCAAGAAGCAGGTCGGTGCCGTCAAAGCCGTCGACGGTGTGGACTTCACGCTCAACAAGGGCGAGACCCTCGGCATCGTCGGGGAGTCCGGGTGCGGCAAATCAACAGTCGCCAAGATGCTGGTCAACCTTGAACGGCCGACGGAAGGGTCGATCAAGTTCAAGGGCGAGGACATCAGCCGCATGTCGGGCCGCGCGCTCAAAGCCGCCCGGCGCAACATCCAGATGGTGTTCCAGGACCCGTACACCTCCCTCAACCCCCGGATGACGGTGGGCGACATCATCGGGGAGCCGTACGAGATCCACCCCGAGGTGGCGCCAAAGGGCGACCGGCGCAAGCGAGTTCAGGATCTGCTGGACGTGGTCGGGCTCAACCCCGAGTACATCAACCGGTATCCGCACCAGTTCTCCGGCGGCCAGCGCCAACGCATCGGCATCGCAAGGGGGTTGGCGCTGCGCCCCGAGGTCATCGTCGCCGACGAACCCGTCTCCGCGCTCGACGTCTCCGTACAGGCCCAGGTCATCAACCTCCTCGACCGCCTCCAGGACGAGTTCGACCTCTCCTACATCTTCATCGCGCACGACCTCTCCATCGTCCGGCACATCTCGGACCGGGTCGGAGTCATGTACCTCGGCCGGATCGTGGAGATCGGCAAGGACGAGGAGATCTACGACCACCCGACGCACCCGTACACCCAGGCGCTGCTCTCCGCCGTGCCCGTGCCCGACCCGGACGCGCGGGACCACCGGGAGCGGATCATCCTCGCGGGTGACGTGCCGTCGCCGACGAACATCCCGTCCGGCTGCCGCTTCCGCACCCGCTGCTGGAAGGCACAGGAGCGCTGCTCACTGGAGGTGCCGCTGCTCGCGGTACCCGCCGAGTTCCGGCTGGCGAGCGGCCCCGCGGCACACGACTCGGCCTGTCACTTCGCCGAGGAGAAGCAGGTCGTACCGCAGGAGGAAACCCCCGAAGCGACCCCGGACGATCTTGATCAGGGGGCGGAATAACCTCCCAAACCGCCACCAACCGCGTTAACACACAGGCAACTCCGCCGACCCGATCTCGATATACGGACACGTCAACCTGAATGACGTACGGCCGTGCGGGTGCCGTAAACGGACCGGGGCGCGCCATGTCGCCCCGGTCCGTTGCCGTACCTAGGCCAGGCCCAACGCCCGCTTCAGGAAGTCCACTTGGAGCAGGAGCAAGTTCTCCGCGACCTGTTCCTGCGGGGTCATGTGCGTGACGCCCGACAGTGGCAGCACCTCGTGCGGGCGGCCGGCGGCCAGCAGTGCGGAGGACAGTCGCAGGGTGTGCGCGACCACCACGTTGTCGTCGGCGAGGCCGTGCACGACCATCAGCGGCCGGTGCGGGTCGGCAGGCGCGGACAGTCCGTCGTCCGTCACCAGACTGCTCTTCGCGTACGACTCCGGGTCCTTGGCCGGGTCACCCAGGTACCGCTCCGTGTAGTGGGTGTCGTAGAGCCGCCAGTCGGTGACCGGGGCGCCCGCGATGCCCGCGTGGAAGACGTCCGGGCGGCGCAGCACGGCGAGCCCCGCGAGCCAACCCCCGTACGACCAGCCGCGGATGGCCACCCGGGAGAGGTCGAGCGGGTGGGACTTCGCGAGGTCCTGGAGGGCGTCGATCTGATCGTCGAGGGAGAGGGCGAAGCCGCGGTGGATCGCCTTCTCCCAGGCCGGTGAACGGCCCGGTGTGCCGCGGCCGTCGGCGACGAGCACCGCGAACCCCTGATCGGCGAACCACTGTGACGTGAGGTGCGCGTTGTGCGCGGCGACCACGCGGGGGCCGTGCGGACCGCCGTAAGGGTCCATCAAAACCGGGAGAGGAGTGGTGCCGTCGTAGTCCCGTGGCATAAGCAGGGCGCACGGGACGCGCCGTGCGCCCCCCTCGGTGAACGTGATGCGCGGGGTCATACCGGGATCTTCGGCGTACGACGCGATGGTCACCGTCTTCTTGCCCGCGCGCAGCACCTGGACCTGGGTGCCCGGCCGGTCCGGTACCGCCGAGATCAGTACGGTCACGCCCCCGGCGCGTACCGCCGAGTGCACGCCGGGCTCTTGCGAGAGGCGCTCCAGGCCGAGTTCGTTGACGCGGTAGACGTGTACCTCGCCGGTCTCCGGGGCGGGCGCGTGCTCGCCCGCCGAGGCCGAGACCAGCACGCTGTCGTCGGAGACGTCGAGCACCGCGCGGACGTGCAACTGCGGCCCTGTGAGCAGGCGTTCACCCACCGCGAGCACCCGGGCACCCCCCTCGTCGGCGATCCGCACGAGCCGTCCCGAGGGGCTCCAGCACGGCGCGCCAGGGAAAAGATCAAGCCAAATTGGATCTTCGTCGGCATGCACCATCCGGGTCGCCCCGGAGTCGGGTTCCACGGCGAGGAACAGCTGGCTGCGCTGGTCCCGGGCCTGCACGAGCAGCAGTGGCGCACCCGCCGCTGACCAGTGCACTCGCGCCAGATACGGGTACCGCGCCCGGTCCCAGACGACCTCCGTGCGCGTCCCGTCGAGCCCGATCACGTACAGCCGTACGTCCGCGTTGGCCGTGCCCGCCGCCGGGTACGCGACCCGCTGCGGCTCACGCTCCGGGTGGGCCGGGTCGGCGATCCACCAGCGCTGCACCGGCGTGTCGTCCGCCCGCGCGACCAGCAGCCGCTCCGAGTCCGGCGACCACCAGAAGCCGCGCGTACGGCTCATCTCCTCGGCCGCGATGAACTCGGCCAGTCCATAGGTGACTTGCTCCGACTCCGGCTCGGCGAGCGCCCGGTCACCGTCACCGTCGGCTCCTACGACGCGCAGGGCGCCGCCGGTGACGTAGGCGATGTGCCGTCCGTCGGGGGCCGGGCGGGGGTCGATCACCGGTCCCGGGACCGGGAGTTCGCGTGCGGTGCCGTCCCGCAGCCCGGCCGTGAAAAGCCGCCCTGACAAGGCGAAAGACGCCAACTCGGCCTCGCTGTCGGTGGCGTAGCCGATGATCCCCGCGCCGCCCTCGCGGGTGCGTTCGCGGCGGGCCCGCTCCTCGGGCGAGAGGCGTTCCGAGGCACCGCCGAGGAGGGCGCGCGGGTCGGCCGCCACGCGCTCGGTGCCGGCCGCCGGATCGAGGACCCACAGCGCGTTCGCCCGGTCCGTGCCGGAGGGAGAGCGCAGGAACACGACCCGCGAACCGTCAGGTGACACGGTGAACGCGCGCGGCGCGCCGAGCGTGAATCGCTGGGTACGGGCGTGCCGTCGGGGGAAGGAGTCAGCCTCGGTCGTCATGACCCGACCATATTGGCCATGCGCCCCCTTGTGCGGCTGTGCGCCGAGCGATGCGCGAGCGCGGATAGTTATGATCACTAGCGCTGCGTGGGTATGAACCTGCTGGCTCCTGTATGGATTTGCTGTACCGATTTGCTCTAGGGGTCCACCCCATGGACCCCATTGCCCCCATAGTCCGACCCCCCTAGTCCCTGGGATCATTGGAGGTGAGCCGCCGTGGCACTCTCGATTTCGGCGGTGGTGCTGCTGGCGATCGTCGTCTTCCTTCTGGTCAAGAAATCAGGGCTGAAGGGCGGACACGCGGTCGTCTGTGTCCTCCTGGGGTTCTATCTGGCCTCGTCGACGATCGCACCCACGATCAGCGATCTCACGACGAACATCGCGAGCATGATCGGGAGCATCAAGTTCTGAGCGGGTGTCGGCCCCTCGGTGACGGGGGGCCGGGCATTGCCACTCGCCCGTCCGGCAAGTTCGAGGCCGGCCCAGCCGGTTGGCCTCGAATCGGGTGCGGTCGGCCCGCTGGCCGAGCGTCTCACCTCCCGCACCGACTGAGGCCTGGCTCTCGTTTCACTCCGCTGGCGCTGGCGCTCCGCCCGGCCGTCGACGCGTTCGTCCGACAAATTCGCTACCTGGCGGCCGGAGCGCCGTGATACACAACCGCCGTGCAAAACATCTTGGAGTTTCCCGAGGTCCTGCGGCTGATCGAAGACCGCTCGGCCGCGTTCCGCGCCGCGATCGCATCCGCCCCCGACCTTGACGTCCAGGTCCCGACCTGCCCGGACTGGACGCTGCGCGAACTGGCGCAGCACCTCGGTGACGGCCGCCGCCGCCAAGCCGCCATCGTCGCGGCGGGCCCGGGCGCCGAGCCCCCGGCGAGGACGGACCCGAAGGGTGCCCCGACCGCGCCCCGCTACCGCGAAGCCCTGGACGCCTGGCTCGCCGAGTCGACCGAGCTCATGCTCGACGCGATGCGTGAGGTCGGCCCGGACCGTGGCTGCTGGACCTGGTGGGGCCGCTCGCAGGCCCCGGAGACCAGCGGAGCCGTGGCCCGGCACCAGATCCAGGAGTTCGCCGTCCACACCTATGACGCCCAGCTCACCCAGGGCGCCGCACAGCCGCTGCCGACGGACGTCGCGGTCGAGGGCGTCGACGAGTTCCTGACGACCGTCGCGGCGACGACCGTCCCCTGGCCGTTCAAGCCGGCAACCATCGACCTGCACACCACCGAGGGCCGCTCCTGGCGCCTGACCCTCAACGCCGACGGCGTCCGCTGCGACGACCTCGCCGCCGACGCGGAGCCGGGCGACATGGCGATGCGAGGCGCGGCGAGCGAACTGGTCCTCTACTTCTACGCGCGCGTCCCGCTCGACGGCCTGGAGACCACCGGCGACACCGAGCCGATGGAGCAGCTCGCGGACTGGGACCCGAACGCGTAAACGCGCAGGCGCACTTGTGACGCACTCGTCAGACGAGTTCGAGGCGCGTTGTTGTTCAGGCCTGGGACGCGTACGTCACAAAGTCCGCCCAGGCTGCCGGGGTGATGGCGAAGCGGGGGCCTTCGGCGGTCTTGGAGTCGCGGATGTGGACAGCGCGGGGCGCTACCGCGATCTCGACGCAGGAGTCGCCATCGGGGCCGCTGCTGTAGCTGCTCTTGAACCAGGCCAGTTCGGGCTCGCGGATCATGTTTCTCCCAGCAGTTGCTCGATGAACGCCAGCGACTCCCGTGGCGGGAGTGCCTGCGCCCGGATGGTGCCATACCGCAGCTCAAGGATGCGAAGCTGCTTCGGAATTGTGGTGGGACGACCGTTGAACGCGCCATCGGAACGCCCCACCGCCGTGCCGTCTTCGAACTTCAGCACTTCGATCCTGCCGCTCATGCCGGGATGGGCCGCACTGTCCATCGGCATCACCTGAAGCGCGACGCTGTTCAGTCGCCCCACCTCCAGCAGATGTTCGAACTGCTGTCGCCGCACCATTGTGCCTCCAACCTTGCGGCGGAGCGTTGCCTCTTCCAGTACGAAGCCGAGCGCGGGCGCAGGTGACCGATCGAAGACGCTGCGCCGGGCGACGCGGGCGGCCACGCGACGTTCCAAGTCCTCAGGCGAGTAGGACGGTTGCCACGACTCCAGTAGGGCTCGGGCGTGCTCGGGTGTCTGCAACAGCCCCGGGATGTTGTTGGACTCGTACACCCCGATCTCCACTGCCCGCGCCTCCAATTTCGCCAAGGCCCGCACCTTCTTTGGGTACCGGACCTTCTCCACGTCCTCCTTCATCGCCGAGATCAGCCCGTCCGCCCGCAACACCTCCTCGGACTTGTCCAGATACTCGGGCCGGGGGATCCGCTTCCCGCCCTCGATCTTGTAGACCAGGTCCTCGCCGTACCCCACCGCCACCGCGAAGTCGGCGACCCGCATCCCCACCGTTTCCCGCCGCAGCTTCAACTGCCGCCCGACCGTCGCGAGGACCGCCAACCCCCACTCGTCGTCCGGGTCGACCTCCCAACCCGGTTCGTCCGCCTCGCTGTTGAGCTGTTCCTCGCCCGCGTCCAACGACATCTCGCACCCCTCCTGATCTGTACGACCGTGCCGCGATGCCCCTACCCGTACGCCCGGTCCCGACAGCTCGGACACGACCGGACAACGCCTGGACAGTCACCGTACGCAACGGCCAAGTCACTGTTCACGGTAGTCACGGATGGCCACGCTAAGTGACGTGATCCAAGAATCCGCCACCTCCGAAGCCCAGCCCAAACCCCAACTGGGCAACCCCACCCGCAACTTCACGGTGCAGCTATCACCCACGCCCCGCGGCGCCCGCCTCGCCCGTCTCCTGGCCACCGAACAACTCCGGTCCTGGGCGATCCCGTTGGACCCGGCCCGCCAGATCGTCGCCGAGCTCGCCACCAACGCGGCTACGCACAGTCGCGTACCGGGAAGGGATTTCAGACTCACCCTCTACGTCATCGCCGGCGTCCTGCGTATCGAAGTCACCGACACCCGGGGTGACCGACCGCCGTGCCCCCAAGTCCCCGCGCCGGAAGGGGAGTCGGAGTCGGGCCGGGGTCTGCTGATCGTCGCCGCGCTCGCCGACCGCTGGGGCTGGGACCCGGGACCACGCCCCCGCAAAACGGTCTGGGCGGAACTACACCTCGCACCGAAACCCGGAAACCCGAACTCCGGTGCACGTGGCGCCTTTTCCCAAGAACCCACGACGGCGAAATGACCCCCACCAAGCCTCACCCCACCCTCCCGGCAGCCGAGCCCGACGATCACCCATCCGGGTGAACATCGCCAACTGGGCTGGATTCCGAGCGGGTTACGTGATCTACGCTCAGCGCAGCACCAACTCAGGCTTTGCACAACGACCTCAGACAGCAGACATACGGCGGCCCTCGCCGGGACGGCAATCCCAAAGCGAGGGCCTGACCACCAAGGAAGAGATCGCTTCCCGATGGATACGCACGACATTAGCGCGCCCCCGCGCGCCCAGTCCCGGCACACCGCCGACAAACACCCGAACCACACGAACCAGCGGCACGCCCGTTCAGGGCACTCCAGCGTTGGGCTGACCCACGACAACGCCCGCCACACCGCCCGCTTCACGGTGATCGGCAACCACCTCGCCCAGCACCCGGAGTTGTCGGCCCTGGCGATCGGACTCGGCGTCCACATCCAGTCCCTCCCCGCAGGCACCCGCGTCGACATCAAGACCCTCGCCGCCCGCTTCCCCGAGGGCACGACCCGAATCGCCGCCGCGCTACGGGAGTTGGAGACCCACGGCTACCTCCGTCGCGAACGGCACCGCATCCCCGACGGCCGCATCATCTCCTGCAACCAGCCCGGCAGCAGCCGTAGAGACCCGCACGCACCCCCGAAGGCACCCGCACCCGCATCCGCGCCCCGCCGTGAACGGGCACCCCGCAAGCCGCTCTCCGCCGTACCGCGCCCGGCGTACCCGGCCCCGGCGCTCATCCAGCAGGCCACGGACCTCCTGGCAGGCCTCCGCCGCCACGACTCCCGCCTGCTCCTGTCGACCTGCGACACGGCCCACCTCGCGCAGGGAGTCGCGGCCTGGCTGGAGCGGGACGTCACCCCCACAGCCGTACGCCACGCCCTGACGGCAGACCTGCCACCCGAGGGACTCCGCCGCCCTGCAGCGCTCCTGGCCCACCGGCTGATCGCGCAACTGCCGCCCCCGCCACCGTTCCGCGCCCCGGCCCCACCGCGGACGGTCCAGCACCCGCTCCAGAACTGCGAACGCTGCGACCGCGCCTTCCGCTCACCGACCCCCGGACACTGCCACGACTGCCGAACCGATCTTCCGGAGGCCGCCTAGCATGAAAGGGACGATTCCTCCCCGCCTCTACCAGGCCATGAGGGACTTCCTTTGGCGACTGGACCATCCCGACGGACAACCTGCCGCGCTACAGGTGAGGCCGGGGTCCTCGCAGGGTGAGGGCCTCGTAGGGTGGGGGGTATGACCGAACTGCCCGCCCGTCGTCTGCTGCTGGTGCACGCGCATCCGGACGACGAGTCGATCAACAACGGCGCGACGATGGCCAAGTACGCGGCCGAGGGTGCCCACGTGACACTGATCACGTGCACCCTCGGAGAGCGTGGCGAGGTCATCCCGCCCGCGCTGCGGCATCTGTCGGGCGCCAGACTCGCCGAGGAGCGGGAGCGGGAGCTCGCCGCCGCCATGAAGGCGCTCGGGGTCACCGATCATCGCCTGTTGGGCGGGCCCGGGCGGTATCGGGATTCCGGGATGATGGGCACCTCGGACAACGACGACCCTGACTGCTTCTGGCGGGCCGATCTCGATGAGGCCGCGGGACATCTTGTCGAGGTCATTCGTGAGGTGCGTCCGCAGGTTCTTGTCGCGTACGACCCCGACGGCGGGTACGGCCATCCCGATCACATCCAGGCCCATCGCGTGGCCATGCGGGCGGCTGAACTCGCCGCCGCGGCAGGGGAGTCGATCGCCAAGGTTTATTGGAATCGCGTCCCGAGGACCGTCGTGGAGGAAGGGTTCGCGCGGCTGCGTGATGCGCTGCCGGAGCTGCCCTTCGCCGAGGTGGCCGCCGTGGGCGATGTGCCGGGTGTCGTGGACGATGAGCGGATCACCAGCGCGATCGACGGTACCGCGTACGCCGACGCGAAGATCGGGGCGATGCGCGCGCATGCCACGCAGCTCGAAGTGGCCCCGGAACAGCCGTACTTCGCGCTGTCGAACGAGCTCGCGCAACCCCTCTTCACCACCGAGTACTACGAGTTGGTGCAATCTTTGGTGCAATCTTCTGTGAACAGCGGGCGCGGCGGGGCGATTGAGTCCGACCTCTTCGAAGGGCTGGGTCTGTGATGAGTGCCAACCAGGTCGGCGGGAGTCTGCTTGCCCAGCCGCTGCAACGGCCGTCCGGGCTACGGGTGTTGGCCTACCTTGCACTCTTCGTGCTCGGCGCGGTCGTCGGGGCGGCGGGGGCGCTGGTGCAGGCCGCGTGGTTCCCCGGCGGGCTGCTGCTCGCGCTCGTGGGGGCGGCCGGAACGTTCGTCGGCGGGGCGAGAGCCACCGACGGGCGGGGCGGGGCCGTGGCGCCCGCCGCAGGCTGGATGGTGGCCGTCATCCTGCTCACCGCCAGCCGCCCGGAAGGGGACTTCCTCTTCGGCGCGGGTGTCGGTTCGTATCTGTTCCTGCTCGGCGGGATGGCCGTAGCTGTGATCTGTGCCACGTTGGGTTTGGGGCGGCAACCAAGCAGCCCTGACGTCCGACTTGGCAAGTGACGTACCACTTCGCGGTGACGCGCGCGTGCGAGTCCGGTGTGGGTTTCCCCAGCGGCCGTGGGATACCGCCAAGAAGTGGCCAGTATGGTGGTGCGCGCCGCCGAGTCGCCCGTGGGTGTCGGGCGGCGGAGCCAACCGGGAGAACCTGCCTTGAGTCGTGAAACTGACACTCCGTCCTCCGGGCCCGACGGGCGCGGCGGAGCCGCTTACCCCTCGGGGACCCCGCCGTACGGGACGCCGGCGGCTTCCGACGACCGTACGGACGCGGGGCGTTCGGCCGCTCAGCCGGACGAACGCAAGACTGAGACGACGCTGACGACCCGGATCCGGATCAACATCCCCGGTTCGCGGCCCATTCCGCCTGTCGTCGTGCGTACGCCCGTCGCGGACACCGGGTCCGGCGACGGATCCACGACCGCCGAGGTGCAGCTGCCGAGTTCCGCGCTGCCCACGGGCGGCGTCGTCGAGCCGTCCGCCGAACTCGCCCTGCCCGGCGCCGAGGAGAAGACCAGCGACTGGTTCGCACCCCGCAAGTCCGGCCCCGCGAAGGGCGGTCAGGGCGGTGGCGGCACCAACGGCGCGGGAATTCCCGGTGGTTCGGCCGCGGGCACCCCGAGTGCGCCCGCTGCCGGTGCGCCCGGCGGCAATCGGCCGACCGGTGCTCGTCCCGGTGGCGTGGTCGGCGGCATGAGCGTCACCGGCGCCATCCGTCAGCCCGGCGCGGGCGGCACGGGCGGAGGTACGAACGGCGCCGGAATCGGCGGCGCCACCGGTGCCGGACCCGTCGCCCCCGGGCACGGTGGCGGCACCGGCTCCTTCGACGTGACCGAGGCGCTGGCGGCGGGGCCGCGCGGCGACAACGGGTCGCGCCCGAACGGCGGCCCCAACTCCGGTGGCCCCAACGGCGGCCCCGGCGAACCCCGTCGCGACGACCTGCCGTACTTCTCGGACAACGGGCAGCAGGGCGGTTTCCCCGGACCCAACGGGCAGGGCGGACCAGGCGGCCAGGGCGGCTTCCCCGGGGGCAACGGCCCCGGCGCGCGAGCCGAACAGTTCCCCGGTCCGGACGGTCAGGGCATGGGCCCCGGAGGCACTGGTGGTCCCGGCGGTCCGGGTGGGCCCAACGGCTTCAACGGTCCGAACGGGCGCGGCGGTCAGGGCGGTCCGGAAGGTCCCGCGGGCCCGACCGGCGGTCCGGTCACCGGCAACGGCCTGATGCTCCCGCCCGGCCCCATGGGCGGCGGCGGAGCACCGGGCGCGCCCAGCGTGCTGAGCGGCTACGCCGACGGGCCTGGACCCGGCGGCACGAACGGCGCCGGTGGATTCGCCGGACCGGGTGGTCCTGGAGGCCCCGGTGGTCCCGGTAGTCCCGGTGGTCCGGGCGCGGCTTCCGGCCGACACAGCGCTCCTGGCAGGGGCCCTGCTGGTCCTGGCGCGGGCCCTGGTGGTCCGGGCGTCGGCCCCGGTGGCCCCGGCATGGGCCCTGGCGGTCCCGGAATGGGACCCGGCGGTCCCGGTATGGGCCCCGGCGGCGCGAGCCTCCCCGGCGGCCCCGGCGGCATGATCCCCGGTGGCGGTCTCAGCGACGACACCGCGATCCTCACCCCGCAGAAGCCTGCCCCCGGCCCCGGCAGTCCCGGCTACGGCGCTCCCGCCGACCAGGTCTCCGGCCACACCGTCACCAGTGGCATGCCGGTCATTCCCGGCGCCGGGAACGCACCGTTCGGCACCGGTACCCACCCCGACGGACCGCTCCCGCACACGCCCCCGAAGCAGCCCGAGCCCGGCTCTTCGCAGAGCGCGCCCGCCGCCAAGAACGCGGGCAAGGGCGCGAAGAAAAAGAAGAAGGGCCGCAGCAAGCTGGTCCTGCTGGTCGTCGGCGTGGTCGTCATCGGCGGCGGCGCCTACTGCGCCGGTCTGCTGATGAACCACACCGACGTGCCCAAGGGCACCACCGTGCTCGGCGTCGACATCGGCGGCGGCACCCGTGACGACGCCGTCAAGAAGCTCGACGACGCGTTCGGCGACCGGGTGAACAAGCCGCTGAAGCTGTCGGTCGGCGGCAGGACGGTCTCGCTCAAGCCGGACCAGGCGGGGCTGCAGTTCGACTTCGCGACCACCGTCAGCAAGGCCGCCACCAGCGACTACAACCCGGTCTCCGTGATCGGCTCGCTCTTCGGCCAGCACCGGGTCGTCCAGCCCGAGATGCCGACCGACGAGGAGAAGCTCCAGGCCGCCCTCGCCGACCTCGGCGGCGGCTCCGGCTCCGGCTCGGTCACCGAGGGCACGATCCGGTTCACGTCCGGCAAGGCGGTCGCCGTCTACGGCAAGGCGGGCAAGGCGATCGACGCCGCCGGTTCCCTCACGGCGGTGGAGGACGCGTACCGCACCGAGGTGGAGACCAACACGGCCACCACGGTGACGGTCCCGACGACCACCAGGCAGCCGACGGTCACGAACGCCGAGGTCGACCGCGAGATGAAGGCCTTCGCCAAGCCGGCCATGTCCGCGAAGGTCACCGTCCAGACCGACGCGACACACTCGGTCCTGATGAGCCCGCAGAACTCGCTGTGGAAGTTCCTCAAGGTGACGGCCGTCAACGGCAAGCTGGTCGACAAGCCCGACCTGACCGCCCTGAAGGAGCTGTACGGCCAGACCTTCGACGGCGTGCTGATCACCCGGGCCAACGGCAAGAAGACCGCCGTCACACCGCAGGACGTCTACCTCGCGCTGCGCGAGGCCCTGACGAGCACGACCGACCGGGTCGCTGTCATCGACACCGACCCGAGCTAGCGCCCGACCGCACGAGGGGGGCACCCGGCACAGCGCCGGGTGCCCCCCTCGGTCGTACGACATGACATCTGTCGGCATGACATCTGTCATGCGCCACACCGGACCGCCGACACTGCCGGGAACCGGCCCCCGCCAGCCACGATGGGTGGCATGACGACAACAGCGGTGACGGCCACCCCGGTGGTCGGGTTCGAGCAGGTGACCAAGAGCTACGGCAGTGTCCGGGCCGTCGACGGGCTGTCGCTCGTGCTGCGCCCGGGGGAGACGGTGGCCCTGCTGGGTCCGAACGGGGCCGGCAAGTCGACCACCCTGGACCTGCTGCTCGGCCTCAAGCAGGCCGACACCGGCAAGGTCGAGGTCTTCGGCACCAGCCCGCGCGGGGCGATCGTCGCCGGGCGGGTGGGCGCGATGCTGCAGAGCGGCGGGCTGATGGACGAGGTCACCGTCGGTGAACTGGTCAAGCTGGCCTGCGACTTGCACCCCAAGCCGTACAAGGTCGCGGACGTGATCGCCCGCGCGGGCATCGCCCAGATCGCCGACCGCAAGGTCAACAAGCTCTCCGGCGGCCAGGCCCAGCGCGTCCGCTTCGCCCTCGCGACCGCGGGCGACAGCGACCTGATCGTCCTCGACGAACCGACCACCGGCATGGACGTCTCCGCCCGGCAGGCCTTCTGGGCCACCATGCGCGAACAGGCAGACCAAGGCCGTACGGTCCTCTTCGCCACCCACTACCTCGAAGAGGCCGACGCGATCGCGGACCGCGTGCTGGTCCTGCACCGCGGCCGACTGCTCGCGGACGGCACCTCGGCCGAGATCAAGGCGAAGGCCGGCGCCCGCCGGATCGCCTTCGACCTGGACGGCGAGATCGACGAGGCACCGATCCGGTCCCTCCCCTTCCTGACCAGCGTGACTGTGTCCAATAGCGGCTCCGCCGCGGGCTCGGGCCACACGATCCGCATCCAGTCCACCGACGCCGACGCGACCGTCCACGCGCTCTACGGCCTCGGCGTCTACCCCCGCAACCTCGAAGTCGCCGGGCTCGGTCTGGAGCAGGCGTTCGTCGCCATCACGGAGGCCGAGGAGGCCAAGCAGTCATGCTGAGTACATTTGCTTCGCGGGGCCTGATCAAACTGGAACTCACCCGCGCCCTGCGCAACCGCAAGTTCCTGTTCTTCTCGGTGATCTACCCCTCGGTGATCTTCCTGCTCGTCTCCAACCAGACGGGCACCGTCGACGGCACCGGCCTGAGCATCGCGAAGTACGTCATGGTCTCCATGGCCTCCTTCGGCGCCCTGACCGCCGTCCTGATGGGCAACAGCGAGCGCATCGCCAAGGAACGCGAGAACGGCTGGGTACGGCAGCTGCGGCTGACCCCGCTGCCCGGGCGCGGCTACGTCCTCGCCAAGACCGCCGGCGCCGCCGTCGTCAGCCTGCCGTCGATCGTGGTCGTCTTCATCGTCGCCGCCGTGCTGAAGGACGTACGGCTGGACGCCTGGCAGTGGCTCGCGCTGACCGGTGCGATCTGGGCGGGCAGCCTGGTCTTCGCGGCGCTCGGCGTCGCCATCGGCTACCTCGCCTCCGGGGACGCGGTCCGCCCGATCACGATGATCGTCTACTTCGGCCTGTCGATCCTCGGCGGCCTCTGGTTCCCGTCCACGACCTTCCCGACCTGGTTGCAGGACATCGCGAAGTGGCTGCCCACCCACGCGTACGCTGCCCTCGGCCAGGCGATCGAGCAGAGCCAGTCGCCGCACGCCAAGGACGTCACCCTCCTCGTCGTCTACTTCGCCCTGTTCGCGGGCGGGGCGGCGTGGCTGTACCGGAAGGACACGCTGAAGGCGTGAGCGCGATGACCGAGGACCCGCTGCCGGAGAAGGCCAGGGTGGAACGGCTGATCCGGATCGGCCAGCCGCCCCGCGACCGGGGCGAGGTGCTGCGCAAGCTGGTCTGGATCCTGCCCTGGCTGGTCTTCCTCGGCGCACCCATGCAGGACCTGCTGGCCGACCACCACACCACTCCGGCCACGACGGCCGGCTGGGTGGGCCTGCTGACCTTCACCGGGACCTACCTGGCGGTCGTCTTCCGCACCATGGGCCGCCCCTACTCCGGCTGGCTCATCGGCGCCCTGGTCGCTGTCCTGTGGATACTGGCCGTAGCCCTGACCCTCTCCCTCGGCCACGCCTGGCTCGGCCTCTTCGTCTACGTCTCCGTCACCTGCGGGGTGACCCTCCCGCTGCGCGCCGCGTACTGGACGATCCCGCTGACCACCGCCGCGATGATGCTGGCGGGCTGGTTCGTCGACGACCTGGACGACGCCTGGGGCCTGTTCCTGATCGTGCTGCTGGTGGGCTACTCGATGACGGGCGTACGGCAACTGGTGCGCACCACGGTCGAGTTGCGCAAGGCGCGAGCGACGGTCGCCCAACTCGCCGCCAACGAGGAGCGATTGCGCCTGGCCCGAGACCTGCACGACCTCCTGGGCCACTCCCTCTCCCTGATCACCCTGAAGAGCGAGCTGGCCGGCCGCATGCTCCCCGACCACCCCGACAAGGCGGCCCAACAGGTCGCCGACATCGAACAGGTCAGCCGCCAGGCCCTGGTGGACGTCCGAGAGGCGGTCACCGGTTACCGCCGCCCGCGCCTGGCCGGTGAACTGGCGGGCGCCCAGGTCGCGTTGACGGCAGCGGGAGTAATCGCGGACCTCCCCGTAGAACCGGACCTGACGGCGGTCTCCGAAGGCAGCGAGTCGGCCCTGGCCTGGGCCCTGCGCGAGGCGATCACGAACGTCGTACGGCACAGCGCCGCCCAGCGCTGCGTGGTCGAACTGGTCCGACGCCAGACCCTGGACGGCCCGATGCTCGAACTCTCCGTCGAGGACAACGGCACCGGCGGCTCGGGCAAGGGCCCCGGCAACGGTCTGACGGGCCTCGGCGAGCGCCTCACGAAGGCCGGCGGCTCCCTGGAGGCGACCCGCCTCAAACACGGCTTCCGGCTGGTGGCACGGGTGCCCGCGGAAGCTCCGGCCGCTGTGACGGACGTAGGATCGCCCGCATGAGCCGTACGATCAAGGTCCTCCTCGCCGAGGACCAGTCGATGGTCCGCGAGGCACTGGCCGCGCTGCTCGGCCTGGAGGACGACATCGAGGTCGTCGCCCAAGTCGCGCGCGGCGACGAGGTGTTGGCGGCGGTACGGCAGCACGCCGTGGACGTGGCCCTCCTCGACATCGAGATGCCGGGCTGCACGGGCATCGAGGCGGCGGCCCAGCTCCACAAGGCACTCCCCGAGGTGAAGCTGGTCGTCCTCACGACCTTCGGCCGCCCCGGCTATCTGCGCAGCGCGATGGAGGCGGGCGCGGACGCCTTCCTGGTGAAGGACGCCCCGGCGGCCCAACTGGCGGAAGCGGTACGGAAGGTGCTCGCCGGGGAGCGGGTCATCGACCCGACCTTGGCGGCGGCGGCCCTGGCGGAGGGGGCCAACCCGTTGACCGACCGCGAGCGCGAGGTGCTGCGGGCGGCGGCGGACGGTTCGACGAATGCGGAGCTGGCCAAGGCCTTGCATTTGTCGCAGGGGACGGTCCGCAACTACCTGTCGACAGCGATCCAGAAACTGGCGGTACGGAACAGGGCGGAAGCGGTACGGATCGCGAGAGAGAAGGGCTGGCTATAGAACGCAGGCCGGGGGCAACCCCGCCAGGGGCGCGGGGAACTGCGCGACCAGCCCCAACGCGCCTGCACCCGCAAGACGACCGAATCCCAACGGCGCAAAGGCGAACGTCAGTTCAACATCGCCCGAGCCGAATGAGCCTGCCCCCGCACCCGATCAGCAGCAGGCTCATCCACAACCGCCACCACCTCCGCATACGCGTCCAGTTCAGCCGCGCCCGTGAGGAAATCCCCCCGCTGAACCAGCAGTTGAGCCCGCTCATACCGCAACCGAGCCGCATGAGACGGCAACACCAACGCCAACTCAACAGCCCACAGGGCAACATCCGACCGCTCAGGCCGAGCCGCAGCCCACGCCCGAATGTTGTTCAGGACGCGAGTAACAACCTCCAAAGGCGCCGCAGGCACCAGCATCCCGGGTTCCAGCGAAGCCCCCGTCGCCCCCGCCACCAACACCTCCGCATCACCCCCCGTCAACACCCGCCCCCCATCAAAGGGATCGGCGAGCACCTGTTCCTCAGCCGCCCCGAACCCGACCACGAAATGCCCCGGCAACGCGACCCCGTACACCGGCGCCCCCGCCCGCCGAGCCACCTCCATCCACACCACGGACAACAGAATCGGCAACCCCCGCCGCCGCCGAAGCACTTCATGCAGCAGCGAGGACTCCAACCGCTGATAGTCACCGGACGAGCCCCGGAACTCGAACCGCTCGCCCAGGAGTTGACGCAACGCGCTCGCCCAGGCCGCGGGCCCGCCGGGGCGATACGGCACCTGCCCGGCCAGCCGATCCAGTTCCACCTGGACCGAGTCGATCCCGGCGTCGTCCAACGCCCCGTCCGCCGAGGCCCCCACCAGCAGACACAACGTCGCGAGATCGGGCCGCTCGGCCCGAGCCTCCTCGGCGAACAACTGCCGTACCGCAGCGGCCCGTTCAGCCGCCGGAGGCCGGGGCGCGGGCATGGCGAACTCGAACCCGAACCCGCTCACGACGAACCGTCGCGATGGTCGCGGTAGTGGTGATAGGCGTGATGCGCGGAGAACCCCATCCCCGAGTACAACGCCCGCGCCCCCACGTTCTCCGCCTCGACCTGCAACCACGCGGCCGACGCACCCTCCGCCAACGCCCGCGAGGCCAACGCGGCCATGACGACCGAGGCGAGCCCCCGTCGCCGCAGCGCGGGATCGACCTCGACCGCGCCGAACCCGGCCCACCGCCCGTCGACGACACACCGCCCGATCGCGGCAGGAGCCGAATCCGCGCCCTCGCCACCCTCGCCGGGCACGGTGGCGAACCACACCGAGGGTCCACTCCCCAGCACCTTCAGGGCCACCTCGCTCACCCCCTTGCGCTGATAGCGGGCCAGCCACGCCTCGTCGGCCGTCCGGGACAGCTGGACCCCGGACGCGTCGGCGCGGTCGGCGACAGGGGCCAGGGCGCCGACCCACAGCTCGGCGGTCACCTCACGGGTCCAACCGCGCCGTTCGAGCTCGGCGCAGAGCAGCTCCTGTGTGCCCTCGCCGCCGGTCGCGGTCTGGACGTACGCGGGCAGGCCCCGGTCGCCGTACCACCGTCGTACGACAGTCAGGGCCTCGTCGAGGGGCAGGCCGGGATCGCCGAGCGGGAGGACGGAGTTGGCGCGGCGGGTGTATCCGGCGGCGGCGCGCAGCTCCCACTCGCCGAGCCGCTCGCTCTCCACCGGCCGCCAGGCGCGCGCGGAGACCCGGGCCAGCTCCCGGTAGGTGGCGGACGGTCCCCGTCGGCGGGCCGGAGCGGGCGGGACGACCTTGCCCGCGACCAGCGAGGTTTCCGGAATGCGGACGGACTCGCCGCTCTTCCGTGTGATCGTCAGCACACCGCTGTCCCATGATGTGAGAACACCCACCGTGTCGGTGAACTTCTCCGTCGTGTCTTCCGTACCTGCCAGGCGCCTGACAGACACTCGTTTACCCACGTCAGCAGCGGTGATCCAGACCTCAAGTCGTCCAGCCGCAGAGATTTCCACAGGTCAGTTCACCCCTCCTGTATGGATCACGCCCCGGAACGGAGATACTAGGTGCGGGCATGGACGACGCCGCGCTCCAGCGCGCCTGGCGGCGGAGCCTACGGAGGCCCGCCAGCGCCCTATCGAGGAGGAACGACAGCGTGACCTACGTCATCGCGCAGCCTTGTGTCGACGTCAAGGACAAGGCGTGCATCGAGGAGTGCCCGGTCGACTGCATTTACGAGGGCTCCCGGTCCTTGTACATCCACCCGGACGAATGCGTCGACTGCGGAGCCTGTGAGCCGGTGTGCCCGGTCGAGGCGATCTTCTACGAGGACGACACTCCCGAGGAGTGGAAGGACTACTACAAGGCGAACGTCGAGTTCTTCGACGAGCTCGGCTCTCCCGGCGGCGCCAGCAAGCTGGGCCTGATCGAGCGCGACCACCCCTTCGTCGCCGCGCTCCCGCCGCAGAACCAGTAAGAGCGGCCCGCACAGACGAGCCGCCTCGGTCCCGTACGGCCTGATCACGCCCGATCAGCGCCCTACGGGGCCGAGGCGTTTGCCGTACGACGGTCCAGAAAGTGAGTCAGTCATCGTGTCCGCAGTAACCGACCGCCTGCCCACCTTCCCCTGGGACAAGCTGGAGCCGTACAAGAAGACGGCCGCGGCGCACCCGGACGGCATCGTCGACCTGTCCGTCGGCACCCCGGTGGACCCGGTTCCCGAGCTGATCCAGAAAGCGCTGATCGCCGCGGCCGACTCGCCCGGCTATCCGACGGTCTGGGGCACACCGGCACTGCGCGACGCGATCACCGGCTGGGTGGAGCACCGCCTGGGCGCCCGCGACGTGACCCACCGCCACGTCCTGCCCATCGTCGGCTCCAAGGAACTGGTCGCCTGGCTCCCGACCCAGCTGGGCCTGGGCCCCGGCGACCGCGTGGCCTACCCGCGCCTGGCGTACCCGACGTACGAGGTGGGCGCCCGCCTGGCCCGAGCCGAGTACGAGACCTACGACGACCCGACGACTCTCGATCCCGAGGGCCTGAAGCTCCTCTGGCTCAACTCCCCGTCGAACCCGACCGGCAAGGTCCTCCCGAAGGACGAGCTGACCCGGATCGTCGCCTGGGCCCGCGAGCACGGCATCCTGATCTTCTCCGACGAGTGCTACCTCGAACTGGGCTGGGAGGCCGACCCGGTCTCGGTCCTCCACCCGGACGTCAACGGCGGTTCCTACGACGGCATCGTCGCGGTCCACTCCCTCTCCAAGCGCTCGAACCTCGCCGGTTACCGCGCGGCCTTCCTCGCCGGCGACCCGGCGGTCCTGGCCCCGCTCCTGGAGATCCGCAAGCACGGCGGCATGATGACGTCGGCGCCCACCCAGGCGGCGGTGGTGGCGGCCCTAGGGGATGACACCCACGTCCAGGAGCAGCGAGAGCGGTACCTGACCCGCCGCACGGCGTTGCGCGAGGCCCTCCTGGCCCACGGCTTCCGCATCGAACACAGCGAGGCGAGCCTGTACCTCTGGGCGACCAGGGGCGAGTCCTGCTGGGACACGGTCGCCCACCTGGCCGACCTGGGCATCCTCGTGGCTCCGGGCGACTTCTACGGAGAGGCCGGCGAAAACTTCGTAAGGGTGGCTTTGACGGCAACGGATGAGCGAGTCCGGGCAGCTGTAAACAGGCTGAGCTGAAGGGCCTTTTGCCTTTAGGGGCGCGGGGCTGTAT
>NZ_BARF01000040.1 GCF_000367365.1 Streptomyces prunicolor NBRC 13075 | reverse complement strand
CACCCCGAGCTACGCCTCCGGCCGATGATCCCCCGCCGCCCCGTCGATCAACTCCCGCACGATGTCCATGTGCCCCGCATGTCTCGCCGTCTCCTCCAGCATGTGGACCAGCACCCAGCGCAGCGACACGGAGTGCTCCCGCCACGGCGGCCGGCCGACCGCGTCCAGCGGCAGCTCCGTGATCACGCGGTCGGCGGCGGCGCGGGCGCGGCCGTAGAAGGCGACGATCTGTTCCGTCGTCTCGTCCGGGCCCGCACGCATGTCCTCGTCCGTGTACGGGTCGAACCACAGCGGCTCCCCCTCGCGGCCGAAGCTCTCCACGAACCAGCCGTACTCCACCGACGCCAGATGCTTCACCAGCCCGAGCAGACTCGTGCCCGAGGGCGTCATCGGGCGTCTGGCCCGCTCCTCGTCCAGCCCGTCCAGCTTCCACAGCACCGCGTCCCGGACCCGGTCCAGGTTCGCGTGCAACGTCGCCTTCTCGTCGCCGTGGAACGGCAGCCCCGTATCCCCGTTGCCCGTATCCCTGTTCCCCGTATCCCCGTCGCCCGCAGCCGTGTTGGTGCCATCGCTCGCCATGCTTCGAAAATTAGCAGCGCCCACCGACAACGCCCTGCGACCATCGCCCCATGGACAACAGCGGGAGCAGCACGAGTGGTACGCGCAGCTTCGAAGACCTTGTAGCGGAAGGCGTCGCCGTCCCCACCGAGGGCTGGGACTTCTCCTGGTTCGAGGGCCGGGCGACCGAGGCGCGTCCCTCGTGGGGGTACGCGCGTTCCGCCGGGGACCGCCTCTCTCGTGCGACCACCGCCCTGGACGTCCAGACCGGGGGCGGGGAGGTCTTCGACTTCGCGCTGAGCCGGGCCGCCGCGCAGCCCCCGATGCTCGTCGCCGCCACCGAGGGCTGGCCGCCGAACGTCGCCAAGGCCACCGAGCTGCTCCGCTCGCGCGGCGTCGTGGTGGTCGCCGCGGCCGAGGACGCCCCGCTGCCCTTCGCCGACGCCGCGTTCGACCTGGTCCTGAGCCGCCACCCGGTCCGCGCCAACTGGCCGGAGATCGCCCGCGTCCTGCGCCCGGGCGGCACGTACTTCGCCCAGCACGTGGGCCCCGGCAGCGCCGTCGAACTCGTCGAGCACTTCCTCGGCCCCCAACCGGACGACCTGCGCAACGCCCGCGACCCCGAGCGCGAGCGGGCCGGCGCCGAGGCCGCGGGTCTGGCGATCGTCGAGCTGCGCGCCGAGCGGCTGCGGATGGAGTTCCACGACATCGCGGCCGTCGTCCACTTCCTCCGCAAGGTGATCTGGATGGTCCCCGACTTCACGGTCGAGGCGTACGAGCCCCAACTCCGCGCCCTGCACGAGCAGATCGAGTCCACGGGCCCGTTCGTGACGTACAGCACCCGCCACCTCTTCGACGTCCGCAAGCCGACCGAATGAGACGCACCGGGCGACGTCACATCACGTCCCTCATATGTGCACGGGTTTTCCACATCGTTATCGGGATCGACTCGCGCCCCACCCGTCACCTCGCGTAAGTTCAGACCAAGGTAATTCGCGTGAGCAAAGCTGCGCGGTCGGCACCGCGCGGTGGAGGGGGCTGCGCGGTGCCCTGCCCCGTCAAGCCGGCGTTCGCTGACGGCGTCACCCCTGAGGGCGACATGCCGGGGGTCGGCGGAAAACCTCCACGTTTCTCCACGTTCTCCTTGGAATCCGCTGTGATTCGGCCATGATCAGGGCCGGAATCAGGGGTTCCGCACCCCCGTACGCGTCGTCGGACGGTTTCGGAGAGTAGTTGTGGCACGCCGATGCACGCAGCATCACTTACGAAGGGTTATGGTGGAAACCCCCCCTCGGGCCGGTCCGTATCCCCCCCACGGACCGGCCCGATTTTTTTGTGCCGCGCGTCGAGCGTTTCTGTGCCGTGCGGCGGCCGTCCACACTTCGGTCGGGACATCGGTCGGGACATCGCTCGGGTCCGACCTTCGTGCCGAACCGGGATGAGCCCAGACACCCCTTGGGGGAACAGGGCTCCGGCGGGGGTAGGCTTCGACGCCGGGGACTGCCATCCACGGAGGGGCTGACAACACGTGAACCTGCGCGACACCCTGCGCCGACTGCTGGTCAGGTTCTACGCACGCAGGGTGGAAGGCCATCTCGACCACGAGCAGGTGCCCAAGCACATCGGCGTCATCATGGACGGCAACCGGCGCTGGGCGAAGGCCGCGGGCTCGACCACCGTCATGGGACACCGGGCCGGCGCCGAGAAGATCGAGGAGTTCCTCGGCTGGTGCAGCGAGACGGACGTCGAGGTCGTGACGCTCTGGCTGCTGTCGACGGACAACTTCGACCGCCCCCAGGAAGAGCTCGGCCCGCTGCTCGGCATCATCGAGAACGTCGTCAGTTCCCTCGCCGCGGACGGCCGCTGGCGCGTGCACCACGTCGGCACCCTCGACCTGCTGCCCACGCAGATGCAGTCCGTCCTCAAGGAGGCGGAGGAGTCCACCGCGCACGTCGACGGGATACTCGTCAACTGCGCCATCGGCTACGGCGGCCGGCAGGAGATCGCCGACGCGGTCCGCTCGATGATCCTGGACGCCGCCGACAAGGGCACCTCGATGGAGGAGCTCGCCGAGCACGTGGACGTCGACCTCATCGGCAAGCACCTCTATACGGGTGCCCAGCCCGACCCCGATCTGGTGATCCGCACGAGCGGCGAACAGCGGCTGTCCGGATTCATGCTCTGGCAGACGGCCCACTCCGAGTACTACTTCTGTGAGGTCTTCTGGCCGGCCTTCCGCAAGGTCGACTTCCTGCGCGCGATGCGTGACTACGCGGCGCGACACCGGCGTTACGGCGGATGAAGAGGCCGCTACGGCGCGTGACGGCCGTAGCGGAGAACGATCGGGCCGCTACGGCGAATGACGGACAGAACCCCGGTACCACCCCCCTTGGTGCGTAAGTAACAAGGAGTTCACCAGGGCGCCGTCATATGCCGTGGCATGGCGGCGCATGTTCGAGGGCATAAGCCAAGCAGGTCGACGCCCGAACCACGGGTGTCGTATCTCAGCGGACGGCACGGGGCCGTCCGCCCGGGAGGCCCTTTGCACCAGTTCGACCGTGCGGTCAGTACGGGCGAGGCGGAGGGCCGGTTCTCGGCCCGCGCAATGGGGCCTGGACCGGTCCAGCTCCTCTCCGTCGCTCCCCGACCTCATCCGAGGGGGTACGTCCTTCCGTGGTGACCAGCACAAAGCGCCGTTTGCCTGACCGGCGCACTTATGTCATCGACACCAGCGTTCTGCTGGCCGACCCGAACGCACTGAACCGCTTCGAGGAGCACGAAGTCGTGCTGCCGATCGTCGTGGTCACAGAGCTGGAGGCGAAGCGGCACCATCCCGAACTCGGGTACTTCGCCCGGCAGGCCCTGCGCCTGCTGGACGAGTTCCGCGTCCGGCACGGTCGCCTCGACGCCCCCATCCCGATCGGGGAACTCGGCGGCACCGTCAGGGTCGAGCTCAACCACTCGGACCCCAGCGTGCTGCCCAGCGGCTATCGCCTGGGGGACAACGACTCCCGCATCCTCGCGGTCGCCCGCAACCTGCAGGCCGAGGGGTACGACGTCACCGTCGTGTCGAAGGACCTTCCGCTCAGGATCAAGGCGTCGTCCGTCGGACTCCTCGCCGAGGAGTACCGCGCGGAACTCGCCATCACGGGCTCCTCCGGCTGGACCGGAATGTCCGAACTGACCCTGCCGGGCGAACAGGTGGACATCCTCTTCGAGGAGGGCCGCGTCTACGTCCCGGAAGCCGCCGACTTCCCCGTCCACACCGGTCTCACCATCCAGTCCGAGCGCGGCAAGGCGCTCGGCCGGGTCACGGCCGACGGCAACGTCCGCCTCGTGCGCGGCGACCGGGAGGCGTTCGGCATCAAGGGCCGCAGCGCGGAGCAGCGCATCGCGCTGGATCTGCTGCTCGACCCGGACATCGGGATCCTGTCGATGGGCGGCCGGGCCGGCACCGGCAAGTCCGCGCTCGCGCTCTGCGCGGGCCTGGAGGCCGTACTGGAGCGCGGCCAGCACAAGAAGGTGATGGTCTTCCGGCCGCTGTACGCGGTGGGCGGACAGGAGTTGGGCTACCTGCCCGGCTCCGAGGCCGACAAGATGGGCCCCTGGGCCCAGGCGGTCTTCGACACGCTGTCCGCGGTCACCAGCCGCGAGGTCATCGAGGAGGTCACCGCCCGCGGGATGCTCGAAGTCCTGCCCCTCACCCACATCCGCGGCCGCTCGCTGCACGACGCGTTCGTGATCGTGGACGAGGCGCAGTCCCTGGAGCGGAACGTCCTGCTGACCGTCCTGTCCCGGATCGGCGCCAACTCGCGGGTGGTCCTCACCCACGACGTGGCCCAGCGGGACAACTTGAGGGTCGGTCGCTACGACGGTGTCGTCGCCGTGGTGGAGAAGCTGAAGGGCCACCCGCTCTTCGCGCATGTGACCCTCACGAGGTCCGAGAGGTCCCAGATCGCGGCGCTTGTGACCGAAATGCTGGAGGACGGTCAAATCTGAGGTAATTCAGGCCAGTTGGCGCCGTCCCGCGAAGCCGATGAGCTTAGCGGGGCGGCGCTTTCGCGTCTCGCTGTTTCTCGAAATCCCGTGGGGCAAACGGGATGTGAGCTTTCACACGCAACTCAGAATTGCCACCCGGCGTCCGGTTACGGCAGAGTCTCATTCCTGTCAGGCCCCGCATACGACACACGTGTACCCCCAGCGGTACGCACCACTTGAGCATCACAGCCAACTCCACAGCGAAGTCGTATGCCGCCCGCTCTCCACGCGGCGCTCCCCGAGCGGGAGTTGCCCACCGGGCCCGTGCCTCCCGTGACCCCGCAGTTGGGAGGCCAGCGTTCAGGGGCACGATTGCGTCCGCCAGGGTCACCGAAGCGGACGATGCTGGAAGGAAACCGTGTGAGCCGGATTTCGGTCCGGGGATTCGCCGTGGCTTCGGCCACCGCGGTCACCGCCGTCGGAAGCGTCGTAGGCGTTGCCTCGGGCAGCGTCGCACAGGCGCAGAACAATGACGCCGAGACGACGGCAGCCGACACCACGCTCCTGGCGGACCTCCCCTCGGGCCAGCAGGCCCAGGTACAGACCGCCTCCTTGACGCAGCAGGCCGACGCCCAGGCGATCCAGGCCGACGCGAGCGCCAAGAAGGACGCGGAGGAGTCGGCCCGCCTGGCCGCCGCCAAGACCGCCGTCGCCAAGAAGGCGGCTGCGGAGAAGGCCGAGAAGGCTGCCAAGGAGAAGGCAGAGGCGAAGGCCGCTGCCGCCAAGGCAAGCAAGTCCTCGTCGAGCTTCCCCGTGCAGAGCTCCTACACGGTCGCGCAGATCCAGTCGATGGCCGCCTCCATGGTGCCCAGCGGCCAGTTCCAGTGCTTCAGCAACATCGTGGACCATGAGTCCAGCTGGAACTACCGCGCGGTCAACGCCTCTTCCGGCGCCTACGGCCTCTTCCAGGCTCTGCCCGGTTCCAAGATGTCGTCGGTCGGTTCGGACTGGCAGACGAACCCGGCCACCCAGATCAAGTGGGGCCTCAACTACATGGACAGCCGCTACGGCAGCCCGTGCGAGGCCTGGTCGTTCTGGCAGGCGAACAACTGGTACTAGAGCCGCTGTTGGACCGGACGTCCGTTCCGGTCCATTCCAGCCCGGCCCGCTCAACCTCACGAGGCCCCTCCCCGTCATAGGGGGAGGGGCCTTCGCCCTGTACGGTCGGACACGCAGCGACTCCAGGGGGGAGTAGTGGGGCAAGACGGGGGAAGAGGACAATTCATGTCGCGAGTACCAGGATGGCTCGGCAAGGTCGGCGCCGGACTGAGCGAGATGGGGGAGCGGTTGGACGAGCGCCGCGCCGAGGTGGCGAAGGAAGACGCCGAGGCCGCGCCCGAACCGCCCGCGGACCACCCCGAACACCCCCAACCCCGGGAACCCGTACCGGTCACCATCGCCCGCGACCGCCCCGACCCCGCGCTCGCCGTGCCCTGGGGCGTGCGCGTCGCCGCCGAGGCGGCCTGGCGCCTCCTGATCCTGGCCGGCACGGTCTGGATCCTGATGCGCGTCATCAGCGCCGTCCAACTGGTGGTCCTGGCCTTCGTAGCCGCACTCCTCATCACGGCCCTCCTCCAGCCGACGGTGGCCCGCCTGATCCGCTACGGCTTCCCGCGCGGAGTCGCCACCGCCCTCACCGCGATCCTCGGCTTCGTCGTGATGGGGCTGATCGGCTGGTTCGTGACCTGGCAGGTCATGGCGAACATCGACAACCTCTCCGACCAGGTCCAGAACGGCGTCGACGACCTGCGCAACTGGCTGCTCAAGGGCCCGTTCCACGTCACCGAGAAGCAGATCAACCAGATCGCCAAGAACCTCCGCGAGGCCATCGGCGCGAACACCGACCAGATCACCTCGGCGGGCCTGGAGGGCGTCCAGGTCATCGTCGAGGCGCTGACCGGCATCCTGCTGACGGTCTTCTCGACCCTCTTCCTTCTCTACGACGGCCCGAAGATCTGGCAGTGGTCGCTGAAGCTGGTGCCCGCGGCGGCCCGGCCGGCGATGGCGGGCGCGGGTCCGCGCGCCTGGCGCACCCTCACGGCCTACGTCCGCGGCACGGTGATAGTCGCCCTCATCGACGCCGTCTGCATCGGCGTCGGCATCTACTTCCTCGGCGTACCGATGGCCGTGCCGCTGGCCGTGTTCATCTTCCTGTTCTCGTTCATCCCGCTGGTCGGCGCGGTGGCCTCCGGCGCATTGGCGGTGGTCGTCGCGCTGGTCACCCAGGGCGTGTTCACCGCGACCCTGACGCTGGCCGTGGTCCTTGCCGTCCAGCAGATCGAGGGCCACATCCTCCAGCCCTTCATCCTGGGCCGCGCGGTCCGGGTGCACCCGCTCGCGGTGGTCCTGTCGGTCGCCGCGGGTGGGATGGTCGCGGGCATCGGTGGAGCCGTGGTGGCGGTGCCGTTGGTCGCGGTGCTGAACACGGTGGTGAGCTACCTGAAGTCGTACTCCCAGGAACCGGGGCGGGGGGCAGACGGACGGTCAGCCGAACCTACTCAGCCAGTACCGCCTCCGCCTCCAACGTAACCCCCACCGCCTCCACCACAGCCGCGATCTTGAACGCCTCCTGGATCACGTCCCGTTCAACCCCCGCCTTGCGCAACACCTGCTCGTGCGAGTCGAGACACATCCCGCACCCGTTGATCGCGGACACGGCGAACGACCACAACTCGAAGTCGACCTTGTCGACCCCGGGGTTGCCGATGACGTTCATCCGCAGCCCCGCGCGAAGGGTGCCGTACTCGTGGTCGGAGAGGAGATGACGCGTCCGGTAGAAGACGTTGTTCATCGCCATGATCGCGGCGGCGGACTTGGCCGCGCTGTACGCCTCCGGCGACAGGTTCGCCTTCGCCTCGGGCGCCAACTCCCGCAGGACGAGCGGCGATCGGGACGCGATCGCCGTAGCGAGGACCGTCCCCCACAACTGCTGCGCCGGCAGGTCGGAGTTGCCGATGACCGAACCCAGGTTGAGCTTCAGGTCCTTGGCGTAGTCCGGTATGGCGGACTTCAGGGTGTCCAGTGACATGTCAGGTCACTTCCCGGCGAGCAGCGCGCCCGCGTCGAGCGTGTCGTCGCCCTTGGTCCAGTTGCACGGGCAGAGCTCGTCGGTCTGGAGCGCGTCGAGGACCCGGAGGACCTCCTTCGGGTTACGGCCGACCGAGCCCGCGGTCACCATGGAGAACTGGATCTCGTTGTTCTGGTCCACGATGAACACCGCGCGCTTGGCGAAGCCGTCCTCGCCCTCGATGCCGAGGTCGCGCATCAGCTCGTGCTTGGAGTCGGCCAGCATCGGGAACGGCAGGTCGCGCAGGTCGTCGTGGTCCTTGCGCCAGGCGTGGTGGACGAACTCCGAGTCGCCGGAGAAGCCGAGCACCTGGGCGTCACGGTCGGCGAACTCGTCGTTCAGCTTGCCGAAGGCGGCGATCTCGGTGGGGCACACGAAGGTGAAGTCCTTGGGCCACGCGAAGACGATCTTCCACTTGCCCTCGTAGGTCTTGTGGTCGATCTGCTGGAACTCCTGGCCCTTCTCCAGCGAGACACAGGCGGTCAGATCGAACGACGGGAACTTGTCACCGACAGTGAGCACGCGCACTCCTTGCAGCGGAGAAGCACCCAAGCGGAATGGGTGCTTCTCGTGGGTTGGTCGGCCCCGATCCTGGCACAACGTGCATTGATTGTGGAAATAGCTACACTGGGTCGTGTTGATCGGAGGCGATTATCAGTGACCGTTAGTAATACGAGTAAGAGGCGCCAGCCCAGCCTGGCCCAGCTGCGGGCCTTCTCCGCGGTCGCCGAGCACCTCCATTTCCGGGACGCCGCCGCCGCGATCGGCATGAGCCAGCCCGCCCTCTCCGGTGCCGTCGCCGCGCTGGAGGACACCCTCGGGGTCACACTCCTGGAGCGCACCACCCGCAAGGTGCTGCTCTCGCCCGCCGGTGAGCGGCTCGCCGTACGGGCGAAGGCGGTGCTGGAGGAGGTCGGGGCGCTGATGGCGGAGGCGGAGGCGGTGCGGGCGCCGTTCACCGGGGCGCTGCGACTCGGGGTCATCCCGACCGTCGCGCCGTATCTGCTGCCGACCGTGCTGCGGCTGGTGCACGACCGGTACCCGGACCTCGATCTCCAGGTGCACGAGGAGCAGACCGCGAACCTGTTGGAGGGGCTGACCAGCGGACGGCTCGACCTGCTGCTGCTCGCCGTGCCGCTGGGGGTGCCGGGCGTGGTCGAACTCCCGTTGTTCGACGAGGACTTCGTCCTCGTCACCCCGCTCGACCATCCCCTCGGCGGCCGGTCCGGCATCCCGCGCGAGGCGCTGCGCGAGCTGAACCTGCTGCTGCTCGACGAGGGGCACTGTCTGCGCGACCAGGCGCTCGACATCTGCCGGGAGGCGGGGCTGGGATCGAAGGGGGCGGGGCGCAGCCCCTCGGTTGAGGGTGGTGGTGGGCGACGGGAGGGCGCGCCGGTCACCACCACCGCGGCCGGGCTGTCCACGCTGGTGCAGCTGGTCGCCGGCGGGCTCGGGGTGACCCTCCTGCCGCGTACCGCCGTGCGCGTCGAGACGACCCGCAGCGAGCAACTCCTCACCGGCTACTTCACCGAGCCCGCCCCGACCCGCCGGATCGCCCTCGCGATGCGCACCGGAGCGGCCCGCCGCGCCGAGTACCAGGAGCTGGCCGCCGCCCTGCGCGAGGCGCTACGACCGTTGCCGGTAAGGGTGTTGGGCGGCAGTGCCTGACCCGCCCCCGTTCGGTCAAATGAGCGTCGGACAAAGGAAATCGAACGGCGGGAATTCTCAACTTCCGTCACCCGCAGGCAGGTAGCAAGAACCCGTTCGGAATATGCGCGCGGACTGATACACCTTCACCCCTGAGCGCTACACGTCAGTTGCGTGTACGAAAAGCCTGGGGGAGTGATGTCGGGCATTCGGGATTCCCGCGGCCGGGCCGGTCACGACCTGCTCGTGCGGGCTCTCGCGACCTGTGGGCGCGAGGAGTTCACCGGGGGGCTGCGGGTGTCCGGCAGGCCCGGCGGCACCTTTCATCTGCGGCGCGGGCTCGTCGTCGCCGTGGAGAGTCCCGGTGCTCCAGGACCCGAGGCGCTGCTGCTGCGCTCCGGCCGGATCGGCGGGGAGCAATGGGCCGATCTGGTAAGGGAGTCGGGCGGCACGCGCTGGCCGCTGGACGGGCTGATCGCCCACGGGTACGCGGGCGCCGCCCAGTTGCGGATCGTGTGTGTGCTGGCCCTGCACGACGCGGCCTTCGCGGTGGTCGCCGGAGACGTCGACGACTGTGAACTCGCCCCGGACGAGCGGCCGTTCGCCCCCGTCGCGCTCGGCGAGCCGTCGGTCAGGCTGCTCCAGGACGCGGCCCGGAAAGCCGCCGCGATCGCCGCGCTGCCGTACCCCGTACGCCCCGACCGGGAACGCCCGCGGCCCCCGGCGCAGGTCCTCGACGAGGCCGGACTCGGGCTGCTGCAACGGGAGTTGCTCGGCCAGGTCGACGGCCGCCGTACCGCACGCGATCTCGCGTTCCGTACCGGGCGCGCGGTCTACACCGTCACCGCCGAGGTCGCACGGATGCTCGCCGAGGGGCTGCTGGAGTGCGCGGACACACCCGTGCCGATCGCGGTCCGGCTGCCGCCCGACGCGCCTGTCGTACGCCGTCGTGAACCGGAGCCCGCGGCACCGCAGTTCACCGCGCCCACCGCCCTGCCCCGGCGGAATCCGGGCGCCAGCGGTATCACCGAAACTCTCGTCCCCGAAAAGAGCGGGGCGGGTTGGAAAGGGTTCTTCCGGATGCGGAACGGAACCCCGAAATGAACACGACGGACACAATTGCGATCAGTTCTAGGGGAGTTGAGTAAGTGGATCACAAAGCCCTGACATTGGAAATGCGCACCTTGCGGGAACAGGTGACCGGCATCACCGACACCGCGCTCACCGCGGCCGACGGACTGCTCATCGCGGCCGACACCGCCGACACGATCGACCCGGAGGCCCTCGCCGCGCTGGCCGCGGCCGGCCTCGGCCTGGCCCGGCGCACCGCCGCGGCCACCGACCGCGGCACGCTGCGCCAGACGGTGACGTACGGCAGTCACGGCTGCGCCGCGACCTACGCCGTGGGCGACACCGCGCTGATGGTGGTGCTCGGCGACGAGGGGATGGACGTGGACCGGCTGCACCTCGCGGCCCGGCCGACGCTGGACCGCATCGAGTCGATCCTCACTGAGAAGGCGTCAGAAGGAGTGTGAAGGGATGGCGACAAAACGTATGACCCCAGGATTCTCCGACCAGGTGATGGGCCTGGTCAAAACCCTCCGCACCGATGCCCCCGACTGTGTGGCCTCGGGTGTGGTCGACATGTCCACCGGCATGCTGCTGTCGTACGAGACCATCGACAACCACCCGCCAGAGGTCCTCGACCTGCTGGCGGGTGCGACCCTCGACCTGTTCCAGGGCCGGACGGTCGCGATGATCGAGGACGTCTTCAAAGAGCGTCGCGGGATCACCAGTGACCACCACTACTTCCAGGAGATCCTCGTCAACAGCGAGAACCTCACCCATCTGTTCGTGCGGATGACCGAGCAACAGGACGTCGTCGCCGTGGTCGTCTGCCGCAAGTCGGTGAACGTGGGCATGCTCTTCGCCCAAGTCCGGCGCGTGGTACGGGAGTACGGACTCTGACCGAAGAGGGCGGGCGGCTGCGGGCGGACTATTCCGTGCGCAGCCCGTCCGGCCGCATCATCCGCAGCAGCGGCGGCAGGCTCAGCAGGGTCACCGCCAGGACCACCCCCGCGCCGATGCCGGACATGGCCAGCACGCTCGCCCAGTCGATCCGGATCGCCGTGGCGCTCATCTTCAGCAGCACCGCGCCCAGCGTCAGCCCCACCACCGTGGCCAGCACCAGGCCCAGCCCGATCGGGATCGCCGTCTGCCACAGCACCGACAGGCTCAGGGTGCGCCGCCGGGTGCCGAAGGCGACCAGCGCCGACAGCAGCTTCTTGCGCTCGCGCAACTGCTCCAGCTGCGACACGAGCAGACTCGCCCCGATGAGGAGCAGCACACAGGTGGCGCCGACGAACAGCCCGGTGCGGATCGAACGGAACTGCGGCGTCACGTCGTTGCTCGCCAGGGTGAACACGTCCGCCAGCGGGTCCATCGTCGCGACGGTGTTCCGTACGTGGTCGCTCGCGTCCGGCACCGACTGGTCGAGCGAGACGAACACCTTCTGGTCCAGGCCCTTCACCGCGCTCGCGGGCAGCGCGCCCGAGGTGATCAGCAGCCCGTCACGGGCGTAGCCGGTCGGGTCCTCGCGGTGGGTCGCCGTCTTCACTCCGGCCGGCATCTTCCAGGTGGCCGGTGCGCTCGGCATCTCGTCGTACGACGGGTCGAAGTACACCGTTCGGCCGGCCCTGGCCAGCTGCTCCGTCTTGGTGGTGGCCTCGGGGTCGGCGCCACCGGTGATCCGGAAGACGTCACCGTTGCGGCAGGCCGTCAGGTGGGCCACCGCACGCAGCTGGGCGCAGCTGCCGACGGCCACTTCCGCCACGTCGTCCGGGTTCTTCGCCCGCTCGCCGATCGTGGTCTGCGAGATGGCCGACGTAGCGCGCACGCCCTTGGTCCCCGCGAGCTTCCGGTCGGCCTCGGCCAGCGAGGTGCCGCCGCCGATGGAGACCTCCATCTGGGCCCGGCGCAGGTCGTTGCCGGTCGGCTTGGTGTAGTTGCCCTGGACGCCGGAGAACAGCATCTGCAGGGCGATCGCCCCGGCCACCGCGACCGCGATGCCGTTGACCATCCGGGCGGCCGTACCACTGCTCAACTGGAGCCTGCGGACGGCGAGTTGCCAGGACACCGAGCCGGAGTTCAGCCGGGCCACGGTGGCCTCGACGACCCAGGGCAGCAGCGCGGTGACACCGACGAGCAGCAGGACCGTGCCGCCGATCACCAGCCACTGGTTGAAGTTGCCGTTGGAGTCGCCCTTGCCGGTCATCGGGTAGAGCATCGCGAGGCCTGCCAGCGGCAGCAGCAGCCGCCACCACAGCCGGCGCCGCGGCGGCTTCGCCTTGCGGACCACGCCGAGCGGCTCGATGACGACCCCGCGCAGCGCGAGCAGCGTCACCAGCACGGCCGCGGCCGGTACGGCGACGGCGACGAGCAGGGCGAGCGCGGGCGACGGGTTGAGGTCGCTGGGGTACAGGCTGATGTCCCGCACGTCGATCAGCGACGCCAACTGCCGCCCGGCCAGGAAGAATCCGGTGCCGAAGACGAGCCCGAGGAGCGCCCCCGCGAGCGCCTCGCCGCCCGCGATCCGGCGCGCCATCCGCCCGTCCGCGCCGACCAGACGCAGGGCCGCGAGCCGCCGGTCCCGGCGCTCGCCGCCGAAGCGCACGGCGGCCGCGATGAACACGGCGACCGGCAGCAGCAGCACGATGAACACGATCAGGATCAGCAGGAGCAGCACCGGGTCCAGCTCGTCCGGCGTGCTGCCCGCGGAGGGCCCGTAGTAGTTGATGCGCTCGACGCTGCCGCCGGACTGACGCGCTTCCAGTCCCTTCCCGCCCGAGTAGTAGGCGAGTTCGGCGGGCCCGATGAGCCCGGTCTGCCCGATCGTGCCGGTGATCCGGTAGGGCAGCCGCGCACGCAGCAGCTTCCCGGAGTCGGACTTCAGCAGCTTCTCCAGCGCGGGGGAGACGACCATGTCGCCGACCGAGGGGAACTTCGCGAGCCCCGGCGGCAGCGGCGCCTTGGTGCCCTCGGGCTCCAGCAGCCGGCCGCGGACGTCCTTGCTGCGGAACGTGGTGTCCGTGTCGGCGACGATGACGGTGTTGTCCGCCTTCGCCAACTGCTTCCCGCTGTACGTGAAGTCCATCCGGGCGTTGCCGCGCGCGTCCCGCTCGGACAGCGCGTTCGGCAGTGCGGTGGTGAGCAGCAGCAGCGCCACCCCGAGCCCGACGCCGACAGCCGTCAGTACGGCCCGCACCCAGCCCTCACGCCCGCCGCCGAAGGCGAACCGCACCCCCATGGCCAGATCGGCCGCCCACTGACGCGAGTTCATACGATGCGCTCCATGTCCCTGGACTTGCCGTCCCGTACGACGATCTCGCGGTCCGAGTAGGCGGCGACCCGTGCCTCATGCGTGACCAGCACGACGGCCGCGTTCGTGGACCGGGCCGCCTCGGTCAGCAGCTCCATCACGCGCTCGCCGTTGAGCGAGTCGAGCGCGCCGGTCGGCTCGTCGGCGAACAGCACCCGCGGGCTGGTGACCAGCGAGCGGGCGACGGCGACGCGCTGTCCCTGCCCGCCGGAGACCTCACCGGGCCGCTTCTTCGCGAGGTCGTCGACCTCCAGCCGCTGCATCCAGTTCAGCGCGGTCCGCTCGGCCTCCTTGCGGTGCGTGCCGTTCAGCCGCAGCGGCAGGGCGACGTTCTCGACGCAGGTCAGCTCCGGCACCAACTGCCCGAACTGGAACACGAACCCGAACTCCGAGCGGCGCAGCGCACTGCGCTGGGCGTCGCTCATGGTCGCCATCTCCTGCCCGTTGTACGTGATCGAGCCCGAGTCGGGCGGCACGATCCCGGCGAGACAGTGCAGCAGCGTCGACTTCCCCGACCCGGAGGGCCCCATCACGGCGACGACCTCGCCGGGATGGATGGAGAACTCCGCGCCGTCCAGCGCGGTCGTCGGCCCGTAGGCCTTGCGCAGCTCATGGGCCGCGAGCAGGGAACCGGCGGGATGTGTCGTCACTTGGCCACCACCTCGGCGAGTTTGTCGAGGCGCGCGGCGGTGAGCTCCAGCCACCGCAGGTCGGCCTCCAGATGGAAGAGGGCGTGATCGCAGATCAACTGGTCCGCGAGATCGCCCTTGCGCTTGCGGTCGGTCAGGATGCGCATGCTGCGCAGATGCTCGGAGCGCTGCACATCGAGGATCTCGGCCGCGTTCCGGTGGGTCAGCAGCGCGAGGACGACCTTGGTGTAGAGGGCCGACTGCAGATACGGCTCGGGCTTCTCCGGCGTCGCGAGCCACTGCTGTACGTCGGTGATCCCGGCGTCGGTGATCGCGTACCGCTTGCGCTCGGGACCGCCGCCCGCCTCTATCCCGTCGACCTCGACGAGACCGTTCTTCAGCAGGCGGGACATCGTCGAGTAGACCTGGCCGTAGTGCAGCGGCCGGTCGTGACCGAACTTCTCGTCGAAGGCCCGCTTCAGGTCGTAACCGTGACGCGGGCCGGACTCCAGGAGCCCCAGAAGGGTGTGACCGATGGACATGCGGAGCACTCTACACACGGGGTATACGCGGTGTGTATACGCACGGTGTGTAGATCATGGCGGGGGGTACTGCCGTGCAGGTGGGGGCCGATTGTCACGGTTCTGTCATTGAGGTGGCGCGGGTGGGCGGCCACGTCGAGGCAGCGGCCCGGCCTCACCTGGAAGCCGCCCCGCCTCCGCGAGAGCCCGCCGCAACAGGAACTCGATCTGCGCATTGGCGGACCGCAGCTCATCCCCGGCCCACCGAGCAACAGCCTCGTACACCGCAGGGTCCAGCCGCAGCAGCACCTGCTTACGCTGTTGCGGCCGGCGCTTCGCCTCGGAAGCCTCGGAAGGTTCGGTCACTGGTACAGGGTGCCCGTGTTCAGCACCGGCTGCGGCGCCCGGTCCCCGCACAGCACCACCAACAGGTTGGACACCATCGCCGCCTTCCGTTCGTTGTCCAGCTCCACGATGTCCTGCTCGGTGATCCGGGCCAGCGCGGCCTCGACCATGCCGACGGCCCCGTCGACGATCTGTCGCCGGGCCGCGACGACCGCCCCCGCCTGCTGCCGCTGAAGCATCGCCGAGGCGATCTCGGGCGCGTACGCGAGATGCGTGAAGCGGGACTCGATGATCTGCACGCCGGCCGCCTCGACCCGGGCGCTCAGCTCGACGGCCAGCTTCTCGGTGATCTCCTCGGCGTTCCCGCGCAGCGAGAGCCCGCCCTCGTCGTGGGCGTCGTAGGGATACTCGATGGCGATGTGCCGTACGGCCGTCTCGGTCTGGGTGGCGACGAACTCGGTGTAGTCGTCGACCTCGAAGGTGGCCTGCGCGGTGTCGCGGACCTTCCAGACGATGACCGCGGCGAGCTCGATGGGGTTGCCATAGGCGTCGTTGACCTTGAGGGTCGGGGTCTCGTGGTTGCGGACGCGGGTCGAGATCTTCGTGCGCGAGGTGAACGGGTTCACCCAGCGCAGCCCGTCCTGCCGGATCGTCCCCCGGTACCGCCCGAAGAGCTGCACGACCCGCGCCTCGCCCGGCGCCACCGTGTTCAGCCCGCGCATCGCGATGAACGCGGTGAGCAGGACGAGGATGCCGCCGACGATCAGCGCGGCCTTGGCGCCGCCCGAGTCGACCGCGCCGGCTGTGACCAGCAGCCCGGCGGAGACGAGCAACCCGGTCAGGCCGAGGACGAGCGCGAGCCCGCCGCCGATGCTGTGCGCGGCGAACTCCCGCACGCGCGGGGCAGGCATGTCCGGTACGTCTGCGGGTACTTCGGTGGTCATGATGGTCCCCCGTAGCTTGGTTGAATCAAAGTGATATCACTTTACCCTGCTACGGCAACCCTCAACCCCTCTCGTACGTCGGTTCCATAAGGACGGGTGCTGATTGTCACGTCCGTAATGGACCGGATCGACAGCCCTTTGTCACAACTCCTGGTGTTAGCTTTCTGAGCTGACTTGACGGGCGAACCTGTGTGACACCAGAGCACAAGAGAGCGAAGCGGAGCGGAACGGACTCATGGGACGAGCGGAAGAGAGACGAGCGCGTCAGCGCGGTGGACACCGCGCGGCGCCCAAGACCCGCCGCTCGTCAGGGGCGGACGGCACGGCAGCCACGAGCGCCACCGGAGTCAAGGACGGCAAGAGCGCCAAGGACGGCAAGGGCGCCAAGGACGGGAAGAGCTTCATACGCAGGCTCTTCACCTGGAAGAAGATCCTCGGCACTTTCCTCGGCTTCTGCCTGCTGGGCATCGGCGCCTTCATCGTGCTCTACATGATGATCAGCATCCCCGCGGGCAACGCCGACGCGAAGCTGCAGAGCAACATCTACAAGTACAGCGACGGCTCGGTCCTGACTCGCAAGGGCACGGTCAACCGCGAGAACGTGGACCTCTCACAGGTGCCCAAGCCTGTCCAGGAGACCTTCGTCGCCGCCGAGAACAAGACCTTCTACCAGGACGCCGGCGTCGACCTCAAGGGCACCGCGCGCGGCCTGCTCAACACGCTGTCCGGCAAGGGCGCGCAGGGCGGCTCGACGATCACCCAGCAGTACGTGAAGAACTACTACCTGACGCAGGACCAGACCGTCACGCGCAAGCTGAAGGAAATGGTCATCTCGCTGAAGCTGGACCGCGAGAAGTCCAAGGAGTACATCCTCGCCGGGTACATCAACACCAGCTACTACGGCCGCGGCGCCTACGGCATCCAGGCCGCCGCCCAGGCCTACTACCAGGTCGACGCGAAGAAGCTCTCGGTCGAGCAGGGCGCCTATCTCGCCGCGCTGCTCCAGGCGCCGAACCAGTACGACTGGCAGGCCGCGAGCCCCACCGGCCGGAAACTGGTGCAGGCGCGCTGGAACTACGTGCTGGACAACATGGTCGGGCAGAAGTGGCTCAGCGCGACCGAGCGTGAGGGGATGAAGTTCCCGGTCCCCAAGGCGCCCAAGGCCGAGGCCGGCATGGAGGGCCAGAACGGCTACATGGTGTTCGCGGCCAACCAGGCCCTGGAGAAGCAGCTGATCTCGCAGGGCGTGGCCGCCAACACCAAGGAGGCCGAGGCGCTGGTCGACGCGGGCGGCTGGACGATCACGCTCAACATCGACAAGAAGAAGCAGGCCCAGCTGGAGAAGTCGGTCAAGTCCCAGCTGACCAGCAAGCTCGACGGCAAGAAGCGCAAGGTCGACGCGAACGTCCAGCCCGGCGCGGTCTCCGTGAACCCCAAGACGGGCGCGGTCGTGGCGATGTACGGCGGCGCGGGCTACACGGAGCACTACCAGAACAACGCGACCCGCACCGACTACCAGCCCGCGTCCACGTTCAAGCCGGTGATCCTGGCCGCGGCCCTGGCCGACGAGGCCAAGACGCAGTCCGGCAAGACGATCACGACCAAGACGCTCTACGACGGCACCAGCAAGCGCCCGGTCGTGGGCAGCGACATCGCGTTCGCGCCGGAGAACGAGGACGACGTCGACTACGGCAAGGTCACCGTCCAGACGGCGATGAACAAGTCGATCAACTCCGTCTTCGCACAGCTCGGTGTCGACGTCGGCATGGACAAGGTCATGAAGACCGCGGGCGAACTGGGCATGGACACCGGCGACTTGAAGGCCGTACCGGCGCAGACCCTCGGCACCATGGGCGCGAGCCCGATGGAGATGGCCGGTGTCTACGCCACCTTCGACAACCACGGCAAGAAGGTCACCCCGGCCCTCATCAAGTCGGTCGCGCACAACACGCGCAACATCACCATGCCGAACCCGATCGGCGCCCAGGTCATCCCGCGCGAGGCCGCCGACACGGTGTCCTCGGTGCTGACCGGTGTGGTCGACGACGGTACGGCGAAGAAGTCGGTGGCCGAGAACAGCAAGCGCGACGGGCAGCAGGTCGCGGGCAAGACCGGTACGTCCGACAACAACAAGTCGGCCTGGTTCACCGGCTACACGCCCGACCTGGTCACCTCTGTCGGCCTGTTCGGCGAGGGTGCGGTCGGGACCAAGCAGGCGAGCCAGCAGGTGACGCTGACCGGCGCCACCGGCCTCATCCCGTACCCGGGCCGTATCAACGGTGGTGGCTACCCGGCGCAGATCTGGGCGACGTACATGTTCGGAGTGACCAAGGCGAACGGCAAGTTCGACCTGGACACCGACCAGGGCGCGGCGGTCGAGCCGGACTACACGCCGACGGTGACCCCGACCCCGTCGGCGACACCGTCCGTGACGCCGACGACCAAGTCGCCGTCCCCGACCCCGACTTCGGAGTCACCCACGCCGACCCCGACACCTACGCCGACCCCGACACCCACCCCGACGCCGACGATCAGTTCGCCGACGACACCGAGCGACGACAACACGGACAACCCGTTCGACCAGCTCGACCAGTAGTCGGGTCACGCGGCCAGTAGTCAGGTCGCGCGCAGAGCGGGCGCCCGGCACTTCGCCGGGCGCCCTCTCACGTACCGCTGGGTGAACTCGCTTACCGCTAGGCGAAGTTCGCGGCGATCCGGTCGCCGAGTTCCTTGTCGACGTTGTGCCAGTACTGCAGGGCACGGTCGAGGACCGAGCGGGACACGTCGGCCTTCAGGTGACCGCTGATGTTCGCCACGAGCCGGTCGCGGGCGGCATCGTCGAGGACCTCGCGGACCATCGTGCCGGCCTGCCCGAAGTCGTCGTCCTCGCGGTGCAACTTCGTTGCCTCACGCACCAGTTCACCGGCGGTCTGCCAGCTCGCCGGGTCGCCGAACCGGCCGTAGTCGGCCGCCGGTCCGCCGTAGGAGTTCGGTGCGTACGGCCGCGCCGTGTTGGACGCCTCGTACCGCATCGGGCCGTCCTTGGCATAGGAGTTGACCGGGGAGTGCGGCCGATTCGGCGGCAGCTGGGTGTAGTTGGGGCCGATCCGGTACCTGTGGGTGTCCGGGTACGAGAACAGCCGGCCCAGCAGCATCTTGTCCGGGGACGGGCCGATGCCCGGCACCAGGTTCGAGGGCTCGAAGGCGGCCTGCTCGATGTGGACGAAGTAGTCCTCGGGGTTGCGGTTCAGGGTCATCCGGCCGACGTCGATCAGCGGGTAGTCCCCGTGCGGCCAGACCTTCGTCAGGTCGAAGGGGTTGAAGCGGTAGTCCGCCGCGTCCTCGAACGGCATGATCTGGACCTTCAGGCTCCAGCTCGGCGCGTTCCCGGACTCGATCGACTCGTGCAGGTCACGGCGGTGCTTGTCGCCGTCGGACCCTGCCAGCTCGTCGGCCTCGGCCTGGGTGAGGTACTCGATGCCCTGGTCGGTCTTGAAGTGGTACTTCACCCAGAACCGCTCACCGGCGCCGTTGATCCACATATAGGTGTGGGAGCTGTAGCCGTTCATGTGGCGGTACGTCTTCGGGACGCCCCGGTCGCCCATCAGCCAGGTCACCTGGTGCGCCGACTCGGGGGAGAGGGTCCAGAAGTCCCACTGCATGTCGTTGCTGCGCAGCCCGGTCGCCGGGTGGCGCTTCTGCGAGCGGATGAAGTCCTGGAACTTGATGGTGTCCCGGACGAAGAAGACCGGGGTGTTGTTGCCCACCATGTCGTAATTGCCGTGCTCTGTGTAGAACTTGAGCGCGAAGCCGCGGGGGTCGCGCCAGGTGTCGGGCGAGCCCTGCTCACCGGCGACGGTGGAGAACCGCGCCAGCATCTCGGTGCGCTTGCCCGGCTGGAAGAGGTCGGCCTTCGTGAACTGGCTGACGTCATTGGTCACTTCGAAGAACCCGTACGCACCGGAGCCCTTGGCGTGCACCACCCGCTCGGGGACCCGCTCCCGGTTGAACTGGGCCATCTTCTCGATGAGGTAGTGGTCCTGGAGCAGGATCGGGCCGTCGGGTCCGACGGTGAGCGAGTGTTCGTCGCTCTCCACCGGGATTCCGACGTTGTTCGTGGTGTACGGAGTCTGCTGGGGTGTCTGCGTCACGAGCGCGTCCTCCTGTCAGAGAAAGTAGGTCGCTTCGCCTTCGCGTACCCCAGCAGTCAACTCCGACGCCGGTATGTCGGCAACTTTTGGACGATGTCTAATTCCGGTTCAGTTCGAACCAGACCACCTTCCCGGTACTGAGCCGGGTGGCTCCCCACCGCCGGGCCAGTCTGTTGACCAGATACAGCCCACGTCCGCCCTCGTCCGTGGCCCGCGCCTGCCGCAGCCGAGGCAGCTGGGGCACGTCGTCCCCGACCTCGCAGCGCAGCACATCGGTCCGCAGCAGACGCAGCGTGACCGGCCGTGACGCATACCGCACGGCGTTGGTCACGACCTCGCTGACCAGCAGCTCCACGGAGTCGCTCATGTCCTCCATGCCCCAGCGGGCCAGCGCGCGCCGGGCCAGTCGGCGGGCCTGGCCGGGGGCCGAGTCCTCCGGGTCGAGGAACCAGTACGCCACGTCACTGGGCGCGATCCCGTCGAAGCGGGCGGCGAGCAGCGCGATGTCGTCGTCCCGGTCACCCGGGCCGAGCATGTCGAGCACCTCGTCGCACAGGGCCTCGAGGGGCGGCGGATGATCGGGTCCGGTGAGCTGCGCGACCGCGGCGAGCTTCTCGCGCAGCTGCTCTATCCCGGTCCACACATCCCGAAGCCGCGACTCGACGAGCCCGTCCGTGTACAGCAGGAGGGTGGCTCCCGCAGGAGCGTCCAGCTCTACGGCCTCGAAGTCGACCCCGCCGACACCGATCGGGGCGCCGGGAGGCACCCGGAGGACCTCGGCCCGGCCGCCCAGGTGCAGCAGCACCGGCGGCGGGTGTCCCGCGTTGGCGATGGTGATGCGGTGCGAGACCGGGTCGTAGACCGCGTAGAGGCAGGTCGCCATGCGGTCGGTGCCCAGCCGCTGGGCCTGTTCGTCGAGGTGGTGCAGGACCTCCTGCGGGGGCAGGTCGAGGCCCGCCAACGTCTGTGCGGTGGTGCGGAGTTGGCCCATGATCGCGGCCGAGGTCATGGAGTGGCCCATGACATCGCCGACGACCAGGGCGACCCGGCTGCCGGGCAGCGGGATCGCGTCGTACCAGTCGCCGCCGACGCGTGCCGTCTCGGCGGCCGGGAGGTACCGGGACGCCAGCCGGACGCCGGTGGGGCGGGGCAGGGTCTCCGGGAGCATGGTGCGCTGCAGCTCGTCGGCGATGTACGCCTCACGGCCGTAGAGGACCGCCTTGTCGATGCCCAGCGCGCTGTGCGTGGCGAGTTGGGCGGCGACGAGGAGGTCGTCGGCCTCGAACGCCATGCGCTCGGGGCGGCGCAGGAAGAGCGCGGCGCCGATCACCCGGCGCCGGCCGCGCAGCGGCGCGAGGATCGCGCGCTGACCGGCCGGGACGATCAACTCGCCGCCCTCACCGAGCAGTTCGGGCAGTGCGGCGCGGGCGGCGGGCGAGTCGGCGAACACGGGACGTACGCCCCGCAGCACCTCGTTCAGCGCACCCCCGGGCCGTACCTCGCACAACTCGGCGGTGACCGCGGACAGTTCGGAGGGCTGCTCCGGCTGTATCGCGGGCATGAAGCCGTTCTCCGTGTCCCGCTCCTCCGGGATGCGGTCGGTACGGCGCAGCCGCAGCACGACGGGCCCGGTGGGCCGCTCGTCGCCGACCGGCAGCGGATCACGCAGATAGACCAGGATCGCGTCCGAGAACGTGGGCACGGTCGCCCGGCACAGCCCCATGACGATCTCGTCGAGGTCGATGCCGCGGGCGATCCGCCGGGTCGCGGCGCCCACGAAGCGCAGCCGGTCCCCGTCCCGCCGCATGGGCATGGGACCGCCGGGCGGCAGCCCCTGTCCCGTACGGCGCTCCTTGGCGGCGGCGTCGGAGACCTCGCCGACGCCCGGCTGGGCCGGGATGCCGTCGGGCGAAGGGCGCGGGCGGTGGGCGTCGGGTTCGGCGGCCGAGGGCTGGGAGTGCTCGGAGCCACCTGCGGTGTCGGGCTTCACAGGGGTACCTGCCGGGTCCTTCCCCTTGGCGCGGGACGTGCTCGTACCCGGCGCCGGAGGCGGCTCACCGGTGCGTGCCTGTGCCGGTAAGCCGGCGCCACCGGACGGCCTGGACGGCGTCGAGGTGTGCAGGAGCGCCCCGCGGGGGTCTGCGGGGTCGGCGCCGCCGGGGCGCTCGAAGGAGGTGGGGTGCTCCGTCACGCGTGTCGAATCCGTCCGTCCGGGACCGCACGGGGTACGTGCGGATCGTCCCGCTGAAATGCCGATACCCGGAATACGTGCCCCAGGAACGGAATTCCCGCGTGGTCAGAGGCTGTTCCTGTGCCACCGGCGGACCGGTGGCCCGATCCGGTGGTGCCCTGATACCCCTCGCTCACGTCCTGCCGCCCCTCGGTGACGTCTGGTCAGTCCCGGTGCATGCTCCGGGAGTTGTGCGGTGCCCTTGCGGAGGACGATCCTACGGTTGCGCACCGGGGGCGCATCAAGGGTCTCATGTGGACATGTGCGCGGGGGTGCGGTCCCAGTCCTCCGGAAGTGAAGGTACAGCCCAGGACGGATCCGGGCGCCAGTGCTGCCAACCGTCCGCGAACGGCGCCCTCCACGCACGGATCGTCTCGATCGCCGACCAGCCCGCTTCCCGTACCCGCTCGGCGAGTTGGGGATCCATCAGCCCGTCCCGCTGGGCCTGCGCGAACTCGTCCTCGTCGAGCCAGCGCCAACTGCGGTCCGGGTGGACGGAGATGTCCAGGAAGTGATCCACGGAGTCGACCCCGCCGTCCCAACGGACCTGCGGTTCCTCAAGGTTCACGTACCAGTTCTTGAACTGCCATCCGGGCTCCCAGAAAAGCCACACCGACCAGGGCTCACCGGGCCGCGCCAGCTTCAGCACACCCGTCCCGAACCAGTGGTCGCGCTGGACCGTACGCGGCTTCGTGTACCGGGTCTCCAGCGGCTCCACGTGCACCGACGTACCGTCCGCGAGCACCGGCTTCACACACTCGGTGCCGGGCGCCATCCAGACCGCGAGCAACTCCTCGTCATCACGGACGACGGTCACGGGCCGCGCGATGTGGAAACGGTCGCCCGCGTTCTCCCGATAACGCCACAGGATCTGATCCCCGGGCGCCCAGAAGGCCGTAGACGTACCCGCTTCCACCGCTCGCACCGCTCCACCGTCTGTCATGAAGAGATATTAGGTGCCCCGGGCATACGACGCTGCGGTGCGCGTCACGGTTCACGCCAGGGCGACCATTGGTTACGGACGCGTCATCCGCAGGACATCGAGAGCCTCGTCGAGCTGCGCGACGGTCAGATCACCGCGCTCCACATAGCCGTTCTCCAGCACGACCTGGCGAATCGTCTTCCGCTCCGCGAGCGCCTTCTTGGCGACCTTGGCGGCCTCCTCGTACCCGATGTACTTGTTGAGCGGAGTGACCACGGACGGCGAGGACTCGGCGTACTCACGCGCCCGCTCCCGGTGCGCGACGATCCCCTCGACGGTCCGATCGGCAAGCAGCCGCGAGACGTTGGCGAGCAGCCGAATCGACTCAAGCACATTCTTGGCGATCACCGGAAGCATCACGTTGAGCTCGAAGTTGCCGGCGGCCCCGGCGGTGGCGACGGTCGCGTCGTTCCCGACGACCTGTGCGGCGACCATCAGCACGGCCTCCGGAATCACCGGGTTGACCTTGCCGGGCATGATCGAGGACCCCGGCTGGAGATCGGGCAGCGAGATCTCCGAGAGCCCGGTCCGCGGCCCGGACGCCATCCACCGCAGATCGTTCGCGATCTTCGTCAGCCCTACGGCGATGGTCCGCAACTGCCCGCTGGTCTCGACGATCCCGTCCCGCGCGCCCTGCGCCTCGAAGTGGTCCCGCGCCTCGGTCAACGGCAACCCGGTGACCAGCGCGACCTCGGCGATCACGGCGGCGGAGAACCCGGGCGGGGTGTTGATCCCGGTCCCGACGGCGGTCCCGCCCAGCGGCAGCTCGGCGAGCCGCGGCAGCGAGGCCTGGAGCCGCTCGACGCCGTAACGCACCTGGGCCGAGTACCCGCCGAACTCCTGCCCCAGGGTGACGGGCGTGGCGTCCATGAGGTGGGTCCGCCCGGACTTCACCACGTCGGCGAACTCGACGGACTTGCGCGACAACGCGCCCGCGAGATGCTCCAGCGCGGGGATCAGGTCATGGATCACGGCACCGGTGGCCGCGATGTGGATGGAGGACGGGAACACGTCGTTGGACGACTGCGAGGCGTTGACATGGTCGTTGGGATGCACGTCCCGCCCGAGCCGCTCGGTCGCGAGGGTGGCGATCACCTCGTTGGTGTTCATGTTGGACGAGGTCCCGGACCCGGTCTGGAACACGTCGATGGGGAAGTGCTCGTCCCAGCGCCCCGCCGCGACCTCACGGGCCGCCTCCTGCACGGCCTCCGCGATGTCCTTGTCCAGTACGCCCAGTTCGGCGTTCACCTTCGCGGCGGCACCCTTGATCCGGGCGAGCGCCTCGATGTGGGCGCGCTCGATGCGTTGCCCCGAGATCGGGAAGTTCTCCACCGCCCGCTGGGTCTGGGCCCGCCATTTCGCGTCGACCGGGACCCGCACCTCCCCCATCGAATCGTGCTCGATACGGAACGGACCCACTGTCTGACCGTCGGCCATCGCCGATCACCTCCTGTGGGGGACAGCATCGCGGACACGTCCCGTGTTCCCACCACATGGGAGGGAGACGGAGTGTTCCGGCTCAGTGGCCGGGGTAGTGGCAGGAGGCGACTGTGTGCTCCATGTGCTCCATGTGCTCCACCGCCACATCGTGATCGAGGGCGTCGGTGGCACCGGCGGTGAGCGCGACGGTGGTCGCCATGGCGGCCAGGGCGACGAGGGCTCGGACGGGGGGACGGAGGCGTCGGGGCCGTACGGACGGAATCGGGGGAGGGGTGGGCGGCCTGGACTGTTCCTGGACGGCCGCGTCCCAGAGGGAGAGCAGGGAGGTCAGCGCTTCGGGTTCGGTGTGCGCGAGCCGGGCGAGGGCCTCGACGGCGGCGCGGGGCGGGAGTTGGTCGCCGTGCAGATACCGGTGCCAGGTCGACTTGCTGAACGGGGTGACGGCGGCCAGCGCGGCCAGGCTCAACCCGGTCCGCCGCTTGAGGAGGCGGAGCCGGTCCGTCAGGAGCCGCTGTCTCTCGACCGTCACGTGGGTTTCCATCCTGTTCCCTGTTCCCTGCTGCCTCGCTGTACCGGGGTGACCGCGGTGATCTGTTCCCGGGGGAGGCGCGGGGCAACACCCGGATCGCCCGAATATGCCGGAATGTGAAGGGGTGTTGACCTGGCGTTCCCCGACGGGACGTACGGGACCGTCCCGTCGGGGAACGCCGTAGGTCAGACGAGGGTCAGCACCAGCGGACGGCGCTGTGGTCGCGGACGTAGTGGGCGGAGACGTAGCCCTCGTGGTGCGGGAGCTTGTACCAGAGGTGGTTGCCGAAGACACCGGAGCCACGCGTCTCGCAGACGATGGGCAGCGCCCGCCCGACCGGCCGCGTGCCGACGATCCGGTAGCCGGTACCGGGGCCGGAGCGGACGTTCAGGCGGGTGTAGTGGTGGGTGGTGATCCGGCCCCAGGCGTGGGCGGTGACGTGGTGCCGGACGGGCTTCGTCGGGTGAGCAGCGGGGGCGGCGACGGCTGTCACGGGGAAGACGGCGACGGCTGCGATCGCGGCGACGAGTCCGTTGCGCAGGGTGCGTCGGATCATGGGGGGTTCCTCCGAGTGGACTGAGGATCACGGGTTGCGATCCGGTCAACTCGGAGCGTTTCCGGCAAGGTTCACAAAGATTCCGTCCCGTGTGTTCCCGGGATGAAATGGGACAGTGGTGAACGGGGATGCTGGCGCGTCATGCATCCCGGGACACCACGCAGCGCAGGCGGCACCACTTCGGCGCAGGCCAGCTACATCCAGCCCGCCCGCCTCCCAACCCGGGTCGGCACAAATCAGCCCGTCCGGCGTTTGAGGACGAGGCCGTTCAGGCCGACCGGGGGTCCAGGGGGGGAGCCCCCTGGCGGGGTCGAAGGGGCGGAGCCCCTGGGGATGGGACGGGTAGGGGCGGCGGGGGCGCAATCAGCCCAACCCAGGCCCCCGCACCGGAATATGCGTGAACGTAGGCTCAGGCGCCGGGTTCTGGAAGAAGTCGTTGCCCTTGTCGTCGACCACGACGAACGCCGGGAAGTCCTCGACCTCGATCTTCCACACCGCCTCCATCCCGAGCTCCTCGTACTCGACAACCTCGACCTTCTTGATGCAGTCCTGGGCGAGCCGCGCCGCAGGCCCACCGATCGACCCGAGGTAGAAGCCGCCGTGCGCGTCACACGCGTCGGTGACCTGTTTGCTCCGGTTCCCCTTGGCCAGCATCACCTTGGACCCACCCGCCGCCTGGAACTGCTCGACGTACGAGTCCATGCGCCCGGCGGTCGTAGGCCCGAAGGACCCGGACGCGTAACCCTCAGGGGTCTTCGCGGGCCCCGCGTAGTACACCGGGTGGTCCTTCAGGTACTGCGGCATCTCCTCGCCCGCGTCGAGCCGCTCCTTGATCTTGGCGTGCGCGATGTCACGCGCCACGACGAGCGGCCCGGAGAGCGAAAGCCGGGTCTTGACGGGGTACTTGGTCAGCTCGGCGAGGATGCCGTCCATGGGCTGGTTGAGATCGATCCGGACGACGTCCTCCTCGTCGGAGTCCAGATGCTCGTCGGTCGTCTCCGGCAGGAATCGCGCCGGGTCGGTCTCCAACTGCTCCAGGAAGACACCCTCGGCGGTGATCTTCGCGACGGCCTGCCGGTCGGCGGAGCAGGACACGGCGATGGCGACGGGGCAGGAGGCGCCGTGCCGGGGCAGCCGCACCACGCGCACGTCGTGGCAGAAGTACTTGCCCCCGAACTGCGCCCCGATCCCGATCCGCTGCGTCAGCTCGAAGACCTTCTGCTCCAGGTCCTTGTCCCGGAACCCGTGCCCCAAGTCCGAGCCCTCGGCCGGAATCTCGTCCAGGTAGTGCGCGGAGGCGTACTTCGCGGTCTTCAGCGCGTACTCGGCGCTGGTGCCGCCGACTACGATCGCGAGGTGGTACGGCGGACAGGCGGCCGTCCCCAGCGAACGGATCTTCTCCTCCAGGAACTTCATCATGGAGCCCTCGTTGAGGACCGCCTTCGTCTCCTGGTAGAGGAACGACTTGTTGGCCGAGCCGCCGCCCTTCGCCATGAACAGGAACTTGTAGGCGCCGCCGTCGGTCGCGTACAGCTCGATCTGGGCGGGCAGGTTCGACCCGGTGTTCTTCTCGTCCCACATGGTCAGCGGGGCCATCTGCGAGTACCGCAGATTGAGGTTGAGGTAGGCGTCGTAGATGCCGCGCGACAGCGCCGACTCGTCGCCGCCCTCCGTGAGGACGTTCTGCCCGCGCTTGCCCATGACGATCGCCGTACCGGTGTCCTGGCACATGGGCAGCACACCGGCGGCGGCGATGTTCGCGTTCTTCAGGAGGTCCAGCGCCACGAACTTGTCGTTGTTCGACGCCTCGGGGTCGTCGATGATCCGGCGCAGCTGGGCCAGGTGGGCGGGCCGCAGATAGTGCTGGATGTCGTGGATCGCCTCCGCCGCCAGCTTGCGCAGCGCCTCGGGCTCGACCTTGAGGAACGTCCGCCCGTCGGCCTCGAAGGTGGAGACACCCTCGGAGGTCACCAGCCGGTACGGGGTGGTGTCCTCTCCCATGGGGAGCAGATCGGTGTACGCGAACTCAGGCATTCTCGCCCATTCCTCACTCGACAGACAGCACGGCCGGCCGCCATTGGCAGGCGTCACCAGCGTAGAACCTGCCACTGACACCGAGCTTGTGAGGTAAGGCTCAGTTCCTCCGGGCAGTGCCGCCACGCCAACGTTGTCCACACCCCTAGTCGCGATCTATCGCGTTTCGGTACGCTGCTGCCGTGGACCTTCAGAAGCAGCCCGCATCCGCGCCCACGGCCCCGCAGCCCGCGCCCGCCGCCCCGTCGCTGCGCGCCTCGGACGCCGACCGTGACCGCATCGCCGACATCCTGCGCGAGGCCCTGGCCGAGGGCCGCCTGGACGCGGAGGAACACGCCGAGCGGGTCGAGGGGGTGCTGAGCGCCAAGACGGTCGGTGAGCTGGAGGTCTTCATCCAGGATCTGCCGGCCGCCCATGGACACCGCGCGACTACCCCGTCGTACAGCCCCGCCCCGAACCGCCCGACGGAGGGCGCGATCCCGGCCGAGGCCGATGAGAACGTCGTGGCGGTGTTCAGCGCCGCGATGCGCAAGGGCCGCTGGCGCGCGGGCCGTCGTATGCACGCGTACGCCGTGTTCGGCAGCGTCGAGATCGACCTCAGCGAGGCGATCTTCGAGTACCAGCAGGTCGTCATCAAGGCGATCTCGGTCTTCGGCAACGTCGAGATCCGCGTCCCGGAGAACGTGTCGCTGCGCGGTACCGGCGGCGGAGTCCTCGGCAACTTCGAGGTGGACACGCTGGATTCGCTGGAGCCGGACGCGCCCGTGGTCTTCGTCGACGGGTGGGCCGTACTGGGAAACATCGAGGCAAAACCCAAGCGGGGCAAGCTCGTTGCGGACATTCTCGATCGGGTTCAGCGCAAGGTCGACAAGAATTTGCGCAAACACCTGGACCGTTGACGGTTGTGAATCGAGACACATGTGGAGCTGATCGGTCCACGCCCGTCTGCTCCTGACATCGCGCAGAAGCGCCCGAAAACCAGCGGTTCGGAACTCAGTGCATAGGCGCGCGCACAGCGGGTAGGCCTTGCTGCATCGTCTCTCGCTCGCGAAGCCGTCGTCAGGAGTAGACCGTGCTGCAACCGCCGCATTCGTCCCTGCAGGTAGCTGCTGTTCCGGCTCAGCGGGTGCCTGCGCGAGACAGGGACCAAGACGCTCCCTGGCACACCGAAGCGGTGTGCCGGCGCGACGAGGCAGGCCTGTTCTTCGCACCCTCCAAGGAACCCACCGCCGCCCGACTCTCCCGCGAGGACGCGGCGAAGCGCGTCTGCGCCCGTTGTCCGGTCATGGTCGAGTGCCGAGAGCACGCGCTCCTGCAACCCGAGCCGTACGGCGTCTGGGGCGGCCTCACCGCCGCCGAACGCCGCGTGGTCCTGGCCAGGCGCCGCCGCCGCGACCTGGAACTCCAGAAGGCCCGCGCGGCAGGCCGCATAGCAGCGGCAGGCTGACCGACGTAGAAGAGGCGCCCCCACCGCACCGGGGGCGCCTCTTTCACATACGACCCTGCGGTCGTGTCCTTCACATACGACCCTGCGGTCGTGGCTTGTTTCGTGCCCGCGTCGTGGTTACTTGGCCCGATCGAAGTCGATCGCGCTGTACGCCCGCAGCTTGCTCAGCCGGTGTTCCGAATCGATTCGCCGCACCGTCCCGGACTTGGACCGCATCACGATCGAGTCGGTGGTCGCGGTCTCCGACCGGTACCGCACCCCCCGCAGCAACTCCCCGTCCGTGATCCCGGTCGCGACGAAGAACACGTTCTCCCCGGACACCAGGTCACCGGTGGTGAGCACCCGGTCCAGGTCGTGCCCGGCATCCAGCGCCCGCTGCCGCTCGGCATCGTCCTTGGGCCACAACTTGCCCTGGATCACGCCACCGAGGCACTTCACGGCACAGGCCGAGATGATGCCCTCGGGCGTGCCACCGATACCGAGGAGCAGATCCACGCCGGTGCCTTCGCGCAGCGCCAGGATCGAGCCCGCGACATCGCCGTCGGAGATCAGCTTGATCCGCGCACCGGTCTCCCGGATCTCCTTGATGATCCCGTCGTGCCGCGGCCGGTCCAGGACGACGACGGTGACGTCCTCGGGCGTGACCCGCTTCGCTTTCGCGACCCGGCGGACGTTCACCGAGATCGGGGCCTCGATGTCGACGAACTCGGCGGCCTCGGGCCCGGTGACCAGCTTGTCCATGTAGAACACGGCGGACGGGTCGAACATCGAACCCCGGTCCGCGGCGGCCAGCACGGCGATCGCGTTCGGCATGCCCTTGGCGTTGAGCGTGGTGCCGTCGATCGGGTCGACGGCGATGTCGCACTCCGGCCCGGTCCCGTCACCGACGCGCTCGCCGTTGAAGAGCATCGGCGCCTCGTCCTTCTCGCCCTCACCGATGACGACGACGCCGTTCATCGAGACGGTGGAGACGAGGGTCCGCATGGCACGCACGGCGGCACCGTCGGCGCCGTTCTTGTCACCGCGCCCGACCCAGCGGCCCGCGGCCATCGCGGCGGCTTCGGTCACCCGGACGAGTTCCAGGGCGAGGTTGCGGTCGGGGGCCTCGGAGGGGACTTCGAGTTCGGACGGCAGATGATGATGCTCGGTCATCGGAGCGCACCTTTCTGATACGGCGACGGCCGGATGAGGGTATGGCCCCGACTCTATCGCCAGGCAGACAAAATGAGCAGGGGGCCCCACGGATGAGCGGACCAGGGCACCTGCGACGATAGGGACGTGGCAGGTTCGAACGGCAAGCAGAAGACGGTCCGGGACATGATCCTCTCCCTGGGCCTGATCGGGATCGCGGCGGCGGTCGTCTACATCTTCATCCCGCACAGCGACCACGCTCCAGACACCAAGCGGGTCGACTACCGCGTGGAGCTGCTCACGGCACGCCGCGCGGCGCCGTACCCGGTGGCTGCCCCCGAGGGCCTGTCCACGAGCTGGAAGGCGACCTCGGTCAGCTACGACGGCGCCGCGTTCAACGCCTGGCACCTCGGGTTCAGTGCCCCCGGTGGTCAGTACGTGCAGATAGAGCAGTCGACTCAGAAGCAGGCCGACTTCGTCGACACCGCGAGCCAGGGCGGCGCCGCGACGAAGACGACCCAGAACATCGACGGCCGGACCTGGACCCGCTACACCGGCGGTCGCTACGACGCCCTCGTGCTCGCGGACAAGAGCTCGACGACGGTTGTGGCGGGCACGGGGTCGTTCGCGCAGCTGACGGAGATGGCGAAGGCGTTGAAGATGAAGTAGCCCGACGGGCATCCCCGCAGGTATGACGAAGGCCCCTGGCGCGGTGTGTGCCGGGGGCCTTGTGTGTGTCATGCGTCTCAGACGGTGGTAACGACCTCGTCGTACGCCAGCCGCGGGGAGCGCGGGAACCAGGCGTCCTCGCCCGGCTTGCCGATGTTGATGACGACGAACGGGGTGTGGTCGCCGTCCAGGAACTCCTTCTGGACGCCGGCGAAGTCGAGACCGGTCATCGGACCGGCGGCGAGGCCGGCGGCACGGATGCCGATGATGAAGTACGCGGCCTGGAGCGCGGCGTTCAGCGCGGCGTTGCCCTCACGGACCGAACGCTCGCCGAAGACGGCGTCCTTGGCCTGCGGGAAGTGCGGGAACAGGTTCGGCAGTTCCTCGTGGAACTCGTTGTCCGCGGAGAGGATCGCGACCAGCGGGGCGGCGGCGGTCTTCTTCTGGTTGCCCTCGGCGAGGTGCTGCACGAGGCGCTCGCGGGCCTCGGGGGAGCGGACCAGGGTGATGCGCAGCGGCGACTGGTTCATCGAGGTCGGGCCGTACTTGACCAGGTCGTAGATCGCCTGCACCTGCTCGTCCGTCACCGGCTCGTCGGTGAACGTGTTCGCGGTGCGGGCCTCGCGGAACAGCAGGTCCTGGGCGGTGGGGTCAAGGACGAGAGACATACGTGAACTTCCTCGGGGTGGCCGGAAACCGGAACCGGACCGTGGTCCGGATAGGCTGACGAGACAGACCGTACGCGATGAGACGTTCAATGTTCAACCAAAACCGGAGCATGGTGATCCGCATCACAGGGAAATGCGGTTGGGGCGGCTTGCTGTCTGTTGCCGGCGGGCGCTACGTGCGGTCCGTCCCCCTGACCGTCGGCTGTTGTGACTCGCCATCGGCTGCCAGTCCTCGGCCGCGGCTACTCGCTGTCGGCTGGAGGCGGGCGCTACTCGCCGTCTGCCGCTGGTTGTTGGCGGTTGCTTTCGCCGTCCGCTGACAGTCCTCGGCCAGTCCTGGGCTGTTGGCCGTTGCCAGCCGTTCGCCGTCGCTGCGCCGGCCGGTGGTCGCTGCGGCTTGTTGTCCGCCGCCAGCCGGCGCTACTTACGATCCGCTGCCGCCTGCCGCCTGCCGCCTGCCGCCTGCCCGCCAGCCCGCGAGAGCCGCCCGCTCTCACTATTCGCCGTCGCCGTCCGCTTCCGTGGACGAGCCGTCTTCCTCTTCCTCCGCCAGCGCTGCGTCCAACCGAGCCCTGGCTCCGTCCAGCCAGCGGCGGCACACCTTGGCCAGTTCCTCGCCCCGTTCCCAGAGCGCGAGCGACTCCTCCAGCGTCGTACCGCCCGCCTCCAGTCGCCGTACGACCTCGATCAGCTCGTCGCGTGCCTGCTCGTACCCGAGCGACTCTTCCGTCACCTTGCTGGTCATCCGCCCACCCTATGCATCAACGGGAACTACGCCTCGACCCGAACCGTGAACTCGCCCTCGGCGACCCGCGCGCGCAGTACCTCGTCCGCGCTCGCCTCTTCCGGGTCCCGGACGACATGCCCGTCGGCCCGCTGCAGCACCGCGTACCCCCGCTTCAGGGTCGCGGCGGGGGAGAGGGCGACCACGCGTGCGTGCGTGTGGGTCAGCTCCGAGTCGGCGCGGTCCAGGAGGTGGCCGAGCGTGCGGCGGCCCCGGCCGAGGAGGGCGGCGACATGATCCGCGCGCTCGTCGATCATCCGGTGCGGATCCTGTATCGACGGCCGCGACAACGCCTGCGTCAGCCCGCGCTCCTCCCGGTCCACGAACGCGACGACACACCGCCGCGCCCGGTCGCGCAGCTGCCGTACGCGCTCGTACTCCTCGCCGACGTCCGGTACGACCTTCTTCGCGGCGTCGGTGGGGGTGGAGGCGCGCAGGTCGGCGACGTAGTCCAGGAGGGGGTTGTCGGGTTCGTGCCCGATCGCGGACACCACGGGCGTACGGCAGGCCGACACGGCCCGTACGAGCTGCTCGTCGGAGAACGGCAGCAGGTCCTCCACGCTGCCGCCGCCCCGTGCAACGATGATCACGTCCACGCCGTCGAGCGCGTCCAACTCCTTGACGGCCTGCACGACTTGCGGCACGGCGTGCACGCCCTGCACGGGCACGTTGCGTACCTCGAAACGGACGGCGGGCCAGCGATGCCGCGCGTTCTCCAGCACATCCCGCTCGGCGGCCGAGGCCCGCCCGCAGACCAGCCCGATCAACTGCGGCAGAAAGGGCAACGGCTTCTTCCGGTCGGCCGCGAACAGCCCCTCCGCGGCCAGCGACTTCTTCAACTGCTCGAGCCGCGCGAGGAGTTCACCGACCCCGACCGGCCTGATCTCGGTGGCCCGCAACGACAACTGCCCCCGCGGCGCGTACCACTCCGGCTTCGCGAGGACGACCACCCGCGCGCCCTCGCTGACGACCTCGGCGACCTCGTCGAACACCTGCCGAAAGCACGTCACGCTCACCGAGATGTCGTACGACGGGTCGCGCAACGTCAGAAACACGACCCCGGCACCGGGTCGCCGCGACAACTGGGTGATCTGCCCCTCGACCCACACCGCACCGAGCCGATCGATCCACCCGCCGATGAGCCGGGAGACCTCACCGACGGGGAGCGGCGCGTCCGGAGCCGTGTTGAGAGCCATGCGCCCGAGAGTAACGGCCGCCTCTGACAACGGGGTCAAGGTGCGGAGTGGGGCGGGATGTCGGGGCGGGTTGGTGGTCTCGCCGGTGGGGCTGTCGTTGACGTGTCGGTCGGCACCTCTACAGCGCAGGCCGCGCATATCCAGCCTGTCCGGCACCCTTTCAACGCAGGCCAGGCATATCCAGCCCGTCCGGCGTTTGAGGACGAGGCCCCTTCAGGGCGATGGGGGTCTGGGGCGGAGCCCCCAGGAGACGCCCGCCCCCACCCACCCCAGGTGTCTACTGCCGGATCGCCGCGCGCGACTGCACCGCCAGTACCACCAACCCCACCGCCAACCAGATCGCGCCCACCACCTGCGCGGTCCCGGACGCCTCCACGATCACCGCGATCGTGATCGCCGCTCCCAGCACCGGCACCAGCACGTGCCGCCACCACACCACCGGTCCGCCCCGCCGCCGTACCGCGAACCAGCCCACCACGCTCGCGTGCAGCAGCGTGAACGCGGTGAGCGCGCCGATGTCGACGACCGAGACCAGGTGGTCGAGGCCGTCGTCGCGGCGGGCCGCCCAGACCGCGGCGATCAGGGTGATGACGGCCGTGGAGAGCAGGGCGACCCGCGGTACTCCGTCGTCGGTCTTCGACAGGGCGCGGGGCAGGCGTCGGTCGCGGGCCATCGCGAAGACCAGGCGGCCCGCCGCCGCCTGCCCGGCCAGCGCCGCGAACGCCGCGCCGATCGCCTTGCTGACGGCCACCAGGTTGTGCAGCCAGTTGCCGACCGAGACGTCGACCGCGTCGTAGAACGCCGATCCTTGTTTCCCCGCGTCGGCGGCCAGCTGCGCGGACGTCGTCGGCTCCAGGAGGGCGACCAGGTACGTCTGGGCGATGAACAGCACGCCGGCCAGGGCGAGGCAGAACAGCAGCGCCCTGGCGACCTTCTCGGAGCCGCCGGTGACCTCCTCCGCGAAGGTGGCCACCGCGTCGAAGCCCAGGTAGGACAGGACGGCCACCGAGACCGCGCCGATCACCGCCGACAGCGCGAACGCGCCCTGTGTGCCGTCCCCGGAGAGTGGTGACAGCCAGCCCCGTTCGGCGCCGTCGCGCGCGAGAACGACGATCGCCGACACGATGAAGATGATGAGGACGACGATCTCCATCGCGAGGACGAGGAAGCCCACGCGGGCCGCCGCCCGCACACCCCAGAGGTTGAGGCAGGTCGTGATGACGACCGCCAGCGCGGTCCACACCCACCGGGAGACGTCCGGGACCAGCGCGTTCATGGCGATCCCGGAGAAGAGGTAGGCGACGGCGGGGATCAGGATGTAGTCCAGCATCGCCATCCAGCCGGCGATGAACCCGGCCTCCTTGCCGAGCCCCACGCGCGCGTAGGCGAACACCGAGCCCGCCTGAGGGACGACCCGCACCATCTGCGCGTAGCTGAACGCGGTGAACGCCATCGCGACCGTGGCCACGATGTAGACCAGCGCGACGGCGCCGTGCGACTTGGCGTCCAGGGTGCCGAACACGCCGACCGGCGCCATGGGGGCGATGAACAGCAGCCCGTAGACGACGAGATCCCGGAAACCGAGACTGCGCCGCAGCTGGGGCCCGCCGTCGGCCGTGGTCGTCGTATCCGTGCCCGTGTCCGCCATCTCGCGTCTCCCGTACGTCGTGCCCGGCCCCCACCCCTCCCACTCCACCGCGAGTCTCCCCACGCCAGTCTCCCCAAGGACGCGATCTTTGACCCGTCGGGCGCGGCCTTACGATGGGACGCATGACTGCTTCGTCTGGCCGCCGTGTCCTGCTCGCCGCCCCCCGTGGCTACTGCGCGGGTGTGGACCGCGCCGTGATCGCCGTCGAGAAAGCCCTTGAGCAGTACGGGGCTCCGATCTATGTCCGGCACGAGATCGTGCACAACAAGTACGTCGTGCAGACCCTGGAGAAGAAGGGCGCCGTCTTCGTCGAGCGGACGGAGGAGGTCCCCGAGGGGAACATCGTGATGTTCTCCGCGCACGGCGTCGCGCCCGTCGTCCACGACGAGGCCAAGCAGGGCCGCCTCGCCACCATCGACGCGACCTGCCCCCTGGTGACCAAGGTCCACAAGGAAGCCGTCCGTTTCGCGAACGAGGACTTCGACATCCTCCTCATCGGCCACGAGGGCCACGAGGAGGTCATCGGCACCTCCGGAGAGGCCCCCGACCACATCACCCTGGTCGACGGCCCGTCCGACGTCTCCAAGGTGGAGGTGCGGGATCCGTCCAGGGTCGTATGGCTGTCCCAGACCACCCTCTCGGTCGACGAGACCATGGAGACGGTCGACGCCCTGAAGGAGAAGTTCCCGCAGCTCATCTCCCCGCCCAGCGACGACATCTGCTACGCCACGCAGAACCGCCAGCTCGCCGTGAAGCAGATGGGCGAGGAGGCCGACCTGGTGATCGTGGTCGGCTCGAAGAACTCCTCCAACTCCGTACGGCTCGTCGAGGTCGCCAAGCTGGCCGGTGCCCGCGCCGCCTACCTGGTGGACTTCGCCGACGAGATCGAGGAGGCCTGGCTGGAGGGCGTGACCACGGTCGGCGTGACCTCGGGTGCTTCCGTGCCGGAGATCCTGGTCGAACAGGTGTTGGAGTGGCTGTCCGGGCGCGGCTACGAGGACGTCGAGCTGGTCAAGGCGGCCGAGGAGTCCATCACGTTCTCGCTGCCCAAGGAACTCCGCCGTGACCTGCGCGAAGAGGCGGCCGCACTGGTCGCCGAGCGCACCGGTTCGGACCGTACGGCACCCTCCGGGCAGTGACTGTCAGTCGTTCGTCGTAGCGTGGATCCATGCAGATCTTCGGCGTGGACATCGGTGGATCCGGGATCAAGGGCGCCCCTGTGGACCTGGACAAGGGCGAATTGACGGAAGAGCGGTGCAAGGTGCTGACCCCGCACCCGGCGACACCGGACGGGGTGGCCGACGGCGTGAAGGAAGTCGTCGACCACTTCGGCTGGACGGGACCGGTCGGGCTCACGTTTCCAGGTGTGGTCACCGGCGGGGCCACGATCCGTACGGCGGCGAACGTCGACAAGAGCTGGATCGACACGGACGCGGGCGCGCTGTTCGCCGACCGGCTGGGCGGCCTCCCGGTGACGGTCGTCAATGACGCGGACGCGGCGGGCGTCGCCGAGATGCACTTCGGCGCCGGCCAGGGCCGCAAGGGCACGGTGATCCTGCTGACCTTCGGCACGGGCATCGGCAGCGCCCTCTTCGTCAACGGTGTCCTGGTCCCGAACACGGAGCTGGGCCACCTTGAGCTGAACGGCCACGACGCCGAGAAGAAGGCCTCCAGCAAGGCCAAGGAGGACGGCGAGCTGACCTGGGAGCACTGGGCCAACCGCGTCCAGAAGTACCTCGCCCATGTCGAGATGCTCTTCTCGCCCGAGCTGTTCATCATCGGCGGCGGAGTCAGCCGCAAGGCCGACAAGTTCCTGCACTTCATCGAGGACATCAAGGCCGAGATCGTCCCGGCGCAGTTGCAGAACAACGCGGGGATCGTGGGGGCGGCGATGCACGCGGCGGGGGACGACTAGGCCTCGGCATCCCCGGGAGTCACGCGTGCGGGCGCCGCGCGCGTGACGGCGAACGGCACAGGGACCACGGGACTCAGGCCCGTCGGCGACGCCTCAGCAGCCGAACCCTGCGGACCGTCGCGATGAGCCCCGCGACGAGCGTCCCGCCGTAGAGCCAGCCGGCCTGGGTGGCGAGGCCGGTGAACACGCCCACCAGGCGGTTGGCGAGGCCGCCGCTGCCGTCGGCCACCGGGAAGAGGCCGACGGCGAAGGCGATCGGTACGACGACCGGCGCGGTCAGCAGGTCGCCGCGCCGGATCCAGACCGCGGTGAGCACGCACACCGGCACGAACAGCACGCCGTACACGGTCAACGACGCCCCGAACAGGAACTGGTCGATACACCCGAGCACGAACATCACGGCCGCGCAGAACAGTCCGCCGCCGAGCCCGGTGAGCCGGGGGTTCGGTAGCTGCCGTACCGTCTCGGCCGCCGTAGGGCTCGGGCGTCGTACGGCCGCCGGGCGGCGCTGTGCGGTGCCGCGGGCCTGCGGGCCGGGGCGGGTCGTGCGGGCCGGGCCGCCGCTCGG
>NZ_BARF01000041.1 GCF_000367365.1 Streptomyces prunicolor NBRC 13075 | reverse complement strand
AAGCGCCGGACGGGCTGGATGGTGCCGACCCGGGCTTCAGCGCATCCGGATGCCGAGCCGCTCCAAGAACGCGATCAGCCGCTCCGGATCCGCGACCTCCAGGTTGTTCCGGAATCGGCCGCGCTCCCAGGAGACGTCCGTTTCGCCGTGCACGCTGCCGCTCCCGATGAACTCGGCCTCGGCATCGAGCAGGGCGATGGTCACGCTGCCGAAGCAGCGGCAGATGTCGTTCGCGAACTCTCCGGTCGTGGTGAGGACGCGCAGTTCCGCCAAGTCCTCGGCGTCGAACACCTCACCAATGATCCCGCGTCGGCCGAGCGGTCCGCCGTTGTCGCCGCCTTCGAGGACCACCGCGGCCTCCGTGCGCCCCCACACCTCGTCGAGCCAGCCCCGGATCTCCGCACCGCTCGCACCGCGCGATCGCTCCCGCCCGGTCACCGTCCCGGCCGCACCGTCAGGTCATTGACCTCCGCGTCCCCCGGCAGGTCGATCGCCATGAGGATCGTCGTCGCGACCGACTCGGGGTCGATCCACTGGGCGGGGTCGTACTGCTTACCCTCCTGTTGGTGGACCTTGGCCTGCATGGGGCTGGCGGTGCGGCCGGGGTAGACCGAGGTGACGCGGACGCCGTTGTCGTGTTCCTCGTGGCGCAACGAATCGGCCAGGGCCTTCAGGCCGTGCTTGGAGGCCGCGTACGCGGACCAGTCGGCGCTCGCCCGGAGGCCCGCGCCGGAGTTCACGAAGAGGACGTGGCCGCCGGACAGCCGGAGTTGGGGCAGGAAGTGGCGGGTCAGTTCGGCGGGGGCGATCAGGTTGACGTTGAGCTGGTGGCGCCAGGTCTTCGGAGTCAGCTCGCCCACCGGGCCCAGATCGACCACCCCGGCGATGTGCAGCAGCGTGTCCACGCGGTCGGGCAGGCTCTGGTGCGAGAACGCCCAGCTGAGTTTGTCGGGGTCCGCCAAGTCGCCCACCAAGGTGCTCGCCCCGGGGTACTCCGCCGCCAGTTCCTTCGCGCGGCCCGCGTCGCGCGCGTGGAGCACGAGTTCGTCCCCGCGCGCGTGCAGCCGGCGGGCGACGGCCGCGCCGATGCCGGAACCGGCCCCGGTGATCACATGTGTAGCCATGCCCGCCATGCTCGCATCACTCGATGCCCTGGCTCTCCTCCAGGTAGGCCAGCGCCCCCACCGGCTCCTCCGCGAAGAACACCAGGTCGGTGAGCGGGACGGGCAGGAACCCCTCGTCCTCCATGCGCCGGAACTGGGTCTTCAGGCCGTCGTAGAAGCCCGCCGTGTTGAGCAGCACCACCGGCTTGTCGGTGTGGCCGTGCTTCTTCAGTTCCAGGATCTCCGTCGCCTCGTCCAGCGTCCCGGTGCCGCCCACCATGATCACCACGGCGTCGGACTTCTCCAGGAGCAGCCTCTTACGTTCGGCGAGGTCGGCCGCGATCACCATCTCGTCGGCGTCTGCCCGGGCCTTCGCCGCCAGGAAGGTCACCGAGACGCCCACCAGCCGTCCACCGGCGGCCTGTACGCCGTCGGCGACCACCTTCATCAGGCCGGACTCCGAACCGCCCCACACGAGCGTGTGCCCGCCCTTGCCGAGCAGTTCGGCGAACTCCCGCGCGGGGCGCGTGTAGCGCTCGTCCAGGTCGGCGGCGGAGAGAAAGACACAGATCTTCATGTCGTCACCGTACGCGGGAAGAACCGGGGGCCCGCGAGTGCTTTTCCGGTATGGCTCAAGGACACACGATCACGATCGAGCAGGGCGACAAGCGCGTACGCGTCGTCCACGGCGACCAGGTGCTGGCGGAGAGCGACCGGCCCCTGATCCTGAAGGAGACCGGCTCCCCGGTGCGGTACTACCTCCCCCCGGAGGACGTCCGCCTCGACCTCCTGGCCCCCTCCGAGACCCACACCCACTGCCCCTTCAAGGGCGACGCGTCCTACTGGTCCCTGCCGGACGCGCCCGACCTGGTCTGGGCGTACCCCGACCCCAAGCCCGACGTCGCACAGATCAAGGACCACCTCTGCTTCTACGAAGTAGAAGTGTTGTGACCGATCGACAGGTGTCGTGACCGATTAGTCGGCGTTCCTTCGGCAGTCTTCACCGACATGGACAAGAAGACTGTTTCGCGCGACGGCACCGCCATCGCGTACGAACGCATCGGTGCGGGTCCGCCCGTCGTCCTCGTCGGTGGCGCGATGACGACGGGCGACGGGCTCCTGCCGCTCGCCGCGCAGCTCGCGCACCGGTTCGGGGCCGTCCCGTACGACCGCCGGGGCCGGGGCGCGAGCGGCGACACGGCGCCCTTCGACGTGGCCCGCGAGGTCGAGGACCTCGCGGCGCTGATCGACGCCGTGGGCGGCAGCGCGGCCCTCTACGGCCACTCGTCCGGCGCCGCCCTCGCCCTGCACGCGACGGCGAGCGGCCTCCCCGTCACCCAAGTCGCCCTGTACGAGCCGCCGTTCGCCCTCGACACGACCGGCGCCAAGGAGCGCGCCGAATACACCGGGCGCCTCACGGAACTCCTCGCCGAGGGCCGCCACGGCGACGCCGTCGCACTCTTCATGGCGCTCACCGGCGCACCCCCGGAGATGATCGACGGCGCCCGCCGCTCCCCCATGTGGCCCGGCATGGAGGCCATCGCCCCCACCCTCGCCTACGACGACGCGGCCATGGGCGACGGCCTGGTCCCGGCGGAGCGGCTGGCGTCCCTGTCCGTCCCGGTGCTCACCATCGCGGGCGGCGCGAGCGCCGAGTGGATGCGGCAGGCCGCGCGGGCCGTGGCGGACGCGGCGCCGGACGGGACGTACCGCACGCTGGAGGGTCAGACCCACATGGTGGACCCGACCGTTCTGGCACCCCTGCTCACGGAGTTCTTCTCGGACTAGCCGCGAACGAGCCCCGTATCAGCCGAGCCCCGTATCAGCCGAGCCCGGTCAGGCCATCGCCGTCGCCGCGCGCGTGGTCGTCGCGATCGTCGCCGACCCCACCACGCGCGTGTCGTCGTACAGCACGATGGCCTGCCCGGGGGCCACGCCCCGTACCGGCTCGGTGAACGACACCTCCAGGGTGCCGTCGACGAGTTCGGCGGTGACCTCGGTCTCGCCGCCGTGGGCGCGGAGCTGGGCGGTGTAGGTGCCGGGGCCGGAGGGTGCCGTGCCGCACCAGCGGGGCTTGACGGCGGTGAGGCCGCTGACGTCCAGGGCGGCGGCCGGGCCGACCGTCACCGTGTTGTCGACCGGGGAGATGTCCAGGACGTAGCGCGGCTTGCCGTCGGCGGCCGGGGTGCCGATGCGCAGGCCCTTGCGCTGGCCGATGGTGAAGCCGTACGCGCCCTCGTGCGAGCCGATGACGGAGCCGGACTCGTCGACGATGTCGCCCTCGGCCTTGCCGAGGCGGCCCGCGAGGAAGCCCTGGGTGTCGCCGTCGGCGATGAAGCAGATGTCGTGCGAGTCGGGCTTCTTGGCGACCGCGAGGCCGCGCCGCTCGGCCTCCGCGCGGATCTCGCCCTTCGTCGTCACCGTGTCGCCGAGCGGGAAGAGCGCGTGCGCGAGCTGCCGCTCGTCCAGGACACCGAGGACGTAGGACTGGTCCTTCGCCATGTCGGAGGCGCGGTGCAGTTCGCGGGTGCCGTCCTCGTTCACGATCACCTGGGCGTAGTGGCCGGTACAGACCGCGTCGAAGCCGAGGGCGAGCGCCTTGTCGAGGAGCGCGGCGAACTTGATCTTCTCGTTGCAGCGCAGGCACGGGTTCGGGGTGCGGCCCGCCTCGTACTCGGCGACGAAGTCCTCGACGACGTCCTCGCGGAAGCGGTCGGCGAGGTCCCAGACGTAGAAGGGGATACCGATGACGTCGGCCGCGCGGCGGGCGTCGCGCGAGTCCTCGATGGTGCAACAGCCCCGCGCGCCCGTGCGGAACGATTGCGGGTTCGCGGAGAGCGCGAGGTGGACGCCGGTCACGTCGTGGCCGGCTTCCGCGGCGCGGGCGGCGGCGACGGCGGAGTCGACGCCACCGGACATGGCGGCGAGGACGCGAAGGGGACGGGGGCGCTGCACGGAGGTCTCAGTCATAACCCTTCCAGAGTACGGGTCGACGGGAACCGGAGCCCGCGAGTATCCGTTGACGATCACATGGGGGAGACACAGAGCGATCAGGAAGACCGGACGGCGAAGCCACCGGGCACCGCGGAGAAGCCGCCGGGCAGCGCCGGCCGGCACCCCGGCCGGCGTGCGCTGCTCATCGGCGGCGCCGTGGCCGCCGTAGGGACCGCGGTGTTGGCGCGGGACGAGTTGTCGCGGTTGTGGTGGCGGGTGCCGGGGGTGGAGAAGCCGCGGACTCCGGGGGCGGTCGATTTCCCGGGGGCCACGTGGGTGGCGGCTTCCTCGGCGAACTACCGGCGGGCGGACCGGCCGGAAGACTACGCGATAGACCGGGTGGTCATCCATGTCACGCAGGGCAGTTACGCGAGTGCGGTGAAGGCCTTCCAGGACCCCGGGCACCAGGCGGCCGCGCACTACATCGTCCGTCAGCGCGGGGACATCACACAGATGATCCGCGAGCTGGACGTGGCCTTCCACGCGGGCAACCGGTCGTACAACGAGCGCAGTGTCGGCATCGAGCACGAGGGTTTCGTGGAGCGGAAGTCGTCGTTCACGGACGTGATGTACACGAACTCCGCGCGGCTGACGGCGGAGATATGCCGGCGCTACGGAATCTCCGTCGACCGGGAGCACGTCATCGGGCATGTGGAGGTGCCGGGGACGGATCACACGGACCCCGGGCGGTACTGGGACTGGGACCGGTACATGACACTCGTAAGGCGGGCACACCGGACAGTAGCGTGATCCAGGTCACATTTGGCTTTGGCTATGAGTCGTTTCAGTCACGATCGTGTCCGATGCGTCCCCCGCTCCGGATGTGACCTGGGGTACACCAACTCTCCTTGCGCGCAAGGAGAGTTGTGGAGGCAATGCGCAGGCTCACCTTTCACAGCTCGCCCTGCCCACTACTAACAACCCCCCAGTCTTTACACAGCCCTTAGGTCAAATCTCTCGCTCCATGACACACACCAGCGAGCCCGCGTCCGGACAGAACACAGACGCCAAGGGCAACCACCGCAAATCCACGGCCGAGAAGCGCGAACACGGCAAGGACAGCGCGGCCCGGGGCAAGGGTCTGCACCGGCGCAAGTTCCTCGGCGGCATGGCCGGGACCGGTATCGCGGCGGTCGCCGCGGCCGGGGGGGCCTTCTCCCTGCTGAACGGCGCGGCGAAGAGCAAGGCGTCCGCGGCGGACAGCACCCTTGTCATCCCGGACCTCCTGGAGGGCACCACCACCGACAGCGTCACGACCTTCACGCTGGAGGCCAAGACCGGCACCGCCGAGGTGCTGAGCGGCGTCACCAGCGACACGATGGGCTACAACCAGGCGTTCCTCGGCCCCACCATGAAGTGGACCAACGGCGACACGGTCCTGCTGAACATCACCAACAGCCTGGGCGAGGACACCACCGTCCACTTCCACGGCGCGCACGTCCCGCCCAAGATGGACGGCGGCCCGCAGGTCGCCTTCTCGGACGGCACGACCTGGTCGCCCACGTTCACGGTCGAGGACCCGGCCACCACGCTCTGGTACCACCCGCACGCGCTGGGCACCACCGCCAAGCAGGCCGTGCACGGCCTGGCCGGGATGATCATCGTCGAGGACTCCACGGACGCGTCCGCCGCGCTGCCCAGCGACTACGGCGTCGACGACGTCCCGCTCATCTTCCAGTCCCTCGCCGTGGACACCGACGGGGACATCAAGTACGACGCGGCCGGCTACCGGCTGAGCACCACCGCCTTCCCCCTCCTGCTCAACGGAACCAACGTGGACTCCACCACGCTCGGTTTCACCGCCACCAAGACCCGGACCCGGTTCCGCGCCCTGAACGCCTCACCGTCCGACATCATCGTGATCCAGCGCAGCGACGGCGGCACCCTCACCCAGATCAGCACCGACCAGGGCTATCTGACCGAGGCCACCGACGTGACCACGATCCGCCTGGTGGCCGGCGCCCGGGCCGAGTTCACGATGGACCTCACCGCGGACGCCACCCTCCAGGCCGTGATCACCACCGGCTGGATCCGCGGCGGCAGCGGCACGTACGACGTCCTCGCGGTGACGGCCAGCGGCACCGACACCCCGGACGACCTGCCCAGCACCCTCAACACCATCGACCGGTACGACACGACCGACTTCACCGCCCGGACGATCACCCTGGGCCAGAACGGCGCCACCATGCTGATCAACGGGTCGGCGGGCACGACCATGGCCGCGATGGCGATGATCAGTACGACGGTCGGCGCGAAGGAGATCTGGACGATCCAGAACTCCACCCAGTTGGAACACTCGTTCCACCTGCACGACGTGCCGTACCAGCTGATCTCCATCAACGGCGAGGATCCCACCGGGGTCCAGCTCGGCTGGTACGACACCTACGAAGTGGTCGGCGGCGGCTCGATCCAGATCGCCATGGAGTTCACCGACTTCTCCGACGACACCTATATGTACATGCTCCACTGCCATCTCCTGCAACACGAGGACGAGGGCATGATGGCCTCCCTCATGGTGACGGAGAGTTAGAGGGAGCAGGTGTTCTCAGGTCAGCCCGGCGGCGCGCGCTCGTTCCACCGCCGGGCCGATCGCTTTCGCGACGGCCTCCACGTCGGCCTCCGTGGAGGTGTGGCCGAGGGAGAAGCGCAGGGTGCCGCGGGCCAGGTCCGGATCGGTGCCGGTGGCGAGCAGGACATGGCTGGGCTGGGCGACGCCCGCCGTGCAGGCGGAACCCGTGGAGCACTCGATGCCCTGGGCGTCCAGCAGGAGCAGCAGGGAGTCGCCCTCGCAGCCCGGGAACGTGAAGTGGGCGTTGGCCGGGAGGCGGTCCACCGGGTCACCGCCGAAGATCGCGTCCGGCACCGCCGTACGGACGGCCGTGACGAGGTCGTCGCGCAGGGCGCCGATCTCGCGGGCGAACCACTCGCGCTGTTCGGCGGCGAGCCGGCCGGCGACCGCGAAGGAGGCGATCGCGGGGACGTCGAGGGTGCCGGAGCGGACATGGCGTTCCTGGCCGCCGCCGTGCAGGACGGGTACGGGGGTGTACTCGCGGCCCAGCAGCAGGGCGCCGATGCCGTACGGGCCGCCGATCTTGTGGCCGGAGACGGTCGCCGCGGCGAGCCCGGAGGCGGCGAAGTCGACCGGGACCTGGCCGAAGGCCTGCACCGCGTCGGCGTGCAGCGGGATGCCGAACTCCCCCGCCACATCGGCCAGTTCACGCACCGGCATGACCGTGCCGATCTCGTTGTTGGCCCACATCACGGTCGCCAGGGCGACATCGTCGGGGTTGCGGGCGATCGCCTCGCGCAGCACCTCGGGGTGGACCCGGCCGTAGGAGTCGACCGGGAGGTACTCGACGGTGGCGCCCTCGTGCTCGCCCAGCCAGTGGACGGCGTCCAGGACGGCGTGGTGCTCGACGGGGCTGGCCAGGACCCGGGTGCGGGCCGGGTCGGCGTCGCGGCGGGACCAGTACAGGCCCTTCACCGCGAGGTTGTCGGCCTCGGTGCCGCCGGAGGTGAACACGACCTCGCTGGGGCGGGCGCCGAGCGCTTCGGCGAGGCTTTCCCGGGACTCCTCGACCGTACGGCGGGCCTTGCGGCCGGAAGCGTGGAGGGAGGAGGCGTTGCCCGTGATGCTCAGGTGGGCCGTCATCGCCTCGACTGCCTCGGGAAGCATCGGGGTGGTCGCGGCGTGGTCGAGGTATGCCATGGTGACGCCGATTCTACGGGCCCCGGTGGGCACCCCGGAGGGGCGGGCAGGCCTGGCGGGATCCGGCCGGTCTCCTAGAAGCTCCAGGAGACGGTGCTGTCCAGTTGCATGAAGGCGACGAGGACCAGCAGATCGGCGATGCCGAGCCCGAGGCCGAGGAAGGCCCGGCCGCGACGGGCGGTGCCGCGCCACAGGGCGACGCCGGCCAGGGCGATGGCGATCGGGCCGAGGAACACGTTGAGCACGAGCAGGCCGACGAGGCCGAGGATGAAGGACGCGACGGCCATGCCGTCGGCGTCACGACGGCCGGTGGGCTTGACGGCGGCGTTGTTGTTGTCGGTGGTGGTGCTGCTGCTGGTTGCCGGTGCGGTGAGTTGCATGGTGGTTCGGCTCCCGATGATCGGGTGGACGGTGGGTCGGGCGGCGGTCAACAGGCAGCCGCAGCGGGTCAGTTGGCGGTCGTACGGCCGCGACGGCCGTGCCGCTCGCGGAGCGCGAAGATGCCCAGCCATACGGCGATGACGGTGGCGGCGACGGCGGTGAAGGCGAGCGGCGCGTGGGCCACGGTGCCCACCACGACGCCGAACAGCAGGAGCGCTACGACGAGGAACAGCATGGGATGAATCCCCCTCCGAGCCGACCGGTACGTCCGGGACGGCCCTCGTTACGTTTCGGTGAACGGTTGTAGTAACACTTGTTCACTGAACTTGAGTCTAGCGCGTCCGGCGACTTTCCAATTACGGAGAACAGTTGTTAACTGGATGACATGAGTCACACCCTCGGCATCCGGCAGGTACAGAAGCAGAAGACCCGACAGGCGTTGCTGGACGCCGCGTTGGGGCTGCTGGAGGAGCAGAGCCTGAGCAGTCTGGGCCTGCGCGAGGTCACCCGCGCGGTGGGCGTCGCACCGACCGCCTTCTACCGGCACTTCCGCTCCACGGCCGACCTCGGGGTCGCGCTCGTGGAGGAGGCCCTGGGCAGTCTGCATCCGATGATCCGGCAGACGGTGTCCCCGGCGGACAGCGACCAACGCATCGAGCGCGCGGTCCAGTTGATCGCCCATCACGTGGACGCGTACCCGGCCCATGTCCGCTTCCTCGCGCGCGAGCGGCACGGCGGGGTTCAGCCGGTGCGGGAGGCCATCCGGGAGCAACTCGCCCGGTTCGCCGAGGAGGTGAAGGCCGAGCTCGCCAAGGACCCGGAGTCGCGGGGCTGGCGCGAGGACGATCTGCTGATGCTGGCGCACCTCTATGTCGACCAGATGCTCGTCACGTCCTCGCTGTTCCTGGAGGCCCAGGAAGCACCGGCCGAGGAGCGCGAGCGGGTGACCCAACTGGCCACCCGCCAGATGCGGTTGATCAGCGTCGGCCGCCGCAACTGGCTCGGCTGACGCTGCGTCAAAAATAGGCGTACGACCAGAAATGGGCATACGACAGGGGCGGCACGCCCGGTGTACGAGCGGGCCGCCCCTGTCGTGCGGGAGCCGCGGTCAGCCCTGCTGCGGGGCCCCGCTCATCTGGCCACCGCCGGGCCCGCCGCCGCACCCACCGCCAGGGCCGCCGCCCTGGCCGCCCTGACCGCCGCCCCCGCCGGGGCCGCCCGTCGGCATGCCGGAGGCGTTGCCGGTCGGCTTGCCCGTCGGCGCGCCCGAGGCCGCGGCGCCCGTGGGCGCACCGGACGGGGCGCCGGAGGGGGCGCCGCTGGGCCGTGCCGTGGCGTTGCCGGTGGGCATGCCGGAAGCGGAACAGGACTGCGTGGAACCGGAGTTGCCGCTGCCGGAGGACGACGACGAGTCGCTCGACCCGCAGGCCGCCAGGGCCAGGGGCGAGAGCGCCAGCAGGGCCACTGCGGGGAGGAGACGCGCACGCTTCATGAGAAACAACTCCAAAAACGATGAGGATGTCTTGTGACGGGAACTCAACCAACGCCGCTTAGGGCTTGGTTGTCGGAGCCCTGTCCCCACCCTGTGCGCAGAGTAAAGGGCAGCCCAAAAGACCGCCCCTACCTGCGACTTCACGATCGGGCCGCGCCTACTCGCTGGTACAGCTCCGTGACAGAAGCAGCCGCCGCGGCCATCTCGGCACGCACCTCCGGCGGTGATACGACCTCCAACGCGTCGGCGAACTGCAGCAGTTGACGCGCCTCGCGGACGACGCCGTACGACAGCCGGACCGTCACCCGGTCGTCCTCGCCGTCAACGGCGCTGTCGGGCGTGGGGAGTTCGGCGAGCGAGGAGGCGTTGAGGCGCAGGAACATGTCGAGGTGGGAGCGGCGGACGCGGACGGTGACGTCGATTCCGCCGGGGCGCTCCTCGACCTGGCGGCGCAACTCCTCCCAGGCGTCGGCGAGTTCGACACCAGGGCGACGCTTCACCGGATCGGGCAGGAGGCCGGCGGAGTGCACACGATCGGCGCGGAAGAGGCGAGGCCGCGCGCGGCGGTCGGCGACGAGGTACCAGACACCGGCCTTGGAGACGAGACCGTACGGATCGACGGTGTAGGTGCTCGGCTCCCTCGCCCCGCTGTGCCGATAACGCAGTCGCAGCCGCCGATCGGCGAAGACCGCGTCCTGCAACACGTCCAGATCCACGGCGGGTTGGGGCCCGCCCTTCCACCGCGTGGCGTCGACGAGGATCCGCCGAGAGGTCACCTCGGCAGCCGGCCGGTACGGCGCCGGCAGCGCGGCCATCACCTTGCGCAGCGCGGAACCGAGCGCGGCGTCGAGGCCGAGCGCGGCGTGGGCGCCCTGCGCGGCCAGGATGAACAGGGCGCGCGACTCGTCGGCGGTCAGTCCCGTGACATCCGTACGGAACCCGGCGAGCAGCTCGATCCCGCCGTGCCGTCCGCGCTCGGCGTACACCGGCACCCCGGAGGCGGACAACGCCTCGACGTCCCGGTAGATGGTCCGCACCGACACCTCAAGCCGGTCGGCGAGTTCATGCGCGGGGACCCGCCCCCGGGTCTGCAGGAGCAACAGGATCGAGAGCAGTCGGTCGGCCTTCACGGGTCCAGCATCCGCCTCCCGGAAACCCGGCACAAATGTTGCCGGAAACTGTCAGGTTATGGGCCCAGGATCGGCGCCATGAACACCAACGCGAACGACCCCCGCCCCCTGTACACCCGCGCCACCGAGCAGGCCGCCGCCCTGATCAGGACGGTGCGCCCGGACCAGCTCTCCTCCCCCACCCCCTGCGCGGAGTTCGACGTACGGACCCTCCTGAGCCACCTCGTCGGCGGCACCCACCGCATCGCGACGATCGGCGAGGGCGGTGAGGGCATGGCCGTCCACCCCTTCGTGAACGGCGTCGACGACAAGGGCTGGCCAACCGCGTACGACGAGGCCCGCGCCCGGGTCCGCACCGCCTGGACGGACGACGCCCGGCTGGACGCGCCGGTCCGGGTCCCGTGGGGGGAGGCACCGGGCCGGATCGCGCTCTCGGGCTACGTCATGGAGAACGTCACCCACACCTGGGACCTCTCGGAGGCCTTGGGCCACCCCGTCCAACTCGACCCGGAACTCGCCGAGTTCGCCCTCGCCATCGCCCGCCGGGTCCTCCCCGACACCGAGCGGGACGCGGACACCCCCTTCGCCACGGCACAGACGGCACCCGAAGGGGCCGACGCCTACGGCCAGTTGGCGGCCTGGCTGGGACGGAAGCCGGTCAGCTGAGCCTCGCCCGCGCCAACTGCCGTGACTGCGCGACCAGTCGATCCTCGCTGTCCCACACCTCCGCGTCCTCCTCCAGGAAGCCGCCGGCCAGGTTGCGGGTGGTGATGGAGACGCGCAACGGGCCCGGGGCGGGGTGAGCGCGGACGTGGACGGTGAGTTCGACCGTGGGGACCCAGCCCTTCAGGCCGATCTCGAAGGCGGTCGGCGGGAGCGCGTCCACCGCAAGGAGCAAGGAGAGGGGGTCCGCGTCCCGGCCGTCCGCCAGGCCGAACCAGGAGCGCATCTCGCCCTTGCCGGAGGGGGCGCCCAGGGCCCAGCCGAGGGTGGACGGGTCGAGCTTGAGCATCAGGCGGTCGGCGATCGCCGAGCTGCCGGAGACGGGGGCGGGCCCGTCTTGCGGGCCGAAGCACTGGTCCATCGGCGGAAACACCGGCGGGCGGGCCGTCGTACGGACGTCGTCCGGCAGGGCGTCCAGGTTGCCGTAGGACGCCAGGACCCGGATGCGTTCCACCTCGGCGCCTTCTTCGTCGTACTGGAAGAGGGACGCCTGGCCGGTGGAGAGGGTGCGGCCGGTGCGGACCGTGTCCGTGCGGATGACCGCCGGGCCCGGTTGGGACGCGGTCAGGTAGTGCGCGGAGATCGTGAACGGGTCGCTGTGCGGGAGCGCGTCCGCCAGGGCTCGGCCCAGGACCGCGAGGAGGTAGCCGCCGTTGACGGCGCTGATGATCGTCCAGCCGGCCGAGAGGTCGATGTCGTAGACGCCTGGCGCGCGGCGGGTGACCGCCGTGTCGCGGTCGAACTCGCTGTCGCCGATCGTGGCCCGTACGGCCGCCGGTGCGGTTGCTGCTTCTCCCATGGGTGAACCGTACAACAGTCCATTACTAAGCGGTAGCTTTGTTGTTTCGGGCGTATGAAACCACCGGCGAACCGCTCGCAACCCACCGGCCCCCCGGGTGAGGAACCGGCAATTTCTTGGTAAGTGTCCGGACTCGTCCGTGACCCGCGGCCGGTGGTCCCCCTCTTGGGGGACATGAGCCTCACCGGGACCTCGTTCCTCTACACCGCCGTCGTGCTGACGGTCGTCGCCCTCATACTGCCGCTCGTGCTGTGGTCGCGGATGCGCGGCCCCAAGGCCGTACGCGTGGCGGCACGGGCCCTGATGCTGCTGTTCGCCCAGGCGACCGCCGTCACCCTGGTCTTCGTCATGGTCAACAACCAGAACAACCTCTACGACAACTGGGCCGACCTCCTCGGCACCGGCAACCACGTCCAGCAGGCCGCGAATCTCGGCAAGAACGGCACCGGCGACATCTCGCTGAAACGGTTGCCCAAGGTCAAGCAGCACTTCTCCCCCGCCGAGGGCGCCGGCATGCGCGCGGCGGGCGGGGTCGAGGTCACCCAGCTCAAGGGCCAGGTCTCCGGCGTCAACGCCGAGGTGTACGTGTGGCTGCCGCCGCAGTACAAGGAGCCCGCGTACCGGCACCACAAGTTCCCGGTGGTCGAGCTGCTGCCGGGCTATCCCGGTTCGGCGAAGGCCTGGTTCGGGTCGCTGCACGCGAACGAGCAGTTGCTGCCGCTGATGAGGAGCGGGCGGGTCGCGCCCTTCATCCTGGTCGCGCCGCGCACCAATCTGCTGGCCGGCGTCGACACCGGCTGCGCCAACATCACCGGCACGGTCAACGCCGACACCTGGCTGAGCGTCGACGTACCGAAGATGGTCATGGACAACTTCCGTGCCGAGCCCGCCCCTTCGGGCTGGGCGGTGGCCGGTTACTCGGCCGGCGCGCAGTGCGCGGTCAAGCTCGCCGTCGCCCACCCGGACCGCTACCGCGCGGCCGTGGGCATGTCCGGCTACAACGACCCGATCGGCGAACGCAATTCACTCGCCGCGGCCAGCCCGGCCCTGCGCGCCGCGAACAACCCGTACCTGCTGTTGAAGGAGAAGAAGACTCCGCCGCCGATCGCGCTGTACATCTCCGGCGAGTCCGGCGACGGCTACGAGGCGGGCACCGCCCTGGCGTCCGTCGCCGAGGCGCCGACGACCGTGCACGTGGTGTTCCTGCCGCGCAGCGACGGCGGGCACACGATGGCACTGTGGCGGCCGCAGGTGAAGGCGGTCTTCCGCTGGCTGACGCTGGAGATGGGCAAGAACCGTCCGCACGCGAAGACCGGGTCCACCACTACTCCTCACGGACGGTCGACCTCCGGTTCCACGCACGCGGAGCTCGCCAGTGGTACCGCATCGCGAGCAGGCGCAACACGAAAGCGGTGACGACCGCGAGCCCACTGGTGAACGGGCCCAGCGCGTCGTAGCGGATGCACACGGCGACCATGGTGGCGCCGACGATCGCGGGGACCGCGTACAGGTCGCGGTCCCAACGCAGCAGCGACGGGGTCTCGTTGGCCAGCACGTCCCGCAGCACACCGCCGCCGACGGCGGACCCGAGGCCGAGGGCCACCGAGGAGGTCAGGCCGAGCCCGTAGTCGTACGCCTTCACCGTGCCGGTGACGCAGAACAGGCCGAGGCCGGCCGCGTCGAAGACGTTGACCCCGAACTGGATCCGCTCCACCTGCGGGTGGAGGAAGAAGACGAGCAGGGCGGCGAGGAACGGAGTGAGGAAATACCCCAGGTCTGTGAAGGCGGCCGGGGGGACCGCCCCGATGACGAGGTCCCGGAAGACCCCTCCGCCCAGCGCGGTGACCTCGGCGAGCACGGCGATGCCGAACACGTCGAAGTTCTTGCGGACGGCCAGCAGCGCGCCGGAGATGGCGAACACGAAGATGCCGACGAGGTCGAGCGTGTGCTGGACGGAGGGGCTGAACAGTTGCTGAAGCACCCCACATTGTTACCTACAGAAGGGTGCCTCCCTTTCAAAGCAAGGGTTACAGGGTCGGTTTCCCTGGCGTGTACAGCCAGGTCTGGAACAGGTCGTCGAGCTGTTGCCCGCTGATCTTCTCGGCGAGCTCGATGAACTCGGCGGTGCTCGCGTTGCCGTAGCGGTGCAGCTTCGTCCAGGTCGGCAGCAGCTTGAAGAACGCGGTGTCGCCGATGCGTTCGCGGAGCATCTGGAGGGTCATCGCGCCGCGCTGGTAGACGGCCGAGGCGAACATCGTGTCGCGCTGCGGATCGGCTACGACGGTCTGCCAGAAGGAGCTGTCGGCGGGGCGGGAGTTGTAGCCGGCCAGGAACGAGTCGTGCGCGGTGCGGGTGCCCTGGTGCTCGGCCCACAGCCACTGGGCGTAGGTCGCGAAGCCCTCGTTGAGCCAGATGTTCTTCCACTGCGACACGCTCACCGAGTCGCCGAACCACTGGTGGGCCAGCTCGTGCACGATCGTCGACTCGCTGCGCACGGCCGAGTAGGCGGGCTTGCTCTGCACCTCCAGCGAGAACCCGGCCTCCGGCATGTCGTCGACGATCGCGCCGGTCTCCTCGAAGGGGTACGGCCCGAAGACCTGCGACCAGTAGTCGGTGGCGGCGGCCGTCACGGCGTACACGTCGACGCTGTTGCTGTTGGCGAGGACGGGGTCGATGGCGACGTAGATCGGGGTTCCGCCGGGGGTCGTCCCCGTCTGCACGTCGAACTTCCCGATGGTGGCGGTGGCGAGATAGGTCGCCATGGGCTTCGACTCCCGCCAGTGGGTGTACGTCGAGCCGCCCTTGTCGTACGTCGAGACGAGCCGGCCGTTCGAGACTCCGGTGAGCCCCTTGGGGGCCTTGATACGGATGTCGTAGGTGGCCTTGTCGGAAGGGTGGTCGCTGGACGGGAACCAGGTGGAGGCCGCGTTGGGTTCGCAGGCGACGAAGACTCCGTCGGTCGTCTTCATCCAGCCGTAGTCGGAGCCGAAGACTATGGGGCCGTTGAGGGGTTCGGGCACTCCGCCGTAGGTGACGGTGACCGTGAAGTCCCTGCCCTTGCGGAGCGAGTCCCGCGGGGTGATGCGCAGTTCGTCGCCGGTGCGGGTGAACTGGGCCCGTCTTCCGTTCACTTGGACCTTCGTGACCTCCAGTTTCTGGAGGTCCAGGTCGAAGGAGGAGAGGTTCTGGGTGGCGCGGGCGGTGAGTGTCGTAATCCCGTCGAGGCGGTCGGTGTCGGGGTTGTAGGCGACGTCGAGAGCGTAGTGCCGGGCGTCGAAGCCGCCGTTGCCGAGTTGGGGGAAGTAGGGGTCACCGATGCCGTCGGCGCCGGGGGTGGGGGCGGAGGAAGCGGCGATGACAAGAAAAGAGGCCGCCGCGGTCGCGAGGGCCCCTAGACGTGCCGAACGGGAGAGTGCCATGGAGTCGTCCCTTCGGTGCGTGTTTCCGATCAGTCGGACACGCCGGACTCTGCCCCCACCTCGCACGTCATGTACATGACTTTACCAACTTGTCATGCGTCACAGGATAGTTGACCGTGACGGACCGCGGCATGCGAACGCCCCCGGTGACCAGGATCGGTCAACGGGGGCGTACGGATGGCCTGTTGTCGCCTACTTCGCCTCGCCGGGTCCGGCTTCCGGCTCAGTGGGCTCCGCAGCTTCCGGGGCCGACTCGGCTGCGGGCTCGGTGGGTTCCCCAGCTTCAACCGCGGACTCGGCCGACTCTTCGGCGAGCGTCGCCGCCACCGCCGCCGACGTCTCCGCCGACTCCTGGAGCGCCGTCTCGCCGAGCAGCTTCTCGGCCTCCTTCGCGGCCGTCAGCAGGACCGTGTCCTGCGGGGCCTGGTCCGCGAAGTTCTCCGGGTGGTGGCAGGCGACCTGCTGGCCGGGAGCCAGCTCCAGGAGCGGCGGCTCGGTCGTCGTGCAGATCTGGGTCGCCTTCCAGCACCGGGTGTGGAAACGGCAGCCGCTCGGCGGGGAGATCGGCGAGGGCACGTCACCCGTGAGCAGGATGCGGTCGCTCTTCGCGTTCTTCCGCCGCGGGTCCGGGATCGGCACCGCCGACATGAGCGCCTTGGTGTACGGGTGCATCGGCGCCTTGTACAGCAGCTCGCGGTCGGCGAGTTCGACGATCTTGCCGAGGTACATCACCGCGATCCGGTCCGAGACGTGCCGGACCACCGAGAGGTCGTGCGCGATGATCACGTACGTCAGGCCGAGCTCCTGCTGGAGGTCGTCCAGCAGGTTCACCACCTGCGCCTGGATCGACACGTCGAGCGCGGAGACCGGCTCGTCGGCCACGACCAGCTTCGGGTTGAGCGCGAGCGCGCGGGCGATGCCGATGCGCTGGCGCTGACCGCCGGAGAACTCGTGCGGATAGCGGTTGTAGTGCTCGGGGTTGAGCCCGACCACCTCGAGCAGCCGCTGCACTTCCTTGCGGACACCACCCTCGGGGCTGACGCCCTGGAGCTTGAAGGGCGCGCCGACGATCGTGCCGATGGTGTGGCGCGGGTTCAGCGACGAGTACGGGTCCTGGAAGATCATCTGCATGTCGCGGCGCAGCGGACGCATGCCGCTCACCCCGAGGTGCGTGATGTCCTTGCCCTGGAACTCGACGGTGCCGCCGGTCGGCTCCAGCAGCCGGGTGATCAGCCGGCCCATCGTCGACTTGCCGCAGCCCGACTCGCCCACGACGCCCAGCGTCTCGCCGGCCTTGACCTCGAAGTCGAGTCCGTCGACCGCGTGCACGGCGCCGACCTGCCGTTGCAGCAGGCCCTTCTTGATCGGGAAGTGCTTCTGCAGCCCGGTCACCTTCAGCAGGGTCTCGCCGGGGGCGACACCGCCCTCGGTGGCCACGCTGCCTTCGCTCTGCACAGGGATGCTCACTGCTGTGTCCTTGGGTTTCTCGCTCACAGCTTCGGCGCAATCTCGTTGATCCAGATAGTCTCCCGCTGCTCCGCACTCAGGTGGCAGGCGGCCCAGTGCCGGCTGCCGACCTCGGTCAGCTCGGGACGGACCGTGCGGGTGACGTTGTCCTTCGGGACGTCGGCGTAGGGGCACCGCGGGTTGAAGGCACAGCCGGACGGGATGTTGATCAGCGAGGGCGGGGAGCCCTTGACCGGGACGAGCCGCTCCTGCTGCTCACGGTCGAGCCGGGGCATCGAGCCCAACAGGCCCCAGGTGTACGGGTGTCGGGGTTCGTAGAACACGTCCTCGGCCGGACCGCGCTCGACGCACCGGCCGCCGTACATCACCAGGATGTCGTCGGCCAGTTCGGCGACGACGCCCAGGTCGTGGGTGATGACGATGACCGCGGAGCCGAACTCCTTCTGCAGGTCCCGGATGAGGTCGAGGATCTGCGCCTGGACGGTCACGTCCAGGGCGGTCGTCGGCTCGTCCGCGATCAGCAGCTCGGGGTTGTTGACCAGCGACATGGCGATCATCGCGCGCTGGCGCATACCGCCGGAGAACTCGTGCGGGTAGCTGTCGATGCGCTTGTCGGGCTGCGGGATGCCCACCCGGTCGAGCATCTCGACCGCGCGACGCTTGGCGGTCTTCTTGTCGACGTTGTGGTGGATCCGGTACGCCTCCACGATCTGCGCGCCGATCGTGTAGTACGGGTGCAGCGCCGAGAGCGGGTCCTGGAAGATCATCGCCATCTGCCGGCCGCGCAGCTTGCGCACGTGGTCAGGGTCGGCGGAGAGCAGCTCGGTGCCGTCCAGCCAGATCTCGCCGGAGATCTGCGCCTTGCGCTTGCCGTACTGGCCGGCGGTGTGCAGGCCCATGATGCCGAGCGAGGTCACCGACTTGCCGGAGCCGGACTCGCCCACGATGCCGAGGGTCTTGCCCTTCTCCAGCGCGAAGCTGAGCCCGTCGACGGACTTGACCAGGCCGTCGTCCGTGGGGAAGTGCACCTTGAGGTCGCGCACTTCGAGGAAGGCGGTGGGCGCGGGAGAGGCGTCCGTGGGTTCGCCCACGGCGGCCCCGCTCTTGCTGAGTTCCGTCATGAGAGCCTCACTCGGGGGTCGATCACGGCGTACAGGATGTCCACCACGAGGTTGGCGAGAAGCACCGCGAGAGAAGTGATCAGGGTGACGCCCAGGATGATGGGCAGGTCCTGGTTACGAATGGCGTCGAGCACCGCGCGGCCGAGGCCGGGCAGGTTGAACGTCGACTCCGTCAGGATGGCGCCGCCGATGAGGGCGCCGAGGTCCATGCCGAGCATGGTCAGGATCGGGGTCATCGTGGAGCGCATGGCGTGCTTGCCGATGACGACCGGTTCGGTCAGGCCCTTCGCGCGGGCCGTGCGGATGTAGTCCTCGCCGAGGATCTCCAGCATGGTGGCGCGGGTGATCCGGGCGTACATCGCCGCGTAGAGGAAGGCGAGCGTGATCCAGGGCAGGATCATGCCGCCGAACCAGCCGCCGACGCTCTGGCTGAGCGGCACGTACTGCGCGTCGATCCATTTCAGCCCGAAGGCGAAGATCGCCAGGCTGAGCAGACCGGTGAAGTAGATGGGGAGGGAGACACCCGCCAGCGCGACGACCATCGCGCCGCGGTCCCAGATGGTGCCCCGCTTGAGGGCGGAGAGCACACCGGCCGCGACACCGAAGACCAGCCACAGGACGGCGGCACCGAGCGCGAGACCCAGGGTCACCGGGAAGCGGTCGGTGAGCACCGGCCAGACGGCCTGCTCGCTGCGGAAGGAGTAGCCGAAGCAGGGGGCGGCGCAGTGCGTGACGTCGCCGCCGCCGGAGTAGGTGCGACCGGCGAAGATGCCCTTGAAGAACTGCCAGACCTGGGAGTAGATCGGGTCGCTCAGGCCCAGCTTCTGCCGTACGGCGTCGACGGCTGCCGGGTCGGCCTGCTTGCCCACGAAGCTCGAGGCGATGTCGACGCCCGCCCACTTGGGGACGAGGAAGAAGATGCCGAAGACCACCATGACGATGACCACGAGCATCACTGCGGCGGCGAACAGCCGCCTGATGAGGTAAGCGAGCACAGCTTACGGCCCGCCGCGGGGCCGCGGGCCACCGGAGATTGTCCGATGGCCCGCGACCACGCCGCGCCGGCCTTCACCTGCCTTTCGTGCCGTACGGCGGGTGTGCCGGGGTTACTTCTTCGGGTTCTTCAGGCCGAGATTGACGAAGTCGTACGTACCGCTGTAGTTGTCCGTCGTGTAGACGTTCGCGAGGTTGTCGCTGCGCCAGTTGATGAACTTCTCGAAGGTGAAGGGCAGGTAGTACGCGCCCTCCATGATCTTGTGGTTGATCTCGGTCGAGATCTTGGTCTTGCCCGCCTCGTCCAGCGTGGTGACGTAGGTGTTGAACAGACCGTCGATCGTCTTGTCGTTGATCAGCGCGAAGTTGTTGTTACCGCTCTGCGCGATGTACTTGCTGTCCCACAGCGGCAGACCGAAGCCCTGGACGGTCGGGAAGTCCGGACCCCAGCCCATGATGATGATGCCGTAGCCCTTCTTCTTCACGTTCGAAGGGCTGCCGATGATGCCGGTGGTCTGCGAACCGTCGAACTGGTCGATCTGCGCGTTGATGCCGATCTTCTTCAGCGACGCCTGGAGCGACTGCGCCGTGGCGACCTCGACCGGCTTGTTGTTGCGCACCGCGATGGTGGTGGAGAAGCCGTTCGGCTTGCCGCACGCCTTCAGGGCCGCCTTGGCCTCGGCGACGTTGCCGTTCTTGTTCGTGCCGGAGATCTTGTACGGGTCGTACTTCTGGCCCTCGGCGCCCGGGACGGACGGCGGCAGCATGTTGGTGCCGATGTCACCACCGGCGACCGGGCCACCGCGCGCGGTCTGCAGCGAGACGTGGTCCGCGCCGAGGATGACGGCCTTGCGGCACTCGACGTTGTTGAACGGCGCCACGCTCTGCGGGAAGGTCGCGTAGCGGATGTAACCCGAGACCGGGTTGTCCAGGTTGGCCTTGTGCTCCTTCAGGGCGGTGGTGCGGCCCTGCGGGGACATGCCGGTCTGGTTGATGTCCAGGTCCAGGTCACCGTTGAGCAGGCGCTGGTCCAGCTGGTTGGCGTCCGAGAAGAACTGGACGGTGATCTTGTCCGGGTAGGCCTTGCGGACCGGGTCCGAGGACTGCTTCCAGTTGGTGTTGCGCACCAGCGTCAGGCTCTTGCCGGGGCTGTACGACTGGAACTTGTACGGGCCGGAGGAGAACGGCTTCAGGCCGTACTTGGACTTGGTGTCCATGTCCTGGCGGACCGGGGAGGCCGAGACCAGACCCAGCACCTCCTGGAAGTCCGAGTTGGGCTTCGGGAGGTGGAAGACGACCGTCTTGTCGTCCGGCGTGGTGATCGCCTTCAGACCGAGCTTGTCCTTGGTCGTGTCCTTGTAGGGACCCTTGTACTCGCCGTTGGGGTCGAGGAAGTCCTTGAGGTACGTCGGGCCGCCGGACAGCACGTCCTGCGCCCACACGCGCTCGATGCCGTACTTCACGTCCTTGGACGTGATCGGCTTGCCGTCCTCCCACGTGATGCCGTCACGCAGGGTGTACGTGTAGGTCTTGCCGCCGTCGGTGACCTTGGCGAGACCGGTGGCGAGGTCCGGGGTGAGCTCGGCGCCGGCCTTGCCCGGCTCCGCCTTGCCCGTGACCAGCTGGCGGCTGTAGTAGCGCGCGAAGTCCCACATGAAGCCGTAGTAGCCACGCGTGGTGTCCCACGAGTCGGCGTCCTGGGCACCGCCGAACTTCAGCGTGCCGCCCTTCTTGACCAGATCGGCCTGGGCGACCTTGTTGTTGGCGGCGTCGAAGCCGGCGGCGCCGGTCTTCGAACCGCTGTTGTCGTCGCTGCCGCCGCCGCACGCCGCCGTGGTCAGCAGTGCGGCGACCGCAGCAGCGGCGGCGAATGCCTTCTTACGCCGCCCTGGAGTGCGCTGGGTAGTCACGATCTCGGATCCTCCGGACTAGATGAGAGACCCCGTGTTGGTGCCACGGGACAGATGAGAGTGGTACGGATGCTCAGCGGGATGCCTTCGGGTCCAGCGCATCCCGCACGCCGTCTCCGAACAGGTTGAAGGCCAGGACGGTGATGAAGATCGCCACACCCGGAACCACCATGTACATGGGGTCGGACTCGTAGTAGTCGATGGCGCTCGACAGCATCTGTCCCCAGGAGGAGGTGGGCGGCTTGACGCCCACGCCCAGGAAGCTCAGCGCGGCCTCGGTGAGGATGTTGGTCGGGATCATCATCGTCGTGTACACGATGATCGGCGCGACCAGGTTGGGCAGCAGCTCCTTGAACAGGATGTAGAACCGCCCGGCGCCCAGCGATCGGGCGGCCTCGACGTACTCGCGCTCACGCATCGAGAGCGTCTGGCCGCGCACCACGCGACCGATGTAGGGCCAGCCGAAGAAGCCGATGACCAGGATCATCACGAAGACGCGCACGTTCGACCCGGACAGGCCCAGCATGTTGTTCGGCATGACGGAGACCAGGGCGATCGTGAACAGCAGCTGCGGGAAGGCCAGCAGGCCGTCCATCACGCGGCTGACGAGCGAGTCGACCCAGCCGCCGAAGAAGCCGGCCAGGATTCCCAGGACGGTACCGAGGACGACGGCGACCAGGGCGGACAGGAAGCCCACCAGGAGCGAGACGCGGGCGCCGTAGAGGATGCGGGCGAAGATGTCGCGGCCGTTGACCGGCTCCACGCCCAGCAGGTGGTCGCCACTGATGCCGCCCAGCGACCCCTTGGGGGTGCCGAACAGCGGGTCGATCAGGTTCTCGTTGTACGCGTCGGGGTCCTGCCCGAGCAGGTGGGTGATGACCGGCGCGAGCAGGGCGAGCAGGATGAGGACGAGCACGACGATGCCGCCCGTCAGAGCGAGCTTGTCCCGCTTCAAGCGCTCCCAGGCGATGCGGCCCAGGGAACGCCCCTGTACCGACTTCGCCCCGGCGCTCACTACCGCCGCTTCCTCGGCCGCGCTGGGGGCCGTATCCGCAGTCGGCTCGTGCAATGGTGCCGTCATCTGGCAGGGACCCCTCTCAACCGGCGGTAGCCGGCCCACACTTGCCGCTGTGGCGGCGTGATCAGTCCGTCGTACATCGGGGCACACGGCCCCTGGTGCGGGAGTCTTCAACGCTTTGGTGATCTGTTGCCAGGGTTGGCGGTGAATGGATGCGCAAACGTGATGCGGTCAGGAGGGTTCCGTTATACGGACACGGGGTAACGCCCCCCGGACGCAGGGCACTTGGGACAGAACGCCGAATCGACGTCATTTTGCGCATCTCGCCGCTATCTACGCGCGAAGAAATGTGTCGTAGACGTAAATCCTGCGGAGAAGCGGAGAAGAGGACTCGCCGGTTCAGTATCCACCACGGACGGGTGGGTATCCGTACCCACCCGCCTGAGCGGGTGCCGCGTGGGCCTCACGGTCGTAGAACGGGCGGGCGTTCGCCCGCAGCCAGAGCGCGACCGGGTCGTACTCGTCGGACATCGCCACCGTCGACACCGGCAGCCCGTCCGGGACCGCGCCGATCGACTGCTGCATCATGCCGCGCACCGAGTCCACGGCCGGCGGGCTGGTGTCGTAGACATCCAGACCGATCGCGAGATACGGCGCTCCGAGCGCGGGCTGCACCCAGGCGCGGCGCAGGGCGCGGACCGCCGGGGTGCGGTGGGCGTTCTGCGTGAGGAGGCCGTAGAACTGGGGGATCTCGATGCCCGGTTCCGACAGACGCAGGGGCCCTGCCGGTTGGCGCTCCAGGCCGGTGGCGATCCGGCGCAGGTCCAGCCAGGGGATGCCGACGCCGCCGCCCGGCGCGTGCGGGTTGAGCCAGAGGCCGAAGTGGTCGGGGTAGAGGGTGCGGGCCACGTCGAGGCCGTCGACCACCTCGTAGGAGCGGTTCCAGCCGCTCGCCGAGAGTTCCTGGGCGGAGGTGACGCAGGGGGCGTAGCCGTACTTGTCGACCTGCATGTTTCCGTACTGGGCGTCCGGGGAGCCGGACTGGCCGTGCCACAGGAGCATCCAGATCTGGCCGGAGTGGGGGGTCGCGAGGGCGCGGAGGAGTGCCTCGTAGGCGTCGTAGCGCCCGGGCGTCACCTGGCGCAGCATGTGCTCGACCTGGCCGGTCGCGGTGTCGCTGGCGCTCACGAGTACCGCTCCTTCTGGTTAGTTGCCCTGCGTTGGAAACAGCTTAAGCGCCCAGTGGGTTGGGGCCTTGTGTGCGTTGGCGAGTGCGGGTGCGTTGTGGCTGAGTGCGCAGTTCCCCGCGCCCCTGGGTGGGTGCCCCTGAGCGAGCTTGCTAGTGACCCTGTGTGTAGAAGGGGCGCACTGTCTGCCTCATCCAGTCCGCCACCGGGTCCTGGGTTACGTCCAGGAGGACCAGGTTGACCTGCCATTGAACGGTGACCTGGCCCAGGGCTCTACCGAGAGCCTCCATCGGGGCCGCTCTCAAGTCGCCGTCCCAGTTGGTCAGTTCTACGCCTACGAACATGACCGGGGCCGCCGTCTCGATGGCGGCGAGGCAGCGGCGGGCCGTGGCGACCACGCCGATCGCGGCGAACTCGGCGGAGGCGGCGGTGAGGAAGTCGACCGGGTCGTCCTGCCAGTCGGGTTCGAAGAGGCGGACGCGGCCGCCGCTGGTGGGGCCGTCGAGGGCGGTGCGGCCGATGCGGCACAGCTCGGCCACCGCGAGGGGCGGGAGCGGGACGCCGACCACGCCGCCCGGGTTCACCGCGAGGCCGACCTGCGGGGGCAGCCCGCGCGCGAACTCCACCGCCGGCGCGATCGTGAACGACAGATGCGAGCCGACGACCTGACGGAACTGTTCCTCGGAGCTGAAGACCGGGACGAACGCCTGCCCCTCGATGTCCAGCGTCGGCAGGTCCAGCGGGCCGCTCTGCGGGCCGCCGCCGCTGGGGAGCGGGACCCAGACGAAGCTGCGGCCGAGCACCTCGACGATCCGGCCGCCGGCCGAGGGCATGCCGAGGGACGCCGAGAGCACCTCCTCCAGTTCGTTGCCCGGCCATCCGCCGTGCGGATGCGGGTGGGGGTACGCCTGTCCGGGGAAGTCCGCCGGGAAGTCCATCTACCTACCGCCTGCTGGTCAAACCGCCTGCTGTAACCCTGCTGTGGCTGAAAAGGCTAGCGGCTCAGTCGGCGAAGTCGATCCGGCGCAGCACGTCCGCCGCGTCCCGGTCCAGGAGGACCGCCGAGCCCACTCCGTGCGGCAGTTCGCCGCGCTCGACCGCGCGCAGCAGACGGGCGGCGGCCCTGCGGTGGCGCAGGAACGCATAGCGCGAGACTCCGCGGCCTCGCTCGCGCTGACCGTCGAGCGCGAGGTCCGGGCTGACGTCGAGGAACACCAGGTGCAGCGTGCCGCCCCGGCGCCCGGCGGCCCGGGCCAGCCAGCCGCGCACCCAGGTCTGCGTACCGCAGTCGTGCACGACGGCTCCGGACGCGGAGCGCAGCGCGCGGTGCAGCCCGGCGTAGTGGGCGAGGCGGACCAGGGGGCGGTAGATCGCGTACGGGAGGAGGCCGGCGAGGCTGGGGACTCGGGATATACGGGCTTCCCAGCGGTCGCGGGTGTCCTGGCTGTCGACGCGGACGCCATCGCCGCCCGGCACCGCGCGGCGCATCAGCGTGGACTTGCCGCTGCCGGGCAGGCCGGTGACGACGACCAGGTCACGGGGGCCGAAGCGGAGTCCGTGCGGGCTGTGGCCGGCGCGCTCGCGCAGGTCGCGGACTGTCGGTACGGGGCGGGCGGGGCATGCCTCCCTGGCCGAGGCCGAGGGCTGCTTGGGCAGCGCTACGGCCGAGGTCGTGGCGTACACCGTGGTCCTTGTCACCGTGATCGTCCTCCCTGCGGGGTCAGGAAAGGTTCTCCCCACTGAACGTAAAGAGAAGGTAATGCACGGTGTCTCGCGGTTCCGTTCGCGTCCGGCCACAGGCCTGTTACAAAGCCTGTGCGATGATGTGCCCGCCTAACTGCATACCGGCCGCTTGAATCCGCGCGGGAGAGTCCCCAGCCAGCTTTCGCTGGGGCGCCGAAGGAGCAAGTCCCTCCCTTGAATCTCTCAGGCCCCGTTACCGCGCGGGCGAGGCACATCTGAAAAGCGGACCGCCGGCGACGGTGGTCCCACCCAAGGTGCAACCCATGTCCCGCGTGCGGTCATGGCGAACCTCTCAGGTCCCGATGACAGATGGGGAGGAACGACCTCGCCGTCATGCCTTGGGAGACCGACCGATGAGCAGTACCGCCACCCCTGAGAAGCGCCGCACCGCGCTCGACGCGCTGCACCGCTCGCTCGGTGCGACGATGACCGACTTCGCCGGCTGGGACATGCCGCTGCGCTACGGCTCCGAGCGCGACGAACACCTCGCCGTCCGCACGAAGGCCGGCCTCTTCGACCTCTCCCACATGGGCGAGATCACCGTCACCGGACCGCAGGCGGCCCAACTCCTCAACTACGCCCTCGTCGGCAACATCGGCTCCGTGGGCCTCGGCCGCGCCCGCTACACCATGATCTGCCGGGCCGACGGCGGCATCCTGGACGACCTGATCGTCTACCGGCTGGCCGAGACGGAATACATGGTGGTGGCCAACGCCTCCAACGCCCAGGTCGTGCTGGACGCACTCGTCGAGCGTGCCGAGGGCTTCGACGCGCTCGTCCGCGACGACCGTGACGCGTACGCGCTGCTCGCCGTCCAGGGCCCCGAGTCCCCCGGCATCCTCAAGTCGCTCACCGACGCCGACCTCGACGGCCTCAAGTACTACGCCGGTCTGCCCGGCACGGTCGCGGGCGTCCCCGCGCTGATCGCCCGCACCGGCTACACCGGCGAGGACGGCTTCGAGCTGTTCGTCTCCCCCGGTGACGCGGAGAAGCTGTGGCTGGCGCTGACCGAGGCCGGGGCGTCGGTCGGGCTGATCCCGTGCGGGCTGTCGTGCCGCGACACCCTGCGCCTGGAGGCCGGGATGCCGCTGTACGGGCATGAGCTGAGCACGGAGCTGACCCCCTTCGACGCCGGGCTCGGCCGGGTCGTGAAGTTCGAGAAGGACGGCGACTTCGTCGGGCGCGGCGCCCTGGAGGCCGCCGCCGAGCGCGCCGCCTCGCAGCCGCCGCGCGTCCTCGTCGGGCTCGTCGCCGAGGGCCGCCGGGTCCCGCGCGCCGGGTACCCCGTCGTCGCCGACGGCCAGGTGATCGGCGAGGTCACCTCCGGCGCCCCCTCCCCCACGCTGGGCAGGCCCATCGCCATGGCCTACGTCGACGCCGCGCACTCGGCGCCGGGTACGACCGGTGTCGGCGTGGACATCCGGGGCAGTCACGAGCCGTACGAGGTCGTGGCACTGCCGTTCTACAAGCGCGAGAAGTGACAGTCGTCGTAGCGTCACGTCTGTGACCCGGGGCGGATCGCCCCTGCCTGTCGATGTCCTCCGTAGTCCCCCATTCATCAGCACTCCCCCGCGTACAGGAGAATTCAGGCCATGAGCAACCCCCAGCAGCTGCGCTACAGCAAGGAGCACGAGTGGCTGTCGGTCGCCGAGGACGGCGTCTCGACGGTCGGCATCACCGAGTTCGCGGCCAACGCGCTCGGCGATGTCGTCTACGCCCAGCTCCCCGATGTCGGCTCCACGGTGACCGCGGGCGAGTCCTGCGGTGAGCTGGAGTCGACCAAGTCGGTGTCCGACCTGTACTCGCCCGTCGGCGGCGAGGTCACCGAGATCAACGAGGACGTCGTGAACGACCCGTCCCTGGTGAACTCGGCGCCCTTCGAGGGGGGTTGGCTGTTCAAGGTGCGTGTCGCGGAGGAGCCGGGCGACCTGCTCTCCGCCGACGAGTACACCGCGTTTTCCGCCGGCTGAGGAGTCGTACACCCATATGTCTGTAATGAACACGCCCCTGCACGAGCTCGACCCGGACATCGCCGCGGCCGTCGACGCCGAGCTGCGCCGGCAGCAGTCCACGCTGGAGATGATCGCCTCGGAGAACTTCGCTCCGGTCGCGGTCTTGGAGGCGCAGGGCTCGGTCCTCACCAACAAGTACGCGGAGGGGTACCCGGGCCGTCGTTACTACGGCGGCTGCGAGCACGTCGACGTGGCCGAGCAGATCGCGATCGACCGGGTCAAGGAGCTGTTCGGCGCCGAGTACGCCAATGTGCAGCCGCACTCGGGCGCCTCCGCGAACCAGGCCGCGCTGTTCGCGCTGGCCCAGCCCGGCGACACGATCCTCGGCCTGGACCTGGCGCACGGGGGTCACCTGACCCACGGGATGCGGCTGAACTTCTCCGGCAAGCAGTTCAACGTGGTCGCGTACCACGTGGACGCCACCACCGGTCTGGTCGACATGGCCGAGCTGGAGAAGCTCGCCAAGGAGCACCGGCCGAAGGTCATCATCGCGGGCTGGTCCGCGTACCCGCGCCAGCTGGACTTCGCCGAGTTCCGCCGGATCGCGGACGAGGTCGAGGCCTTCCTGTGGGTCGACATGGCGCACTTCGCGGGCCTGGTCGCGGCGGGGCTGCACCCCAACCCCGTGCCGTACGCGGATGTCGTCACGTCCACGACCCACAAGACGCTGGGCGGCCCGCGCGGCGGCATCATCCTGGCGAAGAAGGAGTTCGCGAAGAAGCTGAACTCCTCCGTCTTCCCCGGCTTCCAGGGCGGTCCGCTGGAGCATGTGATCGCCGCGAAGGCGGTCTCCTTCAAGGTCGCGGCCGGCGAGGACTTCAAGGAGCGGCAGCGGCGTACCGTGGAGGGTGCGCGGCTGCTGGCCGAGCGCCTGGTGCGGGACGACGTGAAGGCCGTAGGGGTCGACGTGCTGTCCGGTGGTACGGACGTGCACCTGGTCCTGGTCGACCTGCGCACCTCCGAGCTGGACGGTCAGCAGGCCGAGGACCGGCTCCACGAGGTCGGCATCACGGTCAACCGGAACGCCGTCCCGAACGACCCGCGGCCCCCGATGGTGACGTCCGGCCTGCGCATCGGTACGCCGGCGCTGGCGACCCGCGGCTTCACGGCCGAGGACTTCGCCGAGGTCGCGGATGTCATCGCGGAGACGCTGAAGGCGCCCTCTCCCTTCGGGGAGGCCGACGTGGCTGCGCTCAAGGCCCGCGTGACCGCGCTGGCGGAGAAGTACCCGCTGTATCCCGGGCTGTAGTTCGGCCCACCGGGCGGCAGTCGCCGTCGGGGACACCGGCGCACACTGGGAGGTGCGCGCCGGTGTCCCGCCCGCCCGTCGCCCACCACCACCCTGTTCGAAGCGCTTCGCGCCCCTTGATCCTGCACCACCCCGCACGTCCTGCGTTCTGAGGAGTCACCGTGGCCATCTCGGTCTTCGACCTGTTCTCGATCGGCATCGGCCCGTCCAGCTCCCACACGGTCGGCCCGCTGCGGGCGGCCCGCATGTTCGCGCGCCGGCTGCGCAACGAGGACCTGCTGGACTCCGTCGCCTCCGTCCGCACCGAGCTCTACGGCTCCCTCGGCGCGACCGGCCACGGGCACGGCACCCCGAAGGCGGTGCTGCTCGGCCTGGAGGGCGAGTCGCCGCGCACGGTGGACGTGGAGAAGGCGGACGAGCGGGTCGAGCAGATCAAGGAGGCCGGGCGCATCCGGCTGCTGGGGGAACACGAGATCCCGTTCGACTTCGACGCCGACCTGAAACTGCACCGCCGAAAAACCCTCCCATACCACGCGAACGGCATGACCCTGTGGGCGTACGACGCGGCGGGCGAGGAGCTGTTGTCGAAGACGTACTACTCGGTGGGCGGCGGTTTCGTCGTCGACGAGGAAGCGGTCGGCGCGGATCGGATCAAGTTGGACGACACGGTCCTCAAGTACCCGTTCCGCACGGGCGACGAGCTGCTGCGGCTGACGCAGGAGACGGGCCTGTCGATCTCCGCGCTGATGCTGGAGAACGAGCGCGCCTGGCGCACGGAGGAGGAGATCCGGGCCGGGCTGCTGGAGATCTGGGGCGTGATGCGGGCGTGTGTCTCGCGGGGCATGTCGCGGGAGGGCATCCTGCCGGGCGGCCTCCGGGTCCGACGCAGGGCGGCCATGTCCGCACGTCAACTCCGGGCGGAGGGCGACCCGTTGGCGCACGCGATGGAGTGGATCACGCTCTACGCGATGGCGGTGAACGAGGAGAACGCGGCGGGCGGCCGCGTGGTGACGGCCCCGACGAACGGCGCGGCCGGCATCATCCCGGCGGTCCTGCACTACTACATCAACTTCGTGCCGGGCGCCGACGAGGAGGGCGTGGTCCGCTTCATGCTCTCCGCCGGCGCCATCGGCATGCTCTTCAAGGAGAACGCCTCCATCTCCGGCGCCGAGGTCGGCTGCCAGGGCGAGGTCGGGTCGGCGTGTTCCATGGCGGCGGGCGCGCTGGCGGAGGTCCTCGGCGGCTCCCCGGAACAGGTCGAGAACGCGGCCGAGATCGGCATGGAACACAACCTCGGCCTCACGTGCGACCCCGTCGGCGGCCTCGTCCAGATCCCGTGCATCGAACGCAACGGCATGGCCGCGGTGAAGGCGGTGACCGCGGCGCGGATGGCGATGCGGGGGGACGGTTCGCACAAGGTGTCCCTCGACAAGGTCATCAAGACGATGAAGGAGACGGGGGCGGACATGAGCGTGAAGTACAAGGAGACGGCCCGGGGCGGGCTCGCGGTGAACATCATCGAGTGCTGACGGGCTGAGGACCCGGTCGAGGGCTGTCGTGGGTGGCGAATGCTTCCGCTACGGCGGTCAGGTAGCCCGGGACGCGCAGGAGGAAGGCGTCGTGGCCGGCCTCCGACGTGATGTCGCGGTGATGGGTCAGCGGCAGCCCGAGTGTCGACAGGTGGGTCATCAGGTGGTCGGTGTCCGTCGCGGCGAAGAGGCGGTCCGACGCGAAGCTGAAGACCTGGACCGTGGGGCGGCGGTCTTCCGGCGGGAGTGGGGCCGTGGGGCGGGCGAAGGCGTCGTAGTGGTCCATGGCTGCCGTGAGGTGCAGGTAGCTGTTGGCGTCGAAGCGGGTGACGAAGGTGCGGGCCTGGTGTTCCAGGTAACGCTCCACCGCGTAGGGGCCGTAGGCCGGGTCGGCCGCGGGCGCGAGGGGCTGGTGACGGCGGGCGAATTTGGTGTCCAGGGATTTCGGGGACATGTACGTCAGGTGCGCGATCATCCTGGCGACGCCCAAGCCCTCGACGGGGCCGCGCGCGTCCGGGTGTTCGGGGTAGCGGCCTGCGGCGAAGGCGGGGTCGGCGCGGATGGCGGCTCTGCCTGCCGCGTGGGCAGCGAGGGCGTCCGTGGAGAGGCGGGCGCCGGTGGCGATGAGGAGGAATTGGCGGGCGTCGCCGGGGTGGCGCAGCAGCCACTCCAGGGCCTGCATACCGCCCAGTGATCCGCCGACCACCGCGTGCAGGCCGGTGCTGCCCAGGTGAACCAGGAGGCGCCGGTGGACCGTCACCATGTCGCCCACCGTGATCGCGGGGAAGTCCGCGGCGAGGGGCCGGCCAGTCGGGTCCGGGGTCCAGGGGCCGGTGGTGCCCGCGCAGCCGCCGAGGACGTTGGCGCAGACGACGTGCAGGTGGTTCGTGTCGATCGGGCGTCCGGGGCCGACCATCTCCTCCCACCAGCCGGGGATGTCGTCCGGACTGTGCCGGGTGACATGGGAATTGCCGGTGAGGGCGTGGCAGACGAACACCGTGTTCGGCCGGTGCGGGTCAGGGTGTCCGAACTCCTCGTAGGCGACCCGGACTTGGGAGAGGATGCCGCCCTTCTCCAGCCGTAGCGGGCGGTCGGGAGGGAAGAGGGTGGCGGTGCGCTGGTGGCGGCTCGCGGGGGCAGGGAATCCGTTCATCGGCGGCCTCCGACGGTCGGCTTGGCGTTCCCCTGCGGGGTGGGCCCGACTGCCGTACGCCCAAGCCCAGTTCGCCCGATCGCCCGGTCTGCCGCCGCCGCGCCGAAGCCCTCGAAGACACGGCGGGACACTGCGTCCGTGGCCGCGTACCACTCGGGGTGCCACTGGACGCCGAGGGCGAAGGTCTGGGCGCGGTGCACCGACACGGCCTCCAGTACGCCGTCGGGGGCCACCGCCTCTGCCCTTAAGCCGGGGGCGAGGCGGTCGATCGCCTGGCCGTGCAGGGAGTTGACCCGGGTGCGTTCGGTGCCGAGGAGTTGGTGCAGCGGGCCGCCGGGGGTGATCCGTATCTCGTGGGCGGGCAGGTACTGCTGGGCTCTGGGGAGGGCGAGGTCCTCCCGGTGTGGCGCCGTAGGGCCCAGGTCGCGCAGTGTGCCGCCGTATGCCACGTTCATCTCCTGGAGGCCCCGGCAGATCCCGAGCAGCGGGAGCCCGGCGGCCACCGCGCGCGGCGCCATCGACAGGGCGAGTGCGTCGCGGTCGGGGTCGTAGGGGCCCGGCGCGGGTGGGCCGGCGTAGTGGGCGGGGGCGACGTTGCTCTCGTGGCCGCCCAGGACCAGGCCGTCGAAACGGCTCAGCGTCTCGTCGGGCAGGCCGTCGGGGCCCGGCAGCAGTACCACCGAGCAGTCGGCGACCTGTTCCAGCGCGGTGACGTACGCGCGGCGGACCGCGGCGTGCGGTACACCGTCCCAGGTCTCGGTGGAGCAGGCGAGCGCGACGAGCGGACGGTTCATGATGCCCCGAGTGCCCTTTCGAGATCGGCGAGCAGGTCGTCGATGTCCTCGATGCCCACGGCCAGACGGATCGAGCCCTGGGTGACCCCGGCGGCCAGTTGGTCGGCCTCGGGGAGCTGGGCGTGGGTGGTGGAGGCGGGGTGGGTGGCGAGTGACCGGACGTCACCGATGTTGGTGACATGGGAGATCAGCCGGAGCGCCTCGATGAAACGGCAGCCGGCCTCCCGGCCTCCGGTGAGTTCGAACTGCACCAACGGCCCGCCGTTGTCCCCGAGATAGCGCTCGGTCAGCCGTGCCTCGTCGCCGGTGGCGAGCCCGGGGTAGCGGACCGACGCGACACGCGGGTGCTCCTGGAGGTGGGCCGCGACCCGGCGGGCGTTCTCGCCGTGCGCACGCATCCGCAACGGCAGTGTCTCCAGGCCCTGGAGCAGCAGCCACGCGTTGAACGGACTTAGGCAGGGCCCGAGATCGCGCAGCAGCGTCTCACGGGCCTTGAGGAGATAGGGACTTCGGCCGAGCGGGCTGTCGAGGTCGAGTCCGGTGCGGGTCCAGACGACACCGCCGTGCGCCGCGTCCGGGGTGGTGAGGAGGGGGTGCCTGTCGGCGTGGGCGTCCCAGTCGAAGCGACCGCTGTCCAGGATGAGGCCGCCGAGCGTCGAACCGTGGCCGCCGATGTACTTGGTCGCCGAGTAGACGACGATGTGGGCGCCGTGCTCGATCGGCCTGCAGACGTACGGCAGCATCGTGTTGTCGAGGACCAGCGGTACGCCGAGGCCTTCCGCGAGTTCGGCGACCTCCTCGACGGGGAAGATCCGCAGCTTCGGGTTGGGCATGGTCTCGCCGAAGAAGCAGCGGGTCCGGTCGTCGCTCGCCTCCGTGAAGTTCTTGGGGTTGCCGGGGCTGACGAACCGCACCTCGATGCCGAACCGGGCGAAGGTGTTCGCGAGCAGGTTCCAGGTGCCGCCGTACAGCTCGTCGGAGCTGACGATGTTGTCGCCGGCCTGGCAGAGATCGAGCAGGGCGAGGGCGATGGCGGCCTGCCCGGAGGCTACGGCGAGACCGGCCGCGGCACCGTCCACCGCGGCCATGCGCTCCTCCAGCACGTCACACGTCGGGTTGTTGAGGCGGGAGTAGGCGTGACCGTCCTGCTGGAGGTCGAATATCCCGGCTGCCGCGGCGGCACTGGGGAGTTCGAAGGCGGCGGTCTGGAAGATCGGCGTGACGACCGGCGGGGTGATGCCGAGGCGCCATTCGTAACCGCCGTGAATGCTGGCGGACCGCGCGGTGCGGAACGCCTTTCCGGCGGGGCGGGCAGAGGGTACGGAGATGTCGTGGTCCGGCATCAGTGGTCTCCTACGGAGTGGTCGAGGTGCGGGCACGCCGTGCCGTACCGCTGAGCACGGCCAACAACAGGACGGTGAGCAGCAGTTCGGCGGCGGGGCCCCGGTGGAAGGCGCGGTGGAAGGCCGCGATGGGCAGGCGTACGGCCACGACGAGCACGGCGACCGCGCACCAGACGGCCAGGTCGTCACCGAGCACGAACTCCCGGAGCGCGCGGAGACGAGTGGCGGGGGCGTCGCCGTCCGGTACCGGTGCGGGAGGTCCCTTCCGCCGGGCGAGGGCAAGGACGAACAGACCTGCCATGGGCAGGAGGAGCGCGGGCAGGACACCAACTGCGCCCGCGGTTACGGCTGTTACTCCGGCGGCGGTCAAGAGCACCGCTACCGCGGCCTTGACAGGACGCTCCGGCAGCCCGCCGGCAGGCCGGTGCCGGATCATTCCGGGAGCGATGACCGCGACCACGAACAGCAGGGCCGACGCCGGAAGCCACGCGCGGGGAACCGCCGCTGCGGCAACCGCCGTTGTCACTACGAGCACTTCGGCGCCGGCGCGGAGGAGAGCACCGGCCGTCTCGGTACGGGCGGGGGCACGGGCAGGAGTGCGGAGGGAGGTACGGACGGGAGTGTGGGCCAAAGACGTGGGGTGCGTCGAAGACGTGGGGCCAACTCCCCCGCCCCCAGCGCCCATTCGCAGTCGCACCCCCTCGAACACCACCCCCTCGTCCCGTCCCGCCACCACTCCCGACTCCCGCCGCGCGGCCCACACCAGCCACTGCAGCCCAGCCGCCAACAACACGACAGCGCCGACCAGTTGAGCCCAGCCTCGGGGCAGTACGACGAGTACCCCCGCAGCCGCGCCCGCCAGGGCGACCAGCCCCAGGCCGGGCAGCACCGCCGCACGGAGCACCGCGCCGCGCCCCCGCGAAGCGGCCACGGCAGCCACCCGCGTCCGCGCCTCCCGTCCCTCGACCGCGACGAGCATCCCCACCGCGGCAAGGCCCACCCCCGCGACCGGAGTCATCCCACGCCGCCCGTCCGCACCAACGCCCCGCCGCCCCGGACCGGTTGACGGGCGAACCAGTACCCGACGGCCGGTTCCAGGAACTCCGTCCACGGCGGGCAGGGCCGCACCGTCCCCGTCGGCGGCAGGACCCGGTCGTCCTCGAAGTACGGCCGGTACACGCCGATCAGCCGGTCGAGGAACGCCTTGGGCGGCATCGGTATCCCCCGCACCTGCCACGCGTCGAGGGACCGGCGCAGGAACTCCCAGCGGCGGAACGGCACCAGGGTCAGCTCCCGTACGGGGGGTCGTTCCGCGTGCACCCTTGCCTGGTTGAGCGCGGCCACCGCCCCGCCGACCAGCTCCTCCAACCGGGGCGCGGACTGCCCCGAGGACGCCACGACATCCGCCTCCGGGCCGTCGCCGTGCGCCAACCGGCCCAGCAGCGCGGCCAGTTCGGCCGCGACCCAGTCCACGGGGACGATGTCGATCCGGCGGTCGCGGCCACCCGGCAGCAGCGGCGGCTCGTGCCGGTCGATCAGTCCGAGGAGGGGGTAGATGCCGTGGAAGCGGCTGATCGCGCCAGTGCGGCTGTGTCCGACGACGAGGCTGCACGAGAACACGACCGGCCGCAGGTCGCCGTAGTCGGATCGCAGCAGCCGCTCCGCCTCCGCCTTCGTGGCCTCGTACGTGTTGCGGTACTCCCACCCCTCGACCGCCGTATACGCGGAGGAGACATACACGAACCGTGTGTCGCCGCCGAGCGCACGGGCCAGTTCGGCGACGTTCCGGGTGACCTCCACATTGCCGCGCCGGGCGCCTTCCAGGGACGCCGTCCAGCTGACGTTCGCCGCCGCGTGGACGACCAACGTCCGCTCCGCCGGGCCGAGTTCACCGGCCACGGACAGGGTCGCCGGGCCGTCGGTGAGGTCGCGGACGACCGGCCTGATCCGGGTCCGTACCGCCTCGGAGGACCGCTCCCAGAACGCGTCGCGGGAGCGTTCGCCGCTGAAGACGCCGACCACCTCGGCCCAGGGCGGGGCCGCCGCCAGCGCGTCGGCCAGTCCGCTGCCGACCGCGCCGCCGATCCCGGTGACCAGCAGCCGTACGGCGGCCCCGGCGTTCACGGCCGTCACTGCGACACCGGTGACGGGCGGCGGTCGCGGATCGCGGCCAGCATGCTGCGGGAGTTGGACTCGATGGCCTGGATCCCGATCGGGTCCAGGACCTCGGCCAGGGAGGGAATACCGATGTCGAACTCAATCTCAAGAACGACCCGGACTCCCGTCCCCGTCTCCTGCAACTCCCAGTATCCACGGAAGACTTCGAGGTCCCCGTCGGTCTGGTCGAAGTCGATCCGGCGCATCGGGGTGAAGACGTCTCGCTCGTCCCAGGTCAGCTCGCTGCCGTTGAGCAGGACCCGCCAGGAGCTGAGCGCGGTGTCGTGGCCGCGTTCCAGGAAACGGATGCCGAGGACGTCGTCCATGTATCCCGCGTGTGCCTCGAAATCGCACAGCACGGTCCACACGTGCTCCAGCGGAGCGTCGTCGATCTCTACCTCGGTACGGACTACGGGCACGGTGCGGCCCCTCTCGGCGAGCGTGCAGTGAAGTGATGGACAGTCAGTTGGGCTGCGCTGAAAGTGCGTTGGGTACGGCGGCCACCGCCGCGGCGATCGTCTCCAGGCCCCGGTCGAGGTCGTCCTGGCCGATCACCGCGGGCGGATAGACCCGTAGGACCTGCGGCGCACTGAGGCAGAAGCTGAGCAGGACACCGCGCTTGGCGGCCTCCAGGAGGATCTGGCCGGCGATACCGGGCGAGGCCGTTTCGAGGCCGATCATCAGGCCCTCGCCGCGTATGTCGCGGATCCTCGGGTCCGCGCCGAGCAGCTCGCCGAGCCCCTTGCGGGCGGCCTCGCCGAGTCGGCGTACGTCGTCCAGGAAGCCGTCCTCGCGGACCAGTTGGACCACGGCGGCGCCTACCCGCCCGGCCAGCGCTCCGCCCGCGAAGGAGGAGGCCAGCACCACGGGGTCGCCGGCCGCGCCGCCGATCCGGGTGCCGGAGTACACGACCGCGGCCATCGGGACGAGTCCGCCGCCCAGGGCCTTGCCGACCAGCAGCAGGTCCGGCGGACAGTCGTCGGCCGAGCGCCAGCGACGACCGCATCTGCCCAGGCCGGTCTGGATCTCGTCCAGGGCAAGCAACGTACCGGTCTTACGGCAGAGTTCGCGCAGCGCGGTGAGGTAGTCCGGGTCGACCGGCAGCACCCCGCCCTCGCCCCGGACCGGTTCGGCGAAGACCGCGGCGACCGTGCCCGCGGCGAGGACCCGGCGGGCCTGGTCGAGGTCGCCCGGTTCCAGGAAGTGCGCCGGTGCCGCCAGCGGTACGGGCGAGCGCACCGCGTAGGTGTCGGACAGGTGCAGGGCGCCTGCGGTCTTGCCGTGATAGGAGCCGCGCAGGGCGGCGAACTCGGTGCGGCCGGTGGACAGGGCGGCCATCTTCATCGCCATCTCCACTGCCTCCGCACCGGTGTTGGCGAAGGCGACCTGGTCGAGGCCGGGGGGTGCGATGTCGATCAGGGCCTCTGCGCAGCGAGTTGCTTCCGCGTTGCCAAGGACCTTCCCCGACAAGCCCATGTGCGCCAGCTGGTCCCGTGCCGCCGCTACGGTCGCCGGGTGCCGGTGGCCGATCAGGTGGACGCCGAAGGAGCCGAAGTCCAGCCAGCGGCGGCCGTCGGTGTCGGTGATCCAGGCACCCTGGGCCTCCTGTTCGGCGGCGAGCAGCCCGGACATGCGCAGCAGCAGGGCCTTGGAGCGGCCGAAGGCGGCGCCGTAGCGCTCGACGAAGCCCATGTCAGGCGTCCTTGAGGAACGGTTCGAGGAACGCGGCGTCGGTACCGGCGGCGACGCACAGCTTGGACCAGTTCCGCAGCGCGCGCAGGACCTCGCTCTGTCCGCTCGCCACCAGCGGGTCGGGGATCTGCCCGGGGAAGGCCTCGCACAGTGCGTCCCACAGCTCGCGCACTCCGGCGTCGTCGGCCTCCTCACCACCGAACTCCTGCTCCAGGGCGAAGAGTTGGGCCAGCTCCTGGCCCGAGGCGTGGCAGACCTCGTGCAGGCCGTACTCCAGGGCCAGCGCCAACTGGTGTGCCTCTCCGGCGGGTTCGGCTCCAGTGAGCCGGGTGTCCATCTCCGACAGCAGCTCCAGCAGCCGGAGTTTGACGACCTGGCGCAGCTGCGGCTGGTCCGCGCCGCCGTCCAGGTCCTCGACGTAGGCACGACCGTCGACGGACATCAGCCAGGCGACGGTGGCCCAGGCCCGGACGGCGGCCTCGGGGGGCAGGCCGCGGCCGGCGCGCACGCCGGGGTAGAGGGCGAGTTCCATCAGGCTCCTTCAGCGGGGGGATGCGGCAGGCGGTCAGGCCGGGAGCAGGGTCACCGCGCCGCAGCGGGCGGCGCGCAGCAGGTCGGCGGGGGCGCCGACGGCGTCCGGCAGGTCGGCGAGGGGGATCTCGCCGGTGGGCAGCGGGTCCTGGCCGAGGAAGGCCGTGGTCGCGCCGAGCAGCATGTCGGCGCCGGGCAGGAAGCGCCGCCGGACCGGGTCGCCGACAGGCTCCACGGTGAGGGTCGGCGCATGTCCTTCACCGGCGACGGCGTGCACCTCGGTGAGCAGGGCGGTCAGGGCGGGGGCCAGCGGGCCGGCGTCCTTGCCGACGAGCGCCTCGGAGACGGGGGCGCGCAGCGCGTCCACTGCGGCCACCACCGGCTCGCTGCCGTGCAGTTGACGGAAACGGGTCCACCGCAGCAGGAACCACTTGCGGTTGGAGTACACGTCGAGGTGGTGCGAGAGCACGGCGTCCATCAGGTGCAGCAGCGCGTTGACCGCGTACCCCACCCGCCCGCGCCGCTCACCGGCCGCCTCCGCCAGCCACAGGAACAGCACCTGCTCGGTGGCGGTGTGCAGCGCGGACCACTTCCACAGCCGGGCCAGCTCGGGCAGCCGGTCCAGATACGGCAGACTCCGGTCCAGGGCAACGCCGTTGACGATCCGCTCCAGATGCTTGCGGCGCAGCTCGTGTCCCTTGTCCCAACCCCGGTACGCGAGGACGGCCTGCCGCGGATCGGCGTCCGCCAGCGCCCGTAGGTCGGCGAGCGCCGCGTGGACCTCGTCCTCGGCGAAGGAGATGGCTTCGAGGTGGTTGGGCCCCTCGAAGAGCTGGGTCGCCATGCGGGCGCCCGTCATCGGTTCGGACTGGATCCGGATGAAGTCGACGTCGCTGGTGGCGTTGGCGAGTCCGTGCACGGGTGAGCTGGTGAGCAGGAAGTGCCGTGCGGGGCCGGTCCGTTGGGTCAGCAGGCGCTCGATCGCGTCGGGGGTGAGTCCGCGCGCGGCCAGGAAGGTGTCGACGTTGCCGACGCGGGTCTCAGGCGTGATGGCCATCGGGCTCCCTGTTCGGTGTGGTGGTGGCGTACTTCAGCGCGCGGGCCTCGGCGACGTGCCGCAGCACGCTGGCAGGCCCGAAGAGGTACGACCTCGAGATGCGGGCGCGGTCGCGTACGGCCTGGTGCTGCATGAGCCGGCGGTGCAGGTCGGCGAGGTTGTAGCAGGGGACGCTGGGATAAAGGTGGTGCGCCAGGTGGTAGTTGATCCGGCACGGGGAGAACAGGGCGCGCTCCACGGCCCCGGCGAGCACCGACCGGGTCCCGCCGATCCCGGCGTCCTCCTCGCACCCCACGTGCTCGGCCATGTCCCGCAGCCGCAGGATCATGCTCAGTGCGGTGATCATCGGCACGATCCAGAGCAGCAGATACGGCAGCCACCAGCCGGTCGCCACCAGGACCACCGCGAGCGCCGCGAGCCCGCCGAGGAACAGCGCGCACCGCGCCCGGCCCATCGCCCGTGCCACGGTGCGGTCCCCGCGCAACACCGGGAGCAGCGAGAACTGGTCCAGGGTGCCGACGGTCTTGACGATGTTCAGGGCGACCGCGTCGGCGGCGAACAGCCGGACCCAGTCGCGGGTGGTGTTGTCGATCGCGGTGGGGTCGTAGTCGGGGTCGCGCGCGGTGTTGAGATAGCGGTGGTGTTCCAGGTGGTGACGTCGGTACAGGGTGGTGCTGATGAACAGCGGGAAGGCCAGCAGAAGGTCGCTGACCAGGTCGTTGACCCTGCGGTCGGCGAACAGCAGCCGGTGCGCGCCATCGTGCATCAGTACGGCGAGCGCGTGCTGCCGGGTGGCGATGACGACGATGGCGAGCAGATAGCCGTACCAGTGGCCCCAGTACACCGCGCCCGTCGCGGCGGCGAGGATGACCGCCCACTGCCGGGCGATGGCCAGTGCGGCCCGGCCGGGCCTGCGGCGGGAGAGTTCGCGCAGTTCGTCGATGCGCAGCAGACGCCCCGGGACGCTCGCGCCTGACGCCATGTCAGCTGCCTCCCGTCGAGGGAAGGACGGCGAGATCCTCGCTGAGCCGGGAGGCGACGGCGGCGGTCGATCCCGTGTACTTGCCGTCGTAGAGGAGCGGCTCGCCCTGCATGGCCCAGAAGGCGAGCTTGCCTATGCGCATCCCGGGGTAGAGGCGGACCGGGTTGGCGACGGTGATCTCCAGGGTCCAGGGGAAGAGCGCCCCGCTGTGGCCGAGCGGGGCGGAGAACTGGATCCACACCCCGAGGGTGGACACCGAGCGGCAGGCGTAGAGGGTGGCCGCGTAGTGCGGGCTGCCCATGACCTCCATGGTGGAACCGAGGTAGAACCGGCCGGGCTCCAGCACATGTCCGGCCGCGTCCATGGTGATGCCGGTGCAGTCGGGTGCGTGCCGGCTGTCGAGCATCTCCCGGTCGTACGACAGGAGTTGGGGGGCGAGACGGAAGCCGTAGGAGTTGGGTTCGAGCCGGGTGGGGTCGAAGTCGTCGATGTGGATCTCACCCTCGGCGACCGCGCGGGCGATCTCGGGACCGGTGAGGATCACAGCGCCCAACCTCCTTGCAGCGAGCGGACGGTGACATGGATCGCGGCCCGATAGGCGGTCAGGTCCCCGCTGTTGTCGAGGACGGCGTCCGGCTCGATCAGGTCGAGGTTGCGGGTGGAGGCGTCGGCGCGGGTCAGGTCGGAGCGCGCGGTCAGCCGGGCCAGGCGCAGTCGTTCGTCGCAGGTGATCCGTAGGATCGTGAAGCCCAGGGCCCGCAGCGCGGGGGCGTCGATCAGGGGGTCGCGCAGGTCGTCGTTGACGACGAGGTCGGCCGGGCAGTCCGCGAGCCGGGTCGCGAAGTCGTCGGCCAGGGCACGGGGGTTGAGGCGGCGGAGGTGGCCGGCGAGGTCCTCCATCAGCATCTGGTCCTGGGCGCCGGACCGGAGGGGGGCGCCGGCGGTGGCGTAGACGCGGTCCTGGAGTTCGTAGAGCGGACGCGCCAGTGCGATGCGGGCGAAGGCGAGTCCCTGGTCAGCCGCGTAGGTGCGGAGGGCGCTCGCACAGGTGGACTTGCCGCTGCCGGAGTGGCCGATCACCGCGATCCGCAGCTGGGGCGCGCTCATGAGCCGGCCGCCAGGGCGGCGTCGAGGTCGACGTCGAGGGTGCCGGTGAGGCGGAGCATCGCGAGGTCGGCGAGGTGGGGGCGCATGGCCGACAAGGTGGCGTAGAAGGCCGCGTAGTCCGGTACGAGGTAGTGCTGCCAGCCGAAGAAGGTGGTGTCGATGGAGCGGTCGACGATGCGGTTCAGCTCCATCCAGCGGGCCGGTTCCTCCGTCACCGGCTCGACGGCGCACGGCTCGCCGGGGCGGACCTCGGGGAGCAGGATCCCGGCGAGGCGCAGCGGCTCGGGGCTGAACTCCGAGCCCAGCCAGGCCTCGAAGGCATCCGCGTCCAGCAACAGCTTCTTGCGGTCCGGCAGTTCGGCGGGATCCAGGCCCGTGTTGGCGCGCACCCAGTCGACAAGTGCCGGGTGTCCGCGCAGCGTTCCGGCTCCTACGTAGGGGTAGTCGCGCCAGGGCGTGGCGGTGATGCCGCCGTCGGCCGCGATCCGGCAGAACAGCTTGTCGCCGGTGAAGTACTCCCAGCCGGGCCTGCTGAGGACCGAGACCAGGGTCGTGGTCTTGCCGGCGCCCTTGGGCCCTGCGATGGCGTAGGCGCGGCCGTCGCGGCGCACGCCGGAGGCGTGCAGGACAACAGTGCCCCGGGTCTCCTCGGTGCGGATGATCAAGTCCCGGAGGAAGTCCATCAGTTGGCAGACGGATCCGTCGGTGATGCCGACCTCGAAGCGCCGGTCCATCGAGGCGTCGACGGGGACGTCGAGGCGGGTGTTCTCGTTGGCGTAGACGAGGCGGTCGCCGTGCCGGGACAGCAGCGCGTGGAAGGTGAACTCGGGTGCCGTGCTCTGGCGGATCACGGCGGGGCGGCCGGTCGGGGGCTCGGCGGCGGGGTCGTAGGGGACGAAGGTGATGTGGAAGGCGGGTTCGTTCGACGGCGCGTCGGCGATGGTGTGCCGAAAGAAGCGGGCCACCGGCTCGAAGGACTTCTCCGCCTCGGTGTCGATGTCGAGGTGCAGGGTGGTGTCGAGGAAGTTCACGTAGCGGTGCACACACGCCTCGCAGGGGTGTCGGGGAGTAACGGACGGGCACGGTCGGAGGGGCCCAACCCGAGCTGGTGCAGGGCGACTTGGGCCGGGACGGTGTTGTCGACGGTGCCGAGGTCGACGCCAGGTGGCAGCCCGGGACCGCGTGCGGCGAACACCGCGTGCAGCCGTGGATCGCCGTTGTTGGTGATGTGCGCGCCGGGTTTGAGCGAGGGCGCGACGACGGCGTGATCGGGGCGGAGCTTGGCCGTGGGCAGGAAGTCGGGGTCGAACAGCACGTGGCGGACCACAGCCGGGTCGCCGCCCGGCGAGGGGGCGAAGCCTGCCGTCACAGGACGACCGCCGCCCGGCTCGGTCACCGCGCGCAGCGCGGACTCGGCCCGGTCGAGGAGTGCGCCCGCATTGGAGCGCGGAACACGACCTCCGGGCAGGCCTTGGTGGTTGACCCACAGCGAGCCGTTGTCCGCCGGGTGGTAGAGCACCGAGGAGCGTGCGGGGTCGAGGTCTCCGTCGGGGGTGCGGGCGGCGAGTCCGGCCGCGATCAGTACCTCGTTGGGGTGCACCGTCCAGGCCGTACCCGCGATTCCGTGATCCGCGCCGAGCAGGACGGTGTCCCGCCCGCGTGCGCGGTCGAGTACCGCTCCCAGCAGCCGATCGGCCCAGCCGTAGACGATTCTGACGTGCCGCCAGATCCGGTCCGCCACGTCGGGGCGGTGAGCGGCGCTCTTCGGGTCGCACCAGCCGATCAGTTCGTGGCCGAGGTCGTCGGTGGTGGGCAGGTAGATCACCACCAGGTCGGCCGTGTGCCGCGCGAGGACCGTGCGGGCCGGGGCCTCGAAGGAGCGGTGCACACAGCCCATGGAGGAGACGAACAGGTCCTCCGCCGAGCCGTCGCCGCCGTCCACGAGCCGGGGTCCGAGCCCCCCTGTCCGGTAGGTGGGGCCGATGCCCTCCCCGGCGAACACGGGAAGCGTCTCGGCGACCGCATCAGTCAGCGCTCGGTCGTGGCCCACCACGCGCGGGCGCCAGGCGCCGGTCCGCAGCAGGACCCGTCGGCCGCCGGCCGCGACCAGGCGCAGCCAGACCCCGCTGTCCGTCCCCAGCCTCAACTGCCGCCAGTCGCCGTCCTCTTCGCCCAGCGTCACGGACCGGCCCTCGCTACGGACCCGGATCCGGTCGCCCTCCGGTGTCACGTCGAGCGGGTGCGGTCCGACGGCGAAGTGCTCGCGGCCACCCGTGAGCGGCAGCGCCGCCTGGCGGTCGATGCGGTCGCTGTATGCCTCGACCGCCACGTCGAGTCCGGGCTCGGCCTGTCCGTCGGCGCCGATCGTCCAGGGGACGTGCACGGCCGCCGTACGCAGTCCGGCCTCGGCCGCCGTACGCCACACGGGCGGTGCGGCGCAGCGGCCCGGTGCGAAGGCCGCCGAGGACTCCTCGACCGGGCCGCCGGTGCCGGGGACGCGGAATCCGGTGACGCCGTGCTGCTCCGGCCAGGCACCGGTGAACAGGGTGGCGAGGGAGGGCGGGGTCTGGCAGTTGGGGGCCGGCGGGCGGGCCGCCGCGGTGATGCCGGCGGCCCGGAGGCGGGCCGTGTGGGGCAGGGCGCCCTCGGCGGTCAGCCGTTCCACGATCCAGTGCGCCGCCGCGTCCCAGACCAGCCAGTACACGGTCACCGGCCCGGCTCCAACTCGGGCCGAACGGCGAGGACATCGCGCAGGAAGCTGCGCTTGGAGTAGAAGGTGCGCTCCTTGGCCCAGCCCCGGTCGACGAGGAATCCGCGTACCCACGCGTCGATTCGGTCCATCTCGGCCACCACCTCGCCCTCCTCCGCGTCGAGGAGGTTGCGGGAGCGGAGGTACTCGATCTCGCACTGGGACAGCACCACGTCGGGTGCGTCGCGGAGTTGGCAGTGGTCGAAGAAGACGCCGTAGATGTGTCCGGTGCGCAGCGACTCGCACTGGACGTCGTAGCGGACGCGTCGGAAGGGGGGCATCGCCCGTACGGTCAGGCCGAGTTCGGCGGTGAGGTGGTCGGCGTAGCCGTCGGGGGTGACGTCGACGCCGTGGGTGAGTTCCTCGCGGCGGGCGAAGGAGTCCTCGGCGAACCACTTGCGCTTGAGGATGTTCTTGCCGTCGGTGGAGGGGATGAAGGAGGCGTAGCCGCGCTGCGACTCGGGGCCGAGGACGTCGAAGAGGTGGTTGTCGTAGTACCAGATCTGGAAGTCCTCGCGGTACTCCGGCCGACAGCCCGGCAGTTCACCGGCGCGCAGTGCCCGCAGCACCTCCATGCCGGCCTCCCAGATGTCGGGGGCCGGGTCGAGGGTGTACTTGTACTCCAGCTCGGTGCCCTTGAAGTGGTTGCGGAAGTAGAGGTGGTGGTTGCCGAGCGGCAGCACGTATTTCTGATGTGCCGTCAGTATGCCCTCCAGCCAATGGAGTTGGTCCACTTCTCCATGGCCGACGGGCTCGGCCGTGCTGCGGACGAAGCAGGCGTCCTCGGCGTGGGCGCGGATCTGGGCGTAGCCGTGGTAGCCGCCGCCGGGGTGTTCGGAGAGGTAACACAGCGGTACGAGAGCGGAGTTGGCCGAGCCGACCAGGGGGCGTAGCGCGGGACCGGCGAAGCCGTCCTCGAAGAGCTGGTCGCCCTGGACCAGGACCCGGCCGAGGAGTCGTCCGCCGGTGGTGAGGGCCACCGCCTCGCAGGTGCCGAGGTCCGCCCAGCGCACGACCACCGTGGTGCTGGGCCGGACCTCCTCCAGCGAGGGCACGCGCACCAGGACCAGTGGGTCGTCGTCCGTCCGGGTGCGGGTGCCGTTGATCAGGTGAACTCCGCCGAGGACGACCCAGGCGCCCCGTCGTTCGTCACTCATTCTCGAAGCTCCTTCCGGCGACGGTGATGGTGCCGTCGCTGATGACGGCCTCGCCGCCGTCCGGCAGCGCGCCCAGGTTCGCGACCAGCGCCGGGACCTTGGCCTCGCGCAGGAGGATGGCGAGATGGCAGAGGACGGAGCCCTCCTCGAAGACGAAGCCGGCCACCGCCCCGATCAGGACGGAGAGGACCGCGTAGGGGCGGGCGACCCGCAGCACCGGCGGGGCGGGCATGGCCTGGATCTTCTCCAACAGGCGGGTGATCTCGGTGTGTTCGGTGACGTCCTTGCCGCGGTCCACGCTCACCGCGGGGCCGACCGAGAGCCGGCCGAGCAGGCCGTCGTCGGTCAGCGACAGCAGCGGCCCGCGGGCGGACCCGGCGGAGACGAGCGTGCCGCGCTCACCGGACAGCATGTCTCCGGCGAGCAACGAATAGTCGACGAAGTAGGGCACTCCGTCGGCGAACACCCACTCCACCGTGGCGTCCCCGTACCGGTCGTGCATACGGCCGGTGAAGGCCGCCATCCGTTCCAGGTGGGGGGCGAGGCCCGGTGGAACGTCGCCTTCCGTGCCGTCGGGGTTCCAGACGAACGAACGGGCGCCTGCCGTACCGCGGTTGAGGGCGAGCAGTCCGTCGGGGGTGTACTCGACCAGCATGTCGGTGCCGGACCTGCGGGTGATCAGGCCGAGTTCGCCTCGGATGAAGTCCCGTACGATCACGGCCTGTTGGCGGTCGGGGGCGGCGGCGCCCCGGGTGATCTCCGCCAGCCGGTCCGGGACCTGATCCTTGGGGAGGACGATCTGGCGCAGGGTGGCGCCGAAGTCCAGGACACACTCGGTGCCGGTACCGGTCGCCAGCAACTCCCGTACACGGTCCCGGCCTTCGGGAGTCGCCAGGTCCTGTGTGGTGAATCCGATCAGCCAGCCCGCGCCGACGGCGAGGCCGAGTTCCTCCGCCAGCCGGTGCGCGGGACCGCGCTTGGCTGTGTACCCGGCGTACACCTCGGCGACGTCCCCGAGGCGGGCACCGGACGACGGGTCCTCGAAGTAGAGGCGGCTGGACCAGATCCCTGCGGGCACGCCGTCCGGGTCGGTCGAGCGGTGGGCGGTGACCGGCCGCACCTGGACGATGTGCACTCCGTCCGCGTCGGCGGCCCACTCCACGTCCACCTCGTGACCGCGCAGGGCACGCAACTCCCGGCAGGAGTCGGCCACTTCGACCAGAACCGGTTCGTCGAGGCGCGCGCCGGGGAGAACCGAGGCCCGGCGGGGCACCGCGACTCCCGCGACCAGTTCCTCCGCCAGCCCCTCCGTGTACTCGATCTCCACCGCGTCCGAAGCGCCGTCGAGTCCGGTGAACGCGACGCCGGCCAGCGTCGGCCGGACCAGCCGCTGGACGATCACCGCGAGCCGGGGTTCCGGGTCGAAGTCCCCCGCCCGTACCCGGGCGGCGACCGCCGAGCCCGCGTAGTAGGCGCGCCAGCACTCCTCGACGGCCGCGATCACGCCGTCGGTCCCGCGCACGCCGAGGACACTGACGTGGATCCCGGCGAGGCTGCTGCTCGTGCCGTCCTCGGCGAGTCCAGAGGAACGGACCGCGAACTCACCCTCCGCCGGGTCGCCGAACACGTCGGCCAGCCGGGCGGTGAGCAGATCGCGCAGGTCAGGGGGCATGGCCAGGTCTGCCACCGCCGCCTCGATCCCGGCCGTGACCTCGGTGAAGAAGGCGCCGACGGTGGCCCGCATCTCCTCGAAGAGGGCGGCGAGCGTGGCGCGGGCCTCGGGGGCGAGGGCCCGGGTGAACTCCCCCGCCGGTACGGCGAACGCGGTCGGCACCCGGAACGCCCGGGAGACCGCGGCGAGTGAGGCGAACTTGTGGCCGACCTCCGCCGAGTCCGCGTCGGTGCCGAGGCCTGGCAGGCGCTGCCGGGACAGTTGCCGGTCGAAGTCCTTGTGGATGTCACTGGAGCGGGGGCCGACGGCGCCCTGGTACTTGCCGTCGTACAGCTCGATCTCGCCCTGCGGGCGCCACCACATCATCTGGCCGATGGTCATGCCGGGGTACACCCGGACCCGGTTCATCGTGTAGAGCTGGAGGGTCCACTGACCCTCGTAGCCGATGTCCCCGAGGCTGGCGGAGAGGTTGATGAACAGCCCGAGCCGGGCGACGGAGGAGCGGGCGGCGAAGGTCGGCGCATAGTGGCGGCTGCCCAACACCTCCTGGGTGTGGGCGAGATAGAGCCGGCCCGGCTCCAGGACATAGCCCTCGGCGCTCATCTCGATGTCGACGCAGGCGTTCTCCCGGCGCGGGTCGAGCGGCATCTCGGAGTAGACCCGGAGCCGGCTGCCGAGCCGGAAGTTGTAGCTGTTCGGGTTCACCTGCTCGGGGGTGAACGGCTCGATGGTGATGCGGTCGTTCGTGCGTTCCCGCGCGATCTCGCTTCCGGTAAGGATCATCAACGCTCCTTGCTGGAGGTGGTGGGGGGCGGCACAGGGCCGGACCGGGACTCGGAAGAGGCCGGACGATCAGAAGAGGGACCGGGACAGAAGTGGGGCCGGTTCAGAACATGAAGTAGCGCTGGAGCATGGGGAGTTCAGCGGAGCGGAGCACGGTGAACTTCTTGCGTGCGCAGGCGCCCGGTGCGTGGGCCGGCAGGTCGGGCGCTACGTCGTCCCGGGTGGCCCGGGTGACGAAGTTCAGCGAGCCGACGGCGGGCACGCGGCCCTGGACGCCGAACATGGGCCGGGGCACGTCCGGTTGGAGGGCCGGGACGGAGGCCTTGCCGTCGCTGGTCCGCACCCGGGCGATCCGACCGCTCTTGAGCAGCATGTGGGGCCCGATGCCGAAGAACTCCGGGTTCCACACCACCGGTTGGGCGAGCTTGCTGACGGTGGTCGACTTGCCGCCATCGGCCGCTCCGGTGCTGCCGACGAAGGTAGTGGCGGCGATCCTGTGGCGAGGGCCCGGGTCGCGCTCCGCGGGCAAGCGAAGTGGATGTGCGAGATGGTCGACGCGCGCCCATCACAGAGGTCCTGATCGTCCGTCGTCGGCCGCATCGCCCCCTGCCCCGTCATCGACGCCGCCCTTCGCCGCGCGCACAGTCCCAGCACCTCGCGGCGCCCGCCCAGCGGGACGAGCCCGCGCTCGCCGAAGGACGGGCCCGGGTTCACTTCCGCGAAGTGCCCGTGCGACCCGGCCCGTGCCGGCCGCTCCGCCACCGCGTGGCCAGGGCTCAGTTCCATGCCCCCCTTACCGATCACGTTCCCGCCCGGCACCACCAGCCCACCGCCCGCGCTCACCCGACAGGCCAGTGCAGGATGCCGAGCCGCACGCCGACGGGAAGGTCTGCTCCGGCCAGGTGTCGTGACGCGTCTCCGCACTGCCCTGCCTCACATTCACACTGATCAGCGCCGTGCTGCTGGACTTCATCAGTTCGCCCACCGTCCATCCGCCGCTCACGCCGGAGCGCCACCTCGGTGGCGGTGTGGGTGAGCCGATGTTCCCGCTCGTGTGCGGTCAGTCGCATAGGTGCACACCCGTCCTCGACCAGAAGTACTTCTCCCAGAAAGTATTCGTGCGTCCGAAATAATGTCAACGATTCAAGGGGCCTCTCAGCAAACGTAACGTCCTGGAAACTTGAAGCTTGTTGACAGTCGCTCCCCATCGAGAAAATAGTTCCCCCAGGAAATATCTCTCCCTCGCCAGCCCAGGGCCAACCGAGAGGCACACATGGCGCACATCGCATTCCTAGAGACCAACACCACCGGAAGCGGCTACGAGGCGATCGCCGCCGCCAAGCGCGCCGGACACCGCGTCACCTTCGTCACCCGCGACATCGAGGCGTATCTCCTGCCGGGCCAACTCCAGCTGGACACCGCCCTGATCGACGACGTGGTCAGCACCGAGACCAACGACCCGGACCAGGTGGTCGCCGCGCTGCAGCCGCTGCTCCCCGGCCTCGCGGCGCTCATCTCGATCGGCGAGTGGCACATGATCAGCGGCGCCGAGTCGGCGTACCGCCTCGGCCTGCCGGGGCAGGCGCCCGACTCGGTGCGCGCGGCCCGGATCAAGTCCCTGCAACGCGCGGCCTGTTCGCGCGCGGGCGTGCCGGTGCCGGCCTTCGCCGTGGCCCTGACCCCGGAAACGGCCGCCGCCGCTGCCGAGGCCCAGGGCTTCCCGTGCATCGTCAAGCCCGTCGACTACGGCGGGAGTTACGGCGTGCGGCTGTGTACCAGCGCCGACGAGGTGGCGGAGCACGCCGTCTGGCTGCACTCCGTCACGCACAACCAGCGCGACCAGCGGATGTCCGAGGAGATCCTGGTCGAGGAGTATCTGGTGGGTCCGGAGATCAGCCTGGAAACCCTCACTTTCGACGGGGTCACCCGTTTCCTGGCGATCACGCAGAAGCAGACGGTGCCGCCGCCCTCGTTCTACGAGACCGGGCACGCGCTGCCCGCCGTACTGGATCCGGCACTTGAGCAGGAGTGCCGCCGGATCGCCACCGACGCCCTGGACGCCATCGGGTACGTCTTCGGGGCAGGGCACATCGAGCTGAAACTCACCCCTGACGGGCCCAAGTTGATCGAGGTGAACTGTCGTCCGGCGGGCGACCGGATCACCCATCTCCTCAACCGCGCGCTCGATATCGACCCGACCGAGCTGCTGATCGAGATGTACCTCGGCATCGCCCCGGACCGGATTCCGGAGCCGGCCCGGGGCGCCGCCATCGTCTTCCTGCCGAGCCCAGGCGGGCGCGTGGTCGCGGTGGAGGGCGTCGAACTTGCCCGTTCCGTAACGGGAGTTGAGGAGGTCGAGCTGTACGTAGGTCCGGGTGACGTCCTGGCGCCGCCGACCAACAACAACGACCGGCTCGGATATGTCACCGCGACCGGACCCGACAGCGTCGCCGCGCTGGCCGCCGCCACCACGGCCGCCGGGTCGATCCTGGTCAAGCTGGAAACGGAGTGAGGCTCGGCGGCTACACCGAGGGGATGACCCGGCCGATCGCGCTGGTCTGTCTCGGTATCTTCGTGAGCCGGCTGGGCGGTTTCTTCGTCCTGTTCCTCACCCTCGTCCTGGCCGAACGCGGTTACGGAACACGGCAGATCACCTTCGCGCTGATCGTCGTAGCGACCGCGGGGGTGCTCGGTGCTGCGGCCGCCGGGCCGGTCGCCGCGCGGCTCGGGGTGCGTACGGCGCTGCTGCTGGCCGGTTCGACGACCGCGGTCTGCGCGTTCGCCTGCGCGGGACTCCAGGGCTTCGGCCCGACCGTCGCGCTGGCCGCCGTGGTCTCCGCCGGGGTGCAGGCCTACTCGCCACTCGCGCAGACCGTGGTGGGCACCTCGACGACCGCCGAGCGCAGGGTCGCGATGTTCGCGGTCTACCGGCTGTGTCTCAACGTGGGCGCCGCAGTCGGTCCGGTGTTCGGCGCGCTGCTGCTGTCCTGGTCCCCCGCCGCCGTCCTGATCGGCAACGGTCTCGCCGCGACGGTGGCGACCCTGCTGGTCCTGCCGCTGCCGCGCAGGAGTCCCGGCCCGGGGCAGGGCCCGAAGGCCGCGGTCGTACGGGCGCGGGTCAGCCGTGACTTCGCGGCGGCCGCCGTGGTGCTGAGCGTGGCCTCGCTGGTCTATGCCCAGCAGACCGGTGTGCTCGCTCTGGCGGTCCGGCAGGCGGGCTATACCACCGATGTCTATGGGTGGTTGCTGTCGCTCAACGCGGTGCTGGTGATCCTGGTCGAGGTACCGCTCTCCCGGTACACCGCGCGCTGGTCGCGCCGCACCCCGTTGATCCTCGGCACGGTCTTCGTCTGCGCGGGCTACGCGGTCAACCTCGCCGGGATCTCGCTGCCCGTCCTGGTCGTCGGGGTGCTGGCCTGGACCCTGGGCGAGGTCCTGATGAGCCCGGTCGCCGCTGCCTTCGCCACCGAGGCGGCGCCGCCCTCCCAGGAAGCCGCTCACCTGTCGTTCCTGAGCATGTGCCAGACCGTCGGGTACGCCGTGGGCCCGGCCGCCGGCGTGTACGTCTACGGCCAGAACCGGACGCTTCCCTGGCTGCTGTGCGCCGTCCTGCTGGTCCTCAGCGCACCGGCTCTGTACTACCTGCTGCCCCGGGCTCAGCAGGCCGGACAGACCTCCGATGATTGTCAAGTTCCGTGTGCCGGTCTAGGCTCCGTCGACGCGGGAGATCCTCTGCAAGGGCGCCGGGACTGAACGCGACGTCCGTCATGGAGAGACCCCGGAGGCGCCTGTGCACTCGCCGGCAGCACGACCGCGTTCGGACCGACGGGACGCACTGCTCGTCGCACTCGTGATCCCCCTGTGCGGCCCGGCAGGCATCTTCGGCCCCTCCTGCGAGCTCTCGGCACAGCTCGCCGTGGAGGAACTCAACGCCGCGGGCGGGGTGTTGGACCGGGAGGTACGCCTGGTCGTCGTGGACGGCGGGGCCGAGCCGCGCCGGGTCGCGGACGAGGTGGCGGGGCTGGTTGAGCTGGGCGCGGTCGACGCGGTCGTCGGCTGGCACACCTCCGCCGTACGCCAGGCCCTGGCACCCCGGATCGCGCACCGAGTGCCGTACATCTACACCGCGCAGTACGAGGGCGGCGAGGAGACACCCGGGCTGTTCCTCACCGGGGAGACGGACATCCAGCAACTGGCCCCGGCGATGCGGCTGCTGGCCGAGACCACGGGCGCCCGCCGCTGGTGCACCGTGGGCAGCGACTACGTCTGGCCACGGGTCACCGCGCGCACGGCCCGGCGGTTCGCCCAGGACTGCCGGGGCCGGGTCGTGGACGAACTGTTCGTCCCGCTGAACACCGAGGAGTTCGGCCCCGCTCTGCGCAGGATCGAGGCCAGCGGAGCGAACGCGGTGCTGATGCTGCTGCTCGGGGACGACGCGGTGCGCTTCAACCGCGCGTTCACGGCGGCGGGCCTGCATCAGCGCTGTGTCCGGCTGAGCAGTCACATGGACGAGAACCTGCTGCTCGCCACCGGTGCGGAGGCGACCGAGGGATTGTGGGCGACGGCCGGGTACTTCGACTCCCTGATGACCTCGGAGAGCCTGTCCTTCAGCCATAGGTACCTGCGGAGATTCGGGCCCGCCGCGCCGCTCGCCGGGAGCCTGGGCGAGTCCTGCTTCGAGGGCATCCTGCTGCTCGAAGCGCTCGCGGCCCACCATCGGTCGGTGACCGCGCCGACTCCACCGGGGCCGGAGGACACGATCGTCTACGAGGGTCCCCGTGGCGCGCTGCGGTTACGCGGCAACCATCTCGAACAACGGCTCTACCTCGCCCGGGCCGACGACCTGGACTTCGACATCGTCGCTCAGCTCTGAACCGGCTCCGGTGCCCGCGCAATCTGGAGCTTGAGCCGTGCCAGTCCGTCCGCCAGGTCCCGCGCGCCGGTCAGCCCGGCCCACATCTGCTCCTCGGCCCGCTGCACCGGCACAGTGAGGGCCCGGTGCCGGCTGCGGCCGCGGGAGGAGAGATAGACCAGGACCCGCCGTCCGTCCCCGGGGTCCTTGCGGCGGTAGGCCAGGGCGCCCGAGACCAGCCGGTCGACCAGCTTGGTGAGGCTCGGCGCGGGCATCAAGGCGTACTCGGCGACATCGGACATCGTGTGTCCACGTCCGTCCGAGAGCAGCGAGAGCACCCGCCACTCCTCGACGGAACAGCCCTCGGCCTCCAGTTCGGCGGCCAGTCGACGGGTCATCAATCGCTCCACGCTGCTGAGCAGTTGTGGGAGATCGCGGGGCAACTCCGGAGACACGGTCATCCTCTCCTCCACACGCAACTCACAGCGGCGACACTACCTCCCCCGAACGGTACTTTCCAGAGAAAGGTCTGACTACGGGCACCTCGAACCGCCCCAGCACGCGGTCAACCGGGTTCCGCACTCACCCTGTCGGGAAATTTCCTTCCCTCGGGAAGCATTTAACGCCCCGTTCACAGGCCGAAAGACTTCCGGGAAACATGCGATTTCTAGCGTGCGACCTCTGAAAAGCCGCTTCCCGCACCCGCACCCGCATCCCCGAAGGGCCGCCGATGAGTACCACCGAGTCCCCACAGACAGCCACGGAGCCAGGCTCCCCGACGTATGAGACGGCGACC
>NZ_BARF01000042.1 GCF_000367365.1 Streptomyces prunicolor NBRC 13075 | reverse complement strand
CCCCGGCCGAGCCTGCGGCGCCCGCGGCGCCCGCGGCGCCCGCGGCGCCCGCGCTCCCGGCGGTACCTGCCGCGCCCGCAACACCCGCCGAGCCCGCCGCCCCTGCGGCACCACTGGCACCACCGACACCCGTAGCACCAGCGCCCCCTGCCGCCCCGAATCCGAAGGCGGCTCCCGCCACCCCCGTCGCAGCCGCCGCCGTCTTCGCGCCGAACGCCAACGACAGCGTGAACCCGATCGGCAGCGGGACGAGGGCGATGCCGACGAGGAGGCGTTCCGCCGGTACGACGGACTCGCGGGGGTCGCCGCAGTAGGCGCAGCCTCGTAGGTGGCGGGCGATGCGTTTGCGCCAGACCGAGTCGTGGCGGCCGTCCCAGCGGGCGGTGACGTCGCGCAGGTCGGGGCAGGCGGTGTCGAGGGCGCGGACGATGCCCCGGGCGGTCTCCAGGCGTTCCTTCATCCGCTGGACGCGGACCGCCGCGTGCTGGCGGCTGATGCCGACCGCCGATGCCAGTTCGCGGCGGGTGAGTTCGCCCGCGACCTCCAGCCACCACAGGGAGAGGAGTTGGCGGTCCTCGTCGTCGAGCCAGCGCACCGCCTCCGCGACCTCGCGCCGCTGCCCCTCCAACTGGAGCCGCAGGACCGTGAGTTCGGCGAAGTCGGCGGCGTCCCCCGGTAGCCCGTCCGGGAGTTGGTCCGGGGATTTGCGGCGGCGGGCCCGGTCCCGGATCTGGCGCATGGCGATCGCCACCAGCCAGGACCGGAAGCTGTCGGGGTCGCGGAGCGAGCCCAGGTGGTCGACGGCGCGGAGCATCGTCTCCTGGACCACATCGTCCACGTCCGCGTGGCCGTTGAGGGCGCGGCCGACCACGTTGTAGACCAACGGCAGCCAGCCCGCGACCAGTTCGTCCAGCGCCCGCCGGTCACCGGCCTGCGCCGCCGCGATGGTGGAGCGCCACTGCCGCCCGTCCATGTCGCTCCCCGCCCTCCCCGGCATCATCCGATACCGCCCGGTGTCACTTGCTGTACAGCAGCGTCCCGAAGCCGAGTTGGTCGAAACCGCCGCTGTTCGGGCCGTAGTCGCCGCCACCGCCCTCCGCACGCACCTTCTCAGCCATGAGGGTGATGAACGGGGCGGAGAGGCGTCGGCGGCGGGCGTAGTGGTTGTGCAGAATCTCCCAAACCGGGCGTACGGCGCCCCGGGCTATGTCGGAGATCACAGGCTGTTCCATGTACTTGCCGTTGCCCTGGCCGCTGCGCCAGGCGTACGTCGTGAAGGGCACGGCCCCGCCGAGGTTGTACTTGGCGACGTACTCGGCGGCCTTCATGAACCGGTTGTCGAGGTAGCCGTAGAGGTCGACGTCCTGGTTCCAGGCCATCTCGCAGATCGCGCCCAGCAGGCCCATGCCCATCATGGTGTGGCCCTGGTCGCGGCCGCTCTCCTGCCACTGGGCGAGGCCCTGGCCGTCGTAGACGAGGGGGATGGCGTGCTGGAACGAACCGTTGCCCGCGCCGGACTTCATGTAGGTGACCCCGCGTTCGAAGGTGGCGCGGTCGTCGCAGAGGATGCCGGTCGCCATGAGGGAGGCGACGTTGCACAGGTCCCAATTCGCCCAGTAGTTGGTGATGTTGGCGGTGTTGTGGTTGGTCAGGAAGTCGATGTTCATCGGCTTGAAGACCGTGGTCATCATCTTCTTGAAGCGGGCGAACTCGAAGTCCGGGTGGTCGCGGACGAGTTCGGCGGCGTTCGCGAACTGGTAGCCGTAGATGCCGGAGGCCAGGAAGCGGTCGGAGTTGCCGCTGACCGTGGCGAGGGTGGCCGACCAGGCGTTGAGGATGGCGACTGCCGTGTCGCCGTTGGCCTTTGTGCCGCCGATCCGCCAGCGCAGGGCGTTCTGGTAGGCGGCGTGGATGTCGTTGTAGAGGGTGACGTAGTTCTGGCCGGTGCCGCCGCGTACGACGGTGGCCTGCGGGCGGGCCTGCCAGGTGCTGTCGGAGTGCCGGTTGGCGGTGAGCCGTGTCCAGCCCGACAGCCACGGGTCCTTGCGGGCGGCGACGCGGACCTTGGCGCGGTTCAGGTCGCCGGCGTTGTGCAGCATGCCCGGGTGGACGAGGGCCTGCGGCCGGGCGGTGGCGGTACCGATGGCGGTGGCTGTGCCGGTCTGCGCGGCGTCCGCCCCTCCCCCGGAGAACGCGGCGATACCGCCGCCGACGACTCCCGCCGCCGCGACTCCGCCGCCGAGGGTGAAGAGGCCCCGGCGGGTGAGGCGGTGCTTGTTGGTGGGCTTGCGGGCGCTGGTGGCCATGTGGGTGGCTCCGGTGCGTGAGGAGACTGGGGGACGCAGAGGGAGACGGAGTGAAGGCTTCCGGGATAACAGTTTTTACGGCGCCGAGTGCGATGCCGGGTGCGGGACCCGGCTTCAACACCGTTTGCGGCGTGCCGAGTTGGCTCGATCCCGTAGGGGGCAACCCCTACAACACCCTTACGCAGTACGACAGTTGACCCGGGCGGCATCAGGGACGGGCGCCCTCCTCGCCGACGATCCGCGAACGGCCGTACCGGACAAGGCTGATCACCGACACCCACCTCGCCGGAGATCCCAGGAGCAGCCGATGCGCCCCCGCCGCCGGACCACCACCGCCCTCACCGCCTCCCTCGTACTGGCCCTCGCGGCAGGCCCGTTGGCCGCACCCGCGTTCGCCGCGTCCCCGTCGACCACCGCGCGGGCGACGGCCGGACCGGACGCCGAAGCCCTGCGCGCCGCGCTCACCGGGCTCCCGAACTCCGACGCGACGGCGGCTCTCGTGCGAGTGGGAGGCACGGACGGGACCTGGCGCGGTAGTTCAGGCGTGCACGATCTGGAGAGCGGTGCCGCCGCCGACCCCGACGCGCGCTTCCGGGCCGGTTCGACGACGAAGGTGGTGACGGCGGCGACCGTGCTGCGGCTGACGGCGCAGGGGAAGGTCGACCTGGACTCCCCGATCCAGCACTACCTGCCGGGGCTCCTCACGAAGGCCTTCGAGCCCATCTCCGTACGGCAGTTGCTGAACCACACCAGCGGCATCCAGGCAGGCGACGGTTTCGGGGACGCCTTCGAGGACCAGTACGCGCACCGCTTCGACACGCTCACGCCGAGGCAGGTGGTGGCGTCGGCGGTGGCGAAGGGCCCGGAGTTCCGGCCGGGCGAGCGGCAGGACTACCTCAACGTCAACTACACGATCCTCGGCCTGCTGATCGAGAAGGTGACGGGTCACTCGTACGCCACGGAGGCCACCCGGCTCGTCCTGCGCCCGGCGGGCATGCGGGACACCTACTTCCCCGGCACCGACCCGCGCATCCTCGGCCCGCACAACCACGGCTACCAGCTGGTCCAACAGGCCGACGGCACAAAGGAGTTCGTGGACGTCACGAACTGGAACCAGGCCGACCGCTGGGCGGCCGGCGACATGATCTCGACGACCGCCGACCTGGAACGGCTGATCACGGCACTGTTCCGGGGCCGGATCGTGCCGCGCCCGCAACTGAAGGAGATGTTCACGGTCCCGGCCGGCATCGAGGGCGCCGGCTACAGCGCGGGGCTCCAGCGCTTCGAGTACGGCGGCAAGGTCTACTGGCTCAAGTCCGGTTCCCGGTACGGCTACAGCGCCGTCGTCCTCGCCACCCGCGACCTGTCCCGCACCCTCGTCTACTCGGTCAACTCGACGGATGCGAAGGGCGAGTCGATGAACGCGGTCGCGGAGCGGATCGCGTTGGCGGCGCTCAAGTAGCCGGGATGAGGGCGGGAGTTGACTCGAACGTCACGGCCTCCAAACGCTTGATCTTCCTCCGCACGACGTACAGCGGGACGATCCCGATGATCCCGAAGGACAGGTCGATCACCGTCCACCAGAAGGGAATTCCGCGGATCGGCCCGCAGATCAGGGCGAGCGGAACGATCCCGGCGCAGGCGATCATCCCGAACTCGACGACCCAGATGTTGCGGACCGGGTCGCGGTAGGGGCCGTAGAAGGCGACCGCGATGACGAGGTGCGCGAAGGCCAGCCAGTCCGTGCCGTAGAGGAGGAAGGGGTAGTCGGTGTCGGCGGTGTCGAGTCCCTGTCGCACCTGCACGATCCAGTCCATCAGGGTGGGCAGGTAGTGCGGTACGGACAGGGACCTCAACACGTCCTCGGTCCAACGGAGTTCGTGGACCAGCGGAAAAGCGGTGGCGCCACTGAGCACCAGACAGACGACGAACAGGACCAGCCAGGCGCGGATGCCCTTCAGGAGGGCGGCTCTGTCGTTCATGGCGGCAGCCTACGCCGAGAATTGAACACGTTCAAAATAATGCCGGCACCTGTCGGCCGACAGGTGTGGTGTGTCGGCCGACAGGTGTCGTCGCTACGACCCGAGGCTCTGCCAGAAGTCCAGGTCGTGTTCCTGGGCGAAGTCACGGGTGACCTTGGAGCAGGCCGCCGGGGGTTCGTTGCTCGACGGTGCCGTGTCGCAGGCCTTCAGGGACATCAACTCCCCTGTCTTGGTGCGGTACTTCGGCCAGTTCGGGGTGCCGGAGCCGTTCGGGGTGCCGGTCGCGGTGAAGTGGTCCCAGAAGGTGATCATCTGGCGGGACAGCTCCAGTTGGTCGTCGTCGTAGGGCAACGTCTGGCCCAGGTAGTCCCAGAGGTAACCGAGGTCATCGACGTGGATCGCTCCGCCGAAGGGGAAGTCCCTTGCCGTGGCGCTCTGTTGCTGGAGGCGGTAGATCGAGGTGAAGTGCGGGGTGTCGCTCTCGGCGAACTCGTAGGCGTACGTCGGTACCCACTTCGACAGTCGCGCCATCAGCTGTTGGCGGTCGTAGGAGGTCGAGCCGTTCTGGACGGCGGTCCAGGCCTGGCCCGGGGTGGGGTAGGCGGTGAGCGGGTACTCGGCGAGGACCTTGTCCGCGTTCGTGCCGTACGTCGACCTCACCGCCTGGGTGTACTGGTCGGCGGTCATCGGTGTGCCGAGGTAGTCGTAGTTCTGGAAGGTGAACAGGCCGCGTTCGCTGTTGGTCTGGCCCAGCATGACCGGGACCTTGGTGAAGTTCCCCGTCTGTACGGCCGTCCCCGGGTCCACCGGGAACGCGGTGCCGCCGAGGGACGGGCGGATCGGGGCCTTCAGTTGGGCGGCGACGATCGCCGAGGCCGGTTTGGCGCGCAGGCAGGCGAGGACGTCGGAGGCGGTGGCGCAGCCGATCTCCTTGACGAAGGCCTGGCTCTGCGTCTCACCGGCCGCCGCCGTCTGGAGGGCGCAGCCGCCGCTCATGATGACCGCCCGGGCGAACAGGCCCTTGGCGGTGGGCGAGGCGAGCTGGTCGCAGACCGAACTGCCGCCCGCGGACTGGCCGACGATGGTGACGTTCTTCGCGTCGCCGCCGAAGTGCCCGATGTTGGACCGGACCCAGCGCAGCGCCGTCTGCTGGTCCAACAGGCCGTAGTTTCCGGCGCCGTTGGCGTTCTCGGCGCGGAGCTGGGGCAGGTTGAGGTAACCCAGCGGGCCCAGGCGGTAGTTGACGGTGACGACGATCGCGCCCGTCTGCTGGACGAACTTGCGCGGGTTGGTGTCCTGTCCGGCGCCGCCGGTGAAACCGCCGCCGTGGATCCAGACGACGACCGGGGTGTCGGTCCCACTCCCCCGTGTACCGCCCTGTGTACTCCCCTGTGGTGCATAGACGTTGAGGTCGAGGCAGTCCTCGGTCGTGATCGTCTTCTCGTAGCCGGGGTCCCAGCCGGAGGACTGGGCACAGCGGTCGCCGAAGCGGGAGGCGTCGCGGATGCCGCTCCAGGCGGAGGCGGGTCGAGGGGCCGTCCAGCGGTCGGCGGCGGTGGGGTTGGCGGCGTAGGGGATGCCGAGCCAGGCGTCGTATCCGGTCTGGGCCTGTCCCCTGACCTTGCCGGTGGCGGTGGACACCACCAGGGACGAGTGTTCCGAACTCCCTTGTGCGGGAGTGGACTTCAGTGCGTGGACGGCGATCGGGGACAGCAGCCCGAGGCCGAGCACGCTTGCGGTTGCCAGGATGGTGCGGACTCTACTGCGGAGTGTGGTCGTCCTTCCCATGACCCACTTGTGTAACGCCCCGGCAATATTGTCGGCAAGATGCGCGACAGGAATGGCTGCAATTGCCCCTGTGGACGCGGGAGTTATCGGGGCCGGGTCATCGCGCCTGGGTCGCCACGGCCGACGGCTCCGACGCGACCCTGGACGGTTCCGTGGTGGGGACCACGGTGCGGCTCGGGGTGCGGACGTCCGCGGGGGAACTCGGGCTCGCGGTGGGGGTGGAGCTGGGCGCCTTCGTCGCGGACGGGGCCTGGGACGGCGAGGCCGTAGGAGCGCTGCTGCTCGCGGGGGGTGGGGCGAGGGGGACCGTGGGGGTCGTAGGAGAGTCGTGGTGGGAGAGGCGGAAGGGGAGGGCCGCGAGGGCGATCACCGCGCAGGTCGCGCCGGCGCCGAGTGTCGCGCGGAGCAGGCGGCGGCGGTTCGCGCCGCGGCGGATCGACTCGTAGCGGCCGGTGGGCGGGCCGAGGTACTCGGTGGAGGAGGGGCGCAGGATGACCGTGAGGGGGTCGTCGAGGTCGCGGCCCGGTTCCCCGTCTCCCTCGTCAAAGTGTGTGGTCAAGGCTTCTCCTCAGGTGGGCGCGGAGCAGTTCGCGGGCCGCGTGGAGGTCGGCCTTGATGGTTCCTTCCTTGCGTCCGGTCAGCACGGACACCTCCCGGATCGGCATGTCGGCGTAGTAGTGCAGGAGGATCGGGACGCGCAGTCGTTCGGGCAGCGACTGGACGAGCAGTCGTACGGACGGGTCGCTCTGTTCGGTCGGCGGCCGGATCGCCTCCTCCGTGGTGGCGCGGCGCACGGCCCGGCGTTCGCGCTCCAGTTTGCGCCAGTGGTCCCGGACGAGGTTGGCCGCGGTGACGTAGAGGAAGCCGCGCGGTTCCGTCACCTTCGTCCAGCGGGCCCAGAGCCGGGTGAACGCCTCGGAGGCGATCTCGTGGGCCGTCTCGTCGTCGTCGACGAGACGGCGGCACCAGCCGGCGAGGCGCGGGTAGACGGCGGCGAACAGTTCGGACGCTGCCCTCTCGCGGGACCGTTTCAACGCTCTCCATGGTCGTGACGTGCAAAGTACTTACGGGGTACGGGAGTTCAGCCGGTCAGCGTGGCGAAGACGATCACGTTGTCGAGGTATCCCGTACCGGTGCGGGTCCCGCCGCAGGTGATAAGACGCAGTTCGGGACGGGCCACGTTCCCGTACACCTCGTCCGACGGGAAGTCGGCCTTGGCGACCGTCCGTACGGTGGTGACGGTGAACGTGGCCGTCGTGCCGTTCTCCAGGCCCGCCTCGATCCGGTCGCCCTTGCGCAGCTTCGCGAGATGGCGGAAGACGCCGTCCCCGTACGCGCCGACGGTCACATGCCCGAGGATCACCGACGGCCCGGTCTGGCCGGGTGTCGGTGAGTGCCGGTACCAGCCCGCCCGGTCGTGCGCGGTGATCGGCGGCACCTGCACGGTGCCGTCCGAGGCCAGCCCCAGCTGTATGACCGGGGTGTCGACCCCGATCGCCGGGACGCGCAGGGTGACCGGGACGGAACGCGCGAGGGCGTGTGCCGTCTTGGCGGAGGAAGGCGCGGAGGGCTGTCCGGAAGGCGTCGAACTCCCTTGCCGCTGAGGGGCGTTCGCGGACGAGGTCGTCCCGTTCCCGCCGCCGCAGCCCGCGAGCAGCGTTGCCGTCGCCGCGGTGACGAAGGCGCGCCTGGAGAGCGAGGTCATACGCCGGTCGTCCTCCGGCGCCGTACGACGACGAAGGCGCCGCCGCCGACGAGCAGCGCGGCGGCTCCCGCACCGGCCAGCCCGGTCGTCATGTCGTCGGACGACTTCGACCCCGTCGTGACACCGGTGTCCGGGGCGCCGCTGGGGACCTCGGCGACCTGGCTCGGGGCCCGGGTGGAGGCGGCGGACGGTTCGGCGGAGGGCGCGGTGGACGCGCTGCGGGTGGGTTCGGCGGTGGGGGCCGGGGTCGGCGCCCTGGTGGCGCTCGGCACCGCGGACGGGGTGCGGGTCGGGGCCGCGGAGGCCCCGGCCGCGAACGCGGGCGCGGTGGACGCCAGGACCGCGCCGCACGTGAGTGCCAGGGCGCTGAGGACAGTTCGGCGCATGAATCGCTCTCTCTCGTCGGCCGCCCCACCGGGTCCGTCGAGCGACGGTTCGGCGGTGGGGCGGGTCAGTGATCGAGCGGAGAGACGAGGCAGCGGGCGGATGGGTTGTAAAGGACTGGCAAAGTCGTTCGGGGGACCCATCGGCAGGCGCCCCATCGGCAGGCGCCCCCAAGGGCGACTCGGCAAGCGGGGAGGGCCGGTTGACCCGTGCGTCACATGTTGATCATGTGCCCCGCGAGGCCGTGCACCGCTTCCTTCACCGCCTCGCCCAACGTCGGGTGGGCGTGCACATTGCGGGCGACCTCGTGGACGGTGAGGTCCCACTGCTGGGCCAGGGTGAGTTCGGGGAGGAGTTCGGTGACGTCGGGGCCGATGAGGTGGCCGCCGAGGAGTTCGCCGTACTTCGCGTCGCTGATCAGCTTCACGAAACCGGTGGTGTCGCCGAGGCCGTGCGACTTGCCGTTCGCGGTGAACGGGAACTTCGCGACCTTGACGTCGTGCCCCAACTCCCGTGCCTGCGCCTCGGTGTAGCCGAAGCTGGCGATCTGCGGCTGGCAGTAGGTGGCGCGCGGGATCATCGCGTAGTCCAGCTCCATCGTCTCCGCGTCCGCGAGGGTCTCGGCGGCGATCACGCCCATCGCCTCGGCCGCGTGCGCGAGCATCAGCTTCGCGGTGACGTCGCCGATGGCGTACACGTGCGGGACGGAGGTGCGGCACCGGCCGTCGACGTCGATCGCGCCGCGCTCGGTCAGCCGTACGCCCGCGTTCTCCAGGCCGTAGCCGGTGACGTTCGGGGCGAAGCCGATCGCCTGCAACACCTTGTCGGCCTCCAGGACTTGCTGCGCGCCGTCCTTGCCGGTGACGGTGACGCGGACCTGCGGGCCGGACTCGTCGATCGACTCGACGCGGGTGGAGGTGAGGACGTCGATGCCCAACTTGCGGTACTGCTTGGCGAGTTCGGTGGAGACCTCGACGTCTTCGAGAGGTGCGACCCGGTCCAGGAACTCCACGATCGTGACCTTCACGCCGTAGTTGTGCAGCACGTACGCGAACTCGATACCGATCGCGCCGGCGCCCGCGATGACGATCGACTGCGGCAGATCGTCGGCGAGGATCTGCTCCTCGTACGTCACGACGCGCGCGGTGCGCTTGGTGCCGGGCAGCAGCCTGGGGGTGGCGCCGGTCGCGATGATGCAGTGCTCGAAGCCGATGGTGCGCGACTCGCCGTCGTAGCCCGCCACTTGGAGGGTGTGCGGGTCGAGGAAGGTGCCGCGGCCGTCGATCTCCGTGATCTTGTTCTTCTTCATCAGATAGTGGACGCCCTTGACCCGGCCGTCCGCGACCCGGCGGCTACGGCGGAACGCCTCGCCGTAGTCGAAGGAGACCTCCCCCTCGACCTTGATGCCGAAGGTCTTCGCCTCGCGGGTGAAGATGTGCGCCAACTCGGCGTTCCGCAACAGGGCCTTGGTCGGGATGCAGCCCACGTTCAGACAGACCCCGCCCCAGTACTTCTCCTCGACCACGGCCACCCGCTTGCCGAGTTGGGCGGCACGGATGGCGGCGACATAGCCGCCCGGGCCCGCGCCGAGTACGACGACATCGAACCGCTCGTCCTGCGAGTCCCGCGCGTCCTGCTGGTCCATCGAAAGGTCCTTTCCCGAGAGGAAGTCCAGGTAGATCCTCTGCGGTGTCCAGGATGCCGCGTCCGGGGACGATCAGGCGAAAAGCGGGGCGAGATCGAAGTAGACGCGGAAGTCGTCGATGAGGCCGGTTTCGTCGACGTGGAACATGGTGACGGCGGGGACGGTGACGGTGTCGCTCGGGGACAACGTCAGCCGGTCACGGGCGCGGGCGTCTGGGCTCGGGGTCCGCGCCGGTACACGTCCTTGAGGTAGAGCACGAGGGCGGCGCCGAGCACCCACACCGGGAGGATCACCAGGGCGCGGGACAGGCCGTCGTTCTGGAAGCGGGACAGGCCCTGCATCGCGCGGACGCCGACGCCGACCGGCAGGATCTCGGAGAGCGGGCGCAGCCAGCCCGGCAGATAGGCGGCCGGCATGATCCCGCCGCTGCTGCTGTTGCCGAGGATCAGCATGAGAATCGAGGCGAGGCTGACACCGGCCGAGCCGAACAGCCGGAGCAGCACCATCGTCGTACCGCCGACCGCGGCGCCCATCAGTGCGATGACGGCGACGAGGGGCAGGAAGGAGCCGGGCAGCGCGCCGAAGCCCGTGCTGCCGGCGATGGTGGCGATCAGGAGACCGCCGACGACGCCGAACAGGGCCAGGCTGGCCATCCGCCAGCGGTACTGGAGGCGGGGGGCGAGTTGGTACGTCGTCATACCGAAGAGGTAGCCCGCGAGGACCAGACCGAAGGCGGCGTAGAAGACGGAGAGGCCCCGGGTGTCCCCCGCCGCCGCCGGGGCGACGTCCTCGACGGCGAGTTCGTGCTGCTCGGCGTGGGCCACGGAGCCGAAGGCGGTGGTCACGGTCGCGGTGACGGCGGCTCCGTTCGCGCTGCCGTAGAGCAGCTTTCCGTCGCCGAGGTAGGCCGCGTAGACCTTTCTGTCCTGTACGGCGTTCCGGGCGGCGGTCTCGTCGGGGTAGGTCTCGACGGTGAAGCCACCCGGGGCGATGCGGTCGAGGTCCTGGTTCAGGTGGGCCTGCGCGGTGCCTATCTCCGTTGTGCCGACGCGGAGTTGATGCGGGCTCGGGGCGTGGAAGGCGGCGAGGTAGACGCTGACGAACACGGCACCGATCAGCAGCACGACCGCCACGGGGAGCAGGACGGCACGCAGGTTTCCGGGGCCGGGGGGCGGGTGGGCCACGTCCAGGGCGTGCTTGTGCGACGGCCGGGGGGTGCCGGTCGGGCCGGTCGTGCCGGTTGCGTCGGTGGTTCGGGGGGCGACGTGCTGGGACATCGGAAGCGGTCCTCGATTAGAAGGCAACTGATATTATTTGTACATCACAATCAGCTGCCTTACAAAAGTGCCGCTACGAAGTGCCCCGCAGAAGAGGTCCACCCCGTGAACCATCCCGACCGCCGCACCGGCTACGTCGCCTGGCAGATCGGCCAGATCATGGCGGCTCGGATGGAGCGCGCCCTGCGCCCGCTCCAGCTGACCCTCGCCCAGCACCGGGCCCTGATGCAGGCGGTCCTCGACCCAGGGGTCTCCAGCGCGACCGCGGCACGCCGGGCGGCGATCACCCCGCAGTCGATGGGTACGGCGGTCAACGGGCTGGTCGAGCGCGGGATGCTGGAGCGCCGCACCACGCCCGGCGACCGGCGCACCCAGCGTCTGCACGTCACGGAGGCCGGCGTACGACTCGCGGCGGAGGCCGCGGAGACGGTGGACGCCGCCCACGCCGAGGCGCTTCAGGCACTGACACCGGCGGAGCAGGAGCAGACACACGCACTGCTGCTCAAGTTGCTGGCGTCGCTGAACCCTTCGGCGCTGGAGGGCGGGGACGCGGTGTGACGAGCCCGAGCGGGCACGTTGAACAGGGGCTTGCCCCGGGTCCGGCCACGTGCGCCTACTTCTGTTCCGGCCGCGGACGCCACGTTCCGTCGACCGGAATCCCTGCCGCCGCCGCGATCCGGTCCCGGGACGCGAGCAGTCGGGTGCGCAGCGCGGGCAGGTCCACGCCAACCAACACCCCGTCACGCTTGACCACTTGACCGGCGACGAGGACGGTGTCGACGAGTCCGGGGTGACCCGCGCTGACGATCGTGCCGACCGGGTCGGTGACCGGGAACACGGTCAGGTCGTCGGTGCGCAGGAGGATCAGGTCGGCGTCCTTGCCTGGCGTGACGCTGCCCGTGCGGGAGTCGAGCCCGCAGGACCGGGCGGCGTCGACGGTGGTGAACTCCAGCAGGTCACGGGAGCGCAGGCCGCCGTCCAGACCGCGCTGCACGGCGAAGGCCGTACGCATCGTGGAGAACAGGTCACCGCCGACCGACGGGACGTCGTCGACGGACAGCGTCGGGCGCACGCCCGCCGCCAACGCCCGCCCGGTGACCGGCGATCCGAACCCCATCTTCAGTTCGACGTCGGGACTGATCGACAGCGAAGCGCCCGCGCCGGCGAGCATGCGCAGCTCCTCGTCGCTGATCCCGTTGGCGTGCACGAAGGTGGTGGTGTCCCGCAGCAGGCCGTGTTCGTGGAGGTCGGTGACCGTACCGGCGGCCTCGATGTGCAGGCTGGTGCGCAGGCCGAGTTCGGCCGCCAGCTTCAGCTCCCGGGCGACGGTGTCCATACCGGTGTCGTCGGGGCCGCGCAGGCCCAGCGCCATGGTGACCAGGCCGTCGCCGGGCAGCTCGGAGCGGACGCGGCGGATGTCGGCGGCGACGGAGTCGGCGGTGCCCCAACCGGCGCCGAGGCAGAAGATCGACCGCCCCGGCGCGTCCCGCAGCGCGGCGACGGCGGCGTCCTCGTGGTCGTGGGTCTGCGCGACGTGGTACCAGTCCAGCATCGTGGTCACACCGGAGTGCAGGGCCTCCAGGCGGCCGAGCAGGGTGCCGACGTAGACGTCCTCGGGCCGGTAGTGGGGTTTGACCGTGCGGTGCATGGCCAGCGCCCACTCGGGGAACGTCCAGTCCGCGCCGGCGCCTCGGAACGCGGTCTGCCAGGAGTGGCGGTGGTTGTCGACGAAGCCGGGCATGACGATCCGGTCGCTCGCGTCGATCACCTCGGCGTCCGGCGCGTCGATGTGCGCGGCCACCTCGACGATCACACCGTCCTCGATCAGCACGTCACCGCGTGCGAGATCGCCGACGGCCGGGTCCATGCTGACCACGGTGCCGCCGGTGAGCAGGGTTTTCTTCGTCATCGGAGGATCTCCTAACCAGTGGGGGGGGGTGGGGGTGTCATCGCCAGTAGGGGGTGGCGTCACCAGTGAGGGGTGGCGTCACCAGCGAGGGGCGTGGGCCGCTCAGGTGGACGCCGCTTCAGTGAGCACCGCGTCCGCCGCGGCGACCGCGTCCGCGACCAGATCCGCCGTGTCCTCCGTGCCCGCCGCCAGCCGGACAAGCCCCAACGGGACCGATTCCGCGAGCTGTTCCTCGCTGAGCATCCCGCGCCACATCGACGCCGGATGCACGGCCAGCGACTCCACCCCGCCCAGGCTGGCCGACCGGCGGGGGTAGCGCAGCTTGCCGAGAAACGCGTCGGCCATCTCGAACCCACCGGCGAACTCGATGCCGAGCACCCCGCCGAAACCAGTCATCTGGTCCACGGCCAGCTTGTGCTGCGGATGCGTCGCCAGCCCGGGATAGTGCACCTTCGCCACCGCCGGATGCGAGTTCAACTGCTCAGCCAGGGCAAGCCCGTTGGCGTTGTGCCGGGGTACCCGCAGCGGCAGGGTGCGCATCCCGCGCAGCAACAGCCACGCGTCGATCGGGCCGAGCGTGGCACCGGTCAGGAGACCCACGTCCCATATCCGGTCGAGGAGCTCCGCCGGCCCGGCCAGCACTCCCGCGGACACATCGGAGTGACCGTTCAGATACTTGGTCGCGCTGTGCCACACCAGGTCGATGCCGAAGTCCACCGGCCGCTGGTTCAGCGGGGTGGCGAAGGTGTTGTCCGCCATGGTCAACACGTCGTGCGCGCGGGCCAGTTCGGCTACGGCGCGCAGGTCGGTGATCTGCAGCAGCGGGTTGCTGGGGGTCTCCACCAGGATCAGCCGGGTCCGCGGGGTCAGCGCCTTCGCGAACGCCTCCGGGTCGGTCTGGTCCACCAGCGTGGTCGTCACGCCGAGTCGCGGCAGCAGGTTCAGCAGCACCGACGCCGTACCGCCGTAGGTGGACCGCTGGCCGATGACATGGTCACCGGCGGACACCAGGGCCAGCACGGACGTGGTGAGCGCGGCCATCCCGGACGCGGTGACCATGGCCGCCTCGGTGTTCTCCAACTCGGCCACGACAGCGGCGACTTGGGCGTGGTTCGGGTTGCCGAACCGGGTGTAGAAGTCCTTGCCGCGCGGCTCCACGGCACCGTGCGCGAACGTCTCCGCGTCCTCGGCCGAGAACGCCGCCGTCTGGTAGATGGGCGGGGCCACGGCACGGCTGGGGTGGACCTCGCGGTCGGCGTGAACGGTGATGGTGCTCTTGCCCGGCATGGCTGCCCTTCCGTGGACCTGGACCGTTGGTGCGACTCCATGAATCGTGACCGACCAGCAGTCCAAGATGCCCGGATCTCGGCAATTTTGGCAGCAAATTGCGCGCTGGATGGGCGCACGATTGTGGTAGTCACGCTCCTGGCGCAATAATCTGCCGTCATGGATGAGGTGGACCGATCGATTCTGGCCGTGCTCGAAACGCACGGCCGCATCAGCAACAACGAGCTCGCGGCCCGCGTCGGGCTCTCCCCGTCCCCCTGTCTGCGCCGCGTGCGCCAGCTGGAGGAGGCCGGGGTCATCCGCGGCTATCGCGCGGTGATCGATCCCGCCGCGATCGGCCGCAGCCTGCGGGTCTTCGCGGGCGTACGGCTGATGCGGCACATCCGCGCGGACGTGGTCGCGTTCGAGCGCGGGGTCACCCGGCTGCCCGAGGTGGTCGCCTGCCACCACATCACCGGCAACTTCGACTATCTCCTCCAGGTCGAGGTGGCCGACCTGCCCGCCTACGAGGAGTTCCACGCGAACCAGCTGGCCACCCTGCCCGGCGTGGCCACGGTGACCAGCTACGTCACGATGAAGACGCTCACCGCGGACACCGACACAGGCACCCCATGACGGTCAGAGCGTGATGGTCCCGCGGATACGCACGACGGCGGCGCCGCTGACCCACACGGTGCCGTCCGCGTCGGCGCTGATCTCGATGCTCGCGGCCCGCCCCAGCCGCGTGCCCTGGGAGACCCGGTAGGAGGAGGGCACGGCGCCGGTGGCGGTGAGCCACTGACCGACGCCGGCGTTCATGCTCCCGCACGCGGGGTCTTCCGGGACACCGACGCCGGGGGCGAAGGTACGCATCTCGAAGGCGTGCCGGGACCCGTCGGGGTGGGCCCCGATCGCGCCGACCATCGCGTCCGGCAGGAGGGAGAAGTCAGGTTCGAGAGCGAGCACCTCCTTCGCCGTGGCCAACCGGACCACGGCCCAGCCGGGACCGTTGTCGACCCACTCGTGGGCCACGACCCGGTCCCGCGAGATCCCGAACGCGCCCACGATCCGCAGCAGTTGATCCTCTTCGAGCGCCCCCTCACGCACCCGAGGCGGAGCGGCGAACGCCAGGGTGCCCGCACCCTGTCGCACGGTGACCAGTCCTGCGCCGCACTCCTGCACGATGCGATCGTCGTGCCGCGGTGTGCCGCCGCCCTCCAGCCAGGCGCGCGCGGACCCGAGGGTGGGGTGCCCGGCGAACGGCAGCTCGCCCCCGGGGGCGAAGATCCGCAGCCGGTAGTCCGCCTCGGGGACGGTGGGCGGCAGCACGAACGTGGTCTCGGACAGGTCCGTCCAGCGCGCCAGCCCCTGCATCTCCTCGTCGCTCAGCCCCGTCCCGTCCAGGACGACCGCGACCGGGTTGCCGGAGTAGGGGCTGGTGGAGAACACGTCGACCTGCACGAACGAGCGGTTGCGCGGCATGGTCATCAAGGCCCTTTCACACGGCTGAGGGGAAGGCGGGTCCATCCCAACGGGTGACCGCCCGGCGAGAACAGGGCCAGTCCCAACAAAGTGGATTGATGTCCCTCGGGCCGAAGCACCGGATGTCAGCCGAAGTGCCGGATGCGAGCGGCCGTCGCAGGCGTGTACGGCAACCAGTCATGCACCGAGCCACGCACGACGAACTCGGCGACCGCACCGGCGAAGGTGTGCCCCAGCTCCCGTACGGCATCGGTGGTCCGCCCCAGCATCGGGCTGTCCGCAAAGGCGTCGAACGTTCCGAAAAGGAAGGGAAGTTCACCGCAGTGGGTGGCACCCAGGCCATACGGGTCCTCGGCCGGCCGGTGGTCGAACTCGTAGACGTAGGTCGCGTTGCCGCCCGCCGCGTGGTGGTCGGCGATCCGCAGCGAGTCGGCGCGGAACAGCTGGTCGGTCACCATCGCGGTGAACACCCGTGCCGCGGTGGGCTCTTCGAACCGGGTGGCGTATCGCTGGTACAACTCATGGGCGGATTCGCCGAGTTGATGGCTCAGAAGGTCCAACGCACCCTCGGTGGTGAGGTTCTGGATGTTCGGGTCGAAGGCGGTGAAGGCGCTCGCCTCGTCCCGAGTGGTACCGATCAGCAAGGACTTGCCCTCCAGCCCACCACCCACGACCCCCCGATACAGATCGCCGGGCACACCGGGCCCGCCCAGCACTGGATGCATGGGCGGAGCGGCGTCGCCAGGACGCGCGAGCTGCCCCGCGAGCCTGCCGTATGCGGACAGCAACTGCTCAACGGGCAACGCACGCAAGGCAGTTGCGGCATCCGCTCCACCCGGCACCCCGAGCAGCCGTAGATACGCCTCGGCGTTCTCGGCCGCGTGCTGCGGATCCTGCGGGGCCAGGCCGAACGGTCCGCTCTCCAGGAGCACCCGGTTCACGAGTCCCGAGGTCCGCGGATCGAGGGCCAGTGCCAGCGACGCATACGCTCCGGCCGACTGTCCGCCGACCGTCACCTCGCGCGGATCGCCGCCGAAGGAGGCGATGTTGTCCCGCACCCAGGCCAGCACGGCGGCCTGGTCCTGGGCGCCGAGGTTGGCGGCGCCGATCTCCGGCAGATACAGGTAACCCAGCGGGCCCACACGGTAGTTGGCGGTGACGACCACGATGTCGCCGAGCGCGGCCAGCCGCCCGCCGTCGTACCAGTCCCAGCCGCCGGACCCACTGGTGAAGCCGCCTCCGTGCCACCACACCAGGACCGGCCGGGCCGCACCGCCGTCCAACGCCCCTGCCGGCACATGGACGTTGAGGTTCAGACAGCCGTCCTCGTCCCAGTCCGGCACACGGGCCCCCATCACCCGTTCCAGCCGGGAGGCCCCCTGCGGAACAGCCGGCCCGGCCTGCGCCGCGTCGCGCAACCCGGTCCACCCCGGGTGCGGTTGAGGCGACGCGAACCGCAACTCACCCACGGGCGAAGCGGCATAGGGAATCCCCCGGAAGGAGACCACCTCACCCCGCGCGACCCCCCGGACCCGACCACGATCCGTCTCCACGACACCCACCACCATCGGGCTCACCCTCTCTCCGTCGTTCGCTCCGAACCGTTTCTAGCGGTGCGTATCGATCCGAGCCAGAATGAGGAGACGGAAGCGCGAAAGCAGGACAGAGGACCGGACAGATATGGCGAAAGCAAGCCACCCCTTGAGCGAGACGGACCGCCGGATCGGCGCCGCGATGCTGGCCTCCCCGCGGGCCTCGTGGCGTACGGTCGGCCGGGTCCTGGGCATCTCGGAGCGCACGGTGGTGCGGCGCGCGGCACCGCTGTTCCACGACAAGACGCTGCGCGCCACCGCCGTACGCAACCCGGTGTGGTTCCCGGACCTGATCCCGCTGGCCCTGCGCATCCGCTGCCGGCCGAACCAGATCAGCGCCATCGCCGCCACCCTGGCCCGCCGCCCCGACACCGTCTGGGTGGACATTCTCGGCGGCGGCGACGAGATCTGCACGATCCTGTTCCTGGACGGCCCGGACGCCCGCAACTCCCTGCTCCTGCGCGACCTCCCGGCCACCCCCGCGGTCCAGTCGTGGACCTCGCACATCCTCCTACGGGTGTTCCCGGCGGCCTTCGACTGGAGCGGCGGCCTGCTGACGGAGGCCGAACTGACCAGCCTCAGACCGGAGTTGCCCGCCCCGGCGGCCCGCCCGTCCCTCCAGCCCCTCGACCACGCCCTGATCACGACCCTGGTCGAGGACGGCCGGGCCTCCTACGCCGACCTCGCCCGCCGCGCCGACACCACCGCCCTCACTGCCCGCCGCCGCCTGGAGGCGCTGGTCGCCGGCCAGGTCGTCAGACTCGCGACCGAGGTCGACCTGGCCCGCCTGGGCATCCGCACCGAGGCCCTGCTGTGGATCACCGTCGCCCCCGGCGGCCTGGAGGAGACGGGCCGCGAACTCAGCCGCCACCCCCAGGTCCGCTTCGCCTCGGCCACCACCGGCTCGGCCAACCTCCTGGTGGCCGTCGCCGCCGCGGACCTCAACGCGCTCTACCACTTCCTGAACGACACGATCGGCGCGCTGCCGCACGTCTCCACGATCGAGGTCACCCCGATCCTGAGCGGGGTGAAGAGGACGGGGCTGGTGCGGGCCGGGAGCCTCTGATCCGAGGCCACGACCGGGACCCGCCCCCTACGACCCCAGGGTCCCGCGCCCCTACAACCCCACGATCTTGTTCCACTCCTTCGCGAACTCCACCCGCTCCGTAGACGTGATGTCTCGCGCGATCGCAAGGTGCTTCCGCATCGTCGAGTCCGGGAAGATCAGCGGGTTCTCGGCCAGCTCCGCGGTGTCCTTGTCCTTGGAGGCCGCGAGGACGGCCTGCGCTGCCGGGACGGGGCAGACGTAGTTGACCCAGGCGGCGAGTTCCGCGGCGACCTCGGGGTCGTAGTAGTAGTCGATCAGCTTTTCGGCGTTCGTCTTGTGGCGGGCCAGGTCGGGGATCATCAGGGAGTCCGCCCAGAGTTCGGCGCCCTCCTCGGGGACGACGAAGCGGATGTCCGGGTTGTCGGCCTGGAGTTGGATCACGTCGCCGGAGTAGGCCTGACAGGCCAGGACGTCGCCGCTGACCAGGTCCTTGGTGTAGTCGTTGCCGGTGAAGCGGCGGATCTGGTTCCGGCTGATCTGGGTCTGTACCTGGTCGCACACCTTGTAGAAGTCGGCGGCGGTCCACTTGGTGATGTCGACGCCGTTGCCCTGCATCAGCAGCGCGAACGCCTCGTCCAACCCGGAGAGCAGGGTGACCCGGCCCTTCAGGTCGCTCGCCCACAGATCGGAGACATGGCGGATCTCGCGGCCGAGCTTGCGATGGTTGTACGCGATACCCGTGATCCCCGACTGCCACGGCACGGTGTACCGGCGCCCCGGGTCGAACGCGGGCGAGCTGAGCTGCGGGTCGAGGTACTTCGCCACGTTGGGCTGCGCGGACCGGTCCATCCGCTGCACCCAGCCGAGCCGGACGAACCGCGCGCACATCCAGTCGCTCATGACGATCAGGTCGCGGCCGGTCTGCTGGTGATTCATGAGCGCCGGGCTGATCTTGCCGAAGAACTCGTCGTTGTCGTTGATCTCCTCGATGTAGTCGACGGAGATCCCGGTCTTCTTCTCGAACGCGTCCAGCGTGGGCCGCTTCGTCTGGTCGTCGTCATCGGTGTCGATGTACAACGGCCAGTTCGCCCAGGTCAGCCGCTTGTCCTTGGCGGACAGATCGGCACCGGCACGGTCCCCCGCCTTCACATACGCGGCGGGCACACCGCACCCGGCGAGCGCGCCGAGCGCGGCGGTACCGCCGAGCGCACGCAGCATGGAGCGACGGGAGGGCGAGTACGACTTCGAAGTCTGGGGCACCCGCGCAGCATGACCCGCCGCCCCCTGCCCGATCAATGGACGCTGCGTCGAGCAGCTTCGTACGGACCCGACACCTTGTCGATCGGCTGCCTGTGAAGCAACCACACGTTCACATGCGGCGTACGCAAACAGCGCGGCCCCGGACGGTCAACTCCCGTCCGGGGCCGCGCAGTTGCTCCTGCGAGATCAGCGAATGCCTACGCGTCCAGCGACGTCATCACATGCTTGATCCGCGTGTAGTCCTCGAAGCCGTAGCCCGACAGATCCTTGCCGTACCCCGACTTCTTGAACCCGCCGTGCGGCATCTCCGCGACCAGCGGGATGTGCGTGTTGATCCACACGCAGCCGAAGTCCAGCGACTTCGACAGCCGCATCGCCCGGCCGTGGTCCTTCGTCCACACCGAGGACGCGAGCGCGTAGTCGACGCCGTTGGCCCACTCGATGGCCTGCGCCTCGTCCGTGAAGGACTGGACGGTGATGACCGGCCCGAAGACCTCGTTCTGGATGATCTCGTCGTCCTGCTTGAGACCCGAGACGACGGTCGGCGCGTAGAAGTAGCCGACCTCACCGACGCGGTGGCCGCCGGACTCCACCTTCGCGTGCGCCGGCAGCCGCTCGATGAAGCCGGTCACCTGCTTGAGCTGGTTGGCGTTGTTGAGGGGGCCGTACAGCACGTCCTCGTCGTCCGGCTGACCCGTCTTCGTCTCGGCCGCCGCCTTTGCGAGCGCCGCCACGAACTCGTCGTGGATCGACTCCTGGACCAGGACGCGTGTCGCCGCCGTACAGTCCTGGCCCGCGTTGAAGAAGCCCGCGACCGAGATGTCCTCGACGGCCTTGGCGATGTCGGTGTCCTCGAAGACCACGACCGGGGCCTTGCCGCCCAGCTCCAGGTGGACCCGCTTGAGGTCCTTGGACGCGGACTCGGCGACGGACATGCCGGCCCGCACCGAACCGGTGATGGAGGCCATCGCCGGCGTGTGGTGCTCGACCATCGCGCGGCCGGTGTCGCGGTCGCCGCACACGACGTTGAAGACGCCCTTGGGCACGATCGAGCCGATGATCTCGGCGATCAGGACGGTGGAGGCGGGGGTGGTGTCCGAGGGCTTCAGGACGACCGTGTTGCCGGCCGCGAGCGCGGGGGCGAACTTCCAAACGGCCATCATCATCGGGTAGTTCCAGGGCGCGACCTGCGCGCAGACGCCGATCGGCTCGCGCCGGATGATGGAGGTCATGCCCTCCATGTACTCGCCGGCCGAGCGGCCCTCGAGCATCCGGGCCGCGCCCGCGAAGAAGCGGATCTGGTCGACCATCGGCGGGATTTCCTCGGAGCGGGTGAGCCCGATCGGCTTGCCGGTGTTCTCCACCTCGGCCGCGATCAGCTCCTCCGCGCGCTCCTCGAACGCGGTGGCGATGTCCAGCAGGAACTTCTGCCGCTTGGCCGGGGTCTCGTCCCGCCAGGCCGGGAAGGCCGCGGCGGCGGCCGCCATCGCGGCGTCCACGTCCGCCGCTCCGGACAGCGGCGCGGTCGCGTACGCCTCACCGATCGCCGGGTTGACCACCTCGGTGGTCCGTCCGTCGGCGGCGTCCCGGAACTCACCGTCGATGTAATTGCGCAGACGACGCAGCTCGGTGCTCACTGCCGGCCCTCCAAGGTCTGGGTGTTCTGAGTGTGTCCAATCACTGAGACACCCACCCTAATCGCCCGGCCCACGTTTTCAACACCCCTGATCGCGCCAAGGCTACGAAATCCGCAAGTCTCGGCCACGTAAACAACGAATTTCATCGAAGCGGCCTTGCGGAACGGTCGAGACGTCGTGCACAGTGAAGCCGTGGCCAGTCGCAGCGCAGAACAGAGGGACTCCCGCGAGTCCAGGAACGGCAGCACTCCTCATCTGGACGCCGTCTCCCTCGCCATCATCGAGCAGCTCCAGGAGGACGGCCGCCGGCCGTACGCCGCGATCGGCAAGGCCGTCGGCCTCTCCGAAGCGGCCGTGCGTCAGCGCGTCCAGAAGCTGCTCGACCAGGGCGTCATGCAGATCGTCGCCGTCACGGACCCGCTCACCGTGGGCTTCCGCAGACAGGCGATGGTCGGTGTCAACGTCGAAGGTGATGTCGAGAACGTCGCCGACGCGCTGACGGCCATGCAGGAAGTGGAGTACGTGGTGATGACCGCGGGCTCGTACGACCTCCTCGCCGAGATCGTCTGCGAGGACGACGACCACCTGCTGGACGTCATCAACAAACGCATCCGGGCTCTCCCCGGCGTGCGCTCCACCGAGAGCTTCGTTTATCTGAAGCTCAAGAAGCAGACCTACATGTGGGGAACCCGATAACCGTGAGCAAGGACCTCAGCCGCACCGCGTACGACCACCTGTGGATGCACTTCACCCGCATGTCCTCGTACGAGAACGCGCCCGTTCCCACGATCGTCCGTGGCGAGGGCACCTACATCTACGACGACAAGGGCAAGCGCTACCTCGACGGTCTCGCGGGTCTGTTCGTGGTCCAGGCCGGTCACGGCCGCGCCGAGCTGGCCGAGACCGCCGCCAAGCAGGCGCAGGAGCTGGCGTTCTTCCCCATCTGGTCGTACGCCCACCCGAAGGCCATCGAGCTGGCGGAGCGTCTCGCGCACTACGCGCCGGGCGACCTGAACAAGGTCTTCTTCACCACCGGCGGCGGCGAGGCCGTCGAGACCGCCTGGAAGCTCGCCAAGCAGTACTTCAAGCTCCAGGGCAAGCACACCAAGTACAAGGTCATCTCCCGCGCGGTCGCCTACCACGGCACCCCGCAGGGCGCCCTGTCCATCACCGGACTCCCGGCCCTGAAGGCCCCGTTCGAGCCGCTCGTCCCCGGCGCGCACAAGGTCCCGAACACGAACATCTACCGCGCCCCGCTCTTCGGCGACGACCCGGAGGCCTACGGCCGCTGGGCCGCCGACCAGATCGAGCAGGAGATCCTCTTCGAGGGCCCGGAGACCGTCGCCGCGGTCTTCCTGGAGCCGGTGCAGAACGCCGGCGGCTGCTTCCCGCCGCCGCCCGGCTACTTCCAGCGCGTGCGCGAGATCTGCGACCAGTACGACGTGCTCCTGGTCTCCGACGAGGTCATCTGCGCCTTCGGCCGCCTGGGCACGATGTTCGGCTGCGACAAGTTCGGCTACGTCCCGGACATGATCACCTGCGCCAAGGGCATGACCTCGGGCTACTCCCCGATCGGCGCCTGCATCATCTCCGACCGCCTGGCCGAGCCGTTCTACAAGGGCGACAACACCTTCCTGCACGGCTACACCTTCGGCGGCCACCCGGTCTCCGCGGCGGTCGGCCTCGCCAACCTCGACATCTTCGAGCGCGAGGGCCTCAACCAGCACGTCCTCGACAACGAGGCCAACTTCCTCCAGACCCTCCAGAAGCTGCACGACCTCCCGATCGTCGGCGACGTCCGCGGCAACGGCTTCTTCTACGGCATCGAGCTCGTCAAGGACAAGGCCACCAAGGAGACCTTCACGGACGAGGAGTCGGAGCGCGTGCTCTACGGCTTCGTCTCCAAGAAGCTCTTCGAGTACGGCCTCTACTGCCGCGCCGACGACCGCGGTGACCCGGTCATCCAGCTGTCGCCGCCGCTGATCTCCGACCAGTCGACCTTCGACGAGATCGAGGGCATCGTCCGCCAGGTCCTCACGGAGGCCTGGACAAAGCTCTGATCGTTCAGAGGGATCTTCCTTCTGGATGATCAACACCGGCCCCGGCGCCGCCGTTCGAGTGAGAAACGGCGGCCCGGGGCCGTGTGCTGTCCGGGCTCACATCGCCCCCTCCTTAGCGTGCCAGTGACCGATCGGCCCTGCCTTCGTTCCCCCGGACGGGGGATGCGATACGGGAAAACGGATCAGAACGAGGTGTACGCCCATGGTGGCCCCGCCGGACAACGACGTGCTCTGGGCACGCGCCCTGCACTTCCAGCACAACGACGGCACGCCCGGGCTCGGCAGTGTCTCGCTCGGCGTCCGGGAGGGCGAGATCCTCGCCGTCACCGGCCCGCGCGGCAGCGGCAAGACGACCCTGCTGCGCTGCCTCTCCGGCCTGGAGCGCCCGAGCCGCGGCGAGGTCTGGTTCAACAGCGTGCCCGTGCACACCATGGGCCCGCTCACCCGGGAACGGCTGCGCCGCGACCGCTTCGGCTGGATCGACCCGGCGCCCGTACTCGTCCCGGAGCTGAACGTCTGGGAGAACGCGGCCCTCCCCCTGATGCTGCGCGGCACCAGCCGCCGCCGTGCCAAGACCGCCGCCCTGGAGTGGCTGGACCGCCTCGACATCGGCGAGCACGCCCGCAAACGCCCGCACGAACTGCGCCAGGCGGAACGCCAGCGCGTCTCCATCGCCCGCGCGCTGGCCCCGGCGCCCACGGTCCTGTTCGCCGACGAGCCGACCGCCCCGCTGCACCGCGCGGACCGCGCCCAGGTCCTGCGCACCCTCACGACGGCCGCCCGCTCGCACGGCATCACGGTCGTCCTCGCGACCCACGAGACGGAGACCGCGGCCCTCGCGGACCGGACGGTGTCGCTCCTGGACGGACGCCGTGTGAACACGGTTCACCTCCCCCCGGTCGCCGAGTCGGAGGGCCGGGCCGCGTGCTCGCTCTCCGTCTGACCCGCGGCTCGCACCCCGCCGTCCAACTGCGCCGCCTGCTGGTCGCGGTGGCCTCGGCGGGCACGGGCTTCCTCCTCCTCTGCACCCTCGGCTACGCGATCGGCCACCCCGACTCCCCCGCCGCCGCGGCCCTCCGCCTCGCCTGGTGCGCGACCCCGCTGGCCGCCACGGTCTACTTCGCGGTGGCGGTCGCCCGCACCGACCCGGCGACGAAACCCCGCCCCGGCCTCTCCGCGATCGGCCTCGGCCCGGGCCGCCTGATGGCGATCTCGGCGACGACGACAGCCCTCGCCTGCACCCTCGGCTCCATGCTGGCCCTGCTCTTCTTCCTCCACCTCCGCGGCGACCTCACGGGCATGCCCTTCGACGGAGCGGCGGCGGAGTTCCTGGCCTCGGACCAACCCCTCCCCCTCCCGGCCGCGTTGACCCTCCTCTCCTTCGTCCCGGTCATCGCCTCCGTCGCGGTGGCCCTCGTCCTACGCCCCCGCGACCTCCGCCCCGCCTCCGAGAAGGGCCCGGCACGGTCGTACGGCCGCTTCGGTGCGCAGGGCCGCCCGGGGTCCCGCGAGACCTTCGGGACGTACGGCCGCTTCGGCGCGCGCCTGCGCGGCTGTGACCGTCGTAGCGCGACGGAGGACGAGCCCACGAGTGAGCCCGCACCGGCCCCCGACCCGGACCCCTCACGCCCCGCCGCGCCCCGTGAGGCCCCGCGCGGGCTCCCCTGGGGCGTCGCGGTGCTGGCGGCCGGGCTCGCCGTGGAGGCGTACGCGAGCCGGGTGAAGGACGGCGACGGGCTGTCGCTGCCCGGCGGGCTCGCGGACGGGCCCGCGAGCGTCCTGGTCGGCTGGGTGCTCACCGCGATCGGGCTGGCGCTGGCCGGGCCCGGACTCACGCACTTGTGCGGGCGGTTGCTCCAGTCGGTCGGCCCGGGCGCGCTGCGGCTGCTGGCCGGACGGGTGCTGATGGAGGAGGCGACGCGCATCGGACGCCCGCTGGGCGTGGTGTGCGCGGTGGCGTCCGGCGGCTTCGCGATGACGGCGCTCTACGACGCGGACGCCCCGGCCTTCGGCCCGCTGACCACGCTGGGCGGGCTGGTGGTGACCGGCTGCACGGTGGCGACCCTGCTCACCGCCGCGCTGGAGGCCAAGCACGCCCGCGCCGACACCACGGCCGCGCTGCTCCGCCTGGGCGCCCCCGCCGCCATGCTGCGCAGCGCGGCGGCCCTGCGCGCGGGCGCGCTGCTCGCCCTGTTCCTCCCGCTGACCCTGGTCGTGGCCGAGCTGGCGGCTCTGCCGCTGGCCGGCCGATGAGTTTTCTGTCGGCCGCCGGTCTACCCACCGAATAGCACTTACGCCCGATGGGAGAGGCCCCAGCATGTACCAGCAGATGATCTTCGTGAACCTGGCCGTGAACGACGTCGCAGCGTCGGAGAAGTTCTTCACCGAGCTCGGCTACTCGATCAATTCCCAGTTCAGCTCCCCCGACAACACCTGCGTCGTGATCAGCGACACGATCATCGCGATGCTCCTCAACAAGCAGCGCTACAGCGACTTCACGAAGAAGGAGATCGTGGACTCGACGAAGAGCAGCGAGGTGCTGCTGTGTCTGAGCGCCGAGAGCCGTGAGAAGGTCGACGAAATGATCAACAAGGCGGTCGCGGCCGGCGGCACCGCCAACGACGACGTCCAGGACCAGGGCTTCATGTACGGCCGTTCCTTCGACGACCTCGACGGCCACTCCTGGGAGATCGTCTGGATGGACCCGGCGGCCGTCCAGGGCTGAGCAGTTGGATGCCTAGCATGGGCGCGTGCAGACGAGCCCGGCCCATGCGGCCCACCACGACGAACGCGAGATCGAGACGGTCGAGGACTTCGACGCGACCGTCTCGTCCCGCGGCACCCTCGCCGGACACCGCGTCCAGGGCGTCGATCTGACGGACCGTACGCGGGAGTTGCTCACCACGGACACCTCGGGCGCCGTCTTCCTCGGCTGCCCGATGCGAGACGAGGCGGCGGCGAAGATCCGGGGCGACGGCGCCCTGGTCTTCCCGCCCGTCCCGCACCTCCCCTTCAACCCCTACCGCGGCCGTCTCTACACGCCGGACGAGCTGTTCGCCGCGCTCGACAAGGGGTACGAGCAGACACCGGACGCGCTCGCGTACGCCTGGTTCCAGCGGACCAAGGCCGACGGCGACATATACGCGTCGATGCTGCGCGCCGTCCACGACGACTCCATCTCCGACGCCCTCGACGAACTCCTGCGCGGCGCACGGGTGGTGGGCGTCATGGGCGGCCACGCGATGGCACGCGGGACGGCGGCCTACGGCGGTGCCGCGCGTCTGGGCCGGGAGCTGAGCCGCGCCGGGTTCACGGTGGCGACCGGCGGCGGCCCCGGTGCGATGGAGGCGGCCAACCTGGGCGCGTACGCGGCGCCGTACGAGGACGCCATGCTGGAGGAGGCGTGCGAACTCCTCGCCGGATCACCGTCGTTCAGCCCCTCCATCACCGACTGGGCGGTGCGCGCCTTCGAGGTCCGCACCCGCTGGCCGAAGGGCAACCACTCGATCGGCATCCCGACCTGGTTCTACGGCCATGAGCCGCCGAACGCCTTCGCGTCGCACATCGCCAAGTACTTCGCCAACGCCACCCGCGAGGACGGCCTGTTGGCCCGCTCGAACGCGGGTGTGGTGTTCCTGCCGGGCGCGGCCGGGACCGTACAGGAGATCTTCGACAACGCGACCCCGAACTACTACGAGTCGCGCGGCGAGCCCACGCCGATGGTGCTCGTGGACCGGGAGCACTGGACGGAGCGGCTGCCGACGTGGCCCCTGCTGCGTGCACTTGCCCGGGAACGGCCAATGGAGGCCCGTATCGCCCTCGTTGACCGGATCGAGGAGGCTCCGGAGGCACTGAAACGTCTCGCAGATTAAAGTGCAGGTAAAGGCAACTGCTGTACACCGCATATGCATTGACACTGCTTACGCAGCACTTATAGACCAGTGAGACTCCTGGGGGTAGTGGTGCCTCACCTCATTGCCGCTCCATCTCCCCCTAAACCCCCCGCAGTTGCACATCCCGTGAAGGGCAAACGTGTCCATATCTCGACGTTCCGTACGCATCCTCGGTGTCGCGTCCGCCTCGGCCGCACTCGCACTGGGATTCGCGGGCAACGCGCTCGCCTGCAACATCAGCGAGTTCTCCGCCGAAGCCACCTGTGACGGCAGCAACGGTGTCATCACCGTGACCGACAAGGACGCCTCGGCCACCGAGGCCACCATCACGGTGTTCCTGGAGAACAACGGTTCCGACGCCAAGCAGATCGGCGAGGCGCAGACCGTCAAGGGCTCGGCCAAGGGCGAAATCGTCACCTTCGCCGAGAACTGGCAGCCGAACGCCACGTACCGCGTCCACGTGAAGGCCAGCAACAAGGTCGACGAGGACATCACGCCGAGCCTGACCACCCCGTCCAAGGCCTGCGAGACGGAGTCGCCCAGCCCGACCCCGAGCGAGACCTCGCCGGCCCCCTCGGACTCCGCCACACCTCCGGCCGAGTCCGACACCCCGACCCCGTCGGCCACGGAGAGCAGCAGCACCGCTCCCGCGACGACGACCGACAACGCGCCGTCCCCGGCGGCCGGTTCCTCGAACCTCGCCGAGACCGGTGCCAACTCCAACACCGGCATGATCGCCGGTATCGCGGGCGCCCTCGTCGTCGTGGGCGGCGGAGCCGTCTACTTCGGCATGCGTCGCCGCGGCGCGGCCAACGGCCGCTGATCCACCCGCTGTTGCTGTTGTGGCCCGTCCGGTTCGTGGGGACGGGCCACACGCATGTCCGTCAGGCGTCGCCGAGTACGACGATCTCGGCCGCGTCGAAGTCCACCCCGACCACGCTCCCGACCTCCGGCGCCTCCCGCAGCGCGCAGGCCGCGTCCAGCCGTGGCGCGTCCTCCGGTTGGAGCTGTACGGCGACATGGGTGCCCTTGAAGGTGCGGGCGGCGACCGTGCAGCGCAGGCCCTCGTCGGCGGGCAACAGGCGTACGCCTGCGGGGCGTACGAGGAGTGTGCGGGTGCCCTGAGGGGCGTCCTCCGGGACCGGCAGCTTGCCCCAGGGGGTGTCGGCGGCCTCTCCGGCGATCGTCGCCCCGACCACGTTGTCGAAGCCCAGGAAGCGGGCCACGAACTCGTCGGCGGGGTGCTGCCAGACCTCAAGTGGCGTACCGGACTGGGCGATCCGCCCGTCCCGCATCACCACGACCCGGTCGGCCAGCGCGAACGCCTCGCCCTGGTCGTGCGTGACCGCGAGCACGGTCGTGCCCAACACACCGAACAATTCCCGGAGTTCGACGACCAGCCGCTCCCGCAGTGACCGGTCGAGCTGGCCCAGCGGTTCGTCGAGCATGAGGAGACGGGGGCGGGGTGCGAGGGCACGGGCGAGTGCCACGCGCTGCTGCTCACCGCCGGACAGCCCGGCCACCGCACGGCGGGCGGCACCCGGCATTCCGACGAGGTCGAGCAACTCGCCCACCCGGGCGTCCTGTTGCTGCCTGGACGCCCCGTGCATCCGCAGCCCGAAGGCGACGTTGCCGGCCACGTCCCGCTGCGGGAACAGCTGATGGTCCTGGAACATCAGACCCACCCCACGCTTGTGCGCGGGCACCCCCGACTGGTCCCGGCTGTCGAGCAACACCCGCCCGGACTCGAGGGGTTGGAGCCCGGCGACCGCCCGCAGCAGCGTGGACTTGCCGCTGCCGCTGGGGCCGAGCACACACACGATCTCGTGCTCTACGACGGCGAGGTCGACGGCGTCCAACACCGGGCGCCCGCCGAACCGTACGGTCGCGCCCTCAAGGCTCAGCAGCGGCCTGTTCTGCGGCTCGCTCGGCGGCTCGCTCGGCGGCGTGTTCTGCGGCGTGTTCTGCGGCATGTTCTGCGGCATGTTCTGCGGCATCTAGAACTCCCCCGTCCGGTCGGTGCGCAGCCGCTCAAGGACCAGCAGGGCCACCGCGCACACCACCATCAGAATCGTCGAAAGGGCCATCGCCTGGCCGTAGTTGAGATCACCGGGCCGGGACAGCAGCCGGGCCACCGCGACCGGCAGCGTCGGGTTGTCGGGCCGCGCGATGAACACGGTCGCCCCGAACTCCCCCAGCGACACCGCGAACGCGAACCCGGCGGCGATCAGCAACGCCCGCCGTACGAGCGGCAGATCGACCTCGCGCCACACCCGCCACGGCGACGCCCCGAGCACGGCCGCCGCTTCCCGCAGCCGCCCGTCCACCGCCCGCAGCACGGGCAGCATCGTCCGTACGACGAAGGGGACGCCGACCAGCGCCTGTGCGAGCGGCACCAGGATCCATGAACTCCGCAGATCCACCGGGGGTTTGTCGAGCGAGATCAGGAACCCGAAGCCGACCGTCACCGCCGACACCCCGAGCGGCAGCATCAGCAGCGCGTCGAACCCCCGTACCAGCCGCCCGGCGTCGCGCCGGGTGAGGGCCGCGGCGGCGAGACCGCCGATCACCACGGCGATGGCGGTGGCGGCGACGGCGTACTCCAGCGAGTTGCCGATCGCGGCGATCGGCGGAACCAGGAAGGTGCCGCCGTCGTCGTGGGTCAGCGCCCGGTAGTAGCCGAAGTCCGCTGTGTCGAGCGACCGTTGGACCAGCACGGCGAGCGGCAGCACAAGCAGCACGAGGACGGAGCCGAGGACACCGGCCAGCAATGCCCACTGGCCGGCCCCGCGCGGGCGCCGTGCGGTCACCGACGGGTCCACGAGCCGTAGGGCGCTCTCCCGTCGCCGTACCGTCCAGGCGTGGACGGCGAGGATCGCGCCGACCGCGACGAACTGGACGATCGTGAGCACGGCCGCCGTGGAGAGGTCGAAGACCTCTGACGTCTGGCGGTAGATCTCCACTTCGAGGGTCGAGAAGGTCGGGCCACCGAGGATCTGGACCACGCCGAAGGACGTGAAGGTGAAGAGGAAGACCATCAGCGCGGCGGCGGCCACGGCGGGCCCGAGCGCGGGCAGCGTCACCTTCCGCCAGGCCCGGAACCGGGAGGCGCCGAGCATCCGCGCGGCCTCCTCCTGACGCGGGTCGAGCTGTGCCCAGAGGCCGCCCACCGTCCGTACGACGACCGCGTAGTTGAAGAAGACGTGCGCGAGCAGGATGGCCCACACGGTGGTGTCCAGCCGTACGCCCCACAGGTCGTCGAGGAGTCCGCCCCGGCCGACGAGCGCGAGGAACGCCGTTCCGACGACGACCGTCGGCAGCACGAACGGGACCGTCACGACGGCCCGCAGGACGTGTCGGCCCGGGAAGTCGAAGCGCGCGAAGACATACGCGCCGGGGAGCGCGATCAGCAGCGTGAGCGCGGTGGACGCGAGCGCCTGCCAGGTGGTGAACCAGAGGACGTGTCGAATGTCGGACTGCGCGAGTACGTCACCGATGCGCCCCAACTGCCAGGCGCCGTCGACCTTGAGACCGCGCGCGACGATCGCGGCGACGGGGTAGGCGAAGAACACCGCGAAGAACGCGACGGGCAGGGCCATGAGACCGAGCCGCGTCACGCTCCCCTTACGGGTTTTCGCCGTCTTCGGCGGGGCTACTTCAGTACGAGCGAGGTCCACGACTTGACCCACTGGTCCCGGTCGGCGGCGATCTTCGCGGGCGCCATGGTCTCGGGGTCCGGGGCCTGGCGACCGTACTTCACGAACTCCTGCGGCACCGTGGCGCCTTCGATCACCGGGTAGACGAACATGTTGAGCGGCATGTCCTGCTGGAACTGCTTGGTGAGCAGGAAGTCGAGGAACGCCTTGCCGCCCTTGGTGTTCTTGGCGTTGCTGAGCAGCCCCGCGTACTCGGTCTGCCGGAAGCAGGTGCCGTACGACACCCCGGTGGGCGCGGTGGTCGGCTTCGGGTCGGCGTAGATGACCTCGGCGGGCGGCGAGGAGGCGTACGAGACGACGAGGGGCCGGTCGCCGCCCGCCTTCTTGCCACCGGCGGAACCGGAGAACTCCTGGTCGTAGGCCTGCTCCCAGCCGTCGACGACCTTGACGCCGTTGGCCTTGAGCTTCTTCCAGTAGCCCTGCCAGCCGTCGTCGCCGTACTGAGCCGCACTGCCGAGCAGGAAGCCGAGGCCGGGCGAGGAGGTTGCCGCGTTCTCGGTGACGAGGAGGTTCTTGTACGCGGGTTTGACCAGGTCCGCGAAGGAGGTCGGCGGGGTCAGCTTGTGCTTGCTGAAGTACGCCTTGTCGTAGTTGACGCAGATGTCGCCGGTGTCGATGGGCGTGACCCGGTGCTTGGTCTGGTCGACGCGGTACTCGGGCTTGACGAGGTCGGAGCCCTTCGCGTCGTAGGACTGGAAGAGGCCGTTGTCGAAGGCGCGGGAGAGCAGGGTGTTGTCGACGCCGAAGAAGACGTCGCCCTGGGGGTTGTCCTTGGTGAGGATCGCCTTGTTGACGGCCTGGCCGGCGTCGCCGTCCTTGAGGACCTTGACCGTGTAGCCGGACTGCATCTCGAAGTCCTTGAGGACACTCTTCGAGACGGCCCACGAGTCGTGGCTGACGAGGGTGACGGTCTTGGAGTCGGAGCCGCCGCTCGTGTCCGACCCCGACCCACACGCGGAGAGCGTGACCAGGCCGAGGCCGACGAGCACAGCACAGTACTTCTTGGTGTTCACGGTGATGACCGAACTTCCTACCCAGAATGACCTGGGCGAGGTTCAGAGGGTCTGCGGCCCGATTGCCGCACTCTCAGCGCTGCGCGCTCCCCTGTCGGATATGAAGGTGTACGTACAGGTGATACGGGTGAAGATTACCGCTCGGTGGCCGCGAGCTGGCCGCACGCTCCGTCGATCTCCTGGCCACGGGTGTCCCGGACGGTGACCGGCACCCCATGGGCCGCGATGGCCTCGACGAACGCCTTCTCGTCCTCGGGGCGGGAGGCCGTCCACTTCGAGCCCGGCGTCGGGTTCAGCGGGATCAGGTTGACGTGCACCGGCTTGCCCTTGAGGAGGCGGCCGAGCCGGTCACCGCGCCACGCCTGGTCGTTGATGTCGCGGATCAGCGCGTACTCGATGGACAGCCGGCGCCCCGACTTCGCCGCGTACTCCCAGCCGGCGTCGAGGACCTCGCGCACCTTCCACCGCGTGTTCACGGGGACCAGGGTGTCGCGCAGGTCGTCGTCCGGGGCGTGCAGCGAGATCGCGAGCCGGCACTTGAAGCCCTCGTCGGAGAACCGGTGGATCGCCGGGACCAGTCCGACGGTCGAGACGGTGATCCCGCGCTGCGAGAGGCCGAGACCGTCCGGCTCGGGGTCGGTGAGGGCGCGGATGGACCGGACGACCCGCTTGTAGTTGGCGAGGGGCTCGCCCATGCCCATGAAGACGATGTTGGACAGCCGCGCGGGACCACCGGGGATCTCCCCGTCCCGCAACGCCCGCATCCCGTCGACGATCTGCTGCACGATCTCACCGGTCGACAGATTGCGGTCGAGCCCGGCCTGACCGGTCGCGCAGAACGGACAGTTCATCCCGCACCCCGCCTGCGAGCTGATGCACATGGTGACCCGGTCCGGGTACCGCATCAGCACGGACTCGACGAGCGTCCCGTCGAACAGCCGCCACAGCGTCTTGCGGGTGGTGTCCTGGTCGGTCGACAGATGCCGTACGACGGTCATCAGTTCAGGAAGCAGCGCTTCTTGCAGCTTGGCGCGCGAACCGGCGGGGATGTCGGTCCACTCCGCCGGGTCGTGCGCGAACCGCGCGAAGTAGTGCTGCGAGAGCTGCTTGGCGCGAAACGGCTTCTCCCCGATCGCGGCGACGGCTTCCTTGCGCTCGGCGGGCGTGAGATCGGCAAGGTGCCGCGGCGGCTTCTGGGCTCCGCGGGGGGCGACGAATGTGAGTTCTCCGGGCTTAGGCATGGCTGTACCAGTGTCGCAGACATACGAAGAGAGACTCGCCGCCCTGTGGACAACGAGCCCCTCACGTACAAACCCGCAGGTCAGCCGTTCAGTAGGCCAGCTGATTTTTCAGCCGGAGCCCACGAACAGCACCAACAGCAGCCACACCACCGGAGCGGTCGGCAGCAAGGAGTCCAGCCGGTCCATGATGCCGCCATGACCCGGCAGCAGCGTGCCCATGTCCTTGATGCCCAGGTCGCGCTTGATCATGGACTCGCCGAGGTCGCCCAGCGTGGCGCTGGCCGCGACCGCGAGGCCCAGGATCAGGCCCTGCCACCAGCTGCCGTCGTCGATCAGGAACTGCATGCACAGCGCGCCCGCCACCATCGCGAAGGACACCGCCCCGAACAGGCCCTCGCGGGTCTTTCCGGGGCTGATGCGCGGGGCGAGCTTGTGCGTGCCGAAGCGCCAGCCGATGGCGTACGCCCCGGTGTCGCTGACCACGGTCAGCAACAGGAAGGTCAGGACCCGCCAGGCGCCGTCGTCGGCGGTGAGCATCAGGGCGACGAACGTGGCCAGGAACGGCACGTAGAACGCCGCGAAGACGCCCGCCGTGACGTCCTTGAGGTAGCCCTCCGGCGGCTCCGTCATCCGCCAGACGAGGACAGCGAGCGCCGTGAGCGCCATGGCGACCCAGGCTCCCTCGGGACCCCGGACGTATCCGGCGACGACCATCGCCGCGCCGCCGACCGCCAGGGGCACGAGGGGCGCCTTGATGCCTTTGCGCTCCTGGAGCCGCGAGGTGAGCTCCCACAGGCCGACCACGACGGCGACCGCTATCACTCCGACGAACGCGGCCTTCACCACGAAGAGGGACGCGATGATCACCACGGCGAGCCCGACGCCGACCCCTATGGCCGCACCGAGGTCCCGGCCCGCGCTCTTCTTCTGCGGGGCGGGCGCCGGTGGCGGGACGTCGGGCATGGGCTCCGGATTCTGCGGCACCGCCCCGTAGGGCTGCGCCTGCGGCGTGTCAGAGGGCTGCGTCCGCGGGTCGTACGGCGGTTGCTGCGTCTCGTCGCGGAACAAGGGACCGCTCAGCCGAGCGGCCCCCCGGTCGTCATCCTGGTGTCCGCCGTATGCGGGCTCGTCGGGCACGATGGGCATGGGGCGAGTCTGCTGCGCCTCAGGCGCATCGTACGTGGGACCCGCCGGGGCAGCCCCCTGGACAGGCCCCTGGTCGGACGGCCCCCAGTACCCGGCTTGTGGCGGTGCTCCCCAGGAAGAGTCGTTCATCAGACCTCGAGCAGCTCCGCTTCCTTGTGCTTGAGGAGTTCGTCCACCTGGGCGACGTACTTCGCCGTGGTGTCGTCGAGCTCCTTCTCCGCACGACGGACCTCGTCCTCGCCGGACTCCTTGTCCTTGACGAGCTTGTCCAGGGCGTCCTTGGCCTTGCGGCGGACCGCGCGGATGGACACCTTGGAGTCCTCGGCCTTGGTCCGGGCGACCTTGATGTAGTCCTTGCGGCGCTCCTCGGTCAGCTCGGGGAACGTCACTCGGATGATGTTGCCGTCGTTGCTGGGATTCACGCCCAGGTCCGAGTCGCGGATCGCCTGTTCGATGTTCCGCAGCGCGGTCTTGTCGAACGGGGTCACCACGGCCATGCGCGGCTCCGGCACGGAGAACGAAGCCAGCTGGTTGATCGGCGTCAGCGCTCCGTAGTAGTCCGCCACGATCTTGTTGAACATCGCCGGGTGCGCACGGCCGGTGCGGATCGCGGCGAAGTCCTCCTTGGCGACCACGACGGCCTTCTCCATCTTCTCCTCGGCCTCGAGGAGGGTCTCTTCGATCACCACTTGCTCCTGCGTGTCTTGAGTAGGCCCGGCTGCTGTGCTGTGTCGGCGTCGGCGGCCGGCTGCGTCGCGTCTTCTTCCTGCACGGTTCCCGACCGGCAGGACATTGTCCATCCCCCGGTCAGGGTCATCAGCCCTGGCTGCCTTGGTCACCCACAAGCGTGCCGATCTTCTCACCCTTGACGGCGCGGGCGATATTGCCCTCCGCCAGAAGCTCGAAGACCAGGATCGGAAGCTTGTTGTCGCGGCACAGCGTGATGGCGGTCATGTCCGCGACCTTCAGGTCCTGGGTGATGACCTCGCCGTAGCTGAGCGAGTCGAACTTGACGGCCTCGGAGTTGGTCTTCGGGTCGGAGTCGTAGACCCCGTCCACGCCGTTCTTGCCCATCAGCAGCGCCTCGGCGTTGATCTCCAGGGCGCGCTGGGCGGCGGTGGTGTCGGTGGAGAAGTACGGCATGCCCATACCGGCGCCGAAGATGACCACGCGGCCCTTCTCCAGGTGGCGCACGGCGCGCAGCGGGATGTACGGCTCCGCGACCTGACCCATGGTGATGGCGGTCTGGACGCGGCTGTCGATGCCCTCCTTCTCCAGGAAGTCCTGGAGGGCGAGGCAGTTCATCACCGTGCCGAGCATGCCCATGTAGTCGGAGCGGGCCCGGTCCATGCCGCGCTGCTGGAGCTCGGCGCCGCGGAAGAAGTTGCCGCCGCCGATGACGACGGCGACCTCCGCGCCGTCCCGTACGACGGCCGCGATCTCACGGGCGATCTTGTGCACCACATCGGGGTCGACGCCCAGGCCACCGCCGCCGGAGAAGGCCTCTCCGGACAGCTTCAACATGAACCGGCCGCGTACCTTGCCGTCGTCGGTCTTCTGGGGCTTGGTGGTCATGACGTTCTCGCCTCTTTTACGTGGTCGCACATACGAAGAAGGCCACTGCCGGTGGGGTGTGGTTCGCATCCCATGCTCGGCAATGGCCTCCTCGTCAGATCTGCTGTCGTCCGCCACGCGCGCGTGCGCGACGGCGTACCGGCTCGACTGCTGACGACCCTAGCGGGATTCCGCGGGGCGCCGCGCGTCGATCGCGGTACGGACTCAGATGCCGACCTTGATGCGCGTGAAGCGCTTCAGGGTGACACCCGCCTCGTCCAGAACCTTCTGGACGGACTTCTTGGGGTCGAGCGCGTACGGTTGACCGAGCACCGTCGCGTCCTTGAAGAAGCCGTTGACGCGACCCTCGACGATCTTGGCGATCGCGGCCTCGGGCTTGCCCTCGGCGCGGGTGACCTCCTCGGCGATGCGGCGCTCGGACTCGACGACCTCGGCCGGCACGTCTTCCTTGGCCAGGTACTTCGGCGCGAAGGCGGCGATGTGCTGGGCGACACCGCGGGCGACCTCGGCGTTCGGCTTGTCCAGCTCGACGAGGACACCGATCTGCGGGGGCAGGTCGGGCATCGTGCGGTGCATGTACGCGGAGACGTAGCCGTCGGTGTACTGGGCGAAGCGGTCCAGGACGATCTTCTCGCCCAGGTTCGCGTTGGCCTCGTCGACGAACGCCTGAACCGTCTTGCCGGACTCGATCTCGGAGGCGAGGAGCGCCTCGATGTCGGCCGGGGAGGTGGCGGCGACGTGCTGGGCGATCTGGTTGGCGACGGCCTGGAACTTCTCGCCCTTGGCGACGAAGTCCGTCTCGCACTTCAGCTCGACCAGGACACCGGAGGTGTTGTCGTCGGCGATGACGGAGACCACGGCGCCGTTCTCGGCGGAGCGGCCCTCGCGCTTGGCGACGCCCTTCTGGCCCTTGATACGGAGCGCCTCGACGGCCTTCTCGACGTTGCCGTCGGCCTCGTCCAGGGCCTTCTTGCAGTCCATCATGCCGGCGCCGGTGAGCTCGCGGAGCTTCTTGACGTCGGCGGCGGTGTAGTTCGCCATGATCTGAAAATCTCTTCTCGGAGTTCGAAGTCTCGAAGTCGGCGGCGGCCGCGTGGTGAGCGGGCTTCCGCCAAAGATCTACGGGCTACGAAGATCTAGGGGCTGTGAGTGAACGGCGGGTGGCGCGGTCCGCACCACCCGCCGTCACTTCAGTCAGCCCTTTGGCCCGGAAGGTCAGGCCGTTGGCCGGGTCAGGCCTGCTCGGCCTCGGCGGCCGGAGCGGCCTCGACCTCGGCGGCGGGGGCCTCGACCTCGGCGGCGGGGGTCTCGACGACCTCGGCGGCGGCCTCGGCGGCAACCGGAGCCTCGTCGGCCTGCTCGGCGTCGGCGACCTTCTCCGTCTCGGCAGAGGTCTGCACCTCGGCCTCGGCGGCCGGAGCCTCGTCAGGCTTCTTCTCGCCCTCGAGCAGGTCGCGCTCCCACGCGGCGAGCGGCTCGCCGGCGGCCTTGTCACCCTTGGCCTCGGCGGCGACACCGGAGCGGCTGATGAGGCCCTCGGCGACGGCGTCGGCGATCACGCGGGTGAGCAGGGTGACGGAGCGGATCGCGTCGTCGTTGCCCGGGATCTTGTAGTCGACCTCGTCGGGGTCGCAGTTCGTGTCGAGGATGGCGACGACCGGAATGTTGAGCTTCCGGGCCTCACCGACCGCGATGTGCTCCTTCTTGGTGTCCACGATCCAGACGGCGCTGGGAACCTTGGACATCTCGCGGATACCACCGAGGGTCTTCTCCAGCTTGGCCTTCTCGCGCGAGAGCACGAGAAGCTCCTTCTTGGTGAGACCGGACGCGGCGACGTCCTCGAAGTCGATCTGCTCGAGCTCCTTGAGGCGCTGCAGACGCTTGTAGACGGTGGAGAAGTTGGTGAGCATGCCGCCCAGCCAGCGCTGGTTGACGTAGGGCATGCCGACGCGGGTGGCCTGCTCGGCGATGGCCTCCTGCGCCTGCTTCTTCGTGCCGACGAACATGACCGTGCCGCCGTGGGCGACGGTCTCCTTGACGAACTCGTAGGCGCGGTCGATGTACGACAGCGACTGGAGCAGGTCGATGATGTAGATGCCGTTGCGCTCCGTGAAGATGAAGCGCTTCATTTTCGGGTTCCAACGACGGGTCTGGTGACCGAAGTGGACGCCGCTTTCCAGCAGCTCCCGCATCGTGACGACGGCCATGGCCGTTCTCCTTGATTTACTCGGTTGTGCCGCGAGCACCGGACGGCACTCGCGCCTGACGCCCACGTGCGCGTGCCCAGAGGACCGAGGAGCGCTGACACCGGTTTCGTCTTGCGACGGAGGACCGGATGCCGGGGCGTGCGAAGTCGACCCGGTGACCCGGATCGCCAAAGGAAGTGTACGGGACCCGCGAGGCACCGGGTGACGCCGTTGTCCACAGCCCCTCGCCGGTCCACAGGTCCCGGCCATATCGGCACGGGTACGGCACGGTTTGTGCCATGCGGATGCGACGAGATGACCGACCTGTGCGTATTGGCCTCGCCTTACTACTGGCCCTCCTCCTGACCCTGCTGGCCTGCACGGCCCGAGCCAGCGACACCCCTCCCCCGACACCCGGGATCCCCATCCCCTCCGTACCGGCGATCGCGAGCACCTGGCCGGTCGGCTCACACCCTCTGGTCCTACGAGGCTGGGAGCCCCCGGCGACGGTCTACGCCCGGGGCCACCGAGGCGTGGACCTGGCGACCCCGGCCGGCGCCGAGGTACGAGCGGTGGCGCCGGGCCGGGTGTCCTTCGCTGGCCGGGTGGCGGGGAGAGGGGTGGTCGCGGTCGAACTGACCGGGACGGACCTCCGCACGACCTACGAACCGGTGAGCGCGACAGTGAAGAAGGGGGAGGAGGTGGCGGCGGGCGAAGTGGTGGGGACGGTGGAAGTCACCGGCTCGCACTGCGCGACGTCGTGCGTGCACTGGGGCTTGCTGAGAGGGGAGGTGTACTTGGACCCTCTGGAGCTACTGCCCCCATGGCTGCTGTCCAGAGGCCCGTCACGCTTGCTGCCGGTGCTGGGCTTTTAGGGGCGCGGGGAACTGCGCGACCAGCCCCCACCGAACCCGCAGCCAAAACTCAACCCTGAACGCCCCGCAAAGCCATACTCACCGCAGCCTCAGTAATCACCGAGGGATCCTCCGCGGCCCCCAACTCAATCCGCCGCACAGCCGCATCAACAACCCCTTGCAGCAACATGGCCGCCAGCCGAGGCTCCCCATGCCCCATCTCCCCGAGCGCGGAGACGATCATCGCCACCAACCCGCCATGCGCGGCCCGGATCTTCTCCCGCGCCCCGGCGTCCAGTTCACTCGCCGAGATGGCAACCACAGCCCGATGCCGCCGATCCCCGACCAACGCAAGCTGCTGCCGCACATACGCCTCGACCTTGCCCTCCGCCGAGTCAGCACGTTGCATCGCCGCCGACACATCCGCCGCCCACACGGGAAAGTCGACCTCGCACAGCTCCTCGACGACAGCGGCCCGGGAGCGGAAGTACTCGTACACGGACGACCGCGCGAGCCCCGTCCGCTCGGCCAGGGCCGGGAACGTCAGCGCCTCCGTCCCACCCTCGGACAGCAGGGAACGAGCCGCGTCCAGCAGGGCGGCTCGCTGCATCGACCGGTGCTCGGCCACGGAGGCCGCTCGAATCCTTGGCACGTCAACCACTCTACGGACGGTCCACGCCCGACGGGAGTGACAAGGGCCATGCAGGCACGATTCTGCGAGGTCGAGAAGGCGGTACGTCTTCTGCTCAACGGCCGAAACTCGCCAGCTTGGCGCGCAGCTGCAACACGGACTTGGTGTGGATCTGGCTGACCCGGCTCTCGGTCACCCCGAGCACGTTGCCGATCTCGGCGAGCGTGAGGCCCTCGTAGTAGTACAGCGTGACGACCGTCTTCTCGCGCTCCGGCAATGTGTTGATCGCCCGCGCCAGGAACCGTCGCAGCTCCCGCCCTTCGGCCACCTCCACCGGGTTGTCGGCGGCGGTGTCCTCCAGGGTGTCCATCAGGCTGAGCCGGTCGCCGCCCTCGCCGCCGGCGTGCAGCAGCTCCTCCAGGGCGACCACGTTCGCCAGCGACAACTGGCTGAAGACGGCGTGGAGTTCCTCCACCGCGATGCCCATCTCGGCGGCCACCTCGCCCTCACTGGGCGTGCGCCTGAGCCGCGCCTCCAGCGTGGCGTACGCCCGCTCCACGTTCCGCGCCTTCTGCCGCACCGAGCGCGGAATCCAGTCCAGCGCGCGCAGTTCGTCGATCATCGCGCCCCGGATGCGGGTGATCGCGTACGTCTCGAACTTGATCTCCCGCTCGATGTCGAACTTCTCGATCGCGTCGATCAGTCCGAACACCCCCGACGACACGAAGTCCGCCTGTTCCACATTGGGCGGCAGCCCGACGCTCACCCGTCCCGCGACGTACTTCACGAGCGGCGAGTAGTGCAGGATCAGCTGCTCACGCAGCCGCTCATCGCCCGTCGTCTTGTACGACCGCCACAGCTCGTCAAGCGTCGAGGGAGCGGGCGGCCGGACGCTGCCACCGTCACGGGCGGCTGGGGGGATCGCCGCCCGGTCGGACCCGGAGGTGTGCTGGGGCATTCGTCGCCTTGTGCCGTTCTGCCGTGAAGTGGGGGTGCCTGGGTGAGCTGTCGGAGTGATGGGGAGATGCCGGTCTGTGCCGGAATCCCCGTGAGCGTAGCGTGACTGGAGTGTCGCGGTGTGCGAAGGGCGGGGCTCGGACCGGGCACGGACGCGTTCGAGAGGGTGCCGGAACGGGGCACTCCGATTGCTCTGCGTGATCATCGAAATGCGCCAACTGCGGGAATTCCCAAGGGTGTCGGGGTTCCCCCGGACGGCCGAACACGCTCGGTCAACGGCGCCCCCGATCGGGCCGGACCGAGATCATCGCCTGGCGTGTCAACTTCCAGCCGTCGCCGTGTCGTTCGACGTAACCAAGTGCTCGGAGTTCGTACAGTCTCGCGATCGCGTCGTCCTCCGTGGTCTGCGCGCCGCGCGCGATCTCCCGTGGCAACGCGGCCCTGTTGCCGGGCAGTGCGGCGAGGATGCGCCGGGCGGCCGGTTCCAACAGGTCGCGCGGGAGCACCGGTCCGCGTCGGTCGGGGGCCAGTTCGCCCATGCCGCCGACCAGTTCGACGATTTCCGCCACGTCGGTGACCAGTACCGCGTCCCCGCGCAGCAGTTCGTGCACCCCGGCGGACAGTGCACTTGTGGCAGGCCCGGGCACCCCCATCGTGTGGCGCCCCAACCGCTGCGCGGCCCGCGCCGTGACGAGCGACCCGCTCCGGTACGCGGCCTCGACCACCACGGTGCCCCTGGTGAGCGCGGCGATCACCCGGTTCCGGAGGATGAACCTGCTCGGCGTCGGATGCTCGCCGGGCGGCAACTCGCCGACCACGAGCCCCTGTTCGGCGATCCTCCGGATCAACTCGGCATGCCCGCGCGGGTAAGGCCGATCGACGCCGCAGGCAAGCACGGCGACGGTGACGTCGGTCGCGCCGAGGGCGCCGCGATGGGCGGCACCGTCGACTCCGTAGGCTCCGCCGGACACGACCACCCAGCCGCGTTCGGCCAGTCCGGCGGCGAGGGTGGCCGCCATGTGCGCGCCGTACTCGGTGCAGGCGCGGGCGCCGACGACGGCGACCGACTTGAGTGCCAACACCCGCAGGTTGGGATGCCCGCGCACCCACAGTCCGATCGGCCGCGCGTCCCCGAGATCGTCGAGCTGGGCGGGCCACTCGACATCACCGGGACACACGAACCGGACGCCGGCATCGTGTGCGACGGCCAAGTCCCGCCCGGGCTCGACCAGTCCGGCCCGCGCGCACAGCCCGGCCCACCGCTTGTCGGTCACCCCGGTGAGCTGCGGCCCTCCGTTCCCGAACCGCCGGGCGACCTCAACGGCCCCCAGCTCCCGGACCCACCGACCGGCGACCTCGTCCCCGGGTTCGACGACCCGGGCCAGAAAGACGCGGGCGAGCAGATCGTCGCCCGCGTCTTGGGCCCCGGTCCGGTCATGAACCCCGATCGCGTCGTCGGCCCCGGCCAGGCCACCGGTCCCGACCCGGTCATCAGCCCAGGTCACGTGGTCGGCTCCGACCCGGCCATCGCCCCCCGTCCCGTCATTGACCCCGCCCGTGTCACCGGCCCGGGTCATGTCATCGGCCCAGGTCACGTGGTCGGCCCCGATCGCATCACCGGTCCCGTCCCGGCCATCGGCGCGGACGCGGCCATCGGCCCCGGTCGCGCCAGTGGTTCCGACCCAGCCATCGGCCCCGCTCAGTTGACCGGTCCCGGTCGCGCCCTCGATCCGGGCCCGGTCATTGGCCCCGCCCACGCCATCGGCCCCAGCGCGATCAGGACTCCCAGCCCAGCCATCGACCCCCATCCGGTCATCGGCCCCGGTCGCGCCATCGGTCCCGGTCCGGCCTTCGGCACCGCCAGCGCCATCAATCCCGGCCCGCTCAGAACTCCCGGCCCAGCCATCGACCCCCATCCGGCCGTCGCCCCCAGTCGCGCCCCCGATCCCGGTCCGGCCATTGGCCCCGCCAGCACCATCAGCCCCAGCCCGATCAGAACTCCCGGCCCACCCATCGACCCCCATCCCGTCATTGACCCCGCCCGAGCCATCGGCCCGGGTCACGTCATCGCCCCGATAGCCATCGGCACGCCTCGCGGTACGCCCGTGCGCAGTTGGAGCGCGAGGGCTACATCCGTCGCGCCGGGTCGGTCGTGGCCGACGAGGTCCGCGACCGTCCAGGCGACGCGCAGTACCCGGTCGAGCCCGCGCGCGGTGAGCGCGCCGCGCTCCAGGCTGCGCTCGGCCTCGTCCATCGCGCCGCGCTCGGCGTGCCAGCGGCTGCGCAGTTCGCGGCCGGGCACCTCGCTGTTGGTGCGCCAGGGCGTGTCCGCGAGCCGCGCCGCCGCCCGCTCCCTGGCCGCCCGTACCCGATCCGCGACCGTCGCCGTGGACTCGCCCCGCGAACCGCGCCCGGTGAGCTGGTCACGCGTGACACGGTCCACCTCCACCCGCAGGTCCACCCGGTCGAGCAACGGCCCGGAGAGCCTGGCCTGGTACCTCCGGATCGACATCGGCGCGCACTCGCACAGGTCGTCGGTCTGCGAGAAACGGCCGCACGGACAGGGGTTGGCCGCGAGCACCATCAGGAACCTCGCCGGGAACCGGACCACGCCCGCGCTGCGCGCGATCACCACATGCCCGGCCTCAAGTGGCTGCCGTAGCGCATCCAGCGCCTGACCGCTGAACTCCGGTGTCTCATCAAGGAACAGGACGCCTCGATGAGACAGCGACACCGCCCCGGGCCGTGCGATCCCCTGTCCGCCGCCGACGAGGGCCTGCATCGTGGCCGAGTGGTGCGGGGCGCAGTAGGGAGCGACGTCGATCAGGGGTTTGCCCGGCGGCAGCAGGCCCGCCACCGAGTGGACCGCCGTGACTTCCAGGGACTCCTGCCGGTCGAGCCGGGGCAGGACCGCGGGCAGCCGCTCCGCGAGCATCGTCTTACCGGCCCCCGGTGGGCCTTCGAGGAACAGGTGATGGCCGCCGGCCGCCGATACCTCCACCGCCGTCCGCGCCGAGAACTGGCCGACGACATCGGCGAGATCGTGCCCCGGGTCGTGCTGGGACGCGCCCACACTGTGCATCCCGGTGGCAGCTCCCGTGCCGGGCATACGCAGCCCGGCGAGCAGCGGGTCCGGGCGTCCCAGTTCGTCCGGGTCCTCGTCGGGTACGGGTTCGTCGGCTAGTACGGCGATCAGCTGCCGCAGGGTGCGGACGCCCAGGACGGACACCCCGGGCACGAGCGACGCCTCGGCGGCGGCGCACTCCGGGACGACGACCTGCTCGTATCCGGAGTCCGCGGCGGCCAGCACGGCGGGCAGGATGCCCCGGACCGGCCGGACCCGCCCGTCCAGGCCCAGTTCGCCGATCATCACGATGTCGGCGAGCACGCGCGGATCGATCCGCTCGGCCGCACCGAGGACGGCCGCCGCCACAGCGAGGTCGAACCCGCTGCCGCTCTTCGGCACCGACGCCGGGCTGAGCCCGACGGTCAGTTTCTTCTGCGGCCAGGGCGCTCCCGAGTTGACGACCGCGGCCCGCACCCGGTCCTTGCTCTCCGTCAGGCTCTTGTCGGGCAGCCCCACCAGCGTGAACGCCGCGACGCCCGGTTCGAGGTCGGCCTGCACCTCGACGACCACGCCCTCGACGCCCACCAGAGCCACCGAACACGTACGAGCGAACCCCATCTCAGAACACCCCCCGGGCGTGCTCGACCACGGCCCTGCCGCGCCGGGGCACGACGACGCCCACCAGGTCGATCCGGACCCCTCCCGGCGGGGCTCCGCCGTGCGCGTGGATCCACCGCTCGGCGAGGCCGCGTAGGCGCTCCGCCTTCTGGGGTGTGACGGCGGCCATCGGGTGCTGGAAGGCGCCCCTCCGCCGGGTCTTGACCTCGCAGACCACCAGGACGTCGCCGTCCCGCGCCACGATGTCGATCTCTCCGGTCCTGCCACAGCGCCAGTTGCGCTCCAGGACCGTCATACCGGCCGCGATCAGCCGTCCTGCGGCCACCGTCTCGCCGTACTCGCCGAGTGCACTGCGTGCGTTCATGTCGGCACCACCTCCGGCACCAACCGTCACGCAGAACGGTCCACCAAGTGGATCTTGGTGGACCGTTCAGTGATTGTGGAGAACTCCGTCACCCACACGGGTGAAAGCCACCCCGCGGGCAGCCGCCGTCACCGCACCGCCGTCACCCGCCCGGCAGCTCCAGATCGCTCTTGTTCAGCTCCTCGATGTTCACGTCCTTGAACGTGAGCACGCGGACCTGTTTCACGAAGCGAGCCGGTCGATACATGTCCCACACCCAGGCATCCGCCATGGACACCTCGAAGAACACCTCGCCCTGAACCGAGTGCACCTGCATCTCGTAGTCATTGGTGAGGTAGAAGCGCCGTTCGGTCTCGATCACATATTTGAACAGACCGACGACATCGCGGTACTCCCGGTAGAGCTTCAGCTCCATCTCGGTCTCGTACTTTTCGAGGTCCTCGGCGCTCATGGCATGTTCCCCTTCACCCGTGCGATCCCACCATTGTGCGCCAGTCCCGTAAGCCCCTAGACGATTTCGGTGTCGAGGGTCACGGGCCCGGCCGGGGGACCTTCGTCGAGCAGCCTGCGGAGCAGCTCGGCGAGTCTGGTCGGATACACCGTCTCATGCGCCCGGTCCAGTTCCCGGTACGTCCACCAACGCGCTCCGGAGACGCTGCGGCGCTCCAGCTCGGTGAGGGCCGTGGCGCCGGGTACGCCCTCGGCCGTGGCGGACGTCCTGGCCAGGTAGTACCACTCGTCCTGGTCCCAGCGGCGGCCCGCGAACGGGAAGGAACACGTCCGCGTCCACAGCACCGGGCCGAGTTCGACCTGGGTGATGCCGGTCTCCTCCGCGAGTTCCCGTAGCGCCGCCTCCTCGTGGGTCTCGTCGCCCTCCAGGCCGCCGCCCGGCGTGAACCACCAGTCGTCGGACGGATCGTCCGGCTCATGGCCGTGGAGCAGCAGGATGCGGTCCTGCGGGTCGAGGAGGATCACCCGGGCGACCTTGCGCAGACCGCCCTCGTACGAGTCGCCGTAGGCGCCCTCCTCGGTGGCCTCAGCGGGCACCGGCGGGCTCCGTCCTGGTGCGAGCGCGGCGGCCGGCCGCCAGCTTGGCGATCGGGCCGTAGGCGCCGCCGCCGAGGACGAGGACCCCGCCCGCGACGATCACGGCGATGATCGTGCTCAGCGGGCCGGGGTGGGAGAGGCTGCCGAGCGGCTCGAAGCCGGTGGGGCGCTCCAGCATGCCCTTCATGGGCCAGACGACGGCGTCCACGCGGGCGCTCACGGCGCTGCTCGCGACGGTGCCGGCGGCGACGTCCGTGAGGTGGGCGCTGGAGTCCAGGGAGCCCTGGCGTTCGTCGCCGAGGAGGAAGAGGCGGCCCTTGGGGACCTTCACCGCGGGGATCGTCTTGATCTCGGCCGGCCCGCCCTTGAGGTAGTCCTCGGCGATCTGCTTGCCGTTGACGACCAGCTTGCCGTTCGTGCAGCAGGAGACGGTGTCCCCGCCGACGGCGACCACGCGCTTGACCACGGGCGCGTTCGTCACCCAGGTCTTGTCCGTGAAGACGACGACGTCGCCGCGGTGCACCTCGTCGCCGTCGACCCGCTGGGCCAGCACCCGGTCGCCCGCGTCGATCGTCGGCGTCATCGAACCGGTCGGCACCGTGTACGGCCGGTAGACCACCGCTCCCCAGCCGAAGCCTCCGAGGAACAGCACAAGGCCCAGCGCGACGGCCAGTCCGGACAACCGCTGTCCGGTCCGGCTGCCCACCGGGCCCTTGCCTGTGCCACCGCCGGTACGCGGGGCCGTACGTGTTGCGCTCTCGCCACCCATGGGTCCGCACCCTACCCGGCGGTACCGAGGGTGGTCAGCCCTTCCTCCGGGACCAAGGTCACAAGCTCTACAAGGCCTTTACTCGTCCTTGCCCGACCGCTTGCGGCGCCACAGGACCAACGGCAGGACACCGACGAGGGCGAGGCCCTCCGGCGCGGCCGTCAGGAGCCGGGAGGCGGAGGCCCGGGTGTTGATGCCCGCCTGGTCGAAGGTGTCCGGGATCGGCAGCGTGCCCCAGCGGTTGATGGGCCAGGCCTTGACGATCGCGCGGCCGACGACCTCCTTCACCGGGACCATGCCGTGGTGCTTGTCGGACTGGTTGTAGCGCGAGTCCCGCGAGTTCTGCCGGTGGTCGCCCATCACCCAGATGTCGCCCTTGGGGACCTTGACGGTGAACTGGCCGCCCTGGTCGTCGTTGGTGCAAGGGGTGTTGCCGGGGTAGACGTACGGCTCGTTCAGCGCCTTGCCGTTGACCGTCAGCGGGCCCGTGCCGCTGCAGGAGATGGTGTCGCCGCCGACGCCGATGACCCGCTTGATGAGGTCCTTCTCCTGCGCGGACGGCATCAGGCCGATCCAACTGAGCACCGTCTGCAGGGCGTTGGGGTTCGCCGCCGGCTCGCCCGCCAGCCAGTTGTCCGGGTCGTGGAAGACGACGACCTCACCGCGCTCGGGCTCGGAACCGAACCACGGGGTGAGCTTGTCGACCAGGACGCGGTCACCCTGCTGGAGGGTGTTCTGCATCGAGTCGGAGGGGATCGAGAACGCCTGCACCAGGAACGTCTTGATCAACAGCGCGAGGACGAGCGCGATGACCACCAGGATCGGCAGCTCCTTCCAGAAGGAGCGCGGCTTCCTCGGCTGGGGGGTGGAGTCGCCCGGCCCCTGTTCCTCGGTGCGGGTCGCGTCGCCCGGCGCCGTACCGTCCTCGTCAGCTCCGGAGTCACTCCCGGAGGTCACGGCGCTGTCCGCGACCGGGTCGGGTGCTTCCACGGGACGTCCGCGGTGCTCCTCGCCGTCGTGTCCGGACCGTGCGCCAACCGCCACATCCCCCACGCCAACTCCTTACTCTGTGCCACCGCCTGCCCCATCCTCGGCGCAGGCCCACCACTCCCATAACGAGCGGGAGTTCCGCAGGGCTCGGGAGTTGGACCGATCCGTTCGGATCGACCGGGGCAACCCTATGCGACAGTTCGGGACCGGCGGTCGTCCCCGACACGGAGTTGGAAACCGATGCGAAGGTTTTAGGTTCGTTCAGGCTGGTCCAGTGGCCCATGGGCCAGGCGATCACCTTGGCCCGCCCGACCACCGAACTGAGCGCGACCGTGCCTCCGTAGCTGGTGTTCTGGTGGGCTCGGGAGTCCGCCGAGTTGCCGCGGTGGTCGCCCATCACCCACAACCGGCCCTTGGGGACGGTGATGTCGAACTTCGTTTCGGACGGGGCGTTCCCCGGATACAGGTAGTCGGCCTCGGTCAGCGGAACGCCGTTGACGGTCACCCGGCCCTGCGCGTCACAGCACTTGACGTGGTCACCGCCGACGCCGATGACCCGCTTGATGAGGTCCTTCTCGTTGTCGGACGGCAGCAGGCCGATGAACTGGAGGCCTTCCTTGACCTGCTTGACCACGATGGGGTCGTTCTTCTTGGTGGTCTGTTCGTCCGCGAGCCAGCCGCCCGGGTCGTGGAAGACGACGACGTCGCCGCGCTTGGGCTCGGAGCCGAACCACGGGGTGAACTTGTCGACCAGGACACGGTCGCCGATCCGGATCGTCTGCTCCATGGAGCCCGACGGGATCACGAACGCCTGGAGGAGGAAGGTCTTCAGGACGAGGGCTATGAGGACCGCGACGCCGACCAGGAGCGGTATCTCCCGGACCGCGGAGCGCCGTCTGCGCCGCTTGACCTTGCGCTGGAGCTTGCGCCGCTCGGCCCGGCTGCGGCCGGCTCCCCCGGCCGGGGCGAGCGCGCCCGCGCCCGCGCGCCGGAAACCGGTCGGCAGCAGGTTCTCGTTCCCGAAGGAGCCGCCCGGCGGCGTGGCGCCTCGGGGCTTGCCGCGGTTACCCATGGGCGCCGTCCGCGGCGGGTACGCGCGCGTAGGCGCCGGGTCGGACGAGGTGGGTCCAGTGCCCGGCGGGCCAGACGACCCAGTCGGCTCGCCCGATGACGTCACCAACAGGAATCATGCCTCCGCCCGGGTCGCCCAGGTGGTCCCGGGAGTCACTTGAGTCGCCGCGGTGGTCACCGAGGACGAACAGCGTGCCGTCGGGCACGACCACGTCGAAAGCCACGGTGGACGGAGCGTCACCGGGGTACAGGAACGCCGTCTCGTCGACCGACCGCCCGTTCACCTGGAGCCTCCCCTTCTCGTCGCAGCAGACCACGTGGTCTCCCCCCACACCCACAACGCGCTTGATGTAGTCGGCGTCCCCGAAATAGCCGGTTCCGTCGAACACCACGATGTCGCCGCGCCGCGGATGAGCACCAAAACGGTACGCCAACTTATTTACGAGAACGCGGTCGCCGATCCTCAATCCGGATTCCATGGATCCGCTAGGAATGTGGAATGGCTGCAGCAAGAAGGTGTTGAGCAGCAGCAGAAACACCAGACAGACCAGGGCAGTCAGGGTGATCCGGCCGCCGGGCAGCCACTCGGCGACCCGCGACACCAACGCGAAACGCGACCGGTCCTCCGGCCCTTCGGTGTCCGAGGTGGCCTCGGAGTCGGAAGGGCGGGAGGAGCGGTCGCGCTCCGTGTGCTGTGCTTCGGTGTCCATCGGAGCCAGATGCTATCCGGCCCCGATATGAACCCCGTATCAAGCTCAGTTGTCGCGCTTCTCCTTGATCTTCGCGGCCTTGCCGCGCAGGTCACGGAGGTAGTACAGCTTCGCGCGACGGACGTCACCACGGGTCACGAGCTCGATCTTCTCGACGATCGGGGTGTGCACCGGGAAGGTGCGCTCGACGCCGACGGAGAACGAGACCTTGCGGACCGTGAAGGTCTCGCGGACACCGGCGCCCTGGCGACGGATGACTACGCCCTTGAACTGCTGCACACGGGAGCGGTTGCCCTCGATGACGCGGACGTGGACGTTGACGGTGTCACCCGGGCGGAAGGCCGGGATGTCGGTGCGCAGCGAGGCGCCGTCGACGATGTCGAGCAGGTGGGACATTTCGTCTGCTTTCTTCATCGATGCCACAGGTCACCGACGGGAGATAGGTGAAGGGAAGGATGCTGTCCGTGTCGGGGCGGGCGTCATGTCCCCCTGTGGCAGGGGCGCACGCCGGACGACGCACAACAGCGACCTATTCTTCCACGCCGTCCGGCCTGCGCCAAAATCGGCCGTACGGCTCCCCCGCCGGGTCCGGTGACCAGCCCAGGATCGAGAGCATCTCGCGGTCCTTCTTGTCGAAGGTCTTGGGCTCGCAGCGCTCGATCAGGTCGGGCCGGTGAGCGGCCGTGCGCTTGAGCGCCTCGTCGCGCCGCCAGCGGGCGATCTTGCCGTGGTGTCCGCTGAGCAGCACGTCCGGGATCCCCTGGCCGCGCCACTGGGGCGGCTTGGTGTAGATCGGCCCCTCCAGGAGGTTGGCCATGGCCCCGGGCGCGAAGGAGTCGTCGCGGTGCGACTCGGCGTTGCCCAGGACACCCGGCAGCAGCCGTGCCACAGCCTCCGTGACGACCAGGACGGCCGCCTCGCCGCCGGCGAGCACATAGTCGCCGATGGACACCTCGTAGACGGGCATCCGGGTCGCGTACTCGTCGATGACCCGCCGGTCGATGCCTTCGTACCGGGCGGGCGTGAAGACCAGCCAGGGGCGCTCGGAGAGTTCCACGGCGAGTTCCTGGGTGAAGGGTCGGCCGCTGGGCGTGGGCACGATGAGCGCGGGCGCACCGGAGCCCGTCTCGTAGCCGTCGGCCAGGACGGAGTCCAGGGCGTCGCCCCAGGGCTCGGTCTTCATGACCATGCCGGGGCCGCCGCCGTAGGGGGTGTCGTCGACCGTGTTGTGGCGGTCGTAGGTCCAGGAGCGCAGATCATGCACGTGCACATTCAGCTGTCCACGCGCGCGTGCCTTGCCGACGAGGGAGACGTTCAGCGGTTCGAGGTACTCGGGGAAGATCGTGACGACGTCGAGCCTCATGCGTCGGCGTCCTCGGAAGAGTCGTCCTTGGAGGACACGATCTCCGCCTGGTCGTCGATCAGGCCGTGCGGCGGGTCGATGACCGCGCGCTGCTCCTCCAGGTCGATCTCGATGACGATCGACTCGACGAACGGGATCATCACCTCGCTGCCGTCGGGCCGCTCGACGATGAAGAGGTCCTGGGAGGGCAGGTGCGAGATCTCGGTGATCCGGCCGACCTCCTCGCCGTCCTTGGTGACGACGTCGAGGTCCATCAGCTGGTGGTCGTAGTACTCGTCCTCCTCCTCCGGCAGCTCCTCCGGGTCGATCTCGGCGATCAGGAGGGTGTTGCGCAGGGCCTCGGCGCCGGTGCGGTCGCTGACGCCCTCGAAGCGGAGGATGAGGCGGCCGCTGTGGACGCGGCCCGTCTCGATGGTCAGGGGGCCGGTGGAGGCGGGTTCGGTGGCCAGGACGGCGCCGGGCGCGAGCCTGAGCTCCGGCTCGTCGGTGCGTACCTCGACGGTGACCTCGCCCTTGATGCCGTGGGCACGGCCGATACGAGCGACTACCAGCTGCACTGTGCTTGATCTCCTGTAGTACGACGACGGGCCGGGGACGGCCCGCAGGCCCTCCCCGGCCCGAGCCGGTGTGCGATAAACGTCAGCGGACGTGGTCCACGTCGACAAGGTCGACGCGGACACCTCGGCCGCCGATGGCGCCCACGACGGTGCGCAGAGCGCGAGCGGTACGGCCGTTGCGACCGATCACCTTGCCGAGGTCGTCGGGGTGCACCCGGACCTCCAGCACGCGCCCACGACGCAGGTCGCGCGAGGCGACCTGCACATCGTCGGGGTTGTCCACGATGCCCTTCACGAGGTGCTCGAGAGCCTCCTCGAGCATGCTCAGGCCTCGGTCGACTCGGACTCGGCCGCAGCCTCGTCCTTCTTGTCGGCCTTCTTCTTCTGGGTGATCGCCTCACCCTTGCCCGAGTCATCGCCACCGAGGGCGTCGAACACCGGGCGCGCGGCCTTCGGCTCGGCCACGAGCAGCGGAGCCGGGGCCGGCAGGCCCTTGAACTTCTGCCAGTCGCCGGTGAGCTTCAGGATGGCGAGCACGGGCTCGGTCGGCTGCGCGCCGACACTCAGCCAGTACTGCGCGCGGTCCGTGTCGACCTCGATGCGCGAGGGGTTCTGCACCGGGTGGTACAGACCGATCTCCTCGATGGCCCGGCCATCACGGCGGGTACGGGAGTCGGCGACGACGATGCGGTAGTGAGGCGAACGGATCTTGCCCAGACGCTTCAACTTGATCTTGACTGCCACGGGAGTGGGTTCTCCTGGTTTTGACGTGGTTGGGCACGGCGAGATGGCCGCGTGGGGTTGCGGTACCCGAGTGCCCGATGGACGCGTCAGCCGGAGGCGAGAGGGTTCCTGTGCGGCTGTCGAGTACAGCTAGCCATTGTGCCACACCCTGGCGGCCCGCCCGACCGGGGAGGATGCCCCCGCCCATACGGAAGCGACACCCGGCGCCGGGAGGTGACCGGCGCGGGTGTGCGCAACCCGACCTGCGGGATGCGGCTGCCACGAGCAGCCGCGTCCTCAGGCCGCGCCCACGACCTCCGGGATGCGGAAGGGCTTGCCGCAGCCCCCGCACACGATCGGCGCCTGGGCCAGCACCGACGGGACGACCCGTACGTTACGACCGCAGTCGCAGACCGCCTTGACGCGGACGCCGCCACCGGACGAGCCGTGCCGGGCGGCCGGGCCGCGGAACGTACGGGAGGTGTCGGCCGAGGTGGCGACGGTGTGGGCCTTGAGCGCGCGCTGGAGGCGCTCGATGGTGGGCCGGTAGCGCCGCTTTGCCTCGGGGTTGAGCTGGACCAGCGAGAAGCCGCTGCTGGGATGCGGTTCGTCGGGGTGGTCCAGGCCCAGCTCCTCGGCGATCGCAAGGAATCTGCGGTTGTGGTAGCGGCCGGCACGGGACGTGTCACGCACGCCGCGCGAAGCGGCGATGCCATGGACTGCCTCATGGAGCAGTCGCTCGAAGGAGAGCTCGTGTCCGCAGGCGGACGACGACTCTCCGATCAGGGACTCGGGCGCGGCCAGATCGGGCAGTTCGGGGTGGTACCGCTGAATATCGGCCCACGCCTCTGCCAGCTCTGCGGCGAGAACAGGTGGTGTCTGTGTCGTGCTCACGTAATGACAACGAGCCGGAGTGCCCCTGTGTTCCGATTCCGGGGCATCCCAAATAATTTGCACGTACCCGTCAGTTGCCGCTGATGCGTCCGGAGGAGGGCGGGTGCGCTGATCTGCGGAGAAGCTTCACAGCTCAGCACAAGGTGGTGCGTAGGCCCACGTACGACCCGGCGCGTAGACGCTGTCCGCGCGCCGGGTGAGCTGATGTCCGCCGTTGCGCAAGGGTCGTTTCGGTCGCTCTCCCGCCGGAGCCCACCGCTTCAGTAAGCGCGGGCGACGACCGCGACGTTACCGGGCGCCTTGTCGTCGTCCGGCACCGACCCGTCCTCGGCGACCAGACACCGTACGGTCACCGCGTGCTCGGCCAGCTCGGCCTCGCCTTCTTCGCCGAGCGTCGCCCACGGGATACGCGCCCAGCCGCCGGCGGTGGCGGCCTCGACGGCCTCCCCGATCGTCGACACCTCGGAGGTGCGGGACTCGCGCCGCTCGCGGGACTGCTTCAGCAGCAGCGCCTGGTCCTCCTCAAGGAGGACGGGAAGCAGCTCTACGAGGGAGTCGATCGCCACCGGCTCCTTGCCTCCCGGGATCCGGCGGGCCAGCATCGCGGTGCCGTTCTCCAGGTCACGGGGCCCGATCTCGATCCGTACGGGTACGCCCTTGAGCTCCCAGTCGACGGCCCGGCGCCCGAAGGGCACGTCCGTGCGGTCGTCGACACGCACACGGACACCCGCCGCCTTCAGCCGGTCCCCGAGCTCGCGGACCTTGGCCAGAACCGCCTCGTCGCCCTTGATCGCGAGGACGACGACCTGGATCTGCGCCAGCCGCGGCGGCACCCGGAGTCCGTCGTCGTCGCCGTGCATCATCACCAGGGCGCCGATCATGCGGGTGGTGGAGCCCCAGGAGGTCTGCCAGACCAGTTCCTGCTTGCCCTCCTTGGACAGGTACTGGGTGTTGAAGGCCTTGGCGAAGTTCTGGCCCAGCTCGTGACTGGTCGCCATCTGCAACGCCTTGCCGTCGCCCATCATCCCTTCGAGGGTGAGGGTGTTGATCGCGCCCGCGAACCGCTCCTTGACCGTCTTGCGGCCCGGTACGACGTCCATCGCGAGGACGTTGACCATGAAGTCCTCGTACACCTGGCGGTGGATGTGCGCGGCGAAGTCGCGCGCCTCCTCGTAGGTCGCGTGCGCCGTGTGACCCTCTTGCCAGAGGAACTCGCTCGTACGGAGGAAGAGCCGGGGGCGAAGTTCCCAACGGACCACGTTCGCCCACTGGTTGATCAGCAGGGGCAGGTCACGGTAGCTCTGCACCCACTTCGAGAAGTACTCGTTGATGATCATCTCGGAGGTGGGCCGGACGACCGCGGGCTCCTCCAACTCCTTGCCGCCGCCGTGCGTGACCACGGCCAGCTCGGGCGCGAAGCCCTCGACGTGGTCGGCCTCGCGGGCGAGATACGACTGCGGGATCAGCAGCGGAAAGTACGCGTTCTCGGTACCCGTCTCCTTGATGCGGGCGTCCATCTCGGCCTGCATCCGCTCCCAAATGCCGTACCCGTACGGTCGGATCACCATGGAGCCGCGCACCGGGCCGTTGTCGGCCAGCTCGGCCTTGCTGATCAGATCCTGGTACCAGCGGGGGAAGTCGTCCGCCCGGGGTGTGAGTACGGGTGCCTTGGCCATGGCGCGATGGTACGGGTCCACGTTGCCGTCATGTGAATTCTCGCCACTCGCACAGGGAAGCCACAAGCCGGGCCCCACAACCCCTGGACGCCGTAGCGCGTGCGGAGTTTGCTGGCATACGGGGGAAGTGCGGGCGCACATCACGGGGGCCTCGGAAACGGGCACGGCCACATCTCTCGGCGGATTGGGGCGCTTTCCATGACACCTACGCTCGTGCGGCACTACCTGCCTCACGCGGGGCCAGTGCCCCGCGTGGACCTGGATGCACGCGCGCGTGACTGGTCCGAGATCCAGGAGCGGATGCTGGTACCGCTCTACGAAGCGGTCTACGAGCGACTGGAAGTGGGACCCGGCACCCGGCTGCTCGGCCTCGGCTGCGGTTCCGGGCTCGCCCTGCTGATGGCGGCCTCCAGAGGAGCGACGGTCACCGGTGTCGAGCGCTTCTCCCCCGAGCGCCTGGCCCTCGCCCGTGAGCGGCTGTTGCCGACCGCCTGGTCCCCACGCGCGCGTGCGCACACCCGGCTCGTCCACGGCTCCCCCAGGGACGCGGCCGGCGCGGAGACGCCCGCGTACACCCTGGTGACCGCCTTCGAGCCCATCGGGTGTCTCGCGGGCGACTCGGAGGGACTCGGCGACGTGCTCGGCGCCGCGACCCCGCTCGCCGCGCGCGGGACGCCCGTGGTGCTGACGGGCTGGGGTCCGCCGGAGCGCTGTGCGACCGCGTCCGTGCTGCGGGTGGCCACCAGGCTGGCGGACCCGCTGCGCGGCACGGGCAGCCCGCGCCCGGTGCTGCGCGACGACCTGGAGGAGGTCGCCCACCGCGCGGGCCTCAGGCCGGACGGCTCGGGCCGGGTGGCGTGCCCCTTCGGGTACGCCGATGTCGAGAGTGCCCTACGGGGGCTGCTGTCGACGGGGCTCTTCGACGCGGCGATCGTCGCGACGGACCAGGCACAGGTGGACAAGGAGTTGGCGGAGGCATTGCATCCGTATCGACGGCCGGACGGGACGGTGTGGATGCCGAACGTCTTCCGGTATCTGATCGCGCGTACGACCTGAGGATGACTCAGCGCGCGTACGACCCGAGGATGACTACGGCTCTTCCTTGAAGAGGCGCGTGACGCCCGCGATGCGGTACGCGTCCGTCTCCTCCAGGGTCTCGTTCTCCAGGAGGGCCGCCGCGAGGGAGTCCAACTGGCCGCGGTGGTCGCCGAGTTTACGGATCGCCTCGTCGTAGCACTCGTCGACGATGCGGCGCATCTCGTCGTCGATCACGTCCAGGGTCTGCGGCGCGGCGGAGAGGCCGTAGGCCTGCTGGGCGTCGCTGGGGAGGGCGGAGAGGCGGCCGACGCGTTCGCTCATGCCCCAGCGGGCGACCATCCCGCGCGCGATGTTGGTGACCTGTTCGAGGTCGTTCTCGGCACCGGTGGTGATCACCCCGTAGACGACCTGTTCCGCGGCCATGCCGCCGAGGGCACCGATGATGCGGCCACGCAGGTACTCCTCGGTGTACGCGTATTTGTCCGCGTCCGGCGTCGAGAGCGTGACGCCGAGTGCCCTTCCGCGCGGGACGATGGTGATCTTGCGGACCGGGTCGGCGCCGGGCTGGAGCATGCCCAGGAGGGCGTGGCCGCTCTCGTGGTAGGCGGTGCGGCGGCGTTCCTCCTCGGGCATCACCAGCGGGCGTTCGGCGCCCAGTTGGACCTTCTCCAGGGCTTCGGAGAGGTCGGACTGGGTGACCTGGTCCTGCTTGCGCTTGACCGCGAGGAGGGCGGCCTCGTTGGCGAGGTTGGCGAGTTCGGCGCCGGTCATGCCCGGGGTCGTGCGGGCGACCTGGGCGAGGTTCACGTCTTTCGCGAGCGGGATCTCGCGGGTGTGGATCTCCAGGATCGCCTCGCGGCCACCCCGGTCGGGCGGCGAGACGACGACCACGCGGTCGAAGCGGCCGGGGCGGGTGAGGGCCGGGTCCAGGACGTCTGCGCGGTTGGTCGCGGCGATGACGATGACGCCCTCGGAGCCGGAGAAACCGTCCATCTCGGTGAGGATCTGGTTCAGGGTCTGCTCGCGCTCGTCGTGACCGCCCATGCCGCTGCCGCCGCCGCGGGCCCGGCCGATGGTGTCGATCTCGTCGATGAAGATGATCGAGGGGGCCACCTTGCGGGCCTCCGCGAACAGTTCACGCACGCGTGAGGCACCGACACCGACGATCATCTCGATGAACTCGGAGGCCGAGGCCGAGAAGAACGGCACCCCGGCCTCCCCCGCGACCGCCCGCGCGAGCAGCGTCTTTCCGGTGCCGGGCGGACCCGAGAGCAGCACGCCCCGGGGCATCTTGGCGCCCATCTTGCGGTACGCGTCCGGGTTCTTGAGGAAGTCGACGACGTCGTTCAGCTCGCCCTCGACCTCGTCGATGCCGGCCACGTCCTCGAAGGTCGTGCGCTGCTTGCCCGGCTCCAGCTCGACCGGCTTGGGCGGGGCCTTGCGGCCGAGCATGCCGCCCGCGCCGCCGAGCCCCGAGCTCATCCGCCGCGCGATGAAGAGCCACAGGACGACCAGGAGCAGCATCGGGGCCAGCGAGATCAGCAGATTGGCCAGAAAGCTTCGGTGCTGCACGACGGGTTCGGCCGTGACGGTGACGTTGTGCTTGGTCAGGTCCTCCCAGAGCTGGTCGTCCGCGAAGGTCGGCCGCTCGGTGTCGAACTTGGTGTACTTGCCGTCGCCGTCCGGGTTGTCCTGGCCCTTCTTGAGCTGGCCCTGGATCGCGTTGCCCTTGGCGTAGATCTTGGTGACGTTGCCCGCGTCGACCTGCTTGCTGAACTCCGTGTACGAGATGGTCGGTTCGTCGCCCTCGTTGAAGAACGACAGGATCAGGTTCGCGACCAGGTACACGACCAGTGCGGTGAGGATCAGGCTCCACCAGCCGCCGCGCATCTTCTTCCCGCCCGGCGACGGCTTCGGGGGCTCGTCCGGGGTGCCCTCGGTACGCCAGGGCTGGTCGGGAGACTTGCGCGGCGGCGCGGGGTTGGTCATATCGGGACGTTACGACACGGGCCAGGCGTCGGCACGCCCAGCATGAGCATGCGCCGAGGGCGCCCTCCTAAAGGAGGGCGCCCTCGGCGACGTAGAAGACGGGCTGTCAGCCTATGAAGGCTCTCAAGCTCAGCCCATAAAGCTTCTCAAGCTCAGCCCATGAAGCTTCTGAGGCTCAGCCCACGAACCGTCAGCCCATGAACTTCTTGAACTCGTCCGGCAGCTCGAAGTCCTGGCCGCCCTGCTCGGGCAGGCCGAACGCGTTGCCGCCCGGAGCGGCGCCGGCCTCGCGGCGCTTGGCCTCTTCCAGTTCCTGCTGCTTGCGCTTCATCGGGTTGCCGGAGCGCTGCTTGCCCTTGGCCTGCTTGGGCTGCTTCTTGGTGCGGCCGGGGCCGCCGCCCATGCCCGGCATCCCCGGCATGCCGGGCATCCCGCCGCCCTGCGCCATGCGGGACATCATCTTGCGGGCCTCGAAGAACCGCTCGACCAGGCCCTTCACGGCGCTGACCTCGACGCCGGAACCCTTGGCGATACGGGCGCGACGCGAGCCGTTGATGATGGTCGGCTCGGCGCGCTCGCCCGGGGTCATCGACTTGATGATCGCGGCCGTGCGGTCGACGTCCCGCTCGTCCAGGTTGTTGATCTGGTCCTTGATCTGGCCCATGCCGGGGAGCATGCCGAGCAGCTTGCTGATGCTGCCCATCTTCCTGACCTGTTCCATCTGGGACAGGAAGTCGTCGAGGGTGAAGTCCTGGCCCTTCTTGGACGCCAGCTTGGAGGCCATCTTCTCGGCCTCTTCTTGGCTGAACGTCTTCTCCGCCTGCTCGATCAGGGTGAGCAGGTCACCCATGTCGAGGATGCGGGAGGCCATCCGGTCCGGGTGGAAGGCGTCGAAGTCGTCGAGCTTCTCACCGTTCGACGCGAACATGATCGGCTTGCCGGTGACCGAGGCGATCGACAGGGCCGCACCACCGCGGGCGTCACCGTCGAGCTTCGACAGGACCACGCCGTCGAAGCCGACGCCGTCGCGGAAGGACTCGGCGGTGTTGACCGCGTCCTGACCGATCATCGCGTCGACGACGAAGAGGATCTCGTCGGGCGAGACCGCGTCGCGGATGTCCGCGGCCTGCTGCATCAGTTCCTGGTCGATGCCGAGGCGGCCCGCGGTGTCCACGATCACGATGTCGTGGACCTTGGACTTCGCGAACTCGATGGAGTCCTTGGCGACCTTGACCGGGTCACCGACGCCGTTGCCCGGCTCGGGCGCGTAGACCGCGACCCCGGCGCGCTCGGCGACGACGCTCAGCTGGTTCACGGCGTTCGGGCGCTGGAGGTCGGCGGCGACGAGCAGCGGCGAGTGCCCCTGGTCCTTGAGCCACTTGCCGAGCTTGCCCGCGAGGGTCGTCTTACCGGCACCCTGGAGACCCGCGAGCATGATCACGGTGGGCGGGTTCTTGGCGAAGCGGAGACGCCGGGTCTCGCCGCCGAGGATCGTGACGAGCTCGTCGTTGACGATCTTCAGAACCTGCTGGGCCGGGTTCAGCGCCTTGTTGACGTCGGAGTCGAGGGCGCGGTCCTTGACGTTCTTGATGAACGTACGGACGACGGGCAGCGCCACGTCCGCTTCCAGCAACGCGATCCGGATCTCACGCGCGGTGGCGTCGATGTCCGCCTCGGAGAGCCGTCCCTTGCCGCGCAGGTTCTTGAAAGTGGCTGAGAGGCGATCAGAGAGAGTATCGAACACGGCGCTCGCGGTCCTCGGGGTCGGTGGCTATTGGGGAATCGCCCTCCAGGGTATCCCGGTCGCACAAGAGCGGGTCACGGGTCAGGCCCGCAGGGTTTCCTCCAGTTTGCGCGCCACCGCCGTGGCCTCGTCCCCCGGCAGCGGCGCGCCCTCCGCGCCGGTGACGTAGAAGGCGTCCACCGCGTTCGAGCCCAGCGTGCTGACGTGCATGCTGCGTACCCGGACCTTCGCCTCGTCCAGCGCCCGCCCGATGCGGTGCAGCAGCCCCGGGGCGTCATGCGCGCGCACCTCGATGACCGTCGCGTGCCGGGAGGCCGCCGCGGCGACCGTCACGCGGGCCGGCGGGGCCACGACACCACGGCGGCGCGGATACGCGGCGTCGCGCTCGGCGAGGCGGCCCGCGATGTCGAACGAACCGTCCAGGGCGCGTACGAGATCGGCGCGCAGCCGGGCGGCCTGGGGCAGTGAGCCGTACTCGGCGGCGACCCGCCAGTTCAGCAGCAGGACAGAACCCTCCACGCCGTCTGGCAGGTCCAGCGCGCGCAGCTCCGCCGTACGGACCGTCAGGCGGTGCATCGCCAGGACGCCGGCGACCGCGGGGAGCACGCCCGGCTGGTCGGGGACGGCGATCAGGAGTTCCACGCCGAGGGGTTCGGGATCGCCGGCGGGCTCGTCCTCGGACGGAGGTTCGGTCTGGGCGCGGAGCGCGAGCACCGGGCCGCCGGTCGCCACGGCCTCGATCGCGAGGCGCTCCTGTTCGGCGGTGGCCGCGCCCGCCTCGGGCTCCTCGGGGGCGTCCCCGGAGAGGACGGCGGCGACCCGCTTCACCAGGTCGGTGACGAGGCCGGCCCGCCAGGACGACCAGGCGGCCGGTCCGGTGGCCAGCGCGTCCGCCTCGGTCAGCGCGTGCAGCAGCTCAAGCGTGCTCGTCGTACCGACCGCCTCGGCGACCGAACGGACCGTCGCCGGGTCCTCCAGGTCGCGCCGGGTGGCCGTCTCGATGAGCAGCAGGTGATGACGTACGAGGGTGGCGAGTACGGCGACTTCCGCGCGGTCGAAGCCGATGCGGGCGGCCACGTCCTTGGCGATGATCTCGCCGGCCACCGAGTGGTCGCCGGGCCAGCCCTTGCCGATGTCGTGCAGCAGCGCGGCGACCAGCAACAGGTCGGGGCGGCTGACGCGGCGGGCGAACTCCGAGGCGCGGACGGCGGTTTCGATGAGGTGCCGGTCGACGGTCCAGATGTGCACGGCGTTGCGCTGCGGGCGGCAGCGCACCCGCTCCCAGTCGGGGAGGAGCCGCGTGATCAGGCCCTCCGCCTCCAGCGCCTCCCACACGTCCACCGTGGGCTGTCCGGAACCGAGCAGCGTCACGAGCTGTTCGCGCGCCTCGGCGGGCCAGGGCGTGGGCAACGGGCGCACGGTGGCCGCGAGGCGCCGTACGGCGTGCAGGGAGAGCGGAAGTCCGGCCTGCGCGGCGGCAGCGGCGGCGCGCAGCGGAAGAACGGGGTCGCGCTCGGGGCGCGCGGCGCGGGCGAGCACCACCTCGCCGTCCTGCTCGACCACGCCTTCGGCGAGCGGGGAGCGCTCGGTGGCGGGTTTGGCGCCCCCGCCGAGCATCGCGCGCAGCCTCGGCCGCACGGCACGGGACCGCAGCACGCGTCCGACTTCACGCCAGGTGACATCACTGGCGTACGACACGACACGCGCCGCTTCGTAGACCTGCCGCAGCAGGGTGTCCGCGTCGAGGAGGCCCAGCTCGGCGGCGACCTGGTCCTGCTCCTGGAGTGCGAGCCGGTCGGTCGCGCGGCCGGTGGTGAGGTGCAGCGCGTCGCGCACGTCGAGGAGGCGGCGGCGGGCGTCGGCGAGGCCTTCGCGCGGGGCGTCGGCGAGCCAGGAGGCGGCTACGGCGCGCAGCGCGGTGGCGTCGCGCAGGCCGCCGCGGGCCTCCTTGAGGTCGGGTTCGAGGAGGTACTGCAACTCGCCCTGGCGCTCGGCGCGTTCGGCGCAGAGTTCCTGGAGTTCGGGGAGGCGCTTGGGCGCCTGGTTGCGCCAGTCGGCGAGGACGGCCGTACGCAATCCGGCGGTGAGGCCGAGGTCGCCGGCGATGTGGCGGGCGTCGAGGAGGCCGAGTTGGACCTTGAGGTCCTCGCCGGCGGTCTTGCGGGCCTCGGACGGGGTGCGGACGGAGTGGTCGAGGGCGAGGCCGAGGTCCCAGACCGGGTACCAGATGCGGTCGGCCAGGGCCGCGACCGCGCCGGAGTCGCTGCCGTCGTGCAGGAGGAGCAGATCGAGGTCGCTGCGCGGGGAGAGCTCGCCGCGGCCGTAGCCGCCGACGGCGACGAGGGAGACGCCCTTGAGGGCCTCGGAGCCGGCGGTGAAGAGGCCGGTCAGCCAGTCGTCGGTCAGTTCGGCGAGGGCAGCACGGCGCGGCGGCCCGGACCGCACCCCCTCAGTGAGGAGGCGCAGCCGGGCCGCCGCGTAGCCGCTGGGTCCGGAGTCCTCTGCATCCTTGCGCACGTCCGTACTCGTCACCCAGCGACTCCTGTTCGATTCTTTTTAGAGCGCGTCCGGTCCGCGCTCGCCGGTCCGGACCCGGACGGCCGTCTCGACCGGGAGGGACCAGACCTTGCCGTCACCGATCTTGCCGGTGCGGGCGGCCTTGACGATGACGTCGATCAGCTGCTCGGCGTCGTCGTCCTCGGCCAGCACCTCGATGCGGATCTTGGGGACCAGGTCGACCGTGTACTCGGCGCCCCGGTATACCTCGGTGTGTCCCCGCTGACGACCGTAGCCGCTCGCTTCGGTGACCGTCAGACCGTGGACCCCGAAGGCCTGCAGGGCTTCCTTGATCTCGTCGAGCCGGTGGGGCTTCACAACGGCGGTGATGAGCTTCATGCGTCCACCTTCTTCGTCGCCGTGGCGGAGTTGAGCGTGCCGCCGCTGAGGCCGCCGCCTGCACCGCTGAAGTCGTATGCGGTCTCGGCGTGCTCGGCCTGGTCGATGCCGGCGACCTCGACGTCCTCGTCCACGGTGAAGCCGATGGTCTTGTCGATCAGGAAGGCGATGATCGCGGAGACGACCAGCGAGTAGCCGAGCACCGCGCCGACACCGACGAACTGCTTGCCGAGCTGGTCCAGGCCACCGCCGTAGAAGAGGCCCTTGGCGGTCTGGCCGACGCCGCCGGTGGCGAAGAGGCCGATGAGCAGCGAGCCGACGATACCGCCGACGAGGTGGACACCGACCACGTCGAGCGAGTCGTCGAAGTTGAACTTGTACTTCAGGCCGACGGCCGCGGCGCACAGGACACCGGCGATGACGCCAACCGCGATGGCGCCGAGCGGGCTCACCGAGCCACAGGCCGGGGTGATGGCGACCAGACCGGAGACCGCGCCGGAGGCGGCACCGAGGGTGGTGAAGGCGCCGTGCTTGATGCGCTCGTAGATGAGCCAGCCGAGCATGGCGGCGGCGGTGGCGACCTGGGTGTTGGTGAACGCGACGGCGGAGACGCCGTCGGCACCGAGCCAGGAGCCCGCGTTGAAGCCGAACCAGCCGAACCACAGCAGACCGGCGCCGAGCATGACGAGCGGCAGGTTGTGCGGCCGGAACGGGTCCTTCTTGAAGCCCACACGCTTACGGATGACGAGGATGGCGCCGAGCGCCGCCGCACCGGCGTTGATGTGCACCGCGGTACCACCGGCGAAGTCGATCACGCCGTACTTGAACAGCCAGCCCGTGGTCGGCTCCCAGACCCAGTGGGCTACGGGGAAGTACACGAGGGTGGCCCACAGCGCGATGTAGACCGACCACGCCACGATCTTCACGCGGTCCGCCAGGGCACCGCTGATCAGCGCCGGGGTGATGATGGCGAACATCAGCTGGAAGACGGCGAACGCGTAGATCGGGATGTTGTACGTCGCGAACGGCTCGGTCAGACCGATGTGGCGCATGCCCACCCAGTCGAACCCGCCCAGGAAACCGTTGCCGGTGTCGAAGGCGATGCTGAAGCCGTAGAGCGTCCAGAGAATGGTGATTATGGCGATGCTGATGAAGCTCATCATCAGCATGTTCAACACGCTCTTGACCCTGACCATACCGCCGTAGAAGAAGGCGAGGCCGGGGGTCATCAGCAGAACCAGCGCGGCACTGAGCAGCATGAAGGCGGTGTTGCCGGTGTCGATCTTGGGAGCGGCTGCTGCTAGCGTCAGGATGCCTTCTGGCATCGGCGTCTCCTCGTCATCCGAACGGCCCGTGCGGGCAAGGTCAAGGTTTGGGCCGGTTTTCCGCCATGAGGTTGTCCCAGCCTGGTTTCTATGAATGCCGCACGACGTTTCAGGCATGTGACGAAGGGGTCCGCCACGTTACGGAGGGATGAATCGACGCCCCGCTCGCGGCGGCCGTGACCACTCCGTGATCGCCCGGGAAGCCCCCCGGAGCTGTATACGGCCCGGTTGACCTGGACAGTTCGAGCCCCGCGCACACGAACGCGGGGGCGGACGCACTCCGGCGCCCGCCCCCGTGTCTCCCGGATCTACCTCAGACCTTGACGCAGGCCTTGATGGTGTTGGTCCCGGAGTCGGACTTGTTGTTGATGTATGCGGTCACCGTGGTCCGCGCCGACAGGCAGAGCGCGGTGTTGTACTTGATGTGCACCTCACCGTTGAAGCCGACCGGACGGCCGCTGTTGCTCTGCGTGTAGTTGTTCGCCTTGACCGCGTACGTCGTGGCCCGGGTGCCCGCCTTGCGCTTGCCGCACTCCACGGTGGGGGTGACGGCGACGGTCCACTGGTAGCCGGCGGCGATCGCGACGTTCAGCTTGCACTTCGTGCTCTCGTACCAGCGCTGGGTCATCGCCATCTTGGTGACGGTGGCCTTCTTGCCCCCGGTGCACTTGGTCAGCACGGTGGTGCGCATCGTCGGGTTGATGAGCTTGACGCCGAGGAACGCGTCCGAGATCGCGCCCTTCTGCTTGTAGTAGTAGTGCTTGAAGGTGACCTTGCCGGAGAGCGTCGTCTTGACACAGCGCCCGAGCGGCTTGGAGTAGAAGTTCGCGCTCTTGCTGTACGGCTTTGTGTACGTCTTGGTGGCGATCGCCGACGCGTCGGTGGCGCCGGCGGCGAGCAGCCCGGTGGACATGACACCCGTTGCAAGGGCAACGGCGAATAGCCTCTTGGCCATTTTTGGAATCCCCGTTATGTCAGGAACGGCAGCCCCCTGCCGCCGTTCGAAACGCCGCCGCCCATGATTAGCGGCGGCGAATCAGTAGGATGCCGAAGCCGCCTTGGTCGGCGCAAGCGATCATGTGAAAAGGTTTCGCCAAGATCGGGCTCCCCAACTGAGTACAAGCCCCTGAGTACGGCCCCGAAGAAAGAGCGACGCAGACCGGCCGCGGTCGGCCCTCCGAATGACCTGGCATGGGGGAGCCGAGTCGGGCGGTTCGGGAGGGCCGGCCGCGGCCGGGGCTCTGGGGTGTTCAGACCGCTTCGGCGGTCTCCGGCAGCTCGATCGCGAGCCGCTCGGTGAGGTCGACGACTGCGGCCAGCTCACCGAAGTCGCGGACCGCGGTGTCGACGGTCTTGCGGATACGTGTGTTGACGCGCTCGGAGCGCACCTTCTTGGCGACGGTCATCGCCGCCGTCGCCAGCACCGCGCTCTGCTCGGGCTCGCGCCGCAGCAGGTGCACGGTGGCCATGCCGATGAGATTGAGCGCGTACGACCGCTTGTGGTCGTCGTCCTTGGCGAAGAGGTCCACCGCCCGCTGCATGACGGGCTCGGCGAGCGAGGCGTAGGCGGGACTGCGGCCGGCGACGTAGGCGAGGTCGCGATAGGAGTGCGAGTTCTCGCCGTACAGCTCGGCCTCGGAGAAGAAACGGATCCAGTCGGGGTCCGGATCGTCCCAGTCGTCCACGTCCCCGAAGGTGTCCTCGGCCATCCGGACCGCCCGCTTGCACTTGCCGGGCTGCCCCATGTTGGCGTAGGCGCGGGCCTCCATCGCATACAGCATCGACTGGGTGCGCGGACTCGCGCAGTCCCGGCTGCCGTACTGCGCGAGATGGATCAGCTCCAACGCGTCGTCGGGCCGCCCGAGATGGATCATCTGCCGACTCATGCTGGACAGCACATACGACCCGAGCGGCTTGTCGCCCGCCTCCTTGGCGGCGTGCAGGGCGAGGACGAAGTACTTCTGCGCGGTGGGCTGGAGCCCCACGTCGTACGACATCCAGCCCGCCAGCTCGGCGAGTTCGGCGGCGACCTTGAACAACTTGCGGTTGGTGGCCTCGGGTTGGGGCTCCTGAAGGAGGTCGGTCACCTCGTGCAGCTGCCCTACGACCGCCTTGCGGCGCAGGCCGCCGCCGCACTGGGCGTCCCACTTGCGGAACATCGCGGTGGTGGACTCCAGCAGCTCCAACTCGGGCCGGGAGAGCCGCCCTTGGTGCCGGGAGGCGCTCGCGGGCTCGGGCTCCGGCTGGTGGGCCGAGGGGCCGGGGACGAGCCAGCGCTGCATGGGCTCGATGAGGGACGGTCCCGCCGACAGGGCCAGCGAGGCCCCGAGGAAGCCGCGGCGGGCCAGCATGAGGTCGCTGCGGGAGAACTCGCTGAGCAGGGCCACCGTCTGCGGGGCCGTCCAGGGCAGGTCGACGCCGGACACGGAGGGCGCCTGGCGGGCCGCGCGCAGGCCCAGGTCCTCGACCGAGACGACACAGCCGAAGCGCTCGGAGAACAGCTCCGAGAGGATCCTCGGGATCGGCTCGCGCGGGTTCTCGCCGTCCAGCCAGCGGCGCACCCGTGAGGTGTCCGTCGAGATGTGGTTGGCCCCCAACTGCCGCGCCCTGCGGTTCACTTGCCGCGCCAGCTCACCCTTGGACCAGCCGCTGCGCACGAACCACGAGCCGAGCAGCTCATTGGGGCGCTTGTCCGTACTGGCCGCGGTTGTCCCGCTTCCGTCGTTGCCGCCCACTGGAACGCCCCCATCCCTGGAACCACTTGTCGCCGCTGTGCGCCAAGCCCTATCAGAATGCCGGTAAATACGGCTTCCCGTCCCGCACTTGTCACCCTTCGAACGAGATGACGAGTTGCCTCCGGCATACCCACGAGCGCATGTGCCCCGAGGACTTGTGCACTCAAAGTAATCCTACGATCACCCGTCCAGCCACGGCGATCCCGGAAACGCCACCATTCGCCACCCCTTCGAATGAACCTACGGTTGCCCGCGCACGATTCACTTGACATAGGACGGCCGGGAGTGGGCGTAGCGGTGCACGCAGGGGCGCGCACCGTCGAGCACACCACCCGGGGTACCCCTGAGCGCCGCCTGGACCACGCGGCACGGGGCAGGCGTGAACGCAGAGTGACGTTACGCATCCGTCTCGTAACCACCGGTGCGTTGGACCCGTTGGAGGGGGCATGGGCTTCACGATCGGCAGCAGCCGGGGTATCCGCGACATCCGGTCCGGCACACGCCGCCGCGGCCGCACTTCGGAGTGCACAGCGGTGGCCGAGTTCACCGGCCTGTGGGGCTGGGACGTGGTCGCCGGCGCACGGGCAGCGGGCAGCGCGTGTTCCTGTGGCGACACCAAGTGCCCCACGCCGGGCGCGCATCCACTGACCTTCGCTCCGGAAGTACGGGCCGGCGCGACCCTCGACGAAGTGACCGACGCCTGGGCCGAGTTGCCGGGCGCGGCGGTGATGCTGCCGGTGGGCCGCGCGTTCGACGCGATCGAGGTGGCCGAGCCCGCCGGGCGCCGCGCGCTGGCCCGCCTGGAGCGGATGGGCCTCCCGCTCGGCCCGGTCACGGCGACCCCCGACCACCGCGCCCAGTTCCTCGTCGCCCCCGGCGCCGCCGCCGAACTCCCCTCCCTGCTCTACCGCATGGGCTGGGACGACCCCACCTCCCTGGACCTCCGCGGCCTGGGCCCCGGCACCCACATCACCGCCCCACCCTCCGACCGAGGAGGCCTGGGCCCGGTCCGCTGGCTCCGCTCCCCCGCGCTCGACTCGGCGACCAAACCACCGGCCGCGCGGCTGCTGTTGGGCACGCTGGCGTACGTGGCACACAGGTCGCGGGCATAGCCGTAGACGACGAAGTGCCCGCCCCCAACGACGAGTTGAGGAAGGGCACTTCTGTGAACGGGGCTGGTTACAGCGCGCCCTTCAGGGGCGCGGGGCTGTGACATTTGCGGCTCCGCCGCGTGGGCGCGACAAGCCCCCACCGGCCCGCAGCGAACAATCAGCCCATCAGTCCCCGATAAGGGCATCGACAAACGCCTCCGGCTCAAAGGGCGCCAAGTCATCCGCCCCCTCACCAAGCCCGATCAACTTCACCGGCACACCCAGTTCACGCTGAACGGCGATCACGATCCCGCCCTTGGCCGTGCCGTCCAGCTTCGTCAGCACGATCCCGGTGATGTCGACGACCTCGGCAAAGACCCGCGCCTGCACCAGCCCGTTCTGCCCGGTCGTCGCATCAAGGACGAGCAGGATCTCGTCGAGCGGCGCATGCTTCTCGACAACCCGCTTGACCTTCCCGAGCTCATCCATGAGCCCGGTCTTCGTGTGCAACCGCCCCGCCGTATCGATGAGGACGACATCGACCCCCATCTCCTTGCCCTCCTTCACCGCGTCGAACGCGACGGAGGCAGGATCCCCGGCCTCGGGCCCGCGCACGGTGTGCGCACCGACCCGCTCCCCCCAGGTCTGCAACTGGTCGGCGGCGGCAGCCCGGAACGTGTCGGCGGCCCCGAGCACGACCGTCCGCCCGTCGGCCACGAGGACGCGCGCGAGCTTGCCGGTCGTGGTGGTCTTGCCGGTGCCGTTGACCCCGACGACCATCACGATGCCGGGCTTACGGTCCTCGGGCTCGGTCCTGACCGTGCGGTCGACGTCGGTGCCGACCAGCTTGAGCAGTTCCTCGCGCAGTAGCGTGCGCAGCTCCTGCGGGGTGCGGGTGCCGAGCACCTTCACGCGGGCGCGCAGGCCGTCGACCAGTTCCTGGGTGGGGGCCACGCCGACGTCGGCGGTGAGGAGGATCTCCTCGATCTCCTCCCAGGTGTCCTCGTCGAGGTGCTCGCGGGACAGCAGCGTGAGCAGCCCCTTGCCGAGCGCGTTCTGCGAGCGGGAGAGCCGGGAGCGGAGCCGGACGAGGCGTCCAGCGGTCGGCTCAGGGACATCCAGTACGGGGACATCCAGTACGGGGGGTTCCTCGACGGCGACCGGGGCCGAGCCGTCGGGGAGATCCACCTCCTCTATCGTCCGGCGCGCTTCGTCGCGCGGCGTCTCGGCCTCGTCGCCGACGTGCGGCTCGGCCGGCGGGGCGGTGATGTCGGGCACGGAGGTGGGCGGCGGGGGCAGCGGCTTCTTGCGCCGGCTGCCGACGACGAGCCCGCCCAGCGCACCGAGCACGACCACGGCGATGACTACAGCAAGGATGACGGTTTCCATAACCCACTCAGTATCAGCCATGGGTCTGGTCAGGACCCAGCGCATGTTTTCCACCGGGTCAAATGCGCGCATTCATGCACACAACGGGATCAATGTACGATCTCTCCCCATGGCAAGCCACGGCCTCGAAACCCGAGGTATCGAACCGGTGCCACTCGCCGAGCGCACCGCGAGCACCCGCACCCTCTTCCCCACCTGGGTCGCCGCCAACATCACCGTCCTGCTGCTGACCATGGGCGCGACCCTGGCCGTCGCCTTCGGCCTGAACTTCTGGCAGACCCTGGTCGTCGGCGTCGCGGCCCCGATCGTGGCGTTCGGCCTGGTCGGGCTGATCGGCATCGCGGGCAAGCGGGGCGGCGCTCCCGGCATGGCGCTGTCCCGGGCCGTCTTCGGGCAGCGCGGCAATCTGCTCCCCGGTGCGCTGATCTGGGTCGCGCGCTGGGGCTGGGAGACGATCAACGCGGTGACCGGCGCCTACGCGCTGCTGACCGTGCTGGACGTGCTCTTCGGCATCCGGCGCGGTACTGCGCTGATCGTCGTGACGCTGCTGCTGTTCGTGACCGCCACGTTCGCGATCTCCGGCCTGGGCATCGACGCGGTGCAGCACTGCACCAGATGGGCCACCTGGCTCTTCGGCGTCTTCTCGGTAATGGTGCTGGGGCGGCTGCTCGTCGACACGGACTGGGACAGGGTCTTCGGGCGAGGTCCGGGCCCCGTGTCCGCCGTGGTCACCGGCATCGGGCTGGTCGCCGCGGGCGGGATGAGCTGGGCGCCGGCCGCACCGGACTTCACGCGCTATCTGCCCGGTACGGCGTCCTCGGCGGCGATCGTGCGCAACACGGTCACCGGCGCCGGGATCGTCGTACTCCCGATGGTCCTGATGGGCGCGGTGATGGCCTCGGAGACCCCGGGTCTCGCGGTCACCGCCGACCCGGTGTCCTTCCTCGGCGAGATCCTCCCGCTGTGGCTCGCGGTGCCGTACCTGCTCATCGCGCTGGTCGGCATGCTGCTGATCAACGCGATGTCGATGTACTCCGCGGGCTTCACCGCGCAGACCCTCGGTTTCCGGGTGTCGCGCCCCTGGGCGGTCTCGGTGAACGCGGTGATCTCACTGATCCTGGGCGCGGTCCTGATGCTGGCCACGACCGGTGTCATCGGCTCCTTCGTCGCCTTCCTCTCGCTGCTCGCGGTGGCGTTCTCAGCCTGGATCGGCGTCTTCGGCGTGGACATGCTCCGCCGCACGGAGTACGACCCCGTCGCCCTGCTCGACACAACCCGCACCAGCGCCTACTGGTACCGGGCGGGCTTCGCTCCGGCGGCGGTCATCGCGTGGGCGCTCGGCCTGGGCGCGGGCCTGCTGTTCACGAGCTCGGACTGGTTCACCGGCCCACTGGCCACCGGCAACCCGATCGGCGAGTACGGCATGGGCTGGGTGGCGACGATCACGGTCTCGGGCCTGCTGTACGCGGTCCTGCCGAAGCCGGCGGTCCGCGAGACGGCGCGCGCCGGGGAGCCCGCGAGGGTGGCGGTCTAGGGCCGGTCCGGCGGAGCGGGTCGCAGGAAATCGGCGGGCCCTGATCAGTGCCGGTGAGCGGGGCCTGGTGCGCGCAGCCGCAAGGCGATCCGCCGGACAGGCCCTACCCGTTCCGACCGCTCTTGTGCAGGGCGGCACCCGCCCGGAAGCGCAGCCGCAGGCAGCGGTCGGTCGCTTCGTGCGGCGCGTCCTCGGCGCAGCAGCAGTGTTCGGCCAGCCACCGGAGGTCCTCCGGGTCGAGCCAGAGGGCGATACGCCCGTGCCCGGCTTCCGCCTGCGGGTTCGTGGGTGCGGGATCGCTCATCCCCCGAGCCTACGAGCAACTCCGGCCGCCCCCATGGCCATCTGACGTACCGTCAGCTACCGTCCCCCACCACACACGACCCCACCGCACACGAAGGGGGACCTCCCATGCCCGTCTCGGTCGTACGCTTCAACCTCGTCGAACCCGGCGCCACCCCCGCCTCGCTGAGCGCCCGCTACCGGGCCGCCCTGGAGATGGCCGCGTACGCCGACGAGCACGGGATCACCACCGTGCAGACGGAGGAGCACCACGGCGTCGCCAACAACTGGCTGCCCTCGCCCTTCGCCTTCGCGGGCGCTGTGTTCGGCGCGACCCGGCACATCGCGGTGACCGTCTCGGCGGTGATCGGCCCGCTGCACGACCCGCTCCGGCTGGCCGAAGACATCGCCGTACTCGACCTGTTGAGCGGCGGCCGGCTGGTGACCGTCGCCGGGATCGGCTACCGCCCGGAGGAATACGCCCAGTTCGACGTGGAGTGGAAGCAACGGGGCAGGCTCCAGGACGAGTTGCTGAAGACGGTGCTGAAGGCGTGGTCCGGCGAAGAGTTCGAGTACCGCGGCCGTACCGTACGGGTCACCCCGCGCCCCTTCTCCGACCCGCACCCCCTGCTCCTGGTCGGCGGTTCCTCGAAGGCCGCCGCCCGCCGGGCCGCCCGGCTCGGTCTGCCCTTCTTCCCCAGCGCGCACCTGCCCGACCTGGAGGCGTACTACAAGGACCGGCTCGTCGAGTACGGCACCGAGGGCTGGACCATGATGCCGGGTGCCGAGACCCCGCTGCTGCACATCGCCGAGGATCCGGACCGGGCCTGGGCCGAGTACGGGGCGCACTTCCTGCACGAGGCGCGGACCTACGCCTCCTGGCAGTCCGGGGACATCCGCTCGGCGGTGAAGTCGGGGGCGACGACCGTGGCCGAGCTGCGCGCGGAGGGCGTCTACCGCATCCTCACGCCGGACGAGTGCGTGGCGCTGGGGCTCGACAACCTCGTACTGCATCCGCTGTCGGGCGGGATGCCGGTGGACGAGGGATGGCGCAGCCTGCGGCTGTTCGCGGAGCGGGTGCTGCCGCGGCTCGGGGAGTGACCCCGATCCGGAGAGTGACCTTTACCCGCAACCGGTGGACCGGCCGGTCGACCGGTGGTCCACTGCGGTCATGACCTTGGCTGTGGATGTGTTCCTGCGTGACGCGGACGGCCAGTGGAACGTGCTCGACGTTCCGGAGGGGTGCAACGACTCGGCCGGCTTCGAGAACTGGCGCGAGACCGTCTGGGGTTCGGCGCCCGTGCGCGCGCTGGGCTGCGTGTACCTTCCCGTGCTGGCCTCCAGCGACCTGTACGTCGAGGCCTCGGACGTACCGGAGTTCCTGCGCGAGCTCGCGCTGCTGCGGGCGCATCTGGAAGCCGTCGCCGCGGCGGTCGGCGAGCGTACCGATCTCGTGGAGAGCCGCCTGGACAACATCGAGGCCGCCGCTCTCCGGGCCCGGGAGATCGGCGGCGGCGTCCTCATCTGGTGACTGAGGGGTGGTTTCGGGGAGACGGGCGGCGGGGGATTGAGCCCGTCTCCCCGAGTTCATGGGGCCCCACCAGCTCACGGGGCCCGGTTCTTGGGGCCGGTCAGCCCATGTCCTCCAGCCTCTTGCCCTTCGTCTCCTTGACGAACTTCAGGACGAACGGGATGGAGAGCGCGGCGAAGATCGTGTAGATCACGTAGGTCGCGGAGAGGTTCCAGTCGGCCAGCGACGGGAAGCTCGCGGTGATGGCCCAGTTGGCGATCCACTGCGCGGAGGCGGCGACGCCGAGGGCGGCGGCGCGGATCCGGTTCGGGAACATCTCGCCGAGGAAGACCCAGACCACGACACCCCAGGACAGGGCGAAGAAGAGGACGAAGACGTGGGCCGCGATCAGCGCGGTCCAGCCCTGCGCGGAGGGCAGCTTGCCGTCGACCAGGTGGTACGAGAAGGCCCAGGCCTCCAGCGCGAGACCGACGACCATGCCGACCGAACCGATGAGAGCCAGCGGCTTACGGCCGATGCGGTCCACGAAGATCATGGCGATCACGGTGCCGATGATGTTCACGATCGACGTCGTGAAGGAGTAGAAGAACGACTCCGTGGGGTCGACGCCGACGGACTGCCACAGCGTCGAGGAGTAGTAGAACGCGACGTTGATGCCGACGAGCTGCTGGAAGGCCGAGAGGCCGATGCCGACCCAGACGATCGGCTTGAAGAAGAAGCCGCCACCGCCGAGCAGGTCCTTGAAGGTCGACTTGTGCTCGCTCTTCATCGCGTGCTCGATCTCGGCGACCCGGGCGTCCAGATCGATGTCGTCGCCCTCGACCTCACGCAGCACGTCGTGGGCGCGGCTCAGCTTGCCCGCGGAGATCAGGAAGCGCGGGGACTCGGGGATCGCGAAGGAGAGCAGGCCGTAGAGGACCGCCGGGACCACCATCACGCCGAGCATGACCTGCCAGGCCTCCAGGCCCATGAGCTTGCCGCGCTGGTCGCCGTCGGCGGCGTTCAGCAGGCCCCAGTTGACCAGCTGGGAGATCGCGATGCCGATGACGATCGCGGCCTGCTGGAAGGAGCCGAGCCGGCCGCGGTAGGCGGGCGGGGAGACCTCGGCGATGTAGGCCGGGCCGATGACGGAGGCCATACCGATGGCGAAACCGCCGATGACCCGCCAGAAGGCGAGGTCCCAGAGCGCGAAGGGCAGCGCCGAACCGACGGCACTGACCGTGAACAGCACGGCGGAGATCTGCATACAGCGGATACGGCCGATCCGGTCGGCTATCCGGCCGGCGGTCGCCGCGCCGATGGCACAGCCGATCAGGGCGATGGCGATGACCTGCGCCAGGACTGTGGAGCCGACGTCGTAGCGGTCGCGGATCGCCTCGACGGCACCGTTGATCACGGAACTGTCGTAGCCGAAGAGGAAGCCGCCCATCGCGGCCGCCGCCGCGATGAAGATGACGTGCGCGAGATGTTCGGGATGAGCCGGCCCGGCTCCTGACTGAGGTGCCTGCGCAGTGCTGGTCACGTGTAACTCCTGAGGCCACCGGCGTCGCTGCCGGGGTGGGGGGCGACCCTTCCAGTGGCGCACAGCTTCCCGCTGCCCACCACCTGAAGGTAAAAGCAACGTTGCAGACACTATGCCTTCAAGTTTCGAAGTCAATAGGGGGTCTACTGTGAAATCCAACCCCACAGGTCACCGCAATGCGTTCAACACTTGAACGTGCGATGAAGGTCTAGCGGAGGCGCTGCGAAATGACCTTCGACACCCCGTCGCCCTGCATGGAGACGCCGTACAACGCGTCGGCGACCTCCATCGTCCGCTTCTGGTGGGTGATCACGATCAGCTGCGAGGCCTCCTGCAGCTCCTGCATGATCCGGATCAGCCGCTGGAGGTTGGTGTCGTCGAGCGCCGCCTCGACCTCGTCCATCACATAGAACGGGCTGGGCCGAGCCTTGAAGATCGACACGAGGAGCGCTACGGCGGTGAGGGACCGCTCCCCGCCGGAGAGCAGCGAGAGCCGCTTGACCTTCTTGCCGGGCGGCCGTGCCTCGACATCGACACCGGTGGTGAGCATGTTGTCGGGATCGGTCAGGATCAGCCGCCCCTCGCCACCCGGGAACAGCCGGCTGAAGACGCCCTCGAACTGAAGGGCCGTGTCCCGGTAGGCCTCGGTGAAGACCTGCTCGACACGCTCGTCGACCTCCTTCACCACTTGAAGCAGGTCGGCGCGGGTCTTCTTCAGGTCCTCCAGCTGCTCACTGAGGAACTTGTGCCGCTCCTCCAGCGCCGCGAACTCCTCCAGCGCGAGCGGGTTCACCTTCCCGAGCTGCTGGTACGCCCGTTCGGCCGACTTGAGCCGCTTCTCCTGCTCGGCGCGGTGGAATGTCCGGGGCTGGTTGCGCGGATCCTCGGGATCATCGGGCAGCACCTCACCCTCGGCGGCGAGCGAGGGCGGCACGAGCTGATGCGGCCCGTACTCCTCGACAAGCCCCGCGGGCTCCACCCCCAACTCCTCCAGCGCCTTGCTCTCCAGCTGCTCGATCCGCATCCGCTTCTCGGCCCCGAGCACTTCCCCTCGGTGCACGGAGTCGGTGAGCTTGTCGAGCTCGCCCTTGAGGTCGCGCCCCTGGTTCCGGGCGGCGGCCAACTCCTGCTCGCGGCGCGCCTTGGCGGCATCGGCGGCGGTGCGCTCCTCGTCGGCACGGGCGAGGGACACCTCGACGTGCGCGAGCAGCTGCCGCGCCCCGAAGGCGACAGCCTCCGCTACGGCCGCCTCATGCCTCAACCGCGCCAACCGCTGCTCGGCCCGCGCCCGCGCCTCACGCTCCGCTCGGGCACCACGGTCGAGGGAGTCGGCGCGCCCGGCAAGCCCCTTGACCCGCTCCTCATGCGTACGAACCTGAAGCCGCGCCTCCATCTCGGTCTGCCGAGCATTGGCCCCATCGGCGGCAAGCCGATCCCGCACGCTCGTATCAGGCTCCTCCTCGACCGGCATCTCCTCGGCAACAGCTAGCCGTTCGGCAAGCACTTCGGCTTCTTCTACGGCCTTGTCGAGCGCGTCCTGTGCCCGTGTCGCCGCCGCGGTCGATCGCTCGGCCTCCCCGGCGGCGCCCCGCGCCTGCCCTGCGAGTCGGCCCAACTGCTGTGCCACGGTCGACTTTTCGCGCTCCGCGGCTCGGCGGCGCTCCCCCAACTCCTCGACGAGCGCGGCGGATTCCTTGCGGCGCTCGCCTGCGGTCTGCTGGGTGGCGGCCAACTCCTCGCAGCGGATGGCCAGTTCTTCGAGTTCGACTGCGGCTTCGTCCACGGAGGCCTGGACTTCGAGGAGGCTGGGGGCGCCTGCGGAGCCGCCGTGGGCGAAGTGGGCGCCGAGGAGGTCGCCTTCGGCGGTTACCGCGGTCAACTCCGGGTGCGTATATACGAGTTGCTCGGCGGCTTCGAGGGTGTCGACCACGACGTAGTTGTGCAGGAGGCGGCGGACTGCGGGCATGAGGTCGGCGGGGGCGCGGACGAAATCAGCGGCGAAGGGTTGTCTGTTGTCTGCGGGCTCGTCGTGGCTGGGCGCGCTCCGCGGCGGAGCCGCAAATAGATGCTGTCCCGCGCCCCTTTGGGCCGCCTCAGTCACCGGGGTCGAATGCTCAGGGCCGCCTGCCAGCAGCAGCGCTGCCCTGCCCCCGTCCTGTTTGCGCAGCAAGCGGATCGCATCCGCCGCCGACGCCGGGGTCGTCACCGCGATCGCGTCCGCCGCCGCGCCGAACGCTGCCGCCAGGGCTACCTCGCGGCCTGGGGTCACCGTCAGCAGTTCCGCTGCCGGGCCCAGGATTCCAGTGAGGCGGTCGCGTGCGCCCAGCAGTATCCCGGTGCCGTCCTTCCGCCGTAGGCCCAGCGCCAGCGCTTCATGGCGGGCCTGGGTCGCGGCGCGCTTGCGTTCCGCCGCCGTGGCCGCTTCCCGCGCTGCCGTCAACGCGGCCTCCGCCTCGGCCAGTTGGCGCTTGGCCGCCTCGTGCTGTTCGGAGAGTTCCGCGTCGCCGGCGTCGAGGCCGTCCACCTCGGCCTGGAGTGTCTCGTACTCCTCCTGCGCGGTGACCGCACGCTCCTGGGCCTCGTCGCGGGCGGAGGCCAGGCGGTCGATCTCGGCCTGGGCGGAGGCCGCGCGTGAACGGGCCGCGTTGACCTGGCCGTTGAGGCGGGCGAGGCCCTCGCGGCGGTCGGCGATGGAACGGGCCACGTCCTTCAACCGCCGTTCCTCGGCGGTGAGTTCGCGCTCCAGGTCGGAGCGGTGGGCGACCGTGTCCTCCAGGGCGTGCTCGGCCGCCTCAAGGGCTGCTTCGAGTTCCACCTCCTGCTCGCGGATGCGGGCGGCCTCACGTTCCATGTCCTCCGGGTCGCGGCCCCGCCGTTCCTCCGGTGGAGCCGACGTCGCGCTCTTCACCCGGGCGTCGGCCAGCGAGATCGTGCCGCGCACCCGCTCGGCCAGCTGGGACAGCTCGTACCAGGTCTGCTGGGCGCGCTGGAGGCGTGGGGCGAGTTGCCGTACCTCGTCCTCCAGGAGGCCCTCGCGCTGAAGCGCCTTGCGCAGCTCCAGTTCGGCAGCCTCCTTGCGTCCCTTCAGCGCGGCCTCGTCGGCGATCTCGGTGTTCAGCGCCTGGCGCAGTCGTACAAGATCGTCGGCGAGCAGGCGGAGGCGGGCGTCTCGGAGGTCCGCCTGGATGACGGCGGCACGGCGGGCGACGGCGGCCTGGCGGCCCAAGGGCTTGAGCTGGCGGCGGAGTTCGTCCGTCAGGTCCTGCACGCGCGCGAGGTTGGCCTGCATCGCGTCCAGTTTGCGGAGCGCCTTCTCCTTGCGCTTGCGGTGCTTGAGGACTCCGGCCGCTTCCTCGATGAAGGCGCGGCGGCCCATGGGGTCGGCGTGGAGCACGGAGTCGAGCTGGCCCTGGCCGACGATGACGTGCATCTCGCGGCCGATGCCGGAGTCGGAGAGGAGTTCCTGGATGTCGAGGAGGCGACACGTGTCGCCGTTGATCTGGTACTCGCTGCCGCCGTTGCGGAACATGATCCGCGTGATGGTGACCTCGGCGTACTCGATGGGCAGCGCCCCGTCGGAGTTGTCGATGGTGAGGGACACCTCGGCGCGGCCCAGCGGGGGGCGGCCGGTGGTGCCGGCGAAGATGACGTCCTCCATCTTGCCGCCGCGCAGCGATTTGGCGCCCTGTTCGCCCATGACCCAGCTGAGCGCGTCCACGACATTGGACTTGCCCGAGCCGTTCGGACCGACGACGCACGTGATCCCCGGCTCGAACCGGAGCGTGGTCGCCGAGGCGAACGACTTGAACCCCCGCAGGGTCAGGGCCTTGAGGTGCACGCCGCTGGACTCTACCTTCCGCTGCTCGCTCTCTCCATGAACGTCCGGTTCCCCGCGGTTTCGCCCTTGAACGTGCAGGGCACACCAAACGTTAAAGAGGGTGGAGGCATGCGGGGGAAAGAAAGAAGGGACGCCGAAGCGTCCCTTGCAAACTCTGACAGCGCAGCGGTTGATGCTGGCAGCTCAACCACTGTTCGTCATGGTGCGTCGTAGTGATCAGGTGAGCGCGGGCTCAGCCTGGCGTACGTCGATGCTCTCGAGAAGCGAATCGTGAGTTGCGGCAGCCGTCAGCGCGTCGTTCTCGTCCTGGATCCGAACGAGCTCGGATTCCAGGTCCTGGACGCGCTGCTGGAGCCGTCGCATCTCGGCGAGGAGTCGCGGGTCGGAACCGCCGACGTAACCGAGAAGCGCCTTTGCCATGATGGATGGTCCTCCACACTGAGTGACCGACCGAAGCGGTGTGGGTCGTGAGGGAATCGCACCCGCGATGCTTGACAGTCTTGGGTGTTGCTCTGCTGTTCTTCCATGCCAAACAGCTAAGGTGCGCGGGGCTTTCAGAGTCTCACCAAAAAGTTTGACGGTCAACACGATCACGCCCCGTATTGGCGGGCATCCTGGGGGCGCGCGGCCCTGACCGGGCGGCGCTGCGACTCCTGCGGGCTTCTTCAGGTGTGGCGATCATCCTTAGGTGCGGAGCCTGCCAGAGCTAGCTGTTCTTGGCAACCACCAGGCAATTTCCGCTAGGGGCAGCTGCCGGTGGCATGTCCCGCCGCTTCCGCCAGGACCGCTTTACACCGTTTCGCAGTTTGTGCTCAGCGGATCGCGAAGCCGTCGTAGCCGCCGCGAGGTGTGTCCCAGATCTCGGTGACGCCATCCACGCGCCCGGGCGTGTCGTGCCCCTGGAGCCAGTCGAGGAGTCCCTGGCAGCCCTCGCGCGATCCTTCCGCGACCACTTGCACGCGTCCGTCGCCCAAATTGAGAGCAAAACCACTCAGGCCCCCGATCTCCAGAGCCTTGGCACGGGTAAACCACCGAAAACCCACACCTTGCACACGCCCTCGCACCCAGGCGACCATCCGTACATCCGCGCTCATGGCTGCAACCTAACCGGCCAATGTCTCTCTGGGCACTTGCTCCCCTCCCGCCATGCGGTACCGTCCGCCCCAATGAATCTCATATGAAACTCACTCGATCGAGTGAGCTGGGTCACCGCACGGACGAGTTGACCGCAAGGACGAAAGGCAAGGACATGGGACGCCACCGACGCTCCGCCGCCGGCCGCGCCGCCACGAGCCGCGCCACGGGGGTCACAGAGACGCACGGCTCATACACGAGCGGCTACGACCCGCATGACTCGTACGACTGGAACGACCGCGCCGACCTCTCCAACCGGAACGACCGCTTCGACTGGAACCCCGCCGACGGCTCGACGATAGGCATGGCGCCCTATCTGCACCCGGAGGGTCCCGCCGAGTTCCACCCGAACCACCAGACCCACGCGAACCACCAGGTCCCCGCGGACCACGGGGTCCGTGAGGTCCGCTCGAACCACGAGGTCCCGCCGAAGAGCGAAGCCCGCCTGCGGGCCGAGACCCGACTGAAGGCCGACACCCGCCTCAAGAGCGAGGCCTATCTCTTCGCCACCGAGGAGGACTACGCCGTGGTCTTCCCCGAGGCGGCGGGTGCCTCCTCCCGGGGCGACGGCGCACGCCCGGGCCGCGGACGCCGCCGCAAGCGCAAGAGTGTGACGCCGGCGGTCAAGTCCGGTCTGCTCGGCGTCTCCGCCGCGGTCGCCATCGGCACGGTGGCGGTCGCCGCGGGTGCGATGCCGGGGCTGGAGAACTACAAGCTCGGCGGCGGTGGCGGCTCGGACAAGGTGCAGGCGGCCGGTTCGCCGTCCAACTCCGCGACCGAGCAGGGCGGTACCTCCGGCAGCGCGGAGTCCCGCGACGACGGCTCGTCCACGAGCCGTGGCGCGAACCGCGCGGCCTCCCCCTCGGCGGCTCCGACCAAGTCCGCCACCGCGCCCGCCACGAAGGCCCCGGCAAAGAAGCCTGCGGCCACCCCGACCGAGGAGCCGACGACCAAGGCTCCCTCGGCGAAGCCCACCACTCCGACGCCTACGCAGTCCGCCGACGCACCGGTGACGGTCTCCGCGGAGGCCTCAGCCGAGGCCGCGGTGCTCAAGCTCGTCAACGAGCAGCGGGCGATCGTCGGCTGCAGCCCGGTGGCCGCGAACAGCGCGCTGACCGAGCTGGCCGAGAACTTCAGCACGCAGATGGCCACCGAGAACTTCTTCGACCACACCGACCCCAGCGGGGCCACCCCGTGGGACCGGGCGGAGAAGCTCGGCATCACCAACCTCGGCGGCGAGAACATCGCCCGCGGCCAGGCCGACGCGGCCGCGGTCATGGACGCCTGGATGAACAGCCCCGGCCACAAGGCGAACATCCTGAACTGCGACTTCAAGACCCTGGGTGTGGGTGTGCACTTCGGCACCGACGGTCCTTGGTGGACGCAGGACTTCGGGTACTAGTCCGATGCCGTAGGACGCCTATCGACGTCTATGGACGCCTACAGGGAGCGCTAACCACTGGTTAGTGCTCCCTTTTGGTTAGCGCTGCGTTCGCGTACTCTGAGGAAATGGACACGACCCAGGAGCGCACGGAGGAGCAGAGCTTCCCGTACGACGTCTTCGCGAAGGCCTGCCCCTCCCGAGGCACCCTGGAACACGTCACGGGCCGCTGGGGCGGACTCACCCTGTGCGCGCTGCACGAGGGCTCGCTGCGCTTCAACGAGCTGCGGCGCCGCGTCGACGGCGTCAGCGAGAAGATGCTCTCGCAGACCCTGCACGCCCTGGAGCGCGACGGCCTGGTCCACCGCGAGGCCCAGCCGACCAACCCACCGCGCGTGGACTACGAGTTGACCCCGCTGGGACACGGCGTCGCCGAACGCCTCACGGGGCTGGTCGACTTCGTGGAGTCCCGCATGGACGACGTCCTCACGGCCCGTACGCGCTACGACGAGACGCGCGGCGCCTAACTCCTCGGCGCCCGCTGGCACTTCGGGCAGAAGTAGCTCGACCGGTTCATCCACGCCCGCCGGCTCATCGGCGTACCGCAGCGCCGGCACGGCAGACCCTCGCGGCCGTAGGCGTCGAGCGAGCGGTCGAAGTAGCCCGACTCCCCGTTCACGTTGACGTACAGGCTGTCGAAGCTGGTGCCGCCCACGTCGAGGGCCGCGTTCATCACATCCCGTGCGTGGCCCAGGAGTTCGGCGGTGCGCGGGCGGGTGAAGGTCGCGGTCGGGCGTTCGTAGTGGACGCGGGCCCGCCAAAGGGCCTCGTCCGCATAAATGTTGCCGACTCCGCTGATCAACGACTGGTCGAGCAGGGCCCGTTTGATGGTCGTCCGCTTGCGGCGCAGCGCCTGGTGGAACAACTCGTCGTCGAACAAGGGGTCCAGGGGGTCACGCGCGATGTGCGCGATGACGTCCGGCAGCCCGTCCGGCGTGGTGTCGTGCAACGACAGCCCGCCGAAGGTGCGTTGGTCGACGAAGCGGAGTTCGGTACCGAGGCCGTCCGCGAACCGCACCCGGATACGCAGATGCTTCTCGTCGGCCAACTCATGCGGCTGGACCAGGAGTTGACCACTCATCCCGAGATGCGCGAGCACCGCCTGATGCGTGTCCTCCAACGGCAGCCACAGATACTTGCCGCGCCTGCTCGGCGTACCGATCCGATGCCCCTTGAGCCGATGCGCGAAGTCGTCGGCACCGGCGACATGCCGCCGCACCGCACGCGGATGCAGCACCTCGGCATCGGCGACGGTGCGCTGGGCGACCCACCGCTCCAGACCTCGCCGGACTACCTCGACCTCGGGCAACTCGGGCACTTCTCTCCCTTTTCTGTTCGACTCGCTGGTTCCTCGCGTCGGACGCTGGGCCCTGGAACAGGTATGCGCAGCCTAGCCCGGTCCCGCCGTCAGTCCGCCGGGCCGGTGGGAAGGGTGCGGCCGTCGGCGGTGAGCCCCCTGGTCAGCAGGGCGTCGGCCTCGTCCCCGCGGCCTTGGGCTCGGAGCACCTCGACGAGGTCCGACAACGCGTGCTGATCGCCCCGGTCGAGAAGTGCGCGCAATTCCTCGGTCCGGCCGAGCTTCTTGAGCAACTCACGGTGGCGAAAGGGCGGGTCGCCCCGGCCGGGCCCGGTCAGCAGCGCGACGGCACGGTCGGGCTCGCCTCGCGCCACGAGTGCGTCCACCAGGGCGGTCGTCACGTCGAAGATCCCGGAGGTCTGTCCGACCTTCGCGTGCAGCCGTATCGCCTCCTCCAGATCGCCCGCTTCGATGGCCAGCCTGGTCAACTCACGCACGGCGTAGGTGTCACCGGCCTCCGCGCGCGCCCGCAGCGCGTCCAACCGGCCGGTGCTGCACAGGAGTTCGGCCAACTCACCTCGGATGTACCCACCCTCGTCGGCGAGCGGGGTCAAGACCGCGATCGCCTGCTCGACATCTCCCCGGTCACGCAGCAGCCTGACCGCTTCCCGCGCCGCGTCGGCATGGCCGTCCGCCGCGCGCTCCATCAGGGTGTCGAGATCGCCCCGTTTCCCGAGCAAGTGGACCAGCATGAAGTCGGTGTCACCGCTGCCCTGGTCGACGAAGTCCCACAGGAGCTCGATGCCCTCGTCCGTACGGCCCTTCTCGTGGAGCAGGTCGGCGAGACACCAGGCCGCGGCGAAATACCCCTCCTCCGTCAGCTCGTACAGCCGCTCGATGTTCCCCTCCTCCTGGAGGAGTTCGGCGAGGAACACGATTACGTCCTCGTCGTCCCGTTCGTGGAGCATCTCCAGAATGGGCAGGGCCCGGTCGTTCTGGCCCTCGTCGTGGAACAGCTCCGCCAGCCGATACCAGGACCACATGTCGTTCGGATCAAAATGCTTCAGGAGCACCGAGAGCGCCAGCTGCGGATGCCCGTGCTCTACAACGTCACTGACCGCGTACTCGTTGCCGGCCTCCGCCAGTTCGAGCAGTTCCTCGAAGTCCCAGCCTGCGAGGAGTGTCCGGTGCAGGGCGGCACCCGGATCGTCGGACGCGGTCAGCCGATCGGCCATCTCCTCGGCACCGGCCGCGTCACCCGTCCTGCGGTAGAGCTCGCCCAGTTCCTGCATCGCCGACACGGAACCCCCCTCGACCGCTTTGCGCAGCAGAGGTACGGCGGCGGCGATGCGTTGCCGGGCCGCGGCCGCCGCACCGGTGCGAAGGGCGTCCGTGTGATCGGTGAGGTGGTCGGCGCACGCCTGCCAGAAGGTCTCCGGCGGGGGTACGGCCCGTTGGGCGCGGCTGGTGTGGTGCAGCAGGTAGTCGGCCACCCGGTACCCGTCCGCGCGGCCCATCTCCGGGCCGTGGCTGACGGGGACGAGGGCGGAGGTGGCGCCCAGCAGCGGTTGGGTCGCATAGCCGAGTGCCTCCTCGAACCAGTCGGCGGGGGCGCCGGCCCGTTGCCAGGGGTTGCAGTAGCCCGGCGCCGCGGCACGCAGCAAGTTCTCGGTGACGGCCGACTGGACGCCCATGAGAGTGGCGTCGACGGCCGCCGTCAGCAGCGCGCGGGCGTAGGGACCCGCGGTTTCCCAGCGGTGGACGAGCTGCGGTGCTCCGGCGATGACCTGGGTCAGCCCGAAGTCCTCGGACTCCAGCGCGACCCGCAGGCGGTCGTCCGACGCGGCCAGGGTCGCGGCGCGCTCGCGTTCCGCCGGGCTGAGGTCGATGCCGAGGGTCACCACCTCGGCGAGCTTCAGCAGCTCGCGTTCGGCACGGTGGCGGTCCTCGTCGTGCGGGGATGTGGGCGTCGCCGTCCAGGTGTCGTAGTAGTGCGGCCACAGCGTGCCCACCAGCAGTACGGGATGCGGGCGGGTCAGCAGGGCACGGACCGTGGCGGCGGTGAGCTGGTGGGCGCCGGACACATGGTTCTGCAGTTCGTCCAGCCAGACCACCAGCGGCCCGGGAGCGCGGTCGGCCAGGTCCGCGATCCGGCCGCCGTCGGCCGGGTGCAGCAGCCACCAGTCAGGCAGCAGGGCGAGGACCGCCTCGTGGAGCGACCGGGTCTTGCCCACCGAAGAACCGCCGACCACAAGGACGAATCCTCCGTCCCGCGCGGCCGTCTCGATCAGTGCGCGGAGCCCGCCGCCGTCCCGACTGTCCAGGTCACGAGGTACGTAGGCGGGCAGAGCCGAAGACCCGGTGCCGGTGACACGGATGGGGCGGTGCACCCCGAGCCGTATCGGATCGGCGTCCCGGACCCGTACGAAACCCGGGTCGGTGGCGGGCCCGGTCCGGGCAGGTCCGTCAGCGCCCTTGATCACGGTGACGCTGCCGCCGACGTCCCCGAACTGGAAGACGTCCCCGCCGACAGCGGACCGCGCCACCCGGTTCCGGTCGGCTTCCCCGGCCATCCGTGCCCCGCTCAGTCGCGGGCGGCGAGCCCGAGGCGGACGTCGCGGCCCACCGAGCCGATCTGGATGCTGTCGCCGCCGATCACGCTGCCGACGACCGCCTGAGAGCCGTCGCCGATCCGCACATCGGCCGGTGCCCGCGCGAGCAGAGCGCGCAGATCGGCGACGAGCGTCTCATCGGCGAGCAGTGCCTTCCGAACAGCCCTGCGCAGCACCGCCTCGGCGTCCGGATCGTCCGGATCCGCCACCATGTCGGCGACCGCTTCCGGGAGTTGCTCGCCTTCGGCGCGGGGCCCGAAGATGCGCTGTGCCATCCGCCGGCCCAGCTCGACCGTCGCGTTCGCGGCCTCTTCCTGGGTGCGGGCGAGTACGGCCAGACCGTACGCGCCGACGGCCGCCGTCACGAAGGGGACCGCGTCCCCTGCCACCTGTGCGATGTCTCCGGTCATGTGCCGGCCCCTCCCCTACGCACCGTTCATGCCTCGGAGCCCCGGCCTCGTGCGAGCGAGGCCGGGGCTCCGGTTACTGCTTGGTCAGGCGGACGCCGACGACGTGTCGGTGTTCTCCTCGGCAGGCTGCTCAGCGGCCTCGGTGGCGGTTTCGGCGGCCTGTTGTTCGGCCGTCTCCTTCGCCTTCTCGGCTCGCTCGTCCGCGTCGGCCCGGATGGACCGCCAGGCGGACTCGGCGGCCTGCTGCTCCGCCTCCTTCTTGCTGCGGCCGGTGCCGGTGCCGTACGAGACGCCTCCGACGCGGGCGGCAGCAGTGAAGGTCTTCTCGTGATCGGGACCGGTCTCCGTGACCAGGTACTCGGGGACACCGAGCCCCTCGGTCGCGGTGAGCTCCTGGAGACTGGTCTTCCAGTCCAGGCCGGCACCGAGGTTCGAGGACTTCTCGATGAGCGGGTCGAACAGGCGATGTACCAGTTCGGAGGCCGCGTCGAGGCCCTGGTCGAGATAGACCGCGCCGATCACCGCTTCCAGGGTGTCGGCGAGGATGGACGCCTTGTCCCGGCCCCCCGTGCCCTCTTCACCGCGGCCGAGCCGGATGAAGGAGCCGAGTTCCAGACCGCGACTGACCTCCGCCAGCGCACGAGAATTGACCACCGCGGCCCGCAGCTTGGCCAGTTGGCCTTCGGGCAGGTCGGGGTGGGTGGTGTACAGCGTGTCCGTGACGACGAGGCCGAGCACGGAGTCCCCGAGGAACTCCAGCCGCTCGTTCGTCGGCAGACCGCCGTTCTCGTACGCGTACGAACGGTGGGTCAGCGCACGCACCAGAAGGGCGGACTCGAGGTGATACCCGAGCCGCCCTTCCAACAGCGTGTGGGACGAGGCTGTGTCCGCGTGTTTCTTGGCGACTGAGTCGGCCTTGACGTCAGACATGGTGCCTCTCACCAGCCGCTCAGACCTCGAGGACCTGGCGCTTGTTGTACGTGCCGCAAGAAGGGCACGCGATGTGCTGCTGCTTGGGCTCGTGGCAGCGCTCGCACGCAACCAGAGGGGTGACCGCAGCCTTCCACTGCGACCGGCGGTGGCGCGTGTTGCTGCGCGACATCTTCCGCTTCGGAACAGCCACGGCTACTTCTCCTGCTTCTCGTTGGCGCGCGCCGGTCGGGGCGCTTCGCCACTGATCTCGTCCTTCTCGCCGTCTTCGAGTGAACCGGCGAGTCCCTGCAGTGCCGCCCAACGGATGTCGACGGCGTCATGGTGGTGGTCCGGGTCGTCCGTGAGCCGTACTCCGCACTCGGAGCACAGGCCCAGACAGTCGTCCTGGCACACCGGCTGCATCGGCAGTGCGAGCACCACCGCATCGCGCAGCACGGGTTCGAGGTCGAACAAGCCGTCCTCGATGAAGAGCCTGTCCTCGTCTTCTGCGGATTCCTCGGCGTCGCCGACCGGTTCCGCTTTCACACGGCCACGGTCGTCGGCGTCAGGGTACGAGAACATCTCCTGGAAGTCCGCTTCGAGCGACAGCTCCAGCGGCTCCAGACACCTTACGCACTCCCCCTTGGCCAGTGCACGGGCGGTGCCTGTGACAAGCACCCCTTCCATGACCGACTCAAGGCGGAGGTCGAGCTCCATCGGGGCGCCTTCCGGCACTCCGATGACCCCCTGGATCCCGAGATCCTTGGGAGCGTCGATCGAACGGTTCAGGCGCTGCAGCGCACCAGGACGCCGACCCAGCTCGTGAGTGTCGAACACGAGAGGGTTGCGGTGGTCGAGGCGGGCGTTCAGAGCCATCCCTGTCTTTCGGTCTACTAGCTCAAGAGGACGCTGCCCTTCGGTGCTTCCGGGCAGCGTTGATCGCGGACGTACACGCGACCGAAGAGCCAGGATACTGGACCTTTCGCTCACGGCCCAATCCGGTGTGCGCTCTCGGCCACCGGCCCGGATCGCTACAGGCCGCGGCCCTGCTCGTACGCCCGCAGCTGCTCCGCGCTGATCATGCCGGTGTCGAAGAGGCTGGTCTCGTCGAGCGCGTAGCCCTGCTGAGCCTGGGCCTGCTGGTTCTGCTGCTGGTCGAGCTGGGCCTGCTGCATCTGGTTCGGGTCGTACACGGGCTGCTGGCCGGTGTCGTAGCCCTGGTAGGCGTAGGGGTCGGCCTGCTGGTACCCGTAGGGGTCCTGCTGCTGGGGCTGGGCGTAACCCTGCTGCTGGTAGCCGTACGGGTCCTGCTGCTGGGCGGTCTGCTGGTAGTCGTAGGCCGCCTGCGGGGCGTAGTCCTGCTGCTCGGGCTGGAGCGGGGTGGCCGAGACCGGGGTGTCCGTGACGGTCGCGAGGTCGGCGAGGTAGTCGGCGTCGCTGGTGTGCTGGACCTGGTTGCCGTCGTCGTCGAGGGAGAGAGCGCCGAGATCGTCGCTGGCGAGCCGGCCGTGCAGCTTCTGCCGGCCCTTGCCCACGGCCTCCAGGGTCTTGGCGAGGACCGCCTCGAAGGCGCCTAGCTTGACGTCCACGTACGCGTCGGCGTCGCGGCGCAGGGTCTCCGGGTCGTGGCTGCGCTCGGGGGCGTCCTCGTCCTCGTAGCCCTGGTCGTCGATGCCGGGGCCGGTGCCGAGCAGCTTCTCGCGCCCTCGCCCCACTGATCCGAGGGTCTTGGTGAGGACGACCTCGAAGTTGGCGAGCTTGGAGTCGACGTAGTCGTCGGCCTCCGCGCGGACCTCCTCGGCCTCCTGGCGGGCCTCGGCGAGGATGCGGTCCGCCTCGTTCTGCGAGCGGCGGGCGACCTCGGTGTCGGAGATCAGCGAGCCGCGCTCGGCGTGCGCGGTCTGGATGATCCGCTCGGCCTCCTGGCGGGCCTGCTCGACCATCTCGTGCCGGCCGCCGATCAGCTCCTGCGCCTCCGCCAGCGAGTCGGGCAGGGCCGCGCGCACCTCTTCGAGCAGCGTGAGCAGCTCGGCGCGGTTGACCACGCACGAGGCCGACATGGGCATGGAACGGGCGCTGGAGACCGAGGCGACGATCTCGTCGAGCTTCTTCTGCACGTCCACCGTGTGCTCGCCACTCTCTACCGACGTGTTGGAGACGGACGGGTCGACTGTACGACCACTCCCGCCCCGCCCGACACCGGGTGACGCACTGTCAGTCCCTCAGGCCTTGCCGAGCCGCTCGGTGAGCGCCTCCAGGACCACGCCGGGTACCAGGTGGGAGATGTCGCCGCCCCACTGCGCGACCTCTTTGACCAGCGAGGACGACAGGAAGCTGTAGGTGGGGCTGGTCGGGATGAACAGGGTTTCGACGCCCGACAGTCCGTTGTTCATCTGGGCCATCTGGAGTTCGTAGTCGAAGTCGCTGACCGCGCGCAGGCCCTTGACGATGGCGGGGATGTCGCGCTGCTTGCAGAAGTCGACGAGCAGGCCGTGGTAGGCCTCGACCTGGATGTTGCCGAACTCCGCGGTGACCTCGCGGATCAGCTCGATCCGCTCGTCGACGGTGAACATGCCCTTCTTCGACTGGTTGATCATCACGACGACGTGCACCACGTCGTACAGCCGGGAGGCACGGGCGATGATGTCGAGGTGTCCATTGGTGATGGGGTCGAACGACCCCGGACAAACGGCGCGGCGCAACTGAGTTCCCTCGCTCTCCGGTCCGGTCATCGTGCGTCTTCGCACGTAGAGGCGGCGCGACCGTACCAAAAGGTCCCCTCGCCGTAGCGACGGGCCCGGATCGCGTCGAATCCGTCCGGCCACCCGAATTCGCCGCCTCTGGTGCTGCGCTCCACGGTGACGAGCGCCTCCGGCGCGAGCCAGCCCCCGGACCGGAGTGTGAGGAGAATCTCCCGAAGATCGTGATCTGCGACAACGTACGGCGGGTCGAGAAAGACGATGTCGTACGGGTCTGCCGGCGCCGGTGTCTGAACGATCTGTTCCGCTTTGCCCGCCCTGACCTCGGCGCCGGGGAGGCCGATGTTCTTGACGTTCTCCCTGATGACGCGGGCGGCCTTCGGGTCGGCCTCGACGAGGAGGGTGTGGCTCGCGCCGCGGGAGAGGGCTTCGAGGCCGATGGCGCCCGAGCCCGCGTAGAGGTCGAGGACTCGTTCGCCGTTCAGGGGGGCGCCGAGGAGGGACTGCCAGGTGGAGAAGAGGCCCTCGCGTGCGCGGTCGGAGGTGGGGCGGGTTCCGGTGCCGGGCGGGACGGCTAGTCGACGTCCGCCGGCTTCGCCGGCGATCACGCGGGTCATCTGGGGTCCTTGGTGGTGGGCGGCTTCAGGTTTCATTGTGGCTGGTCGCGCAGTTCCCCGCGCCCCTGGGGTGTCACCGCTAGCCCTTTTCCAAGTACTGCTCCCTCTCCTCGTCCAGTAGCGCGTCCAGTGCTGTGCGCAGGCCCGGCAGACGCTCCAGGTCTGGGTCGGCCGCCACCACGGCCGTCGCCTCCTCCCTCGCCTCCGCGATGACCTCCTCATCCTCGATGACCGACAGCACCCGCAGGGAAGTGCGGGCACCGGACTGCGCCTGCCCCAATACATCGCCCTCTCTGCGCTGTTCGAGGTCGATGCGGGAGAGTTCGAAGCCGTCGAGGGTGGAGGCGACGGCGTTGAGGCGTTGGCGGGCGGGGCTGGCCTCGGGCATCTCGCTGACCAGGAGACAGAGGCCGGCCGCCGAGCCTCGGCCCACTCGGCCGCGCAGCTGATGGAGCTGGGAGACCCCGAAGCGATCGGCATCCATGATCACCATGGCCGTGGCGTTGGGCACGTTGACGCCGACCTCGATGACCGTCGTCGCGACCAGGACGTCCGTGTCCCCGGCCGCGAAACGGCGCATCACCGCGTCTTTGTCGTCGGGGTGCATACGGCCGTGCAGCACCTCGATCTTCAGCCCCTGGAGCGGGCCCTTGGCGAGCTGGGCGGCGATGTCGAGGACGGCGAGCGGTGGACGCTTCTCCGCCTCGTCCTCGGGGGACTTCTTCTTGGCCTTGCCGGCCTTCTTGGGGTCGTCGTCCTCGTCGCCGATGCGTGGGCAGACGACGTACGCCTGATGGCCGTTGGAGACCTCCTCGCGGACGCGCTCCCAGGCGCGGGCCAGGAAGTGGGGTTTGTCGGCGGCGGGGACGACATGGCTGGCGATGGGTGAGCGGCCCGCCGGGAGTTGGTCCAGGACCGAGGTCTCCAGGTCGCCGAAGACCGTCATGGCGACCGTGCGCGGGATGGGGGTCGCGGTCATGACGAGGAGGTGCGGGGGCTGCTTGCCCTTGCCGCGCAGGGCGTCGCGCTGTTCGACGCCGAAGCGGTGCTGTTCGTCGACCACGACCAAGCCCAGGTCGTGGAACTGGACCTTGTCCTCGATCAACGCGTGCGTGCCGATCACGATCCCGGCCTCACCGGTGACGAGGTCGAGGAGAGCCTGACGCCGCCCGGCCGTCCCCATGGACCCGGTGAGCAGCGTGACCTTGGTCGCCCGCTCGGCCCCGCCCAGCATCCCGCCCTCGGCCAACTCCCCCATCATCTCGGTGATGGAACGGTGGTGTTGCTGCGCGAGCACTTCGGTGGGGGCGAGCATCGCGGCCTGGCCGCCGGCGTCGACCACGGCGAGCATGGCGCGTAGAGCCACCATTGTTTTTCCGCTACCCACCTCCCCCTGGAGCAGCCGGTGCATCGGATGCTCCGTAGCCAAGTCGTCGAAGATCTCCTTAGACACCTTCACCTGCCCGTCCGTAAGCGTGAACGGAAGGCGGTCGTCGAAGGCGGTGAGGAGGCCGTCGGGGGACGGTTTGCGGGCTACGGCGGGGAGTTGGGCGTCCGCGTGGCGGCGGCGGGCCAGGGCCACCTGGAGGACGAAGGCCTCGTCCCACTTGAGGCGGTCGCGGGCGGCGGCGATGTCCGCCTTGGTGTGGGGGCGGTGGATCTTGAGGAGGGCTTCGGGGAGGGAGACCAGGCCACGGCCCTCGCGGAGGGAGTCCGGGAGGGGGTCCACGGCTTCCTCGGCACTGGGGAGTGCCGTCTGGAGGGCCTTGCCGATCTTCCAGGACTCCAGCTTGGCGGTGGCGGGGTAGATGGGGATCAGGGTGCCCGCCCAGGTCTCGACCGTCTCCTCGGTGTCGCCCTTCAGCAACTCGTATGCCGGATGAGCAAGTTGGAGTCGGCGGTTGAAGACGGAGACTTTGCCTGCGAACATCGCGCGCGTGCCCGGCAGCAGTTCCTTGTGGGGTTTGTGAACTCCCGAGCCGAAGAAGACGAGTTGGAGTCGGCCGCTGCCGTCCGTGATCGTGACTTCTAGGCGCTGGCCCTTGCCCCGGGGGGCTTTGCTGGACGCGAAGGTGTGCAGGCGGGCGTCGGCGACCTGGGCGACCACGGTGACGTGCTCGTCCATCGGCAGTTCGGCGAGGTGGGTGAGCTGGCCCCGCTCCTCGTAACGGCGCGGGTAGTGGTGCAGGAGGTCGCCCACCGTGTGCAGGCCGAGATGCTCGGCCATCACCTTCGCGGTGGCGGGGCCGAGCACCTTTTTCAGGGGTTCTTCCAGTGCGGGCACGAGATCCATTGCACACCACGCCACTGACAATGCCGTATACGTCTTGCGAAACTCCTGGTCAGGTGGGTCGTTCGAGGCCTAGGATGGCGCGCTCCGGCCATCCCCCGCGGTCACCGCCTCACAGGGACCGCCCGACCCTCGCGCCGATCGCACTTCCCCCACATCGGCGCTGCGACGATGGACTCCCAGACCTCACAGTCATCCCAGGCATCCCAGTCACCTCACACGTTCCAGGTCGACCTGCGCGGTCTGGTGGACCTGCTCTCCCATCACCTCTACTCCAGCCCCAAGGTCTATCTGCGCGAACTGCTGCAGAACGCCGTGGACGCGATCACCGCCCGCCGGGCCGAGCAGCCCGACTCCCCTGCCCTGGTACGGCTGTTCGCCGACGGGCGCACCCTGCGCGTCGAGGACTCCGGCGTCGGGCTCACCGAGGCGGACGTGCACAACCTCCTTGCCACCATCGGCCGTAGCTCCAAGCGCGCCGACGGGCTCCAGGAGGCCCGCTCCGACTTCCTCGGGCAGTTCGGCATCGGGCTGCTCGCCTGTTTCGTGGTCGCCGAGCGGATCCGGGTCGTCAGCCGCAGCGCCCGTACGCCCGACGCGCCGCCCGTGGAGTGGACGGCGACCGACGACGGCTCGTACACCGTGCGGACCCTGCCCCACGCCGAGCGCCCCGAACCGGGCACCACCGTGCACCTGGTGGCGCGCGCGGGCGCCGGTGAGTGGCTCACCAAGGAGAAGGTCCTCGCGCTGGCGCGGGACTTCGGAGCGCTGCTGCCGTACGACGTCCGTGTGGACGGCGAGGCGGTCACCGATCTGCCCGCGCCCTGGGACCGGTCGTACCCGAGTCCCAGCACCCGCAGGGTGGCGCTGGCCCGGCACTGTCACGACCTGTTCGGGTTCACGCCGTTGGACTCGATCGACCTGTCGGTGCCGCTCGCGGGGATCCGGGGTGTGGCCTACGTCCTTCCCGGCGCGGTGAGTCCGGCGCAGCGGGCGAGTCACCGGGTGCATCTCAAGGGCATGTTGCTCACCGAGCGGGCCGAACAGCTGCTGCCCGACTGGGCGTTCTTCGTGCGCTGTGTGCTGGACACGGACAGTCTGCGGCCCACGGCCTCGCGCGAGTCGCTGTACGAGGACGAGACGCTGGCCGCCGTGCGGGAGGCGCTCGGGGAGCGGATCCGGGCCTGGCTGACCGGGCTCGCGGCGGGTGATCCGGAGCGTCTTGCCGCGTTCCTGTCGGTGCACCACCTGGGGGTGAAGTCCCTGGCGCGGCACGACAAGGAGATGCTGCGCACGATGCTGCCGTGGCTCCCGTTCGAGACGACCGACGGACGGGTGTCCCTGGAGGAGTTCGCGCAGCGCCACCCGGTGGTGCACTTCACGCGGACCGTCGAGGAGTACCGCCAGGTCGCCCCGATCGCGTCCGCGCAGGGCATCGGCGTGATCAACGGCGGTTACACCTACGACGGCGAGCTGGTCGAGGCGCTGCCGTCGGTGCGCCCGGGGACGGTGGTCGCCGAGCTGGACTCGGACACCGTGACCGCGCACCTGGACTCGGTCGACCCGGCCGAGGAGCTGGCCCTGGCGGACTTCCTGGCCGCCGCGCGGGCCAAACTGGACCCCCTGGGCTGCGATGTCGTCCTGCGGGCGTTCCATCCGCTGTCGGTGCCCGCGCTGCACCTGGACGACCGCTCGGCCCGGCACGAGCAGGCCCGCGCGGAGGCCGAGGAGCAGGCCGACGACCTGTGGGCGGGCATCCTGGGATCGCTGCGCGGCAGCGCGCCACGCGCGCGTCTCGTGCTCAACCATCTCAACCCGCTGATCCGGCGCATCAGTTCACTCAGGGACCGGGACCTGATCGGGACGGCCACGGAGTCCCTGTACGGGCAGGCACTCCTGATGGCGCAGCGACCACTGCGCCCCGCCGACTCGGCACTGCTGAACCGGGCGTTCATCGGCCTCCTGGAATGGGCCACACACGGGGAGAACGACCACTGATGACAGGGATCACGGACTTCGACGCGCTGCGCCGGGCGATGGCGGAGAACTCCGAGGAGCCGGAGGGACCGGCCCGCAACGCGCGCGCGGAGCAGCTGCTCGGCGAGGCCGAGAAGCTGGACGTTCCGCTCGCGGTGATCGAGGCGCTCGGGCACCAGCTGAAGGTCTACAACTACAGCTCCGAGAAGGACAAGATGTTCGTCCCCTTCGCGCGTCTGCTGCGCATGTGGGACGAGCGGCCCGAGGACTTCGACGAGTACGAGGTCCACTCGCTGCACTGGGTCTTCAAGTGGATGTCGTCCGGGATGCTCGGCCAGCCGCACATTCCGCTCGCGTCGATCGAGAAGTGGCTCGGCGAGATGGAGCACCGCTACCGGCTGGCCGGTCACTCCGAACGGGCCGTGCGCAGCGCCGAGTTCAGCGTCGCCTCGCACGTCGGTGACCTGGCGCGGGCCGAGCGGGCGTACGCCGCGTGGCTGGCCGCCGACCGGGACACCATGGCCGACTGCCACGCGTGCGAGCTGCACACCCAGGGCGAGTGGCAGGTGCAGCAGGAACGGTACGCCGAGGCGCTCGACCTGTGGGCGCCGGTCCTGGGGGGCGAGTTCACCTGCGCCCACGAGCCGCACACCGTCCTCGCGTCCTCCCTGACCCCGCTGCTGCACCTGGGCCGGGCCGACGAGGCGCGCGCCCATCACCTGCGCGGTTTCCGTCTCGTACGGCCCATGGAGAGCATGCGGGGCGCCTACGCGGACCATGTGGAGTTCTGCGCGCTGAGCGGCAACGAGGCGCGCGGTCTGGAGCTGCTCGCGGAGCGTCCGGCGTACTTCACGGACTCCGGGAACCCGCAGAGCGGGCTGGACTTCCTGGCCGCGGTGACCCTGCTGATGGACCGCCTGACCGAACTGGGACTCGGCGACCAGCAGGTGCCCGGGCCCACCGGCCGTACCTGGACGGCACGCGAACTCGCCGCCCACGCGCGCGTGGAGGCCCTCTCCCTGGCCGCCCGCTTCGACGAGCGCAACGCCACGACCCACGTCGGCGACCGGGCACGCGTGCGCATGGACCAACGGCCCCTGGTGGAACGGCTCCCCCTGGGAGTGCGTTCGGCGGGCCGGCCGGCAGCAGCACCGGTGATGACCACGGCACCCGAGGTCATCCCGGAGAAGGACCTCACCGCGCTCCTCACGGAGGCGCGACGGCTGTCGGACACCCTCCAACCGCACGCCGTAGAGGCCTGGTTGGCCGTCTCGCAGGCTTCCGAGGGCGTCGAGCTGTCCGCCCGCGACCGCGCCGAGATCGCCGACCACCAGGCGATGGACCGGGGCCCCGAGGGCATCGCCCTCTTCGACCGCGCGGCCGAGCTGTTCGCCGAGGCGGACGACCCCGGGGAGGCGTGGGCGGCACGCGCGCGTGGGGCGTACGTACGCGCTCTCACGGGCGAGATCGACGAGGCCCTCGCGGCGATCGCCGAGCCGTACGACGGGGTGCTCGCCCTGTACTCCGAGGAGGGCACCGGCGTACGGCAGACGGCGGCCGTGCTGATGAGCCGGGCGCGCATCCTGATGCGGAGGGTCCACGGGGACTCCCCGGACCACACCCCCGCCGACGGGGACCTGACCGCCGCCGAAGCCGCCGTACGGGAAGTGCTGGCGCTGGTCGAGGGGCAGCCCCTTCCGGGTGACGTGGCCGATGTACGGCTGGCCGCGCGGGGTGCCGAAGGGCAGGCGATGCTGGCCGAACTCGCGGTGCGGGGCGGGGATTTGGAGACGGCCGTACGGCTGTTCTCGAAGGCGTCGACGGCGTTCGTGGTCGCGGGGCTGCCGTGGTTCGCGGTGGAGTACGAGGCCCGGCTGGCCGGGCTCGCCCATCACCTCGGGGACGTCACGGAGGCGGAGCGGGCGCTGCGGGCGGCCCTGGAGCACGGCGGGCCGTATCTGGAGGCCCCTGGACGCGCTCAGCTGCATCTCCAGCTCGCCGAGGTGCTCGGCGGCCGGGGGCGGTCCGAGGAGGCTGCTGAGCACGCCCTGGAGGCCGCGCACTGGTCCGACGAGGCCGGCGAGGGCCCGACGCTGGGCGCCTGGGCGCGGCACCAGCTCGGCGGCTTCCTGCTGCGCCAGGGCCGCTGGGCCGAGGCCGCGGAGGTGTTGGAGTCGGCGCTGCCCGACCTGAGCGTCGAGACGCACGGCGACGGCGCGATCGTCCAGACGCAGTGGTGGCTCGGTGACTGTCTGAGCGAGCTGGGCGAGCACCGTGCCGCTGCCGAACGGCGGTTGCAGGCGGCCGAGATCGCCCGGACCTGGCCCGAGCAGAACGACCACGCGACCCTCGCCCACCTCGCCGCCGAGTCACTGGGCCACGCGGAACTGCCCGCCGAGGCGGACCAGGCGTACGAGCGCGCGGGCGAGCTGTGGCGGTCCCTGGGGAACGTGCACGGGCTCGTCCGCTCGCTGCGTGCCCGCGCGTGGCTGGCGTTGCGCGCGGACCTGGCGGACCGGGGCCTCGACCGCGCGCGGGAGTTGATGGCGGGCGCGATCGAGGAGTGCGAGGCCGCGCTGCTCGTGACCGACGACCAGGAGGCGCGGCAGCGGCTCGCTGGCGAACTCGGCCACACGCACCGGCAGTTCGGCGAGCTGCTGGCCCGTTCCGTCGCCGAGGAGGCCGAGGACACCGCGATCCAGACCGCGTTCGAGGACGCCCTGGCCCAGACCGCGGAGTCGGTCACCGTGTTCGCGGCCCTGGGGGAGGGCGCGGTGCACACCCGCACCGGCGCCGAACTCGCCGCGGGCTGGCTGGAGGCCGACCTCAGCCGCCCCGCCGACGCGGCGGCACGCGCGCGTGGCGTACTGAAGGCCTACGAGGGCGCCGACGACGGCGACGAGACGGTACGGGCCCGTCGCGCCGAGGCGGAGCAGCTGCTCCAGCTGATGGAGGAACAGACGGACAAGTAGGGGAAGTTGGGGTGGGGCTGGTGCCTACTCCACGCCGATGAGCAACAGGGCACCCTGTCGGCCACCCCGGTACACCACCGTGTCGACGGCGAGGTACGACTCCCGGACGTGCATCTCCAGGATATCGGCGACGCTCGCGGGTGCCTCGTCGCCGAGGACGAGCGTGACCAGTTCGCCACCGGCCGCGAGCATCCGATCCAGGACGGCCCGGGCGGTGGCCGTGACATCGGCGCCGATCACCGCCACATCGCCGTCGACGAGGCCCAGGACGTCCCCGGCCTGGCAGATGCCGGCCATGGTCCAGGACTGACGCTCGGCGACGGCGACCTCGGCGTAGCGGGTCGCGCCCGCCGCCGAGGTCATCGAGACGACGTCCTCGTCGAAGCGCCGCTCCGGCTCGTGCACGGCGAGCGCCGCGATCCCCTGCACCGCCGACCGCGTCGGGATCAGCGCGACCCGGATGCCCTCGGCCCGGGCCTGCTCGGCGGCAGCGGCGGCGGTGTGCCGCAGCTCCGCGTCATTGGGCAGCAGCACGACCTCACGCGCGTGTGCCCGCCGTACGGCCGCGACCAACTCCCCACTGGCAGGCGGCTCCCCGGGGCGCGCGAGCACAGTGGTCGCGCCGGCTTCGCCGTAGAGCCCCGCAAGACCCTCCCCCGGCACCACCGCCACGACGGCCCGTTGAGCACGCTCCTTGGGCGGCCGTTCGGCACCCGTGGTGTGCACGTCACCGAGCCCGAAGTGGGTGATCCGGATGCGGTACGGCCGCCCGGCCTCGACGCCCGCCTCCACGGCGGCTCCCGCGTCGTCGACGTGTACGTGAACGTTCCACAGGCCGTCGCCGCCGACCACGACGAGCGAGTCGCCGAGGGCGTCCAGCCGCTCCCGCAGCCGCGTCACAGCCGAGTCGTCGGCCTCCAGGAGATAGATCACCTCGAAGGCGGGGCCACCCTCGCAAGGGGTGGCTGCGGTGGCACCGGAAGCCGAAACGTCCTCCACGCGTGCGTGCGTCCCGTCAGCGGCTGTGTGCGTCTCGTCGGCGGCCACGCGTGCGTGCGTCTCCAGGACCACGAAGACCGGCACCTCCCCCGTGAACGTCTCCACCAGCGCGGCCAGCACCGCCACCAGCCCCCGCCCGCCCGCGTCCACGACTCCCGCGCGCGCCAGGACGGCCAGTTGCCCGGGGGTCGCGGCCAGCGCCGCGCACGCTCCCTCGTAGGCGGCCCGTGCGACGGTCCCACAGTCGCCCTGGGTGTCGTCGGCCGCGTCCGCCGCCGCCGAGGCGACCGAGAGGACCGTGCCCTCGACCGGGTGGGCCACCGCGTGCCGGGCGGAGTCGGCCGCGCGGCGCAGGGCGAGCCGTAGCCCTTCCCCGTCCGTGTGAGCCGTCTCACCGTCGGCGGCGAGGACCTGGGCCATGCCGCGCAGCAGCTGCGCGAGGATCGTCCCGGAGTTGCCGCGGGCCCCTATGAGCGCCCCGTGGGCCATCGCCTGGGCGGCGTCGGCCAGCGGCGGTTTCCGCTCGGTCAGGGTGCCGTGTCCGTCGAACACCGCCTCGACCGCGGCGGCGGCGGACTCCATGGTCAGGTACAGGTTGGTGCCGGTGTCCCCGTCGGCCACGGGATAGACGTTGATCGCGTCGATCTCCTCGCGCGCATGCCCCAGCGCCCGCAGCGCGAGACCGCACCAGGTACGCACCGCGAGAGCATCGAAGAATGTCTGCGGCACCTGCGGCACCTGCGCCTCCTTGAGCTGCTGGACTGGGAACGCAGCGTAGACCTTGGGGCGGCCCGGTCCCGAGGAGGGCCGGAGCGAGCCCCCGACCAGGCATGGTAGTTTCGTTGTACTGGCGCGGTCGTTGTATGCTGCTCCGGTTGCCCGATCCCGATCGGGCCATCCCCCCTGGCAGCGCCACTTCCAGATCCTACGATCTCGATCCCGGCATGCCGGGATCATCCGTAAGTGCATCTGTGCATCTGAAGTCTTTGGAGTGACCCGTGGCTGCCAACTGCGACGTCTGCGGCAAGGGGCCGGGCTTCGGCAACAACATCTCGCACTCGCACCGCCGTACACCGCGTCGCTGGAACCCGAACATCCAGCGCGTTCGTACCGTGGTCGGCGGGACGCCGAAGCGCGTGAACGCTTGCACCTCGTGCATCAAGGCCGGCAAGGTCTCGCGCTGACGCACTGCTGAGCGCGCGGCCACTGCTGGTTCGCTGCATCGAGCCGGTCCACCTCGTGTGGGCCGGCTTTTTGCCGTGCCCGCTCAGAAGGCCTCGCGCCGCAACGCCCACCCGTGGTCCACGGGTCCGATGCCCTTGCCGAGCGCGAACCCCGCAGCGATCGCCCCGGTGACGTACGCCTTGGCCTCCGTCACCGCCTCCGGCACCGACCGCCCCATGGCGAGCTGTGACGTGATCGCCGAAGCGAGCGTGCAGCCGGTCCCATGGGTGTGCCGGTTGTCGTGCCGGGGCGCACGCAGCCAGTGCTCCTCAGAACCGTCGGTGAGCAGATCCACGGCGTCGCCCGGCAGATGACCACCCTTGATCAACACCCAACGCGGCCCGTACGACAGCACGGCCGCCGCGGCCTCCCGCAACTGCCCCTCCGAATCGACCCGTACGCCGGTGAGTTGCGCCACCTCGTCGAGATTCGGCGTCGCGACCGTCGCCACCGGCAACAACTTCGTCCGTACGGCGTCCAGCGCGGAGTCCGCCAGCAGCGAGTCCCCGTGCTTCGAGATGCCGACCGGGTCGACGACCGTAGGGACGTCCGTGCCGCCGATCAACCCCGCAACCGTCTCGACGAGTTCGGCCGACGCAAGCATCCCGGTCTTCACGGCCTGTACGCCGATGTCGTCGACCACGCTGCGGTACTGGGCGCGCACCGCCTCCGCCGGAAGTTCCCAAGCGCCTTGCACACCGAGGGAGTTCTGCGCGGTGACCGCCGTGACGACGCTCATGCCATGCACACCGAGCGCCAGCATCGTCTTCAAGTCGGCCTGGATCCCCGCCCCGCCACCGGAGTCGGAGCCGGCCACCGTCAGTACACGAGGCTTCACGACTCGATGTCCCCGAAGTGGTCCCAGCCGCCCTTGCTGGTCCAGGGCGCTCCATCGACCGTCACCTGGGGCAGCGCGGAGGGGTTGAGGACCTCGCCGATCACCTTCCAGCGGGCCGGCAATTTCACGTCCGGCGCGAAGGTCGCCACGATCGCGTGGTCCTCACCCCCGGTGAGCACCCACTGGATGGGGTCGACGCCGACGGCCTGCCCGATGTCGTTCATCTGCGTCGGGACGTCGATCGCGCCGGATCGGATGTCGATGCGGACCTTACTGGCCTCCGCGATGTGCCCGAGGTCGGCGATCAGCCCGTCGCTCACGTCGCACATCGAGGTCGCGCCGAGCCCGGCGGCCGCCGGACCCGCGTGATACGGCGGCTCGGGGCGCCGGTGCGCCTCGACGAACGCGCGTGGCGAGCGAAAGCCCCGCGACAGCACCGCGAACCCGGCCGCGGACCAGCCGAGCCACCCGGTCACGGCGACCACGTCACCGGGCTGGGCACCACCCCGGGTGACCGGCTCGCGGCCCCGCAGATCGCCGAGCGCGGTGATCGACACCATGATCGTGTCGCCTCGTACGACATCACCGCCGACCACCGAGGCGCCCGCGACCTGGCACTCGTCGCGCAGGCCGTCCATCAGCTCCATGGGCCAGGTGACCGGGAGTTCGGCCGGTACGACCAGACCGAGGAGCAGCGCGGTCGGTACGGCGCCCATGGCGGCGATGTCCGCGAGGTTCTGCGCGGCGGCCTTGCGTCCGACGTCGTAGGCGGTGGACCAGTCGCGGCGGAAGTGCCGGCCCTCCAGCAGTATGTCGGTGCTCGCCACGACCCTGCGGTCGGGCGCGGCGACGACCGCGGCGTCGTCGCCGGGGCCGACCCGGACCGCGGGGGTGGTGGTGAGCCGGGAAGTGAGCTCCCTGATGAGCCCGAACTCCCCCAACTCACCGACGGTGCCCTTCATCGTTCGTCCTCTTCTCGTGACGGCAGCGCCCGGTCGCGAGCCGTCGGTGTGCTCGGTACGGTCGAGGTGACCGTCGACTTCAGTCGTGCCCGCGCCGAGGCACGGGGGCCAGGTCGTGTCCGCAGAGCCCCGTCGTCCGCCCGAAGGGCGGGCCCCGCGGCGTCCGGTGCGTGCTCTGGGGGTCCCCCGGCCGGAGGCTGGGGGGGTGCCGGGGGGAAGCCCTCGTACTGGACGTACTTGGGCTTTCGCCCGGTGCGGCGAGAGTGCGTGCCGGGCGTCGCGGGGCAGGCGTGGCTCTGCGGACACGGCCTGGGACCTCCGCGGGTCTCCCCGCGGCGAGCGGCGACGCGATACCGTGGCGTTCCTTTTCCCCACATGATCCTCGTGGCCGCCCTGGAGGTTCCGTGGTACAGGCGTACATCCTGATCCAGACGGAGGTCGGCAAGGCGTCGACCGTCGCCGAAACGATCAGCAAGATCCCTGGAGTGATCCAGGCCGAGGACGTGACAGGACCGTACGACGTGATCGTGCGGGCCCAGGCCGACACGGTCGACGACCTCGGCCGCATGGTGGTCGCCAAAGTCCAGCAAGTGGACGGCATCACCCGCACCCTGACCTGCCCGGTGGTGCATCTGTAGCCCCCGTCTACCCTTGGCCGGTGAACTCTCTCCGTCACCGGCGCCGTTCTGTCCTCGGGCTGTCCGTGCTCGCCCCGCTGATCATCGTTGCGGGCTGCTCCTCAGCAGACGACAGCGCGTCGGCGGCGGTTCCCTCGCCGGGCGCGAAGGTCACCGGGCTGTGCCGGAACCTGGACAAGGTGCTGCCGTCGAAGGTCGACGACCAGGGCCGCCGGGATCCCGAGCCCGCGTCCGCGCTGACCGCGGGCTGGGGGAACCCGGCGATCATACTGCGCTGCGGTGTCGTCAGACCCGCCAAGATGAACGACCCGGAGGCCGACGGCGTCGAGGTGAACGGCGTCGGCTGGCTGCTGCAGAAGGAAGACGACGGCTCCTTCCGCTTCACCACGACACTGCGCAAGGCGTACGTAGAGGTGACCATCCCGAAGGACCGCACCGGAGACGGCATGGCGCCCCTGGTCGACCTGGCGAAGTCCGTCAAGAGGGCGATCCCCGAAGGGATCGCCGACTAGCCCGACTCACACTACGGAACCGACCGGCTCAGCGAAGTCCCGTCGACCGGCGCAGCGCCGCCTGCACCAGCAGGTCCACCAACTCCCCGTAGGGGACACCGCTGGCCTGCCACATCTGCGGGTACATCGAGATCGGCGTGAACCCGGGCATCGTGTTGATCTCGTTGATGACGAACTCGCCGTCTTCTGTAAGGAAGAAGTCCGCCCGCACGAGCCCCTCGCAGGAGGCCGCGTCGAAGGCGTCCACCGCGAGCCGCTGGACCTCGGCGGTCTCCTCCGGCGTCAGCGGGGCGGGCACGATGCCAGGAGTCGAGTCGATGTACTTCGCCTCGAAGTCGTAGTACGCGTGCTCCTGGGGCGGCGGAATCTCGGCCGGCACACTCGCGCGGGGCCCGTCCTCGAACTCCAGCACCCCGCACTCGATCTCGCGTCCGCGCAGCGCGGCCTCCACGAGGATCTTCGGGTCGTGCCGCTGGGCCTCGGCGATCGCCTCGTCGAGGCCGGCCAGGTCGTCGACCTTGGTGATGCCGATCGACGACCCCGCGCGCGCGGGCTTCACGAACAGCGGCCAGCCGTGCTCACCCGCGAAGTCGATGATCTTCTTGCGGGCGGCGGACTCGTCCCGCTCCCACTCGCGCGGCCGGATCACCACGTAGGGGCCGACCTTGAGGCCGAACGAGGTGAACACCCGCTTCATGTACTCCTTGTCCTGGCCGACGGCCGAGGCGAGCACACCCGCGCCCACGTACGGCACACCGGACAGCTCCAGGAGTCCCTGGAGGGTGCCGTCCTCGCCGTAGGGGCCGTGCAGGACGGGGAAGACGACGTCGACCTCGCCGAGGGCCTTGGGCACGGATCCCGGTTCGCTGACGACGACTTCGCGGTTTCCGGGGTCGAGCGGGAGCACCACGCCGCCCTCGCTCGACTCGGCGAGTTCGTCGACGTCCGGGGTACGGCGGTCGGTGATCGCCATCCGCTCCGGGGCGTCGGCGGTGAGGGCCCAGCGGCCTTCGCGGGTGATGCCGATCGGCAGGACGTCGTACTTGTCCCGGTCGATGGCCGCGAGGACGGCGCCGGCGGTGACCACGGAGATCCCGTGTTCGGAGCTGCGACCGCCGAACACAACGGCCACACGCGGCTTGCGAGGCGGCTGCTCAGGGTTCTGGGAGAGGTTCTCGGTGCTCATATCGCGATGAGAGTACCCGGTGGTAGTGCTTTGAGTCAGCGTCCGTTGACGAGCGGCGGTTCGATCAGCGCCCCCGAAGGGGCGCGAGGAACTGCGCGACAAGCCACGACGGAGCCGCAGCCGCCCAACTACAGACCGCGGCACCCCCAGCGGCGCGCTCAGCGACGTTCAGGCTTCGCGCTGCGCGACATCAACTCCTTGACGGCGACCACAGGCGACTTCCCCTCGTGCACGATCTCGAACACCGTCTCCGTGATGGGCATGTCGACACCATGCCGCCGGGCCAAGTCCAGCACGGACTCACAGGACTTGACGCCCTCCGCGGTCTGCTTGGTGACCGCGATCGTCTCCTGGAGGGTCATCCCCTTGCCGAGGTTCGTACCGAAGGTGTGGTTCCGCGACAACGGCGAGGAGCAGGTCGCCACCAGGTCCCCCAGGCCCGCGAGCCCGGAGAACGTGAGCGGATCCGCGCCCATCGCGATGCCGAGCCGGGTCGTCTCGACGAGACCCCGGGTGATGAGCGAACCCTTCGCGTTGTCCCCGAGCCCCATGCCGTCCGCGATGCCGACGGCGAGCCCGATCACGTTCTTCACCGCGCCACCGAGCTCGCAGCCCACGACGTCGGTGATGGTGTACGGCCTGAAGTACGGCGTGTGGCAAGCGGTTTGGAGCCGGCGGGCCACGGCCTCGTCGGTGCACGCGACCACCGCGGCGGCCGGCATCCGGGAGGCGATCTCGCGTGCGAGGTTGGGCCCGGAGACCACGGCGATACGGTCCCGGCCGACCTTGGCGACGTCTTCGATGACCTCGCTCATCCGCATGACGGAGCCGAGTTCGACGCCCTTCATGAGCGAGACGAGGACCGTGTCGGGCGCCAACAGGGGTGCCCATTCGGCCAAGTTGGCGCGCAGCGTCTGCGAAGGGACCGACAGGACGGTGAAGTCGGCGTCGGCGGCGGCCTCGGCGGCGTCGGTGGTGGCCCGCAGGTTCTCCGGGAGTTCGACGCCGGGGAAGTAATCGGGGTTCGTACGCGTGGAGTTGATGGCCTCCACGACTTCCGCGCGACGCCCCCACAGCGTGACCTCGCACCCCGCGTCGGCGAGCACCATGCCGAAAGCCGTGCCCCACGAACCGGCGCTGAAGACAGCCGCCTTGACCGGCTTGCTCACGTGCCCTGCCCCTCTTCCTGCTCGACCTTCGGCTCGCTCGCCGACTCGGCCTGAGACTCCAACTCGTGGGTTTCCGCGGCCGTTCGGCGCCGCTGCTCGATCCGCTCACGGCGCGGGTCGTAGGGCACCTCGGGCGCCTTCGCGCTGCGGATCTGCTCCAACAGGCGAGTGATGTCGGCCATGATGACCTCGGTCGCCTCTTTGAGGAGGTCCGGGCTCATGTCCTTGCCGTAGAAGCGCGTGAGGTCCACCGGCGGGCCCGCGAGCACATGGCTGGTCTTGCGCGGAAAGACGCGCAGTTTCTTGGCGTACGGCGGGAGCAACTCGTTGGCGCCCCACTGCGCTACGGGAATCACCGGACACTGGGTCTGCAGGGCCACCCGCGCGGCACCGGTCTTTGCGGTCATGGGCCATTGGTCGGGGTCCCGGGTGATGGTGCCCTCGGGATAGAACGCGACGCACTCACCGCGTTCCACGGCTGCGATCGCGGCGCGGAAGGCACTCAACGCGTCGGTGGTCTCGCGGTAGACGGGGATCTGTCCGGTGCCGCGCATCGCGGCGCCGACGAATCCCTTCCCGAAAAGGCTGCTCTTCGCCAGGAATCGCGGAACACGTCCGGTGTTGTACTGAAAGTGTCCGTATGCGAAGGGGTCCACTTGTGAATTGTGGTTCACCGCGGTGATAAACCCGCCCTCGGCCGGAATGTGTTCCATTCCGCCCCAGTCCCGCTTGATCAGAACCACCAGCGGCGGTTTGCAGAGGACCGCTGCGAAGCGGTACCAGAACCCGATTCTGCGGCGGGGCACGCGAACACCTTCCTCTTGGACCTGGGGGGCCGCACAAGTGTCACCCCAGGCCGTCGGTCTGTCGAGAACACCGTACGCCCCGCCACCGACACCGCCAGGGGCGCCGGGTGACAATGGCCGCGACAAGAGAGGGGCGGAACGCCCGTGCAGTGGACCTTGGTCATCCCCCTGAAGCCTCTGGCGCGCGCCAAGAGCAGGCTCGCGGACACCGCGGGCGACGGACTGCGCCCGGGCCTCGCCCTCGCCTTCGCCCAGGACACCGTGGCGGCAGCGCTGGCCTGCCCGGCGGTCCGCGATGTGGCGGTCGTCACGGACGACGCCCTGGCCGGCCGCGAACTGGCCGCGCTGGGCGCCCGTATCGTCACGGACGAGCCGGGAGGCGGCCTGAACGCCGCTCTGCGGCACGCGGCGGCCGTCGTGCGGGTTTCCCGCCCCGAAAGCGCGGTCGCGGCCCTGAACGCCGATCTGCCGGCGCTGCGCCCCGCGGAATTGGCCCGGGTCCTCGACGCGGCCGCCGAATTCCCCCGCGCTTTTCTCCCGGACGCGGCCACAATCGGTACCACCTTGCTCACCGCGCGAGAGGGCCGCGAATTGCGCCCGGCTTTCGGCCCGGATTCCCGCACCCGCCATCGCATCTCCGGGGCGCGCGAACTCACCCTGGGCGCGGTGGATTCCGTACGGCAGGACGTGGACACCGGCGAGGACCTGCGCGCGGCACTGGCCCTCGGGGTCGGACCGCGCACGGCGGTAGCGGCGGCGGGGCTGTTGATTCCGGGGCAGTAGACGGCAGTGGGCGGCAGTAGGCTGCGGCCATGCAGGCGACCGCTTACACCTACGACGCCGGAACCCGTACCGGAAGTGTGCTGCTCGACGACGGCACCCCGGTGTCCTTCGACGCCCCCGCGTTCGACGCGGGCGGGCTGCGGCTGCTGCGGCCGGGACAGCGGGTGCGGATCGAGACCGAGGGCCCCAAGGACGGACTCAGGGTCACACTGGTGACACTGCAGACCTTCTGAACGCCCGCCTACGGGCCGTGAATACGCCGCGGGCCGGACTCCCAGAGGGAGTCCGGCCCGGTGCGTGAGTGCCCTGCACCCGTGACTAGCGGGTGGCGGTGGCCTTCTTGGCGGTGGTCTTGCGCGCCGTCGACTTCTTGGCGGGGGCCTTGGTGGCCGTCGCCTTCTTGGCCGGGGCCTTCTTGGCGGTGCCGGTGGCCTTCTTGGCCGCCGTCTTCTTGGCCGTCGCCGTGGTCTTCTTGGCGGTCGCCTTCTTCGCCGTGGCCTTCTTGGCCGTGGCCGTGGTCTTCTTGGCGACCGTCTTCTTCGCCACGGTCTTCTTCGCGGCTGCCGTCGCCCTCTTGGCGGTGGTCTTCTTGGCCGCGGCCTTCTTGACCGTCGCCGAAGCGGTGCCGCTCAGGCTGCCCTTGGGCGCCTTCTTGACGGCGACCTCGCCGCCGCGCGGGAGCTTCTTCGAGCCGCTCACCAGGTCCTTGAAACCCTGGCCCGCGCGGAAGCGCGGCACGGAGGTCTTCTTGACCCGAACCCGCTCGCCCGTCTGGGGGTTGCGGGCGTAACGGGCCGGACGGTCGACCTTCTCGAACGAACCGAAGCCGGTGACCGAAACCCGGTCCCCATTGACCACGGCACGGACGACTGCGTCCAGAACCGCGTCGACCGCCTCGGCGGCCTGCTGACGGCCACCGACCTTGTCCGCAATCGCTTCTACGAGCTGCGCCTTGTTCACGTCTTCCCCTTCGGAGACATTGCCGGAACGAAACTGCTCCGGCTTTTTCGCACGTTAGGCAGATATATACCGCAAATCAAACACGAAACGGGCTAATCACCCGTGCGCCGCAACGAACTCGGCTGTCCTGGACTTGTTTCAGCGTTCCTCTTCCGGGAATCGACCCGCGTCGAGGTCCTCTGTGAACCGGTCCAGCCGCCTTGTCGCGTCGGCGAGATCGTGCTTGGCCGCGGCCGTAATGACCAGCAGCTTCCGGGTCAGCGCCATCCGTACGCCCTCCGGGACTTGCAGTGCGCGCACCCTTGTGTGCGCTTCCTTGAGTTGGTCCGCGACTGCCGCATAGAGCTTGAGTTGGCCGTCGTGTTCCATGCACAGATTGTGCCATCTGGGGCGAGTTGTCGCCTGCGGGGGTAGCAACTGGTGCCTCAAACAGCGTGACGGAGCCCGGCGGCAGCCTTGGCTCAAAGCTGCGCGTACCCCGTCAACACCCTGTCTAACACAGGGAGTTGAGCAAAGCGTTGCAGGCGCGCAGGGCCGTTCGGGTGCAGACATGGCTGTACCCCCAATCGTGGCGATCGGGGGTACAGACGGGGTGTCGCGTGGCCGAATCTCGACCCGGGGAAGGCCTCGTGAGGGTCCTTGGGGTCAGACCTGGACCGTCCGGGGCTTGTACGAGGGGCGCTTGGCCTCGTACGCGGAGATGTCGCCCTCGTTCTGGAGGGTGATGGAGATGTCGTCCAGGCCGTTCAGCAGCCGCCAGCGGGCGTTCTCGTCGAGTTCGAAGGCGGCGGTGATGCCTTCGGCGCGCACCTCGCGGGCCTCCAGGTCGACGGTGATCTCGGCCTGCGGGTCCTTCTCGGTGAGTTCCTGCAGCGCGTCCACGATCTTCTGCTCCAGAACCACCGTGAGCAGGCCGTTCTTCAGCGAGTTGCCGCGGAAGATGTCGGCGAACCGCGAGGAGATGACGGCCTTGAAGCCGTAGTTCTGCAGCGCCCACACGGCGTGCTCGCGGGAGGAGCCGGTACCGAAGTCGGGGCCGGCCACCAGGACCGTGGCGCCCTTGCGCTCGGGGCGGTTGAGGATGAAGTTCTCGTCCTTGCGCCAGGCCTCGAAGAGCCCGTCCTCGAAGCCGTCCCTGGTCACCTTCTTGAGCCAGTGGGCGGGGATGATCTGGTCGGTGTCCACGTTGCTGCGGCGCAGCGGGACGGCCCGGCCGGTGTGCGTGGTGAATGCTTCCATGACTCTCAGACTCCAGCGGGCACAGGGGCGTCGGACAGATCGGCGGGCGAGGCCAGGTGGCCCAGCACGGCGGTCGCGGCGGCGACCTGCGGCGAGACCAGGTGCGTACGGCCGCCCTTGCCCTGCCTGCCCTCGAAGTTGCGGTTGGAGGTGGACGCGGAGCGCTCACCGGGTGCCAACTGGTCCGGGTTCATGCCCAGACACATCGAGCAGCCCGCGTGCCGCCACTCGGCGCCGGCCTCCTTGAACACGAGGTCCAGGCCCTCGGAGACGGCCTGGAGACCGACTCGCGCGGAGCCCGGGACGACCAGCATCCGTACGCCGTCGGCGACTTTGCGTCCCTCGACGATCGCGGCGGCGGCACGCAGGTCCTCGATACGGCCGTTGGTGCACGAACCTACGAAGACGGTGTCCACCTTGATGTCGCGCAGCGGCTGGCCGGCCTCCAACCCCATGTATTCCAGGGCCTTTTCGGCGGCGAAGCGCTCCGAAGCGTCTTCGTACGAAGCCGGGTCGGGGACGGTTGCCGAAAGCGGCGCGCCCTGACCGGGGTTGGTGCCCCAGGTGACGAACGGCGCAAGGGAGGGACCGTCGATGACGACCTCGGCGTCGAACTCCGCGTCCGCATCGGTCTTCAGGGTCTTCCAGTACGCGACGGCGGCGTCCCAGTCCTCGCCCTCGGGGGCGTGGGCGCGGCCCTTGATGTACGCGAAGGTGGTCTCGTCGGGGGCGATCATGCCCGCGCGGGCGCCGGCCTCGATCGACATGTTGCAGATGGTCATGCGGGCTTCCATCGAGAGTTTCTCGATGGCGGAGCCGCGATATTCCAGGATGTAGCCCTGGCCGCCGCCGGTGCCGATCTTCGCGATGATGGCGAGGATCAGGTCCTTGGCGGTGACGCCGTCGGGCAGTTCGCCGTCGACCGTGATGGCCATGGTCTTCGGGCGGGCCAGCGGCAGCGTCTGTGTCGCCAGCACATGCTCCACCTGGGAGGTGCCGATGCCGAACGCCAGCGCGCCGAAGGCGCCGTGGGTGGAGGTGTGGGAGTCACCGCACACGACGGTGGTACCGGGCTGGGTCAGACCCAGCTGCGGTCCTACGACGTGCACGACACCCTGCTCGACGTCGCCCAGGGAGTGCAGGCGCACGCCGAAGTCGGCGCAGTTCTTGCGCAGCGTCTCCAGCTGGGCCCGGGAGACCGGGTCCGCGATGGGCTTGTCGATGTCGAGGGTCGGGGTGTTGTGATCCTCGGTGGCGATGGTGAGGTCGAGGCGCCGCACCGGACGGCCCGCCTGACGGAGACCGTCGAAGGCCTGCGGGCTGGTCACCTCGTGCAGCAGGTGCAGATCGATGAAGAGGAGGTCGGGCTCGCCCTCCGCGCGCCGGACGACATGGTCGTCCCAGACCTTCTCCGCGAGTGTCCTACCCATCGCTTTCCCTCCGGCCGACGAAACAGCGCCGGCCCAACTAGAGATTTTTGAGGAGACGGCGCTCGCACCCCTGGTTCACGGGCAGCCGCCGCCTGGCCCGTTTCGTACGCGGGCCGCTGTGCCTACAAGAGTTGCGCGTCTCACGAAAAAAGGAACTTGCGTTTCACAGAGTGAGACGCGAGTATCGTTTCATGGACAACAGTAGCGGCGTCGGCGTCCTGGACAAGGCAGCCCTTGTCCTGGGCGCCCTGGAGTCCGGTCCGGCCACCCTCGCGGGTCTGGTCGCGGCGACCGGGCTGGCACGACCCACGGCACACCGGCTGGCCGTGGCTTTGGAACACCACCGCATGGTGGCGCGCGACATGCAGGGCCGGTTCATTCTCGGCCCCCGTCTCGCCGAGCTGGCCGCGGCCGCCGGCGAGGACCGCCTGCTCGCCACGGCGGGCCCGGTGCTCACGCATCTGCGGGACATCACGGGCGAGAGCGCGCAGCTCTACCGCCGCCAGGGCGACATGCGCATCTGCGTCGCCGCCGCGGAGCGCCTGTCCGGACTGCGGGACACGGTCCCGGTCGGCTCGACGCTCACGATGAAAGCCGGTTCGTCCGCGCAGATCCTGATGGCCTGGGAGGAGCCGGAGCGCCTGCACCGCGGCCTCCAGGGCGCCCGCTTCACGGCCACCGCCCTCTCGGGCGTACGGCGCCGGGGCTGGGCCCAGTCGATCGGCGAGCGGGAGCCGGGCGTCGCGTCCGTCTCCGCGCCCGTGCGCGGCCCCTCGAACCGCGTGGTGGCCGCCGTGTCCGTCTCCGGCCCCATCGAGCGCCTGACGCGCCACCCGGGCCGTATGCACGCCCAGGCGGTCATCGACGCCGCCGCCCGCCTCTCCGAGGCCCTGCGCCGCACCGGCTGATCCCCGGAACACCACAGGAGGGCCTGCCTCAACGCCGCGGCAGGCCCTCCGCCATGTCCGGACCTACTCGGCCTTCGCACTCCCCGACCGGTACGCGAACCGGCCCTTGGCCCGCCTCCCCCGCCGCTCCACCGGCACCTGTCCGTGCGCCGCCGCGAGTCCGAAGGCCGGCATGTCGGCGTAGATCGCCTCATAGGACCCCTCGGGCACCACATAGCTCTCGTGCCACAGCCCGACATGGCCGCGCACCTTCCCCGCCTTCTCCTTGCGGTTGATGATCGCCCACGCCCTGTGATGGAACATGTCGGGCGAACTCGCGTACGCGTAGAGCTGCTCCTTGGACTCCCAGTACTGGACGACGTAGTACGTCCGCGGCGACGCCGTCAGCAGCACGTGCCCGAGCAGTCCGCGGCTCCTGTCCTTCCCCAACTCCCGCAGCATGCGCGGCATCGCGAGGAACACCGGCACCCAGTGATGCACGGCCCAGAAGCGGTTGATGCGCATCCCGATCAGCAGCACCACCACCTCCCCCTCGGCGGCAGCGGTGGTACGGCCGTTGACAGCCTTCGCGAACATGACGCCCCCTTGTTGGGTACCAGCACTATCCGATGACCCGTGTTTGGATAGTGCCGGTACCCGAGGAAGGGCGCAAGACATGCGGCTGGCCGAGCTGAGCGAGCGCAGCGGTGTGTCCGTCGCGACGATCAAGTACTACCTGCGCGAAGGACTGCTCGCCCCCGGCCGCCAGATCAACACCACCACCGCCGAGTACGACGAGGAGCACCTGCGTCGACTGCGGCTGGTGCGCGCGATGATCCAGGTCGGCCGGCTGCCGGTGGCGACGGTCCGCGAGGTGCTCGGCCATGTCGACGACGACTCCCTCGGCCGTACGATCCGGCTGGGCGCGGCCCTCTGGGCGTTGCCGCAGGTGCCCGAACCGGACGAGGAGGACGAGTACGTCCAGTCCGCGCACCGCGAGGTGGACAAGCTCCTGGAGACGCTGGGCTGGTCCAACTCCCAGGCCCTGGTGACCATTTCGCCGTCCTACCGCTCACTGGTGGTGGCGGTGGCCGCACTTCGTCGGCTCGGGTACGACTGGCCGCCCGAACTCGTCGTGAACTACGCCAAGTTGATGCACCAGGCGGCCGTCCTCGACCTGGACTTCGTGGAGACCCATCCCTCGGAGGCGGAGAAGGTGGAGACGGCGGTCGCGGGCGCGATCTTCGTCGAGCCGGTGCTCCAGGCGTTGCACCGGCTGGCACAGGAGGAGGAGTCGGCGCGACGGTACGGCTTCGAGTGAGCCGGGCACGCGAAAGCCCCTCCACCGAAGTGGAGGGGCTCTGCTGTATGTACCCCCGACCGGATTCGAACCGGCGCTACTGCCGTGAGAGGGCAGCGTGCTAGGCCGCTACACAACGGGGGCCTAGATCGTGCGTTTCCGCAGATCAGAGCTGGTCTACCAGGACTCGAACCTAGAATGACGGTACCAGAAACCGTAGTGTTGCCAATTACACCATAGACCAAGGCGATGCAAGGTAAAGCGTACCCCCGACCGGATTCGAACCGGCGCTACTGCCGTGAGAGGGCAGCGTGCTAGGCCGCTACACAACGGGGGCCCTAGCGATCCTGCATGAGAGGCGGCGGGTGCGACCCGACCACCTTCCTGGGAAGGATCTGTACCCCCGACCGGATTCGAACCGGCGCTACTGCCGTGAGAGGGCAGCGTGCTAGGCCGCTACACAACGGGGGCTTTGCAGAGTTGACCTCTGCGGTTGCAGATGAGCTCTGCGAGCTGGCCTACCAGGACTCGAACCTAGACTAACGGAACCAGAAACCGTCGTGCTGCCAATTACACCATAGGCCACTAAGACTCAATCCCTGTCGGGATCTTGTTCTAGCGTGCGCCTCCAGGTGGCTGACCTTTCGGTCTGTTCTCCGGCGGCGCAGGAAGAACATTACCTGAAGGTGGACGGGGCTCCAAAACGGGTATCAGCGCCGAGGAGCGCGGGAAGTTCGGCGAGCGAGGCGATCCGGTGCCGCCCCGCGAGGGCCTCACCAGGGGTGTGCCCGCCGTGACGGTCGATCCACACGGACAGCAGTCCGGCGTCCGCGGCGCCGCGCCAGTCGATCTCGGGGTGATCTCCGACATACGCCACCTCGTGCGGCGGCAGTTCGAGCGCCTCGCAGGCCGCGAGGAAGGCGCCGGCCTCGGGTTTGGAGACGCCCAGTTCGGCCGCGCACAGGACGGCCTCGAAGCGGTCGTACACACCGAGGGCACGCAGTTTGCGGTCCTGGACGGTGAGGCTGGAGTTGGAGAGGACGGCGTGCCGGTGGGTGGCCGCGAGGGCGTCCAGGACGGGCAGGACGTCCGGAAAGAGGGCCCAGGCGGTCTCGTAGTGGGCCTTGTAGCGCTGGAACCAGTCCTCGGCCTCGGCGTCGGTCAACTCCCGGTCCAGGAACAGCCGGACGCGGTCCAGCCGCTGTCCCTCGAACGAGACCTCGCCGGCCGAGAAGCGCGCCCAGTGGAACTCGGTGGCCACCCGCCAGCGCTCCAGGGCCTCCGCCACGCTCGTGGGCCCGTCGACCAGCCCCTCGGTCACCAGGTGCTCGCGCATGGCCGCGCGGTCCGCACCCGTGTAGTCGAACAAGGTGTCGTCGACGTCCCAGACAACGGCCCGAATGGTCATGATCCGACGGTATCCCGCGGCCCGGGGGCGCGTCTGCCCCGGCCTGTCGTCACACGGGGACGACGAAGAAGTCCGTGACGAAGCAGGTGACTTCACCGGCCGCTGTACGGCCGATGAAGGTCGGATACGCGCCGTCGCCCCAGCCGGAGCCGAAGGCCGCCAGGGTGTGGCCGGTGGAGGGAGAGGTGACCAGGTAGGGACCCGGAGCGTGGCCGGTCTCCTCGAAGGCGTCCCACAGCGGGCCCTCGTCGCCCTCGCACTCGGGGAAGGAGCCGTCGGCCGACGCATCGTAGAACGCGCCCGTGCCGGCGTCGACTCCGTAGCCGTAGAACTCGTCCTCGGTGAGTTCGGCGAGGTCCTGGCCGGGCTGGAGGGCGAGTTCCCAGGCGGTGGTGGGTTCGTCCCGTATGACCAGGCGGGCGGCGGCCACGCGCAAGTGGGGCTTGTCGGACGGGGGTTCGTCGGGCTGGGTGAGGGTGGCGACGGCCGCTTCGACTCGGTAGTGGCCGGGGGCCACGGCGACCGTGAAGGGCTCGGACTCGCCGCCGCCCAGGGAGACGAACGGGTCGCAGGCGACCACCTGGCCGGTGGGGAGCCAGAGTTGGCCGCCGTCGGCGAGGTGGATCACGCCGACCGTGCCGGTCTCGTCCTCCCTGAACTCGCTGCCCGGCGTGAACAGCCAGGTGTAGTCACGAGCGGTCATCGGCATGAAAGGTGCCTCTCCTGAACGATCTTCAATGATCCGGAACCCTAACGCCCCGCACTGACAACGCCGAAGGGACGGCAGGCCGTTGCGGCTGCCGCCCCTTCACGCGTGCGTGCGTTACGCGGCCAGCTTGGCGAGGGCCGCGTCGATCCTGGCGAGGGTCTTCTCCTTGCCGAGGATCTCCAGGGACTCGAAGAGCGGCAGGCCGATCGTGCGGCCGGTGACGGCGACGCGGACCGGGGCCTGCGCCTTGCCGAGCTTGAGGCCGTGGGTCTCACCGGCGGCCAGGACGGCCTCCTTGAGGGACTCGGGCGAGGTCCAGTCCGCGGACTCCAACTTCTCGCGGGCCGTACGGAGCAGGGCATCGGAGCCCTCCTTCATGGCCTTCGCCCAGGACGCCTCGTCCTCGACCGGCTCGGCCAGGAACAGGAAGTCGACGTTGTCCGTGATCTCCGACAGCACCTTCAGACGGGTCTGCGCGTGCGGCGCGACCGCCTGCCACTTGGCCTCGTCGAAGTCCTCCGGCGCCCAGGGGGCGAACGGGGCCTGCAGCCAGGGGGCGCAGCGCTCGGTGAAGTCCTTCACGTCGAGCAGGCGGATGTGGTCGGCGTTGATCGCCTCGCACTTCTTCAGGTCGAAGCGCGCCGGGTTCGGGTTCACGTCGGAGATCTCGAAGGCCGCGACCATCTCGTCCATGGAGAAGACGTCCCGGTCCGCCGCGAGCGACCAGCCCAGCAGGGAGAGGTAGTTGAGCAGTCCCTCGGGCAGGAAACCGCGCTCCCTGTAGAGGTTGAGCGAGGACTCCGGGTCGCGCTTGGAGAGCTTCTTGTTGCCCTCGCCCATCACGTACGGCAGGTGCCCGAAGGAGGGGATCTGCTTGGCGATGCCCAGGTCGATCAGCGCCTTGTAGAGGGCGATCTGGCGCGGGGTGGAGGAGAGCAGGTCCTCCCCGCGAAGGACATGGGTGATCTCCATCAGGGCGTCGTCGACCGGGTTGACGAGCGTGTACAGGGGGGCGCCGTTGGCCCGGACGATGCCGTAGTCCGGCACGTTCTCCGGGGTGAACGTCAGCTCGCCGCGGACCAGGTCCGTGAAGGTGATCGTCTCGTCGGGCATCCGGAAACGGACGATCGGCGTGCGGCCCTCGGCCTTGTAGGCGTCGATCTGCTCGGCGCTCAGGTCGCGGCAGTGGCCGTCGTAGCCGGACGGCTTGCCTGCGGCGCGGGCGGCGGCGCGGCGGGCGTCCAGCTCCTCGGTGGAGCAGTAGCAGTGGTAGGCGCGGCCGGCGGCCTGGAGCTGCTGCGCGACGTCCTTGTAGAGGTCCATCCGCTGCGACTGGCGGTACGGCGCGTGCGGGCCGCCGACCTCGGGGCCCTCGTCCCAGTCGAAGCCCAACCAGCGCATGGCGTCGAGGAGTTGGCCGTAGGACTCCTCGGAGTCGCGGGCCGCGTCGGTGTCCTCGATGCGGAAGACCAGCGTGCCCTGGTGGTGCCGGGCGAACGCCCAGTTGAACAGGGCGGTGCGGACCAGGCCCACGTGGGGGTTGCCGGTCGGCGAGGGGCAGAAACGGACACGGACTGCTGGGGCAGATGCGCTAGCCACGCTTGACAACCTTGTTGGTGAGAGTGCCGATGCCTTCGATGGAGACGGCGACCTCGTCGCCGACGGTGAGCGGTCCGACGCCTGCCGGGGTGCCCGTGAGGATCACGTCGCCGGGGAGCAGCGTCATGGCCTCGGTGATGTTGACGATCAGATCCTCGATCGAGTGGATCATCTCGCTGGTGCGGCCGAGTTGTCGCTGCTGTCCGTTGACCGTGAGCTGGATGGTGAGGTCGCTCGGGTCGAGGTCCGTCTCCACCCAGGGGCCGAGCGGGCAGGAGGTGTCGAAGCCCTTGGCCCGGGCCCACTGCTTCTCGCGCTTCTGGACGTCCCGCGCGGTGATGTCGTTGGCGCAGGTGTAGCCGAGGATGACGTCCTTGACGCGCTCGCGCGGGACCTCGCGGCACATCCGGCCGATGACGACGGCCAGTTCGGCCTCGTGGTGGAGGTCCTCGGTGAAGGAGGGGTACTGGATGTCGTCGCCGGAGCCGATCACAGAGGTGGACGGCTTGAAGAAGGCGAAGGGGACGTCCGGCACCTCGTTGCCCAGTTCCCGGGCGTGCTCGGCGTAGTTGCGGCCGTAGGCGACGACCTTGTTCGGGAGGACCGGCGGCAGCAGCCTGACCTTGCTGAGCGGGACCTTCGTACCGGAGAGTTCGAAGTCCGCGAACGGGATGCCCTTGATGATGTCGAGGACGAGCTCGTCCGGCTTGTCGCCCTCGACCGCGCCGAAGGCGACGTTCCCGTCGATGGAGAATCTGGCGATGCGCACGGGATCCTGGCGCCCCTCACTGAGCTGGCTGGAGTCTGACGCTCCAGGCTAACGCGGTGCGGGTGCCATGCTCGCGCGATTACTCCGCGGCGGCGGTGACCGGGATCTCCATGAGGATGGTGCGGCGCGGGTTGGCGGTCTGGGCCGGCAGGTCGAGCGAGTGTTCCTGCAGCTCCGGCGTCTGCAGCGGCTCGGCGTCCGTGAGGTGCGCCAGCGTCGTGCGTCGCGGGTTGGCAATGTTGCGGAACATCATCGTGGTCTTCACTGTTGTACTCGACCCTCGTCGTCCGTGGGTGGATGGTTGGCAGTATGTGCCCTCATGTAAAGCGTCAGGCTAAACATCCAATTCCCGACCGAAGACGCGAAGAGGCCTTGATCGGTGTGTGAGTTTGCTCACGGCCGCATGGGCAAAGCGTCCAATTCGGACCCTCAACTCACCTCAACGAAACGGACATTGACCCCCTGAAGCTGTCATTCCGCTCCTGATCATGGCGACTTGGGCACATGGCATGCCCTTAGGGGTCGTAGGGATATGCCCCCTTTGGAGTGAATAGCTTTCTACGTCTCGTGACGCACCCCTCACGCGGTGTCACACAGGTCACAGCCTGGCCTACGGGCCTTGTTGGAGATCCGGCACTGTGCTGGAATTCCACGGACCGCCGCAGAATCAGCCCGGCGCTCAGAGGGCGCAACGCAGCGCCAGGGGCGGCGGAAGGGGGAGCAGCGCCGGTCACTCACGACCACACACTGGGGTGCGCGTTCAGGGCGCTCCCTAAGACGCCGACACCGTCCTTCCGTTCACGCGGAGGGGCGCCTGGTCCAGAGGTTGCGACGCTAGTGCAGGGACGTTTCAAGAGGGATGGCAGTGCTTCGGCGGAGCCGGAGCCGCATGGCGGGGCTGGCCCCAAGACCGGCAGCTCCTCGCCCCAGCACGCCCAGAACCCGGGCCCGGCGCCGTCAGGCGACGGTGGAGGCCCCGGCCGCCCCGGTGTGTCCGCAGCCCCGACCCCCGCGCCCCCGGTGAAGCCGCCGTCCGGCGCGCCAGGACCCGGCTCGCGCGTCGCTCTGCGTAACTGGCGCATCTCCACGCGTCTGGTGTCGCTGCTCGCGCTCCCGGTGGTCGCGGCCACCTCGCTGGGCGCGCTGCGCATCAGCGACTCCATGACCGACATCCAGCAGCTCGACAACATGAAGCTGCTGACGGACATGACCAAGCAGGCCACCGCGCTCGCCACCGCGCTGCAGGACGAGCGCGACCTGTCGGCCGGCCCCCTCTCGCACGGCGGCAAGGCCACCGACTACGAGGTCAAGGGCTACGAGGAGAAGACCGACCGCGCCCGCGACAACTTCATCAACGCCTCGGAAGAGGTGGACAGCGCCAGCAAGAGCGGCAACCTCCAGGGCGTCCGGGAGAGCCTGGTCGGCCTCGCCACCGAGCTGGACAACCTCGACAGGATCCGCAAGGCGGCCTACCAGTCGCCGAACAACTCGACGCAGACAGTCGACGCCTACCACCGCCTGATCACCCAGCTGCTGGACCTCTCGCAGGACATGGCGGAGGCCACCAGCAACCCGGAGATGATCCAGCGCACGCGCGCCCTGGCGGCCTTCTCCTCCGCCAAGGAGTTCTCGTCCGTGCAGCGCGCCGTGATCGCGGCGGCCCTGCCCGCGAGCAACACGGTCGCGGGCAGCCTCTCCGCCAACGACCGGCTGTATGCCGACTCCGCTCTGGAGAGCGAGAAGTCGGAACTGAGCATCTTCCGCAACATCTACGGCGACCAGGGCGCCGAAGAGCTCATCACGCCGATCGAGGACAGCAACCCGATCATCGAGTCGGCCGACACCTACGCCCAGCGTGTCCTCGACAACCAGAACGGCCTGGCCTCGCTGGACAAGCGGTCCTACAAGGACTGGGTGGACGACAGCTCGACCAAGATCGAGCAGATGAAGAAGATCGAGCACACGCTGCTCGAGGACATGGAGCAGAAGGCCCGCGAGCTGCGCTCCGCCTCCGAGCGCGAGGCGATCATCTCCGGTGCGCTGATCCTGCTCGTGCTCGGTGTCTCCCTCGTCGGCGCCTTCGTCATCGCCCGGTCCATGATCCGCTCGCTGCGCCGCCTGCAGGAGACCGCCAACAAGGTCGCCCAGGACCGGCTGCCCGAGCTGGTCAAGCAGCTCTCCGAGTCCGACCCGCAGGACGTCGACACGTCCGTGGAGTCGGTCGGTGTGCACTCCCGGGACGAGATCGGCCAGGTGGCCGCGGCCTTCGACGACGTGCACCGCGAGGCCGTCCGCCTCGCCGCCGAGCAGGCCCTCCTGCGGGGCAACGTCAACGCGATGTTCACCAACCTCTCGCGCCGCTCCCAGGGCCTCATCCAGCGTCAGCTCTCGCTCATCTCCGAGCTGGAGTCCCGCGAGGCCGACCCGGACCAGCTGTCCTCGCTCTTCAAGCTCGACCACCTCGCGACCCGCATGCGCCGTAACGGTGAGAACCTCCTGGTCCTCGCCGGTGAAGAGCCCGGCCGCCGCTGGACCCGTCCGGTCCCGCTGGTCGACGTGCTCCGCGCCGCCGCCTCCGAGGTGGAGCAGTACGAGCGCATCGAGCTCTCCTCCGTGCCGACCACCGAAGTGGCCGGCCGCGTGGTCAACGACCTCGTGCACCTCCTCGCCGAGCTGCTGGAGAACGCGACCTCCTTCTCCTCGCCGCAGACCAAGGTCAAGGTCACCGGTCACGCGCTGCCCGACGGCCGCGTCCTGATCGAGATCCACGACACCGGTATCGGCCTCTCCCCCGAGGACCTCGCGGCGATCAACGAGCGGCTCGCCTCGCCGCCCACCGTGGACGTCTCGGTCTCCCGCCGCATGGGTCTGTTCGTGGTCGGCCGGCTGTCCCAGCGTCACGGCATCCGCATCCAGCTGCGTCCCTCCGACTCCGGTGGTACGACCGCGCTGGTCATGCTCCCCGTCGACGTCGCCCAGGGCGGCAAGAAGCCCGCTCCGGGCAAGCCCGGTCAGGCCGCCGTCGGCGCCGCGGCGGCAGCTGCCGCGGCCGGTGCCGGTGCGGCCCGCCGGGGCAACGGCCAGGGTGGCTCCGCGCTCGGCGCGGGTGCGCCCGCCGGTGGCAACGGTGGACTTCTCGGTGCCGGGGCCGCTCCGCGCGGCCAGGTCGGTTCCGGTCAGGGCCCGCGGGCCGCGCTGCCCGGTGCGGGCGGTGGACGTCCGGCTGGGCCGGGCGGACCCGGTGGTCCGGGCGGTGCGCGTGGACCTCAGGGTCCCTCGGCGCCGCAGGGCCGTCCGGCCGGCGCGGGTGCCAGTGCCGGTTCAGGTGCCGGTCTCTTCGGCCAGGCGCCGGGCACCCCGCAGAGTCTGCAGGCCGCCGGCACGGGTACGCCGCAGGGCTTCGGTGACGGTCGCCAGGACGCCTTCGGCGGGATGCCGCCGCAGAGCAACAACCCGGTGCCGCCGCAGCGCACGAGCAACGACGAGCCCGAGCCGCCCCGCGGTGGTGGCCGGCGGCGCGGGCGTCAGCCACAGCTCCCGCCGCGCGGTGGTGCGCGGGCCGAGCTGCCCGGCGGCAACAGCAACCAGCGCCCCAGCTGGAGCGACGAGAACGCGCAGCCCCCGCTGGGCCGCGGCAACCTCGACGCCCCGCGTGGTCACGACGAGCGGGACGCCGAGCAGACCTCCCGGATGCCGCGCATCGACGACCGCCAGGGCCCTGCGGCCACGACGGAGATGCCGGCGATACCGCGCTTCGACGCCCAGGACAGCGGACAGTTCCCGCGTCCCGGTGCCAACGGAGCGCAGAACACGGGCCAGTTCCCCCGTCCCGGCACCAACGGGTCGCAGAACCCCGGGCAGTTCCCCCGGCAGGGCGCCAACGGGTCCCAGGACAGCGGGCAGTTCCCGCGCCCGGGCACGAGCGGGCCGCAGGACACGGGCCAGTTCCCCCGTCCCGGTGTGAACGGAGCGCAGGACAGCGGGCAGTTCCCGCGGCCGGACTCCGACGCCCCGCGTCCCGGCGCCAACTCCCCGCAGAACGGCGGCCAGTTCGTCCGCTCGGACGTCTTCGGCTCACCGAACAACCAGGCCAACAACCCGTCGAACCCGGCCAACACGGGACAGTTCGCCGTCCCGCAGGCGTACGACCCCAGCTCCACGGGTCAGTTCGCCACCCCCGGCTTTGACAACGGCTCCACTGGTCAGCACAATCTGCCGAACCGTCAGAACCCCGCGAACACCGGGCAGTTCGAGCGGCCGCAGGTCAACGGGAACCGCAACGGCGCCGACCTCGGCGCCCAGCGGCCTCCCGCCCCGCAGCGTCCCACCCGCCAGGAGCCCGAGGCGTTGCCGCCTGCCACGGGTCCCGGTGACGGCAGGACGCCGCTGTACGACACGCTGGAGACCAACTGGTTCCACGGCCAGCAGGCGGAACAGCAGCAGAGCACCGGCTCCTTGAGCAACGGCTCCGCTCCCGCCCCGCAGTCGTCGGCACCGTCGGTACCGGCGACACCCCCCCAACGTCCCACGGGCGGTACCTGGCGCAGCTCGCCGAACGACGATCTCGTTCGGCAGGCAGAGCGTGTGAGGCAACCGGCCGCGGGCGGCGTCACCACCTCCGGCCTGCCGCGCCGGGTGCCCAGGGCGAACCTCGTCCCGGGCACGGCTCAGCAGCAACAGCACCAAACCGGTCCGCAGGTCTCCCGTGCGCCTGACGACGTACGTGGCCGGCTGACCAATCTCCGTCGGGGCATCGCACAGGGTCGACAGGCCGGTACGGGTACCGGCCAGACCGGCAGCTTCCCCAGCCCCACTCACCAGCAGGAGCGTTAGTTGAGCCAGATGAGCCAGGCGGCACAGAACCTCAACTGGTTGATAACCAACTTTGTGGACAACACCCCCGGGGTGTCCCACACCGTCGTCGTGTCTGCCGACGGACTCCTTCTGGCCATGTCGGAAGGGTTCCCGCGCGACCGCGCCGACCAACTCGCGGCCGTGGCCTCCGGGCTCACCTCGCTGACGGCCGGGGCATCCCGGATCTTCGAGGGCGGCGACGTGGCACAGACGGTCGTGGAGATGGAGCGGGGATTCCTCTTCCTCATGTCCGTCTCGGACGGCTCGTCCCTGGCAGTGCTCGCGCACCCCGAGTGCGACATCGGTCTCGTCGGCTACGAGATGGCACTGCTCGTCGACCGTGCGGGGGCGGTTCTCACGCCGGACCTGCGCGCCGAACTCCAGGGCAGTCTGCTTCACTGACCGGCCCCGGCACCACCCGTCTCACCAAATCACCGTCCGGCCGCCACAATCCCCCCACCGGCCCTGTCAGACGGCTAGCCCGACCGACTTGCTGTCCCGCCCGGAGGATTCATGACCCCGCCCACCGCCTCTCACGACCCGTACGCCGAGCCGTACGGGGACGAGGGCGACCAGCCGCTGGTCCGTCCGTATGCGATGACCGGCGGCCGGACCAGGCCGCGCTACCAGCTCGCCATCGAGGCGCTGATCAGCACGACGGCCGACCCGGCAGCGCTGATGGGACTGCTCCCTGAGCACCAGCGCATCTGCCACCTGTGCCGCGAGGTCAAGTCGGTCGCGGAGGTGTCGGCACTCCTCGCCATGCCCCTCGGTGTGGCCAGGATCCTCGTCGCGGACCTCGCCGAGGCCGGACTGGTGGCCATCCACCAGCCGGGCGGCGACGAGAACAACGGCGGCGCACCGGACGTGACGCTGCTCGAAAGGGTGCTCAGTGGACTTCGCAAGCTCTGACGGAGGGCGGGCGACCACCTCCGCGAAGATCGTGGTGGCGGGTGGCTTCGGCGTCGGCAAGACCACGTTCGTGGGTGCCGTCTCGGAGATCAACCCGCTGCGCACGGAGGCCGTCATGACGTCCGCGTCCGCGGGCATCGACGACCTCACCCACACCGGGGACAAGACCACTACCACGGTGGCCATGGACTTCGGACGCATCACCCTGGACCAGGACCTGATCCTGTACCTCTTCGGTACGCCGGGTCAGGACCGTTTCTGGTTCATGTGGGACGACCTGGTACGCGGCGCGATCGGCGCCGTCGTGCTGGTGGACACCCGCCGGCTGGCCGACTGCTTCCCCGCGGTCGACTACTTCGAGAACAGCGGGCTGCCCTTCGTCATCGCCCTCAACGGGTTCGACGGCCACCAGCCGTACAACCCCGAAGAGGTCCGCGAGGCGCTGCAGATCGGTCCGGACGCGCCGATCATCACGACGGACGCCCGGCACCGCTCGGACGCGAAGAGTGCGCTGATCACGCTGGTCGAGCACGCGCTCATGGCCCGGCTCCGGTAGCTCCCGGCGGGCCCCTGCATGCAGTTCTCAAGTCGGCAGTGCCATACGGCAGTTGTCGTAGACACCCCGGAGCCGGCTGTGGCCTTTGACACGGTCGGCCCCGGTGTTCATAACGTTTCGGCAGAGGAATCCGGTGGTACCGCAACGCGTCGCGTTCATCCGGTGCCGCTGCGCTAACAAAGCCCCGTCTTTTGACGGGGCTCGCTCTTTATGACCGTTTTATCTGGGGCTTACATCACTCGGAATCCGCGGTTCCGACTGTTTGGAATCGCGGATGCTGACGTGCTGGAATGCGTGAACTGCCCAATAGTCAACGACGTACTGATAAGCAGAGGTCGTTGACGGGCTTGAGACACTGCGGCACGACGATAGGTGCCGACCGCCGGAAGGTTGTTGGTCGAGTGAGGCGAAGCAAGAACGGTCCCGAGCCGTCGGCCCGGGGCAACTTCACCCCGCCGCCGCGCGGAGCGGCGCCCGCCCCTGTGCCAGGCTCGGAGCCCACGGCGCCACCCGCTCCCAGCGGCAGCCGTTTCTCCCCCCGCAACTGGCGGGTGCCGACCAGGCTGAACGCGATCCTGCTCATACCCGTGGGCGTCGGCCTCATCATGGGCGGCTTCCAGGTCAAGAGCTCGATCGACACCTGGCAGAACGCCGAGGACGCGGAGAAGACCGCCCGCGTGGTGCAGGCCGCGCTGACCTACAGCAACGCGATCACCAACGAGCGTGACGTGACCGCCGCTCCGTTGCTGGAGGGCAAGGGCGCGAAGGACGCGACGGTCGTGGCCGCCCGCAAGGCCACGGACGACGCCGCCGACGTCTTCGACAAGGCCGCGCAGAACATGCCGGACCAGCCGGGCCTTGAGCGCCGGCTCAGCCGCTTCCGCAAGGTGGAGCCGCAGCTGCAGTCGATCCGGACCGCCGCCTACACCTCGAAGATGAAGGGCGTGCAGACCGAGGAGAGCTACGTCAACCTGGAGCACCCGCTCCTCGAGTTCTCGAACGAGCTCGGCCTCGGCACCGGCAACATCACCAGCTACGGCCGCTCGGTCTACGCCATCGCGCTGGCCAAGGGCGCGCTCTCCCTGGAGCGCTCCATCGGCACCCACCTGCTGATCAGCCCCGGCCCCGACCAGACCAGCCTGGCGACCCAGCGCACCGCCATCACCTCGTACGCCTACCTGGAGGGCATCGCCATCCAGGAGTACCAGGCCGGCGGTACCGACGCGGACATCGCGAAGCTGAACACGGCGCTGGCGAAGGTGCAGACCGACGGCGCGGCCATGGTCAAGCAGGCCGCCGCGCAGGCGAAGGCCCAGGACAAGACGTACGTGCCGCCGCCGAGCGACCCGGTCAAGATCGTCACGGCCATGTCGCAGCTGCAGACCACCGACACCTCGGCGCGCACCGCCCTCGCCGCACAGGGCATCACCGCCCAGAACTGGTGGGCGGGCACCACCCTCAAGTACGAGGCGTACCGCAAGATCGAGGAGGACAAGGCCAACATCGCGGTGAGCGAGGCCTCCGACATCGCGGACAACGCCAAGCGCGACGCCATCATCACCGGTGCCGCCGTCGTCGTCGCCCTGCTCCTCGCCTTCATCCTGGCCGGCGCGGTCGCCCGCCAGATGAGCCGCGCGATGCGCCAGCTGCGCAACGCCGCCTTCGGCATCGCCGAGCAGCGCCTCCCGATGCTGGTCGACCAGCTCTCGCGCACCGACCCCGGCCGCGTCGACACCCGCGTCCAGCCGATCCCCATCACCACCACGGACGAGATCGGCGAAGTCGCCAGAGCCTTCGACCAGGTCCACCGCGAGGCCGTACGACTCGCCGCCGAGCAGGCCCTCCTGCGAGGCAACATCAACGCGATCTTCACCAACCTCTCGCGCCGTAACCAGTCGCTGATCGAGGGCCAACTGACCCTGATCACCGACCTGGAGAACAACGAGGCCGACCCGGACCAGCTGGAGAACCTCTTCCGCCTGGATCACCTCGCGACCCGTATGCGCCGCAACGGCGAGAACCTCCTGGTCCTCGCCGGCGAGGAGCCCGGCCGCCGCTGGGACCAGCCGGTCCCGCTGGTCGACGTGCTGCGCGCCGCCTCCTCCGAGGTGGAGCAGTACGAGCGCATCGAGCTGTCGGGTGTCCCGGAGGCCGAGATCCACGGCCGCGCCGTGACCGACCTCGTGCACCTGCTCGCCGAGCTGCTGGAGAACGCGACGACGTTCTCCTCCCCGCAGACCAAGGTTCGCGTGACGGCCACCCGGCTCCCCGACGGCCGGGTCATGATCGAGATCCACGACAAGGGCATCGGCCTCACCGCCGAGGACTTCGCGGACATCAACCACAAGCTGGCCAACCCGCCGACCGTGGACGTCGCGATCTCCCAGCGCATGGGCCTGTTCGTGGTCGGCCGCCTCTCCGACCGGCACGGCATCCGCGTCCAGCTCCGCCCCTCCGGCGAGCAGGCCGGTACGACCTCGCTGGTCATGCTGCCGGACGCGATCACGCACGGTGGCGGTGGCGAATCGCAGCTCCAGCGCGACGAGTTCACCGTCTCGCAGATCATGCCGGAGCAGCCGCAGCCGCAGTACCAGGGCGAGAACTTCAGCCAGACCCCGCTGCGCACGGCCGCCGAGCTCGGTTTCGACGACACCCGCTATCCCGAGGTGCCGGACGACATCCGTGAGCTGGACCCGGTGGGCCGCTCGCTGATGCGCGAGGAGCGCCGCGCGGCCCTGGAGACCCAGAAGCCCGGCCAGGAGCTGGAGGCCGGCGACTACCCGGAGTTCGACGACCAGCAGCAGCCGTACGGCAACGGGCAGCAGGGCTACCAGGAGCAGCCGACCGGCTTCACCGGCCAGCCGGCGTACGAGGAGCAGCAGCAGACGTCGTACGACGAGCCGCGCCAACCCTCGTACGACGAGCAGTACTTCGCGCCGAACGGCACGGCGGGGCAGAACGACACCTTCGCCGACTCCTTCCCGTCGAACGGCGGCTACCCGGAGCCCGGGTACGCGGAGCCGGTGCAGGAGGAGCACGCGTCCGCGCACTCCGCGGCACCGGAGACGTTCTCGGGATTCGAAGAGCCGTCCTACCGGGACGACTGGCCGCAGCAGGACGGTTACCGCAACGGGTACCCCGACCAGTACGCTCCGGAAGCGGAGTCCACGCAGGCCGCTGACGTGAGTGAGCGGGACCACGTAGGCTTCGAGCGTCCGGGACCGGCGCCCTCCGCCGTGCACGCGCTGACCGACGCGGGACTTCCGCGCCGCGGTTCGGGCGCGAACGGCAGCAACGGCTCGCAGCCCGCGCAGCCGGGGTCCTCGGCACCGGGGAGCAGCAAGGTCGACATCTTCGGTACCGCGAGTGCCAACGGCAGCACGGGCACCACGGACTGGCAGTCGGCGAACGACGAGCGCTGGCAGCAGGCCTCGGCGCTGAAGAAGCCCAAGGCGGGCGGGGTCACCTCCTCCGGCCTGCCGCGGCGGGTACCCAAGGCCAACCTGGTCGAGGGCACCGCCGAGAGCACCCCCCAGGGCGGCCCCCAGGTCTCTCGCGCTCCGGAGGACATCCGGAGCAGACTGGGCAACCTGCGTCGCGGGGTCCAGCGGGGACGCAGCGAAGGAAGCGAAACGAACGGTCGGGGCTTCGGTACCGACAGCACCTACAACCAGGAGCGTTAGTGTGAGTCCGATGAGCCAGGCGGCGCAGAACCTGAACTGGTTGATCACCAACTTCGTGGACAACACCCCCGGTGTGTCCCACACGGTGGTGGTCTCCGCCGACGGACTCCTTCTGGCGATGTCCGACGGCTTCCCGCGCGACCGTGCCGACCAGTTGGCGGCCGTCGCGTCGGGCCTGACCTCGCTGACCGCAGGTGCCTCCCGCATCTTCGAGGGCGGCGCCGTGAACCAGACGGTTGTGGAGATGGAGCGGGGATTCCTCTTCCTCATGTCCGTATCCGATGGTTCCTCGCTCGCGGTTCTCGCGCACCCCGAGGCGGACATCGGCCTCATTGGGTACGAGATGGCCCTTCTCGTGGACCGGGCCGGCACGGTCCTGACCCCGGACCTTCGAGCAGAGCTCCAGGGGAGCCTTCTCAACTAACAGATGGACGGTGCGTTTTGGCGTCCTGAGGCCATAAGGTTTCGGGACGCGGCTCCACATTGATGGGTGCCCGGCACAGTCGGAGGAGGAGAAAGTGGCAACACCCCCAGGCGGTTCGTCTTCGGGCAACTGGTCGTACGGCCCCGGCCAGGGGCAGGGCGACGGTTCCCAGAACCGGTACAACTTCCCCTCCTCGCCGTCCCCGCGCCGCCAGCAGCCGTACCCGCAGGGCCCCGGCCCTTCGCCGTACGACCAGCCGCCGGCGCCGCGTATCCAGCCCGTGCAGCCCCATCGGCGCTCTCCCGAGTCGGCGCCGGCGGGGTCGACGAGCAATCCCCTGGTGCGCCCGTACGCCATGACCGGCGGCCGGACGCGCCCCCGCTACCAGCTCGCCATCGAGGCGCTGGTGCACACCACCGCACAACCGCACCAGATGCAGGGCCAGTTGCCCGAGCATCAGCGGATCTGCAACCTCTGCCGGGAGATCAAGTCGGTGGCCGAGATCTCGGCCCTCCTGACGATCCCTCTCGGTGTGGCCAGGATTCTTGTCGCCGACTTGGCGGAGGCGGGCCTGGTCGCCATTCATCAACCCGGCGGCGACGAGAACGCCGGCGGCCAGCCAGATGTGACACTGCTCGAAAGGGTGCTCAGTGGACTTCGCAAGCTCTAGCGGAGGGCCTTCCCGCTCCACCACCTCGGCGAAGATCGTGGTGGCGGGTGGCTTCGGCGTGGGCAAGACCACGTTCGTCGGGGCCGTCTCGGAGATCAACCCGCTGCGTACCGAGGCTGTGATGACGTCCGCGTCCGCGGGCATCGACGACCTCACCCACACCGGAGACAAGACGACCACGACGGTCGCGATGGACTTCGGCCGTATCACCCTGGACCAGGACCTGATCCTGTACCTCTTCGGTACACCCGGTCAGGACCGCTTCTGGTTCATGTGGGACGACCTGGTACGCGGCGCGATCGGCGCGATCGTGCTCGTGGACACCCGCCGTCTCGCCGACTGCTTCCCCGCGGTCGACTACTTCGAGAACTCGGGTCTCCCCTTCGTCGTCGCCCTCAACGGCTTCGACGGCTCGCAGCCGTACAACCCGGACGAGGTCCGCGAGGCACTGCAGATCGGCCCGGACACTCCGATCATCACGACGGACGCACGGCACCGCGCGGACGCCAAGTCGGCGCTGATCACGCTGGTCGAGCACGCGCTCATGGCCCGCCTCCGGTAGCACGGGGCATTACCACGCCAAGGGGCCAACTCCGGCTGGAGTAGGCCCCTTTGTCGTACCCCCCTGCCACAATGAACGCTCTTCGGTTCGGCAAGGGGGGCGCGATGAGCGCGGAGGCGGCTGCACTACGTCTGGGGACGACCGTGGTGAAGGCGGCGGCGCAGACATGGCTGGGTGGCAAGCGGCAGGAGCAGGAGCGCCGGCTGCCCATGGACGACCTCGTACGGCGGCGGCTGCCGGGCCTGCGCCAACAGCGCAGCGTCCAGCGCCAGTTCGAGGAGATGGCCGACACGGTGGCCGCGCGGCTGGAGCCGTTCCTGGCCCAGGAGTTCCGCGGCCTGGACGAGAGCGGCCGGGAGGCAGCGCTCAACGGGGTGTGCGACACGTTCGCACGCGCCGACCTGTCGGACGAGGCGGTCCTGGCGGCGGACGCGCAACCGGCCGAACTGATCCGCCGCATCACGGCATCGGTGAGCCCACCGGTCGGCCTGAGCGAACCGGAGACGCGCCTCTACGAGCTCCTCTTCAGCGAGTGCTGCGAGTACTGCGAGTACTACGTCAGCATCGTGCGGACCCTCCCGGTCTTCGAGGAGCGGACTCTGGCCGAACTCCTGGCCCGCACCAGCTCGTTGAGCGACCGGGTCGCCCGAGTCCTCGAACGCCTCCCCGACCGCTCGCTGTTCGCCCCCGACGGCACAGACCAGGACCAGGAATTCCGCCGCTGGTACATGGAGTTGGTCAGCAACAGCCTCGACGAGGTGGAACTGTTCCGCCGCACGTCCGACCGCGCCGCCGCGCAGGTACGGCTGTCGGTGGCCTACGTCAGCCTGCGCGCCACGGGTGACGACGGAACCCGGCGCCGCACGGCCCGGGCACTGCCGCTCAGGCCGGATCTGAGCGGCTGGGAGGAGTCCGGGACGGAGAGTTCCGGGATGCGGGTGGAGTCGGCGCTCGGCGGCGCCTCCAGGGTGCTCCTGCGCGGCGAGGCGGGCTCCGGCAAGACCACGCTTCTGCGCTGGCTGGCGATCACGGCGGCACGGGGCGCCTTCACCGCCGAACTCGCCGACTGGAACGGCCTCACGCCCGTCTTCGTCAAGCTCCGCGAGTACAGCGGCCGTTCGTTGTCCAAGAAGCCCGAGGAGTTGCTGGACGGCGTCGCCGGGAACATCACCGGCATCATGCCCAGGGGCTGGGTGGAACGCCAACTCCGGGACAACAAGGTCCTGTTGCTGGTCGACGGAGTCGACGAACTCCTCGGCTCGGAGCGCCGGTTGGTGCGTGACTGGCTGCGCAGGCTGCTCGGGGCGTACGGCGGCATACGTGTGGTGGTGACGTCGCGTCCGACCGCCGCCGGGGCGGACTGGCTGCGCCGGGAGGACTTCACCGCGCTGCACTTGGACCGGATGACACCACCGGACCTGCCCGCGTTCGTACGGCAGTGGCACGAGGCCGTCCGGGAACTGGGCGACGAACTCCCCTGCGCTGTCGACGAGTTGCCACGCTACGAACAGTCTCTGCTGAACAGCCTCAAGGACCGCGCGCATCTCCAGTCCCTGGCGGGCACGCCGTTGCTCGCCGCGATGCTGTGCGCCATGCACCTGAACCGAGGCAGCCAACTCCCCCGGGACCGCATGGAGTTGTACCGCAACGCGCTCCACACCCTGGTCCACGACCGCGACGCCGACCGGAACGTACCGAGCGCGCTGAACAGCAAGCTCAGTCTCGGCGACAAGCTGGTCGTGCTGCGAGATCTCGCTTGGCGCCTGTCGGACAACAACCGCAGCGAGATCGCCCTGGACCAGGCCGCCGTCCACGTCGCGTCCAAGCTCTCGGCGATGCGGCATCTGGAGATACAGGACAGCAAGGGGGTCCTAGAACAGCTACGGGATCGCTCCGGCATCCTCCGCTCCCCCGTCGAGGGCCGCCTCGACTTCGTCCACCGGACCTTCCAGGAGTACCTGGCCGCCGAGGAGGCGACGGAGGAGGACCGGATCGGCAACCTGGTCGGGCGGGCGCATCTCGACTTGTGGCGCGAGACGATCATCATGGCCGCGGGGCATGCCAACTCCGGTCAGCGACGGGAGTTGTTGGACGGGATCCTGGATCGGGCGGAGGCGGAGCCCCGGTATGCGCGGGTGCTGCGGTTGCTCGCGGCTTCTTGTCAGGAGACGTTGCCGTCGGTCCCGGAGAAGCTGGCGGGGCGGTTGGACGGGGCGATGTCGGCGCTGCTTCCGGCTCGTCGTCGTACGGATGCGCCGGCACTGGCGGCTGTGGGGACGAGCTTGCTGCGGCGGTTGCCGCGTTCATTGGGCGAGTTGACTGAGAGGTCCGCGGTACACACCGTGCGGACCGTGGCGATGGTCGGTGGTGAGGAGGCTCTGGCGTTGATGGTGAGGTATGCCGAGGACCGGCGCGCCCCCGTCGTCGACGCAATCATCGAGGCTTGGGCGTACTTCGACGCGGACGCCTACGGCGAGCAGGTACTTGCCGGGCTGCCGTTGGAGCGACACCAAGTGCGACTCACGCACTCTCAGCAGTGGCGCGCGGCGACTCAGTTGAGGTCCATCAGGGCACTGTCGATTCACTACCCGTTCTCGAGGCTCGCCACCGTGGACCAGCTCCCGCCCATGGAAGATCTGGCTGTCTACAGCTTCCGTGGCCCCGGGGACCTCTCAGTGCTGACGGCTCACCCACAGCTACAAATGTTCTCGATCCTGGGGCGAGGGAAGTTGCACGGGCTCGGATCCGTGGAGAACTTGAGGAACCTCACTTTCCTGGGTCTCGGCCGCGAGGCTATGGCTGGCCTGGGCAGCCTGCGTCTTGGGCCGACCATGTCCTGGCTGAACCTCTTTGGGCTGAGCGGTACCAGCGAACTATCCGCTTTGAGTAACTTCCCCGACGTCAGAACCCTTCTTCTGTCGACCGCGAGTACATGTACGCCGCGTGGCCTGAGCAGCATCTCCGCCATGCCCGGGCTCGAATACCTCAGCTTCAACGACATCCACTTGCCGGAGTGGCTGACAGCACGTGAACCCCTTCCGGCCGAACTGCGAACGCTCACGTTGGAGGACTGCGTCGTGCCTGGGGACTCCCGCGCCTACCGCGACCTCAGTTCCCTCGACTCGCTGCTCATCAGGTCCTGCCGCTCCCCCGACGGCACCCCCATCACCACCCTCGACCTCCCGGTCAAGAACCTCACCATCACCTGACCCGCAAACACCAACGACCCCACCCTCCCGAAGAAGAGTGGGGCCGCCGTGAACGCGCTGAAAGCTCAGTGCCAGCTGTGCGGAGCGCGGAATCCACCCTCGCGCTCCAGCCGACGCCAGCCGGCCTTGGGCAGCGGACGGTGAGCCGGGGCTTCCGCGGGCGTGGCCGCCGCGCGGGCCAGCAGGATCGCCGTGATCGCGGCGACTTCCTCGGGCTCGGCGTGGCCCTTCTCGACGCGAATGTCAGGGGTGCTCATAGGTTCAGTCTCCGTGGCTGAGGTTTCCGCACGGGTAGCGCGGAGGGTCCGCTGGGTTACTGCGGGGGGTTGCCGTGCTTGCGCGAGGGCAGGTCCGCGTGCTTGGTGTGCAGCATCGCGAGGGAGCTGATGAGTACTTCGCGGGTCTCGGCCGGGTCGATGACGTCGTCGACGAGTCCGCGCTCAGCCGCGTAATACGGGTGCATCAGCTCGGACTTGTACTCCTTGACCATGCGCGTCCGCATCGCCTCGGGGTCCTCGGCGTCGGCGATCTGGCGGCGGAAGATGACGTTGGCGGCACCTTCGGCGCCCATCACGGCGATCTCGTTGGTGGGCCAGGCGTAGGTGAGGTCGGCGCCGATGGACTGGCTGTCCATGACGATGTAGGCACCTCCGTACGCCTTGCGCAGGATGAGCGAAATCCTCGGCACGGTGGCGTTGCAGTACGCGTAGAGCAGCTTCGCTCCGTGCCGGATGATTCCGCCGTGCTCCTGGTCCACGCCGGGAAGGAACCCCGGAACGTCCAGGAACGTAACGATCGGAATGTTAAAAGCGTCACACATCTGGACAAAGCGCGCAGCTTTTTCGCTGGCCTCGATGTCCAGGACACCCGCGAGGGTCTGCGGCTGGTTGGCGACGATGCCGACGACCCGGCCGTCGAGGCGGGCCAGCGCGCAGATGATGTTGCGGGCCCAGCGCTCGTGGACCTCCAGGTAGTCGCCGTCGTCGACGATCTCCTCGATGACCTTGGTCATGTCGTACGGCCGGTTGCCGTCGGCCGGGACCAGGTCCAGCAGGATGTCCGAGCGGCGGTCGGCCTGGTCGCTCGACTCCGCGCGGGGCGGGTTCTCGCGGTTGTTCTGCGGGAGCATCGACAGGAGGTAGCGCACCTCGGCGAGGCAGGTCTCTTCGTCGTCGTAGGCGAAGTGGCAGACGCCGCTCGTCTCGGCGTGCACGTCCGCGCCGCCCAGGCCGTTCTGGGTGATCTCCTCGCCCGTCACCGCCTTGACCACGTCCGGGCCCGTGATGAACATCTGCGAGGTCTCGCGGACCATGAACACGAAGTCCGTCAGGGCGGGGCTGTAGGCCGCGCCGCCCGCGCACGGGCCGAGCATCACGCTGATCTGCGGGATGACACCGGACGCCTTGGTGTTGCGCTGGAAGATGCCGCCGTACCCGGCGAGCGCGGAGACACCCTCCTGGATACGCGCACCCGCACCGTCGTTCAACGACACCAGCGGCGCACCGGCCGCGATGGCCATGTCCATGATCTTGTGGATCTTCGTGGCGTGGGCCTCGCCCAGCGCGCCGCCGAAGATCCGGAAGTCGTGCGCGTAGACGAAGACCGTGCGGCCCTCGACCGTGCCCCAGCCGGTGATGACACCGTCCGTGTACGGCTTCTTCGCCTCCAGGCCGAAGCCCACGGCGCGGTGCCGGCGCAACTGCTCGACCTCACGGAAGGACCCGGGGTCAAGGAGCAGGTCGATGCGCTCCCGGCCGGTCAGCTTCCCCTTGGCGTGCTGCGCCTCGGTCGCCTTCTCGCTCGGGCCGGCCAGTGCCCGCGCACGGATCTCGTGCAGCTCGGCCACTCGCCCGCGCGCGTCCGTCGGCTCACCCGGCGCCTCATCCAAAACGGTCATGTACTGACCCTACGAAGGACACCAAGGAAAGGGCGCCGTTGACTCTGCACAGTCTCCGGCCCGTTTTCCTGGTACCCCTGAACAGAACCTCGGCGCCATGCAGCCGTTCCGACTGCTCAAGGGGCTTGCCCGTTGTAGGAGTCACACAAAGGCGTCAGCTGAGAGCCACCTCACATTCATGTGCGGCGGATGCCATCCCCGGAGTGATTCACGAGCGATTCCCGAGTGGCTCGCGAGCCGGCTCCCCGCGTTGCCGGGGCAGCCGGGAGGGCGTACTCGTAGTAGTTGGAGCAACGCGCTGCGGATGATGTTGAAAATTGAATGGAATAGGTCTACGGTCCTTCGTGTTGGCATCGTTGAACGTTCAACAGATTCATCCCTGCACCGCTTTGCACCATCCCGCACAACCCCCCGCACCACTCCCGTCCCCTTTAGGAGCACGTCATCATGGGCATCTTCGGCCGCAAGAGCGACGAGACCGACGCCACCTCGACCCCCGGCGCCGTCAACCCCGACCTGGCCGCGCTGACCGGCGACTACACCATCGACCCGTCGCACACCACGCTCGGCTTCACCGCCCGCCACGCGATGGTCACCAACGTCAAGGGCAAGTTCCTCGACTTCACCGGCACGCTGCACCTGGACGGCAGTGACCCGGCCAAGTCCACCGCGTCCCTCGACGTCAAGATGGACAGCATCGACACCGGCTCCCCGGACCGCGACGGCCACCTCAAGAGCTCGGACTTCTTCAAGACGGACGAGTTCCCGACGATGACCTTCCGCTCCACCTCGGCCGAAGCCCTCGGCGGCGACGACTACCGCATCACCGGTGACCTGGAGATCCTCGGCACCACCAAGCCGATCACCATCGACCTGGAGTTCAACGGCGCGGCGAAGGACCCGTTCGGCAACGAGCGCGTCGGCTTCGAGGGCAAGTCCGAGATCCTGCGCTCCGAGTTCGGCCTCACCTGGAACGCGGCGCTGGAGACCGGTGGCGTCCTCGTCTCCGAGAAGATCAAGCTGAACTTCGACATCTCGGCGATCAAGAGCGCCTGAGCCCGAGGTTCAAGGTCGAGGTTCAAGAACGCCTGAGGCCGAGCCAGACCGCGAGATCCTCGATCTCGGCCTCCACGGCATCGGCGATGCTCCTGCTGAACTCCACGTCCTGATGGACGGCGTTCACCAGGAGCACGCCGGCCTTGCGGTCCGCGACGGCGTCGAGCTTCCCGACGAGCTGATCGCCGTAGAGGATCGGCAGGGCGAAGTAACCCCAGCGGCGCTTCTCGGCCGGTTTGTACATCTCCAACTGGTAGTCGTAGCCGAAGAGTTCGGTGGTGCGCTTCCGGTCGTGAATCAGCCGGTCGAAGGGCGACAGCAGTGCGGCCCGCCCGCTGAACGGCCGTTCCAGGTACGCCGGATCGACCCGCCACTCCCCCTTCACCCCTTCTACGACGGCCGGTTCGCCGGCCTCGCCGACGACGGCGGGCTCGACCGGGAGGGCGGTGCCGGTGGCGCGGGCGATACCGAGCGCGCGCAGTCGCCGTTCGTCGCGGAGTCTGCGCGCGTCGTCGAGTGGTACGGCGGGTTCGTCCGGGTAGACGCGTGCGGCCAGGTCCCACAGCCGCTCCCGTCCCGCCCGGCCCGCGATCGCGACCTCCCCTCGCAACACCATCAGCTCCAGGAGCTGACTGACGTTGCGGTTGTGCGTCCAGCCGGACGACTGCCACGGCACCGCGCAGGTATCGGGCAACTCCCTTGAGGTGAGCGGCCCTTGGCTGTCGAGCCGGTCGAGGATGTCGCGACGGCAGGCGTCGTTGGCGGCGACCCACTCGCGGTAGTGCTTCGATTCCTTCTCCCATACGGCCATGTCGGCGCGGTACAGCACCAGGTCCTCGCTCGGGCGGATCATCGCGCGGAGTTCGAGGAGGGTGCGGTTCGCGAGCGCGGCGGTGAGGTCTTCCCGCGCGTACGACGAACCCAGGCGACTCCAGGCGACCAGGTCGGCGTTGGGGGCGATCGCGGCCGTGGGGTCGATCTGGAGGAGCGTCAACTGGCGTACTACCGCGTGGAGTTCGGTGGGGCGGTCGGCGTCGAGAAGTTGGGCCTGGACGGCGATGCGGCGGGCTTCGGGGCGGGTCAGTTCATGCACCGTTCGTACTCCTTTCGTACTCCTTGCGCAGGCAGGCCGGGATCAGGCGTAGGTGGGTGTCGGGCAGGGGTCTGCCCTTGGCCGCGGCCCACGCGGAGATCTCCTCGAAGTCGGGGGCCGGTGAACCCATGATCGCGTACACCGGGAGGGGGTCCTCGGCGAGTGCGGAACGGGGCAGGGAGAGGCCAAAGCGTTCCTCGAAGACGGCCAGGCCGAGGCGCTTGCGGTCGCAGTAGTCGCCATAGTCGTCGATGCGGGGATGGCGGTAGGTCTGTCCGTCCCGGCGCAGGATGCCCGCGGCGACGAGGTCGGGCAGGAGCAGATCGGGTTCGTGTCCGTAGCGGTTGCTCTCCTCGCAGAGCCCGAATCCGCAGACGGTGCGGCCGTCGCGGGCGTACAGGACGATCGTGGGCGGGTGCTCCGAGTTGTAGTGGTAATGGACGGCTTCGACACCGTCCCGCGATACCTCCGCCAGCCGCTCGATGTACGGGCCGTATGTGATGGCGAACGCCCAGCCGGCGTCCTCACCGACGCGGATCACGGCGCTGCCCGGCCCGCGGTCGGGGTAGGCGTCGATGTCGAGATCGGCCAGCTCGGCGTCGGTCATCGGTTCCGGCCTCGGCCCGAGGGTTGCGCCCAGGCGGAGCGCCAGTTCGTCGACGCCGATCCCTCGGGCGAAGTGGACGTCCAGCACCCACCCGGAGCTCGACGTAGCGCCCACCAGCCACTGAATGCCGTCCCCCACGTGCCGCCCCTTTCAGCAACGAACAGACGCCCTGCCTGTGTCTGTTGACCCTAGGACGCCCCACTGACATCTCGGTCGTCCGTCGGCCTGTCCTGGTATCACTCCCGGGCGGGCGACGTCTCAGTCACCCCGGTACAGACGCTCCAGGTCCACCAGTACGACCTCTCCCCGGTCTCCCGCGGCGCGCAGTTCGTCGGTGAATCCGGCCCCGCTGTAGCAGGCGGGTCGGACGGCCGACGTGTCGACTCCACGTCCAGCAAGCAACGCGGCAGCATGACGCAACCGCTCCAGGTGTCCCACGCCCATGACCTGATCCCACTTGGCCTCGCCAAGGGAGAGCAGTACGCCGTTGTCCTGGCCCACCGCGCCTCGTACGACCACGTCGATCTCGTGGGCGGTGCGCTCCGCCTGGTCCGGAACGGTCCCGTACGAGACGTCGATCGGCATGCCGCCGAAGGTCTCGGGAGCGGCGAAGTGGGCAGCCCACTCGCGGCAGAGCTGCTCGAAGTGCGGTCCTACGACACCGGAAAGGAACCGGGACCGGGAACTCGCCCAGACCTGTTCCGCCAACCCCCTGTCCAGCAAGGGGAGTTTGGGCCGGGAGATGGCGTGGTCGAAGGCGATCAGCGGTTCGCCGACGCGGTAGACGCTCCGGTTCCGGCGGAAGGAGTCCGTCTCCTTGCGGACAAGTCCGCAGTCCTGAAGGACCGTGAGGGGGTGGGTGATGTCGCTGGTCGGCCTCTCCAGGCATCCGGCGATCCGGCCCGCCGTGGCGTTGCCGGAGGCGAGGGCAGCGAGCACGGAGTGGTATAGGGCCCGGTCCCGGAGGTCGGATTCGTCGGCCAGGAGGTAGCGGGCCTCGCGGTAGAGCGGGGAGCGGGGCGAGAGAGCGGTACGGCAGACCCAGGCGTCGAAGTCGTCCAGGCCGGCCGGGACGTCGTCACGTACGAACTCCCTTCGGTAGGCGGGAGTTCCGCCCACGACGCTGTGCACGAGGAGTGCGAGCCGGGGGTCTTCTTCGATGCCCCAGAACGCCGCCGCCTGCCGGAAGTCCAGTGGCTGTACGACGAGTTCGAGACCGGCGCGGCCCCGCAGGGGCGACGTACCGCTGAGCAGCTTGCCCATGAAGGACAGCGAACTGCCGCACAGGAGAAGGCGGGTGCGGGACTCCAGCCGTTCGGGGCGGCGGGGGCCGTAGGCGACCTGCACGATGGAGGGAAGGGAGGGCGTGGCCCTGGCGAGGTACGGGAACTCGTCGATGACCACAGGGACAGGTCTGCCCTTGCCCAGAGCGAGCAGTGCGTCGACGGCCTGCTCCCAGCGGTCGAAGCGCATCGGGGCGATGCTGCCGGTGTACTGGCCGAGTTCCTCACCAAAGCGGCGCAGCGACTCCGCCTCCGTCGCCTCGTACGCACAGAAGTAGAACCCCCCGGCGGCCCGGGCGAGGGAGTCGAGCAGGAAGGACTTTCCTTGCCGGCGCCGCCCCGACACCACGGCCATGGTGGCTTCCGGCCCCTCGTCGGCGGCGAAGGCGGTGAGTTCGCTCCATTCCCAGTCTCGGGCGAACATGTCTGGGGGTTTGGGGAGGTTGAGAAGAGGGCGGGAGTAGGGGCCGGGCATGAGCGCCTCCAGGCGGCATCTTAGGGAAGTACGTTTCCCGGAAATACGCTTCCCTTAACGAGGGACTGGGATCTCGGTCACGGCGGCTGCAACGCCGACGGCTCCGACCTTTCTGCGGGCACTATGGATGGGTGCAGCAGTGGGTGGTGCTGCGTGGGGACGAGCGGTGGGCGGGGCCAGTGGGCGACGGGGATCACATCGACTTGCGGGGCAGTACGTTCTACGGTCCCGTCACCGGCAAGGCGGAGACCCCGCGGGCGGCCCCCTCCCCCACCGCGATGTCCACGCTGCCTGCCGAGCCGGCAGCCTTCACCGGCCGTGAGGAGGAGGTGGCCGAGCTGCTGAGCGCCCTCGATCCGGGTGTCGATGGTGGCTCCGAGTCCGTCGTCATCTTCGCCTTCTCCGGGCTGGGCGGCGTCGGAAAGACCGCGCTGGCGTTGCGTGTTGGGCATGCGGCGCGGAAGTGCGGATGGTTTTCCGGGGGTGCGCTCTTCGTCACCCTTCGGGGGTACGACAAGGTTCCGATGACGGCGGATCAGGCGGTGCTGGAGTTGTTGCGGGCGCTGGGGGTCGGGGATGAGGATCTGCCGCCTACGGCTGATGAGCAGTACGCGCGCTATCGGGCCGAACTGAGTTCCCGTGACCCGGTGTTGATCGTTCTGGACAACGCGTCCGACCCGGCACAGATCTCTCCCCTGTTGCCGGGAGAAGGGAGCGGGCATCGGGTTCTGGTGACCTCCCGGGAGGTCCAGGACTCGCTTCCGGTACGGCAGTTCAGGGTTGACGGGCTTACGCCTGATGCGTCACGGGAGTTGATCGACCGGTCGTTGCGGCAGTACGACCCCGGGGATCAACGGGTTGCGGAGGAGCCGGAGGCCGTACGTCAACTCGCCGAGCTGTGCGGGCACTTGCCGCTTGCTCTACTGATCGTCTCCGCGTTGCTACGACGAGGTCGGCAGCGGCCCGTTGCAACGTTGGTCAGCAGACTGAAGGTCGCGAGCGATCGGGTGCGGACGTTGAAGGTCAGGGGGGTTGATCAGTACAGAAAGGAGCTGAGCCTGCGGCCCGTGCTCGACGAGATGTATGCACGGTTGGAGCCTGAACTAGCCCAGGCTTTCCGGCTGTTGGGGCAAGCGCCGGGGGACGGCATCGGCGTTGAGGTGGCGGCCTGTCTGACCGGACTGCCCCTTGAGCAGTTGGAGCCGTACCTTGACGATCTGACCGCCTGCTCTCTTCTCACCGTGTTCCCGGACGGCGAACGCTGGCAACTACACGACCTGGTACGGCTGTACGCGCACACCGTCGTCGCTGAAGATCCAGAATTCCTCGACGAGGCGGCCGAGGCCCGGAGTCAGCTGGTGGGCCACTACGCGCAGAGGACGCTGTCGGCAGTGGCACACGTCCGGCCGCAGGCCGATGACGTGCCCGGCGATACTTTCACCGACCGCGCCCAGGCCTTGAACTGGCTGAATGCCGAGCGCACGGGACTGCTGGCGGCCGCCCAGTGGACCGATACCGAGGACGACGAACAGATCCGGAACACTCTGCTCCTGTCCCACTGCTTGGGCATCGACCTCCACCGCCGCCGGGACTTCCACGACTGGGTCACCGTGGCGGAGACCGCCTGCGAGGCCTCGCGCCGGGTGGGTGACTGCCAGGTCCAGGCCATGACGGACAGCTCCCTCGGTTCTGCTCTGCTCGCTTCACGGCGATTGGAAGAGGCCGTGGATGTATATCGCCGTGCGCTGGGCCTCTTCGAGGAATTCGGCGACCGCGACGGGATGGCCCTGGCCTGGAACAACCTCGGACTCGTCCTGCGGGAGATGCGGCGGTACAGCGAGGCGATCGAGGCCTACGGTCACAGTGCGCGGCTTTATGGCGATCTGGGCAACCGGCACCAAGCGGCCAAGGCACGCTGCAATCTCGGCATCGCGCTGGATGACCTAGGACGCCTGGACGAGTCGCTCGTCGCCCTTGAGGAGTCCCTTGCCATATGTGCGGAATTGGGTGACAGGGAGGTCGAGGCATCGATCAGGAACAGCCTCGGCATCGTTCTTCGCAACCTGGGCCACCACACAGAATCCATCACTTCCCTCACCCACGCCCTGGGGCTCTCCGCCGAACTCGGCGACTGGCACGGCAGGGCCAAGTCCTGGAACAACCTGGGCCTGACGTTGAAAGATCTCGGGCGATTCAACGAGGCCCTCTCGGCCCACACACGGGCCAGGAATTGGTATGCGTTCCTCGACGATCGCCGTGGAGAGGCCTTGGCCGGCACCAACATAGGCGTCACGCTCCGCGCGGTGGGCCGGTGCGAGGAAGCTCTGTCGGCCACCCACCAAGCGCTGGATCTGTTCCGGGAGTTCGGCGACGAAGACGACATCGCGATGGCCGAGCGCAACATCGCCGCGATCTTGAAGACTCACCCATAACCCACCGCGAACTCGCACCACACCACCTTCCCCGGCGCCCGCTCCCCCACCCCCCACTTGTCCGCAAGCATGGAGACCAGCATCAGGCCCCGGCCATCCTCCGCGTGGAGGTCCCGATACCGGGTCCTGACGTCACGGAGTTGACCGGTGCCGCTGTCGTGGACCTCGACGCGGAGGATTCCGTCGAGGTGGACGCAGAGGCGGAGGGCGAGGCCCCGGCCCGGTGGTACGCCGTGCAGGATCGCGTTGGTCGCCAACTCGCTTACGCAGAGCAGCATTTCGTCGGCCCGGTCGATGATCTCCCAGTCCGCGAGGGTGTTCCGGGTGAACTCGCGGGCCAGGGCTACTGATCTGCGGTCGCGTCGGTAGAACGCCTCGCGGGTGTGGCTTTGGTGGAGTTGTTCGTTCATGGGACCACTGTCACTGGCGGTCACTATCTTGGGGCAGTGAGTGAGGTCGTATTTGTTTTCTCTACGACCTCACTACGACGACTTCGGGTGTGCGCGGGGGAAAGGGACACGCATGCAATCGGCGAAGAGGCCCAAGAAGGTCGGTACTTGGCAGGCGGTCGGCGGGCTGGTCGCCCACTTCCGAAGGCAGGCCGGGCTCACACAGGAGCAGTTCGCGGAGATCGCGAACCTGCACGTTGACACGATCAGGTCCTACGAACAAGGGAGGCTTGCGCTACAGGATCATCGGGCCACCGAGTTCGATGAACTGCTGCACACGGGCGGGGCGTTGTTCGCCGTCGTCGACAAGTTGCCGGTGCAGGAGCGGATGCCCGCCTTCGCACAAGGGCTCGTCGACAATGAGCAGGAGGCCATCGCCATCTTGTCGTACCAGACACAGGTCGTGCCTGGCCTGCTCCAGACGGAGGCGTACGCCCGCTGTGTCTTCGAGTCCCTGCATCCGGCGGTCGGGGACGAGACGGCCGACCAGTGGGTGGCCAACCGGATGCAACGGCAGGAGATCTGGACGCGCGATCGGCCTCCGGTGGGGCACTTCATCATCGAGGAGAGCGTCCTGCGGCGGAACGTCGGCGGCCCGGAGGTCATGCGGGACCAGATCCGCAAGTTGATCGAGGCCAACGAGCCCGCGCACATGGGTGTGCAGATCATGCCCATGGACCGGATGCCCCACGCCTCCCTCGACGGTCCCTTGGTGCTGCTGGAGACTCCGCACCACGACCGCCTCGCCTACCTCGAAGTTCAGCGCGCCAGCTTCCTCGTCGAGGACCCGGAAGAGGTGAGTAACTATCACCTGAAATATGGAATGCTGCGGTCACAGGCGCTCTCTCCCTCCGAGAGCATGCGCCTCCTGGAGCGACTGCTAGGAGAGCAATGAACACCGCAGCACGGCAGCACTTGGCGTGGTTCAAGTCCAGCTACAGCAGCAGCAAGGGCGGCAACTGCATCGAAGTCGCTTATGCCTGGCGGAAGTCCAGCTACAGCGGTAGCGAGGGCGGGGACTGCATCGAAGTTGCCGCCCACCCCGCCGCCATCCACATCCGCGACTCCAAGGTCCCCGCCGGTGGCATCCTCACCGTCTCTCCCGGCACTTGGACGGAATTCCTGGAGCGAATGCAAGGAGAGTAATGAACGCCGCAGCAGGACAGCTCGACCGCTCGGACGACCTGGCGTGGTTCAAGTCCAGCTACAGCGGCAGCGAAGGTGGCAACTGCATCGAAGTCGCTTACGCCTGGCGGAAGTCCAGCCACAGCAGCAACGAGGGCGGTAACTGCATCGAAGTCGCCACCCACCCCTCCGCCATCCACATCCGGGACTCCAAGGCCCCCGCCGGTGGCATCCTCACCGTCTCGCCCAGCACTTGGACAGAGTTCCTGAGCCGGTTCACGCGTCCCGCAGCCTGAACGCCGTTCCCCCCACCACCAACAACCCCACCGCATACGCCGCCAGTACCCCCAACCCCGCCCACGGACCGATCGCCAACCCCGCCAGGTTCTTCGTCGCCTGGATGGACAGGCCCGCCGGCATGGGGGCCCAGCGTTGCAGACGGTGTTGCCAGGTCGGGGAGTTGACGACGTGGGACAGGACCGGGACGACGTAGAGGATGCCCAGGCCCAGGGTGATCGCGCCGCTCGTGTCGCGGAGCAGGGTCGCCAGGGACAGGCCCAGGAGCGTCACCAGCACCAGGACGAGGATCGAACCGCCCGCCGCGCGGAACATCGCGCCGTCCACCGGCGGCGGGGTCGGAAGGATCAGGCGGGCCAGCCCCAGGGCTGACAGCACCGCCAGCACCCCCGCAGCCGACGTCAGCAGTGACAATGCCGCCGCCTTGGACGCCAGCACCCGCCACCTACCCGGCATCGCCGTCAGCGTCGTGCGGATCGTGCCCGTGCCGTACTCCGCGCCGATCGACAGCGCACCCAGGACCAGGCACACCGCCTGGCTCAACTGGACGCCGGTGAGGGCCAGTTTGACCGTGTCCTCGTGGCAGGCCGTCGGTGTCGGGCATACGCGGGTCGTGAGCGACGAGGCCGCCGCCGCGCCCATCGCCGCCGTCAGGGCGACCGTTGCCACCAGGAGCCACCAAGTGCTGGGCAGGGTACGGAGTTTGGTCCACTCGGCATGGAGAGCGTGCAGAGAACCTCGCCACCTCACGCGTCCCGCCTCCTTACCGTCCAGGCCGCCAGCAGGAGCGCCGCCGCCGCGTACGCCACCAGGACCGCCAGGCCGTTGTACGGGGAGAGGGGGTAACAGCCGCTCTCCGGGAGGCAGTTGTGTTGGACCTGGGGGTAGTACGTCACGCCCTGCTGGACGGCGAAGGCCGCCGCCGGTGTGACCCTGAGCAGCCACTGCGCGACGGGGAGCGGGAGGGCGAAGGACAGGATCTGCGGGAGGATCACCAGGACGACCACCGTGGCGATCGTGCCGGCGCTGTTGCGCAGGACCACGCCCAGGGAGAGGGCCAGGACCGCCACCAGGGACAGGAGTACCGCGCTGCCCACCACCGCCCTCAGGGCCGGGTTCTCCAACAAGGAGAGGTCCGGGAACTCGGGGGACTTGAAGCCGTTCGACCGCAGTGTCTTCTGGGCCAGGGTGAAGCCAATTGCCGTTGCCAGCAGGCCCGTTGTGAAGGTGATCGCCGCTATCACCGTCGTCTTCGCCGCCAGTACCTTCAGTCGGGACGGGGTCGCCGTGAACGTCGTACGGATCAGGCCCCGTTTGTATTCGGTCGTCACGAAGAGCGTGCCCAGGGCGACCATGAAGAGCAGGCCCATGAAGACTCCCTGGAAGCTCATCTGGACCGTGTCGGGGCTGTTCTCGTCCGGGGCGATGTCTCCCTGGCCGGTGAGGGTGTAGGTGCCGGTCGGGGACACCGTCGTCGTACCGGGTTGACTGTTCGGGCCGTCGGCAGTCGGGGCGCCGATGTCCGTGTCCGTCCAGCCGCCCGCCGTCGACTTGCCCTGGAAGGTGAGACGGTCGAAGGTGCCGGTGGCCTGGCCGCTGCCCGCCACCTCGCTCGTACCGCCGAAGGAGCGGTGGACGATCTCGTGGACGGGAGCCGCCAGGAACAGCCCCACCTGGACCGTCCCCCGCATCCCCCCGACCCCCACCTCCCCAAGCTGGGTCCACTTCTCACCGTCTACCGACGCATAGCCGGTTAGTTTTCCCCCCAGCCTTTTCAGCCTGAGCCACTGCGGCGCCTTCGCCAGGTCGCTGCTCGGACCCGCCGTGTCGTGGGTGAAGTTCCACTGCATGCGGACGCCGTGGGCGGGCGTCGCCATCACCGCCACGTACGGCGAGCCCTGCTTCAGGCTCGACTTGACGATGATCCCGGCCTTCGTCCAGGGCCCAAGTCCCTTGCCGGAGGCGTCCTTCAGGCCGGTGACCCGCGCCGTGATCGTGCCGTCGCCGGTCAGCGTGCGGTGGGTGAAGCGGAAGGAGTCGTTGACCACCTCGCCGCCCGGACCGACGACGACCGGAGGGCCACCGCCGGTGGTGGAGCCGCTCGCGCCCATCTGGGAGATCACCACCGTGACCACGGCCGCCACCGCGAGCACCAGTAGCCAGGCCCTCACCGTCCAGAACTTCGTCCACTCCGCGCGCAGCAGCCGGCCGAAGCCGGCCCGGGTGGGGTGGAGGGCCGAGCGGTACGGCTGGACGGTCTTCGTGGGAGTCGTCATCGGGTCACCTCATCCGCGTCCGAGGCGGGCGTGGACGTGAACTCGACCGCGTCCCGGGTGAGTTCCATGTACGCCTCCTCCAACGTCGCCCGGTGCGCGCCCACTTCGGCGAAGGGGACGCGGGACGCGCCGAGCAGCTCCACGATCCGTTCGGCGGGCAGGCCGGTGACCGTGAGGGTGTCCCGGTCGATGACAGCGACCGTGCCGCCCTCCCTCGCCAGCAGTTCCATCGCTTCCGTACGACTGCTCGTGCGCAGCCTTACCCGGTCGCCGGAGGCCGCCGTGAGGAGGTCGGCCACCGCCGTGTCGGCGATCAGACGGCCCCTGCCGATGACCACCAAGTGGTCGGCGGTGTCTTCGAGTTCGCTCATCAGGTGACTGGAGACGAGGATCGCGCGGCCTTCCGAAGCCAGGTGGCGCAGGAGGGTGCGGATCCACTGGATGCCCTCGGGGTCCAGGCCGTTGACCGGTTCGTCGAGCAACAGCACCGGAGGATCGCCGAGCAATGCTGCTGCTATGCCAAGGCGTTGGCGCATCCCGAGGGAGTAGCCGCCCGCCCGCCTCCGGGACGCCTGCTCCATGCCGACCTGTTCGAGGACCTCGTCCACGCGGCGCATCGGCAGGCCGTGCGAGTGGGCCAGCCAGCGGAGGTGGTCGCGGCCCCGGCGGCTGGGGTGCAGGGCGGCGGCGTCCAGGAGCGCGCCGACCTCCAACAGCGGGGTGCGCAGGGCGTGGTAGGGACGGCCGCCGATCAACGCCTGCCCCGAGTCGGGGGCGTCCAGCCCCAGAACGGTACGCATGGTGGTGGACTTGCCCGCGCCGTTGGGACCGACGAAGCCGGTCACCGTGCCGGGCTCGACCGTGAAGGACAGTCCGTCGACCGCCAGGGTCCGGCCGAACCGCTTGCGCAGATCGCGGACTTCGATGGTCGCTTCGGCCGCATCGGTTGCGCCGGTTGTATGGCTCATGGTGAGGGAGGCTAGGGGCGGCCGGTGCGGTGCGTCGTCACGCCCGGGAGGTCCCTCGCGCGGGGGACGCCGGGCCGGACAGGGGTCGGCACAATGAGGGGGTGGCTGTGGAGAGAAGCGGGCCGGGGAATCTCGTCGCCTCTGGTGTCCTGGGTGTTCTCGCGGTCTCCGAAGTGCTGCTGCGCAGCACCGACTTGGGCGCTGGGTTCGCCGCCCTCCTGCTGCTCACCCTCGCTTCCACCCTGCCCCTCGCCCTCGTACTGGGATCCGGCGGCCCCGCGCGCAGTGGTACCGCCGTCGCCGTCAGTACGGCCTGCGTACTGTCCCTCGTGCCCTTCGGCATCCTCACCGTCGGCGGGGTCGTGGCCCAACTGGTGTGCGTGTACGTGCTGGGCCGCGCCGGAGCCACCCGCCTCGGCGGACTGCTCGTCCTGCCCTACGTCGTGATCGCCCTCGGCAGTCAGGAGGAACCGACCAGGATCGTCGCCGTCCTCGTCGCGACCCTCGCCTCCGCCGCCGCGGCCACCGGCATCGCCCACCACGCACGCAGTACGGCCCTGGCCCACAGCGCGACCGAACAGGCCTTCGCGGACACGCTCCTCGAACACGCCGCCCGGGGTGAACGGGCGCGTATCGCACGGGAGTTGCACGATGTCGTCGCGCATCACATCTCGATGATCGCCGTCCAGGCGGAGACCGCCCGCCTCACCACCCCGGGTCTCCCAGCGGAGGGCGCCACCCGCCTCCTCGCCATCGGCGACACCGCGCGCACCGCCCTGACCGAGATGCGGCGGCTGCTGGGCGTGCTGCGGGAGGACGCCGACACGGGGGTCCAACGGCGGCCCCAGCCCGGCCTCGCCCAACTCATCGACCTGGTCGACGAGTCACGCGACGCGGCCGGCTCCCGCACCCGCCTCATCGTCAGCGGACACGTCACCTCGCTGGACCCCGGGATCGAGGTCACCGCGTACCGAATCGTCCAGGAGGCCCTCACCAACGCCCGACGCCACGCGCCGGGCGCCGCAGTGGACGTAGAACTCCGTTACGGGGACGAGGACTTGGCGGTGCGCGTGCGCGACAACGGACCGGGGCCCGTCGCCGCCGGTCTCTCCGGCCATGGCCTGCTCGGTATGCGTGAGCGAGCCGCGACGGTCGGCGGGACGTTGCGCACCGGGCCCGCGCCCGGCGGCGGTTTCGTCGTCGAGGCACGACTCCCCGTCAAGTCGGAGGAGGAGCAAAAGCAGGTGCAGAAGCAGGAGGGGGCGGCGCGGCCATGAACATCACGCCCATCCGTATCGTCGTCGCCGACGACCACGAGATCGTCCGGGTCGGATACGCCGGACTCCTCGCCACCCAGGCCGACTTCACGGTCGTGGGCACGGCCCGCGACGGCGCCGAGGCGGTACGCGTCTGCCGCGAGGAGTCGCCGGACGTGGTGCTGATGGACGTACGGATGCCGGTCATGGACGGCATCGAAGCCACCGCACGACTCCAGAACTGCCCTGTTGTACCAAGGGTGTTGGTGCTGACCACCTTCGACCTCGACGAGCATGTCTACGACGCGCTGACCGCGGGGGCGAGCGGGTTCCTGCTCAAGGACGTGACGGCCGAGCGACTCTTCGACGCGGTGCGGGTCGTGGCGGCCGGTGAGGCGTTGCTCGCGCCCGGGATCACTCGGCGGCTGATCGCCGAGTTCGCCCGTCAGCGGCCCCGAACCGGCCCCGCGCACACCGCACTTGACGCCCTCACCCCACGCGAGACCGACGTCCTGCGGCTGCTGGCCCAGGGCCTGTCCAACCCCGAGCTGGCCGCTCGCCTGCACGTCGGCGAGGAGACCGTGAAGACCCACGTCAGCCGCATCCTGTCCAAGCTGGGGCTGCGGGACCGTACGCAGGCCGTGGTGATGGCCTACGAGACGGGACTCGTCGTGCCGAGGACCGGCTGACGGCGGCGGGCGCGCGGCACCGAGGCCGAGCTCACCCCGGCTGGCCGATGGCTGAAACCCACCCCTTGTGCGGACGTTCACAGGGTTCCCATAATCCTTCAACAGATTTGACCAGCCCATGTCAGAAATTGAGCATTTCTTTGATGCTCTCGATTGACATGTGCGCGTCATTGCCACCCCCCACGGAAGGCATCACGTTGAAGAAGCTCCTCACAGCCCTCAAGAGATGCGCGGCCGTCGGCGCCGCCGCTCTCGCGATCGCCAGCCTTCAGCCCGTCTCGGCCGCACAGGCCGCCCCCACGCCCGTCGTCGGCGGAACCACCGCGACGCAGGGCGAGTTCCCGTTCATGGTCCGGCTCTCGATGGGCTGTGGGGGTGCGCTCTACACCCCGCAGATCGTGCTGACCGCCGCGCACTGCGTGAGCGGGAGCGGCGCCAACACCAGCATCACCGCCACCGCGGGTGTGGTGGACCTGCAGTCCACCACCGGGCGGGTCCAGGTCAAGTCGACGTACGTGTACCGGGCGCCGGGGTACAACGGCAACGGCAAGGACTGGGCGCTCATCAAGCTCGCCTCGCCCATCACCACCGTGCCGACGCTGAAGATCGCCACGACCACGCAGTACAACACCGGGACCTTCACCATCGCCGGGTGGGGTTCGGCCAGTGAGGGCGGGGCTCAGCAGCGGTATCTGCGCAAGGCCACCGTGCCGTTCGTCAGTGACGCCACCTGCCGGTCCTACAGCGGGTACAGCGGGCTCGTCGCCAGTGACGAGATCTGTGCCGGGTACACGGCCGGTGGGGTCGACACCTGTCAGGGTGACTCCGGTGGTCCGATGTTCCGCCGGGACAGCGCCAACGCCTGGATCCAGGTCGGCATCGTCAGCTGGGGCATAGGGTGCGCCCGCGCGAACGCGCCCGGCGTGTACAGCGAGGTGTCCACGTTCGCCTCCGCGATCGCGTCGGCGGCGGCTTCGCTCTGACGTACGTCCTTCTTCTGACGTACGTCCTTCTTCTGCGGGTCCGGCGCCACATGTGCGCCGGGCCCGTGTTTCTCGCCCCCCGCTCCTTCAGAAACCGCCGCCGAAGTCCCCGCCGCCTCCCCCGTCTCCGCCCCCTCCGAAGTCCCCGCCCCCTCCGAAGCCGCCGCCGAAGTCGTCGGAGTCGAAGTTCGCGCCGGAGACGTCGCCGCCGTCGTAGCCGCCGCTGCCGAAGTCGCCGTAGCCCGTGCCGTAGTCGGAGGCGTAGGACGGGGTGGACATCATGCTGCCGAGGACCGTGCCGACGAGGAGGCCGGGGAGGAGGCCGCCGCCGAAGTAGCCGCCTGCCCAGGGGCCGTAGGCCGGGCCGGCGTCCCAGTACGGGCGGCGGCCGTAGTCGGTGTCGACCTCGCGGATCATCGGGTCCCGGCCGTCCGCGAGGCGGGCCTGGTCGGCCGCGCAGACCGGGACCTCGCGGGGTGCGCCGCCGGACGGGGTCCAGGTGGCGTCGGCGACCGAGGGGCCGTGGCGGGGGTCGAAGAAGCAGGGGGCGCGGCGCTCGGGGAGCGGGCGGCCCTCGCGGCGGGCGGCGAGTTGGGCGAGCGAGAAGCGGCCGTCCTCCAGTGCCTGGGTGACCGAGCGGACGTCCTCGGGTTTCGTGGCCGCCGCCATGTACGACTTCGCCTGTTCGTAGGCGTCGAGGGCGCGTTCGTAGTCGGCGCGCATCGCGTCGTCGGCGCCTGGTTCGGCCGGGTGGAATTCGAGGCGGTCCAGTTCCTCGCCGAAGGCCGTGATGTCCTCGTCCACGACCACCCGTAGCTTGTCGAGCGCCGCGCGCTGTTCCTCCTCGCGGCGGCGACGGCTGCGGCGTACGAGGGTGTACGCCCCCGCGCCGCCCGCCACCAGCACCCCGCCCGCGACGATCAGCGCCGTACCGGAGACTCCCCCGCCGCCGTCCGAGGAGCCGCCCCAGGACGCGGGCGCCGAACCGCCCATGCTGGCCAGCGCGCGGTTCGTGAAGTCGGTGAGCTGGGTCTTCGCGTCCTCGCCCTGGACGCTGCTGACCAGGTTCTTCACGGCGGCGTTCGACAGCACCCGGGAGTCGGCGCGGGCGTCGAAACGGTCGCCGAGGCGGATCGCGTAGAGGCCGGTGATGCCGGTGGCGGTGCGGAGGTTGGTGAAGAGGTTCGCCGTCGGGTAGTCGGCGGGGAGGACCGCGACGAACACCGGCTTGTCGGCGTCCTTGATCCGCTTGGCCAGGGCGTCGGCGTCTGTCGTCGACAGCTGGGCGCTCGCCGATGGGTCGACGTAGACCGGGCTCTTGCGCAGGGCGTCGCCGATCGTCGAGACGCCGGTGTCCGCGGCGGCCGGGGTCGCCATGGTGAGGGCGGCGAGCAGCAGGGCCAGCAGCAGCCCCAGCGGTAGCCCCGGGAGGCTTCGGGTCCGGATCACGGCCTTCATGACTCGACGCTACCCGAGGTCGGTCCCTTTGGCCGGTGCTCACCAGCTGATCCGGGCCGCCACCGGCAGGTGATCGCTGCCGGTCTCCGGCAGCACCCACGCACTCCGCGCCCCCACCCCCCGTACCAGAATCTGGTCGATGCGCGCGATCGGGAAGGACGCCGGCCAGGTGAAGCCGAAGCCGTTGCCTGCCGTCTCCTGGGCCGAGCGCAGGTGGGCGGTGAGGGTGTGGAAGGCGCGGTCGTCCGTGGTGCCGTTCAGGTCGCCGAGCAGTACCACCCGCTTGTTCGGCTCGGCGGCTACCGCCTTGCCCAGCGCGCGGGCGCCGAAGTCGCGCGAGTCCGTCCAGAAGCCGTCGCTGGGCATCAAACGGACCGACCCGAGGTGCGCCACGTAGACCGCTAGCGGCCCGTGGTCCGTGGCCACCGTGGTGCGCAGTGCCCGGGCCGGTTCCTTCGGGGCGTCGGCCGGCTTGGTCTTCGCCAACGGCCCGACATCACCCCGTACGACATTCACCGACCGGGTGTCCGACAGCGGCAGCTTGCTCCACAGGCCGACCGTGCCCCGCACCGCGTGGTACGGGTACGCCTTCGCCAACCCCTTCTCGTACCTGCCCATGGCCTGTGGGGTCAGCTCCTCCAGGGCCAGCAAGTCCGCGCCGGAGGCGGCCAGTTGACGGGCGGTGCCGGTCGGGTCGGGGTTGTCGGCGCTGACGTTGTGACTGGCCACGGTGAGGTCGCCGCCCGGGTGGGACTTGTCGACGAGCAGCCCGCCGAAGAGGCTCAGCCACACCGTGACCGGCAGCAGCAGGGCGACCGTCGCGGAGGCGGAGCGGCGCCATACCGCCCCGGCCAGCAGCACCGGGACGCACACGCCGAGCCACGGCAGGAGGTTCTCCACCAGGCTGCCGATGCCCGCGAAGGTCGGGACCTGGGCGTGCAGCAGCATGAGCAGACCCAGCAGCAGGGCCAGCACGGCGAGCACCGGGCCGCGCTTCCAGGGGGCGAGGGGAATCCGGGGGATCATCACACCGTCAGCCAAGACGGCCCGGTGTTGTCGGCGCGTATCGGGTTTTCGATACGCGGACGATAGGTGCCGACTTCTAGCATCAACGACATGCGTCGACTTCCAGCATCAAACGTATGCGTGTTCTGATCGTCGAGGACGAGCCCTATCTGGCGGAGGCCATTCGCGACGGCCTGCGCCTCGCGGCGATCGCGGCCGACATCGCCGGTGACGGCAACACCGCGCTGGAGCTGCTGAGCGTCAACAGGTACGACATCGCCGTCCTCGACCGCGACATCCCCGGCCCCTCCGGCGACGAGGTCGCGCGCCGTATCGTCGCCTCCGGGAGCGGTATGCCGATCCTCATGCTCACGGCCGCCGACCGGCTCGACGACAAGACCACCGGGTTCGAACTCGGCGCCGACGACTATCTGACGAAGCCCTTCGAACTCCAGGAACTCGCGCTCCGGCTCCGGGCGTTGGACCGCAGACGCGCCCACAACAGGCCGCCCGTACGGGAGTTGGCGGGCCTGCGCGTCGATCCGTTCCGCCGGGAGGTCTACCGGGACGGCCGCTATGTCGCGTTGACCAGGAAGCAGTTCGCGGTGCTCGACGTCCTCGTCGCCGCCGAGGGCGGTGTCGTCAGCGCCGAGGAACTCCTGGAGCGGGCCTGGGACGAGAACGCCGACCCGTTCACCAACGCCGTGCGCATCACCGTCTCGGCGCTGCGCAAGCGGCTCGGCGAACCCTGGATCATCGCCACCGTGCCGGGCGTCGGCTATCGCATCGACGCGCGACCCGAGGCCGGAGACGACAGAGCCGACGGAGGAAACCGTGGATAGGGCGCCCGGGTTGAGCGTCCGGCTCAAACTCGCCCTCAGTTACGTCGGTTTTCTCATGCTCGCCGGTGTCCTGCTGCTCGCCGCCGCGTGGTTGTTCCTGACGCGTGTGCCCCACATGGGGCTCATCATCGAGCCCGACTACACCCTGTCCGTGCTGCGCGCCTTCGCTCCGATCGCCGCCGTCGCCCTGGGGTTCCTGCTGGTGTTCGGCCTGGTCGGCGGGTGGATCCTCGCGGGCCGCATGCTCGCCCCGCTGACCCGCATCACGGACGCCACCCGCATGGCCACGGACGGCTCGCTGTCCCACCGCATCCAACTGCCGGGCCGCAAGGACGAGTTCCGCGAACTCGCCGACGCCTTCGACGCGATGCTCGCCCGGCTCGAAGCCCACGTGGCCGAACAGCGGCGGTTCGCGGCCAACGCCTCCCACGAGCTGCGCACCCCGCTGGCGATCTCGAAGTCCCTGCTCGACCTGGCCCGCGCCGACCCGGACCACGACACCGGCCAGATCATCGACCGCCTGCACACCGTCAACACCCGGGCGATCGACGCCACCGAGGCACTGCTCCTGCTCAGCCGCGCCAACCAGCGGTCCTTCACCCGGGAACCCGTCGACCTGTCCCTCCTTGCGGAAGAGGCCACCGAGACGCTCCTCCCGCTCGCCGAGAAGCACGGCGTCACCGTCGAGACCGGCGGCGACATCTCCCCCGCACACGGTTCGCAGACGCTCCTGCTCCAACTGACCACGAACCTCGTGCAGAACGCGATCGTCCACAACCTGCCCGAGCAGGGCACGGTGTGGGTGACCACCGCCGTCCGCGCCACGACCGTCGTGCTCACGGTCGAGAACACCGGCGACCCGCTCACCGCCCACCAGGTCTCGACCCTCACCGAGCCGTTCCAGCGCGGCACCGAGCGCGTCCGTACCGACCACGAAGGAGTCGGCCTCGGCCTGGCGATCGTCAAGACCATCACCGGCGCACACGACGGCACCCTCACCCTGACCCCGCGCCCGGCCGGTGGGCTCCGCGTCACGGTGGAACTGCCCGCCGACACCAACTGGCCGCACCCCCCGCGCCGTTGAGGCCGCGGGGGGTGCGGTGAGTCATCGGGCAGGACCTACGCCGCCCGGTACGCCTCCTCCAGCTTCTTCACGGCCGCCGCGTACTTGCCGGTCAGCAGCAGATGGTCCGCGTCGGCGAACGGCTTCGACACCGCGGCCGTGACGTTCTGGCCCGCCTTCGCCTGCACGATCAGCCGCGCCTTGGTGACGAGCGCCTTGCCGGTCGCCGCCGACCGGGTCTTCCCCGCGGCGGCCTCCAGCGCCTTCAGGGTGGCCGTGCCACCCGTCGGCGCCTTCGTCAGCGTCGTCAGTCCCCAGCCGTACGGGAACTGCGGATCGTACGACGTGTCACCCACGTTGATCGGGAGCTGGGCCTCCGACTTCGGCCAGGTGACCGGGAGTTGGCCGGTGAAGGACCGCTTTCCGTAGAGCACGTCGGCCACGCCGTCGCCCTCCGTGCCGGGCAGCCAGGAGGCCACCACGGCGTCGATCTTCGGGAGCCGGTCGCCGATCAACTGCGGGCGCCCGGAGACGATCAGCACCGCGCACTTGATCGCCGCGCACACCTTGTCCACCGCTGCCTGGTCGGCCGGGGTGAGGGTCAGGTCGTTGCCGTTGCCGACATCGCCGATGCCCTCGGCGTACGGGGTCTCGCCGACGACGACCACTCCCACGTCATAGCCGCTGGTCGAGGCGGACGCGTCCTTGGAGTACGTGACGTTGCCGCCGGCGTTCTTCATCCCCTGGAGGATCGTCGTGCCGGTGGTGTTGGTGCCGGACGCGCCCTGCCAGGTGATGGTCCAGCCGCCGGTCTGGTTGCCGAGGTCATCGGCGTTGGAACCGGCGACGTAGACCTTCTGCGACTTCTTCAGCGGGAGGACGTTGTTCGCGTTCTTCAGCAGCACCTGCGACTCCGCCGCCGCCTGCCGGGCCACGGCCCGGTGCGAAGTCGAGCCGATCTTCGAAGCGTTGCTCGTGGCAGTATCGACGGACCGCTTCTCGAAGAGGCCGAGCTTGAACTTCTGGGTGAGGATGCGCGATACGGCGTCGTCGATCCGCTTCTCGGTGACGTGGCCCGCCTTCACCTCGGCGATCAGCGTCGAGCTGAAGTCCTTGTAGCTGTACGGGACCATCATCATGTCGACACCCGCGTTGACCGAGGTGCTGACGTGGGACGCGTAGTCGCCGGGGAGTTGGTCGATGGCGTTCCAGTCGCTGATGACGAAGCCGTCGAAGCCCATCCGCTTCTTGAGGACGCCGTTGATCATGTCGGCGCGGGCGTGCATCTTCACCGGGCCCAGGCCGTCGCCGACGATGTCGAGCGAGGAGTAGGAGGGCATTACTGTTCCGATGCCCCGGTCCACCGCCGTCTGGTACGGGGCCAGGTGGATAGCCTCCAGCTGCTGCCGGGTGACCGTGGTGACGCCCTGGTCGATCGTGTACGTGCCCGTCGTGGAGGAGCCGTACGCGGTGCCGCCGTCGCCGACGAAGTGCTTGGCGGTGGCGAGGACCTTGTCGTCGTCCTTCAACTGCTTGCCGTTCGCGGCTCCTTGGAGACCCTGGATCATCGTCTCCATGGACTGCACAAGCGCCGGGTCCTCACCGAAGGACTCGTAGGAGCGGCCCCACCGTTCGTCACGGGTGACGCAGAGGCAGGGTGCGAAGTCCCACGGGACGCCGGTCGCGCGGACCTCGCTGGCCGTCACCGCGCCTGTCTTCTCGGCGAGTTGGGGATCGCGGGTGGCGCCGATGCCGATGTTGTGCGGCATGATCGTGGCGCCGGCCAGGTTGTTGTGACCGTGCACCGCGTCGACGCCGTAGATCAGCGGGATCTGGAACCGCGTTGCCTGCGCCCGGAGTTGGAACGAGTCGACCATCTGCGCCCAGGCCGCCGCCGTGTTGGGCGTCGGGGTCGAGCCGCCGCCTGAGAGCAGTGAGCCGAGGTCGTAGGTGGCGACGTCGGCGCCCGTGCCCACACCGCCGCGCTCGGCCTGGGTCATCTGCCCGGCCTTCTCCTCCAGCGACATGCGCTTGACGAGGTCGGCGACGCGCTTCCTGATGGGCAACTTGCTGTCCAGGTACGGCAGTCCGTGCGCGTCGACGACGACCTGCGGGTTCTCGGCCGGGGCCTTGGCGCCGGTGACCGTGAGCTTCAGCGGGATCGTCTCGGCGTTCTCGGCGGACTTGTCCTTGAGCGTGCGGACCTTGACCGTCTGGGTGGCGCCGGACGCGGTGCCCGCCGGGAAGGTGAGGGTGCCGGAGACCGGGGTGTAGTCCTTGCCGGAGGTGGCGGTGCCGCCGTCCGGCGCATAGGCGACGGTCACCGGGTCGTCGAGCGGGACGGCGCCGGTGGTGGCGACGGTGACCTTGACCGTGGCCGTAGCGCCCTCCTTGACCGGGTAGACGGCCGCGTCGGTGGTGACGGAGGCGCGCAGCGACTGGTCGGCCTTGCCGTACAACTCCACGTCGTCCATGGCGAATTGGCTCTTGACGCCGGCCGGGAGCGTGACCGCGTAGCCCCACATCTGGGTGAGGCCGAGGACGTGGTCGATGCCGCCGACGGGCTGGTAGTCCGTGCGGTAGACGAAGTTCGTGAACGGGATCTCGATCTGCTTCCAGCCCGTGAAGTCGTCCGTGAAGGACGTCGTCCACAGCTCGGAGGCCTCACCGTTCGCGCCGCCGTCCTTGATCTCGAAGTTGGTGGACTTGCCGGTGTTCTGGCCGTCCCACCAGAACCGGATGCCTTGGTGCGCCGACCAGTCGTGGCCGGGTTCGGTCGCGGCGTAGTCGTGGGTGAAGCCGCCGTAGCCGCTGATGTCGTAGGTGCCGGAGAGTACGTGTTCGCCCTCTGGGGCGTCCGGTCTCGCGGTCAGGGCGAGTTGGGGCGGGTCGTCGGTGTCACCGCCCCAGGTGAAGATGCCCTCGGCGGGCTGGCTGGCGAAGGGCACCTCGCCCTCGAAGCGGTCGACGGGGGTGGGGGCCGGATCGGCGGCGGCGACCGCCTGGGAGACGGCGGCCGGTGACAGCAGCGCGGCGCACAGGGCGGTGGAAACGAGCAGGGCGGTTCTTGGCATGGACCTTCCCTCGGCTCTGGAGCTCTGGTTCACTCTGGGTTCGCACAGTTCACTCATGACTTAGATCACGCCGTGAGTTAACTAACGGCCCGCAGACCCGTCAAGACATCTCGTCAGGAAGGGCTAACGCATCCATGTCCAGGAGAACCCCCCGCACGGCCCGGCTGCTGCTCGCCGGACTGCTCTCCGTGGCCGGCTTCACCGCCGCCGTACCCCCCGCACACGCGGCCGGTGAACAGGTCACGGCCTGGCTCACCACCACCGACGACGCCGCCGGACGCCATATCACGCGCGGCCTCCAGGCCCAGACGCCGTTCGCCTTCTCGTCCGGGACGGGTGGCAGCGGCGAGAACATCACCGTCGACGAGAACACCCGCTACCAGACGTTCACCGGGGGCGGCGCGTCCTTCACGGACACGGCGGCCTGGCTGATGAACAGCAGCGGCGCACTGTCGACGGCGACCCGGAACGCGACCATGACCAAGTTGTTCTCACCAACCGACGGGATCGGCCTGTCGTTCCTGCGCAACCCGATGGGCGCCTCCGACCTGGCCCGCTACGGCTACTCGTACGACGACGTGGCGGCCGGTCAGACCGACCCGAACCTCAACTCCTTCTCGATCGCGCACGACCTGGCCGATGTCGTCCCGCTGACCAAGCAGGCGCTCTCACTGAACCCGTCTCTGACTGTCATGGCCTCGCCATGGACGGCACCGGCGTGGATGAAGGACAGCGGTTCCCTCAACGGGGGCTGGCTGAAGTCCGAGGACTACGGCGCCTACGCCAACTACTTCGTCAAGTACCTCCAGGCGTACAAGGACCAGGGCGTTCCGGTCTCGTACGTGACCGTCCAGAACGAGCCGACGTGTTGCTCCGGCTACCCGTCGATGAGCTGGAACGCGTCCGGGCTCGCCTACTTCACGAAGAGCGAGCTGCTCCCGAAGCTCAACGCGTCCGGCCTGACCACGAAGGTGCTGGCGCACGACTGGAACTGGGACGTGTACGACTCGTACGCGGCGGCGACCGTGGACGACGCGGCCGTCCGCTCGAACCCCAACTTCGGTGGGATCGCCTGGCACGGCTACGGCGGTGACATCGCCAAGCAGACCACCGTCCACAACCAGTACCCGACGCTGGACGCCTTCGGCACCGAGCACTCCGGCGGCACCTGGATCGCCAACCAGCAGCGCGAGGACATGAACAACATCATCGACTACACCCGCAACTGGGCGAAGTCGGTGACCAAGTGGTCGCTCGCCGTGGACCAGAACATGGGCCCGCACAACGGCGGTTGCGGCACCTGCACCGGCCTGATCACCGTGCACAACGGCGACGGCGCGAGCGGGACCGTCGACTACACCGTCGAGTACTACACGATGGGCCAGCTGACGAAGTTCGTCCGCCCCGGCGCCCAGCGGATCGCTTCCACCGCGTCCACGAACGTGCCGAACGTGGCGTGGCGCAACCCGGACGGATCGAAGGCGCTGATCGCGTACAACGACGCGTCCACGGCGAAGACGGTGACCATCAACTGGGGTGGCCAGCACGCGACTTACTCCCTCCCCGGCAAGACGTCCGCCACGTTCACCTGGGCGGGCACGCAGTCCGGCGGCGGCAGCCAGACCGGCGCGTTCGTCGGCCTCGCGAGCAAGTGCCTCGACGTGGCCGGGGGTTCGACCACCAACGGCACGGCCGTCCAGCTCTACGACTGCAACGGCTCCACCGCCCAGCAGTGGACCGTGGGCACCGACGGCACGGTCCGCTCGCTCGGCAAGTGCCTTGACGTGACGTCGGCTTCGACCGCCGACGGGGCGAAGGTGCAGTTGTACGACTGCAATGGAACCGCCGCGCAACAGTGGTCGTACAACGCGACCACCGGTGATGTGGTGAACACGGCGGCCAACAAGTGCCTTGACGTGACGGGCAATTCGTCGACGAACGGGACTCGGGCGCAGATCTGGACGTGCTCGGGGGCTGCCAACCAGAAGTGGCATCTGCAGTAGGCGGGGCGGGTCGTGTCGTGTCCCGCCCTCGACGGGGGGCGGGACATGAAACGTGTCGTGGGGGCGGTTGTGGGTGTGGCGGCCGGGGTGGGGTTGCTGAGCGCGTGCAGTCCCGCGCAACTCCCGTTGGCGGCGGCCTGGTTGGGCACGGACGGACAGCCGGTCGTACTGGTGAAGCCGTGCGGTCACGACCGCGCGGGGGACATCGACCTCGGCAGTTGGACCGAGGAGGAAATGGCCGACGTGGCGAGCGAGACAGCGGAGAGCGCAAGCGCGGAGAGCCCAAGCTTGGGCACCGGCTGGCGGACACCCCTGGTAGGGCCCCCGCTGGAGCCCTTCGGCACGACGACGTTCCCGCTCTTCGAGCCGCCCCGCTCGTGGCGGACCGAGGCGACCGGGCCTCAGGCACTGGCTCCCGGCCGCACCTACTCCCTGACGTTCAAGGTGTACGGCACCGGCGTCAAGTACACCGGCGACCTCTACTTCACCGCGAAGGACCTCGCGTCGCTGCACCCCGGCCAGGTCTGGGCCGACGACCGCGCGATGAGCCGGGGCGACTTCGACGACCTTGTGGACGACAAGTGCTGAGCCGGGCGCGGGGTCGACGGGGCGTGGCGGTAGTTGTGGGTGTGGCGGCCGGGGGTCTGCTGCTCAGTGGGTGCGGGGCGTTGGATCTGCCACTGGCGGCGGCGCGCCCAGATGCGAGCGGCGCGCCGCAGGCGGTCCTGCGGACGTGCGGCGACGACCTGATCCAGGGGCTGTCGCTCACTGGGGCTCCGACCGACACGGACTCCGACCGGAACTTCTCGGGCTGGCGCGTACCCGGCAAGCGGCACGGCGCCGACGCCGAGTTCCCGCTCTTCACCCCGCCGTCCGGCTGGCGGGCCCGTGCCGCGGGACAGCAGCGGCTGGTGCCGGACTACACGTACGAACTCGCCTTCGGCAAGGCCGAGTTCAACTACGAGTACACCGGCACCGTCACCTTCCGCGCAGCCGATCTCACTGCCCTCGATCCCGGCCAGGTCTGGGCCGACGGCAAGGCCATGAGCCTCGGCGAGTTCGAGAAGCTCGCCGAGGACTCCTGCTGAATCTCTGGATCGCCTACTCGGCCGGCTCGACTCCCGCGCGCAGCAAGCCGTACGTGTACGCGTCCGCCAACGCCTGCCAGGACGCGGCGATGACGTTCTCCGCGACGCCTACCGTCGACCACTCCGCCGAGCCGTCGGACGTGGCGATCAGGACGCGGGTCGTGGAGGACGTGCCGTGCTTGCCCTCCAGGATGCGGACCTTGTAGTCGACCAGCTCCAGCTTGGCGAGCTGGGGGTAGATCTTCTCCAGGGCGACACGCAGGGTGCTGTCGAGCGCGTGGACCGGGCCGTTGCCCTCGGCGGTGGCGACGATGCGCTCGCCCTTGGCGAAGAGCTTGACCGTGGCCTCGTTGGCGTGGGTGCCGTCGGGGCGGTCCTCGACGATCGCGCGCCAGGACTCGACCTCGAAGTAGGAGCGGGCCTTGCCCTCCGCCTCGGCGCGCAGGAGGAGTTCGAAGGACGCGTCCGCCGCCTCGTACGTGTAGCCCTTGAGTTCGCGTTCCTTCACGCGTTCTACGACCCTGCCCACCAGCTCGCGGTCGCCGCTGATGTCGACGCCGAGTTCCTTGCCCTTGAGCTCGATCGAAGCGCGGCCCGCCATGTCGGAGACCAGCATCCGCATGGTGTTGCCGACCTGCTCGGGGTCGATGTGCTGGTACAGGTCCGGGTCGACCTTGATCGCGGAGGCGTGCAGGCCCGCCTTGTGGGCGAAGGCCGAGACGCCTACGTACGGCTGGTGCGTGGACGGGGTGAGGTTCACGACCTCGGCGATCGCGTGCGAGATGCGGGTCATCTCGCGGAGCTTGCCGTCGGGGAGGACCTTCTTGCCGTACTTCAGCTCCAGGGCCGCCACTACGGGGAAGAGGTTGGCGTTGCCGACGCGCTCGCCGTAGCCGTTCGCCGTGCACTGGACGTGGGTCGCGCCCGCGTCGACGGCGGCGAGGGTGTTGGCGACCGCGCAGCCCGTGTCGTCCTGGGTGTGGATGCCGAGCCGGGCGCCGGTGTCGGCGAGGACCGTGGAGACGACGGCCTGGATCTGCGCCGGGAGCATCCCGCCGTTGGTGTCGCAGAGGACCACTACGGACGCGCCGGCCTCGGCGGCGGACCGTACGACCGCCTTCGCGTACTCGGGGTTGGCGCGGTAGCCGTCGAAGAAGTGCTCGCAGTCGACGAAGACGCGGCGGCCCTGGGCAACCAGGTGGGAGACGGTGTCGCGGACCATCTCCAGGTTCTCGTCCAGGGTGGTGCGCAGGGCCAGCTCGACATGGCGGTCGTGGGACTTCGCGACGAGGCAGATGACCTCGGTGCCGGCGTCCAGGAGCGCCTTGACCTGCGGGTCCTCGCTCGCCTTGGCCTTGGCTCGCCGGGTGGCACCGAACGCGACCAGCTGGGCGTGCTTGAAGTCGATCTCCTGCTTGGCGCGGGCGAAGAACTCGGTGTCCCGCGGGTTGGCGCCGGGCCAGCCGCCCTCGATGAAGCCGACGCCGAAGTCGTCCAGGTGCCGTGCGATGGCCAGCTTGTCCGCGACGGTGAGGTTGATGCCCTCCCGCTGCGCGCCGTCACGCAGGGTCGTGTCGAAGACGTGGAACGAGTCGTCGAGTTCGCTGGTTTCCGTCATGGTGTCTGGCTCCTGAGGATCTGAATCTCGGTCTGTACCGGAATGACCGGCTCCACCGTCCCTCAATGATCCCTCGCACTGCTTTCCCGGCTGAAGGTGGGCCAGAAAAGCGAAAAACCCCTCGCGGGTGCGAGAGGTCTGCGCGCGGGTCGAGTGACGACGGTGGCCGCCCGTACCTGGTCGTACGAGGCGGTCACTGCGGACCGGCGCGCCTGCTGCCAATAATCGTGGCGAACGAGAACACGGACGCAGTTTGGCACACCCCGCGTCCGTGCTCACCGTCCGTCTCATGATGCGAACAGCCGGTTGATCAACTCAGGTGCCGTACGAACACGTCGAGCGTGCCGTTGGTGTCGTCCGGCACCAGGTCGTCGGCGTACGACGCGAAGGCGACGGCCAGTCCGTCCGGCTGGACGGAGGGGTTTGTCGAGGACCCGTCACCCGGGCCGCCCCGCGCGTTCGCGCTGACGAGCTGTGCGGTGCCGGCCGTCAGGTCCGCGAGCCAGACCTGGCGCGGCCCGTCCGGACGGGCCAGGCGTCCGGACTCGTAGGCGACCCGGAGCCCGTCCGCGCTGAGCGAGGCCCCGTAGGTGAAGGCGCCCCGGCCCTTGCCCTTGATCAGGCGCGTGCGGTCCGTGTCGAGGTCGCGGACGAACACGTTGGCGCTGCCGTTGGTGTCCCCGTGCGCGAGGTTCGACGCGTAGGAGTCGAAGGCCACCCGGCGGCCGTCCGCGCTGATCGACGGTCCGGTGGACTCGCGGTTCGCCGGTCCCCCGTTCCGCGCCACGGACGCCTTCTCCAGGGTCCCGGTCTCCATGTCGCGTACGTAGATGTCGCTGTCGTTGGCGGGGCCTCCCGGGTGCGGGATCGAATACTGGTAGGCGATGTGGCGGCCGTCGGCGCTGATCGAGGGCCGGCCCGCGGCGCGTGAGCCGTCCTCGGAGACCTGGCTGACCGGCGCGATCGAGCCGTCGTAGACGCGGTAGCGGTAGACGCGCGCCTGCTCCACGTGGTCGGGCGTGGAGGGCAGCGTGGCGACGAACGCGACCCACTGGCAGTCGAAGCTGATCGCCGGACTGCCCATCGACGTGAACGGCACTCCCTGGTAACTGCGCGGCAACGGGCTGATCTTGCCGACGCTGCGGTTGCGCACATAGATCAGCGGTTCGTGGTCCTGGCGTGGGGTCGTCGTCAGGTCGGCAGCCTGGGAGACGAAGGCGATCATGCGGCCGGTGGAACAGGCCGACGGCTCGTAGGAGGGGCCGTCGGCCATGACGTCACCGGGCTTCGCCGCGTAGCTGACCGCGTGCGTCCCGGTCGAGCTGCGGAAGAAGACGTCGGACTGGCCGTTGGTGTCCCCGCTGTCCACGGCCGCGTTCGTGGTGAACACGACACCGTCGTCCGTCGCGGCCGCCCCGAACGACGCGTCGGTCAGTTGCCCGTCGCTCGTGGAGAGGCTGGCGCGCTCGGTGTAAAGGATCTCGGGTGCGGCGGTCGCCGTCGTTCCCGCCATGGTCACCGCGGCGGTGACGAGGGCGGTGGCCAGTGCGGCCCGTGCGCTGATGTCCACGATCTGTTCCCCCTGATGACGGTCGGTCGTTCAGTGCCGGTGGATGAACACGTCCGGGACCCCGTTGGTGTCGCGCGGGACGAGGTTCGTGGCCGCGGAGGAGAACGCGGCGGTGCGGCCGTCGGCGTCGAGGGCGACGGCACCGGAGGCTCCGTCGGCACCGCCGGTCAACTGGCGGATCGCCCCGGTGCGCAGGTCCTTGACGAAGATGTCGGCGACGCCGTTCGTGTCCCCCGGGACGAGGTTCGTGGCGGCCGAACCGAACGCCGCGTAGCGGCCGTTGGCGCTCAGGCTCACGTCGCCGCTCGCGCCGTCGGCCTGGGCGCCGTCGGCTGCGGTGCTGACCCGGACGGTGGTCTGTGCCGTCCGGTCGTACACGAAGATGTCGGTGGCCTTGTTGGTGTCGTCGGGCACCAGGTAGTAAAGGCTGGACTCGAACGCCACCGACCGCCCGCTCCCGCTGATCGACGAGGCGTCCGCGTACTGCTTGTAGGCGTACCTGTTCGGCCGGCTGATCAGTTCCGTGGTCTGGGTGCGCAGGTCGCGCAGGTACACGAGCCGCGTCTTGGAGACGTCCGCGTGCTCGGGATCGAGCAGGGCCGGGGTGTCGAAGGTGACGTACCGGCCGTCCGCGCTGAGGGAGGGGAACAGGGCGTCCGCGTCGGCCAGGACACCGGAAGTCGTGTACTGGACCAGCTGGTTCCGGCCCGTCCCGCGGTCGTGGACCACGACGTCGTCCCGGCCGTTCGTGTCGCCCGGAGCGGCGTCCGGGGCCGAGGTCACGTACGCGACCATCCGGCCGTTCGCGCTGATCGCGGGCATCATGTGGACGTTCGCCGCGGTCGGGTGGCCAGTGCTGACCCGCTCGGTGCGATGGGTGCGGCGGTCGAGGAGGTAGACGTCGTCGACACCGTTGTCGTCACTCTTCGCGAGCGGGGCCGCCGTGGCGAAGACGACGTAGCGGCCGTCCCCGCTCAGCGCGGGGGCACTCGCCGGGCCCTCGGCGACGCGCTCGGTGCGGCCGGTGCGAAGGTCACGGACGAAGACGTCGGCGACCCCGTTCTTGTCGCCGGGGACGAGGTTGGTCGCGGCCGAAGTGAACGCCACATAGCGGCCGTTCGCGCTGATCGCCGGCGCGGCGGAGGCGCCGTCGGCCTGGGTGTGGTGCGTGCCGGTGCTGACCCGCTCGACGCGGGGCGCGTGCGGTGCGGCGGTCGCGGTCACCGCGGTGCAGGCGAGCACGACGCCGGCGGCGAGGCCGACGGTGATGCGTGCGGACATGAACATGGTTCCCCCCGAAACCTTGTCTTCCCCCCGGGCCCTTGCGCCGAGGGCTCCCCTTGAGGCAAACGCAGCACCGGCCACATGGTCAATCGGCCCTATTGCGTACAACCCGGACGGAAGGTCACGCGTCCGCGAGGAGCCCCTCGTCGATGAACTCCCGTACGTGGCCGAGAACTTGCGCCCGGTCCGTGCCCCGCAGCCCGATCGCCACATGGATGGAGAAACCGTCCAGGAGAGCGCGGAGCCGGGCGGCGAAACGGTCCGGGTCGACGGCCCGGAACTCGCCCCGTGACACCCCCTCCGCGATCAGCGCGACCAGGTCGCGATGCCAGACGCCCTCGATGGCCGCCTGCCGGTCGCGGGCCTCGTCGTCGGCGTTCTGCGAGCGGTTCCAGACCTCCAGCCACAGGGTCCAGTGCGGGTCGCGGTGGCCGTCCGGGACGTACAGGTCGACGTACGCGTCGACGCGCTCGCGGGCCGTCGCCGTGCTGCGGGTGAGCAGTCGGCCGCGCTCGGCGCCCAGCCTGCCCTCGCTCCACTCCAGGGCCTGGAGCAGGAGTTCGTCCTTGGAGTGGAAGTAGTAGAGGAGATGCCCGCTGCTCATGCCGACCTCGCGGCCGAGCGCCGCCATGGTGAGCTGCTCCAGGCCGCGTTCGGCGATCATGCGCATGGCTGCGGCGAGTACGTCCTCGCGCGGCGGCGCGTTCTTCCGCGCACCGGCCATCGTCCGACCCCCTCTCGCCGGGTCCCTAGATCTTCGGCTGCTGTTGGGTGATGCAGTGGATGCCTCCACCGCCCGCGAAGATCGTACGGGCGTCCACCAGTGTCACCGTCCGCTCGGGGAAGAGGCGACGGAAGATGCCGGCCGCGATCTCGTCGCCCGGGTCGTCGAAGGCGCAGAGCACGACCCCGCCGTTGCAGAGGTAGTGGTTGATGTAGGAGTAGTCGACCCAGTCGCCGTCCTCGTCCTTGAGGACGGTCGGGGCGGGTACCTCGACGACCTCCAGTCGGCGGCCCTTCGCGTCGGTCTCGGCGCGGAGGAGGGCGAGGTACTCCTGCGAGCGGGCGTGGTCCGGGTGGGCCGGGTCGCGCTGGCTGTGGACCAGCACGGTGCCGGGCCGGGCGAAGGCCGCGACGATGTCGACGTGGCCCTGCGTGCCGTAGACGCCGTAGTCGCCGGTGAGGCCGTGCGGGAGCCAGATCGCCTTTGTGGTGCCGAGCTTGGCGTGGATCTCCGCCTCGACCTGCTCGCGCGTCCAGCCGGGGTTGCGGCCGGCGCCGAGTTGGACGGTCTCGGTGAGCAGCACCGTGCCCTCGCCGTCGACGTGGATCGCGCCGCCCTCGTTGACGAGGCTGCTGCTCAGTGCCGGTGCCCCGGTCAGGTCGGCGACATGGCGGGCGATCTTGGAGTCGTGCTCCCAGCGGGCCCAGCTCTGCGCGCCCCAGCCGTTGAACGTCCAGTCCACGGCGGCCAGTTGGCCGTTGCCGTCGGTGACGAACGTGGGGCCGATGTCCCGCATCCACGCGTCGTCCAGCTCCCGCTCGACCAGCTCGACGTCCGGTCCGAGCAGTTCGCGCGCCGACTCGCCCTGCCCCGGCCCGTGCACCATCGTCACCGGTTCGAAGCGGCGCACGGCACGGGCGACGGAGGCCCAGGCGGCGCGGGCCTCGGCCAGCTCCTCAGCGTTGGTGAAAGTCGGGTTGGGGCCGGGCCAGGCCATCCAGGTGCGCTCGTGCGGGGCCCACTCGGGGGGCATACGGAAGCTCATCAGAAGTCCCAAGTCTCTTGGTACTAGAGGAAGTACAGGCGGTTGAGGGCGACGGACTCGGCCGGTTCGGAGCGGATCGGCTCGCCGTCGAGGGTGACCAGTCCGGTCCGCTGGTCCACATCGACCGCTCCCGTACGGGAGTTGAGCCGCAGGTCGGCGGGCCCGATGCCCCGCGTGCCGCGAACCGGCACGCGTATACGGCGAGTTGGCATCGCGTCGCCGCCCTGGTCCAGGGCGGCCTGGGCCACGAAGGCCACGGAGATATCGGCGGGTGTCGAGCCGTGCGCGCCGAACTGCGGTCCCAGGACGAGGGGTTCGCAGGTGTCGGTCGCCGCGTTGGGGTCGCCGACCACGCCATAGGCCGGGAAGCCGGACTTGAGGACGAGCTGCGGTTTCGCGCCGAAGTACTCGGGGCGCCACAGCACGATGTCCGCCAGCTTGCCGACCTCGATGGAGCCGACCTCGTGGGAAAGTCCGTGGGCGATCGCGGGGTTGATGGTCAGCTTGGCGATGTAGCGCAGGACGCGGTCGTTGTCGTGGCCGACGTCCGGGGCGCCCAGTTCGGCCTTCATCTTCCCGGCCATCGCGAACGTACGGCGCACGGTCTCACCGGCTCGACCCATGCCCTGCGCGTCGGACGAGGTGATGCCGATCGCGCCCAGGTCGTGCAGCACGTCCTCGGCGCCCATCGTCCCGGCGCGGATACGGTCGCGGGCCATCGCGGCGTCGCCGGGCAGGTCGGTCTTCAGGTCGTGGACGGAGACGATCATGCCGTAGTGCTCGGCGACCGCGTCCCGGCCGAAGGGGAGGGTGGGGTTGGTGGAGGAGCCGATGACGTTCGCGACTCCCGCCATCTTCAGGACGTTGGGCACGTGTCCGCCGCCGCAGCCCTCGATGTGGAAGGCGTGGATCGTCCGGCCCTCCAGGACCTGCAGGGTGTCCTCGACGGACAGGCACTCGTTCAACCCGTCGCTGTGCAGGGCGACTTGGACGTCGTACTCCTCGGCGACCCGCAACGCGGTGTCCAGCGCGCGGGTGTGGGCGCCCATGTCCTCGTGCACCTTGAAGCCGGAGGCGCCGCCCTCCGCCAACGCCTCGATCAACGGGGCGTCCGAGGACGACGAACCCCGGCCCAGGAAGCCGATGTTGACCGGCCAGGCGTCGAAGGCGTTGAACGCGTGGCGCAGCGCCCAGGGCGAGTTGACGCCGACGCCCCAGACCGGGCCGAACTCCTGCCCGATGATCGTCGTCACCCCGGAGGCGAGCGACGCCTCCATGATGCGCGGCGAGAGCAGGTGCACGTGGGTGTCGACCGCGCCCGCGGTGGCGATCAGCCCCTCGCCGGACACGATCGACGTGCCGGTGCCGACGACCACGTCCACCCCGTCCAGGGTGTCGGGGTTACCGGCCCGCCCGATGGAGCAGATCCGCCCTTCCCTGATCCCGATGGACACCTTGCGGATGCCCTGCACGGCGTCGATCACGACGACGTTGCTGATCACGACGTCACACGTCTCGCGCACGGCGGCGGCCTTGAGGTGCAGTCCGTCGCGGGCCGTCTTGCCGAACCCGGCGAGGAACTCGTCGCCGTAGCGCTGCGCGTCGGACTCGACGCGGATGGTCAGGCCGGAGTCGCCGAGGCGGACCCGGTCGCCGGCGCGGGGGCCGTGGGTGGCAGCGTACTCGTACGGGTTCACAGCTCAACTCCCAGGTAACCGCAGGCAGTTGCCCGGCGCAGCGCCTCCGCCTTCGCGCCCGGCGCGTCCAGCGGGCCGTCGACGAGGCCCGCGAAACCGATCGCGATCCGCTCGCCGCCGATCGGCAGCAGGCCGACCTCGGCACTCTCGCCCGGGCCGAAGCGGACGGACGATCCGGCGGGGACGGCGAGCCGCATGCCGTAGGCCTCGGCGCGGGGGAAGTCGAGGCGCGGGTTGGCCTCGAAGAAGTGGAAGTGGGAGGTCACGGAGACGGGGACGGTCGCGGTGTTGGTGACGGTGAGCCGTACGACCGCCTCGGGTTCGGCGTGCGCGGGGCCGGGGAGGAGCGCGCCCGGGGCATCGGCCGCCAGTCCCCCGCCGATGGGATCCGAGACCACCGCGAGGCGCGAACCGTCGTCGAAGACCGCCTCGACGTGCACCTCGGTGACGATGTCGGCGACACCCGGCAGCACGTCGTCGGGACCGAGGACGGACCGGGCACGCTCGATGGCCTCAGCCAGCCGCCTCCCGTCCCGGGCCGCCTCGCACACCGTGTCCGCGATGAGCGCGGTGGCCTCGGGCACGTTGAGCCGCAGGCCGCGCGCTTTGCGGGCGCGGGCCAGTTCGGCGGCCGAGAACAGCAGCAGCCGGTCGCGTTCCGTGGGGGTCAGTCGCATCCCGTGTCCCTCCTTTAGAGCATCACTCTAAACAGTAAAACCCGATCCTGAAAGGCTTGACGCGCCAGCTGCACCCGGTTCACATTGAACGTCACTCTAAGAATGAGGGGACTCACCATGCCGATCGAACAGCGCGGAGTCGACACCATCCCCGACGAGGAACGCACCAGCGGTCCGCGTGATCTGGTGTCGATCCTGCTCGGTTCCAACCTCTGCCTCGGCGTGATCATCTTCGGCTGGCTGCCGCCGTCGTTCGGGCTCGGTTGGTGGGCCTCCGTGTCGTCGATCGTCGCGGGCACGGTGGTCGGGACGGTGTTCACGGCGCCGCTGGCACTGGTGTCCCTGCGTACCGCGACCAACCTGTCGACGTCGTCCGGCGCCCAGTTCGGGGTGCGGGGCAGGCTGGTCGGCTCGGTCGTGGGGCTGCTGCTCGCCCTCGGCTACACCGCGCTGACGGTGTGGATCGGCGGCGATGTGATGGTGGGTGTGCTGGGGCGGCTGTTCGGGCTGCCGGCGAACGGGGCGTCGTACGCCGTCGTGTACGCGCTGCTCGCCGGGGCGACCGTCGCGGGCGCGGTCTACGGCTACCGGGTGCTGCTCGCGATGTCCCGGGTGCTGTCGGTCGGCATGACGGCACTGCTGATCCTGGGCGTGGTCGCGTACGCCCCGCACTTCACGACCGGCGCGCTGCCGGAGGCGGGCGGCTATCTGCTGGGCGGGTTCTGGCCGACGTGGTGTCTGGCGACGGTGGCGGCGGGACTGTCCGGGCCCATCGCGTTCATCACCCTCCTCGGCGACTACACGCGCTACATCTCACCGGCCCGCCACTCCTCGCGCCGGGTCCTGCACGCGACCTGGCTCGGCCTGATCGCCGGTCTCCTCGTCCCCCAACTCTTCGGCACGTTCACGGCGTTCGGGGCGCGGGCGGCTCTCGACTACGCGGGCCCGCTGGTGTCGGCGTCGCCCACCTGGTACCTGGTCCCGCTGCTGCTCGCCGCCTCGGCGGGGTCGGTGGGCAACGCCGGGCTGATGCTCTACTCCATGGGCCTCGACCTGGACGCGATCCTGCCGCGCGCGTCCCGGGCGCGGGCGACCTGCACGGTCGCGATCGTCGCCACGGTGTGCGTGTTCGTCGGGCACTACGCCTGGAACGCGCAGTCGGCGATGACGTCCTTCGTGCTGCTCCTGACGGCGATCGGCACGCCGTGGGCGGTCATCACGCTGATCGGCTTCGTGCGGTGCGGCGGGATGTACGACGCGGATGCCCTCCAGGTCTTCAACCGCCGTTCCCGGGGCGGGATTTACTGGTTCCGGGCGGGCTGGAACGTCCCGGCGGTGATCTCCTGGGCGGTGGGCGCGGCGGTCGGTCTGCTGGCGGTGTCGCTGCCGTCGTACGAGGGGCCGTTGCTGTCGCTCACCGGCGGGGTGGACTGCAGTTTCCTGCTGTCGGGGGTGGTGGGCGGGCTGACGTTCGTCCTGTTGACGGCGAAGGCCGCCGCGGACACCGGGTCCGCGACGGCCACCGAGGTGAGCAGTCGTGTCTAGCCGAGCTGGTGCATCCAGCCGTGCTTGTCGACGGCGTCGCCGCGCTGGATGTCGAGGAGGGCCGCGCGGAGGTTCAGGGTGACCTCGCCGGGCTCGCCGTCGGACTGGTGCCACTCGGCGCCGGTGCGCTTGACCGTGCCGACCGGGGTGATGACCGCGGCCGTACCGCAGGCGAAGACCTCCGTCAGCGTGCCGTTCTCCGAGTCGCGCTGCCACTGGTCGATGGAGATCCGGCCCTCCTCCGGCTCGTAGCCGAGGTCACGGGCGAGGGTGAGGAGGGAGTCACGGGTGACGCCCTCCAGGATCGAGCCGGTGAGAGTGGGGGTGACGATCCGGTTGCCGTAGACGAAGTACAGGTTCATGCCGCCGAGTTCCTCGACCCACGTGCGCTCGACCGCGTCGAGGTAGCAGACCTGGGCGCAGCCCTGCTCGGCGGCCTCGGCCTGGGCGAGGAGGGAGGCGGCGTAGTTGCCGCCGGTCTTGGCGTCGCCCATGCCGCCGGGGACGGCGCGGACGTGGTCCTCGGAGACCCAGATGGAGACGGGCTTCACGCCACCGGGGAAGTAGGCGCCGGCCGGCGAGGCGATGACCAGGAAGAGGTACTCGTTGGCGGGCTTCACGCCCAGGCCGACCTCGGTCGCGATCATGAACGGGCGCAGATACAGGGACTCCTCGCCGCCGTGCGCCGGGACCCAGTCGCGGTCCTGCTGGACCAGCACGTCACAGGCCTCGATGAACGTCTCGACCGGCAGCTCGGGCATGCCGAGACGGCGGGCGGAGGTCTGGAAGCGGCGGGCGTTCTTCTCGGGGCGGAAGGTCGCGACGGAGCCGTCGGCCTGCCGGTAGGCCTTGAGGCCCTCGAAGATCTCCTGCGCGTAGTGCAGGGTCATGTTCGCGGGGTCGAGGGAGAGCGGGCCGTACGGCACGAGCTGGCCGTCGTGCCAGCCGCGGCCCTCGGTCCACTTGATCGTCACCATGTGGTCGGTGAAGTGGCGGCCGAACCCGGGGTTCGCCAGAATCGCGTCGCGCTCGGCGGCGGAAAGTGGCGAGGCCGAGGGCTTGAGCTCGATCGTGGGCGTCGTCATGAGTGGTTGTCCTTCACCGGTTGTGTGTGACGGGCCGCGCTCACGCCCCTCGACTGCCAGTGGCCAGTGTTAGGACGTCCGAGCATTGCCTCATTCCGCGGCTCCGCGTTCGATTATCGCGCGGGGAGGACCGTGGACGAAAACGGCGTGAATGCGACCCAGGGATGATGGTGGCACCCGGCGGGGACGTAAGAAAAGCCGCCGGGTGCGTATGCGACCCGGCGGCTTCGAAATACTGCGAGAGTTTTTCGAGTGGCGGCGGGGTCAGCCGGCTACTCGTACGGCGAGCGCGTCGCCGATCTCGGTGGTGGAGCGGGCAGGCTTGCCGGTGCGCTCCGCGAGGTCGGCGGAGACGGCTTCCTCGATGCGGACGGCCTCGGGCTCGTAGCCGAGGTGACGCAGCAGGAGGGCGACGGACAGGACCGTGGCGGTGGGGTCGGCCTTGCCCTGGCCCGCGATGTCCGGGGCCGAGCCGTGCACGGGCTCGAACATCGAGGGGAACTCGCCGGACGGGTTGATGTTCCCGCTCGCGGCGACGCCGATGCCGCCGGAGACGGCCGCGGCGAGGTCGGTGATGATGTCGCCGAAGAGGTTGTCGGTGACGATCACGTCGAAACGGGCCGGGTCGGTGACGAGGTAGATCGTCGCCGCGTCGACGTGGATGTAGTCGGTGGTGACCTCGGGGAACTCGGCCGCGACCTTGTTGAAGACGTTCGTCCACAGGTGGCCCGCGAAGGTCAGCACGTTGTTCTTGTGGACCAGCGTGAGCTTCTTGCGCGGGCGGGCCTGGGCGCGGGCGAAGGCGTCGCGGACGACGCGCTCGACACCGAAGGCCGTGTTGACGGAGACCTCGGTGGCGACCTCGTGCTCGGTGCCCTTGCGGATGGTGCCGCCGTTGCCGGTATACGGACCCTCGGTGCCCTCACGGACCACGACGAAGTCGATCTCCGGCTCACCGGCGAGGGGGGTCGCCACTCCCGGGAGCAGCTTGCTCGGCCGCAGGTTCACGTGGTGGTCGAAGGCGAAGCGGAGCTTCAGCAGGAAGCCGCGCTCCAGCACCCCGGACGGGACCGAGGGGTCGCCGATCGCGCCCAGCAGGATCGCGTCGTGCGGCTTCAGCGCGGCCAGGTCGGCGTCGGTGAGGGTCTCACCGGTGGCGTGGTAGCGCCGGGCGCCGAAGTCGAACTCCTTGGTCTCCAGCTTCACATCCTGCGGAAGGACGGCGGAGAGGACTTTCAGACCTTCGGCCACGACTTCCTGACCGATGCCGTCACCGGGGATCACTGCGAGATCGATGCTGCGAGACATGCCCGACACCGTACTCCGCGTCCCATGGGATGACACCGGGCGTCCATGATGCGGACGGGGGCGGATGGTTCGCGGGCGCCGGTGTCGGCCGTTCGACCGGTGTTCACCCTTATGCCGGGAGGCCGTTGGACTTCTGGGGGAGTTTCATCGACATGACTGTGCTTATCGGGGGGACACCCCCCGAACCCCCCGTACCCGACTGCGGCATCCCGGAACACCTCGCGGCCCGGATGAGCATGGCCGAGCAGTACGAGTACCTGCGCACGAAGCGGACCAGACGCCGCACGCTGGTGACGGCGGGCGCGGTGGCCGCGGGCGGACTGCTCACGGGATGCGCCGGCAAGGGGACCACCGACGGCAAGGCGGCCGGCGGGAAAACGAGCAGCCCCGCCACGTCGAAGGTGCCCGGCGCCGTCGTCACCCCCTTCGGCCGCCATCTCGCCTTCGGCGGCGACCCGAAGACGGAGATGCGGATCTCCTGGCAGGTCCCGTTCGCGGTCAGGAAGCCGTACGTGCGCGTCGGGACGCGGCCGGACGACCTGAGCCGCCGGATCACCGCCGAGGTACGCGACCTGCACACCCCCGGGCTGACCGGCGTACGCCCCGCGGTGGAGCAGTACTACGTCCACGCGGCCCTGAACGGCCTCCGCCCCGGCACGACGTACTACTACGGCGTCGGCCACGAGGGCTACGACCCGGCGGCACCGGCACACCGCCCGACGATCGGCTCGTTCCGTACGGCACCGGCGAACCCCGAGAAGTTCGTGTTCACGGCCTTCGGCGACCAGGGTGTGAGCAACGCGGCCGCCGCCAACGACCATGTGATCCTGCGCGAGGATCCCGCCTTCCACCTCCACGCCGGTGACATCTGCTACGCCGACACCAACGGCCTGGGCAAGACGACGGACGGCTACGACCCGACGTACTGGGACCTGTTCCTCAAGCAGAACGAGCCGGTCTCCCGGTCCGTCCCGTGGATGGTGACGACCGGCAATCACGACATGGAGGCCTGGTACTCCCCCGACGGCTACGGCGGCCAGCTCGCCCGCTGGTCCCTCCCGGAGAACGGCTTCGACCCGTCGCACGCGCCGGGCGTGTACTCCTTCGTCTACGGCAACGTCGGCATCGTGGCGCTCGACGCGAACGACGTGTCGTACGAGATCACCGCCAACCTCGGTTACACGGACGGGAAGCAGACGAAGTGGCTGGACGGCACGCTGCGTGAGCTGCGGGCGACGAAGGGGATCGACTTCGTCGTCGTCTTCTTCCACCACTGCGCCTACTCGACCTCGCAGCACGCATCCGACGGCGGGGTACGGACCGAGTGGCTGCCGCTGTTCGCGAAGCACCAGGTGGACCTGGTGATCAACGGGCACAACCACGTCTACGAGCGGACCGACGCGATCAGGGACAACGCGGTCGGCAGGGCGGTACCGATCGGCGCGTCCACCGATCCGACGAAGGACGGGATCGTCTACGTCACGGCGGGCGGCGGCGGGCGCGATCTGTACGGCTTCCCGGCGGGCGTCAAGGAGAGCTACGAGGGGCACGTCACGCGGCACGGGACGGTCGACACCGTGCAGTGGGGCGAGGGCCAGCACACGAAGGCGGAGACGGTGGAGTGGTCGCGGGTGCGCTACCGGGGCTTCTCCCTCCTCTCGGTGGAGGCGGAGAGCGGCAGTACGCCCCGGCTCAGGGTCTCGGCCCTGGACGGGGACGGCAAGCGCATCGACCACTTCGAGGTGCGGCGCGGTCACTGAGACCGCGCCGCACCCCGTGCGGGCGCGGCTCCCGGCTTGTGGGCGTGCTTCAAGATGGGCGTGCTTTTTAAGGCGTTACCTCGGCTCAGTGGCCGGTCTCTCCACCGTTGTCCCGGCGGTCGAGGGCGCGCTGGAGGGCAGCGGCGGCGTCCTTGCGCTCGGACTCGCTCGTGCGGGGCACGTGGCGGACTCGGCGGCGGGCGGTCGTCTCGGCCATGGGGAACCGACTCCTTCGATAATTCCTGGAGTACTGAAGGGGGTTACGAGACTCCCCCACTGCCTAATGGGCGTGGGAGGTGCCCCCAGAAGAGACGGGGAGCGGCGGACCGCAGGGGTTGCCTGCGCGGTTGTCCGGCTCACGACCGCCATTCGCTTGGTCTAGCGAGACGTTCGGCTCCTACAAAGCTAGGACAGGACCGTGCATCTGTCTCCACAATTACTCGGACTTCCTACTATCTGAGACGGTGAAACGAGTCACACGGCGCTGACCTGCGATTTCCTTCCGGCCCTGAGTTCACGGACGAGTGCCCGGACGGCCGTCGTCGCCGCAAGTTCGGGAGTGGTCACATAGCCGACCTTCCGCGTCGGCCGCCCCGCCCCGAGATCGGTGACCTCGACCGAGGGCGGCGCCCCGGTGAGGGAGAGCCCGGGCATGATGGCCATGCCGAAACCGCTGCCCACCATGGAGAGCACCGCCCCGTCGTCCTCGGCACGCACCGTCGCCGCCGGGATCCAGTCCTGCGCGGCCCACCAGGCGCGGGTGTACGAGGAGCAGTTCTCGGCCCAGTCGACCAGCGGCAGCGAGCGCGGCGCCGGGTGACCGGCCGGGTGCACCAGCGCGTACGGCTCTTCCAGGAGTACGTCGCCCACCAGCCCCGGCGGGACCGGCGAACCGGTACCGATGGTCGCGATACCGAGGTCCGCGCGCCCCTCGGCCACCTCGCCGGCGGTGCCGGACCCGATCTCGCGGACCACCCGCACGGTCGGCTCGATCCCGGGGTGGGAGACGGCGAGGCGCTCCAGCACCGGCGGCAGCAGATGCAGGGCCGCGCTCCGGAAAGCGGCGATGCGCAGCGGCCCGGCGACCACGGCCGCCTGGACGGCCCGCGTCTCGGCGACCATCACCTCCAGCATCCGCAGCACACGGCGTGCGTGCGCGACGGCCCGCGCACCGGCGGGCGTGGGCCGGGCACCGTACCGCCCGCGCTCGAACAGCACGACGCCCAGCTTCCGTTCGATGCCGCGCACCGCGTGCGAGACGGCGGACTGGGTGCTCCCGAGCCGGGCACCGGCGGCCGAGAAACCGCCCTCGTCGACCACCGCGACCAGGGTCCTGAGCTCCTGCGGCGCAAGATCGACAGACTGCACTCGGGGTCTCCCACCTGCTGCTATGAGGACGATTCATGGACCGACCCGTTCCATGAGCGCAACCGTCTCCCCGACCCCCGCATTCCTGTCTACGGTCCCGTCCCATGACCAAGTCCGACATCGCGCTCACCGTGCACCAGACGTCCCGCCCGACCGGCTTCCCCACGCCCGCCCATTTCCGCTTCGTGGAGTCACCCGTTCCGGAGCCGGTTCCGGGCACCGCCCTGGTCGAGAACCTCTACTGGTCCGTCGACCCCTACCACCGCGAAATGATGGACGGCGACTTCGAGTTGAACGCGCCGCTGGAGGGCCGCGCCCTCGGCCGGATCGTCGCCTCCCGCGACCCGGCACTGCCCGAGGGCGAGATCGTCTTCCACCGCTCGGGCTGGCGCACGCACTCGGTCGTACGACCCGAGGAGGTCCGCCGACTCCCCCACCACGACGGGGTTCCCCTGTCCGCCTACCTGAGCGTGCTCGGCGGCACCGGTCTGACGGCGTACGTCGGCCTCACCCGGATCGCCCGACTCCGCGAGGGCGACGACGTGTTCGTGTCCGCGGCGGCGGGCGGAGTCGGCACGGCGACCGGACGCTTCGCGAAGCTGCTGGGGGCGGGCCGGCTGATCGGCAGCGCCGGCTCGGCGGAGAAGGTCAAGTACCTGACGGAGCACGTGGGTTACGACGCGGCCTTCGACTACCGCACCGCTCCCGTGGCCGAACTCCTCGCCGAGGCGGCCCCCGACGGCATCGACCTGTTCGTCGACAACGTCGGGGGCGACCAACTCGGCGCCGCGGTGGGCGCGTTGCGCGAACGCGGGCGAGTGGTGCGCATCGGCACGGTCGGCCAGTACAACACCCCGGACCCGCCGCCCGCGCTCTTCAACCACGCCGATGTCGTGGAGAAGAGCCTGCGCATCGAGGGCTTTCTGGTGCGCGACCACCGGGACGTGCAGGAGGAGTTGTACGAATTCGCCGTACCGCGGCTGCGCGCCGGGACGCTGGCCCTGGACGAGACGGTGGTGGACGGCTTCGAGCTGATCGTGGAGGCGTTCCTGTCGATGCTCCGGGGCGGGAACACGGGCAAGATCCTGGTACGGGCGGCAGCGTGACGGATCGTCAGAGCACGTCCCCGTCCCGCCAGTCGAAGAGAAGATCGGCGCCGAGGTCGAGCGACCCGGCGAGCGCGGGTCTGACGTATGTGCTGTCCTCCTCCTCGGGCAGATGGACGATCCCGTCCGGCCCGAGGGCGGAGATCTTCCCGCCCCACAGCCGCCAGCCGCGCACGGTGTAGAGCCGGGCCCCGTCGTCACTGGCCCCGAGCAACCCGACGTCGTAGGCGTGGTCGACGATCCGCTCCAACTCGGCCATGACGAACCCCCCGTACCCCTTGCGCCGGGCATCGGGCCGCACCCCGACCCCTTCCACGTACCCGACCCGCAACCACCGCCCCCGATACCGCACCCGGCGCATGACGACCGAGCCGTGCGCGAGGAGCCGCCCCGTGTCGTCGGCGAGCAGCGCGTGGACGCCGCCGAGGCCGTGCTCCCAGTCCTGGTCGGTGAGGTCGCCGCCGAAGGCCGCGTCAAGGAGTTCGCGGGCGGCGCGGAGGTCGGCCGGGGTGAGGTCGGCCGTGTGGACGGTGCGCATACGGATGGTCACGGGGTCAGTATCGGAGACGGGGGCTCAGCGCGCTGCCGTCATCACCGTCCTCACCGCATCGCGGAATCCGTGCGGGTCCTCGACCCAGGGGAGGTGCCCGGCGTTCGGCAGGGTCACTCGGCGCACGCGGGGCAGTGCCCGCTCCAGCGAGTCGACGGCCGACCGGGGCCGGATGTCCCGCTCCCCGTCGACGATGAGCACCGGCAGGTCGAGGGCCTGGCAGACGGCGTACAGGGTGGGGGTGCCGGTGGCCTGTCTCGCCTCGGCGTTCAGGGCTTTGTTGCAGGGGGAGTTGATCGGAAACCAGGGGTCGGCCATCCGCTCCGCGTGCTCGACGGCCCGCTCGCGGTCCGCGAAGTCGGCCGACCACTGGAGCACCGCCCGTTCACGGCTCTCGCCGGGCAACTCCCGCCAGCGGGCGAGCCGTTGAGGGTTCTCGCCGAGGCGTGCGAGGAGGTTCGCCTCGTAGGCGCCGTGCCAGTCGGCGTCCGGCCCGATGCCGGTGCCGCTGACGTAGACGAGAGCGGCGACCCGTTCCGGGTGGGCGAGGGCGTAGTTCAGGGCGAGCGACGCGCCCCAGGAGTGGCCGAGCAGCACGGTCCGCTCCAGCGCGAAGTGCCGTCGTACGGCGTCGAGATCGGCCACGAAGCGCTCGGTGGTCCACGGGCCCGCGCACGGCTCGGACCGGCCGCCACCGCGCTGGTCCCAACGGACCACCGTGGCACGGCCGTTGAGCATCGCGGCCACGTCCTCGAACATGTCCCACAGCCCGGGCCCGCCGTGGCACAGCACCAGGGGTGTGGTGCCGGGTGTGCCACGGCCGGACCGGGAGGCCCACAGCCGTACTCCGTCGTCCGCCGTAACCGCCGTGTCCTGCATACGGGTTGGGGTCATGGCGGGGAGTCTGCCCGCTGCGGGCGCCCGGTGCGGCTGTCAGCCCATGTGCGGGTACGTGTAGTCCGTCGGCGCCACCAGGGTCTCCTTGATGGCGCGGGTCAACGTCCAGCGCATCAGGTTCTGCGGGGCGCCGGCCTTGTCGTTGGTGCCGGAGGAGCGGCCGCCGCCGAAGGGCTGCTGGCCGACGACCGCGCCCGTCGACTTGTCGTTGATGTAGAAGTTGCCGGCCGCGTAGCGGAGCTTCTCCATCGTGTAAGCCGCCGCCGCACGGTCGTTGGCGATGACCGCGCCGGTGAGGGCGTAGTCGGACACCGACTCCATCTGGGTCAGCATCTCGTCGTAGTTCTCGTCCTCGTAGACGTGGACCGCGAGGAACGGGCCGAAATACTCCGTCGTGAAGACCTCGTTCGTCGGGTCGCTGCACTCCACCACCGTCGGGCGGACGAAGTAGCCGACCGAGTCGTCGTACGAACCGCCCGCGACGATCGTGCAGTTGGGGTCCGCCTTCGCGCGGTCGATCGCCGCCTTGTTCTTGGCGAAGGAGCGCTCGTCGATGACCGCGCCGATGAAGTTCGACAGATCGGTGACGTCACCCATCGTCAAGTGGTCGACCTCGGCGGCGAATTCCTCCTTGAAACCGGAGTTCCAGATCGACGCCGGGATGTACGCGCGGGAGCTGGCGGAGCACTTCTGGCCCTGGTACTCGAAGGAGCCCCGGGTCAGCGCCGTCTTCAGCACCGCGCGGTCCGCGCTCGGGTGGGCGACGACGAAGTCCTTGCCGCCGGTCTCGCCGACCAGGCGGGGGTAGGAGCGGTACTTCTCGATGTTCGCGCCGACCGTCTTCCACAGGTACTGGAAGGTCTTGGTGGAACCGGTGAAGTGGATGGCCGCCAGGTCGCGGTGCTCCAGGGCGACCTTGGAGACCTCGATGCCGTCACCGGTGACGAGGTTGATGACGCCCTTGGGGAGACCCGCCTCCTCCAGCAACTGCATGAGCAGGACGGCGGAGTGGGTCTGCGTCGGCGACGGCTTCCAGACGACGACATTGCCCATGAGCGCCGGGGCCGTCGGCAGGTTGCCCGCGATCGCCGTGAAGTTGAAGGGCGTGATCGCGTAGACGAAGCCTTCGAGCGGGCGGTGGTCGAGGCGGTTCCAGACGCCCGCGGAGTTCGCCGGAGGCTGCTCGGCGAGCAGGTCGCGGGCGTACTTGACGTTGAAGCGCCAGAAGTCGACCAGTTCGCAGGGGCAGTCGATCTCGGCCTGCTGGGCGGTCTTGGACTGGCCGAGCATCGTGGACGCGGCGAGGGTCTCGCGCCAGGGGCCGGAGAGGAGTTCGGCGGCGCGCAGGATGATCGCGGCGCGGTCGTCGAAGGACATCGCACGCCAGGCGGGCGCGGCGGCGAGGGCCGCGTCGATCGCGTCCTGGGCGTCGTCCTGGGTGGCGTTGGCGTACGTGCCGATGCGGGCCTTGTGGTTGTGCGGCTGTACGACGTCGACGCGCTCGCCGCCGCCCAGTCGCCGCTCGCCGCCGATGGTCATCGGCAGGTCGATCGGGTTCTCGGCCAGCTCCTTGAGCTTGACCTCAAGACGGGCCCGCTCGGGAGAGCCGGGCGCGTAGCCGTGCACCGGCTCGTTGACGGGGGTGGGGACCTGGGTCACAGCGTCCATGGGATCCGTAACTCCTTGTACGTGAGCGGGTGTTAGGTCAGCCCTTGGTAAGGGTGGATCGTGCGAAGAAGAGGAGGTTGGCCGGCTTCTCGGCGAGGCGCCGCATGAAGTATCCGTACCAGTCCGTGCCGTACGCGGTGTAGACGCGCATGCGGTGACCCTCGGCGGCGAGCCGCAAGTGCTCGTCGCTCCTGATCCCGTAGAGCATCTGGAACTCGTACTCGTCGGGCTTGCGGCCCGCGCGGCGGGCGAGTTCCTGGCCGATGGAGATCAGGCGCGGGTCGTGGGAGCCGATCATCGGGTACCCCGCGCCCTCCATCAGGATGCGCAGGATCCGGACGTACGCCTTGTCGATCTCGTGTTTCTGCTGGTAGGCGACCTCGGCGGGCTCCTTGTACGCGCCCTTCACGAGCCGGACGCGGCTGCCGGCCCCGGCGAGGCGGCGGGCGTCGGACTCGGTGCGGAAGAGGTAGGCCTGGATGACGCAGCCGGTCTGCGGGAAGTCCTTCCGCAGTTCCTCGTGGATCGCGAACATCGAGTCGAGGGTGGTGTGGTCCTCGGCGTCGAGCGTGACGGTCGTACCGATGGCGGCGGCGGCCTCGACGACGGGCCGGACGTTCGCGAGGGCGAGTTCGTGGCCGCCGTCCAGCGCCTGGCCGAACATGGACAGCTTGATGGACATCTCGGCCCGGGTTCCCAGCTCCAACTCCTTGAGCCGGTCGACGAGTTGGAGGTACGCGTCGCGGGCGGCGGCGGCCTGCTCGGGGGTGGTGATGTCCTCGCCGACGACGTCCATCGTCAGCTCGAGGCCCTTGGCGGTGAGGTCCTGGACGATCGGCACGATCTCGTCCACGGTCTCGCCGGGGATGAAGCGGTCGACGACCTGCTTGGTCACAGGCGCCGCCGAGATCAGCCGACGCATCTGATCGCTGCGCGAGGCGGCGAGAATCACGGGACCCAGCACGGGGGTACCTCCAAGCAGTCGGACATACGGGAACCACCGTGAAACCTAGGGTTGTCTCCGATCGTCGGCCATCGACAGCTGTCACGCATCCGTGCCGCAGATCTCAGACAGATGTATGAAGGCGGCGCGGGAATGCGGGAGAATGCCCGGGTGACATCCGATTCCAGAGGCGACTACCAGGAGCTCGTGGACGAGATCTCGGAGCTCCTCGGCGCCCCCGCGACCCTGGAGAACCGCGACTTCGAGCTGATCGCCTTCGGGGCCTACGACGGTGAGGGCGACCTGGACCCGTCCGCGCTGGACCCGGTCCGCACCCGCTCGATCCTGACCCGGCGCTCCACGGCGGCGATCCGCACCTGGTTCGAGGGCTTCGGCATCACCCGGGCGACCGGCCCGGTCCGCATCCCGCCGACCCCCGAGGCGGGGGTCTACCGCGGCCGTATCTGCCTCCCCGTACGCCATCGGGGTGTCGTCCTCGGCTACGTCTGGCTCCTGGACGACGACGATCCCGGCCCCGCCGTTCCCCAGCTGGACGCGGCGATGGAGGTGGCGGCCCGGATCGGCGCGCTCCTCGCGGACGAGGCCCAGGCGGGCGCCGACCTCACGCGTGAGCTGCGGGAGGTGCTCACCGCCGAGCGCGGCTGGCAGCGGGACATGGCGGTGGCCGCCCTCCGCACGGCCCTGGGCCCACGCGGCGACGGCCCGCACGCGGTGGTCTGCGTCGCCCCCTGGCCGTCCGCCGACCCGGACGACGCCCCCTCCGCGCGTACGGTGCCGCACGCGACCGCGTTGTGCACGGTGCCGTGGGGCGCGGCCGGGCAGCAGAGCCTGGCGGTACTGGTCCGGCTGCGGACGACGGACGTACGGACACCGGCGGCGAGTGCGGCGGCGCGGGTGCTGGGGAGTGCGCGGGGGGCGAGTGCGACGGCGCGGGTGCCCGGGAATGCCCCGGGGTCGGGGGCCAGTGCGGCGGCGCCGGTGCCGGCGGACGGGCGAGGGCCGGAGGCGAGCGCCGAATCCCGGAGGGTGACGGATGGCCGGGCTGCTGGGGCGAGTGCCGCTGCACAGTCGCCGGCCGGCGGCCGGGAAGCGGGAGCCGGCGGCACTTCACAGCCGTCGGCAGACGGCCGGGCCACGGGAGCGGGTGCCGCTTCACGGCCGTCGGCGGACGGCCGGAGTCCGGGCGCGAGCGGTACCCCGCGGCCGCCCGCCGCCGGACGCACTCCCCCGTCGAGCGCCACCCCCGTCGCCGGTATCGGCGCCCCCCGCACCGGCCTCAGCGATCTCGGTGTCGCCTGGCAGGAGGCCACGGCCGCGTGTCGGGCGGGGCTGGCGGAGCCGCGGTTCGGGACGGTGGTCGAGTGGGCGGCGATCGGGCCGTACCGGCTGCTGGCCGCGCTGCCGCCGGAGGCCGCGCACGATCCGGTCGTGGCGCCGCTGCTCTCCCCCGCGCACCATGAACTCGCCCATACCGCCGAGGTGTACCTCGACCGGGCGGGCCAAGCGGGGCGTACCGCGGCCGAGTTGGGGATCCACCGGCAGACGCTGTACTACCGGCTGTCCCGGGTGGAGCAGTTGACGGGGCTGGATCTGGACGACGGCGAGGACCGGCTGCTGCTGCACATGACGCTGAAGAGTCACCGCCTGTGACGATCGCGCCCTGCACGGGGCGGACGGGTCACGAAGGGATGAGTTCAACTACGCAGTGCCACCGGCCGTATGCGTATTTGAACTCATCACCCTGTCCGAAAAAGGCGATCTTGTGCAACGCTCTTCGCACGCCCAACAGGCAGCGTGAGCGGGGGAGTTAGTAGTCACGCGAGTACTGAAGCGTGCCGTGGTCCGTCTGGGGCCGGTCCCGGCATCTCCCTTGTGCACACGCATGCGCGCCACCACGTCCGACGGGGGTCGTGGGCGGCGCGTCGACGGGCTCAGGGGGAGATTTTGACGATCAGGGTAGTGGCGGCCGTCGACTTCGGAACACACGGGTCCGGTTTCGCCTGGTGTCCCGTCGACTCGGTCAACGACGAGGCCGACCGGAAGATCTACTACTTCGACCAGTGGCAGGACCAGCCGGTCGTGTACCCGAAGAACCTCACCGCGCTGCTCCTGGACGGCCAGGACAAGGTGATCGACTGGGGGTACTCCGCGCGGCGCGCGCTGTCGAACGCCGGGATGCGCTCCGGCGCCGGGGACCTCCGGCTGGTCCAGGGTTTCAAGATGTGGCTGCGCGCCGGTGACACACCGGCGAACGGACACCTCAACGGCACGCCCACGCAGGCCCTGCCGCTGATCGCGGCCTATCTGCGGCGGCTGCGGGAGGTGGCCGTCCAGCACATTACGGACGGCGGGTACCGGGAGGACGAGATCCGCTGGTGCCTCACCGTCCCCGCGATGTGGACGGAGTACCAGCGCAACGCCATGCGCAAGGCCGCCGAGCGCGCCGGGTTCCCGGCGACACCGGACCGGCTGCTGCTGATCACCGAGCCGGAGGCGGCGGCCATCCACGCCTTCGCGCGGACCCCGGCCGGCGCGGCCGAGCTGCCGATCATGGTGGTGGACTGCGGTGGCGGCACCGTGGACATCGCCGCCTACCGCCCCGAACCCGGCGGCAGGCTGGCCCAGTTGGGCCACACGGACGGCGGTGACCTCGGGTCGTCGTACATCAACCAGCGGTTTCTGACCGGGGTGGTGAAGCCGCGGTTCGGGGCCGAACTCCTCGCCCACATCGAGCAGCACGCGCCGGACGCCCTGCAGGAGATGCTGGACGCGTTCGAGGGCGCGAAGCGGCAGCACGACGTCGGCCGGGACACGCCCCTGTCGATCACCATCCCGGGGAAGATCTACCAACTGCTGCACAGCCGGGGCGGGTTGCAGCGGCTGGCGCGGTTGCAGGGCGGCCAGGACTTCCACGTGCTCGTGGACTCCGCCGACGCGGACAAGCTGTTCGACGGAGTGGTCCGGCCGCTCACCCACCTGGTCGCCGAGCGGATCGTCGACATGCGCAACCTGCTGGGCGACCGCAAGGCGGGCATCCGGATCGTCCTGGTCGGCGGTTTCGCCCAATCGCCGTATCTGCGCAGCCAGTTGACGGCCTTCCTGCAGAAGCGGTACGGCTCCGCGGTGGAGCTGCTGATCCCGCCGGACCCGGCGCGGGCGGTGCTGGCCGGGGCGGTCCACTACACGTACCAGCCCAGCGTCGTCTCCTCGCGCACGGTGGAACTCACCTACGGCATCAGCTGCAGCCTGCCCTTCGAGCCGGACGTGGACCCCGCGCGGCTGCGGTTCGTGGACGACCGCGGGATCTTCAGGTGCCGGGACCGCTTCCTGGTGTTCGTGCGTAACGGGGAGTCCGTGGACATCGACCAGACCGTCAGCAACGAGCTGGTGCCGATCCGCAATGACCAGTCCGACATGAGTTACGACCTGCTGGCGACCACCGAGAAGGACCCTCGCTACTGCACCGGCGCGGACGTGCGCGTCCTCGGCACGGTCACGGTCGACCTGGGCAGCGCCATGCGGCTGCCGATCGACGACCGGAAGGTGGAGATCTCCATGTGCTTCGGCGGTACGGAGATCCAGGTGACGTCCCGCAACGTCCACACCGGCCACACCCTGCGGACGGCCCTGTCCTTCAACCCCGACACCGGTTCGTGAGGCGGCGAGATGACGATGCATCAGGCACAGGCACAGCACGACGGGGAGCAGCCGCAGGATGTCGCGGGTGCGATGGCCCAGTACCTCGGGGACATGGGCACCCGATTCACCAACTACGCGAACCAGTTGCACCGGTTGTCGCAGCAACGGCAGGGTGACCTCGGCCAGTTGCGCAACGAGCTGCGCGAGCAGGACGCGCAGCTCAACAACCTGCTGCAACTCCACAACCAGCTCCGGGTGGAGCTGAGCGGCGCGGCCGAGGAACGGCACCACACCCTGGCGGCCGGCTTCAAGGATCTGGTGCAGCTCAAGGTGGTGCCCACCTGCATGACGGTCGAGGCGTACTGCCCGAGCACGCATGAGATCGACATGCAGAAGCGGCGCATGATCCTCGTCCGGCTGCTGTGCCGACTCCTGTTCGGCGCACTGCCGGCCATGAACAGCGAGGTGCGCGATCTGTTCAGGCCTTACGCCGCGAGCGCCGGTCCCGGCGCGGAGAAGCAGGCCGCCTCGCTCGCGGAACCCCTGTGCGCGGAGGTGAACGCCCTGCGCGCCGCGATCGCGGAGACGGGTACCGCCTTCCGCTGGGACTTCGAGGTACGGCCCGGCAGTGTCTACTCGCCGGACAAGTACCAGTTGTGGCAGACCGCCTCCGAGCAGGCCCCGATCCGGCACGTCGTCATCCCGGCCTATGTCGTGCCCGGCAGGCCGCCGTATGTACGGGCGACGGTCTTCACGGCCCTCGCCGCACAGTTCGGCACCCCAGTCCAACGCCCCTGAACCCCGGGAGACATCATGCCCGCGAAGGCCATCCTGCTGCCGTTCTACGTCGTCGTCGACAGCTCCCTGTCCATGTCCGGCGAGCCGATCGACTCCGTCAACGACATCATTCCGACCCTGTGCGACCTGCTGCGGGAGAACCCCACCCTGCGCGACAAGGTCCGCTTCAGCATGATCGAGTTCGCGTCCCGGGCAGATCTGCGGGTGCCGCTCAGCGATCTGCGCGATGTGCAGAAGCCGCCGCTGCTGACCGCCGACGGGGCGACCTCGTACGCCGCCGCCTTCCGCCTCGTACGCGAGCTGATCGAGACGGACACCGAGCAACTGCGGGCCGACGACTTCTCGTTCCACCGGCCGGCGATCTTCTTCATCACCGACGGGGAGCCGACCGACGCCGACGACGTGTGGCACCGGGAGTTCGACACGCTGGTGACCGGCACGAACTTTCCGAACGTCGTCCCGTTCGGGGTGGGCGAGACCAATCCGACGACGCTGAACGAACTGGTCCATCCCAAGGACCGGTTCCACGCCTACACGGTGGCGGAGGGGCACACCGCCTCCGACGCCATCAAGGAGACCACCCAGTTGCTGATCCAGAGCGTCCTGGCCTCGGCCAAGGGCACCGAAGAGGGCGCCGACGGCTTCGTCCTCGACCCCGACTTCCAGACCGAGGCGGTGATCCCCGTCCCCATGGACGAGGACATCCCCTGGAAGGACTGAGGAGGCACCGGATGACCGCGGAGAGCATCGACGACGTGGACGGCATCGCTGAGGTCGGCGACACCGGCGATATCGACGCCGAGGAGTTCGCCGAGTCGGCCCCCTGCACTTTCCGGATCGGTGACCCCGGTTCGCACGAGGAGGTGTTGCCCCGGCTCGCCCTCCCGGCCGAGCCGCACGCCGAGTACGGGAACTTCCCGGTGCCCGTCTGCCCCGGCTGGCGCAAGCCGGACACCGTGTTCGACGGGGCCCGGCACGGCTCGCTGACCGTACGGGCCGCCAGCACCCGGGGCGACGGCCACCGGCACGGCGGCACGCCACGGCAGGACGACTACTGCCTCTACGGCACCGACGACTGGCTCGTCGCGGCGGTCGCCGACGGGGTGTCCCAGGGCGCGTTGTCGCATCTCGCGGCGGAGGCGGCGGCCGAGACCGGCTGCCATGCCCTGGCGACCCAACTCCGGGCGGGCGTCGCGCCCGAGGAGCTGGACTGCGAGTCCGTGCTGCGCGACAGCGCCAAGGCGGTGGTCCGCGCGGTCCATCACTCGCTGGCCCGGGAGACCGGGGAGACCGGTGTGCTGCCGCTGGGCGCGGTGGCGCAGCTGGCCTCGGCGGCCGTGGTCTACGCGGTGGTACCGGCCGGCGCCGCACCCGAGGCCGGCCGGGAGGCCCTGCTGCTGTGGGTGGGCGATGTCACCGCGTGGACGCTGAGCGACGCGAAGGGCTGGCTGCCGCTGACCGAACTCAAGGCGGACGGCGGCAAGAAGGTCGTCACCGGCACCACGGCCGCGCTGCCGCTGCTGGGCCGGGAGTCCTGGCACCGGGCGATGTTCACACTGGCGGCGGACGAGGTGGTGGTGCTGATGACGGACGGGGTCGGCGACGCCCTGGGCGACGGCAGCGGCGAGGTGGGCACGGCCCTGCACTCCGTCTGGCGCCGGCCGCCGGAGCCGCACGCGTTCGCCGCGCAGGTGGACTATCAGCGCTCCACGTTCACCGACGACCGTACGGTCGTGGGGATCTGGGCCTCATGATGGTGTCCAGCCGCGACCATCTGGTCCTGTCCAGGGACAAGATCGGCGCCATGGAGCCGCTCGACCGGGGCGGCCAGGCCCTGGTGTACGCCGTCCCGGACCTCGAACTCCCGGACTGCCCCGGCCCGTTGGTCTACAAGGAGTACCACCAGTCCCTGCCGGACGGCTTCGCCGAACCCATGCTGGCCATCGTCGCCCTGCGGGAACGCCTCACGCCGAAACAACGGCAGATCCTCGACGAGCGGACCATGTGGCCCGTCCGCCTGATCCAGGACGGTTCCAGAGCCTGCGGCATCCTGATGCGCCGCATCCCCGACCGCTTCTTCCACTCCTTCCAGCGGTCCAACGGCGAGATCGTGCGCCGCCCGCGCGACGTCCAGCACCTGATGGCCCCGCCGGAGGACAACAAGGACGCCGGCATCGTCCCGGCCAGGCTCGGCCAGCGCGGCGCACTCTGCCGCGAACTGTCCGTCGTCCTGGGCCTGTTGCACGGCATCGGCGTCGTCTACGGCGACCTCAACCAGCGCAATGTCCTCTACTGGTCGGATCCTGGGGGCGGTTGCGGCCTGGTCGTCGTGGACTGCGACGCCGTCCGCGCGACCGGCAGTGTCTCCCCGCTCCCCCAACTCCACGGCGTCGACTGGGCACAGCCGGAGGGCGGTTCGGTCCAGAGCAAGGCCTCCGACCGCTACAAATACGGCCTCTACGTCCTGCGAACCTTGGTCGGCCGGGAGATGGGCAGCGTCAGCCGCGACCCCACGGACCTCCAGGGCACCCTGAACCAGACCGGCCTCCACCTCCTGCGCCGCGCCCTGTCGGACCAGCCGTCGGAGCGCCCGTCGATGCACGAGTGGTACCGGTACTGGAACTCGGTGATGCCCTAAGTGGCTGCCTCAGGGGGCTGCCATAGGGGACCCAAGTCGCAGGCATCGCCGGGCGGATGATGATCCACTGTCCGGCATGCCGCTGTTGATGCTGGACCTGGACAACACCCTGATCGACCGCGACGCCGCGTTCCGAAAGGCGGTGCGGGAGTTCCTGTCCGCGCACGACCTGCCGCCGACCGACGTCACCTGGTTGCTGTCGGCCGACGCCAGCGGCTACACCCCGAGGCAGGCCCTCGCGAGGACCATGACCGAGCGCTACGACGGGACCGTCCCCGCCGACGCGATCCACACCTTCCTCGACCGGGGCGCCGCCGACCACGTCACCCTGGCCGAGCCCACCCGCGACGCCCTCACAAAGGCCGTCGCGGCGGGCTGGACATGCGTGATCGTCACCAACGGCCGTGTCTCACAACAGGAGTTGAAGATCCGGAACACCGGGCTGGACAAGCTCGTCCACGGCTGGGTGATCTCCGAGTCGGCCGGCCACAAGAAGCCGGCCCCGGAGATCTTCCACGCGGCGGCGGCCAAGGCCGGGCAGCCCCTTCACTCGTCGTGGCTCATCGGCGACTCGGCACCCGCCGACATCGGGGGCGCGGTGGGCGTGGACGCGCGCAGTGTGTGGGTGTCGAACGGCCGCACGTGGACCGAGCCGGCCTTCCGCCCCACCCACATCGCCCTGGACACCGGGTCGGCGATCCATCACGTCATCGGAGCCCCGAAAACAGCCCGCCCATAAGGGACTTCAGCACGTCAGCACTGCCGCAGACCGGGCGCCGGGTCCTGCCCGGTCGAGACGTCGACCGCGGGGACGTTGCCCCAGGCGCCGTTGTCGAGCTGGGTCCAGTACCAGATGTCGTTGCCGCCAGGGTGCGGGTCGCCGTGGCCCCAGCACTGGAACCAGCTGAAGGTCCCGTTCAACTGCCCCCGGGTCGCGGAACGATAGGACCGGTCCGCGTACCCCTTGGCCCCGGCCTTGTTGCCGCAGTACAGCCGAGCATCGGAACGCACACCGCACTCGGCCCTCGCGGACTTCACCGTGGTGGTGCCCGAGGTCGCACTCGCCGGCGACTGCGCCGACGCCATCCCCAGCGCCAGCGCGCCCGCCATGGCCAGCATGGTGATCTTCTTCCGCACGTTCACTGCCTGCTCCTCGCTGCGTGCGGTGCCTGCTTGCACGGCGATCATGGAGGAGGCCCGGAACGACCCGCAGCGGCCATACGGGTGAACGGAGTTGATGCCGCCCGTGCGGGTGACGGGGTACGCCCCCGGCGGATGAGGGGGCGTGCGCGCCGTCGCAAGCGGGCGGGCCGTAGAGGCGTGTGGATCAGAGTTGGAGGTAGAAGAAGCTGTCGTCGGAGCACCAGCCCATGATCCAGGCGGCACTGACATCGCCCTCCGGGTGGATAGGCAGGGTGCAGAAGTGTGACACTTTCCGGCGAAGCGTCACACTTCCACGAAGAGGGTCCTCACCGGCGGGTGTCGGCAGCCTTCACGCTCGTCACGAAGGAAGCGAAAGCACCGGCCGGAAGGTCAAGAACCGGACCGCCAGGGTTCTTTGAGTCGCGGACGGGGACGACGCCGCGTGAGGCGACGAGGTTGGTGGCGACCTCGATGCAGGCGCCGCCGTTGTTGCTGTAGGAGGACGTGAACCACTGCGGGGCTTCGGTCGTCACGAGGTGCCCTTTCTCAACTGACTGATCATGGCCACGGATTCAGCCTGCGAGCAGGCCTGGGCCTGTAGCTGATGGTAGGCCGTAAGGATCGGCAGTACGAACGCGCTTTCCCGTTCCAGATGACCCCGGTGGGCGGACTCGGCGTACGACACGAGCGAGCGGTCCGGCAGGGTCAGCAGATACACCGGCAGGTCGAACGATCGCCGCTCCCCCATCGCGAAGGGGGCGACCTGCAGCACGGTGTTGGGCAGCTCCGCGAACTCAAGCAACCGTTCCAACTGACCGTTCATGACGGCGGGTTCACCGACGGGCCGACGCAGACAGCTCTCGTCCAGCACCACGAAGACCAACGGCGCGGGCGTCCTCACCAGCGTGGCCTGCCGTTCGGCGACGAGCGTGACGCGCTCCTCGGCCTGGTCGTCGTTGATGGCTCCACGCTTGACGGCGCCCTGCGCGAGGACGGCCGCGTAGTCCGGGGTCTGGAGCAGACCGGGGACGACACCGACCTCGTACAGCCGGATCTCCGCCGCCTGCGCCTCGTGGTCGATGAACTGCGGGAACCCTTCGAGGAGTCCGGCATGCCGCACCTTGCGCCAGGCGCGTTCGAACATGTCACCGGCGCCCAACGCCGCGTCGACACTCCGCGCGAGACGCAAGGTAGGAAGTTTGCGCCCGACTTCGACCGACGAGATGTGCGTACTGGAGTACCCCATCTCCTCGGCCAACTTCTCCTGCGTCCAGCCGCGTTCCTCCCGTGCCCTGCGCAAACGTGCGCCGAACGCCGCCTGGGGTGAGCTGTCGGGATCCAATTCCCTTCGATTCAAAGGACTTTCACCAACCTTTCGTCCTGGTCCGAGAAGTTGAATGCTTCCCGGCCGACCGTCACGCTGAACCCCCTGAGTAGTGGAAGCGCTACGGAGAGGAGCGGCCGTGCCCGACGAGAACGTACCCGTGAGATCCGAGCCCCCTCCGCCGATTTCACCGAATCCACCAACTCCGCCTCTCGGCACGCTCGTTGTGGACGCACAGGGCCGGATCGGGGAGTTCCGCGGCGAATGGTGCGGCGCGTGGTCCCTGCGCAGGGTCACCGGCGGGACGGAATGGACGGTGTCCCCCGAGGACGTACGACCCCCCACCCCCGAACAGCGCCTACGTGCCGAGACCGCCCGCGCGAACGCCCGAAGCCGGGGTGAGCTGCTGTGACCGTCCCGATCCGCCGCACCTTCCGCTTCGTCGACTGGACGCTACGACCCGACCACGACCCCGACGCCCCACCGCTGACGTACGCGTTCCGCTGCCTCGCGCTCAACGCCGACGACACGGAGTGCGCCGCGCGCTCGTCCCCGAGCAACGACCCGACAGAACCCCAGACTTGGGCCTTCACCCACCTCCGCGAACACCCCGGGCACACCAGCTACGCCGAGCTGATCGAACGCCCATGGGTGATGTGGGAGGGCACCCCGACATGACCGCCGCCCAACTCCAACTCCAACCCCGCCTGCGCGACCCTGACAGCACAGGCCAACCAGTCCAGTGGCCCGGAATTGGAGCTGACCGGCGCCACGCCGGGACCCTACTGTCGATGCCATGACGACCGGGCCGCTCCCCAAACCCCCCTCACCCGAGGCCACTTCGGACGTGCGGCCCCCGCCCCCGCTCCTCACCCGCCCCCTCCTCCTCCGTTTCGCGAGCATGATCGGCGCCAGTCTCAGCTTCTTCCTGCTGCTCTCGGTCGTACCGGCGTACGCGGCCGAGCGGGGCGGCGGAGGCGCGGCAGGCCTCGCGACCGGTTCGCTGATGCTCGCGACGGTGCTCGGGGAACTGGTGACTCCCCGGCTCGTCGGCCGCTTCGGCTATCGACTGACCCTGATCGCCGGGCTGTTCCTGCTCGGCACCCCGGCGCTGGTACTGACCGTCTCCGGACAGGCCGTGTGGATCGTCGCCGTGTGCTTCGTACGGGGACTCGGTTTCGCGCTGACGATCGTCGCGGGTGGGGCCCTCACCGCGTCGCTGATCCCGGACGAACGGCGGGGCGAGGGGCTCGCGTTGGTGGGTGTGGTGTCCGGTGTGCCGTCACTGGTCGCGCTGCCGCTGGGCCTGTGGCTGGCCGGACTCGTGGGCTACGGGCCGGTCGCCGTCAGCGGGGGCCTCGCCGCGCTGGCCGCGATCGTCTTCGTCCTCGGACTGCCGGACCGGGCGGAGCGCAAAGAGCAACCACTCGGTGTCGTACGGGGGTTGCGCACCGGCGCCCTGCTCCGGCCCGTCCTGGTCTTCGCCGCCACCGCCACCGCCGCCGGCATCGTGGTCACCTTCCTGCCGCTGGCCGTCCCGTCGGCGTCGGCCGGAGTCGTCGCGGTGGCACTGTTCATGCAGACCGCCGCCTCGACCCTGACCCGCTGGCTCGCGGGCCGCCATGGCGACCGGCACGGCAGCGCGCGGCTCGTCCTCCCCGGCCTGCTCCTGTCGGCGGCGGGCGTCCTCGCCATCGCCCCAACTACCAACCCGGTAGCCGTGGTTGCGGGCACCGCCCTGTTCGGCGCCGGCTTCGGCATCACCCAGAACGCCACGCTGGCCGTGATGTACACCCGCGTCTCCGCCGCCTCGTACGGCACCGTCAGCGCCCTGTGGAACCTGGCCTACGACGGCGGAATGGGCGTAGGCGCGGCCGGCTTCGGCATCACGGCCGGCCTGACCGGTTACCCGTGGGCCTTCGCGCTGACGGCGTTGCTGATGCTGGGTGCGGTGGCACCGGCGCTGCGGGACCGCCGGGTCACTCCGCCTTCCGCACACCCTCCAGCACCTGCCGTAGACCCTCGGTGAGCTGCTCCGCGTCGGGCGCGGTCTTCGGGTCGAAGGTCCACTGCATGATCAGACCGGACATCACGATCATGTAGAACGAGCCGAGTGTGTCGGCGGTCTCGTCCGACACCTCCGCCTCCGGTACGCCCATGAGCAGCGACACCAGTCCTCGGCCGCCCTCGCGCTGCGCGAGCGACAACTGGTCGCGAACCTCCGGCAGTTGGTCGCCCATCGCCATGATCTCCCCGCTGAGCCGCCACATCGAGCCCGGCTCGCGGAGCGAGGCGACGACGTTCGACCACACCTCCCTGAACCGCTCCAGCGAGCCCGGCGCCCCTTCGAGCCGGTCACCCCACTCGAAGGACATGCCGTCCACCAGTGACACGTACGCCTGCGCGAGCAGCGCGTCCTTCGAGCCGTAGTGGTAGCCGATGGACGCGAGGTTCGTCCCCGACTCCTTGACGATGTCGCGCGCCGTCGTGCGCGCGAACCCCTTCTCCAGCAGGCAGCGCTTCGCGCCTTCGAGCAGATCCTCACGGTGTCCCATGGGCGCCAGCCTACCGCCGATCCATACGTCTGTCCTAGACGCTCGATTTATACGTACGTCATAGACAACCGTTCTAGACGCGCGTACATTCCCTCTCATGACGAACTCACCGAACCCCCCGAACGCCCCGCGCACCCCCAACTCCCGTGCCGGGCGCCGCGAATGGACCGCCCTCGGCGTCCTGATGCTCCCCCTGCTCCTCGTCTCGATGGACGTCTCCGTCCTCTACTTCGCCATCCCGGCGATCAGCGCGGACCTGGAGCCCAGCGGCACCCAGCAGCTGTGGATCTTCGACATCTACGCCTTCGTCCTGGCCGGCCTGCTGATGACGATGGGCTCGATCGGCGACCGCATCGGCCGCCGCCGGCTCCTCCTGATCGGCGCCGCCGCCTTCGGCACCGCCTCGCTCATCGCGGCCTACGCGAACAGCGCCGAGACCCTGATCGCCGCCCGCGCGGTGCTCGGCATCGGCGGCGCGACCCTGATGCCCTCGACGATGGCGCTGCTGCGCACGATGTTCACCGACCCCGGCCAGCGCGCGAAGGCGATCGGTCTGTGGTCCGGCGTGATGACCGCGGGCGTCGCGCTCGGCTCGGTACTCAGCGGTGTCCTCGTCCAGTACTTCTGGTGGGGCTCGGTCTTCCTCGTCAACCTCCCCGCGATGGCCCTGCTCCTGCTCATCGGCCCGTTCCTGCTCCCCGAGTCCAAGAACCCCGCCCCCGGCCGCTTCGACTGGCCGAGCGTCCCGCTGTCCCTGGCCGGTGTCCTGCCGGTGATCTACGGCCTCAAGGAGATCACCTCCGAGGGCTGGCATGCGCAGTACGTCGTCTCGATCACCGTAGGCCTGCTCTTCGCGGCCCTCTTCGTCCACCGCCAGCGCACCACCGCCTCCCCGATGATCGACCCCGCCCTCTTCCGGGCCCGCGGCTTCGCCCCCTCCGTAGTCCTCAACCTCGTCTCCGCCTTCGGGATCATGGGCTCGGCCCTCTTCACCACGCAGTACCTACAGTCGGTGCTCGGCAAGAGTTCGATGGACGCGGCCCTGTGGGCGCTGCTCCCCTCGGTCCTGGTCGGCGTGGCGGCCCCGCTGGCAACGACCCTCGTCCAGAAGGGAGTTGACCGCGCCCACGTCGTCGCGGCCGGCTTCGCCCTGGCCTCCGGCGGCTACGGCATGCTCGCCCTCACCGGCACCGACTCCCTCTGGCCGGCCCTGGCCGCCGCCGGCATCCTCGCCTCCGGGATCGTCATGGTGATGTCCCAGATCATGGACCTCGCGATGGGCAGCGCCCCGGTGGAGAAAGCGGGCGTCGCGTCCTCGCTGATGGAGACCGGCGCGGAGTTCGGCGGCGCCCTAGGCATGGCCGTCCTCGGCTCCATCGGTACGGCGATCTACCGGCACGGCATCCCCACCTCGGCCCCCGCCCCGGCCCACGAGACCCTCGGCGGTGCCCTCGCCGTCGCCCACCAGTTGCCGGGGCGCACGGGAGACGCCCTGATCGCGACCGCCCGCCAGGCCTTCACCGACGGCATGCACGGGGCGGCGATCGCCGGGGCGGTGCTCCTGCTGGGGGCGGCGTTCGCGGCGGCGTGGACACTGCGGGGCATCCAGGTGAAGACACCCGAGTCGGTGGCGGCGGAGCCGCAGAAGGCGGAGGTGTGACCCCCAACTACACAGAAACGCCGGGTGGGTTGAGGAGATGATCCTCAACCCACCCGGCGTTCTCGTGAAACGTCAGGCGGGTGCGTCAGACCAGGTTCACCGAGCGGGCGGACGTCGCCCCGATCTCCTCGGCCACCTCCGCCAGGACATTCGCAGCCACCGTGTCGTCAACGGTCAGCACGGCCAACGCCTCGCCGCCCGCCACCGACCGCGACACCTGCATCCCGGCGATGTTGATCCCGGCCTCACCGAAGACACGGCCGACCGTGCCGACAACCCCCGGGCGGTCCTCGTAGCGCAGCACCACCATGTGGTCGGCGAGCGCGAGGTCGACGTCGTAGTCGCCGACCGCGACGATCTTCTGCAGGTTCTTGGGGCCGGCGAGCGTGCCGGAGACCGAGACCTCCTCGCCGCTGCCGAGCGTGCCGCGCACGGTGACGACGTTGCGGTGGTCGGCGGACTCCGAGCTGGTGGTCAGCCGTACCTCGACACCGCGCTCCTGCGCGAACAGCGGAGCGTTGACGTACGACACCGTCTCGGCGACGACGTCCTCGAACACGCCCTTGAGCGCGGAGAGTTCGAGCACCTTGACGTCGTGCTGGGTGATCTCGCCGTAGACCTCGACGTCGAGCCGGACCGCGACCTCGCCCGCGAGGGCGGTGAAGATGCGGCCGAGCTTCTCGGCGAGGGGCAGGCCCGGCTTGACGTCCTCGGCGATGACGCCGCCCTGGACGTTCACCGCGTCGGGGACGAGTTCACCGGCGAGGGCGAGCCGCACCGACTTCGCGACCGAGACACCGGCCTTCTCCTGCGCCTCGTCCGTGGAGGCGCCGAGGTGCGGGGTGGAGACGACCTGGTCGAACTCGAACAGCGGGGAGTCCGTGCAGGGCTCCTTCGCGTACACGTCGAGCCCGGCACCGGCGACGCGGCCCTCCTTGAGCGCGGAGTACAGCGCCTCCTCGTCGACGATCCCGCCGCGCGCGGCGTTGACGATGCGCACGGTCGGCTTGACCTTGCGCAGCGCCTCGTCGCCGATCAGACCGACCGTCTCGGGGGTCTTGGGCAGGTGCACGGTGATGAAGTCGGAGACTTCGAGCAGCTCGTCGAGCGACAGGATCTTGACGCCCATCTGGGCAGCCCGCGCGGGCTGGATGTAGGGGTCGTAGGCGACGACCTTCATCCCGAACGCGGACATGCGCTGCGCGACGAGCGCGCCGATGCGGCCGAGGCCGACGACGCCGAGGGTCTTCTCGGCGAGCTCGACGCCCGTGTACTTGCTGCGCTTCCACTCGCCGTTCTTGAGCGCGGCGTTGGCCTGCGGGATGTGGCGTGCGGTCGCCAGCAGCAGACCGCAGGCCAGCTCGGCGGCGGTGACGATGTTCGAGGTGGGGGCGTTGACGACCATCACGCCGGCCTTGGTGGCGGCGGAGACGTCGACGTTGTCGAGGCCGACGCCGGCTCGTGCGACGACCTTCAACTTCCGTGCGGCGGCGACCGCTTCGGCGTCGACCTTGGTGGCCGAGCGGATCAGGATCGCGTCCACGTCGGCGATCGCGGGGAGCAGCTCGCCCCGGTCGGCGCCGTTGCAGTGCCGGATCTCGAAGTCCGGGCCGAGGGCGTCCACCGTCGCGGGCGACAGCTCTTCAGCGATGAGTACGACAGGTTTCGAGCTCACGTGAGTCCTCACAAGTCCATTGCGTGCGGACGGCCGTCCCGACGGCCGCAGGCGGTGGAGGGGCTAGCCGCGGAGACGCACGACGCTGTGGGCCTGACGCGTATTAGTACGGCAGTGTAGTGGCGCTCCGACAGTCGTCCTGCGCCTCTGTGGAAGGATCACCCGTCCGAGGCTGGACGGGTTGGACAAAGGGGCCGGAGCGCTCGCTCCGGCCCCTCGGGCCCCGAGACTTACGCCTCTTCGTCGACCCAGCTCATCAGCTTGCGGAGCTGCTTGCCGGTGCTCTCCAGCAGGGAGTCGGCGTCCTTCTGCTTGTACTCGTTGTACTTCTTCAGGCCACCGTGGTACTCGGCCATCCACTCACGCGCGAAGGTGCCGTCCTGGATCTCGGCGAGGACCTGCTTCATCGTGGCCTTGGTCTCGTCCGTGATGATCCGCGGACCGGTGACATAGTCGCCCCACTCAGCGGTCTCGGAGATCGACCAGCGCATCTTCTCCAGCCCGCCCTCGTACATGAGGTCGACGATCAGCTTCAGCTCGTGCAGACACTCGAAGTACGCGATCTCCGGCTGGTAACCGGCCTCGGTCAGCGTCTCGAAACCGGCCTTGACCAGCGCCGCCGTACCACCACAGAGAACAGCCTGCTCACCGAACAGATCGGTCTCGGTCTCCTCGGTGAAGGTCGTCTTGATGACACCGGCGCGGGTGCCACCGATGCCCTTCGCGTACGACAGCGCGAGTGCGAAGCCGTTGCCGGTCGCGTCCTGCTCGACGGCCGCGATACACGGAACGCCGCGGCCCTCCTCGTACTGACGGCGCACCAGGTGGCCCGGGCCCTTGGGGGCGACCATGCAGACGTCGACGCCGGCCGGCGGCTTGATGAAGTCGAAGCGGATGTTCAGGCCGTGGCCGAAGAACAGCGCGTCGCCGTCCTTGAGGTTGTCCTTGATGGACTCCTCGTAGACCTGGGCCTGGATCGGGTCCGGCACCAGGATCATGATGACGTCGGCCTCGGCGGCGGCCTCGGAGGGCGTCACCACACGCAGGCCCTGCTCCTCGGCCTTCGCCTTGGACTTGGAGCCCTCGTGCAGACCGACGCGCACATCGACGCCGGAGTCACGCAGCGACAGCGCGTGGGCGTGGCCCTGGCTGCCGTAGCCGATGACCGCGACCTTGCGGCCCTGGATGATGGACAGGTCGGCGTCGGCGTCGTAGAACAACTCGGCCACTTTGGGTTCTCTCCTTGGAGTGCAGGTGTTGCGTCCCACCGTATGACGGCGGGGGTGGGGGAAGTTTCCGGGTCTCGGAATGCGGGCGGCCGACACTTGTCGACCGCCCGCCTCCTGGGGTTACGCGGACCGGTCGAGCGCGCGCAGCGAGCGGTCGGTGATGGAGCGGGCGCCGCGGCCGATGGCGATCGTGCCGGACTGGACCAGCTCCTTGATGCCGTACGGCTCCAGCATCTTGAGCATCGCGGACAGCTTGTCGCTGGAGCCGGTGGCCTCGACGGTGACGGCCTCCGGGGAGACGTCGACGGTCTTGGCGCGGAACAGCTGGACGATCTCGACGATCTGGGAGCGCGTCTCGTTGTCGGCGCGCACCTTCACCAGAACGAGTTCGCGCTGAACCGCGGAACCCGCTTCCAGTTCGACGATCTTCAGCACGTTGACGAGCTTGTTGAGCTGCTTGGTGACCTGTTCGAGCGGGAGTGCCTCGATCACGTTCACCACGATCGTGATGCGGGAGATGTCGGGGTGTTCGGTGACGCCGACGGCGAGGGAGTCGATGTTGAAGCCGCGCCGGGAGAACAGGGCGGTGATCCGGGCGAGGACACCGGGCTTGTTCTCCACCAGGACGGAGAGCGTGTGCTTGGACATTTCTCTTTCGTCTCTCTCGCTCAGTCGTCTTCGTTGTCGCCGAAGTCGGGGCGGACGTCCCGGGCGAACATGACCTCGTCGTTCGAGGTGCCGGCGGCGACCATCGGCCACACCATGGCGTCCTCGTGGACGATGAAGTCGATCACGACGGGGCGGTCGTTGATCGAGTTCGCCTCCTCGATGACCTTGTCCAGGTCGTCGGGGGACTCGCAGCGGATCGCGTAACAGCCCATCGCCTCCGACAACTTGACGAAGTCGGGGATGCGCGTGCCGGCGCTGGGCTGCTTGCCGTCCGCCTCCGGGCCGCTGTGCAGCACGGTGTTGGAGTAGCGCTGGTTGTAGAACAGCGTCTGCCACTGGCGGACCATGCCGAGGGCGCCGTTGTTGATGATGGCGACCTTGATCGGGATGTTGTTCAGGGCACAGGTGGTCAGTTCCTGATTGGTCATCTGGAAACAGCCGTCACCGTCGATCGCCCAGACCGTCCGGTCCGGCGCTCCGGCCTTGGCGCCCATCGCAGCCGGCACCGCGTAGCCCATCGTCCCTGCACCACCCGAGTTGAGCCAGGTCGCCGGCTTCTCGTACTGGATGTAATGCGCGGCCCACATCTGATGCTGGCCGACGCCCGCCGCGAAGATCGTTCCCTCCGGGGCGAGTTGACCGACGCGCTCGATGACCTGCTGCGGGGAGAGCGAACCGTTGTCGGGCTGCTCGTAGCCGAGCGGGTACGTCTCGCGCCAGCGGTTGAGGTCCTTCCACCAGGCGCTGTAGTCGCCGGTGTGACCGTCGCTGTGCTCCTTCTGCACGGCCTGGACGAGGTCGGCGATGACCTCGCGGGCGTCACCGACGATCGGCACGTCCGCGGCACGGTTCTTGCCGATCTCCGCCGGATCGATATCGGCGTGAACGATCTTCGCGAAGGGCGCGAAGCTGTCCAGCCTGCCGGTGACACGGTCGTCGAAACGGGCTCCGAGGGCGACGATCAGGTCGGCCTTCTGCAGCGCGGTGACGGCGGTGACCGCACCGTGCATGCCCGGCATTCCCACGTGCAGCTCGTGACTGTCGGGGAATGCGCCGAGCGCCATCAGCGTGGTGGTGACGGGCGCTCCGGTGAGTTCTGCGAGGACCTTCAGCTCGGCGGTGGCGTGTGCCTTCAGGACACCGCCGCCGACGTAGAGGACAGGCCGCTTCGCGGCGGTGATCAGCTTCGCGGCCTCACGGATCTGCTTGGCATGCGGCTTCGTCACCGGACGGTAGCCGGGCAGATCCATCACCGGCGGCCAGGAGAACGTGGTCTTCGCCTGAAGGGCGTCCTTCGCGATGTCCACCAGCACCGGACCCGGACGGCCGGTCGAGGCGATGTGGAAGGCCTGCGCGATCACCCGCGGGATGTCCTCCGCCTTGGTGACCAGGAAGTTGTGCTTGGTGATGGGCATCGTGATGCCGACGATGTCCGCCTCCTGGAAGGCATCCGTGCCGATCGCCTTCGACGCGACCTGCCCGGTGATCGCCACGAGCGCCACCGAGTCCATGTGCGCGTCCGCGATCGGCGTCACCAGATTGGTCGCGCCGGGCCCCGAGGTCGCCATGCAGACGCCGACCCTGCCGGTGGCCTGCGCGTAACCGGTGGCCGCGTGGCCAGCGCCCTGCTCATGCCGGACCAGCACATGACGCACCCGCGTCGAGTCCATCAGCGGGTCGTACGCCGGAAGGATCGCACCGCCGGGGATGCCGAATACCGTGTCGGCCCCGACTTCCTCGAGAGAGCGGATGAGGGACTGCGCACCCGTGACGTGCTCGGGGGCGGACTGATGTCCTCCGGATCGGGGCCGCGGCTGCGGATGGGCCCCGGAGGCCTGCTCGGTCATCGTCATTCTCTTCTCGATGCTGAGGGTTTTTGCGAGGTTTGTGCGGGGTTCTGCTGCTGCACGACTGGTTCCTGTGCAACAAAAAACCCCTCGTGCCGTGAGGCAAGCGAGGGGAGCGCGCCGGGTGCGGTCGCTGGGAGTTCCGGGTCCGTCCGGAGGTCACCAGCGTCAGCCGACGCGCTTTCCAAGTACGAGAATTCGGGTGCGCATGGCATTGACCCTCCCCCCGGCACGCATCCACTGTCAAGTGGGTGGGACGGGAGTCTCATTATGTGAACGGAGGGCCGTTCCGGCACCGAAAACCGCGGGCACACCACTGGTGTACACCCCCAGGGCGCCCCCCGCGAACGCGGGCTCGGCCGGGCCGTGCGGCACCGGATAGTGGCCGCGCGCGAGGGCCCTGCGCAGCCGGTACTCGTCCAGCGGCGCGGAGAAGGCCATGCCCTGCCCGTGCGTGCAGCCCATCGCGCGCAGGGCGACCACCTGTTCCGGCAGATCGACCCCGTCGGCCACGGACTGCAGCCCGAGATCGCAGGCGATCCGCAGCAGCCCGCTGGTGATCTTGTGCAGCCGCGCGGACTCGACGACGCCCTCGACCAGGCTGCGGTCCAGTTTCAGTACGTCGACGGGCAGCCGCCGGAGCGCCGTGATGGCCGCGTAGCCGCTCCCGAAGCCGTCGAGGGCGATCCGGACGCCGAGCCTCCGCAGCGCGGTCAGACGGCGCTCCAGCTCGTCCAGGGAGACCCGCGGGTCGGTGTCGGACAGCTCGATCAGCAGCGCACCGGACGGCAGCCCGTGCCGGGTCAGCAGCGCCTCGATGGAACCGAGCGGCATCGACTTGTCCAGCAGCCGCCGGGCACTTATCCGTACGGCGACGGACACGGCGAGCCCGGTCGCGGTGCGCTCGGCGGCCTGTTCCACGGCCTCCTCGAGCATCCAGCGCCCCAGCTCGGCGGTCTTGTCGCTGTCCTCGGCCACCCGCAGGAACTCGGCCGGCGTGAACAGCACTCCTTGCGACGACCGCCAGCGCGCCTGCGTGGACACCGACGCGATCCGGCCGTCCACCAGCGACACCACGGGCTGGTGCAGCAGCGCGAACTCCCCGTCGTGCAGCGCGGCCCGCAGCCGCGTGGCCAGCTCCGCCTTCCGTACGACGTCCTGCTGCATCTGCGGGGCGTACAGCTCGACGCGGCCCTTGCCGGCGCCCTTGGCGCGGTACATCGCGAGGTCCGCGTTGCGCAGCAACTCCCCCGCGCCCAGACCCGGTTCGGCGAAGGCGACGCCGATGGAGGCGGCGACGCGGACATCGTTGCCGTCGATGAGGTACGGCTGGGACAGGGTGACGCGCAGGCGGTCGGCGAGCTCCATGATGTGCCGCTCACGGGCGGCGCGGTCCCGGGTGCCGTCGCCGACGATCAGGGCCGCGAACTCGTCGCCGCCGAGCCGGGAGGCGGTGTCGCCGTGCCGGACGGCGCCGTCGAGCCTGCGGGCGGCCTGGATGAGGAGTTCGTCGCCGGCCTGGTGGCCGATGGTGTCGTTGACGGCCTTGAAGCCGTCGAGGTCGATGAAGAGGACGGCCGTGCCGCGGTCGGTGGAGCGGCGGCCGGAGAGGGCCTGCTGGACGCGTTTGGTGAACAGCGCGCGGTTGGGCAGGTCGGTGAGCGGGTCGTGCTCGGCGTTGTGCTGCAACTGCGCCTGGAGGCGCACTCGTTCGGTGACATCCCGGCTGTTGAAGATGAGGCCGCCGTGGTGGCGGTTGACCGTCGACTCGACGTTCAGCCAGCCGTCGTCGCCGGAGCGGAAGCGGCATTCGATGCGGGTGGTGGACTCCTCGTAGGGGCTGGCGGTGAGGAAACGGCGCACCTCGTGCACCACACAGCCGAGGTCCTCGGGGTGGATCAGCGAGGCCAGTTCGGTCCCGACCAGTTCCTCCGCGGCCTTGCCGTAGACACCGGCGGCGGCCGGGGAGACGTAGCGCAGGATGCCGTTCGGGGCGGCGATCATGATGACGTCGCTGGAGCCCTGCACCAGGGAGCGGAAGTGGTTCTCCTTCTGGGCCAACTCCTGGGTGAGGGTGATGTTGTCGAGCAGCATGATGCCCTGGCGCACGACGAGGGCGAGGACCACGCAGCCCGCGGTGATGAGCACCACGCGGTCGGGGCTGCGGCCGTTGAGCACGTTGTAGAGAATCCCCAACGTGCAGACGGCGGCGGCGAGATACGGGGTGAGCGCGGCCAGCGAACCCGCGATGGGCCGGGTGGCCGGATACCGTCCTTGATCGGCGCCCGGCGCGGCGGCCTGGTGCTGGATGCCGGTGCGCCGTCCGGGCCGGTGCTCGTGCACCACGCGCGTGTGCCGGTCGTCCTCGGGCTGGGTGTGCCGGGGCGCGGCCCAGGGGGCGTACGCCAGGAGCAGCGAGCCGGCGAACCAGCCCGCGTCGAGCAACTGGCCCGAGTGGTAGTTGTTGTGGAGCAGCGGCGAGGTGAACAGGGCGTCGCACATCACCGTCAGGGCGAGTGCGCCGATCGCGGTGTTCACCGCGGTGCGGTTGACCGAGGAGCGCCGGAAGTGCAGCGCGAGCACCATGCTGACCAGCGCGATGTCGAGCAGCGGGTACGCCAGCGACAGCGCGGTGTGGGCCACGCTCGGCCCGTCGAACTTGGCGGCCTGGGCCAGCGCGAGGCTCCAGGACAGCGTGAGCAGCGAGCCCCCGATCAGCCAGGCGTCCAGTGCCAGACAGACCCAACCGGCCTTGGTGACAGGCCTTTTGGCGAGGACGAGGAGCCCGACGATGGCGGGCGGCGCGAAGCACAGGAAGAACAGATCGGCGAAACTGGGGCTGGGCACCTGTCGCTCCAGCACGACCTCGTACCACCCCCAGACCCCGTTGCCCAGTGCCGCCATCGCCGAGGAGAGCGAGAACAGCAGCCAGGCGGGTCGAAAGCGGATACGGCGGCTTCGCGCGTAGAGGAAGCACGAGACGGCGGCGGTACCGGCTGCCGCGCTGAGCCCGAAGTCGCCCATGATCAGGGCGAGTTGGGCGGACCCCCAGTCGAGCGCGGAACCGACGGCGTATCCCGCGCACACCAGGGCCAGGACGAGTTGCTGGACCAGGCTCGACACGCCGCTCGTTCCCGGCGGTCGTGGCTGCCGCGCTCCCGGCGAAGTCCGGTCCCGGAGCGCCCCGTTGAGGGTGGTCGTCGGAGACGGTGGCGAACTCACCGTGCCCTCCCGGTCCGCGTCGCTCCCGGGTCCCGCGGGCCCCGGTGCGCTGGATGAGCGTGCCTGCGGCGGCTGTTGAGCCTGCGGTGGTGATGACTGTGGTTGCCGTGCTGCCCGCCGCGGCCGCCATGACCGCCGTGCCCGCAGTGGTCGGCGTGATTGGCGTGCTGGCCGCGGCTGCGCGCGGCGGTGCGCCAGGGTCGCCGCCGGCGGCCCCGCCGCGTCGGATCGCTCGTCCATAGGCCGTGCATCGCCCGTCGCCCCCCTCACAGTCTGAAATGTCCAACCCCGGCGCCGAACGGTGCGCGGCGCAGCCCCTGCCGGGACGATACACCAGACTCGTCACTCAGGGACATAGTCCCTCTACGCTCCGTGACGACCAGCAGGGATACGTACACACCCCGCTTCCGAAAGGTTGCGGAGGGTGCCGAAAGCGGATTACCGCCCTGTTGTGGCTAGTTCCCCGTTTCGCCTGTCGTAAGGATCACGTTGCGCAGCGGCTGCCGGTTCACGAATCGTCCCAACTGGTCGACAACCAGACGCTTCGCCCGCGGCAGGAACGCCGAGGTGGGCCCGCCGACATGGGGACTGATCAGCACGCCGGGCGCGTGCCACAACGGGTGCCCCTGGGGCAGCGGTTCGGGGTCGGTGACGTCCAACGCGGCGGTGATACGGCCGCTTTCGAGCTCCGCGAGCAGCGCCTTGGTGTCGACCACGGGGCCGCGGGCCACGTTGACCAGCAGCGCCCCGTCCTTCATCCGGGCCAGGAACTCGGCGTCGACCAGGTGCCGGGTCGTCTCGTTCAGGGGCGTGGAGACGATGACGACGTCCGCTTCCGGGAGCAGGGCGGGCAGTTCGGCGAGCGGATGCACCGGCCCGCGCGCGGTGGTACGCGCGGAGCGCGCCACCCGCGCCACCCGCGCGAGCTCGAAGGGAGTGAGCCGGTCCTCGATGGCGGAACCGATGGAGCCGTAGCCGACGATGAGAACGGACCGGTCGGCGAGCGCGGGGTGGAATCCGCCGCCCCACTCCCCCTTGTCCTGCGCCCGCACGAAGTCGGGGATCCCACGCAGCGAGGCGAGAACGAGGGCCAGGGTCAACTCACCGGTGCTCGCCTCGTGCACCCCGCGTGCGTTGCACAACTGCACACCGGGGCGCAGGTACTTGAGCCCCGGCTGCACATGGTCGATGCCGGCCGACAGCGTCTGTACGACCTGCACGGAGCCCATCTCCGGCAGCGGCCGCAGGCCGACCTCGCTGCTCTTCATGTACGGCACGGCATAGAAGGCACAGGCGCCCGGGTCCGCGGGAAAGTCCTCACCCCCGTCCCAGAAAAGGTAGTTGGGCCCGTCGGGGAGCCCTTCGATCTCCTCCGGCGGAATGGGCAGCCACACGTCAATGGTCGTCATGGTCAGGAGGCTATGTCAGGCACGCGCGCGTGCAGAGGTTAGGTTTGTGGGCCAGGAGAGGGAGGGTCACGAGCACGTGGAGCGCAGGACGATCGGTGCGGGGGCGCTCGCGATGGGGGCCGTCGGACTCGGCTGCATGCCCATGAATTGGGCGTACAGCGGGTCGCGGCGCCGGGGCGAGGAGTCGGTCAGGGCCGTGCACCGGGCGCTCGATCTGGGCGTGACGCTTCTGGACACCGCCGACATGTACGGCCCGTTCACCAACGAGCTGTTGTTGGGGCGGGTGTTGAAGGAGCGGCGCGCGGACGCGTTCGTGTCGACCAAGGTCGGCCTGCTGGTCGGCGAACAGCACATCGTGGCCAACGGCCGCCCCGGCTACGTGAAACGCGCGTGCGACGCCTCACTGCGCCGCCTCCAGACGGACGTCATCGACCTCTACCAACTGCACCGCGCCGACCCCGAGGTCCCCATCGAGGAGACATGGGGTGCGATGGCGGACCTCGTACAGGCCGGAAAAGTACGGGCGTTGGGCATGTGCGCGGTAGGCGCCCGCGCCGCCCGCCGCCCCGGTGCACGCCTCCATGACGGAACGATCCGCCAACTCCAGCGCGTACAACAGGTGTTCCCGGTCACAGCGGTACAGGCCGAGTTGTCGGTGTGGTCCCCGGAGGCCCTGGACGCACTATTGCCCTGGTGCGCGGCCCGCGGCGTCGGCTTCCTCGCGGCGATGCCCCTGGGCAACGGCTTCCTGACCGGCACCCTGACCCCGGGCGAGGGCTTCGAACCGGACGACCTACGCGCCCGCCACCCCCGCTTCACCGCCGAGATGACCGCCGCGAACCAGCCGATCATCGCCGGCCTGCGCCGCGTGGCCCGCCGCCACGGCCCGGAGGTGACCCCGGCCCAGGTGGCTCTGGCGTGGGTGCTGACGCAGGGGGCGCATGTGGTGGCGGTACCGGGGGCCAAGCAGGAGCGGTGGGTCAGGGAGAACGCGGGGGCGGCGGGGGTGCGGTTGACGGCGGAGGATCTCAGCGAGGTGGCGGAGTTGCCTGCGGCGCTGGGGTCTTGGGACTGACCGCCGTGGTGGTTGCCCGGTGATGAGGCCGGCCGCCGTACCGGTTCCGGTACCGGCCGTCGGCTCGGTCGCCCGAAGGGAACGGCTCGATCGTGCGTCGGTGCGCGGTGATCGGGAACTCGGGCGGGGTGAGCGGTGTATGAAAAGTAGAACCAGCCGCGGGGGACGGCCGTGAGCCCGCTGTAAGAGCTCGCCGTATCCATTGGTGAGTACCCGCCCGTCGAAGGGACCTGATCGTGCAACGTCGAGTCGTGTCGGCCACCCTGGCCGTGACCGCACTCCTGCTGGCGGCAGGCTGCTCCTCCGGCGGGGAAGGTCTCCCGGACGGTGTCCACAGCACGTCGTCCGGCAGTTCCGGTACGGCGACCGGATCCTCGCCCTCCGCGCAGGCCGCCGAGCAGACCCCGCCCGCCAAGGGCACCGTGAAGGTGCTGCGTACGGTCACCGAGGGCCTGAAGACCCCGTGGGGCCTCGCCCCGCTGCCCGAAGGGAACCTGCTCGTGTCCTCGCGTGACGACGGCACGATCACCCGGATCGACGAGAAGACCGGCAAGAAGACCGAGTTGGGCACGGTGTCCGGGGTCTCCCCGGCCGGCGAGGGCGGCCTCCTCGGCATCGCGCTCTCCCCCGACTACGCCTCGGACCACATGATCTACGCGTACTTCACCTCGGCCTCGGACAACCGCATCGTCCGCATGCTGTACGACGAGAAGAAGCCGGCCGGTGAGCAGCTGGGCGCCCCCGACACGATCTTCAAGGGCATCCCCAAGGGCTACATCCACAACGGCGGCCGCATCGCCTTCGGCCCCGACGGCATGCTCTACGCGGGCACCGGCGAGAGCGGTCAGCGAGGCCTGGCCCAGGACAAGAAATCCCTCGGGGGCAAGATCCTGCGGCTGACCCCGGAGGGCGACCCGGCGCCGGGCAACCCGTTCCCGAACTCACCGGTGTACACCTACGGCCACCGCAATGTGCAGGGCCTCGCCTGGGACTCCAAGCAGCGGCTGTTCGCCTCGGAGTTCGGCCAGGACACCTGGGACGAGCTGAACACGATCAAGCCCGGCGACGACTACGGCTGGCCGAACGCCGAGGGCAAGACCGACAACCCGAAGTACCACAGCCCGATCACCCAGTGGCACACGGACGACGCCTCCCCCAGCGGCATCGCCTACGCCGAGGGCTCCATATGGATGGCGGGGCTCAAGGGCCAGCGTCTGTGGCGCATCCCGCTGGACGGCACGAAGGCGTCCGCCGCCCCACAGGCCTTCCTCACCGGCGAGTACGGCCGGCTGCGCACGGTGGTGTCGGCCGGCGACGACAAGCTGTGGCTCGTGACCAGCAACACGGACGGCCGGGGCACGCCTAAGTCGGGGGACGACCGGATTCTGGAGCTTCAGGTGACGTAGGCCCAGGCGACGGAGCGGAGCCGGGGTCGACGTCGGACACAGGATCGGAGCCGGACTCAACATCGGCGTCGATGTCGAACTCGGCACCGGCGTCGGCATCGGCATCGGCATCGGCATCGGGCTCAGCGTCTACGTCGGCGTCGGACTCAACGTCGGAGTGGGACTCGGCGTCGGACTGAACGTCGGTGTCGGCGTCGGACTCGGCATCCGCGTCGAACTCACCGTCCGCGTCGGACTCACCGTCCGCCTCCCCGCCACGCAACCGTACGACCACCCTCCCGGACTCCAGGTCTATCGGCCCGCGCCCCGGGTCTCCGTCGGCGACGTCGACCCTGGTCAGCTCCAGCCGGTTGGCCTCGTCCTGGGTGTGTTTGCGGCCCGGTGAGAACAACTCCTCGAACATGTTGAACACGGCGCCTCCCCTGGCCGGTCCCCTACAGCGTACGACTCATCGCGCGGAGCGCACGGTGAGCGGGTCGGGCGGGAACAGCTCCAGCCGGTGGGCGACGGCCGCCGCCTCTCCCCGGCCCGAGACGCCGAGCTTGCCGAGGATGTTCGAGACGTGGACGCTCGCGGTCTTCGGGGAGATGAAGAGTTCCTCGGCGATCTGCCGGTTGGTGCGGCCGGCGGAGACCAGGCGCAGCACGTCCCGTTCCCGGCTGGTGAGGCCGAGCGCCTGGACGGGATCGGCGGGGTCGGTGGGGTCGGTGGGCGCCGCTCTGCGCGCCGGGACCTTCGTGAGCGTCAGCCGGGCCCGCTGGGCGAGCAGCGTGACGGAGTCGGCGAGCGGGCGGGCGCCGAGGTGGTCGGCGACGGCGGCGGAGAGGCGGAGCAGTTCCGTGGCGCGGTCCCGCTCGTCGTCGCCGCCGTCGGGGTCGGACAGCAGCGCCTCGGCCAGCCGGTGCCGGACGCGGGCGAGGTCGTGGGGGCGGTCGAGGCATTCGAAGGCGGCGACCGCCTCGGACCAGTCGTCCGGGGTGGCGCGGCCCTCGCCGTGCCGCAGTTCGGCGCGCAGCCAGCGTTCGTGGGCCTGCCAGACGGGGACGTTGGAGGGGACCGGCTTGGCGGCCTCCCGGATGCGGTCGAGGATCTTGGGGCGGCCGGGATCCGCGGCGGGCACGCCGATGGTCCGGGTCTCGGCGATGGCCGCGGTGACCAGTAGCGGCCAGGCCTCGAACTGTGTGCCGGGCCGGAAGCCGCAGTCCAGGACGAGTTCGAGAATGGCTCGCGCGTCCAGGAAGCGGCCTTCGGCGGCGGCGATCTGGAGTTCGATCCGCTCCAGGGGCAGATGGTGCTGAGGAGCGACGTCATGGGTGCCGAAGTGCTCGCGGGCCGTGGCCAGTTGGCGGCGGGCCTCGGCCACATCGCCGCGGGCGAGGGCGAGTTCGGCGCGGAGCCGGGCGTGGAAGCCGCGGGGTGAGGCGCTCGGGCCCACGCGCTCCGACTGGGACGCCGCCTCGGCGGCCTCGTCCCAGCGGCCGAGGGTGAACAGGGATTCGGCGAGGTTCCCCCAGATCCAGGCCTCTTTGTCGAACTGGCCGAACTTCTTGGCGAAGGCGAGCCCGGTCTCCAGGATCGACACGGCTTCCCGGGAGCGGCCGACGGTCTGAAGGGAGGACGGAAGGTTCACATAGCTGCGGCCGGCGACGCTGGAGATGCCCTCGGCGACCGTCCGCTCCTTCACTTCGACCAGCTCGGCGAGGCCCGCCTCGACGTCGCCGGAGGCGACCATGAGGCCGGCCAGGGTGAGGCGGGCGTCCATCTCGATCTCACGGGCGCCCACCATGCGCGCGTACTCGACCGCGCGCTCGGCGGCCACATAGGCGTCGGGTCCCGGGACATGGACCATGGACCAGCCGGCGACCTTGGCGAGCACCTCCGCGTGCACCTCGGAGGGCGGCAGTCCGCGGACCAGCTCCTGGGCGGCGGCCAGTTCCGACCAGCCGTCGCCGCGGGCCTGGTGCCGGATCAGGGTGGAGCGCTGCACCCAGAACCAGGCGGCCCGCAGCGGGTCCTCCTCGTCGTTGATGAGGTGCAGTGCCCGCTTGGTGATCTTCAGGGCGCGCTCGCGCTCCCCGCTCAGCCGTCCGGCGACGGCGGCCTCCGCCATCAGGTCGAGGTAACCCAGGGGTTCGGTCTCCGGGTCGCAGCCGCAGGGCGGGTAGACCTCGGCGTAGTCCACGGGACGCAGGCTCGCGCGGACGGCCTCGGGGGCGGTGTCCCAGAGCTCCATCGCCCGCTCCAGGAGCCGTAGTTGCTCGGAGTGGGCGTGCCGGCCGCGGGCCGCGACAGAGGCGTCCAGAACGGCCGGGAGGGCCTTGGCGGGATCGTGGGCGTGGTACCAGTAGCTGGCCAGGCGCATGACGCGCTGGTCGGCGGGGACGAGCGTCGGGTCGGCCTCCAGGGCTTCGGCGTAGCGGCGGTTGAGGCGGGAGCGCTCGCCGGGCAGCAGGTCGTCGCCGACGGCCTCGCGGACCAGGGAGTGGCGGAAGCGGTAGCCGTCGTCGCCGGGCGCCGCCTGGAGGATGTTGGCGCCGACGGCGGACCGCAGCGCCTCGATGAGGTCGTCCTCGGACAGCCGGGCGACGGCGGCGAGCAGCCGGTACTCGACGGTGGAGCCGCCCTCGGCGACGATCCGGGCGACCCGCTGGGCGCTCTCGGGCAGTGACTCGACCCGGACGAGGAGCAGGTCGCGCAGCGAGTCGGTGAGGTTGGAGCGGCAGCCGTCGTGGGCGGCGACGGCGAGTTCCTCGACGAAGAAGGCGTTGCCGTCGGAGCGTTCGAAGATCTCGTCGACCTGGGCGGCGTCCGGTTCGGCGGCGCGGATGCCGGCGATCTGGCGGCCCACTTCCTGCCGGTTGAAGCGGCCCAGTTCGATCCGGCGGACCGTGCGGAGCCGGTCGAGTTCGGCGAGCAGGGGGCGCAGCGGGTGGCGGCGGTGGATGTCGTCGGCGCGGTAGGTGGCGAGGACGAGGAGGCGGCCGGTGCGCAGGGTGCGGAAGAGGTAGGCGAGGAGGTGGCGGGTGGAGGCGTCGGCCCAGTGCAGGTCCTCCAGGGCGACGATCACCGTGCGGTCGGCGGCGACGCGCTCCAGGAGGCGCGCGGTGAGCTCGAAGAGACGGGCCATGCCCTCCTCGTCGTGCCGTCCGGCCCGCTGAAGAGTGGCTGTCTCCGCCAACTCCGGGAGCAGCCGGGCGAGTTCCTCCTCCTGGCCGGCGGCCGCGGCGGACAGCGCGTCGGGCAGTTCGCGGCGCAGCGCGCGCAGGGCGGTGGAGAAGGGGGCGAAGGGCAGTCCGTCCGCGCCGATCTCGACACAGCCGCCGAGCGCGACGACGGCGCCCCGGCGGCAGGCCGCGGTGGCGAACTCCTCGACCAGCCGGGTCTTGCCGACGCCGGCCTCGCCGCCCAGCAGCAACGCCTGCGGCTCGCCCGCGGCGGCGCGGGCGAGCGCATCGTTCAGCGTGTCCAGTTCGTCGGCGCGGCCGACGAAGACCGGACTGACGGACCTGGTCTCCACACTTGCGAGCATGTCACGCGGGTCTGACAACGCGGCACCGGTTTTCGGGCGGACGGCCACGGGGAGGAGCGCCCCACCGGCCTGCCGGGCAGGCGCCGTACGGCCGTTGTCCTGCGCCGTACGACCGTCGTCCCGTACCGTACGACCGCCGTCGTCCCGTGCCGTACGACCGTCGTCCCGTACCCGGACGGTCACGAGGCGCGGGCGAACAGGTGCTTGTGGGGGCGCTTGGTATGCACCTCCCCCTCGGTGTCCAGGCGGGCCTGCTCGCGGCGGGCGGCGCGGGCACCGCGTACGGCCTCGCGGGCGAGGCGCTCGTTCGCGGCCTGCCGGCGCAGTTCGGCGGAGCGGATCTGGTGGAGTTCGTACTCGTACATCTCAAGTCCCTTGGTGGAGTGCGGTTTCGGGCTTCGCTTTCTGCGATGCCTCAACCTTCGTCTCCAAGGGGGGTCCGCCACATCGGGAGAGTTCCGCATCTTGCGGGGCCGGGCGGGCCTTAGACATGCGTAAGGGGGCTCAGGCGGCTCCGTAAGGTGCTTACGGAGCCGCCTAAGCCCCCTGGTGAACTGCGGTGACTCAGGTGGCCGACGGCATGCTGAGCAGGACGTCGGTGTACTTGAGGACGGCCAGGAGCAGGCCTACGACGCCGAGCGCGACGCCCGCCCAGGCGACCGACTTGATCCAGGTGGCCTGCGGCTTGCCCGGGACGCCGAACGCGGGCCGGATGAGCGCGCCGACACCCACGAGGGCGGCCACGAGCGCGAAAATACCGGCCCAGATCGCGGTGGCATGCCAGGAGGTGCCGTAGACCTCCTTGATCTGCGTGGCCACGCTCGCGGTGGACGCCGTGTGGAGCTGGCCGTTGAGCTGCGCGCGGGCGCCGGCGACGGTGCCGATCCAGCCGCCGGAGAGCGAGATGAAGCCGAGCGCGGCGGAGACCACGGCGGCAGCGCCCTGGCCGACGCCGGAGGGGCCCTCAGGCTCCTCCTGCTGGAGCTTCGCGAGCTCGGCCGCGTACTCCTCCTCGGAGAGGTCGTCCTCGTCCTCGACGGCCTCGGCGGCCTCGGCCTCGGTGCTCGCGGTGTCCGGCTCGGTCACTTCCTCGTCGGTCTTGGTGACATCGGTCTTGGTGACGTCGACGGACTCCGCGTCGCTCTTCACCTCGGGGGCCTCGTTCGCGGCCTCGTCAACAGTCTTGGTACCCATGGTGCGCACGGTAGGGGTGAAGTATGAGAAGTTCCTTAAAGATCGCCGTGTTGTGCACGCGCGCGTGCCTCGCGCCACTCGGGGGCGAGCACGGACCACACCTCTATGTCATGCCGTACGCCCTTGTGGGGGTGTGATTCGCGGAGGACCGCGTCCCTGGTCATGCCCGTGCGGCGGGCAACATTCAGGCTCTTCTCATTGCCCGCGGCGGCATGCCATTCGACGCGGTGGATACCGCGCTGTTCGATCGCGAAGTCGATGAGAATCCGTATCGCGCGGGTGATCAGTCCGTGGCCCGCACCGGCGGGTTCCAGCCAGCAGCCGACCTCGCAGTTGCCCTGGTCGGCGTGGAAGTTCAGGAAGAGGACCCCGCCGACGAGCTTGCCGTCCAGCCAGATGCCGTGCAGGGACGCGCTGTCGGCGGCACGGAGGTCGGCGTAGCGCTGGAGCATGACCCGCGCGGAGTCGACGTCCGTCTCCTTGGACCCGAAGGCGATGTACTGGCCGATGAACTCCCGGCCGCGGTCCAGGTGCGCGAGGAACTCCTCGGCGTGCCACGGCTCCAGGGGACGCAGTTCGGCTCCGTCGTCACCCAGGGATATCGCGTACATCCTGTTCCCGCTCCTTCGCCAGGACGTCCGCCACCTCGGCGTCCGTCGCGGCGGCCAGCCTCTCATGGGCGGCGCGGCACTCGGGGGGCTCGATGCTGATGCGGGGCAGGACGCGGTCGAGGCCCCGGGGCAGCCACCAGTTGGCGCCGCCGAGCAGGTGCATGAGGGCGGGCACCAGGAGCGTACGGAGCACGAAGGCGTCCAGGGCGACGGCGGACGCGAGCGCGATGCCGAACATGGCGATCACGCGGTCGCCGCTGAGCACGAAGGCGAGGAAGACGGAGATCATGATGACCGCGGCGGAGTTGATCACGCGGCTGGTCTCCGCGAGGCCGACGCGGACGGCACGGCGGTTGTCGCCGGTTTCCAGCCATTCCTCGTACATCCGGCTCACCAGGAAGACCTGGTAGTCCATCGAGAGCCCGAAGAGGACCGACACCATGATCACGGGCAGGAAGGGCTCTATCGGCCCGGCGCGTCCCAGGCCGAGGAACTCGCTCCCCCACCCCCACTGGAAGATCGCGACGACGACCCCGAAGGCGGCGGCCACGGCGGCGACGTTCATCGCGGCGGCCTTGAGCGGGATGCCGACCGAGCGGAAGGCGAGCAGGAGCAGCACACAGCCGAGCGAGATGACGACCCCGACGAACAGCGGGAGCTTGCCGACGATCACCTCGGCGAAGTCGTCGTAGCTCGCCGTCACCCCGCCCACGTGGATGTCGAGCGAGGTCCCCGTCTCGGCTCGCGGCAGCACCTCGGTGCGCAGCCGGTCGACGAGGTCGCTGGTCTTCTGTGACTGCGGTGCCGAGTCCGGTACGACGCTGAAGTACCCGGTGGAGCCGCCGGCGTCGTAGGTCACCGGGGTCACGGAGGCGACGCCCTCGGTGGTGCGCAGGGTGGCGTCGAGGTTGTCGAGGGTGAGCTTGTCCTCGGCGCTGTCGATCTTCGTCACGAGGGTGAGGGGGCCGTTGACACCGGGCCCGAAGCCCCCGGCAAGCAGGTCGTAGGCCTGGCGCGTGGTCGACGACTTGGGGTCGTTGCCCTGGTCGGAGGTGCCCAGGTGGAGGGCGAGGGTGGGCAGCGCGAGGACGGTGATGACGACCAGGGCGAGGGCGCCGAGCAGTTTGGGGTGGCGCTCGACGAACGCGGACCAGCGGGCGGCGAGGCCGGTGGGCAGCTCCGGCTGGGGCCCGTGCTCGGCCAGTCGGCGCCGTTCGCGGCGACTGAGGGCGCGGGGGCCGATGAAGGACAGCAGGGCCGGGAGAAGCGTCACGGAGGCCGCGACGGTGAGCACCACGGTCAACGAGGCGGCGATCGCGACCCCGTTGAGGAAACCGAGCCGCAGGATCAGCATGCCGAGCAGGGCGATGCACACGGTGGCGCCCGCGAAGACGACCGCGCGCCCGGTGGTGACGACCGCGTTGGTGACCGCCTCGGTGACGGACAGCCCGCGTTTCAGCCCGCGCCGGTGCCGGGTCACGATGAACAGGGCGTAGTCGATGCCGACGCCGAGCCCGATCAGCATGCCGAGCATGGGCGCGAAGTCGGCGACGGTCATGGCATGCCCGAGCAGCACGATCGCCGCGTACGCGGTGCCGACGCTCACCAGGGCGGTGCCGATGGGCAGAAGGGATGCGGCGAGCGACCCGAAGGCGAGGAACAGGACGAGCGCGGCGACGGCGACCCCGACGATCTCGGCGGTGTGCCCGCTCGACGCCTCGGTGAGCGCGATGGCGCTGCCGCCCGATTCGACCTGGAGCCCGTCGGTCTCGACGGCCTTGGCAGCGCGGACGACGGCCTGCGCCTGGGACTTGTCGATGTCCTCGGCCTGGTGCACGAAGGTGACGGTGGCGTAGGCGGTCCGCCCGTCGGCGCTGATCCGGCCGGCGCCCTGCCCGTCGTACGGACTGACGACGGAGGCGACTCCGGGCAGGTCGGCGATCTTGTCGAGAACGCCGGTCATGGTCTGTTCGACGGCGGCGGCGCGGACCGAGCCGGGCGAAGTGCGCCAGACAACGGTGTCGCTGTCGCCGCCGAGACCGGGAAACCCCTCCTGGAGGAGTTGAGTTGCGCGGCCCGACTCGGTGCCGGGTGCCTCGTAGTCGTTCGAGTACGCCGAACCGGCGACGGCGGCGGCCGCGGTGACCCCGCCGAACGCGAGGAGCCACAACAGGACGGCGACGAGGCGGTGTTGAACACACCAGCGGGCAAGGGCTGCCACGAACGTGCTCCCGGGGATGGCGAATTGTGGATCTTTGACCGGGAATCCAGGTTCGAGGGATGAACAGCCCGCAAAGAACGCATGAGCAATGCGTGGCCCACTCTTGCAGCAGAAAATGATCGTTTACGGCGTTCGTGCGCCGGATCACGGGAGTGGGAGCCAGATCACAGGACAGTAACGGCAACTCTGTCAGGGCACCCGGCTCAGTCGAACTGGTCCCCCAGCGCCATCACCATCGCCCCGACCACCAACAGCCAAAGCGCCCTTCTGGTACGGCCCCTGGACCCGAGCACCGACGCGAGCGCACACACCGCGGCGCCGAGGGCATAGGCGGCCGGAACAACGACCGGCCCGGATCCACTCGCCCGCAACACCGCCGCGGCCACCCCCGCGAGGGCCAGCACGGCACCGGTCAGCGCGGCCGTCCAGCGGGCCCGTCGCGCGTCCAGTGCCGGATCCCCGAAGTCCTGCACTTCGGATATCTCGGAATCTCCGCGTCCGTCCATGGCGGGCGAGCGTAGCGCCTCCACCTGAGAAACCTGGTGCGCGGCCAACCGACGTCCTCCACAATCTCGTTGCCTTCCCCTAGGAGCTACGCAGAACCGGAGGACACCGTTCACCGATGCCCGACACCGACCTGACCGCCCGCCTGACCCACCCCCGCTACCCGCGCAGCAACACCTACGACCCCCGCTGGACCATCGAGAACCAGATGGGCCCGCACGCCCTGTGGCTGCTGGAATGGCTGGCCCCCGCCCTCGGCCTGGACACCTTGCGCCCCGGCGCTCGCGTGCTCGACCTGGGCTGCGGACGCGCCATGACCTCCGTCTTCCTCGCCAAGGAGTACGACGTCCAGGTCACCGCGGCCGACCTGTGGGTGAAGCCCGAGGAGAACGCCGTACGGATCGCCGAGGCGGGCGTCGCCGATCAGGTGCTCCCCCTCCACGTGGAGGCACACGCTCTCCCCTTCGGGGACGGCACGTTCGACGCGATCGTGTCGATCGACGCCTATCAGTACTTCGGCACCGCCGACCTCTATCTGCCCACGCTGACCCGGCTGTTGAAGCCGGAGGGCCGGATCGGCGTCGTCATGCCCGCGCTGCGGGAGGAACTGCCGGGCGCCGAACCGCCGGAGCACCTGAAGCAGTACTGGGAAGGGGACCCGGGCTTCTGGGCCTTCCACTCCCCCGCCTGGTGGCGCAGGCACTGGACACGCGGCAAGGCAGCGGAGGTCGAGACGGCCGACTGGCTGCCCGACGGATGGCGCGACTGGCTGCTGTGGAGCGAGGTGTGCGCCGAGGAGAGCCCGAGCGAGTTCATGGCGGACATGGCGCGCACGTCGGCGGAGCTGGTGAACGCCGACGTGGAACATCTGATCGGCTTCACACGCGTCGTGGGGCGCCGACTGTGAAGTGACACACCTGGGGGGATGCATCGCAACCGATGCATCCCCCCAGGGCTGTTGATGTCCTACGGCTGATTTCCTACGGCCGTCTCAGCCCTCGCTGACGCCCAGCTGCTCCAGGATGAGCTCCTTGACGCGGGCCGCGTCGGCCTGGCCGCGGGTGGCCTTCATGACCGCTCCGACCAGCGCGCCGGCCGCCGCCACCTTGCCGCCGCGGATCTTGTCGGCGATGCCCGGGTTGCCGGCGATGGCTTCCTGGACGGCGGTGGTGAGGGCGCCGTCGTCGGAGACGACCTTCAGGCCACGCTTCTCGACGACCTCGTCCGGGGTGCCCTCGCCGGCGAGGACGCCCTCGATGACCTGGCGGGCCAGCTTGTCGTTCAGTTCGCCGGCGGTGACCAGCGCGGTGACCCGGGCGACCTGCTCCGGCGTGATGGGCAGCTCGTCGAGCGCCTTGCCGGACTCGTTGGCGCTGCGGGCGAGTTCACCCATCCACCACTTGCGCGCGGAGGCCGAGTCCGCACCGGCGTCGATCGTGGCGACGATCGGGTCGATGGCACCGGCGTTCAGGATCGACTGCATGTCGAACGCGGTGATCCCCCACTCCTCGCTGAGCCGGTTGCGGCGGGCCAGCGGCTGCTCGGGCAGCTCGGCGCGGATCTCCTCGACCCACGCGCGCGAGGGGGCCACCGGAACCAGGTCCGGCTCCGGGAAGTACCGGTAGTCCTCCGCCTCCTCCTTCACGCGGCCCGAGGTCGTCGACCCGGTGTCCTCGTGGAAGTGACGGGTCTCCTGGATGATCGTGCCGCCGGAGTTCAGCACCGCGGCATGGCGCTGGATCTCGAAGCGGGCGGCACGCTCCACGGAACGCAGCGAGTTGACGTTCTTGGTCTCACTGCGCGTGCCGAACTTCTCGCGGCCGTGCGGGCGCAGCGAAAGGTTCACGTCGCAGCGCATCTGGCCCTGCTCCATGCGGGCTTCCGACACACCGAGCGCCCGGATCAGCTCGCGCAGCTCCGCGACGTAGGCCTTCGCGACCTCGGGAGCGCGCTCGCCCGCGCCCTCGATCGGCTTGGTGACGATCTCGATGAGCGGGATGCCGGCGCGGTTGTAGTCGAGCAGCGAGTGCGAGGCGCCGTGGATACGGCCCGTCGCGCCGCCGACGTGCAGCGACTTGCCGGTGTCCTCCTCCATGTGGGCGCGCTCGATCTGCACCCGGAAGGTCTCGCCGTCCTCCAACTGGACGTCCAGATAGCCGTTGAAGGCGATCGGCTCGTCGTACTGGGAGGTCTGGAAGTTCTTCGGCATGTCCGGGTAGAAGTAGTTCTTCCGGGCGAACCGGCACCACTCGGCGATCTCGCAGTTCAGCGCGAGGCCGATCCTGATCGCGGACTCGACGCCGATCGCGTTGACGACCGGGAGCGCGCCGGGCATGCCGAGGCAGGTGGGGCAGGTCTGCGAGTTGGGCTCGGCGCCCAGCTCGGTCGAACAGCCGCAGAACATCTTGGTCTTGGTACCGAGTTCGACGTGGACTTCGAGGCCCATGACGGGGTCGTAGGTCGCCAGGGCGTCCTCGTACGACACCAACTCGTCGGTCGTGGTGGTCACGGTGAAAACTTCCCTCTCAGCCCAGCAGGACGTCGTCGTCGCCCAGCCGCTTCAGCTCGCGGTACAGGATGGCGAAGCCGGTGACGAGCGCGACGGCGGACACCGTGGCGTCGATCAGACGGAGCGTGTCGTGCTCGGTGCGCGCCTTCTTGATCTGCTTGGCGACACCCAGCGCGCCGAACGCGGTGGTGGCCATCGACACATACGTGCCGGACTTGGACTTCTTGAAGCCCTTGGCCTTCGACAGTGCATTGCTCACAGCGACGGTGCCTCCTCAAGCAGCGGGTGGCCCCACTTTTCCACGAAGGCGGCCTCGACGGCGGCGCCGACCTTGTAAAGCCGGTCGTCCTTCAGCGCCGGGGCGATGATCTGCAGCCCGACCGGGAGACCGTCCTCCGGCGCGAGACCGCAGGGCAGCGACATGGCCGAGTTGCCCGCCAGGTTGGTCGGGATGGTGCACAGGTCCGCGAGGTACATGGCCATCGGGTCGTCGGCGCGCTCGCCGATCGGGAAGGCGGTGGTCGGCGTCGTGGGCGACACGATCACGTCGACGCTCTCGAACGACTTCTCGAAGTCGCGGGTGATGAGCGTACGGACCTTCTGGGCGCTGCCGTAGTACGCGTCGTAGTAGCCACTCGACAGGGCGTACGTCCCGAGCATGATGCGGCGCTTCACCTCGGGGCCGAAGCCCGCCTCACGGGTGATCGAGGTGACCTCTTCGGCCGAGTGGGTGCCGTCGTCGCCGACCCGGAGGCCGTAGCGCAGGCCGTCGAAACGGGCCAGGTTCGACGAACACTCGGAGGGCGCGATCAGGTAGTACGCCGACAGGGCGAGGTCGAAGGACGGGCAGTCCAACTCGACGATCTCCGCGCCCAGTTCCTTCAGTACGGCCACAGCCTCGTCGAAGCGCTGGATGACGCCGGCCTGGTAGCCCTCGCCGCGGAACTGCTTGACGACGCCGACGCGCATGCCCTGCACGCTGCCGTTGCGGGCGGCCTCGACGACCGGCGGGACCGGGGCGTCGATGGAGGTGGAGTCGAGCGGGTCGTGGCCGGCGATGACCTCGTGCAGCAGCGCCGCGTCCAGGACCGTACGGGCGCAGGGCCCGCCCTGGTCGAGGGAGGACGAGAAGGCGACCATGCCGTAGCGGGAGACCGCGCCGTACGTCGGCTTGACGCCGACCGTGCCGGTGACGGCGGCCGGCTGGCGGATGGAACCGCCGGTGTCGGTGCCGATCGCGAGCGGCGCCTGGAAGGAGGCGAGCGCGGCGGAGGAGCCACCGCCGGAGCCACCGGGGATCCTGGTGAGGTCCCAGGGGTTGCCGGTAGGCCCGTAAGCGCTGTTCTCGGTGCTCGACCCCATGGCGAACTCGTCCATGTTGGTCTTGCCGAGGATGACCACGTCGGCGGCCTTCAGCCGCTTGGTGACGGTCGCGTCGTACGGCGGGATCCAGCCTTCGAGGATCTTGGAGCCGACCGTGGTCGGGATGCCCTCGGTGGTGAAGATGTCCTTGAGCGCGAGCGGTACGCCGGCCAGCGGCCCGAGCTGCTCGCCCCTGGCCCGCTTCGCGTCGACGGCGCGGGCCTGCGCGAGGGCACCCTCGCGGTCGACGTGCAGGAAGGCGTGCACCTTCGCGTCGACCTCCTCGATCCGCGCGAGGTGGGCCTCGGTGACCTCGACGGCCGTGAGCACGCCGGACGCGATGTTCGCGGCGGTCTCGGCGGCGGTGAGCCGGATGATGCTGCTGTGGTCCGTCATGGTGATTAGTCCTCCCCCAGGATCTGCGGCACCTTGAAACGCTGCTGCTCCTGGGCCGGGGCGCCGGAGAGCGCCTGCTCGGGGGTGAGCGAGGGACGGACCTCGTCCGCGCGCATGACGTTCGTCAGCGGCAGCGGGTGGGAGGTCGGCGGTACGTCTTGGTCGGCGACCTCGCTGACGCGGGCGACCGCGCCGATGATGTCATCCAGCTGTCCCGCGAAGTGCTCAAGCTCTTCGGGCTTCAGCTCCAGACGCGCCAGCCGGGCGAGGTGGGCGACCTCCTCGCGCGTGATGCCAGGCATGCAGCGTTCCTCTGGGGTGAGTGTGTGTGGTTTGGGGCCAATCCTATGGGGCGGGGGGCCATACCCGTTAAACGGTTTCCGCGCCGCCTTGGCTGGGGCTGCTAGTCGCCCACTTCACAACGGGGCCGAGGCCAACCCCCCAGGGGCGCGGGGCTGTGTCGTTTTGCGGCTCCGCCGCGTGGGCGCGCCCAGCCACAACGCGCCTGCAGCCGCAAACCGACAGAAGCTCCTCCCCATTAGGCGCAAAAGGTCAGCCGATCCGCCCCGGATCATCCGCCGCGGCAGCCGGAAGCGCAGCCCGAGGCCGCTGCCAACCCCGCGAACCCCTCGCCCGCAACCAAGCCGTCATATCCTCCGGCGGCATAGCCGCAGCAACAAGCCACCCCTGAACCGCGTCACACCCCAGATCCCGCAACCGCTCCCACGTCTCGTCGTCCTCAACCCCCTCAGCCACGACGAGCAACCCAAGGGAATGCGCCAGATCAACAGTGCACCGAACGATCTCCGCATCCTCCGTGTCCACCGCGAGCCGCGCCACGAACGACCGGTCGATCTTCAACTCACTGACCGGCAGCCGCCGCAGATGCACCAGGGACGAGTACCCCGTCCCGAAGTCGTCGAGGGACATCTTCACGCCGTGCCCGGTCAGCCCGTTGAGGGTGTCCGCGGCGCGCTGCGGGTCCTCCAGGAGGACGTGTTCCGTGATCTCCAGCTGGAGCGAGCCCGGCGGGACCCCGTGCCGGGCGAGGCGCGCGGCGACCGAGCCCGCGAAGCCGGGGGTGTGCACATCGCGCGGGGAGACGTTCACCGCGACCGGTACGAACAGGCCCTGGGCCCGCCATCGGGCGACCTGGGCGAGCGCCGTGTCGAGGACGTATTCGGTGAGATGGGGCATCAGCCCGGACGACTCGGCGATCGCTATGAACTCGTCCGGCGGCACCTTCCCGCGTTCGGGATGCACCCACCGCACCAGCGCCTCAAGGCCGGCGACCTGACCGTCGAAGCGCACCTTGGGCTGGTAGTGCACCTGCACCTCGTGCGCGTCGAGCGCCCGCCGCAGATCCCCCAACAGACCCAGCCGGTCAGGGGTGTTGGAGTCCCGCTTGGACTCGTAGACCTCTACGCCCGTACGGTCCCGCTTCGCCTGGTACATCGCGACGTCCGCCCGGCGCAGCAGGCCCTCGGCGTCGAGGGCGTGATCGGGGAAGACGGCGACGCCCGCGCTGGCCTCCAGGACGAGGGTGAGCCCGTCGAGGTCGAGCGGGGAGCTGAGCGCGGCGACGAGGTTGCGGGCGACCCGGGTCGCGGACGTCGTGGAGTCGGCGACGGGCAGCAGGACGGCGAACTCGTCACCGCCGAGCCGCGCGGCCTCCGCCCCGCGCGGCAGCGCCACCCGCAGCCGGTCGGCTATCTGCAACAGCAGCCGGTCTCCGGCCAGATGACCCAGGGTGTCGTTGACCGACCGGAACCGGTCGAGGTCGATCAGCATGAGCGCGGCCTTGGCGCCGATGCGCTCGGCGTCGTCCAGGGCGGTCCAGATGCGCTCCAGCAGCCACTGCCGGTTGGGCAGCCCGGTCAGCGGATCGCGCAGTTGCTCCTCGGCGCGGGCGCGGGCCATCCACAGCGTGGAGTCGAGGGCGATCAGCGGGATCGAGAACAGGGGCAGCAGGACCGGCTGCGCCACGGCGACCACGCAGATGAGTGGTGCGATGCCGAGCAGGGCTACGGCGACCAGTCCCTGTCTGAGCAGGGCAGTGCGGGCGACGGTGGGCAGTCCGCCGTGGCGCGGGGCGTGCAGATACCAGAGCAGGGTGCGGGTCACGGCGAGATAGGCAAGGGCGACCAGCACGACCTCGGGCGCGGTGTAGACCGTCCAGGTGTCGGGGTTCCACGGCGTCTCGACGGACGGCACCCGGCCGAACGCGCCCAGCACGAGTGCTCCGGCGGCGATGCCGAGGATGTCCACCGCGCCGTGCAGCAGGCCCTGGCGCCAGCGGTTGCGCCTGGCTATGCCGACCAGGACGACGACGGTGAGGCTGACCATGCCGGCGGCGACCCAGCCGTAGAGCAGCAGGACGCCGAGGGTGAGGGCGGCGCCCGAGCCGGTGCCGCCCCACCAGCGGGCGCGGCCCAGCGCGACCAGGTGGCCGACGATGATGCCGGTGAGGACGGCCAGCGACCAGCCGACCGTGCCGGACGGGAAGAGCGCGTGGTCGCCGGTGAACGCCCGGAAGAAGCCGGCGCCGAGGACGAGGCCGGCCGCGACCACGACCGCCGTGGGCAGCGCGGGCCAGGTCAGGTGCCGGCCGGATTCACCGCCCGGCAGCCCGGAGGTGTGGGCGGCGGAGAGTGGTGCGTCGTGGCGCGCGTCCGGTGTGGAGTACTGTCCGGTGGCGCGCGGCTGGGTGCTGCCCGGACGCTCCACGGGGCGCGCTCCCCAACGACTCCCCCGCCAGGCGCCGGTGAGCCGGCGCAGGAGTGAGTCCGGGGGGGCGCTCTCGGTCGGTTCCATTCCCGTCCCTCTCACAGCCGGCGGTGCCCACGCCACGCGGTCCGCTGCCCGACTTCCGTCAACGGCACCGCGTTTGGAAAACCACTCCCCCTGCTCACCAAGAGCAGGGGGTTGCCCCAACCGCAGCTGGGCACGGCAGGTGCACACCTCAACAGTAGGCCGCAGAAGGCTTCCACGGGCAGCGGTCGTAGACGGTTGCCCGAATGCGACCCGGCCACCCGTATGCATCTGGTATGCGCCGATCGGGTGGCCTTCAACCGCTGCTCCTCGCTACTCCTCGACCGGAAGCGCGACTTCGGCGGCTGCCTCGGGCCCCTGTTCCAGCAGGACGGTGAAGCCGTCCTCGTTGAGAACAGGCACCTTGACCTGCATCGCCTTGTCGTACTTCGAACCAGGATTGTCACCTACGACGACGAAAGACGTCTTCTTCGAAACAGAACCGGTCACTTTCGCTCCCCGGCTCTGCAGGGCGTCCTTCGCCCCGTCGCGCGTGAAGTGTTCGAGAGTGCCGGTGACGACGACGGTGAGCCCTTCGAGCGGGCGCGGGCCCTCGTCCTCGGCGGAACCCTCCTCCTCCATCCGGACCCCGGCGGCCCGCCACTTGCGGAGGATCTCCTGGTGCCAGTCCTCGGCGAACCACTCCTTGAGGGAGGCGGCGATGATCGCGCCGACGCCGTCGGTGTTCGCCAGCTCCTCCTCGGTGGCCTGCTCGATCCGCTCGATCGAACGGAACTCACGGGCCAGCGCCTCGGCCGCGACCGGGCCGACATGACGGATCGACAGGCCGGTGAGGATGCGGGCGAGCGGGCGGTCCTTGGCTGCGGCGATGGTCTCCAGCATCGCGAGCGCGTTCTTCTTGGGCTCGCCCTGCTGGTTGGCGAAGACCGTCGCGATCTTCTCCTCGCCGGTCTTCGGGTCCCGCTTGGGCAGCCCGCTGTCCTGGTCGAGGACGTACGCCTTGATGGGCAGCAACTGCTCGATGGTCAGGCCGAACAGATCTCCCTCGTCGCGCAGCGGCGGGTCCGCCGGCTCCAGCGGCTTGGTGAGGGCGGCGGCCGACACATAGCCGAAGTGGTCGATGTCCAGCGCCTTGCGGCCCGCGAGGTAGAAGAGGCGCTCCCTCAACTGGGCAGGGCAGGTGCGGGCGTTGGGGCAGCGGAGGTCGATGTCGCCCTCCTTCATCGGCCGCAGCGGCGTACCGCATTCGGGGCACTCGGCCGGCATCACGAACTCCCGCTCGCTGCCGTCACGCAGGTCGGCGACCGGGCCGAGGATCTCCGGGATCACGTCACCGGCCTTGCGCAGCACCACCGTGTCGCCGATGAGGACGCCCTTGGCCTTGACGACCTCCTGGTTGTGCAGCGTCGCGAACTCGACCTCCGAGCCGGCCACCGTCACCGGCTCGACCTGGGCGTACGGCGTGACCCGGCCCGTACGGCCCACGCCCACACGGATGTTGACGAGCTTGGTGTTGACCTCCTCGGGCGCGTACTTCCACGCGATCGCCCAGCGCGGGGCGCGGGAGGTGGAACCGAGCCGCCCCTGGAGGGGGATCTCGTCGAGCTTGACGACCACGCCGTCGATCTCGTGCGCCACGGAGTGGCGGTTCTCGCCGTAGTACCTGATGAACTCCCGTACGGCGTCGAGGTCGTCGACGACCCTGTTGTACGGGGAGGTGGGCAGGCCCCAGGTCTTCAGCAGGCCGTACGCCTCGGAGAGGCGGGTGAGGGGGGCGAAGCCCTCCAGGGCGCCGATGCCGTGCACGACCATGTGCAGGGGGCGGGTGGCGGTGACGCGGGGGTCCTTCTGGCGCAGTGAACCGGCCGCCGCGTTACGGGGGTTGGCGAAGGGCTTGTCGCCGGCCTCGACCAGGCGGGCGTTGAGCTCCTCGAACTTCTCCATCGGGAAGTAGACCTCGCCGCGGATCTCCACGAGGTCGGGCACGCGGTCGCCGGTGAGGCGGTCCGGGATCTCCGCGATCGTGCGGACGTTGGGCGTGATGTCCTCGCCCGTACGGCCGTCACCGCGGGTCGCCGCGCGCGTGAGGCGGCCGTGCTCATACGTCAGGTTGACGGCGAGGCCGTCGACCTTCAGCTCGCACAGGAAGTGGTGCTCGGCGCTGCCGACGTCCTTGTGGACGCGCTCGGCCCAGGCCGCGAGCTCCAGGTCGTCGAACGCGTTGTCCAGGGAGAGCATGCGGGAGCGGTGGACGACGGAGGTGAACTCCGTCTCGTACGCCCCCGCGACCTTCTGGGTCGGCGAGTCCGGCGTCCGCAGCTCCGGGTACTCCTCCTCCAGTGCCTCAAGGGAGCGCAGGAGCTTGTCGAAGTCCGCGTCGCTGACGACCGGAGCGTCGTTCACGTAGTACCGGAAGCGGTGCTCCTCGATCTGCTCAGCGAGCTGCGCGTGCTTCTCCCGTGCCTCTGCGGGCACCGTCGTCTCCGCTTGCCTGTCGCCGGCCACCGTGTTGTCCTTCCGTCACTCAGGGTTGTCCGCGAGGGATCTCGCCGCCCGGACGCAGTGGGCGAGGGCATGGCGCGCGTACTCGGGAGAAGCCCCCGCGAGTCCGCACGACGGGGTGATCGTGACCGACTCCGCGAGAAGTCCCGGTCGCAGCCCCAGCCTGCGCCACAGCGTCCTGACACCCATGACGCTACCGGCAGGGTCCGACAACGCGGTGTCCGTGCCCGGCACGACACCGGCGAAGAGCCGGGTGCCGGCCTCGACCGCCTCGCCGATCACGTCGTCGTCACGCTCGGTGAGGAGCGAGAAGTCGAAGGAGACCCCGGCCGCGCCCGCCCGGCGCAGCAGGGCGAACGGCACGTCCGGTGCGCAGGAGTGGACGACGACCGGGCTGTCCACGTGCACCCGGACGACCTCGCGGAGCGCACTCTCGACGAGTTGGCGGTCTACGGCGCGGTAGGTGCGGTAGCCGCTGGCGGACCTGACGTGTCCGCGCAGTACGCCGATCAGGGACGGCTCGTCGAGCTGGAGCACGATCTGGGCGCCGGGGACACGGCGTTGGACTTCGTCGAGGTGGATGCGCAGGCCCTCGGCGAGCGAGCCGGCGAGGTCGCGGCAGGCGCCGGGGTCGGAGAGCACGGCCTCGCCGTTCCGCAACTCCAGACTGGCGGCGAGCGTCCAGGGCCCCACGGCCTGCACCTTGAGCGGCCCCTCGTACCCCTGGGTGAACTCCTCGAACGCGTCGAGGTCCTCCCCCAGCCACGCCCACGCCCGCTTCGTGTCCCGCCCCGGCCGGTCCCCGATCCGCCAACCGCTGGGCTCCACACGCGCGTACACCTCGACGAGCAGTCCGGCGGTCCGGCCGATCATGTCCGCGCCGGGTCCCCGGGCGGGCAGTTCGGGCAGGAACGGAAAGTCCTCGAAGGCCCCGGTCGCGGTCTTCGCGGCCTCGCGGGCGTCGGTGCCGGGCAGGGAACCGACACCGGTGGCCGCGCCGAAGCTGAACTGGCTGTTGTTGCTCACCCCGGAAGACTACGGAACCCTCCGGGGGTGTGGCGGCGCCCC
>NZ_BARF01000043.1 GCF_000367365.1 Streptomyces prunicolor NBRC 13075 | reverse complement strand
CCCCGGCCTACGATGATCCCGAGTCATCGATCAGCCGATCACCCGCGTCCCGCACGGCACTGCCCGGGACGCCGTTCCGGGGAGGAACCTTGTCAGACCAGAGCTCCGACCACAGCGCCGCACCCGCCGCCGGTCAGGCCCGTCAGGCCCGTGACCTGCACGCCTTTATCGCCGGGCTGCCGAAGGCCGAGCTGCATGTTCATCACGTCGGCTCCGCCTCCCCGCGGATCGTCTCGGAGCTGGCCGCCCGGCACTCCGACTCCAAGGTGCCCACCGACCCCGAGGCCCTGGTCGACTACTTCAGCTTCACGGACTTCGCGCATTTCATCGACGTGTACCTGTCCGTCGTAGATCTGATCCGCACGCCGGAGGATGTACGGCTGCTGACCTACGAGGTCGCCCGGGACATGGCCCGGCAGCAGGTGCGGTACGCGGAGTTGACCATCACGCCGTTCTCGTCGACCCGGCGCGGGATCGACGCGCGGGCGTTCATGGACGCGATCGAGGACGCCCGCAAGGCGGCCGAGGCGGAGTTCGGGACCGTACTGCGGTGGTGCTTCGACATTCCCGGTGAGGCCGGGCTCGAAGCCGCCGAGGAGACCGTGCGGCTCGCCACCGACGACCGGCTGCGGCCCGAGGGGCTGGTGTCGTTCGGGCTCGGCGGGCCGGAGGTCGGGGTGCCCCGGCCGCAGTTCAAGCCGTACTTCGACCGGGCCATCGCCGCGGGCCTGCGCTCCGTGCCGCACGCCGGTGAGACCACAGGCCCCGAGACGGTCTGGGACGCACTGAACGACCTGCGCGCCGAGCGCATCGGACACGGCACCAACTCCGCCCAGGATCCCAAGCTGCTCGCCCATCTCGCCGAGCACGGCATCGCGCTGGAGGTGTGCCCGACCTCCAACATCGCCACCCGCGCGGTCCGCACGCTCGACGAGCACCCGATCAAGGAGTTCGTCCGCGCCGGGGTCCTCGTCACGATCAACTCCGACGACCCGCCGATGTTCGGCACCGACCTCAACAACGAGTACGCGGTCGCCGCCCGCCTCCTCGACCTCGACGAGCGCGGTGTCGCCGACCTCGCGAAGAACGCCGTGCGGGCCTCCTTCCTGGACCCGGCCGGCAAGGCCGGCATCGACGACGAGATCGACGCCTACACCTCGGCGTGGCTCGCCCCCTGACAGCCGGCGTTCTCTCAACAACCAGCACAATGGGCCCATGCAGAACGTGACCGCCGTGGCCCATCGCGGCGACCCCTACCGCGTCCGTGAGAACACCACCGACTCACTGCGTTCCGCGCTCGAACAGGGCGCGGACGCGGTCGAGTTCGACGTACGGCTGACCCGTGACGGCGTCCCCGTGCTGCTGCACGACGAGACGTTGCAGCGGCTGTGGGAAGTGGACCGGCCGCTGAATTCGCTGTCGGTGGACGAGGTGCGCGGGCTCACGGGCGGCGGGGTGCCGACGCTGGTGGAGGCGCTGGCGGCGACCGAGGGCAGCCGGGTGATGGTCGACCTGCCGGGCCCCGCCGACCCGCGGGCCGTGCGCCGGGTCGTGGACGTGATCCGGGAGTGCGGGGCGGACGACCGGGTGTACTACTGCGCGGGCGCCGACGCGATGCTCGCCGTCCGGGCGGCCGACCCGTCCGCCGAGATCGCCCTGACCTGGACCTCCCTCGCGCCGCCGCGCCCGGCGGTGCTCGAAGCGGTACGGCCGCGCTGGCTCAACTACCGCTTCACGCTGGTGGATCGGGACCTCACCGCCCGCGTCCACCGCGACGGCTACCTCCTCTCGGTCTGGACCCCGGACACCCGCCGCTCGATGCGCCGCCTCCTCGACATGGGCGTCGACTCGATCACCACCAACCGGGTCGACGTGCTCTGCGGGCTCAGGAAGAAGGGCTGAGGGACGCGCCCGGTCGCCCCGCCAACTCCCTTGGCGGGGCGATGGATTGAGCGTCCACCCCTTCTCCGACCCAGAGGCGGATCAGCAGCGCGGCGGTCGCCTCCAGCAGCGCCGCGCCCTGCTCCAACGCCCCTGCTGCGAACGGCTCGCAGCCCATGTCCCGCACCAACTGCCGTACGACCGCGAGGGCTTCGGGGTCGTCTCCGCTCAGCGGTACGCCGAGTAGGCGGCCGTCGAAGACCTTGCGCCGGCTGGAGTTCAACGGGCTTGTGGCGCGGCGGTCCTACGGTGGTTCGCCGCCGCGGGTGGAGTACGAACTCACCGCGCTGGGGCGGACGTTGCTCGACCCGATCGACGCGTTCGGGGCGTGGGCCTTCGAGCACGGTGACGAGGTCATGGCCGCGCAGGACAGCTATCCGCGCGGCGGTCACACCCGGGACTTCTGAACCACCGTCGCCGGGTCGGTCGGGGTCGTACGGGTGACGTACTGCGGTATCGGGGTGTTGTCCTTGCCGGTGTCGCGGGTCAGGCCGTAGCGGGTCGCGCCCTGGGTGGGGCCGGTGGTGATGTCCTTCTCCACGGCGTCCCAGGTGGTGGGGAAGATGTTCAGGCCGTAGTCGGCGCCGCGTTCGTTGACGGTGAGGGTGACGCTGCCGTCGACGTAGAAGTACTCGTTCTGCCACATCTGTTGGGTGCCGGTGGGCAGGACGTCGTAGCCGGTGGTCGTGTTGCCCATGCCGGTGGCGGTGGTGTCGGTGGTGCTGACCGGGTCGTCCATCCGGCGTCCGCCGCCCGAGGCCACGTGGAAGAGCTTGCCCTTCAGGGCGGTCCAACTCGGCATGACCAGCGCGCCGGAGCGGTACTGCGGTGAGATCTGCCAGCGGACGAGGACGTAACCCTGGCCGCTGAGCGTCACGTTGTCGCCGCGATGGTTCAAGGTGGCGTGCGTGCCGCCGGTGCTGGTCACGCCGGACGCGGGGCGGTGCGGGAGGGCCGCGGGCGGGGTGTCGGGGTTCGGCGCCCGGTCGACGGCGTCGACGACCGAGCCGTAGGTGCCGGTGCTCGTCTTCGAGGGAG
>NZ_BARF01000044.1 GCF_000367365.1 Streptomyces prunicolor NBRC 13075 | reverse complement strand
GCTCCCGTGGGTTGGCGGCTGCCGGCTCGTGGACCATCCCGGCCAGTTCCGCGCGGGGTTGCCGGGATGGTGATCCGGAGAAGTTGGGGCTGGGGCGGTCGCCTGTACCCCTAGTGCGGCGAAGGCTCGAAGAGGACGGGGCACTCAGGTGGGAGCGGTGCCCATGATCACGGGCGCGGGCACACCTGCGGCGGGGCTGCTGCGGTCCCGGATGCCGTGGGTGTGAGGTGGGGCTCCTGCCAGCGCGGGGTCAGGCCTGGGGCAGGACGGGTGCCGTCAGGCTGGGGGCGGAGTTGTAGAAGGGGTCGGTGTCCGAGGTGTCGGTGCTGTCACCGTGATTGATGGCGAACACGATGGTGGCGATCAACGCGGCGACCGTGAGGACCCCCAAGACGGTCCCGATGATGCCCGTGATCAGACCCGCCTGGGCCTGGCCGCGATTCGTGGCCTCGCCCCGGTCGGCCCGCTTCTTGCCCTTGACGCCGAGGATGATCGCGGTGATGCCGAGGCCCAGGGAGACGACGCCGTAGAAGCAGAACAGGCAGCAGGACAGGATGCCCAGCACCATCGCCGCGGTGCCCATGTTGTTCTGCGGGGCCATCGGCATACCGGGCCAGCCGTAGCCCTGCGGGTAGCCGGGGTAGCCGTAGCCGCCGGGCGCGCCCGGGCCACCCGGCATTCCGGGGCCGCCAGGCATGCCCGGTCCACCCGGCATTCCCGGGCCTCCGGGGGCGTTGGGCTGGCCGTAGCCCGGAGCGCCGTAGCTCGGGAGGCCCGGGGGTGTGCCGGGGGGACCGTAGCCAGGTGCGTTGGAAGGCGTGCCGGGTGCGGGTGGGGCGAAGCCGTCGGACGGCAGGGAGGTCACCGTGGCCTGGTTGTGCACGGACGGCGACTGCGGCGGAGGCTGCTGGTCCTGCGGAGCGGCCCACTGTCCGGGGGCCGGCTGCTGTCCGGGCGTGGGCTGCTGCGGCACGCTCTTCTCCAGCGACGGCTTGCTCTCCGGCGGCGCCCACGGGTCACTGTTCGCTCCCGCGCCGCCGTCCGGCTGTGTCTGGTCCCCCACGTCTCGTCCCCGTCCCCGTCAGTCGATCGTCAGACCGACCATGCTAGAGCGTCCCCGTGACGGCTCCGCCACCTGGGCGGGCACGGATGCCACCGGCATCACCGGACACCCCGCACCCGTGAGCGCGACCGCTCTGGAACGGGCCGGAATGGACCACGAGCCGGCAGCCGCCGACGAGACGGGAGC
>NZ_BARF01000045.1 GCF_000367365.1 Streptomyces prunicolor NBRC 13075 | reverse complement strand
GCAGAAAACTACGAACTCATCCCTTAACGGCGCCCGTAAGCATCCCCTTCTTAAAATGCCGCTGCACAAACGGCGAAAGCACAGCCACCGGCAACAAAGCCATCACCATGACCGCCATCTGCACGGCAAGCCCCGACAACTCCCCCGTCTTGATCGCCTGACCAAGCCCCACCGGAGCCTCCTGCTTCTGCACCAGCTGAATCATGACGTTCTGCAACGGCATCATGTCCTGGTCGTTCAGATACAGCGAGGCATTGAACCAAGCACTCCAATACCCCACGGCGTAGAACAGCGTGATGACAGCCAACACCGCGCGCGACAAGGGCATAACAATCACCCACAGAATCCGGAAGTCACCGGCACCATCGATCCGCGCACTGTCGATGAGTTCCTGCGAGATCCCCATGAAGAACCCGCGCAACACAAGGATGTTGAAGACACTGAGCGCGCTGGGCAGGATCAACGCGAGATAACTGTCAGTCAGGCCAAGCGACTGCACCAACAAGTACGTCGGAATAAGCCCGGCACTGAAGAACATCGTGGCCAGCATCATCATCAGAATCCACCGGTGCCCCAGCGACCCGATACGCGAGAGGCCATACGCGCACAGCACGGACACCGCCATGGAGAACAGCGTCCCGACAACGGTGATGAGGACGCTGATGATCGCCGCCCGGGTGACCTGCCCGCCGCTGAGGAGTTCCTTGTAGGCGACGAAGGTGATGCCCTTGGGCACCATGACGAGACCGCCGGCCTGGTCGATGGTCTTGCGTGAGGAGAGGCTGGTGGCGAGGACGATCCACAGCGGGAAGAGGATGGCGAGACAGGCGAGCGTGAGGACGAGCCCCTTGCCCGCGAGCCCGACCTTGCCGGGTTCCTCCTCCCAGGTGGGCCGAGGCGGCGCAGCCCAACGCCCGGGCGGCCGTGCGGACTTGGCAGACGTGGCGGGCTCGACGGGTTGGTCGATGACGGCGGTCACTTCTTGTACACCCCCTGCTCACCCATGAGGTGGGCCACTTTGTTCGCGGCGAGGACCAGCCCGAGGCTGATCACGCCCTTGACGAGTCCCGCGGCGGCCGCGTAGCCGAAGTCCTGGTTGCGGACGCCGTTCCACCAGACGAAGGTGTCGAGGACCTCCGCCGCTCCCGGCCCCACGGCGTCGCGTTGGAGCAGGATCTGTTCGAAGCCGACGGTCAGCGCGTCACCGACGCGCAGCACCAGCAGCAGCGCGATCACGGGTCGGAGTGCCGGCAGCGTGACGTGCCACATCCGGCGCCAGCGCCCCGCGCCGTCCATCGCCGCGGCTTCGTAGAGGTCAGGGCTGACGGAGGACAGCGCGGCGAGGAAGACGATGATCCCCCAGCCCGCGTCCTTCCACACGCTCTGCGCGGTGATCAGGAACTTGAACGTGTTGGGGTCGGTCATGACGTCGAGGCCGTCGAAGCCGTGTTGCCGCAGGAGTTGCGAGAACAGGCCCGCCCCGCCCAGCAGTTGCTGGAAGACGGCGATGACCAGCACCCAGGAGAAGAAGTGCGGGAGGTAGAGGATCGCCTGGGAGAGCGCCCGGACCCGGGGCCTGACCACGCTGTTGATGAGCAGCGCGAGCAGGATCGGGATCGGGAAGAACAGGATGAGCTGGAGGAAGAACAGGACCAGCGTGTTCTGTACGGCGTTCCAGAAGGCGGAGTCCGCGAAGATCAGCTGGAAGTTCTCCAGGCCGACCCAGGGGCTGTGCAGCATCGAGACGATGCCGTTGTCGCTGACGTAGGGGTCGTAGTCCTCGAAGGCGACGATGTTGCCGAGGATCGGCAGGTAGTTGAAGACCAGGATGAGCAGGACGGCCGGCAGGGTCATCAGGAGCAGGACGCGGTCGCGTCTGAACCTGAGCCGCCAACTCACCTTCGCCTTGGGCTTGTTCTGCCGGGAGCCGGTGGCGCCGCCGGACGCCTCCGGGGTCTTGCCCGTCGTGTCGGCCTCGGTCCTGCTCCGAGGCACCGTGCTGTGGGACACGGCCGTTCTCCTTGCCTCGGTACCCGGTCAGCTCGCCGCCGTGCCGTTGTCGTCGAGCAACTTCTGGTACCAGGCGCGGAGTTGGTCGCCGCCCTTGCTCTTCCAGTCGGAGACGGCCTGCTGCATGTCGCTGATCTTCTTGCGGCCGCGGGTGATGTCGTCCTCCAACTGTTCGAAGTCGTTGGAGAGGTTGGTGTAGCGGCTCGGCTCGGTGATCTGCTGGCCGTAGAAGCTGGACTTCTTTGTGAAGGCGCCCATCCGCTGCTGCCACTCGACCTGCGCCTTGGCGACCTCGGGGAAGTCGGGGTGGGCGATGGTGGAGGCGGGGCTGGCGACCATGACGTAGGCGTTGATGACCTCGTTGTTGCCCTGATCGGTCTTGGTGGGGACACCGTTCTTGACGGTGTAATGGGTGCCCTCCACGCCGTAGTTGGTGAGCATGTACTCCTTGGTGCCGTACGGCGCGGCGGTGACGTTGGCGACGGACAGTGCGTCATGGATGACGGACGCGGAGGCCTTCTTGCTGACGAAGGCGAAGATGCCGGCCGGTGATCCGGCCCAGAGGGTCGGGTCGCCGCCGTCGTGGCCGAAGAGGTCCATGCCCCAGATCTTGTAGGACGGATTCTGGGTGGCCTGTTCGGCGGTGCGGCTCCACCACTGCGAGATGTCCTGGTTGTAGATGAGGAACTCGGCGGCGGCGAACTTGGGGCCCGGGTCGGTGGCCGCGCTCTTGCCCAACTTGGCGTCGGGATGCACGTATCCGGCGGCGAACAGCTTGCGCGTCCACTCCAGCGCTTCGAGGTACTCCTGGGTCTCGACGCGGTTGACCAGCTTGCCGTCGACGAGGTTCCAGCCGAGCGACTTCTCGCTGCCGGAGAGCACGCCCCACATGTTGAAGGCGGTCCACTTCATGTCCAGGCAGGCCCAGCGCTTGGCCTTGGCGTTGGTGATCTCCTTGGCCAGGGCCATGAACTCGTCGGCGGAGGTGGGGACTTCGTACCCCTCCTTGTCGAAGATGTCCTTGCGGTAGAGCGGCACGATGTTGGGGACGTAGGAGGACGGCATCGGCAGTCCGCGCAGCTTGCCGCCGAAGATGCAGCGCTGCCAGGCGTCGGTGGGGATCGCCGCGAGGTTCGGATAGTCCTTGACCTTGTCGTCGGCGAGGTAGGGGCCGAGGTCGGCGAACTTGCCGATGATGGCGCTGGGTATCTTGCCGCCCATGTTCCAGCTGGGGACGACCACGATGTCCGGGATGTCGCTGGAGGCGAGGACCGCGCCGAGCTTCTGGTCGTAGGTGTTGCCGTCCTGGTTCTGCCAGGTCACGTCGACGCCGATGAGGGAGTTCATCGCCTTGTAGTAGGCGTTGTCGCTCTTGGGCGGGGAGCCCCAGAACGGCGACATGATGGAGACCTTGCCGCCCTTGCCGAGCTTCTTCGGGACCGAGGTCTTCAGGCCGGCGAGGTCGAGCTTGCTGGTGAAGCCGATCGAGGAGCCGTTCTTGGACGCGATGTCCGGGGTCACCACGTTGCTGGCCACGAAGGCCGGCAGCAGCTTCTTGACGCCCTTGCCCTCCGAACTGCCCCCGCCCGAACCGCTGTCCGAGGCCCCGCAGGCGGAGAGCAGCGGTACCCCTCCCGCCACCGCTGCGGCGACGACCGCCGTGGAGGCGAGGAAACTTCTCCGGCTGGGAGCGGAGGCGGCGGAGGCGTTCGGCGTCATTGCGTCAACCCTTCATGGCGCACCAGGACACCCGGCGGTGGAGCCGTCGGCTGCGGTGTCTTGAGTGGAACAGAGCACTTAGTCGAAGCGCTTCGATGTTGCTGCGAGGTTAAGTGAACACCCAAGGGTGCACAAGGGTCGTTCCCAAGATTCCTCCGCAGTGCAGGGGGTGACCTGTCCGTATGTGCTGCTTGAAATAACGGTGAAGGTCTCTTGACACCCACCCCCGCGTCGAATGAGCATCGAAGCGCTTCGAAAGAGCCGCGCCGCTCCATCGCAAGGGGAACCCCACGTGACCGCACAAACGCCGCCTACGCCGCCTTTCCGCGATCCGCACCTGCCGTTCGCGAAGCGCATCGACGATCTGCTGGCGCGGCTCACCCTCGACGAGAAGGTCGCCTTCCTGCACCAGTACGCGCCCGCCGTGGAGCGTCTGGACGTCGCCGCGTTCCGCACCGGCCAGGAGGCCCTGCACGGCGTCGCGTGGATGGGCCCGGCGACGGTCTTCCCGCAGGCGGTGGGCCTGGGCGCGACCTGGAACGAGGATCTCGTACGCCGGGTCGGCGACGCGGTGTCCAAGGAGACCCGCGCGATGCGCGCCCGCGACGACCGCGTCGGCCTCAACGTGTGGGCCCCCACGGTGAATCTGCTGCGCCACCCGCTGTGGGGCCGTAACGAGGAGGGCTACTCGGAGGACCCGAAGCTGACCTCGGCGATCGCCACCGCGTACACGCGCGGCCTGCGCGGCGACCACCCGACGTACTGGCGCACGGCCCCCGTCCTCAAGCACTGGCTGGCGCACAACAACGAGACGGGCCGCGACATCTCGTCCTCCTCGGTCCGCCCGCGCGTGCTGCACGAGTACGACCTGCGCGCGTTCCGCGACACGGTCGAGGCGGGTGCGGTGGCGGGCGTGATGCCCGCGTACAACCTGGTCAACGGCCGCCCCAACCACGTCTCGCCGTATCTCCGCGAGCATCTGCGCACCTGGACCGACGAGGACCTCCTCGTCTGCTCGGACGCGGGCGCACCCTCCAACCTGGTCGACTCCGAGCACTACTTCGACACCCACGAGGAAGCTACGGCTGCCTCGCTGCTGTCGGGTGTCGACAGCTTCACGGACCACGGCACGGACGGTTCGACGATCGTGGCGCGCGTCCAAGGCGCCCTGGATCAGGGCCTGTTGACGGAGGCAGACGTCGACGCGGCGGTCCGACGTCAGCTCTCGGTGCGGTTCCGGCTCGGCGAGTTCGACCCGGCGCACGACCCGCACGCCGACACCAAGGACTTCGACACCCCGGCCCACCGGGCCCTCGCCCAGAAGGCCGCCGAGCAAGCGGTGGTCCTCCTCAAAAACGACGACGACCTGCTGCCCCTCGCCCACGACACGCGCCTCGCCGTCGTCGGTCTGCTCGCGGACGAGTGCAAACTCGACTGGTACAGCGGCACGTTGATCCACCGCTCGACCCCGCTGGAGGGCCTGTACGAGCAATTCGGCGCCGGACGCGTCGAGTTCGCGGAGGGCGTGGACCGGGTCAGGCTGCGGACGTCCCAAGGCGCCTTCCTGCAGGTCCCGTTGGTGGAGGTGGCCGACGAAGTACGCGGCGCCGAGGGGGCGTTGGACCCCGCCCTCCTCGCAGGCCGCACCGACCTCCCGCCGCTCACCACGGACGACACCGGCACCGAACTCGCCCTCGTCGACTGGGGCGAGGGCGTCCTCACCCTCCGCGCCCCCGACGGCCGTTACCTCTCGGTCGCCGAGGACGGCTACGTCCGCGCCTCCGCCGACCAGCCCGGAGGCTGGGTCGTCCAGGAGACATTCCGTCTGGAACCCCACGAGAACGGTCACCTCCTGCTGCACATCGGTACGGGTCGCCACGTCTCTGTCGCCGCCGACGGCGTGAAGGTTGCCGAAGAAGGCGCGGAAGTTTTCGAGCTGCTGTTCGCCGAGCGCGGCGAGGACGCGGTGACCCGGGTCGCACAGGCGGCGGACGTGGTGCTCGTCGTCGCGGGCAACGACCCGCACATCAACGGCCGCGAGACCGAGGACCGTACGACACTCCAGCTCCCCGCCCACCAGCAGCGCCTGCTGCGCGCGGCCCGCGCCGCGAACCCGAAGACGGCGCTGGCCCTGGTCTCCGCGTACCCGTACACGGTCGACCCGGCCGACCTCCCCGCGATCCTGTGGACCGCCCACGGCGGCCAGGCGGCCGGCACCGCCCTGGCCCGCGTCCTCGCCGGCGAGGTCTCCCCCGCGGGCCGCCTCCCGCAGACCTGGTACGCCGCCGACACCGACCTGCCCGACCTCCTCGACTACGACGTGATCGGCGGCCGGCAGACCTACCTCTACTTCGAGGGCACCCCGCTGTTCCCGTTCGGCCACGGCCTGTCGTACGCGACCTTCTCCTACGGCGACCTCGCCGCCCGGGTCGAACTCGACGCGGTGCACGTGCAGTTCACGGTCATCAACACCGGGGATGTGACGGCGGACGAGGTCGCGCAGCTGTACACACGCGCCGCCGACCCGTCGGTCCCGCGCCCGCGCCGCGAACTCGTGGCGCACCGGCGGGTGACCCTCGCGCCGGGCGAGCGGGCCGAGCTGGACTTCCGACTCCCGCTGTCCGCCTTCGAGTTCTGGGACGTGGCGCGGGGTGCGCGGCGGCTGGAGCCGGGGCCGTACGACCTGCTTGTCGGCGCCTCCAGCGAGGACATCCGCCTGCGGACGACAGTGACGCTCACCGGCGAGCCCGCCGCACCCCGCACAGTCCTCCAACACGGCCTGGATGCGGCCGACTTCGACGAGCAGTCGGGCGGCGAGATCGTCGACCGGGCGAAGGCGGCGGGCGACGCGGTGACCCCGATCCAGGGCGGTACGGCCGAACTGACCTACCGGCACTGCGACTTCGGTGCCGGTGTCACCGAGGTGACCGTGGAGGTGGCGGGCGAGGGCGTCGTAGAACTGTCCCTCGACGGCGGCCCGGCGCTCGCCCAACTCGCCCTGCCCGCGCCGGCATCGGGCCCGTACGACTACACCGCGCTCGGCGCCGGGATCGTCGCCGAGGGCGTGCACGACGTGCACCTGAAGCTGCGCGGCCCGCTGCGGCTCGCGCACGTCGGCTTCTCCGGCTGAGGGTCCGGAGAGGTCGACGCCGGTCCGAAAGGGCCGGCAGCAGAGAAGGGGCCCGGCACCGGAAGGCATCGGTGCCGGGCCCCTTCGGGGAGGCTATATGAAAATGGATCCCATTAGCCAGAGTCGCTGGGTGAGAGAACGGTCAGAGCGGCCGTTTCCTTCAGAGAACCGTCAGAGCGCGAGGCCCGTGAGGACCAGCACCCGCTCGTAGGTGTAGTCGTCCATCGCGAACTTCACGCCCTCGCGGCCGACGCCGGACTGCTTGGCGCCGCCGTACGGCATCTGGTCGGCGCGGTAGGAGGGGACGTCGCCGATCACGACGCCGCCGACCTCAAGGGCGCGGTGGGCGCGGAAGGCGACCTGCACGTCGTGGGTGAACACCCCTGCCTGGAGGCCGTACTTGGAGTCGTTGGCGGCGGCGAAGGCGGCGGCCTCGCCATCCACCTTCGTCACGGTCAGCACCGGTCCGAAGACCTCCTCGCAGGAGATCGTCGTGTCGGCCGGTACGTCGGTGAGGACGGTCGGCGCGTACGAGGCGCCGTCGCGCTTGCCGCCGGTGAGGAGGGTGGCGCCCGCCTCGACGGCCTCCTGCACCCACGACTCGACGCGCTGCGCGGCGGCCTCGCTGACGAGCGGGCCGACGTCGGTCTTGGCGTCGCTCGGGTCGCCGGTGACCTGGGCCTCGACGGCGGCGACTATGCGCGGGAGCAGCCGGTCGTAGACGGCGGCGTCGGCGATGACCCGCTGCACGGAGATACAGGACTGGCCGCCCTGGTAGTTGGAGAAGGTGGCGATACGGGTCGCGGCCCAGTCGAGGTCGGCGTCGGAAGCGTAGTCCCCGAGGACCACGGCCGCGCCGTTGCCGCCCAGCTCCAGGGTGCAGTGCTTACGCGGCACCGAGTCCATGATCGCGTAGCCGACCTTCTCCGAACCGGTGAAGGAGATCACCGGCAGCCGCTCGTCCTGGACGAGGGCGGGCATGTGGTCGTTGGCGACCGGCAGGATGCTCCACGAACCGGCGGGCAGCTCGGACTCGGCGAGCAGGTCGCCGATGATCAGGCCGGAGAGCGGGGTGGCCGGGGCGGGCTTGAGGATGATCGGCACGCCGGCCGCGATCGCGGGGGCGATCTTGTGGGCGCACAGGTTCAGCGGGAAGTTGAAGGGCGCGATGCCGAGGACGGCGCCCTTCGGGAAGCGCCGGGTGAGGGCGAGCCGGCCCTGGCCGCCGGCGTCGGTGTCGAGGCGCTGGGCCTCGCCGCCGTTGAAGCGCCGGGCCTCCTCCGCCGCGAACCGGAACACGGACACGGCCCGGCCGACCTCGCCACGCGCCCACTTGATCGGCTTGCCGTTCTCGGCGGAGATGAGCTGCGCGATCTCCTCGGTGCGCTCGACCAGACGCCTGCTGACGTGGTCGAGGGCGGCGGCGCGGACGTGGGCGGGGGTCGCGGCAAACTCGTCCCGTACGGCGTACGCGGCGGCCACCGCCTCCTCGACCTGGGCGTCGGTCGGCACGCTGACCTTGCCGACGAGGCGTCCGTCCCAGGGCGAGGTGACGTCGAAGGTGTCCTCGCCGGTGGCCTGGCGGCCGGCGAGCCAGAAGGCGTGGGTGAGTGCCACAGTTTCGTTGGGCATTGCGTGTGCCGGCCCTTCCGCGTTGGGGGTGCTTGTTCTCAGTGCTGTTCGGTGCTGGCTGCTCGGTGCTGCACGATGTTTCTCGGTGCTTCCCGGTCAACGGTAGGTGCGGGGAAGCGGAGGTGCGTTTGTCCGGGGCGTAGCAGTACCGCGCCGGGACACTCCAGTTCGGCAGAAGGCGTCGCCGTAGGAGAGGTCACTCCGCGGCGGCCGTCGCCTTCAACGCGAGCCACAACTCCATCCGTACATCGGGATCGTCCAACGACCGCCCGAGGATCTCCTCGACCCGCCGCATCCGGTACCGCAAGGTGTGCCGATGCACCCCGAGGTCGGCGGCCGCCGCGTCCCACTGCCCGTGCCGGGACAGCCACGCCCGCAACGAGGCGACGAGATCCCCGCGCCCGGTGGCATCGTGCTCGGACAACGGCCGTAGCAACCCGTCCGCGAAGGCCCGCACCGCATCATCGGCGAGCAACGGCAGCACGGACCCGGCGGCGAGCTGCTCGTGCTCGACGAGCACCCGGCCCCGCCGTCGCGCCACGGACAACGCCTGCTCGGCCTGCTTGTAGGCGCCCGCGGCGGCGATGGGCCCGGCTGGTGCCGAGAGCCCCACGACGAGTTCATGCTCCTCGCCGCCCTGTTCCTGTCCGCCGGCTGCCCGTTCGGTCTCCCGCGTCGCCGCGTACTCCCCGCACGCCTCGACGGCGGCACCACCGTCCACGGCCAGCACGACCAGCCGTTCCGGCCCTTCCGCTACTACGAGCACGGCTTCCCCGGACCGCGCGGCAGCGGATTCCACGACCTCGGCGAGTCCGTCCAGGGGGTCGCCGTCCGCCGACTCCCCCACGATCACCCGGAACGGCGCGTCGAGGAGCCCGCCGTACAGATCCCCGGCGACCGCCCGCGCGTGGTCCGAGTGCCCGGCGAGCAGCAACCGCAGCACCGCCGCCCCGATCCGCTCATGGGCGGCCCGCAGGGACCGCGAGCGTTCCGTGGTGAGGGTCAGGAGCGCGATCGCGGAGTGCACGGCGTACCGCTCCGCCGTCCCGAGCGCCGATGCGGTTCCTACGGCGAGTGCGGCGCGGGGGCGGCGGCCGGTGCCGAGGGTGTGCAGTTCGACGCGGTCCTCGTTGTCCGGGCCGCCCACGACGGACGAAGCCGGCGCGGGCCGGTCCCGCAACCGCTCCACGTCCGCCGTGAGCCGGGCGGCGCGGCGGCCCGCCCACTCCGGTGCGGTGGCGACGACGGCGCCGGACGCGTCGTAGAGCGCGGCCCATCCGTCGACCTGCGCGGCGAGCGCGGCGAGGAGTCCCTCGGGGCCGTCGGTGAGGGCCTGCTTGGTGAGCTCGCGCTGCGCGGCGAAGCCGGCGGTGACGGAGCGGTACTGGTCGGCGGCGATCGCGGCGGAGACGGCCTTGCTGATCGCGATGAAGGGGGTGCGCCGGGGTACTTCGAGCAACGGCAGCCCTTCTTCCTGCGCCGTGTCGACGAGCACCTCGGGAATCACGTCGTAGTTGACCCCGACGGCGAACCCCAGCCCGACAACTCCCGCCCCCACCAGCCGCTTCACATACCGCCGCATGGCCTTCGCGTCGTCCGCGTCCAGCTTGAGGGCGGTGGTCAGCAGCAGCTCCCCGCCCTCCATGTACGGCACCGGGTCCGCCAGCTCACTGACATGCGCCCACCGGACAGGCACGTCCAGCCGGTCCTCGCCGGCGCGCACGGTGAGCTTGAGCGCGGAGTGGTGGACGAGGGAGGCGAGGGTGGGGGGCATGGGGCCTTCAGGTGGAGGAAGAACTGGCGATCAGGTCGATCTTTTGGCCGTCGCGTATGAACTGCCTGTGCCGATTCTGCCTCACCGTACGGTGGGCGCGTACCTGTATGTCCGGTTCAGCGGCCTGATGACCACAGATCCACCAGCGACGGCGGAGTGTGCTTCCCTTCGACCGTGGTGAGCGACAGCACCGCGTGCCCCGGCGGAACCTCGTGCGCGAGCTGGGACGCGGACCACCGCTCCCGCTCCACCTGCCGTACGGTCACGGCCTCCGTCGTCACCGCCCGGCCCGTCACCAGCTTGCGCAGGGCGTGGATGGCCCGGGTCATCGGCTGGTCCGCGAAGACGGTGTGCTGGGCCACGTCCCGGGTCTCCACCCATTCCGTGCCCCAGGCGTGGGCGAAGCGGCTGCCGTCCCAGGTCGTGACTCCCGAGAAGGCCATCCGGCAGCCGACCGCGCCGTGCAGCGGTCCGTGCAGCGCCTCGGGGACGTCACCGAGGGTGCGCAGGGCGAGGAGCACTCCCGCGTTCTGGGAGCGCAGACGCTGCATGCGCCGTACGGACTCGGTGGTCACCGTCCCGGTCGCGTCGTCGAGGACGAGACAGGCGAAGTGCCGGCGCCCTGTGTCGTGGACGACGTGGTCGAACTGGGCCAGAACCAGCCGGGTGATCAGCCGGGCGGCCTCCTCATGCCCGTGGGCCGGCACGTCGATGCGGACCCGCAGCGGGTGATGGGCGACGGCACGCAGCGAGAACGGCCGGACGGCCGCGTCGCCGGTGCCGAAGAAGCCGGCGAACACGGGCCGGTCCAGCAGCGCGAGTCGGTCGGCGAGCACCGGGCCCGGGTCGGCGGCACCGCCGCTCTGACGGGCCCTGGCGTCGAGATCGCGGCGCAGACCGGCGTGCTCCGACGCCGACAGCGCCTGGCGCAGGGCGTCGAGCGCCGACGGTTCGCCCTCCAGGAGTTCCCGCAGAACGGGCAGGGGCGGGAAGGTGCCGTACACCGCCCGATACGGCCCGAGCAGTTGGGCGAGCGCGGTCGCGGCCCGCTGGGCGCCGACGGTGTCGAGGTCTCCGACCAGTCCCTCGGCGAGGAACGCGGCGGCCGCGTCGGGGTCGGTGGTGTCGGCGTAGGGATCCAGGTCGTAGACGGAGGCGGGGTCTCCGATCCGCACCACGACGTCGTACGCAGAGTCCGGGCCGAGCGGGGTGCCGGCCGCGCAGACCGCGACGACGGCGCACTGTCCGGTCAGCGCCCGTAGGGCGAGGGACTCGACGACCGGGGCGACCACCTGCTTGGTCTTGCCGGAGCCGGACGGTCCCACGACGAGGAGCGAGGTGCCGAGGGCATCGGGGCCGAGCGCCGTACCCGCGCCACGGTAGGCAGACGGCGTACGCTCCCCGGCCGTCCATTGTCCGATGCGCACCTGCCCGTCCAGCAGGTCGTGCCGTGCGGCACGACCGGGCAGGTCCCGGGCTCCGGACGGGTGGACCCAGGCCGCCGCTCCCTTGCGCAGCACCATGTCGCTGAAGGCGGCCAACTGTGCTTCCCTGCGGGCGGTTTCCCACGCGTGCCCGACGCGTGCGCAGTCCACGTCGTTCATACGGCCCGTGAGTACTTCGGCGGTGAGGAGCTCCGCCGCCTCGTACTGGCCCGCCTCGCGCAGCTCGGGCCACTGGGCGGGCAGCACAGCGGCGGGCGCCGGCCGGACCTCGCCCTCGCTCGTACGGCCGCGCGCGGCGAGCCGTTCCTTCGCGAGCGCCCACCAGCCGCCGAGCCGGGCGAAGGGCCACAGGACCAGCGCGGTGATGAGTGCGTACAGCGTGTCGATGAAGAGCACCGAGTGGAAGAGATCGGAGCCACCGGCGATCAGGAAAACAAGGGAGAACAGTGGGTCCTGGACCGGCAGGGGCTCCCAGCCGACACCGGGAAAGGCGGAGGGAAACACGAAGCTGAGCGCGACGAGACCACCGACGAGCGCCAGCAGGGCGCGAGCGGGCTGGGGGCGACCGCCGACGACGTGCTGGGCCACTTCAAGCCAGCCGCCCAGCTTGACGACGGCGTAGACGAGCAGGGCGAAGAAGACACCGTCGTAGACGCTGATGGCGTCTCCGCCCTGGCTCCCCTTGGGGGACACGGTGCCGGCCCACCACCAGTCGCTCGGGGTGAACAGCTTGAGCAGGGCCCATTGGTACGGAACGGCACCGTGGCGCCAGAAGGACCACACGATCAGCGCCACCACCAGGGGGACCAGCAGACCGAGGATCGCGACCGGGGAGAGCCTCGTCAATGCGCGGTCGGCCTTGGGCGGGCGGTATCCGTAGCGCCAGATGCCGGGTGCGGCGGCCGGCCGGGGCTCGTTCAGCCAATCGGCGACGGCCGGGGTGAACCGCGGCGGCTGTTCGGGCGCGGGCGTCATACCTGGTGCCCGTGCGGGCCGCGGCGGCATGGCCGGTACCTCCGGCGGCCCCGCCGGACGCGGCACAGGATTGGCCTGTGTGTGTCGCGCGTCCCGCGCCCCGTCGCTGTCCATCGCCCTCGCCCCTCGCCCCTTGACCAGCCGCTCCGTTGACCAGCCGTTCCGTACACCGTCAGCGAGTCAATCTAACGCGCCCACAAGGGGAGTTCACCGCTTACACGGCCGGTCCCGTATCGATCGGCGCGATCCCGGCACTGTCCACGGCGGACAACCCGCGTCGCCGACACCGCCCACATGGAGCATGCCCACCCCCGGTCACCCGCCCTAGCCTGCGAGAAAGGAAGAAAGCAGAAAAGCGTCCGCACCACCCCAGGAGCCCCTCATGACCGCACTTCCGCAGGAGCGCCGCGTTCTCACCGCCATCCCCGGCCCGAAGTCGCAGGAGCTGCAGGCCCGCCGTACCGCCGCGGTCGCGGCCGGTGTGGGCTCCGTGCTGCCCGTGTTCACCGCGCGCGCGGGCGGCGGGATCATCGAGGACGTCGACGGGAACCGGTTCATCGACTTCGGTTCCGGCATCGCCGTGACGAGCGTCGGCGCCTCCGCCGAGGCCGTCGTACGCCGTGCCACCGCCCAGCTCGCCGACTTCACCCACACCTGTTTCATGGTCACGCCCTACGAGGGGTACGTCGAGGTCGCCGAGGCGCTCGCCGAGCTGACCCCGGGTGACCACGCCAAGAAGTCCGCGCTGTTCAACTCCGGCGCCGAGGCCGTCGAGAACGCCGTGAAGATCGCGCGGGCGTACACCAAGCGGCAGGCGGTCGTCGTGTTCGACCACGGGTACCACGGCCGCACCAACCTCACCATGGCGCTGACCTCGAAGAACATGCCGTACAAGAACGGCTTCGGACCGTTCGCGCCCGAGGTCTACCGCGTGCCGGTCGCCTACGGCTACCGCTGGCCGACCGGTCCCGACAACGCCGGTGCCGAAGCCTCCGCGCAGGCCATCGACATGATCAACAAGCAGATCGGTGCCGACAACGTCGCCGCGATCATCATCGAGCCGGTCCTCGGCGAGGGCGGTTTCATCGAGCCGGCGAAGGGCTTCCTGCCCGCGCTGAGCGAGTTCGCCAAGGCCAACGGGATCGTGTTCGTCGCCGACGAGATCCAGTCCGGGTTCTGCCGTACGGGGCAGTGGTTCGCGTGTGAGGACGAGGGTGTCGTGCCCGATCTGATCACCACCGCGAAGGGGATCGCCGGTGGTCTGCCGCTCGCCGCCGTCACCGGGCGCGCCGAGATCATGGACGCCGCGCACGCCGGTGGGCTCGGGGGTACGTACGGCGGCAACCCCGTCGCCTGTGCCGGTGCGCTCGGTGCGATCGAGACCATGAAGGAGCTGGACCTCAACAGCAAGGCCAAGAACATCGAGTCGGTCATGAAGGTCCGGCTCGGGGCCATGGCGGAGAAGTTCGACATCATCGGCGACGTGCGCGGGCGCGGCGCGATGATCGCCATCGAGCTCGTCAAGGACCGTACGACCAAGGAGCCGAACCCGGAGGCGACGGCCGCGCTCGCCAAGGCCTGCCACCAGGAGGGGCTGCTGGTCCTGACCTGTGGCACCTACGGCAACGTGCTGCGCTTCCTGCCCCCGCTGGTCATCGGGGACGATCTGCTGAGCGAGGGGCTCGACATCATCGAGCAGGCGTTCGCACGTATCTGAGCCACCCCGCACGCGTATCCGAGCCACCCCGCGCGCATGTCCGAGCCATCCCCGCCCGTACATCTCGGCCACACGCAACTCCCAGCTCTCGCACAGGAGTTGAGCCTCAGGCGCCTCATCCGCCGCACCCGTTTCATCCACAGCAATTCCGGGGGCGGGGCGGCGGACGTCAGGCCGTGTGAAGAAGGTGTGCGGGGTGCATGACGGGACGCGATTCCGCCTGTCGTACCGGCGGCCACTGCCGTAGGTTCTACCCAGATGAGAGATACACCCCGCCCACAGGGGACTGTGGGCGATTTCAGGCCGGGGCTTCCCCAGCTTCGACCTGGTCGTGCCCTCGCGCACACAACAGGAGCCTCTGGCTCCGAATCTCCTCACCGATCGGACAGTCGCCCGCCCCAAACCCCCCGGGGCGGTCGGCCCGCCGATCCGGACGGCCGGCCTGGAACTACCCCCCCTGTTCCAGGTCGGCCGACCTCCTTTCTCTGGCTGTTTCTCGCCCTTCCCGCGCTCCTCTTCGCGGTGATCACCTGGCAGGTCGCGGCCGACGGCCCCCTCCTCCGCCTGGACACCCGCCTCAGCCGCGCCCTCGTCCACCCGGACCGCGCCTCCGAACTCCTTGCCGATCTCGGCAACGTCCAGGTCGCGGTGCCCGTCCTCGTCGTCGTTCTCGTCTACGTCGCGTGGCGCGGCCGTGCCACAGGTACAGACCGCTGGTGGCTGCCGCCCCTCGCGGCGGCCGTGCTGATGGCCCTGGTCCCGGCGATCGTCGTCCCCTTCAAGGAACTGATCGCCCGCGGCGGCACCCCGGTGGTACCGCCCGGCACCGGCTACTACCCCTCCGGCCACACGGCCACCGCGATGATCGCGTACGGCGCCTCGACCCTGGCCCTCCTCCCTTGGCTCCGGTCGGCATACGCCCGGCGGGGAGCTGTCATCCTCTGCGCCGCCCTCGTCGCCTGCGTCAGCTTCGGGCTGGTCCGCCGGGGCTACCACTGGCCACTGGACGTCGTGGCCAGTTGGTGCCTCGGTACGGTGCTGCTCGCCTCGTTGCGCTTGTTCCTCGGCCGCTTTCGAAGCGACCCTCCGACCCTCAGCTGAAGTAGCCGTCGAACGTCTTCTGGAACTCCCAGTTCGAGTACCGGTCCCAGTTGATCGACCACGTCATCAGTCCGCGCAGGGTCGGCCAGGTGCCATGAGTCGCGTACGAGCCGCAACTCACCTTCTTCGTCAGGCAGTCCAGGGTCTTGGTGACCTCGGCCGGGGCCACATAGCCGTTGCCCGCGTTGACCGACGCCGGCATGCCGATGGCGATCTGGTCGGGGCGCAGGGCCGGGAACACGTTGTTGGCGTCGCCCGCCACCGGGAAGCCCGTGAGCAGCATGTCCGTCATCGCGATGTGGAAATCGGCGCCGCCCATGGTGTGGTACTGGTTGTCGAGGCCCATGATCGGGCCCGAGTTGTAGTCCTGGACGTGGAGCAGGGTGAGGTCGTCGCGCAGGGCGTAGATGACGGGGAGATACGCCCCGCACCTCGGGTCCTGGCCGCCGAACTTGCCGGTGCCGTAGAACTGGTAGCCCATCTGCACGAAGAACGTCTCCGGCGCCATGCTCAGCACGAACTTCGAGCCGTACTTGGCCTTCAGGGTCTTCAGGGCGGCGATCAGGTTGACCACCACGGGAGTTGTGGGGCTCTTGAAGTTCGTGTCGCTCGCGTCCAACGACAGTGAGTGGCCCTCGAAGTCGATGTCCAGGCCGTCGAGGCCGTAGGTGTCGATGATGTTCGAGACGGACGAGACGAAGGTGTCGCGGGCCGCCGTCGTGGTCAGTTGGACCTGACCGTTGGCGCCGCCTATGGAGATCAACACCTTCTTGCCCGCCGCCTGTTTGGCCTTGATCGCCGCCTTGAAGTCGGCGTCGCTCTCGACGTTCGCACACTCGCTGACCGGGCAGCGGTTGAAGCGGATGTCGCCGGAAGTGGCGGAGGTGGGTTCACCGAAGGCCAGGTCGATGACGTCCCAGCTGTCGGGTATGTCGGCCAGGCGCGTGTAGCCGGAGCCGTTGGCGAAGCTCGCGTGGAGGTAGCCGACCAGGGCGTGGGTCGGCAGTCCGGAGGTCGGGCCCGAGCCGGTGGACGTCGTCGCGGTGACCGCCGTCGACTTCGCGGACTCGCCCGCGTCGTTCACCGCGGTGACCTGGAAGCTGTACGCCGTCGCGGCCGAAAGGCCGCTCACGGTGGCCGAAGTGCCGCTCGCCGTCTGGACTTTGACCCCGTCGCGGTAGATCGCGTAGCTCGTGGCGCCGGTGACGGCGGACCAGGACAGGGCGACGGAGGAGGACGTGATCGTGCCAACGGCCAGGCCTGTGGGGGTCGTTGGCGGTTGGCCCACGTCCACTGCCGGGCCGGTGAGGGAGAGGTCGTCGGCGTAGTAGGCGCCGGTGGCGTACCAGCCGTGGGTGTAGATCGTGACCTTGGTGGTGGACGGGCCGGTGCGGAAGCTCGTCGTCAACCGCTGCCAGTCGGGGGCCGATTGGGTCCAGGTGGAGACGTCGGTGGTGCCGGTGCCGCTCGCGCCGAGGTAGACGTAGCTGCCGCGGACGTAACCGGCGAGCGAGTACTGCGAGTCCGGTTTCACGGTCACCGTCTGCGCGCACTGGGCGTAGTCGTTGCCGGCCGGGGTCGCCTGTAGCGCCGAACTGCCGCCGTGCACGGGCGACTTGACCGTCGTACCGCTGTTCGCGGAACAGGACCAACTGTCGAGGCCCGCTTCGAAGCCTCCGTTCTTCGCCAGGTCCGCGTCGGCCGCACGGGCGACCGACGAGAGCGCGGTGAATCCGGACACGGCCAGGGCCGCGACCGTGAGCATGGTGAGGACAGGTCTGGGGCGGTCCACAAGTGCCTCCGGGCATGGGGGAATTGGAGGGGTGGAGCGCGCCCAATTTGGTCCAGACCAATTAGCTTGTCAAGACCTCACTCCGTTACCCGTCCTCCCCTTCCGTGGCCAGGCCCGCCGCCGCCTCGTGCATGGCGAGTTCGAGAAGTGCGGGGTCGGTGAGGGTGCCGGAGCCGTCCGGCGGCACCAGCCAGCGGACTCCGCCGGTCGACCGGCCGGGGTACGGCACGACGATCCAGGTGCCGAGTCCTGCCGAACGGATCCCGGTGCCCAGCCAGCGGCTCGCGGTGCCGGGCGGTACGAGGAAGCCCATCCGTGCGTCGCCGAAGTCGACGAGTACCGGGCCCGGTTGATCGATGACCCTGGTGAGCACATCGAGCGTGGGATAGCCGAGCTCACCCGGCAGGATGAGTACGTCCCAGGCCTTGCCGGCGGGCAGCAGCGCGACCCCGAGGGGGTTGCGCTCCCATTCCCAGCGGCAGGCCTCCGGATCCGGAGCCACAGATGCCAGCCACTCGACGGCCGTCTTCGCCCCAGTCATGAGGAGACCTCCCTTTCTCATGTCGACGCTGGTCGCGTCACAGGAGAGAGGGAGGTCTCCGCCGGGCATTACGCGGGTTCCGGCGCCTCGAAGGAGTGAACCGGATCACATCCCGCAGAAGGGGCGGGGCTCAGCTGTCGAAGCCGAGGCCCAGCTTGTCCATCGTCTTCAGCCACAGGTTGCGCCGGCCGCCGTGTGAATCGGCGTGCGCCAGCGACCACTTGGTGAGCGCGATGCCGGTCCACGCGAAGGGCTCGGGCGGGAAGGGCAGCGGCTTCTTGCGGACCATCTCCAGTTCCGTGCGCTCGGTCCGCTCCCCCGCGAGCAGGTCCAGCATCACGTCCGCGCCGAAGCGGGTCGCGCCGACACCGAGCCCGGTGAAGCCCGCCGCGTACGCCACCTTGCCCTGGTGGGCGGTGCCGAAGAACGCCGAGAAACGGGAGCAGGTGTCGATCGCGCCGCCCCACGCATGGCTGAAGTTGAGGCCCTCCAGCTGCGGGAAGCAGGTGAAGAAGTGCTCGGCCAGCTTGGCGTAGGTCTCCGGCCGGTCGTCGTACTCGGCGCGGACCCGGCCGCCGTAGGGATAGATCGCGTCGTAACCGCCCCACAGGATGCGGTTGTCGGCCGACAGCCGGAAGTAGTGGAACTGGTTCGCCGAATCGCCGAGCCCCTGGCGGTTCTTCCAGCCGATCGACGCCAACTGGTCGGCGGAGAGCGGCTCGGTCATCAGCGCGTAGTCGTAGACCGGGACGGTGTACGAGCGGACGCGCTTGATCAGGTTCGGGAAGATGTTGGTGCCGAGCGCGACGCGGCGGGCGCGGATCGAGCCGTAGGGAGTGCGTACGGCCATGCCGGCGCCGTGCGGTTTGAGGGCGAGGGCGGGGGTGTGTTCGTAGACGCGGACGCCGAGTTGGAGGCAGGCGCGCTTCAACCCCCAGGCCAGCTTGGCTGGGTTGACCATCGCGACGCCCCGGCTGTCGTACAGGCCCGCCAGGAAGGTCGGGGAGTCGACCTGTTCGCGGACCGCCTCGGCGTCCAGGAACTCGGTGCCGTCGGCCAGGCCCTTGCTCTCCAACTCGCCGTACCAGTCGTGGAGTTCCTCGGCCTGGTGCGGTTCGGTGGCGACGTCGATCTCGCCGGTGCGCTCGAACTCGCAGTCCAGGGAGTAGCGGGCGACCGCGCTCTCGATCGCGTCGAGGTTGCGGGCGCCCAGCTCCTCCAGCTTGTGGATCTCGTCGGGCCAGCGGGTGAGGCCGTTGGACAGTCCGTGGGTGAGCGAGGCGGCGCAGAAGCCGCCGTTGCGGCCCGAGGCGGCCCAGCCCACCTCGCGGCCCTCCACCAAGACCACGTCCCGCTGCGGGTCACGCTCTTTCGCGATGAGCGCGGTCCACAGTCCGCTGTAACCGCCGCCGACGACCAGCAGGTCGCAGGTCTCGGCGCCGGTGAGCGCGGGTTCGGGGTGGGGCTTGCCGGGGTCGTCCAGCCAGTACGGGACCGGCCGGACTTCGGAAAGGGACTTCGTCCAGTTGTTGCTACGGCTCATGGCGCTCGGGGCCATGATTTCAACTCCCTACAGGGATAGTACGGTTACGCCTTTACCTTGTTGCGGCGGTTGGTGATCGCCATGGAGAAGAGCACCAACAATACGGCGACGAGGAACATGGCCGTACCGATGACATTGATCTGAACGGGTGTCCCGCGCTGTGCCGAACCCCAGACGAACATGGGGAAGGTGACGGTCGAACCCGCGTTGAAATTGGTGATGATGAAATCGTCGAAGGAGAGCGCGAAGGAAAGCAGCGCGCCTGCCGCGATTCCGGGGGCCGCGATGGGGAGGGTGACCCGGACGAACGTCTGCACCGGACCGGCGTAGAGGTCCCGGGCCGCCTCCTCCAAGCGGGGGTCCATCGACATCACGCGGGCCTTGACGGCGGTGACGACGAAGCTGAGGCAGAACATGATGTGGGCGATCAGGATGGTGTAGAAGCCCAGTTGGGCGCCCATGTTCAGGAACAGGGTGAGCAGCGAGGCGGCCATGACGACCTCGGGCATCGCCATCGGGAGGAAGATCAGCGAGTTGATCGCGCCGCGGGCGCGGAAGCGGTAGCGGACCAGCGCGAAGGCGATCATCGTGCCGAGGAGGGTCGCGCCGATGGTTGCCCAGACGGCGATCTGGAGGCTGATGCTCAGCGAGCCGCACATGTCGGCGACACCGCACGGCTGCTTCCACGCGTCCAGCGAGAATTGCTGCCACTCGTAATTGAAGCGCCCCTTCGGCTTGTTGAAGGAGAACACCGTGACGATGACGTTCGGAAGGAGGAGATATCCGAGGGTGATCATTCCCGCGATGACGACGAGATGGCGCTTGAACCAGCGTACGACGGCCATTTAAACCAGATCCTCCGTCCCGGACTTGCGAATGTAGATGGTCACCATGGCGAGGATGGCGGCCATGAGGATGAAGGAGAGTGCCGCCGCCGTCGGGTAATCCAGAATCCGTAGGAATTGTGTCTGGATGACGTTTCCGATCATGCGGGTGTCGGTGGAGCCGAGGAGTTCCGCGTTGACGTAGTCACCGGCCGCCGGGATGAAGGTCAGCAGGGTGCCGGAGACGACGCCGGGCATCGACAGCGGGAAGGTGACCTTGCGGAAGGTGGTGAACGGCTTGGCGTACAGGTCGCCGGCCGCCTCGTGCAGCCGTCCGTCGATGCGCTCCAGCGAGGTGTAGAGCGGCAGCACCATGAACGGCAGGAAGTTGTACGTCAGTCCGCAGACGACCGCGAGCGGTGTGGCGAGGACGCGGTCGCCGGAGGTCCAGCCGAGCCAGTTGGTGACGTCCAGGACGTGCAGCGTGTTGAGCGCGCCGACGACCGGGCCGCTGTCCGCGAGGATCGTCTTCCAGGCGAGGGTGCGGATCAGGAAGCTGGTGAAGAACGGCGCGATCACCAGGATCATGATCAGGTTCCGCCAGCGTCCCGCGCGGAACGCGATGAGGTACGCGAGCGGGTAGCCGAGGAGCAGACAGAGGATGGTCGCGGCGGCGGCGTAGAAGACCGAGCGCAGGAACTGCGGCCAGTACTCGGACAGCGCGTCCCAGTAGGTGGCGAAGTGCCAGGTGACCTTGTAGCCGTCCTCCAGGGAGCCGGTCTGGATCGACGTGGAGCCCTGGTAGATCATCGGCAGCGCGAAGAAGACGATCAGCCAGAGAATGCCGGGCAGCAGCAGCCAGTACGGCGTCCAGCGGCCCCGCTTCTTGCGCGGCGGCTTCTCCTCAGGCGCGTTCGGTGCCAGAGGCGGGGGCGCCTCGGTGAGCGTCGACATCAGGCGGCCTCTTCCTCAAGGTCGACACCGGCGTCGATGTCCTGCGCCGCGTCGAGGCCGAAGGTGTGGGCCGGGTTCCAGTGCAGGACGACGTCGGCGCCGGGCCGCAGCCGGGAGTCGCGGTCGATGTTCTGGGCGTAGACCTCGAACTCGGGGCAGACCGGGCTGTCGATGACGTACTGGGTGGAGACGCCGATGAAGCTGGAGTCGGCGATCTTGCCGGTGATGCGGTTGCGGCCGGCCGGGATCTCGCCCGCGTCGTCGGCGTGCGTGAGGGTGATCTTCTCGGGGCGTACGCCGACCAGGACCTTGCCGCCGGTCGTCGTGGGCGCGGAACATCGCGCCTCGGGGAGGACGAGCTTGCCGCCGCCTGCCTTGAGGATGATCTCGTCGCCGCTCTTGGAGTCGACCTCGGCCTCGATGAGGTTGGAGGTGCCGAGGAAGTTGGCGACGAAGGTGGTGTTCGGGTTCTCGTAGAGGTCGGCGGGCGAGCCGAGTTGCTCGACACGGCCGGCGTTCATCACGGCGACCGTGTCGGCCATGGTCATGGCCTCCTCCTGGTCGTGCGTGACGTGGATGAAGGTGATGCCGACCTCGGTCTGGATGCGCTTGAGCTCCAGCTGCATCTGACGGCGCAGCTTGAGGTCGAGGGCGCCGAGGGGCTCGTCGAGGAGGAGCACCTTGGGGTGGTTGATGAGAGCGCGGGCGACGGCGACGCGTTGCTGCTGGCCGCCGGAGAGCTGGTGCGGCTTCTTGCGGGCCTGCTCGCCGAGCTGGACCAGGTCGAGCATGTCGACGACCTGCTGCTTGACCGACTTGATGCCGCGCCGGCGCAGGCCGAAGGCGACGTTCTCGAAGATGTCGAGGTGCGGGAAGAGGGCGTACGACTGGAAGACGGTGTTCACCGGCCGCTTGTACGGCGGGAGATGGCCGACTTCCTGGTCGCCGAGGAACACGGTGCCGGAGGAAGGTTCCTCCAGGCCCGCGATCATGCGCAGGGTGGTGGTCTTGCCGCAGCCGGAGGCGCCGAGGAGGGCGAAGAAGGAACCCTGGGGGACGGTCAGGTCGAGCGGCTGGACGGCGGTGAAGCCGTTGTCGTACGTCTTGCTGATACCGGAGAGGCGGACGTCGCCGCTGTTGTCCTTGGTGTTCATCGTCGTCACGCCCCTGTGAGCTTTGCGAACTTCTGCTGGTATGACGTCTCTTCCTTCGAGCTCAGGGAGCGGAAGGCGTGCGACTTGGCCGCCATGGCCTTGTCGGGAAGGATCAGCGGGTTGTTCGCCGCCGTCTTGTCGATCTTGGCGAGGTAGGGCTTCACGTCCGCGACCGGGCTGACGTAGTTGACGTAGGCGGCGAGTTCGGCGGCCGGTTCGGGCTCGTAGTAGTAGTCGATCAGCCGCTCGGCGTTCGTCTTGTGCCGGGCCTTGTTGGGGATCAGCAGGTTGTCGGTCGACGTCATGTAGCCGCTCTCGGGGATGACGTAGCCGACGTCCGGGTTGTCCGACTGGAGCTGCACGATGTCGCCGCCCCAGGCGACGCACGCGGCGAAGTCACCCTTGGTGAGGTCGGACGTGTAGTCGTTGCCCGTGAAGCGGCGGATCTGGCCCTTGTCGACGGCCTTCTGGAGGCGGGCGATGACCGCGTCGTAGTCGTCGGTTGTGAACTTCGCCGGGTCCTTGCCCATGTCGAGCATGGTCATGCCGACGCTGTCGCGCATCTCGGTGAGGAAGCCGACGCGGCCCTTGAGCTTGGGGTTGTCGAGCAGGTCGGAGATCGACTTCACCTCGACGCCGTCGAGCGCCTTCTTGTTGTAGGCGATGACGGTCGAGATGCCCTGCCACACGTACGAGTAGGCCCGGCCCGGGTCCCAGTCGGGGCTGCGGAACTGGTCCGACAGGTTGGCGTAGGCGTGCGGCAGGTTCGAGGCGTCCAGCTTCTGGACGTAGCCCAGGCGGATCATGCGGGCGGCCAGCCAGTCGGTGAGGACGATCAGGTCGCGGCCGGTGGACTGGCCGGCGGCGAGCTGCGGCTGGATCTTGCCGAAGAACTCGTCGTTGTCGTTGATGTCCTCGGTGTACTTGACCTTGATGCCGGTCCGCTTGGTGAACGCGTCCAGCGTCGGGCGGTGCTTGCCGCTCTCGTCCGTGTCGATGTACTCGGGCCAGTTCGAGAAGTCGATCTCCTTCTCCTTGGCCGAGTGGTCGTCGGCGGACACGCCGCCCTGCGTCTTGCCTGCCGCGGGGATCCCGCAGCCGCTCAGGGCCCCGAGGCCGCCGATCGCGAGCGCGCCGCCGGCGGAGGCGCGCAGCACCGAACGGCGGGTCGTCGCGGACCGGCTCTTGCGGAAGCTGCGCCGCGCGGCGGCCACTTCGGCCGGGGTCAGGCGGTCGGGCTCGTACTGCTTCATGCGCGTGCTGCCCTTTCGGGAGGAGACGGCCACGGCTTCGGCGGCCGTCAGTTCTGCTATCGGTCCCCGAAGATCGTGCGGTGCCAGTCCTTCCTGGCGACCGCAGTGTTGTCGAACATGACGTGCTTGATCTGCGTGTACTCCTCGAACGAGTAGGCGGACATGTCCTTGCCGAAGCCGGACGCCTTGTATCCGCCGTGGGGCATCTCGCTGATGATCGGGATGTGGTCGTTGATCCACACGCACCCGGCCTTGATCTCGCGGGTCGCGCGATTGGCCCGGTAGACGTCGCGGCTCCACGCGGAGGCGGCGAGGCCGTACGGGGTGTCGTTGGCGAGCGCGATGCCTTCGTCGTCGGTGTCGAAGGGCAGGACCACGAGGACCGGGCCGAACAGCTCGGACTGCACGATCTCGCTGTCCTGGGCGGCGTCCGCGACCAGGGTGGGGCGATAGTACGCGCCGTTCTTGAGATCTCCCTGAGGAGCCTCGCCGCCGGTCACCACGCGCGCGTAGCCACGCGCCCGGTCGACGAATCCGGCGACACGGTCGCGCTGGACGTGCGAGATCAGCGGCCCGAGGTCGGTGCCCGGGGCGAAGGGATCGCCGACCCGGACGGACTCCATGAGGGCGGCGGTCTTCTCGACGAACGCTTCGTAGAGGGGCCTTTGCACGTACGCGCGCGTGGCGGCCGTGCAGTCCTGCCCGGTGTTGATGAGCGAACCGGCGACGGCTCCGTTGACGGCGGCTTCGAGATCGGCGTCGTCGAAGACCACGAAGGGTGCCTTGCCGCCGAGCTCCAGGTGGATGCGCTTGACGGTGGCGGTCGCGATCTCGGCGACGCGCTTGCCGACGGCGGTGGACCCGGTGAAGGACGTCATGACCACGTCCGGGTGACCGACGAGATGCTCACCGGCGACCTGCCCCGCGCCGGTGATGATGTTGATGACACCGTCCGGGATACCGGCCTCGGTGGCGGCCTGCGCGAACATCAGCGAGGTGAGCGGGGTCAGCTCGGCGGGCTTCAGGACGATCGTGTTGCCCGCGGCGATCGCCGGGAGGATCTTCCAGGCGGCCATCTGGAGGGGATAGTTCCAGGGCGCGATGGAGCCGACGACACCGATGGGCTCACGGCGTACGTACGACGTGTGGTCGCCCGAGTACTCCCCCGCCGACTGCCCCTGCAGATGCCGGGCGGCACCGGCGAAGAAGGCCGTGTTGTCGATGGTCCCGGGGATGTCGAACTCGCGGGTCAGCTTGAGGGGCTTGCCGCACTGGAGGGACTCGGCGCGGGCGAAGTCGTCCGCGCGCTCGGCGAGTACGGCGGCGAAGCGGTGCAGGGCGTCGGAGCGCTCGCCGGGAGTGGCTCCCGACCAGCCCGGGAACGCGGCGCGGGCGGCTGCCACGGCGGCGTCCACGTCGTCGGTACCGGCCAGCTCGTACGTGTACACGTCCTCGCCGGTGGCCGGGTCGACGACGGCGTGGGTCTGACCCGAGGTGCCCTTCGTGAGGCGGCCGGCGATGAACTGCGCGCCGTCCGCGAAGTACTCCTGTGCGGGGAATCGTTCCGGGGTGACGCTGCCCGGGTTGTGCATGTCGCTCTCCTCCGCCTTCGCCCCGCTTCGTCCGCTGGCGGGTGGCGTAGCTCCAGCTCGATTTGAATGCCGATCCTGACAGAGCAAAGGGACTCCAACAAGTGATTCCGTTGTTGCCTTTTGGTTACGCGACGGAATCTGTCGACCAGGTGTCGAGTCCGTACGGAAAAGGGGGGACGGAGTGTCAGTGGTGCCTGCAAGACTCGCGTGTATGGACAAGATCACGGGGAAGCTCGCGGCGGGGGCCGCGGAAAAGATCGATTCGCAGGAAGCCCTGATCAGGGAAGTGCGTGCCGGGGCCAGGGTCAAGTACCTGCACTTCTGGGGCCACCGGCCACGCCCGGACGGCCGCGTGAGCGCGAGCTGTCTGAGCCAGTGGTGGCCGTCGCCGTTCACCGTGGACGGGGTGACGTATGCGACCGCCGAGCACTGGATGATGGCGGGGAAGGCGCGGCTGTTCGGCGACGAGGACGCCCTTGCGCGGGTACTGGCCGCGGGGCATCCGTCTCAGGCCAAGAACGCGGGGCGGTTGGTACGGGGGTTCGACGAGTCGGTCTGGGCGCGGGAGCGGTTCGGGATCGTGGTCGAGGGGAGCGTGCACAAGTTCGCGGGGGATGCGGAACTGCGGGGGTTTCTGCTGGGCACGGGTGAGCGTGTGCTGGTGGAGGCGAGTCCTGTGGACCGGGTTTGGGGGATCGGGCTGGCTGCGGATGATGTGGCGGCGGGGGATCCTGAGCGGTGGCGGGGGGCTAATTTGTTGGGGTTTGCGT
>NZ_BARF01000046.1 GCF_000367365.1 Streptomyces prunicolor NBRC 13075 | reverse complement strand
GGGCGCGGCCGGGGCTGCGGGAGCCTCGACGGCGCTCTCGGCGACGGCCGGCTTCGGGGCCGGCGGGCGCGGGGCGGCAGGACCCGGGCGGGCACCCTGCGCCGGAGAGGGGGCGCCCGGACGTGCCGGGGCAGCCTTGCGCGCGGGGGCGGGCTTGCCGCCTCCGTTGCCCTGCTGGAGGGCGTCTGTCAGCTTGCGTACAACGGGCGCCTCGATCGTCGAGGACGCCGAACGGACGAATTCACCGAGTTCTTGGAGCTTGGCCATGACGACCTTGCTCTCCACCCCGAACTCCTTGGCGAGTTCGTATACCCGGACCTTAGCCACTTCGCTCCTTTTAGGTCCGGGTGCGTCCGGACCGTCGCTACTTCATGGGCGTACTCATCGCGTGCTCATCGAGTGCTCATCGCAATCTCGACCTACTTCCAACTCGCGGAATACCGGGCCGCACGGAGGTTCCGTACGACTCGCTCTTACTGTGACGCCTGCTCGACGTAGAGACGCAACGCCTTTGTGTCGAGCGCTCCCTGGGCACGCAGCGCCCGTGGGAACGCCCGGCGGCGTACCGCCAGGTCGAGACAGACCAGGGCGGGGTGCAGATACGCGCCCCGGCCGGGCAGCGTACCGCGATGATCGGGGACGCATTCGCCCTCGACCGCCACGATGCGCAGCAGGTCCTTCTTGGCCGCTCGCTCCCGACACCCCACACAGGTGCGTTCAGGGCATGCGCGGGCTCGCGTCCGGCCAGACACTGCTAAGTCTACCTCCCCGCACCGACCTCACCCCTTCGGGGGAAGAATCGAACGGTTGTTGTCGTGATCTAAGCCACTCGCGGCCGAGATCTATTCCCCGGCCTGGTCGGACGGCTGTTCGGTGTCCGGACGGATGTCGATGCGCCACCCGGTGAGCCTGGCCGCAAGTCGGGCATTCTGCCCTTCCTTGCCGATCGCCAGGGACAACTGGTAGTCCGGCACCGTCACGCGCGCGGAGCGGGCCGCGAGGTCCACCACCTCGACCTTGGAGACCCGCGCCGGGGAGAGCGCGTTGGCGACCATCTCGGCCGGGTCGTCCGACCAGTCGACGATGTCGATCTTCTCGCCGCTCAGCTCGCCCATCACCGCGCGCACCCGGCCGCCCATGGGGCCGATGCAGGCACCCTTGGCGTTCAGACCGCTGCGGGTGGAGCGGACGGCGATCTTCGTACGGTGGCCGGCCTCGCGCGCGATGGCGGCGATCTCCACCGACCCGTCGGCGATCTCCGGCACCTCCATGGCGAACAGCTTCTTCACCAGATTGGGATGCGTACGGGAGAGCGTCACGGACGGACCGCGCACACCCTTCGCCACCCGGACGACGTACGACCGAAGGCGCAGGCCGTGCGGGTACGTCTCGCCGGGGACCTGCTCCTGCACCGGCAGGATGGCCTCCAGCTTGCCGATGTCGACGAGCACGTTCTTCGGGTCGCGGCCCTGCTGGACCACGCCGGTGACGATGTCGCCCTCGCGGCCCGCGTACTCGCCGAGCGTCGCGTCGTCCTGGGCGTCGCGCAGCCGCTGCAGGATGACCTGCTTGGCGGTGGTGGCGGCGATCCGCCCGAAGTCGGACGGGGTGTCGTCGAACTCGCGCGCCTCCTGCCCCTCCTCCAGGTCCTCGGGGTCCTCCTTCGCCCACACCGTCACGTGGCCGGTGTCCCGGTCGAGCTTCACGCGCGCGTGGTGGCGGCTTCCCTCGGTACGGCGGTAGGCGATGAGGAGGGCCGACTCGATCGCCTCGACCAGCAGGTCGAAGGAGATCTCCTTCTCCCGCACCAAGCCCCGCAGGGCACTCATGTCGATGTCCACGGCTACGCCTCCTCTTCGTTCTCAGTGTCTTCTACGTCTTCTACGTCTTCTACGTGCTCGTCGTTCTTGTTCTTGCGGTTGAACTCGACCTGGACACGCGCCTTGACGACGTCCGCGAAGGCGAGCCGCTTGGCGGTGGGCTTGCGCCCCTTCACGCCGGGCACCTCGACGTCGATGCCGTCGTCGTCCACCTCGATGATCCGGGCGACCAGCTCACCGCTCTCGGCCAGCTGGAACTTCACCAGCCGGTCGGTGGCGCGTACGTAGTGACGGTGTTCGGTGAGCTCGCGCTCGGCTCCGGGCGTCCCGACCTCAAGGGTGTATTCGCCCGCGCCCATCGCGTCGGTCTCGTCGAGCTTCGCCGAGAGCGCGCGGCTCACATCGGCGATCTGGTCCAGATCGGCACCGGTGTCGGAATCGACGACCACGCGCAGCACCCGCTTGCGTCCCACCGAGTCCACCGCGACCTCTTCGAGATCGAGTCCCTGGGAGCCGACGAGCGGTTCCAGCAGTTCTCGCAGCCTCTCGCTCTGGGTCGTGCTCATCCGGGTGACTCCTCGGCCGCGTGTGCTGTTGTGGGTAGGGCGCGTGTCTGCTCAAAGGGTATCCGGTCCCGAGGTGTGTTGCCGTCCACCTGCGGACGGACCGGTGCCGGTGACTGCCGTCAGGCATACGCGCGGGTACCGTGATCACGGGCGCGCTGCCCTTCCCGCCTTTTCGTTCGTACGAGCCCCCCGAGGACGATCTGCCGTGCCGTTCCCCCCACCTCCGCGCACCCTCCTGGGACCGCGCAGAAGGAGCCTGCTCGCCTCGGCCGCCGGAGCCGCCCTCCTGGTGGGCTGCTCCACCGATGCCGACGACTCCGGGACCACGGGCGGCAGCGAATCGGCCGCCGAACGCGCACGCGCGCGTGCGGCCTCCGACAGCAACACTCTCCTCCAGCACTACGACGCGGTACTCGCCGCGCACCCGACGCTGGCGGACCGCCTGGACCCGCTGCGGGCGGAGGTCGTACGGCACGCGGCGGCTTTCGGCGGCGGAAGCGGCGGTTCTACGGCTTCTTCGTCGCCGTCGGCATCTGCGTCCGCGTCGCCCTCCCCCGTTGCGGCGACCCCTAGCGATGCCCTGACCGATCTGGCCACCGCAGAGCGGGCCCTCGCCGACCGGCGGGCCAAGGCGCTGCTCGATCTGCCCGGTGAGCTGGCCCGGCTGCTGGCCTCGGTGGCCGCCGCGGGGGCCGCGCACGCGTATCTGCTGACGGAGGGTGCCAAGTGAGCGAGCGGACGGCCGAGGAGAAGGCCGCGGAACTGACCGCGCTGCGGGCCGCGTTGGCCGCCGAGCACGCGGCTGTTTACGGCTACGGCGTCGTCGGCGGCCGTATCCGCGAGGGCCGGCGGACCGAGGCCAAGGCGGCCTACGACGCGCACCGCGCCCGGCGCGACGCGCTGGTCCGCGAGGTGCGGGACCTGGGCGGCACGCCCGTGGCCGCGTCCGCCGCGTACGCGCTGCCGTTCGCGGTGCCGGACTCGGCGGCGGCCGTACGGCTCGCCGCGGAGCTGGAGGACCGGGTGGCCGGGGTCTACTCCGACCTGGTGCGGGCGTCGACGGAAGGGGTACGGGGTACGGCCACGGAAGCTCTGCGCGAAGCGGCGGTCCGCGCGGTGCGCTGGCGCGGCGGGAGCGTACCCTTCCCTGGTCTCGCCGAGCGGGCCGCGACCCCCACGGCCTCGGCGACACCCACGGCGTGATCCGCATGGGGACGCAGGACGGCAGGACCGTAGGAAGGGAACAACTCGCGCATGGCTTTCGAACCGCCGCAGCGTCTGGTGAGGGCGCTCGGGGAGACGGCACCGAGCGGTGACGACTGGTTGGAGAAGCTGCCCGAGGTGGCTCAACAGGCCGTTGATCTACGCGAGTTGACTGTGGAGCGGGTGCAGGTGCCTGGCGGGCGCAGCAGTTTGGTTGTGCTGGTGCGGCGGGCTGATGGGACTCCGGCCGTGTTGAAGCTCGCCCCGCGTCGGGCTCGGCCCGAGAGTGAACGGGCTGCGCTGGCGCGGTGGGGTGGGCTGGGTGCCGTGCAGCTTGTCGAGCTGTTCGCCGGCGAGGGTGTGCTGGTGTTGGAGCGGTTGCATCCTGATGTGTCGGTGCGGTCGTTGCCCGAGGCGAAGGCCTTGCTGGAGGCGGCGGGGACCTTGCGGCGGTTGTGGGTGGAGCCGCCTGGTGATCATGCGTTTGAGACTGTGGCCGAGCGGACGGGGCGGCAGGCTCGGGTCATGCGGGACAGCGGTAGCGGTGGGGTTGAGGTTGCCTCGTTGGTCTCGGCGGCGTTGGAGGCTCGGGAGGCGTTGTTGGCTGCGCCGCCTGAGGTTCGGTTGCTGCATGGGACGTTTCGGCAGAGCAAGGTGCTTGCGGCTGAGCGGGTGCCGTGGCTTGCCGTGGGGCCGGATCCGGTTGTGGGTGAGTGTGCGTTTGATCTGGCTCGGTTGGTTCGGGATCGGGTTGAGGATCTGATTGCTACGCCTTCGGGGGCGTCCACAACTCGGCGGCGGATCAAGCGACTTGCTGAGTCTTTGGATGTGGATCAGGAGCGGTTGCGGGGGTGGACGTTGTTCCGGGCGGTTGAGTCTGGGGTGCGGGCACTGCGCGTGGGGCGGCCTCGGGATGCTGAGTTGTTGCTGGAATTTGCTGGGTGGCTATAGGTCGTGCTTTGGCTGCGGGTGAGTGGGGGCTGGTCGCGCAGTTCCCCGCGCCCCTAAAGACACTTGGCCCCGTTGCTTTATAGGGCCGCCCGGACTCCGTCCTTCCATACCTCCGTTATGTTGCCGGGCAGCGCCTTTAGGTCGTAGGCGTTGCCCTCCACCAGGACCAGGTCTGCTCTGTTGCCCGGTTCTACGGTGCCCAAGTCGTCGTAGCCCAGAAGGCGGGCCGCCGAAGAGGTGGTCGCCGCCAGGACCTCGGCCGGAGTCATGCCGCATGACTCCATCAACGCCAGCTCGTCCAGGTTGGTGCCGTGGGGGCCGATGCCGCTGTCTGTGCCCATGGCTATGCGGACGCCTGCTTCTGCGGCTCGGCGTACCGAGATGGCGTGGGCCTCGGTGACCTCCTTGGCCTTGCGGAGCATGGCTTCGGGGATCTGGATGCCGGACTCTGCTGCTCGGATCACCGATACCGGGGCGATCAGGGTGGGGACCAGCCAGGTGTCGTGTTGCAGCATGAGGTCTATTGCCTCGTCGTCCAGGTGGATGCCGTGTTCTATGGAGCGGACTCCGGCTCGGACCGCGTTCTTGATGCCGTCCGCGCCTTGCGCGTGGGCCATTACGTAGCGGCCCTGCGCGTTCGCCTCGGTCACCAGGATGTCCAGTTCCTCCGGCGTGAACTGGCTGTGGCGGGGGTCGTCGCGCGGGGAGAGGACACCGCCCGTGGTGCATACCTTGAGGACCTCGGCGCCGGCGCGGAGCAGGGTGCGGGCGGTGCGGCGCATCTCGTCGGGGCCGTCGGCCATCGCGGGTGGGCGGCCCGGGTGCGGTACGGCTAGGCCGGCGCACTGGCCCGAGGGCATCCAGGGGTCGCCGTGGCCGCCGGTCTGGGTGATCAGGCCGATGGAGATCTGGACGCGGGGGCCCGTCAACAGGCCGTCCTCCACTGCCTGTTTGATGCCCAGGTCGGCGCCCGCCGCGTCGCGGACCGTGGTGATGCCCGCTTCGAGGGTGCGGCGCAGGTTCACCGCCGCCTCGTAGAACTGGTACGAGAACGGCTTCTGCAACGCGCCCAGCAGGCCTATGCCGTTGAGCGTGAGGTGGACGTGGCAGTCGAACATGCCCGGGAGCAACGTGCGGCCTGTGCAGTCGACTTGGGTGTCGCCGTCCAGGCCTGTGCCGACGTCGACTATGCGGCCGTCGGACACGACCACGTCTGCGGGGGCCGGGGCTGCGCCGGTGCCGTCGAAGACCAGGCCGCCCGTGAAGACCGTACGGGGTGCGGAGTTGTTCATGCCGTCATCGCAACCTGCTTGTCGGAGGCGGGAGTTGTCCTGCGGGCCAGGAGGCGTTCCGCGGGGGCCGCGAGGGTCAGGACGATCAGGTTCGCGGCCAGGCCGATCAGGCCCACGTTGACGTTGCCCGCCAGGTCCTTGTTCCAGAACGTCAGCCAGATGACGGCCAGTTCGCCCACGAACAGGCCCGCCAGGATCGGGACCTTGCCCACCGGGCGGCGGGTCAGGAAGCCCAGGGCGATGGCGGGGGCGAGTTGGACGGTGCCGCTGTAGGTGAGGAGCAGGAGGTTGGCCAGCAAGTCCGGGCGGAAGATCGCCAGCAACAGTGACAGACCGCAGGCCGCCACCACCGTGCCGTGGTTGATCCAGAACTGGGTGCGTTCGCCCTGTACGCGGGCGATGTTGCGGGCCACCAGGGAGGAGATGCCGATCAGGATGCCTGCCGCCGGGACCATCGCCGTCGCTATCGCCGCGATCACCACCAGGCCCGTCGCCCACGCGGGCAGGACCTGCTTGCTCAGGGTCAGGAGGATGCCGTTGGCCGAACTGCCCGGCTTGAGGACGAGGATGGCGGCGAAGCCGACGATGATCGGCATCAGGAGGCAGAGTTCGTAGAGGGGCATCCAGGTGTAGTTGCGGCGCAGGACCTTGGGGTCGCGGGCGGACATCACGGCGGGCCAGGCGTGCGGGAGGCACATCAGGCCGACGCCGATCGCGCTGACCAACATGCTTGTGGTGAACCAGACTTGGTCGGCGGGGCCCGCGTGGATCGTCAGCATCTCGGGGTGCAGCTTGTCGATGCGGTGGAACATCGCGCTGACTCCGCCCGCGAAGTGGGAGGGGATCGCGACGAGGAGCACGCCCAGGACGATCAGCATGATGACGTCCTTGAAGTACGACGTCATCGCGACGCCGTGCAGGCCCGCCCACAGCACGAAGGCCACGACCAGCACGCTGCCGATGATCATGCTGAGGGTGCCGGAGGACGAGTTGCCGGTGACCAGCTGGACGATCAACCCCAGCCCGGTGATCTGGAGTTGGAGGTACGGGAGGACGAAGACGACGCCCAGGACGGCCGCGACTGTGCCGAGGAGTTTGCTGTCGTAGCGGTCCTCCAGGTAGTCGCCCTGGGTGAGGTAGCCGCGTTCCTTGCCGAGGGACCAGAGGCGCTTGGCGAGGAAGAACAGGACCATGTAGCCGATGGGGACGTACGGGAGGGCGTAGAGGGCCGCCACTCCGCCGCTGAACGCCAGGCCTGCCATGCCGAGGAAGGTGAAGGTGGTGAACACCTCGCCGGCCTGGAGGAACCACATGCTCACCGCGCCGAAGTTCCGTCCGCCCACGGCCCATTCGGACAGGTCGGCGGCGGGCTTGCGGCGGCCGGCGAAGCCGAGGACACCGATCAGCCCGATGCCGGTGAACGTCATGATGAGGATGGTCGTCACTGGTCAACCCCCTCGGCGGTCGTGACGGTCGCGGTGGTGTCGGTCAACTCGGCTCCTTCGCGAGCCATCTGACGCTCCGTCAACAGCAGTGCGGGGGTGCACAGTACGCACCATGCCGCGCCCCACACGAGCATCCGGGGCAGGCCGAACCACAGTCCGTCGGTGTTCACGAACGGCAGGAAGGGCATGAGGGCCAGCGCGAGCGCGGGCACGGCGGGGATCAGGTGGTAGGGGCGCACTACGCCTCCTTGGCAAGGGAGTTGAGACGGTCCAGTCGGCGGACGGCGAGTTCGGCGAGCAGGGCGGAGCCGTCGGAGACAACGCTGTCGTCGAAGGCGGCGAGCGGGGAGTGGTTGCCGGGCGCTGTCTCCGGGTCGCCGGTGGTGTCGGCGCCCAGGAACACGAAGGCGCCCGGCACCCGGTCCAGGACCCGGGAGAAGTCCTCCGAGCCGGTGATCGGGTCGGTCAGCGGTGCGAAGCGCTCCTCGCCGAAGGCCTCGCGGACGGTGTCGGCGAGGAAGTCGTGCTCGGCGGCGTCGTTGACCGTGACCGGGTACTCGGGGACGAAGTCGACCTCGGCGGTGAGGCCGTGGGCCGCCGCGATGTCCTCGCAGAGGCGTACGGCGACCTCGGCGACGCGTTCGGCTGCGGCCGGGGTGAAGGTGCGCACGGTCGCCTCGAAGACGGCGTCGTCCGGGATGATGTTGCGCCGGGTGCCCGCGTGGAAGGTGCCGACGGTGACCACGACCGGGTCGAAGACGTCGAAGCGCCGGGTCACCATCGTCTGCAGCGCGGTGACCATCTCGCAGGCCGCCGGCACCGGGTCCAGCGCGGCGTGCGGCCGCGAGCCGTGCCCGCCCGCTCCTACGACCCGTACGTGCAGGCCCGCCGAGGCCGCCATCAGCGTGCCGGGGCGGGAGCTGAAGACGCCGGTGGGGTACGACGACGAGCTGACGTGGAGTCCGTAGGCGGCGTCGACCGGGCGGCCCGCCGCCGCGAGTACCCCCTCCTCGACCATGTGCCCGGCGCCGTCCCAGCCCTCCTCCCCCGGCTGGAACATGAACACCACGTCCCCGGCGAGGCGTTCGCGCCGGTCGGCGAGGAGTCGGGCGGCGCCGACGAGACCGGCGGTGTGCAGGTCGTGGCCGCAGGCGTGCATGGCGCCGTCGATGCGGGAGGTGAACTCCGCGCCGGTGCGCTCGGTGACCGGTAGACCGTCCATGTCTCCGCGGAGCAGTACGACGGGGCCGCCGGGCTCGGTTCCTCCGCCCGGTTCGGTTCCTCCGCCGCGCAGGACCGCCGTCACGGAGGACAGTGACGTGCCCGTGCCGATCTCCAGCGGCAGTCCGTCCAGTGCGGCCAGTACCTTCTCCTGCGTACGCGGCAGGTGCAGGCCGATCTCCGGTTCCTGGTGCAACGCCCGGCGCAGGACGGCCAGTTCGCCCTGGAGCTCGTGTGCGTCGTCTTGCAGAGTCATCCCTCTCCCCTCGTAGGTCACTCCCGCAACTCCAGGACGCTGCCCAGCCGGACCGGCGCTCGTGCGTCGGGCGCCGTACGGACCGTGCTTCTGGTCGGCAATGATGAGAGGGCGGTGCATCACCGCAGCGATTTTTGGAGAGATCCGCCGTACGAAGGCCATCAATCCGAGGGATCCACCATGCTGTCCGAATCCGATCTCGCCCTGGTCAACGCCTTGCAGCTCCGGCCGCGTGCTCCCTGGTCACTGATCGGCAGAGCGCTGGGGGTCGGGCCGGTGACGGTGGCGCGGCACTGGGAGCGGCTGGTCGAGCGGCGTGAGGCGTGGCTGACTGCCTATCCGGGCGCGGCAGTCGGTGAACGGCTGGCGTTCGCATTCGTGCAGGTGGACTGTGCGCCGGGTGAGGCGATGCGGGTGGCCCGGACGGTGGCCGGTGACGCGGAGTTGACCGCCGTCGACTATGTGGCGGGGCCCTGCGATCTGGTGCTGCATCTGGTGGCGTCGAGCCTGGAGGGGGTGTCTCGGTATGTCGTCGACCGGGTCTCGGGGCTGCGGGGGGTTGTCGGGACGCGGACGTTGGTGGCGCCGCGGATGTACGCGGAGGGGAGTCGGTGGCAGGTTCGGGCCATCTCGCGTGAGCAGCGGGGGTTGTTGATGGCCGCGGAGTCCTCGTCCTCGGCGGGGATGGTGCCTCGGTTCGGGGAGTTGGATCGGGATCTGTTGCTTGCGCTGGGGGAGAACGCGCGTGCCTCGCATGCGGAGTTGGCTTCGCGGCTCGGGGTTGGGGCGAGTACCGTGCGGCGGCATTTGGGGGCGGCTCTTGCGGGTGGGGTGATTCGGTTGCGGTGTGAGGTCGCTCGGTCTCTGTCTCCTGCGCCGGTGACGATGTTGTTGTGGTTGCGGGTGCCGCCGGATCAGTTGGAGCGGGCGGCTCGGACGCTTGGGCGGTTTCCTGAGGTGCGGATGTGCGCGGCGGTTAGCGGGGCTGCGAATTTGTTGGTCGGGGTGTGGTTGCGGTCTGCGGGGGATGCGGTGGGGTTGGAGAGCGAGATGGTGGCGAAGTTGTCTCGGTTGGAGATTGTTGATCGGGCGGTGACTTTGCGGGCGGTGAAGTTGGGTGGGTGTTTGTTGGATGAGCGGGGGCGGATTGAGGGGCGGGTGGCTATGGATTTTTGGGGCGGGGTTTGAGGGGCGGTCGAGCTCGGAGGGTGCGGATGGGTTTCGGGCTGCGGGCGCGTTGGGGCTGGTCGCGCAGTTCCCCGCGCCCTAAAGGGGCGCTCCCCTCGCCGTCAATTTCAAGGCAAGCACGGGACAGTCCGACGCTGCTCTGCGGGCTCGTTTCAGGATGCGGGGTGGGATCGAGCCGCCATCCACCAGCGGGTAGCCCCATTCATCCAGCGTGATGTGGTCGGGGAGCAACTCGGCGCACAGGCCATGGCCCTGGCAGGCCGTCCAGTCGATGTCGATTTTCTGGGGCGTCTTCTGGTCCATGGTCAGTGGGCCTCGTTCGGGATCGGGAGCAAAGGGGTCGCGTCGCTCGCGGTGCACAAACCCCTTGCGTGGGTGTCCAGTTCGGCCGCGAAAGTGGTCAGCGCGCTGCGGACCAGGCGGACCGTGCCGTCGGGGTGGTGGCAGGCGCCTCGGCCCTCCACCAGGCCCGACCAACGGGCCACGTCCTGGCGGGTGTTGGCCTGGGGGCCGGGGGTGGCCAGGGTCTGGAAGGCGGAGGCTATGCGCGGGAGGCCGTTGAGGCAGGGGCCGCATTGGCCCGCCGATTGCAGGGCCAAGTAGCGGAGGACTCGGGCGGTTTCGGTTACGCCGCAGCGGTCCGTGGGGAGTGCGGCCAGGACGCCTGCCCCCAAGTCACCTGCGTCCAGCGTGCGTTGGGCTGCCTCTGCCGCCGGGATCCAGGTGCCGTGGTAGCCGCCCACCAGTACCGCGGACGTTCCCTCCAGGGGCAGGAGTCGGTTCAAGGGGAGGCCGAACGGGGCTTCCACCACCCGGACTTCGCGGCCCGGGACGTGCAACGTGCACAGGGTGCTGCCCGGTTGGGTGGGTGTGCCCGCGCTGCGGAACCAGTCGGCGCCGTAGCGGGCGACCAGGGCGAGGTGGGCCAGGGTTTCCACGTTCTGGACGAGGGTGGGGGCTTTGCGCACTCCGCGTTCGCGGACCGGGGGGTGCTGGTGGCGGGGCAGCGGGGCGTTTCCCGAGACGTATTGCGCCAGCGCCGATGCCTGGCCGGACAGGAAGCGTTTGGGTAGGCGGATGACCTGTACGGGGAGCGGGTCGTTGCGTTGGGCCAGGGCCGATTCCAGGTACGACGCGCCGTCCTCCACCGCCAGGTGGGCCTCCCCCGCGCCGACTGCCCGCGCCGCCAACTGCAGCCCGTCCAGGACCAGATGGGGCGAGAGGCGGAGCAGCGTCTTGTCCTTGCGGCTGGCCGGCTCGCCTTCCGCTCCGTTCGCTACGACCACCGGTGCACGGCCCGTGCGGCGGCTCGCGTCGGCCACCGCGACCAGCTTGCGGTACGTCGGGAACGCGGCGCCTCCACGGCCGGTGAGGCCGGATTCGGCGACCGTTCTCAGGAGGGTGTCGGGATCTCCGTACGACAGTGGGCCGTAGCGGAGTTCGTGGGTGGAGAGGTCGGCCGCGGTGCCGCCGGGGGCGAGGAGGCGGGGGGACATGTAGACGTCGGTGAAGGTCGTGGTCGTGGTCATGAACGGGCTCCTTCGGCTGTGCGGAGCAGGGCTGCGGGCGTGCGGCGGGAATCCCGGGCCGAGTGGGCCAGGCGGATGCCGAAGGCGGCTGTCACCGCGGCCACGCAGGACACGGTCAGCCAGGTCATCCAGTCGGTGCCGGTGTCCGTGCCGATGCCGATGCCGTGGATCAGGGCGACCGGCCAGGAGACGTACGCCAGCCAGTGGAGGGCCCGCCAGGTGCGGTGGCCGATGCGTTCGCGGAGGAGGCTGGTGATCAGGACCGCGAGCATCAGGTCGAGGGCGACCGTGCCGAGGCCCAGCCAGAACGGCTCGTAGTCGGAGACGAAGGGGACGACCGCGTCGACGACGGTGATGTTCACGTATCCGTCGATCACCGCCATCGCGATGTGCAGGGCCAGGAAGGCGGTCGCGGAGAGGGAGAGGGTGCGGTGCAGGTTCACCGTGCCGAAGCGGGGCAGGCCGGGGAGCCGGGTGCGCAGGCGGACCGCGATGCCGAGCAGGACGACCACGGTGAACAGGACCAGGCAGACGGCGCCGGTGGCACGGTTGGCGTACCAGAGGATCTCGGAGCTCATGCGGCGGTCCCATGGGTCGTCGCCTGGTGGGTGGGCCAGCCCGGGGTCGTTACGACCGTGCCGTCCTGGGCAACCAAGCGCGCGGGGAGGCCCAGGCGCGTCAACCAGCGTTCCGCGCCTGCCCCCTTGACCAGGCACGCCGTGCTCGCCGCGTTGGCGTCGGCGCTCGTCGCGGCGGCGACCGAGACCGTGCGCCAGGGGCTGCGGACCGGGAGGCCGGTGCGCGGGTCGACGATGTGGTGCAGCTCGTAGCCGCCCCGGCGCCAGCGGCGCGCCGCCGTGCCCGAGGTGGCGAGGCCGCCGGAGCGCAGGCCGATCGTGGCGTACGTACCGTGCGTGGGCACCTCGTCGACAGAACCGGTGACGTCCTGGACGCGGATGTTCCAGCCGCCGGCCGGGGGCTCCCCCGCGACGGCCGTGTCGCCGCCCAGGCTCACCAGGACTCCGCAGCCGGCCACTTGGGCGAGCATCGCGGCGGCCTTGTCGGCGGCCCAGGCCTTCGCCGTGGCGCCGAGGTCCAGGCGGACACCGACCGGGACGGTGACCGCGCCGGTCGTACGGTCCAGGTCGATCGTGCGCCAGCCCGGGGCGCGCTTCACGGTGAGCCGGATCGGGCGGTCGTCCTCCTGGACGAGGGTGAAGTCGCGGTCGTAGCCGATGGCGTTCATGGCCGAGCCGACCGTCGGGTCCACCGCGCCGTCCGTCGCCTCGGCGGCGCGCAGCGCGACCGCCAACGCCTCGGCGAGCAGCGGGCTGACGGTGATCGGGCGGCCCAACGAGGCGTCGAGCGCGGCCAGTTCGGAGTCGGTACGGAACCTGCTGCAGGCCGCGTCGACCTCGGCGAGGTGCCGGGCGAGGAGCAGGTTGCAGGAGTCCAGCAGGGCCGGGTCGGTGACGACCAGCCGGACGCTGGTCCCGAGGGCACGCCAGTCGGCGGCGGCCGTCGTGCGCAGGGGCGCGGTACTCGTACGTGTACTCATCACGACGCTCCCGACGTGGAGTCGGTGGAGCCGCCGGAGGACGAGGTCACGCCGGACGAGGACGACTGAAGGTCCGGTGACGAAGAGGAAGACGAAGACGAAGATGAGGAGGATGAAGACGACGACGAGGTCGAACTGTCCGATGTGGACGAGGTGTTGGAGGAGGCGGACGGCGAGGGCGACGATGAACTCGTCGTACCCGTGCTGCCCGCCGCCGTGTCCGCCTCCGCGTCCGACTGCATCGTGCCGACCAGGGCGAACACCCCGGCCGCCGCCGCCAGCGTGATCGCCGCCGTGGCGGCCGCGATGCGCCGCTTGCCTCTGCGGACCGCCGTAGCGGCCCCACGCTCCTTGACTGTCATGACCGTTCCCCTCCGCAGTGACGCTCTGTCACGTCCTACGGTCGGGGACCAGCCTGAGAGAAGTCTGTGAGGCGCCCATACGCCTCCCGAGAACTCTCTGAGAGGAGTCTTAAATTGCTTGAGGCTTCAACAAGCCCCAACTCCTCGCCGCCTACGCGGTAGTTGCTTGCGCGGTACTGACTTACGCGGTGAGGCGGGCGATCGCCTCGTCGACGGTCAGTTCCTCGCGCTCGCCGGTCCTGCGGTCCTTCAGTTCCAGGACGCCCTCGGCGGAGCGGCGGCCCGCGACCAGGATCTGCGGTACGCCGATCAGCTCCGAGTCGGTGAACTTCACGCCCGGGGAGACCCCGGCGCGGTCGTCGACCAGGACGCGCAGGCCGGCCGCGCGCAGCTTCTCCGATACGTCCAGGGCGAGTTCGGTCTGGAGGGCCTTGCCAGCGGCCACGACATGTACGTCCGCCGGGGCGACCTCGGCGGGCCAGCACAGGCCCTTGTCGTCGGCGGTCTGCTCGGCGAGGGCGGCGACCGCGCGGGAGACGCCGATGCCGTAGGAGCCCATGGTCACGCGGACCGGCTTGCCGTGCCGGCCGAGGACGTCGAGCTTGAGGGCGTCGGCGTACTTGCGGCCGAGCTGGAAGATGTGGCCGATCTCGATGGCGCGGTCCAGCTTGAGGCCGGTGCCGCACTTGGAGCAGGGGTCGCCCTCCTGCACGACCACGACGTCGACGTACTCGCCGACCTCGAAGTCACGGCCCGCGACGACGTTCTTCGCGTGCGTGCCCTCCTTGTTGGCGCCCGTGATCCAGCTCGTGCCGGGGGCCACGCGCGGGTCGGCGATGTACGTGACCTTCTCGCCCAGGCCCTGCGGGCCGACGTAGCCGCGCACGAGGTCGGGACGGTCGGTGAAGTCCTCCGCCGTCACCAACTCCACTGCGGCGGGGGCGAAATGGGCCTCGACCTTGCCGAGGTCGACCTCGCGGTCACCGGGGACTCCTACGGCGACGATCTCGCCGTCGACCTTCACGAGGAGGTTCTTCAGGGTGGCGGAAGCCTCGACGCCGAGGTGGGCGGCGAGGGTCTCGATGGTGGGAGTGTCGGGGGTGGGGATCTCTTCGAGCGCGGGCACGCCGGCGGCGTCCACGGGCTTCAACTCGTAGGTGATCGCTTCGGTGTTGGCGGCGAAGTCGCAGTTCGGGCAGTCCGCGAAGGTGTCCTCGCCGGCCTCGGCCGGGGCCAGGAACTCCTCCGACTTCGAGCCGCCCATCGCGCCCGCGGTCGCGGCGCAGATGCGGTAGTCGAGGCCGAGGCGCGCGAACACCTTCTGGTAGGCCTCGCGGTGCAGGGCGTAGGAGTGGGCGAGGCCCTCGTCCTCGGTGTCGAAGGAGTACGAGTCCTTCATCAGGAACTCGCGGCCGCGCAGCACACCGGCCCGCGGGCGGGCCTCGTCGCGGTACTTGTTCTGGATCTGGTAGAGGATGACCGGCAGGTCCTTGTAGGAGGACGCCTGGTCCTTCACGATCAGCGTGAAGATCTCCTCGTGGGTGGGGCCGAGGAGGTAGTCGCCGCCCTTGCGGTCCTTGAGGCGGAACAGCTCGGGGCCGTACTCCTCCCAGCGGCCGGTCGCCTCGTACGGCTCGCGGGGCAGGATCGCGGGGAGCAGCACCTCCTGGGCGCCGATCGCGTCCATCTCCTCACGCACGATCCGCTCGACGTTGGAGAGGACCTTCTTGCCCAGCGGCAGCCAGGACCAGATACCGGCCGCGGTACGGCGGACGTAACCGGCCCGCACGAGCAGCTTGTGACTGAGGACCTCGGCGTCCGCCGGGTCGTCGCGCAGCGTCTTCGCCATCAACTGGGACATGCGCTGGACCGGTGCGTTCGCCATGGTTCCTGTACTCCTGCCGGGAAAGGGTGATGGCTAGGAGGTTAGCCGGGCGTGCTGTGCCGGTGGAAATCGGTTAACGGCGGCGGAGAGGGAGGGGGGCGCCCATGACCGCGTACGGCTTCGGGGCGCTCGGGAACAGGACCTGGCGGGCGAGGTCCTCGTAGCCGAGGGAGCGGTACAGGCCGCGGGCCGGGCTGTCGGTGTCGATCGCGGAGAGGATCGAGCGGGGTTCGGTGGCGGCGTCCGTGATCGTGGTGATCAGGGAACGGCCCGCGCCGCGGTTCTGGTAGTGCGGGTGGACGTGCAACTCGGTGATCACGAAGGAGTTGTCGAGCCACTCGTCGTGGTCGCGGGCTCGGAGGTACGGCTCTACGACTGTGGACCACCAGTGAGTGCGGTTGTTGGGCATGCCGTAGACGAATCCGACGAGGCGCTCCGCTGAGGTGGCGCCGAGTGCTCTTGCTCCCGGGTAGGTCATGTGGCGCAGGACGATTTGCCGTCGTACCGCTACTTCGTCCTGGCCCAGGCCGAATGCGAGGGCCTGTACGGCCAGGGCTTCGTCCACGCGGGCCGAGAGGTCCAGGGGGCCGATCACGACGTCTTGGGGGTGGCGGTGACCGTGACCGGGAAATCGCATGTGGGGAGAGTACAGGGGTGGTTCGGTTGTTGTTCGGGTGCGGGCGCGTCGTGGCTGGTCGCGCAGTTCCCCGCGCCCCTGAAAGCCTCTAGAACAGGACGCTCATGAAGGCGCCGACCTCCTGGAAGCCGACCCTCAAGTACGCCCGTCGTGCCGGGGTATTGAAGTCGTTGACGTAGAGGCTGACCATCGGGGACACATCCGCGAGCGCGTAGCGCAGGACCGCTGCCATCGCAGGGGCCGCCACGCCCATCCCCCGGTACTCGGGGGCCACCCAGACGCCCTGGATCTGGCAGGCCTTGGGTGTCGCCGCGCCGATCTCCGCCTTGAAGACGACCTTGCCGTACTCGTCGAGGCGGGCGAACGAGCGCCCGGAGCCTACGAGTTCGGCGACTCGGGCCTGGTAGAGGAGGCCCCCGTCGCCTGCCAGCGGGGAGACGCCCACCTCCTCGGTGAACATCGCCACGCACGCCGGCATGATCGTGTCGATCTCGTCCTTGCGGATGCGGCGGACGTACGGATCGGCGGCGATGTCGGTGGGCATGCGGTCGGCGACCATGAGGGGCTGGTGGGCGCGAACGTCGCGGGCCGGGCCCCAGCTCGGTTCGAGGAGGCGCCAGAGCTGGGCCGTCGCCTCGGCGGGGCCGACGATCGAGGAGCAGCGGCGGCCTGCCCTGCGGGCTCGGTCGGCGAAGGCGCGGACCGCTCTCGGGGTCGCGCAGATCGGGACGAGGTTGGCGCCCGCGTAGCAGAGGGACGTCAGCATGCCGTCCTCGTACCAGCCCCACATCTCGCCGCCGAGCCGCCAGGGATCGAGGCCCGCGACCTGCACCCGCGAGGTCACGAAGGCGTTCGTGACCGGCTCGCGGTCGAGCACGGCGAGCGCGGCGTCCAGGTCGCTCGGTTCGAGCACCCGAGAGGTGGTCTGGGTCAACACGTACGGGGCCTCACCCTGAGGGTCTGCTGATCTCCGCACTGTACCTGCGGAAGCTGAGCGGCGCCGCTCTGTGTTGGCGCCCGCTTCTCTTGTGCGGGTGGGTCAGCGTGCCGTCTCTGGGGGCTGCCGCCCCCAGGCCCCCGCTTTCGGCCTGGACGGCCTCGTCCTCAAGCGCCGGACGGGCTGGATGTGCCGACCGACGCTGACAAGTGGGGCCCGAGAACCTGGCCGGTGAAGCCCACCGCCCCTGACGAGGGAAGCGCAGCCCCCGCCGGACCGCCCTCTCAGCCCGCGACCGACACCGAAGGCTCGCCGGAAGCGATCCCGTCCGCCTCCATCTGCTCGGCGATCTTCATCGCCTCCTCGATCAGCGTCTCCACGATCTTCGACTCGGGCACCGTCTTGATGACCTCGCCCTTGACGAAGATCTGCCCCTTGCCGTTGCCGGAGGCGACGCCGAGGTCGGCCTCTCGGGCCTCGCCGGGACCATTGACGACACAGCCCATGACCGCGACCCGCAGCGGGACCTCCATGCCCTCAAGGCCCGCCGTGACCTCCTCGGCCAGCTTGTACACGTCGACCTGGGCGCGACCACAGGACGGGCACGACACGATCTCCAGGCGGCGGGGCTTGAGGTTCAGGGACTCCAGGATCTGGTTGCCGACCTTGACCTCCTCCACCGGCGGGGCGGAGAGGGAGACGCGGATGGTGTCGCCGATGCCCTGGGACAGGAGCGCGCCGAAAGCCACCGCCGACTTGATCGTGCCCTGGAAGGCCGGGCCCGCCTCGGTGACGCCGAGGTGGAGCGGGTAGTCGCACTGGGCCGCGAGCTGGCGGTACGCCTCGACCATCACGACCGGGTCGTTGTGCTTGACCGAGATCTTGATGTCCTGGAAGCCGTGCTCCTCGAAGAGGGACGCCTCCCAGAGGGCGGACTCGGCCAGCGCCTCGGGGGTCGCCTTGCCGTACTTCTTCAGCAGTCGAGCGTCCAGCGAGCCCGCGTTCACACCGATGCGGATCGGCGTGCCGTGGTCCTTCGCGGCCCGCGCGATCTCCTTGACCTTGTCGTCGAACTGCTTGATGTTGCCGGGGTTCACCCGGACCGCAGCGCAGCCCGCCTCGATCGCCGCGAAGACGTACTTCGGCTGGAAATGGATGTCCGCGATCACCGGGATCTGCGACTTGCGCGCGATCGTCGAGAGGGCGTCGGCGTCGTCCTGTGTGGGGCAGGCCACGCGGACGATCTGGCAGCCGGACGCGGTCAGCTCGGCGATCTGCTGGAGCGTCGCCCCGATGTCCGACGTACGGGTCGTCGTCATGGACTGCACGGACACCGGCGCGTCGCCGCCGACCGCCACGGTGCCGACCTGGATCTGCCGGCTCTTGCGGCGCTCGGCAAGCCTGGTCGGTACGGACGGAATGCCGAGAGAAATCGCAGTCATCTGCTGTGCAACCCCAAGTCGTGGATCAAGGCCCCGGTCCCGGAACAGCGGGCTCCAGGCTTCGAGATTACGTCAACCGTGCGGGCCCGAGCACATCCCGGCCGTAAACCCACTCAATGGAGAGCGGCCCGGCACAAGAGATGCCGGGCCGCCACAAACTATGGGTGACTAGGAGATTTTCACTGGGTTAACCACGTCCGCCACCAACACCAGCAACGTGAAGCAGACGAAGATCCCCGCCACCACATAAGCCACCGGCATCAGCTTCGCCACGTCGAACGGGCCCGGGTCCGGGCGCTTGAGCACCTTCGCCAGGTTCCGCCGCAGCGCCTCCCACAGCGCGCCCGCGACATGCCCGCCGTCGAGCGGGAGCAGCGGGAGCATGTTGAAGAGGAAGAGGGAGAGGTTGAAGCCTGCCACCAGCATCAGGGCCATGGCCAACTGCTGGGTGGGCGGGATGTCGAGCGTGAAGATCTCGCCGCCCACGCGGGCCGCGCCGACCACGCCCATCGGGGAGTCGGCCTGGCGGGGGGCGCCGTCGAAGGCCGCGTTCCACAGGGCCGGGATCTTGCCGGGGAGGGCCGCGATGGAGTCGACGGCCTCGCCCATGCGGTCTCCCATCCAGGTGACCGAGTCGCCGAAGTCCTGACGGACGATGCCGGTGGCCGCGCTGAAGCCGAGGAAGCCGGCGGTGACGTACTGGCCCTGGACGATCTGGCCGCTGGAGTCCTTCTTGGCGACCTGGTTCGACGCGATCTTCGCGTGCAGGGTGAGGGCCTGGCCCTTGCGCTCCACGACGATCGGGACCGTCTTGCCGGGGGCGGCGCGGATCAGGTCGGAGAGCTTGTTCCAGTCCGTCGTCCTGACGCCGTTGAAGCTGAGGATCTTGTCGCCGGCCTTGAGGCCCGCTGCCGCCGCCGGGGAGGCCCGGTCCTTCTTCGTGCAGGTGTCGCGGTTCTGGCTCTGCGCGATGACGCACTCGGAGACCGAGCTGACCGTGTTGGTCTGCTGCGAGATGCCGAAGCCCATCAGGACGGTGAGGAAGAGCGCCACCGCCAGGATCAGGTTCATGAAGGGGCCCGCGAACATCACGATGACCCGTTTCCAGGGCTTGCGTGTGTAGAACAGGCGGGACTCGTCGCCGGGTTCCAGCTCCTCGAAGGCCGCCGAGCGGGCGTCCTCGATCATGCTGCGCCAGGGCGAGGTGGAGCGGGACTCGATCCTGCCGTCGGGTCCCGGCGGGAACATGCCGATCATGCGGATGTAGCCGCCGAACGGGATGGCCTTGAAGCCGTACTCGGTGTCGCCCTTCCGCTTGGACCAGATGGTCGGGCCGAAGCCGACCATGTACTGGGGCACCCGGATGCCGAAGAGCTTCGCCGTCGAGAGATGCCCCAGCTCGTGCCAGGCGATCGAGACCAGCAGGCCGACCGCGAAGACGACTATGCCGAGGATCATCATCAGGGCTGTCATGCACGCGCCTCCGCGTTCGCCGTGGTCGTCTGCGCTGTCAGTTCGCGGGCCCGGGCGCGTGCCCAGGTCTCCGCTTCAAGGACGTCGGGCACGGTCAGTGAAGTTCCCGTGGCCGGTGTCCCGTGTTCCTCGACCACCCGTGTCACCGTCTCCATGATTCCGTTGAACGGCAGCGCGCCCGCGCGGAACGCCTCCACGCACTCCTCGTTCGCCGCATTGAACACCGCCGGAGCCGTGCCCGCGAGCTGTCCCACATGCCGGGCCAGGCCGACCGACGGAAAAGCGTCGGTGTCGAGCGGGAAGAACTCCCATGTCGACGCCTTGCTCCAGTCGAACGCGGGCGCCGCGTCCGGGACCCGCTCGGGCCAGCCGAGCCCGATGGCGATCGGCCCGCGCATGTCGGGGGGCGTCGCCTGGGCGAGTGTCGAACCGTCCGTGAATTCCACCATCGAGTGGACATACGACTGCGGGTGCACGACCACCTCAATGCGATCGAAGGGAATGTCGTACAGCAGGTGCGCCTCGATCACCTCCAGCCCCTTGTTCACCAGGGTCGCGGAGTTGATCGTGATCACCGGGCCCATCGCCCAGGTGGGGTGCGCGAGTGCCTCTTCTACGGTCACTCGCGCCAAGTCGGCTTTGCTACGACCCCGGAAGGGGCCGCCGGACGCGGTGACGACGAGCTTGCGGACATCGGCGCGGGTACCGGCCGCGAGGGCCTGGAACAGCGCCGCGTGCTCGGAGTCCACCGGGATGATCTGGCCCGGCTTGGCCAGCGCCTTCACCAGCGGGCCGCCGACGATGAGCGACTCCTTGTTGGCGAGCGCGAGGACGCGGCCCGCCTCCAGGGCGGCGAGGGTGGGCGCCAGGCCGATGGACCCGGTGATGCCGTTCAGCACGGTGTGGCAGTCGGAGGCGGCGAGTTGGGTGGCCGCGTCCGGACCGGCCACGATCTCGGGGAGCGGCTCCCCCGCGCCGTACTGCGCGGTGAGCGCCTCGCGCAGTGCCGGTACGACGTCCTCGCGGGCGACCCCGACCGTCCGCACCCTGAGCTGGTAGGCCTGCTCGGCGAGGAGCCCGACCCGGCCGCCGTTCGCGGAGAGGGCGGTGACCCGGAAGCGGTCCGGGTTGCGCAGCACCAGGTCGATGGCCTGGGTGCCGATGGACCCGGTGGACCCGAGGATCACCAGGGCCTTGGGACCGTCGCCCACGACGGGGTCGTAGACGAGATGTGGGTCGGCGAGGGGTGCTGGACTGTCGCTCATCCCTCCATTGTTGCCGCAACGGGTGGCCGGGGGGACAGCGGTTCCCTCGGGCGGGTGGCTTATCGGCTCTCGTCGGTGATTGAAGGGAAATCCCCCTTTGTGAATACGGCGTGAAGGTCGTGTGATAACACTTCAGGTCTGCGCCGGTGGACGACCGGCGCGTGGACGACATCCTGGGGGGATTCTCCATGCGGATACGCGCTGCCCTGCCCGCGCTCGCGGGCGCCGCGATACTCACCGGCACCTTGCTGAGCACTCCGGCCGAAGCCGCCGGTGGCGTCACGATCTACCGTGTCTGGTTCGACAGCCCGGGCTCGGACACCCGGTCCAACACGAGCCTGAACGGCGAGTGGGTGCAGATCAAGAACACCAGCCGGTCGGCGATCTCGCTCAAGGGGTGGGTGCTGAAAGACGTCTCGAACCACCGGTACGTCTTCAAGAACATCAAGATCGGCGCCGGCAAGTACATCAAGGTGCACACCGGCAAGGGCACGGACACCGCGGCGAACACATACCAGGGCCGTGCCGCCTATGTCTGGAACAACACCAGCGACACGGCGACGCTGACGAAGTCCAACGGCAGCAAGGTCGACACCTGTTCGTGGACGACGCGGGATCCGAGCGACAAGTACTGCTGAACGAGGGCTAGTTGACGGGGCGGTGGAGGTTGTCCGCCTTGGACGGGCCCGGGGTCGTGTCGGCGATCCAGGGTCCGTCGCCGGACGGGTCGACGATGCCTTCCTCCAGCCAGGTGTACGCGCCGCCCATGACGCCCTTGACGACCTTGTGGTCGATGTCGTCGGTGTTGGTCCACAGGCGGCCGAAGAGTTCCTCGACGCGGATGCGGGACTGTTCGCAGAAGGCGTCGGCGAGTTGGTAGGCCTCGCGGCCGTGATCGCCCTGGGTGCGCAGGAGTTCGGCCCGTACGCAGACCGCGCTCATCGCGAAGAGTTCCGCGCCGATGTCGACGATCCGGCCCAGGAAACCCTGCTTGGTCTCCATCCGGCCCTGCCAGCGGGACATGGCGTAGAAGGTCGAGCGGGCCAGTTTGCGGGCACCGCGTTCGACGTAGCGAAGGTGCCGGGAGAGGTCGACGTCGTGGCGGAACTCGCCGTAGGTGCCCGGGAGTTGGCCGCTGCCCGCGACCAGCTTCGGGAGCCACTTGGCGTAGAAGACGCCCGCGTTGGCGCCCGCCTTCGCCTTGTCCTGAAGGGACTTGTCCGGGTCGATGAGGTCGCCGGCGACCTTGAGGTGGGCGTCGACGGCCTCGCGGGCGATGAGGAGGTGCATGATCTCCGTCGAGCCCTCGAAGATGCGGTTGATCCGGAGGTCGCGCAGGACCTGTTCGGCGGGAACCGCCCTCTCGCCGCGGGCCGCGAGGGACTCCGCCGTCTCGAAGCCCCGGCCGCCGCGGATCTGGACCAGTTCGTCGGCCATCAGCCAGCCCATCTCGGAGGAGAAGAGCTTGGCGAGCGCGCCCTCGATGCGGATGTCGTTGCGGTCCTCGTCGGCCATCTGCGAGGAGAGGTCGAGTACGGCCTCCAGGGCGAAGGTCGTCGCCGCGATGAAGGAGATCTTCGCGCCAACCGCCTCGTGCTCGGCGATCGGCCTGCCCCACTGCTCACGCGCCGCCGACCACTCGCGGGCGATCTTCAGGCACCACTTGCCGGCCGCGACGCAGGACGCGGGGAGGGAGAGGCGGCCGGTGTTGAGGGTGGTGAGGGCGATCTTGAGGCCCGCGCCCTCGGGGCCGATGCGGTTGGCGGCGGGCACCCGGACCTGGTGGAAGCGGGTGACGCCGTTCTCGATGCCGCGCAGGCCCATGAAGGCGTTGCGGTTCTCGACGGTGATGCCGGGCGAGTCGGTCTCGACGACGAACGCGGTGATGCCGCCCTTGTGGCCCTCGCTCTTCGGCACTCGGGCCATCACGACCAGGAGGTCGGCGATCACGCCGTTGGTGGTCCAGAGCTTCACCCCGTCGAGGACGTAGGAGTCCCCGTCGGGCACCGCGCTGGTCGCGAGGCGTGCCGGGTCGGAGCCGACGTCCGGTTCGGTGAGCAGGAAGGCGCTGATGGCGGTGCGGGCGCAGCGGGGCAGGAACTCCGCCTTCTGCTCGTCCGTGCCGAACAGCTTCAGCGGCTGCGGTACGCCGATCGACTGGTGGGCGGAGAGCAGCACGCCGACCGCGGGGCAGGCCGAGCCCGCGAGGGCCAGTGCCTTGTTGTAGTACACCTGGGTGAGGCCGAGGCCGCCGTACTTGGTGTCGATCTTCATGCCGAGGGCGCCGATCTCCTTGAGGCCGCTGATGACCTCGTCGGGGATGCGCGCCTCGCGTTCGATGAGGGCGGCGTCGATCCGGGTCTCGCAGAAGTCGCGCAGCTTCGCGAGGAACTCCTCGCCGCGCCGGGCGTCCTCGTCGGGCGGGAGGGGGTGGGGGTGGATCAGGTCGAGCCGGAAGCGGCCGAGGAACAGTTCCTTGGCGAAGCTGGGCTTGCGCCAGTCCTGTTCCCTGGCCGCTTCCGCCACCTGCCGGGCTTCTCGCTCGGTGACGGTGGGTTTGCTGGATGGAGCGGACATGAGGCTCACCTCGCCGCGAATCGGGCCCTCGGACCATGGCGGTTACCGACGGGTGCTACCCGTTCGTATGTACCCGATCCACCGCGAAGCAGCCACCCTTCGCGCGTCCGTTCAGCCGATGTCGACGGAGTACGCCTTCGTGTCAAGCCGCCCCGAGCCCTTGAAGATCTCGGTGCCGGACTCGATGCCGGAGAGGTACTTGTCGTTGCTCAGCAGTTTGCGCCGGACGAGTGCCTGGGTGAAGTCGTCGATGTTCAGGGTCGCCTTGGTGGTGTTGGCGGTGCGGACGAAGGAGTACACGTTCCAGCCGATGTCGCCCTGGTAGATGTCCCACATCGCGCCGTCGAGGCTGACGCTGCCGTACTTGGTGCCGAGCGGGCCCGCGCCGCCCTGCCGGTCGAGCCAGATCATGATCTCGTCGGTGGGCTGGTCCGCCCAGTCGGCGGTGTTCTTGGAGTGCAGCCACAGGTCGTACGCCACGTCGAGCGTGCCCGGGTTGCTGCTGAGCGAGAAGTCCCAGGTCGCCTTCACCGGCTTGCGGTCGCCGACGCGGATCGGCAGCCCGGTGGTCGCCTTGTCGACCTTCCAGCCCCAGTGCCAGCCGAGGACGGTACTGGCGAACGTCTTCACGTCCCCGTCGGTGCCCTTGCTGTTGTTGGCCCAACTGAAGGACGTGCCCCACGAAATCGTGGACCCCGACTGGGAGTTGTCCCACACGCACTGGCTGCCGGTGGCCTTGTCCCGGCCCCACTGGTTGTTGTTGACGTAGTACTTGCCGAGGGTGACCGTGTCGTCGGCCGTGCACTTCTTGCTCGACTCACCCGCCTGGGCGACGGTGACACCGGCGAGCGCCGTGAGGGCCACCGCGGTGGCGACCAGCGCCTTCCGCTTCTTCGACAGGCGTGGTCTGCGGTGTTGCATCGGGGGTCCTTCCGAGGGACGGTTCGTCTACGACCCGTCAGCGGCCGTTACGACCTCTCAGTGGCCGCCGACCCGCCCCGAGGTTGCCTCCCCGGCGCGGAGAATCCCGCCGGGCGCGGATTTCCCGAGCAGTCGAGCCCGGTGTCCGGAGAAAGTGTCGAAGCGCTTCGACAACCTATGGACACCCCACACCGCCTGAAGCTAATGTCGAACCACCCTCACCCGCCCTTGTCAGCAACGCGCACTGTCGAAGCGCTTCACAAAGCTTGGAGAGCTGGATGGTCACCCTCGCCGAGGTCGCCCAGCACGCCGGAGTCTCGGCGAGCACGGTGAGCTATGTCCTCAGCGGCAAGCGGTCCATCTCCGGAGCCACCCGGCAGCGGGTCGAGCAGAGCATCCGCGAGCTGGGCTACCACCCGAACGCGGGCGCCCGCGCCCTGGCCAGCAGCCGGTCGAACATCATCGCGCTGATGGTGCCGCTGCGCACCGACATGTACGTGCCGGTGATGATGGAGATCGCCATCGCCGTGGCGACCACCGCCCGCCTGCACGGCTACGACGTGCTGCTGCTCACCGGCGAGGAGGGTCCCGACGCGGTGCGCCGGGTCACCGGCAGCGGACTCGCCGACGCGATGATCCTGATGGACGTCGAACTCGCCGACGAGCGGCTGCCGTTGCTGCGCGGCACCGACCAACCCTCCGTGCTCATCGGCCTCCCCGCCGACACCACCGGACTGACCTGCGTGGACCTCGACTTCGGGGCGACCGGCGCACTGTGCGTCGAGCACCTCGCCAAGCTCGGCCACCAGGACATCGCCGTCATCGGCGAGGCACCCGGCGTCTACGAACGGCACACCGGCTTCGCCGAACGCACCCTCGACGGACTCCGTTCCCGGGCAAGGGAGTTGGGCCTGCGGGTGCTGCACCGGCCGTGCGAGGGCGGGTACGACGCGATGACGATGACACTGGCCCGGATCTTCGACGAGCGCCCCGGCACCACGGGCTTCGTCGTGCAGAACGAGTCGGCGGTCGAACCGCTGCTCGCGCTGCTGCGCCAGCAGGGCCGTGCCGTGCCGGAGGACGTGTCGGTGGTCGCGGTCTGCCCCGACCAGGTCGCCACCCAGGCCTCGGTGCGGCTGACGTCCGTCGCCATCCCCGCGCAGGAGATGGGCCGTTACGCCGTGGAGCACCTGGTGGCCAAGCTGGATGGCCGCGGCAGCGACGAAGTCGTGCTGATCGCACCGGAGTTGACGGTGCGGGCGAGTACGGGACCGGCACCCGCAGTTTCCTGACCCCTTTTCCGACCTCAGAGCTCCACCCCTGTGCCGCCGCCAGGGCACCGCCATGTCCGCAACTCCTCTGTCCGCAACTCCTCTGTCTGCTCTTCTCACAGGAGCCCTCTCGTGAATCAGCCTGCCGAAAACCAGACCATTCAGGGCGCGGGTGCGGTCAGCCTCGCGCAGTCGTCGCCCACCGTCGGCACCTTCCGTGAGCGGGACGGCGCGCTGGAGTGGAGTGGCCGTCAGGAGACCCTGCGGATCGAGCCGTGGGGGCCTGACGCGGTCCGGGTCAGGGCCCGGCTCGGCGGTCCGCTGCTCGACGGGCTGCCGGGCGCGCTCCTCGACGAGGCACCGGCCACCGAGGCCAGCGTCAAGATCGAGGACGGTCAAGGGACGCTGACCGTGGGCAAGTTGACCGTCCACGTCGACGCCGAGGGGCTGGTCCGCTTCCTGCGCACCGACGACTCCACCGAACTCCTCGCGGAGGCCCGCGCCCACTTCTGGTGGCCCGGCTCGCGGCTCTACACGGCGGTCGGCAACGGCCACCACCGCCTGGAGCAGCGCTTCGCCGCGTACGAGGACGAGAAGCTGTACGGCCTCGGCCAGCACCAGCACGGCAAGTTGGACCAGAAGGGCCTGGTCCTCGATCTGGTGCAGCGCAACGCCGAGGTCGGCATCCCGGTGCTGGTCTCCAGCCGCGGCTACACCCTGCTGTGGAACAACCCGGCGATCGGCCGCGTGGAGCTGGCCGGCAACGGCACGCGCTGGGTGGCCGATTCGGCCCGGCAGCTCGACTACTGGATCACCGCGGGCGACCCGGCCGACGGCCAGCGCCGCTACAGCGCGGTGACGGGCCGTACGCCGATGCTGCCCAAGTGGGCGGCGGGCTTCTGGCAGTGCAAGCTGCGCTACCGCACCCAGGCCGAACTCCTCGCCGTGGCACGGGAGTACAAGCGCCGCGAGCTCCCCCTCTCGGCGATCGTCTGCGACTTCTTCCACTGGACGCACCTCGGCGACTGGAAGTTCGACCCGGCCGAGTGGCCCGACCCGGCGGCCATGGTCCGCGAACTGGACGAGATGGGCGTGAAGTTGGTGGTGAGCGTCTGGCCCTCCGTCTCACCCCTCAGCGAGAACCACTCGGTGCTGGAACAGCGCGGCTACCTCATCGGCACCCAGTACGGCCCGATGGCACACGCCGACTGGCCGGACAAGGGAGTCGCGTCCACGGTCCAGGTGGCCTTCTACGACGCCACGAACCCCGAGGCACGCGACTTCCTGTGGTCGAAGATCCGCGACAACTACCTTGTCCCGTACGGCATCACGGCCTTCTGGCTGGACGCGTGCGAGCCCGAACTGAAGCCGGGCTTCCCGGAGAACCTGCGCTACTGGGCGGGCCCGGGCCTGGAGGTCGGCAACATCTACCCGGCCGAGAACTCCCGTGCGTTCGCGGAGGGGTTGCGCGCCGAAGGCTTCGATGACGACGAGGTCATCACCCTCAACCGCTCGGCGTGGGCGGGCAGTCAGCGGCACGGCGCCGCGCTCTGGTCGGGTGACATAGGCACCGACTTCCCGACCCTGCGCCGCCAGATCGCCGCGGGCCTCAACACCGCGCTGTCCGGCATCCCTTGGTGGAACACGGACATCGGCGGTTTCCACGGCGGCGACCCGGACGACCCGGCGTACCAGGAAGTCATGGTCCGCTGGTTTCAGTTCGGCGCGCTGTCCCCGCTGATGCGCCTGCACGGCTTCCGCGACCCGGGCATGCCGCTCGGCCCCGACATGACCGGCGGCCCCAACGAGGTCTGGTCGTACGGCGATCGGGCCCTGCCGATCCTGGAGAAGTACCTACGACTGCGCGAGCGCCTGAAGCCGTACGTCCTGGACGTGATGCGCGCCGCGCACGAGGAGGGGCTGCCGGTGATGCGCCCGCTGTTCCTCGAATTCCCCGCGGACCCGGCGACCTGGTCGGTCGACGACGCGTATCTCTTCGGCCCGGACCTGCTGGTCGCGCCGGTGCTGACGGCGGGCGCCACGGTCCGTACGGCGTATCTCCCGGCGGGCGCGTGGTGGACGGACGCGTGGACGGGCGAGACGTACGAGGGTGGAACGGCGGTCACGGTCGACGCGCCGCTGGACCGGATCCCGCTGTTCCTGCGGGACGAGGCGGAGCTGCCGGTGACGGAGTAGAGGTCAGGGCGCCCGATCGGGGCGGGCGCCCGAGCCGTGACGCTTCCGTTGCGCGGAACTGTGGGCTCCGTCACAGCCGTATCGATCTTGTTCTGCTGGACTCCTCCGATGGTGTTACGCAAGCTCGCCTTTGCTGCGGGCCTCGCCGCGTTCGCCCTGTATCTCTGGGGTCTGCTCTACGTCCTGGGCGCGATCCTCCAGGCCGAGGACGGCGGCGCGGACTCCTCGCCGATGCTCCCCTGCCGTACGACCAACGGGGAGGAAGGCGGGCCGGTGGACCCCAGAGCCGCCCATGTCGTGGACTATTCCGTGGGTTTCGCCCCGCTCAGGTTCGACTGCGAGATGACGGGCGGGGGCAGCTACGTCGCCAACACCGTTCCCGGGTACGTCAATCCGGCGGTGTTCGGCCTTGTGCTGGCCTCACTCGGCTGCTGGGTCGCCGCGCTCGTCGTGGCACCGCCCGGCCCTCGCGGAGCACGAGGACCGGGCGGCTGAGCGAAGTACCGGACTGCTGGGGAAGGTCAACTACTGCTGACACTCTCGCTGTTGGTGGTGAAGTCGAGTCCGCCGGACGAGGACGTGATCTCGAAGCCGAACTGCAGGTCCCCGATGGTCACGTTGCCGAACCAGCCCTTGGTGTCCTTGATCCACTTGAGGATCGGCAGGACGTTGACCGTGCCGGAGCTGGAGTTCGAGGTGCGCACAAACGAGAACACGTCGTTGGCGCCGTTGTTGCCCTTGTAGACGGTCCAGGTGTGACCGCCCAGGGTGAGGGTGCCCTGCGAGGTGCCGAGCGGGCCGACGGCTCCGGTCTTGTTCATCCAGAGCATGATCTCGTAGTCGTAGTTGGTGTCCCAGATGTCGTACGACGTGTTGTACGCGCCGGACGACGGCACCGTGACGTTGTAGCTGCTGGTGAGCGAACCCAGCGAGGTGATCGACTTGTTGATCACCTTCTTGGCGTTGGGGTAGGACTTGATGCCGCCGGTGTTGGGGTGGTTGGCGTTGACGCCCCAGTTGGTACCGGAGTTGGCCCAGATGCACTGGCTGCCGGCGCCGGAGCCCCAGATGTTGTTGTAGAGCGTGTAGCCGTTCAGGGTCGTGTTGCCGTACTGGGCGCACGAGCTCCAGACCGCGGCGGAGGCGGGGGCCGACGCGAGTGCGACGGTGGCGCCGAGCGCGAGTGCGGGGGCGAGAACGGCCGTAAGTACGCGGCCCAGCTTGCGTGTTGCCATGGTGTCCCTTCCATGGGTGGGGGGAACTGCGAGTGGCTACCGCGCCCCCAGGGTGAGGACGCGGTCTTCTCCGGCCACGAGGTCGAGCGGCTCCGTGCCGGAGGAAGTCCGGAGTTCGACGCGGTGAGTACGGGACGGCCGGATCAGCGCTGTGGCGGAATGGGGCGCCCAGCTCAGATCGACCTCCGCCCCGAACCTCGTGCGTACGCCGGTGAGTTGACCGTGCGGATACGCCGCCGGGAGTGCGGGCAGCAGGACCAGTCGGTCCGGGGTGGACTGCACGAGCGCCTCGACGAGCAGCGCCGGCAGGGTGTGTGCGGCGTCCGCGTTGTAGACGTCACGGTTCGGGTAGTGCGCGCTCATGAGCGAGGCGTGGAAGAAATCGCCGCCGAGGACCTGGCCGAGCGCGTGCGCGACGCGTTCACCGTCCCGGAGCCGGGCGGCGACGAGTGCGTGATGGAGGTACCCGTGCGCGGATTCGTTCTCGGCGCCCCGGAGTTGGAGAGCGCGGTGCGCGGCGGCGGCGAGCCGCGGGGTGTCGTACGGGTTGATCTCGTCGAGCGGCCAGACACCGTAGAGGTGACTGAGATGCCGGTGGTCGTAGGTGTCGTCGAGGCCGGGCCAGGCCCATTCGGCAAGCGCGCCTTGGGAGTTGACCCGGTGCGGCGGAAGCCGGTCGGCGAGGGCGAGCCAGCGGGCCGCGTCGGGAGTACCCGGGTGATAAGCGGCGGCGGTGTGGAGCGCGTGCCGAGCGGCGGAGAGGTCCATCGCCGCGTTGATCGCGCCCCAACTGGCGTTGGCGTTCGCGGGACGGTTCTCGGGCGAGTAGGAGGGGACGACGACCAGGTTGCCTTCGGGGTCACTGCGGCTGAGGAAGTCCTCGTAGAACAGGGCGACTTCGGCTAGCGCGGCGCCGGTACGCGGGTCGCGCACACCGCGCGTCTCGTCGTGGTCGACGAGCGGCTTGAGCAGCCAGTCGGCACCGGCGGTCCAGAGGTGCAGCGGGTACTCACGGCTGAAGTGGTACGACAGCCCGGACTCGCCGTCGGTGTGCGCGGGCGCGACGACACCCCGGGCACCGAAAACAGCACGGGCGTTCTCCCTCCAGTCGCCGAGCTGACGATGAATCAGGGAGGCCAGGGCGTCGGTGACTTCGGGGAGGGCGGCGCTCGCGGCGGAGGCGGTCTGGAGGTTGAGGTTCGCGTCGTTGGTGAACGCCCCCGACCAGGCCGTGTTCCAGTCGCCGGTCCACAGTCCGGTGAGCCGGGGCGGGAACAGCCCGCTGGAGGAGAGCAGGTGATACCGGCCGGCGGCGAAGAGCCGTTCGAGGAGGGCGGGGCTGTGGGGCCGCTTCAGCAACTCGCTCCCGGGAAGCGCACGTTCGGCGTCGGCGGCGTGGAGGTCGAGGGTGACGCGGGCGTAGGCGGTGCGATGGAGGGCGAGGTGCCGATCGAGGAGGGCGTCGTAGAACCGCTGCCGGTCGGCGAACAACTCCCTTAGAGCCCGGGTCTCTTCTACGACGTCCAGCTCGCCGGTGTGGCGTCGGACTCGGGTGAGGAGCAGGACTTCGTCGGCCCCGGCGATCCGAACTCCCGTCGAGGTGAGCCGTGTTGTGCCGCCGGTAACCACGGCGAGGGTGACTCCGGTGTACGCGCGATCACTGTCGGGATAGCGGACGCGGAGGGTGAGAACGGCGCCGCCGGAGGTGAGGAGCGTGCCGTGGCCGACCCCCAACCCTGCTGGCGCACCCGGGAGTTGGTAGTCCTGGGCGAGGTCGAGGGTGAGGTCGGGAGCGGTGATGTGCTGGACGATCACGTCGTCGGCGCGGGAGACGAAGACGCGGCTGCGCCAGTCGTCACAGCGGGCGGTGACCTCGCCGGTGGTGAAGTCGACGGTACGGCGGTAGTCGCGCCCGGCCGTGCCGGACGGCCTGCGCAGCCGTAGCTGGAAGGCCGGGTGGAACGGCTGCACCCACTGAAGTGGGCGGTCGTCCGTGAACGCCTCGGCGGCGGTGAGGTCACCTGCGAGCAACCTGGCCTGGAGCGCAGGGAGTTCGGCGGCGAGGTGTGGAGGGCGGGCGTGTTCGGCGCCGTTCGGGCGGACCAGGGTGTGGTGGGTGACGATGACACGGTCGTCGTTCGGATCACCGAACACGAGGGCGCCGTGGTGGCCGTTGCCGCTGAGGTAGGCGTCCTCCCAGCGGGTGGCGGGGAGGGGTTCCCAGGTGGCGTGCGTGGGACCGGGTGGCGAGGGGTCGGCGGGTGTGGGGCCCGGTGGCGGGAGGTCGGCGGGTACGGGTTCGCCGGTCATGGTCGCAGCACCGCCACGCCGTAGCGGCCGAGGGTGAGCTCGCCCTCGACGGTCTCGTCGGTGAGCAAGTCGCGGTGGGCGTCCGGGAGTTCGACGGTGACCGGTTCGCGGCCGTGGTTGAGGAGAAACAGCACCTCTCCGCGCCGTACGGCCTCGACGCCCAGCGGGGCCCCGGCGAGCACCGGACGGACGCCCGCGCCGTCGGCGACACGGGCGAGCAGGGCGCGCAGCGCGTGCGGTTCCGGAAGCGTCGAGACATACCAGGACCTGCCCCTGCGCAGAACGGCGGGCAGACCGTCCAACTCCCCGCCCTTGTACGGGATTACCTCGTCGACGTTGTCGTCCTCAGGTTCGATCTCCTCCGACCAGAGCGTGCCGCGGAAACCCTCGCACTCGGCGGTCTCCCCAGCGTCCAGCGGCCACCACTCGTGCAGGGTGCGGATGGCGAACAGCTCGCGGAGACGGGCATCCATGCCGCCGGACCGGACCCGGTCGTCCTCGTCGGCGATGCCGGCGAGAAAGCCGGAGACGAGGGTGCCGCCGGCGCGGACGTAAGCGAGAAGGTTGTCGATCGCGGTGTCCGTGAGGAGGTAGAGCTGCGGGACGACCACCAACTTGTAAGCGGACAGGTCGTGTTCGGGATGGGCGAAGTCGGTGGCGAGGTGGGACTCCCAGAGGGCGCGGTGCCAGGCGCGGAGGACTTCCGGGTATTCGACCTCGGTGGAGAGACGGCCGTCCTGCGCGCCCGCCCACCAGGCATTCCAGTCATGCAGGATCGCAATGTCGGAGGTGATGTGACTACCTGTCACTTCCTCACCTATGCGGGCGAGTTCGGCGCCGAGCTGCTTGACCTCCTGGAAGGTGCGGCCGCGCTCCCCCGCGTGGCTGAGCATCCCGGAATGGAACTTCTCGGCGCCCTGCCGGGATTGACGCCACTGGAAGTAGCAGACGGCGTCGGCGCCCCGGGCCACCGCCTGGAGGGACCAGAGGCGGTTGAGGCCGCGCGGCTTGGGGTGGTTCACGCCGCGCCAGTTGACCGGTCCGGCGGCCTGCTCCATGAGCATCCAGGGACCGTGCGCCTGCGAACGGGTCAAGTCCTGGACGAGCGCGGCACTTTGGGCGCCGAGGGGATCACGCGGGTCGGGATACAGATCAACCGAGACGACGTCCTCCTCCTCGGACCAGCGCCAGCCGTCCTGCCCCACCCACAGCGGCATGAAGTTGGTGGTGACCGGGATGTGCGGGGTGTACCGGCGGACGATGTCGCGCTCGGCGGTGTAGCACTCCAGGAGCATGTCGGAGGTGAAGCGCTTGAAGTCGAGCACGTGGGTGGGGTTGTTGAGGTAGTGGGCGTGACGCGGGGGCAGGACGCCGTCCCAGGTGTCGTAGCCCTGGCTCCAAAAGGCGGTGCCCCAGGCCGAGTTGAGCGCGTCGAGCGTGCCGTACTTCGCGCGCAGCCAGCGGCGGAAGGCGACGGCGGCCTCGTCGCCGTAGTCGAAGGTGCAGTACTCGTTGTTGATGTGCCACATCGTGAGGGCGGGGTGGTCGGCGTAACGGGCGGCCAGGGCCTCGGTGATGGCGGCGGCGTGGTGGCGGTAGACGGCGCTGGAGTGGGAGAAGTGCTGCCGTCCGCCCCACCATTCGATGCGGCCGTCGGCATCGCGGGGCAGGGTCTCCGGGTGGAGGCGCCCCAGCCACGGCGGCGGGGAGGAAGTGGGCGTGGCGAGGACGACGCCGATCCCATTGCCGTGCATCAGATCCATCAACCGGTCGAGCCAGCCGAACTCCCTTTCCCCCGGCTCGGGTTCGAGCCTGGCCCAGGAGAAGACGCCGAGGGTGACGGAGTTGACGCCGGCGTCCCTCATCAGCCGGGCGTCCTCGGTCCAGGTCTCCTCGGGCCACTGCTCGGGGTTGTAGTCACCGCCGAAGAGGATGCGCCCGCGGGTGGTGTCACTGAGCTGCGGCATCAGATCTGCTCCCCGTACTGGATGCCCCGCCCGTTGGTGGCGAGGTACACGCGCCCGTGAACGCGCGGGTCACCGACGATGGCCTGACCGACCCAACCCCACTGATGCCGGTCGTCGTTGATGCGCACCCAGGTCTGCGCCTCGTCGTCGGAGCGGTAGACGGCGGTGACGGTCTCGGTCGAGCCGACCTGATAGATCGCGGGGTAGTCGGCGCCGGGGGCGGATCTGCCGAAGCCGAGGGTGTACGAGGCCCAGCAGCTGGCGATTTTGCTGAAACTCACGCCGCCGTCGAGGGACCGGTAGAGCCCGTTCCACTTGACGCTGAGCCACAGGTCACCGGACCGTCCCGGCGCCGCGACCAGCTGGAACTGGCTGTCCCCGGCGGGCAGCCCACTCGCACGCGCAGTGAACGAGAGGCCACTGTCAGTGCTGGCGTATAGCGTTCCTGTGTCGGTGTCGTACGAGTAGAAGAGCGTCGGGTCGGCCGGGTCGGCGACCGGCGTGGCGCCCTTCGGGAAGGAGGAGATCTCGGACCAGGTCGCGCCGTTGTCCGCCGAGCGATGGGCTGCGTACTTCGTGCCGTCCCAGTGCACGAAGGACCACAGCAGCGTACTGCCGTCGGCGCTGGTGGCGATCGGCCCCGGTGCGTCGTGGGCGAGGGAGGGCTGGGCAGCGAAGGGCGCCCAGGTCCGGCCGCCGTCGCCCGAGTGTGCACCGTTGCCGTTGTCGCCCCAGCCCGTGCGGACGACGTAGGCCGGCCTGCCCGCGGCCTGCGCGATTCCCGTCGCCGACCCGAACACGGGGTTCGTCGCCATGCCGCGCGACGGAGACGCCGTGAGCCGCTCGTGGTACATCACGCCGATGTCCCGCGAGGCGCTGATCAGGTGTGCCTCCCCGACCGGGGGCGAGATCAGCTGGATCACGGACGTCTCCTCCAGGCCACGGATCCGCGGTGCCCAGTGGGTGAGGTCACGGGTGCCGTAGAGGGTGGCACCGGTGCCGTAGACGACGTGCTTCGAGTCGTACGGGTCGACGGCGACGGCCTGGATCCACCAGCCGAACTTCGGCTGTTCAGCACCCCACTTGAGGAAAGGAGTCTCGGGCACGTCGAACACAGCAGCGTCCTTGAGGGACGTCCAGGTACGGCCGCCGTCGGTGGTCCGGTACAGGGTGTCGACGGCCGCCCAGCGGTTGTTGGTGGAGACGACGACGGTGCCGGCGCGACGGGCGTCGACGGCGACCCCGCCGTAGCCGAAGCTGTCGACGGACCCGTCGGCCGTGGTCCCGCCCGGTACGACCGGCGTAACGTCCGTCCAAGTCCCGCTCGCGACGGCCAACTTGTGCACACTGCCGGTGGACTGACCGTTGGGCCCGGGGGCGTCGGCGTACGTCACGTACAGCTCGCGGGCACGTGCGTCGTACGCGGCGCGAATCGGGACCTTGGCGGAGGTGCCGGTGGGCTGGGCGGGGACGGGGGTCCAGGACGTGCCGTCGGTGGTGCGGTAGAGATTGACGGCGGCAGCGCTCCCGTCGCCGTCACCCCACCCGGCGTAGACGGCACGGCCGACGGCGAGGAGAAAGGTGACGCCTTGGCCGGAGGCGTTGGCGGTCGCCGGGAACCCGGTCACGGCTGCCCAAGTGGCGCCGCGATCGGTCGACTTGAGCAACCCGTCGTGCCGGGTGCCGAGCCAGAGCACGTCACTGTCACGCGGGTCCACGAGCAACCGCTCCCCCGCACCACGCCCGTCCTCGTTGCCACCGAGCTTCACGGTGAGGTCGGTACGGGTCCAGGTCGCGCCCCGGTCCTCGGAACGGAGTACGGCACCGTTGCCGGCCCAGGACTGGGCGTAGCTGCCGACGGCGAGGTACAGCCGGTCAGGGTGCGCGGGGTCGACGGCGAGCGCCTCCACACCGAGCAAGTTCCAGTCGTCCCAGCCGAGTTGATCGGTGAGGGGGGTCCAGCGGGCGGTCCGGTCGTCCCAGCGGTAGGCACCGCCGATGTCGGTACGGGCGTAGGCGAGGCCGCGGACGGAGGGGTGGAAGAGGACGCCGGTGACGAATCCGGTGCCGCCGATGACGGCGTTGCGCCAGCGGTAGGAGGGGGTGGTGGTGTCAACTTCCGCTGCTTGCGCCCTCGTTGTGATGAGCGGCACGCTGGTGAGAGCGGCGACGGCTACGGTACCCGCGAGAACGGCACGCCGGTTGATTTCGGACGCGCGCATGACATACCTCGCTCTACTAAGAAGCGGCCAGGGAGTTTTTAAGGGGCGC
>NZ_BARF01000047.1 GCF_000367365.1 Streptomyces prunicolor NBRC 13075 | reverse complement strand
CGTTGGACTCGGCGGGCGCGGTGCGGAAGTGCTCGTCGACGAGGTGGAAACCGTCGAGCATCTCGCGGAAACGGTCCGGGCCGATGGCGATCATCAGCGACAGCCCGATCGCCGAGTCGAACGAGTAGCGCCCGCCGACCCAGTCCCAGAACTCGAACATGTTGTCCGTGTCGATGCCGAAGTCCGACACCTTCCCGGCGTTGGTCGACAGCGCCACGAAGTGCTTCGCGACCGCCTTGTCGTCACCGCCGAGACCTTCAAGGAGCCACGTCCGGGCGGACGTTGCGTTGGTGATCGTCTCGATCGTGGTGAACGTCTTCGACGCGACGATGAAGAGGGTCTCGGCCGGGTCGAGGTCGTGGGTGGCCTCGTGCAGGTCGGCGCCGTCCACGTTCGACACGAACCGGACCGTCAACGAGCGGTCGGTGAAGGCGCGGAGCGCCTCGTAGGCCATCGCCGGACCGAGGTCGGAGCCGCCGATGCCGATGTTGACGACGTTGCGGATACGACGGCCCGTGTGGCCGGTCCACTCGCCGGAGCGGACGCGGTTCGCGAAGCCGGCCATCTTGTCGAGCACGGCGTGGACCTGGGGCACGACGTTCTCGCCGTCGACCTCGATCACCGCGTCACGCGGGGCGCGCAGCGCGGTGTGCAGGACCGCGCGGTCCTCGGTGACGTTGATCTTCTCGCCGCGGAACATCGCGTCCCGGAGGCCGAACACGCCGGTGGCGGTGGCGAGTTCCTGGAGCAGGGCGAGGGTCTCGTCCGTGATCAGGTGCTTGGAGTAGTCGATGCGCAGATCGCCGACGGTGACCACGTACCGCTCCGCGCGCCCCGGGTCCGCCGCGAACAACTCGCGGAGTTGCGGACGTAGTTGATCCGCGCGGTGGTCCTCCAGGGCGGCCCACTCGGGGCGCCGCACCAGCTTGGGGGAGTCAGACATGGGAAGGGGTCTCCTTGGTGCCCTCGGCCCGCAGGGCGATGGCGTACATCTCGTCGGCGTCGAGGCGCCGCAGCTCCTCGGCGATCAGTTCGGAGGTCGTGCGGACCTTCAGCGCGAGGGTGCGGGAGGGCTGCCCGGGCAGGGACAGCGTGGCCAGCGGGCCCTCGGGACGGTCGATGACGACCTCGCCGGCTCCGGTGCCCAGCCGCACGGCCGTGATGACCGGCCCCTCGGTGACCACGCGGTCGATCTTCACCTTGAGGCGGGCCTCCAGCCAGCGGGCCAGCAGCTCGGCGGCCGGGTTGTCGGCCTCGCTCTCCACCGCACCCGAGGTGATCTTCGACTTGGCCTGGTCGAGGGCCGCCGCCAGCATCGAGCGCCACGGGGTCAGTCGGGTCCAGGCAAGGTCGGTGTCGCCGGGCGCGTAGGAGTGGGCGCGGGCGTTGAGGGCCTCGATGGGGTTCGTCGCCGCGTACAGGTCGGTGATCCGGCGCTGCGCGAGGGCGCCCAGCGGGTCCTTCGCCGGGATCTCGGGCGCGTCGCCCGGCCACCACACGACGACCGGCGCGTCCGGCAGCAGCAGCGGCAGCACCACGGAGTCGGCGTGGTCGGACACCTCGCCGTAGGTCCGCAGCACGACCGTCTCGCCGGTACCGGCGTCGGCGCCCACCCGGACCTCGGCGTCGAGGTGCGAGTTGGTACGGTCCCGCGGGGTGCGGGCGTGCCGCTTGATGACGACCAGGGTGCGCGAGGGGTGCTCGTGCGAGGCCTCCTCGGCCGCCTTGATCGAGTCGTAGGCGTTCTCCTCGTCCGTGACGATGACCATCGTCAGGACCATGCCCACGGCAGGGGTGCCGATGTCGCGGCGACCCTGCACCAGCGCCTTGTTGATCTTGCTTGCCGTGGTGTCGCTCAGGTCGATCTTCATGGCCTGCGCCAGCTCCGTCCGTCTCGTGCGAGCATCTCGTCCGCCTCCTGGGGACCCCAACTGCCCGAGGAGTACTGCGCGGGCTTGCCGTTGTTCGCCCAGTACTCCTCGATCGGGTCGAGGATCTTCCAGGACTCTTCCACTTCCTGGTGGCGCGGGAACAGGTTGGCGTCGCCGAGCAGCACATCCAGGATGAGTCGCTCGTACGCCTCCGGGCTCGACTCCGTGAACGACTCGCCGTAGGCGAAGTCCATGGACACGTCCCGGATCTCCATCGAGGTGCCCGGCACCTTGGAGCCGAACCGGACCGTCATGCCCTCGTCGGGCTGCACGCGGATGACGATCGCGTTCTGGCCCAACTCCTCGGTGGCGCTGGAGTCGAAGGGGGAGTGCGGGGCGCGCTTGAAGACGACCGCGATCTCCGTCACGCGCCGCCCGAGCCGCTTGCCGGTGCGCAGGTAGAAGGGGATGCCCGCCCAGCGGCGGTTGTCGACCTCCAGCTTGACGGCCGCGTAGGTGTCGGTCTTCGACTGCGGGTCGATGCCGTCTTCCTCCAGGTAGCCGACGACCTTCTCGCCGCCCTGCCAGCCCTCCGCGTACTGCCCGAACACCGTGTGCTCGCCCAGCTCTTGGGGCAGCCGCACCGACTTCAGCACCTTGAGCTTCTCGGTGAGCAGCGCCTCCTCGTCGAAGGCGATCGGCTCCTCCATGGCGGTCAGCGCCATCAGCTGAAGGAGGTGGTTCTGGATGACGTCACGGGCCGAACCGATGCCGTCGTAGTAGCCGGCGCGCCCGCCGATGCCGATGTCCTCGGCCATCGTGATCTGGATGTGGTCGACGTAGGACCGGTTCCAGATCGGCTCGTACATCTGGTTGGCGAAGCGCAGCGCCAGGATGTTCTGGACGGTCTCCTTGCCGAGGTAGTGGTCGATACGGAACACCTGGTCCGGGTCGAACACCTCGTGCACGATCTTGTTCAGCTCACGCGCGCTCTTCAGGTCGCGCCCGAACGGCTTCTCGATCACCGCGCGCCGCCAGGAGCCCTCGGCGGCCGTCGCGAGCCCGTGCTTCTTCAGCTGCTGGACGACCTTCGGGAAGAACTTCGGCGGTACGGAGAGATAGAACGCGTAGTTGCCACTCGTACCGCGCGACGTGTCCAACTCGTCGACTGCGGCGCGCAGTTGCTTGAACGCCGTGTCGTCGTCGAAGTCGCCCGGGATGAACCGCATGCCCTCGGCGAGCTGCTGCCAGACCTCCTCGCGGAACTCGGTCCGGGAGTGCTCGCGCACCGAGTCGTGCACCACCTGCGCGAAGTCCTGGTCCTCCCAGTCCCGCCGGGCGAACCCGACGAGCGAGAAGCCCGGCGGCAGCATGCCGCGGTTGGCCAGGTCGTAGACGGCCGGCATCAACTTCTTGCGGGACAGGTCACCGGTGACCCCGAATATGACCAGCCCGGACGGGCCCGCGATCCGGGGGAGCCGGCGGTCGCGCTCGTCACGCAGCGGGTTGTCCCAGTCGGCGGCCAACGCGTCGGTGAGTTCCTCGACGGTCAGTGCCTGCACATCCGCCCCTTCGGCTGCATCGGCTGCTTCGGCCGGTTTCGTTTCGGGAAGCTCCTCGCTCATTCCGCGTCGCCCCCCTTGCCGCTCAGCGACTTCGCGACGGCGTCCAGCAGGTCCTGCCAGGCCACCTCGAACTTGGCGACACCCTCGTCCTCCAACTGCTTGACGACCACGTCGTACGAGATCCCCAGCCGCTCTACGGCGTCCAGGTCGGCGCGGGCCTGCGCGTAGCCGCCGGTCACCGTGTCGCCGTGGATGTCGCCGTGGTCGGCGGTGGCGTTCAGCGTCGCCTCCGGCATGGTGTTGACCGTGCCGGGCGCGACCAGCTCGTCGACGTACAGGGTGTCCTTGTAGGACGGGTCCTTCACGCCGGTCGAGGCCCACAGGGGGCGCTGCTTGTTGGCCTTCGCACCCGCGAGAACGGTCCAACGGTCCGAGGAGAAGACGTCCTCGTACGCCTCGTAGGCGAGCCGCGCGTTGGCGAGCGCGGCCTTGCCCTTGAGGGCGAGGGCCTCGTCCGTGGCGAGCGCGGTCAGCCGCTTGTCGATCTCGGAGTCGACGCGGGAGACGAAGAAGGAGGCCACGGAGTGGATGGTCGCCAGGTCGATGCCCGCGGCGTGGGCCTTCTCCAGGCCGGCCAGGTAGGCGTCCATGACCTCGCGGTAGCGCTCCAGGGAGAAGATCAGCGTGACGTTGACGCTGATGCCCTCGCCGATGACCTCGGTGATGGCGGGGAGACCGGCCTTCGTCGCCGGGATCTTGATCATCACGTTGGAACGGTCCACCAGCCAGGCCAGCTGCTTGGCCTCGGCGATGGTGGCCGCCGTGTGGTGGGCGAGCCGCGGGTCGACCTCGATGGAGACCCGGCCGTCCTGCCCGCCGGTCGCGTCGTACACCGGGCGCAGGATGTCGGCGGCGGCGCGGACGTCGGCGGTGGTCATCATCCGTACGGCCTCTTCGACCGTCACCTTGCGTACGGCGAGGTCGGCGAGCTGCTGCTCGTAGCCCTCGCCGGAGCCGATGGCGGCCTGGAAGATCGAGGGGTTGGTGGTGACACCGACGACGTTCTTGGTGTCGACGAGTTCGGCGAGGTTGCCGGACTCGATCCGCTTGCGCGACAGGTCGTCCAGCCAGATGGAGACGCCCTCGTCGGACAGGCGCTTGAGAGCTCCCGCGGTGGCGGTCACTTCGGTCACTGTGATCATCTTCTTTCTGGCGATCGGATCAACCGCGCGCGGCGGCGAGGGATTCCTTGGCAGCTGCGGTGACGTTCTCGGCGGTGAAACCGAACTCGGCGAACAGGGTCTTGGCATCGGCGGAGGCGCCGAAGTGTTCGAGGGAGACGATGCGTCCTGCGTCACCCACGAACCGGTACCACGTGAGACCGATCCCGGCCTCGACCGCAACGCGGGCCTTCACGGACGGCGGAAGGACGCTGTCGCGGTACTCGCGCGACTGCTCCTCGAACCACTCCACGGACGGCATCGACACCACCCGCGTGCCCACGCCCTCGGCCTCCAACCGCTCCCGCGCCTCGACGGCGAGGTGGACCTCGGAACCGGTCGCGATGAGCACCACGTCCGGGGTCTCGGTGGAGGAGTCCTTGAGGACGTAACCGCCGCGCGCCGCATCGGAGTTGGGCTCGTAGACCGGGACGCCCTGGCGGGTCAGCGCGAGGCCGTGCGGGGCCGGGTTGGTGGCGTGCCGCTTGAGGATCTCGGCCCAGGCGATGGCCGTCTCGTTGGCGTCGGCCGGGCGCACGATGTTCAGGCCCGGGATGGCGCGCAGCGAGGCGAGGTGCTCGACCGGCTGGTGCGTGGGACCGTCCTCGCCGAGACCGATGGAGTCGTGGGTCCAGACGTACGTCACCGGGAGTTGCATCAGCGCGGAGAGGCGGACGGCGTTGCGCATGTAGTCGGAGAACACCAGGAAGGTGCCGCCGTAGACACGGGTGTTGCCGTGCAGGGCGATGCCGTTCATCTCGGCCGCCATCGAGTGCTCGCGAATACCGAAGTGGATCGTACGGCCGTACGGGTCGGCCTCCGGCAGCGGGTTGCCCTTCGGGAGGAAGGACGACGTCTTGTCGATGGTGGTGTTGTTCGAGCCGGCCAGGTCGGCGGAGCCGCCCCACAGCTCGGGCAGGACCGGTCCAAGCGCCTGGAGGACCTTGCCGGAGGCGGCGCGGGTGGCGACGGAGGAGCCCGCCTCGAAGACCGGCAGGGACTGCTCCCAGCCCTCGGGGAGCTGACCGGCGACGATCCGGTCGAAGAGCTGTGCGCGCTCGGGCTGGGCGCCGCGCCACTTGTCGAGCTGCTTGTCCCAGGCGGAGTGCGCCTCGGCGCCCCGGTCCAGGGCCTTGCGGCTGTGCGCGATGACCTCGCCCGCGACCTCGAAGGACTGCTCCGGGTCGAAGCCGAGGACGCGCTTGGTGGCGGCGATCTCGTCGGCGCCGAGCGCGGAGCCGTGCGCGGCCTCGGTGTTCTGGGCGTTTGGAGCGGGCCAAGCGATGATCGTGCGCATCGCGATGATCGAGGGGCGCCCGGTCTCGGCCTGCGCCGTCCTTAGCGCCGTGTACAGCGCGTGGGGGTCGATGTCGCCGTCGGCGGAGGGCTCGACGCGCTGGGTGTGCCAGCCGTAGGCCTCGTACCGCTTCAGGACGTCCTCGGAGAAGGCGGTCGCGGTGTCGCCCTCGATGGAGATGTGGTTGTCGTCGTAGACGAAGACGAGGTTGCCGAGCTGCTGGTGGCCCGCGAGGGAGGAGGCCTCGGCGGAGATGCCCTCCTCCAGGTCGCCGTCGGAGACGATCGCCCAGATGGTGTGGTCGAAGGGCGACTCGCCCTCGGGGGCCTCGGGGTCGAACAGGCCGCGCTCGTAGCGGGCGGCCATGGCCATGCCCACCGCGTTGGCGACACCCTGCCCGAGCGGTCCTGTCGTGGTCTCCACACCGGCCGTGTGCCCGTACTCGGGGTGACCAGGCGTCTTCGAGCCGTGCGTCCGGAACGCCTTCAGGTCGTCCAGCTCCAGCTCGTACCCGGCGAGGTACAGCTGCGTGTAGAGCGTCAGCGAGGTGTGGCCGGGGGAGAGGACGAAGCGGTCACGACCGGTCCACTCGGGATCCGCGGGGTCGTGACGCATCACCTTCTGAAAGATCGTGTACGCGGCGGGAGCCAGGGCCATCGCGGTGCCCGGGTGGCCGTTGCCGACCTTCTGTACCGCGTCAGCGGCCAGAATGCGGGCGGTGTCGACGGCTCGACGGTCGAGATCGGTCCACTCGAAGCTGTCAGGTGTGTGCGCGTTCATCTTCAAGAAGTCCTCGGTAAGAGCGGCAGAACTGCTCGGACGTCTTCAAATCTAAAAGTCTGACTTTTACGAGGGAAGGTGCCGGTGTGCCAGCCTGTGGTGAAAGTGGGACACCGGCAGCAAGGCTGAGGCGGCACGAGAAGGACATGACGGACAGAACTATCCAAGACGTCGGCGGTGACGGCGACGTGATCAGAACGTTTCCCTTCCCTGTCGATCTGAGTGTCTGCGGCGTCGGCATGCAGGTCGGCCCGATGGACACCGCCCACACCTGGCACGCCGACGCACCCCTGAACCGCGTCCACCGCATCGACTTCCATGTGGTGATGCTCTTCTCCGGCGGCCCGGTCCGCCACATGATCGACTTCGCCGAGTACGAGGCGAACGCCGGCGACGTCCTGTGGATCCGCCCCGGCCAGGTCCACCGCTTCTCCCGCCTCGACGCGTACCACGGCACCGTCCTGACCATGCAGCCCGGCTTCCTGCCCCGCGCCACGGTCGAGGCGACCGGCCTCTACCGCTACGACCTCCCGCCCCTCCTGCACCCCGACGAGCCCCGCCTCGCCGCCCTGCGCGCCTCGCTGGGCCAGCTCCGACGCGAGTACGAGGACTCGACCACCCTCCCGCTGAGCCTGCACACCTCGGTCCTACGGCACTCCCTGACGGCCTTCCTGCTACGGCTCGCGCATCTCGCGGCCAGCTCGGCGGAGGCGGCCCGGCAACAGGCCGACACGACGTTCACGCTCTTCCGCGACGCCGTGGAGAAGGGCTTCGCCACCAACCACAGCGTCAGCGCCTACGCGGATGCCCTCGGCTACTCCCGCCGCACCCTTGTCCGCGCGGTCCGCGCCGCCACCGGCGAGACCCCCAAGGGCTTCATCGACAAGCGCGTCGTCCTGGAGGCGAAACGGCTGTTGGCCCACACAGATCTGCCGATCGGCCGCGTGGGGGCGGCAGTTGGGTTCCCCGACGCGGCGAACTTCTCCAAGTTCTTCCAGCAGCACACGGATGTGACGCCGGCGGGGTTCCGGGCGGAGTTGCGGTGAGGTGAGGTTGCGTGGGTGGGTCGCAGAGTGACGGCGGAGCCCCATCCCGGTCGGATCGGGATGGGGCTCGGGGCCGGTCAGCGAGAACTCGGGCTTTCCCGGGCGGAGTCGGTGCCCTCCTGTCTGCGGTGGTGCGATGAGGTCACGGTGTGGCGCGGGCCTCGATGACGGCGAACGCTCCTGCCGGAGTCACTTTGACGCGGCTCAGGCCGGCCGCGGTGAACAGGGCGTCGAATTCGGTGAGTTGACGTTCCCTGCCGCCCGTCATGTCGAGCATGTTCAGATCCATCAGGGGCGCGAGCCCGGGCTGCCCGGTGTCCCCGACGAGGTGGTCGACGACGGCGATACGGCCGCCCTCCACCAGGTGTGCCCGGCAGTTGCGAAGGATGCGGACGCATTCGGCGTCGTCCCAGTCGTGCAGGATGTACTTGAGGACGTAGAGATCCGCAGGCGGAACCGACTCGAAGAAGTCCCCGCCGACGGTGGTGAAACGCCCCTCCAGCCCCTCGGCCTTGGCGGCTTCGGCGGCGGGGACGATGTGGGGCAGGTCGAACACCCCGCCGTCGAGTTCGGGGTTGGCCCGCATCATGGCCCGGACCACGTCACCGCCGGCTCCGCCGACGTCCAGGGCGAGGGTGACGCCCCGCGTGTCCAGCACCGCGGCGATGTCGAGGGCGGACGCGCGTGACAGGTTGCTCATCGACTCGGTGAACGACGAGGCCTCGTCGAGGTGCTTGGCGAAGTAGTCGAAGATGTTCGCCTCGCCATGGGCAGCGGTGACCTGGTGGCGGCCGGTCCGGACGGCTTCGGGGAACCTGCCCCACGGCAGCCAATGGCCGGGCGCCGACTGGGAGATGGCGAAATGCCGTAGCGAGTGCGGGTCGTCCTGCTGGAGTGTGCTCAGCAGGGGTGTGCCAGTGAAGTGGCGTCCGTCCTGGGAGGTCATCAGCCCGAGGGAGGCGCAGGTGCGCAGCAGACGGCGGGTCGCGTCGGGGTCCGTGGACTCCGCCCCGGCGATCGCCTCAGCGGTGTCGGTTCCCGCCGCAAGGTGGTCCGCGAGGTTGTACAGGGCGGCGGCCCGAACCGTCTGGGTGACCCAGAAGCCCGTCACCATGGCCATCATGCGCTCGTAGTCATGAGCGGCCGCAGGCGGTCGTACGGTGGTCAAGTCGATCTCCTTCACGTGCGGGCGGGGCTTGAATCGCTGTGCGGACGGGGTGGGTTGCTAGTTCACGACGAGTTCGACCGGGATGTTGCCGCGGGTGGCCTTGGAGTACGGGCAGCCCGCGTGCGCCTGCTCGACCAGCTTGCGGCCGGTCTCGTCGCGCAGGGCCTCGGGCAGCTTCACGCGCAGCACCGCGGTGAGCGCGAAGCCGCCGTCCGTCGCGTCCTTGGCGAGGCCGATCTCCGCGGTCACCGAGATCTCGCCGGTGGGAATCTTCGCCGCCCGGCCCACGACGCCGAGGGTGCTGGTGAAGCAGGCCGCGTAGCCGGCTGCGAAGAGCTGCTCGGGATTGGTGCCCCGACCGTCGCCGCCCAGCGCCGGCGGGAACGCCAGGCGGACATCGAGGTGTCCGTCGTCGCTGGTGGCGCGGCCGTCCCGGCCGTTGGCGGTGACGACCGCGGTGTAGACAGCGTCCATGACTCCAACCACTTCCTTCGACTGGTGAATTGCTGTTCTTGTGCGGAGAGACGGCCTCAACGGGCCTGGCGCAGGAAGTCGACGACCAGGTCCGTCGTCGCCTGCGGCTGCTCTTCCGTGATCCAGTGCCCGCAGTCCGGGATGACCGCGTCCTCGACGTCGTCGGCGACGCACCGCAGCACCTCGCCGATCCCGGGGCCGAAGGTGGCCTCGCCGCCGAAGGCCAGCACCGGCATCCGGAGCTTGCCCTCCGCGAGGAACTTCCTGTTGTCGGCCGCGTCCTGACCGAACGCCAGGAACTGGGCGAAGCTCGCCCGCATCGCGCCGGGCTGTGCGTAGAGCGCCGCGTAGTGCTGGCGCTTGGCCTCGTCGAACCGCTCCGGGACCACGGAGAGCTCGTTCCAGAAGCGGTCGAGATAGATGCGCTCCCGCCCGGCGACCAGGCGCTCCATGTCGTGGCCGCCGAAGCCGAAGTGCCACATGGTCGGATCCTGTGTGATCTGCTCCCAGGGTCCGATGCCGGGCAGCGGCGCGTCGATCGCCACCCATCGGCTCACGCGCTCGGGGTGGGTGGCGGCGACCGCGTAGCCGACCATGATGCCGATGTCGTGCGTCACCAGTTCGATCGAGTCCACGCCCAGGGCGTCCAGGACGCCCCAGATGTCGGCCGCCTGGTTCTTCTTGTCGTAGCCGCCGTCGGGCTTCGAGGAGAGGCCCAGCCCGCGCAGGTCGGGGGCGACGACGGTGTGGTCCTCGATCAGTGCGGTGGTCAGGTGGCCCCACATGTCGCCCGTGGTGCCGAAGCCGTGCAGCAGGACGACCGCCGGCCCCTGTCCGCCGACGCGTACGTGGATGGTGGCGCCGTTGGTCTCGATCTCGCGCGACTCCATACCGGCCGGGAAGGGGTGAATGCCGTCCGGGCGACTGTGGTTGTTCATGGCTTTGCTCCGGGTGTGAAGGGAAAAGGGGTTCGACGCCCGATCCGCGTCGCACAACTGAAGCTAGCTGACCGGTCTACTACGGTCCATCGCACGGCGGACGCCGCTCTTGAGGGTGCGTGCCGCTGACCTGCGATGGAAGGCAGGGACTAGCAGTAGAGAGGAAGTCGGTCGTGATCTTGCCCCGCCGGAGCGCAGACGTTCGCCTCCCCGAGGTGCCTCACTTTCACCGTCCTGCCGGACGGAAAGGAGAAGGGGCCCCACGCACGCACGCGTGAAGCCCCTTTGCCCCGTGGTGAGTTGGGCTCAGTGACCGAAGTCGAACCAGTTCACGTTCACGAAGTCCGCCGACTGGCCGCTGCTGAAGGTGAGATAGACGTCATGGGTGCCGGTAATCGAGCTGATGTTCGCCGGCACCGTTCTCCATGACTGCCAGCCCCCGGTGTTGGCCAGCGAGAAGCTGCCGATCGGGGTCGCGGTCGGGCTGTCGAGGCGCACCTGGACCAGGCCGCTGACCCCGCTCGCCGCACCGCTCGCGACCCGGGCGTAGAACTGGGTGGCCGCCGTGGAGCCGAAGTTGACGCCCTTGTAGAGCGCCCAGTCGCCGTTGGCGATCGAGCCGATGTCCTGGCCGCCGCCCGTGTCCGTGGTGGTCTCGGCGATGGTGCCGGACTGGCTGTCGTAGGACTCGGCCTGGATGGCGCTGTAGGCGTCCCGGTTGCCGGTCGGTGGGGTCGTGGTACCGCTCCCACTGCCCGTGGACGAGAGCACCTGGACGTAGTCCACCGTCATCGGGTGGTTGGGGTCGGTGGCGCTGGTGGGGCCGCCGCCGAACGCGTCCGGGAATCCGCCGCCCATCGCCACGTTCAGGATGATGAAGAAACCGTGGTTGGTGGCGTTGGCCCAGGTTGTCGCGTCGACCTGACTGGCGTTCACTGTATGGAAGTTGACGCCGTCGAGGTAGAAGCGGATCTGCTCGGGGCTGGTGGAACGGTCCCACTCCATGGCGTAGGTGTGGAAGCCGGCCTGGCAAGTCGTCCCGGTACAGGCGGTGTTGCCGCCGATGCCGGTCGTCTCGTTGCAGGGGCCGCCCGGGTTGGTGCCGCAATGAACGGTCGCCCAGTCGGTGTTGAGACCCTGGACGTTCTCCATCACGTCCAACTCGCCCACGCTGGGCCAGTTCTGGTAGTTGCCCCGGTACGGCGCGCCCAGCATCCAGAACGCGGGCCAGTAGCCGAGCGCGGACGAGCCGGTGACGTTGGGGAGTTGGATACGGGCCTCGACCCGCAGCTTCCCGCCGGCCGACGGCTGGAAGTCGGTGCGGTTGGTCTCGATACGGCCCGAGGTCCAGTTGCCGGAGGAGTCGCGGCGCGGGGTGATCAGCAGATTGCCGTTGCCGTCGAGCGCCACGTTGTTGGTGGAGGAGGTCATTGTCTCGACCTCGCCGGTGCCCCAGTTGGCGGCGCCGCCCGGGTAGGAAGTCCCGGTGTCGTACTGCCAGTTGGTGGTGGAGACACCGGTGCCCGCGGAGCCGTTGAAGTCGTCCAGGAAGACCTGCGTCCAGCCCGCCGGCGGTGTGGGCGCGGACGCGTTCGCGGGCAGGGTGAAGGCCGTGGCGGTGGCGGCCGCCAGGCCGAGGGTGCTGAGGACGGCGATCAGGACGCGCCGTAAGGGACGGGGTCTGCGCTGCGTGCCGGAGGTTTCACTCATGGGTGCCCCTCGGATACGGAGTGGGGATGCGGGTGCCGTGCCTGCCTGAGAGCGCTCTCACGCAGTGGGTGCGCGGTCAATGTGCTCTCAGCCACTCCGGGCGTCAAGAGGTGAAGTCGGGAAAGTCCTTTCGCCGTACGGGAGTTCAGGTGATGAATGCGGTGAATGGGGAGGTTTCCGAGGGGGGTCTCCGGCCGGAGCCGAGGTCTGCCCGGGACCGGTCTGGACCGGTCCATCGGTCCGGAGAGCGCCGCCGGGACCGGAGCGCGACTCGGGGCTGGAGGGCGCTGAGGGGACCGGAGCGCGACTCGGGGCTGAAGGTGCTGCCGGGGCTAGACCGCGCCTTGGGGCTGAGGGCGCTGCCAGGGCTAGACCGCGCTGCCTGCCTTCCATTCCGCCCAGGACAGGTTCCAGCCGTTGAGGCCGTTGTCCGCCGCCACGGTCTTGTCGCCGGAGTTCTTCACGATGACCACGTCGCCGAGCATCGAGCTGTCGTAGAACTTGTAACCCGCCACCGAGCTGTCGTTCGCGCCCTTCGCGTCGTGCAGGCCGACGCAGCCGTGGCTGGTGTTCTGGCTGCCGAACACCGAGGTCGACGCCCAGTAGTTGCCGTGCACGAAGGTGCCGGAGGTGGTCAGGCGCTGGGCGTGCGGGACGTCGGATATGTCGTACTCGTCGCCGAGCCCGACCGTCGAGGACTCCATGCGGGTCTGCTTGAACCGCTCGCTGATCACCATGATCCCGGCCCAGGTGGTGTGCTGGGCGTTGCCGCCGCTGACCGGATAGGTCGCGAGGGTCTTGCCGTCCCGCTTGACGATCATCTCCTTGCTGGACAGGTCGACCGTGCTGATCTGCTCGCGCCCGATGTCGAAGGTGACGTCCTTGGACTGGATGCCGTAGATACCGTCCTGCCCCTCGATGTCCTTCAGGCGGAGACTCAGCGTGATCTTTGTGCCGGCCGCCCAGTACGTCTCGGGGCGGAAGTCGAGCCGGGTGTCGCTGAACCAGTGGCCGACGACCTCGACGGCGGGCTCGGCGGTGACCGTGATCGCCTTCTGGACCTTGGACCGGTCCTTTACCGCGTGCGTGAAGTTGATCGACACGGGCATGCCGACGCCGGAGGTGGAGTTCGCCTCGGGGGTGAAGTAGCCGACGAAGGTCTCGCCGGGCGACTTGGTGGTGAAGGTCGCCGTCTTCGCCGTGGCGCCCTGCGCCTGCGCCGCGACCGTGTACTTCGTGCCCGAGTACGGGTTCTTCGTCGACGTCCATTTCGTCTTGGCGTCGTTGAAGGTCCCGGCCAGCGTGGAGCCGTCGTTGCCGGTCACCTTCACTGTGACGAGCGTGCCGTCGGTCACACTGACCTCGACCGGGGTGGTGAAGTCGGCCTTCTTGGTGCCGTCGGCGGGCGAGACCGTGACGGCCGGCACCTTCGCGGCCTTCACCGACGCGGTCGCCGACGAACCACCGGACGAGGAGCTCTCCGCGGCGCCCGCCGAGCCGCTGCAACCGGTCAGGACGGCGGCCGGCACCACCCCGAGCACGGTGAGGACCCCACGACGGGACCACCTCTCCGACTGCTTCTCGGACCGGTTGGATATGTGCGACACGCCCACAGCACGCCTTCCTCCGCATGTCGCGCACACCCCCTGGCCGTGCGCGACGAGATCACCAGTGCCGTTGCATCCTGCGCCACTTCCATGGGGTGAGTCTTTGAATCCCAGGGGCTCCACCTGAGATTCCTGTGAAGAGAGCCTGAAAGAAGGCCTGAAACCACGGTTGCCGGACGCTTCCCGAGTGTGAACAGAGTATGAAGGCGCCGACCGGTGCCCTGAGTATCCGGTGAGATCCCCGTCCCGCCATGGCTTCCCCACCTACCCGGTCGGAATAGTGAGGAAGGACCTGAGGGCGGAGTTCCGTTTCGGCGGCTCCGCGCAGACCACGCCGGAGGTATTCGTGACCGAAGTCCGCAAGCGGCCCACCGTGGCGATCGTCGGAGCGGGCGCGGCAGGCACCCTGACCGCCGTCCAACTCTGCGAGACCGCCACCCGCCGCCGGACCCCCCTCGACCTGGTGCTGGTCGACCCGGCCCCGGAAGCCGGCCGCGGCACCGCCTACGCCACCCCTGATCCACGCCACCGGCTCAACGTCCCGGCAGGCGGCATGAGTTGCTACCCGGACGACCCCGGCCACTTCACCCGCTGGCTCTGCCGCCACGGCGAACCCACCGTCAGCGGCGCCGACTTCGCCACCCGCCACCGCTACGGCGCCTACCTCGCCGACACCCTCGCCCAGGCCGTCGTCCGCTCCCACGGCACGGTCTCCGTACGGCGGTTGCGCACCCGCGCGGAGCGCTGCACCGGCACCTCCGAAGGCCAGGCGGGTCCGGGAGGTCCGGCGGGTCTGGCAGGTTCGGCGGGCCCGGTGGAACTCCACCTCGCCGACGGGGGACTCCTCACCGCCGACAGCGCTGTCCTGGCCACGGGGCCGGCCGCTCCTACGGCCGCCTGGGCCCCGCCGGCCCTGCGCACCTCCCCCCGCTTCGTCAACTCCCCCTGGAGTCCCGGTGCGTTGGACGCCATACGCGAGGACACCGCCGGCGTCCTCCTCGTCGGCACGGGCCTCACCGCCGTGGACCTCGCCCTCACCCTCGACCGCCCCGAACGCACGGTCCATGCCGTCTCCCGCAGCGGACTCCTGCCGCAGCCCCACGCGTTGGGCCCGGCCGACGCGATGGAGGCGCCGAGCTGGCCCCGCGACCTGACGCTGAGCGCACTGCGCCGAACCGTCTACCGGCACGTCAGCCGTTCGGTCCGCACCCACGGCGACTGGCGCCCCGCACTGGACAGCCTGCGCCCGCACACGGCGAGACTCTGGCGCAGCCTCACCCCCGAAGAACGCGGGGAGTTCCTCACGGGTGAGGGCGCCGTCTGGAACACCCACCGTCACCGTATGGCGCCCACCACCGCCGAGTCGGTGACCCGGGCCCGCACCGCGCGACGTCTCCAGGTGCACGCGGGCACGATCGCCGATGTGGTGGAGTCCGGTGGGCAGTTGGTTGTCACGCTCTCCAACGGCCGTACGGTGCGTGCGGGTTGGGTGATCGACTGCACGGGACCCGGGCAGCGGCTCGAAGACCCGTTGTGGCATGGGCTGTTCGCGACGGGAATGGCGGTGACCGGACCGCTCGGCATGGGAGCCGCCACCCGCGACGGACGCCTCCTCGACGCCCAAGGCCGTTGCGTACGAGCGCTGTTCACGCTCGGCGCCCCGAGGCGCGGCGAACTCTGGGAGACCACCGCGATCCCCGAGATCCGCGTCCAGGCGGCCACGCTGGCCCAGCAGTTGCTGGCGCCACCGGCTCGCCGCGCCGCCCGGCGCAGGCCCGTCGACGGACTCGGACTCCCGCTGTCGACCCATGCCGAGGCCGCCACCGCGTACCGCAACGGACTCGACCGGGTCCTCAAGGTCCGCGCCGGAGCCGAGGACGCCTTCGCCCGCGCGGTCGCCCTGGACCCCGGATTCGCCCTGGGACACGCGGCGTTGGCGCTCCTCGGCCATGAGTGCGGAGCTGCAGTCGACGTACCCCGGGCGCTTGCGGACGCCCAGCGCTGCGCGCGCGAACGGGCCGACGAACGCGAGCGGTCCTTCGTGGACGTGATCACCTGCCGGGTCCAATCCGCCGACGGGGACCGGGCGTTGCTGCGCCACCTCGACACCCACCCCGCCGACGCGCTCGCCCTCGCCGCCGCCGTCCCCACCATCGCCTTCTCCGGCGTCACCGACCTCGACGACGACTACGCGCTACGGCTGGTCGAGCGCACGTCCCCCGCCTACGACGGGCACTGGTTCCACACCTCGCTGCTCGCGTTCCTCCGCCAGGAGCAGGGCCGACTCCACGAGGCGGGTGAACTGGCCCACCGCGCCCTGGGAGTTGAGCCAGCATCGGGTCACGCCGTGCACGCGTTGGCCCACGTCCACTACGAGTCCGGCGCCCACGAGGCGGGCCGGGACTGGCTGGACCGCTGGGTCTCCGGGCAGGGGCGGGGTGCCGTGCACCGGGCCCACTTCTCCTGGCACATCGCCCTGCACGAACTCGCGTTGGACGACCCGGCCGCCGTACGCAGGCGCTGGTTCGCCCAGTTGGCGCCCGGGCGGGTGACCGGAGTGCGCGCGCTGGTCGACTCCGGGTCACTGCTGTGGCGGGCCCGGCTCAGCGGCAACTGGCAGGGGGAGTTGCCGACTTCGGACGTTCTGGACTCGGTGGCCTGCGAGGTGCTGGAGCGGCCCGCGACCGCGTTCACCGCGCTGCACGCGGCAGTTGCCCTCACCGCCGCAGGTGACCTCCCTGCCCTGCGCCGGCTGCGCGACCACGCGGCGGGCGCCGATCCGGTGCAGCGCGAGGTCGTCGCCCCGCTCTGCGACGCCTTCGCCGCCCTCGTCGAACACCGCTTCCACGAAGCCGCCGTCGGCCTCGACGCGTTGCTGCCGGACCTGCGCAAGGTGGGCGGCAGTGCGGCCCAACGCGAGGTCGTCGAGGAGACGTTGCTGTACGCGCTGGTGTCGGCGGGGCGGTGCGACGCGGCACGACGGCTGCTGGACGCGCGATTGGACCGGAAGGCGGCGCCTCGGGACCGGCGGATGCTGGCGGGGCTGCCGGGGTGAGACGAGCGGGCCCGGGCGGGACCGGGCTGGAACGGTCCAAAACGGGCGGCGGTGCCGGCCGGGCGTCCCGTCGTAGGACGGTTTCTGAGTCTGCTTCTGGATCTGCTGTGGTGATCAGTCGGGAGTGGTTCGTTCGCGGGGCTCGTCCTCGGGTGTCGAGGGGAGGCTGAGGGTGGCTTCCAGGCCTCCGGTGGGGGCGGTGCCGAGGTGGAGGTTGCCGTGGTGGAGGTGGGCCTGCTGGTCGACGAGGGCGAGGCCCAGGCCGGAGCCGGGGGAGCGGGTGCGGGTGCCGCGGGTGAACCGGGCCTTCATGGACTGCTGTTGGTCGGCGGGGATGCCGGGGCCGTCGTCGCCGACCGTGATCCGGACCGTGTCGGAGTCCTGGGTGAGTCGGACGTCCACGGTGCCTTCCGGACGGCCGTGCAGGGCCGCGTTGTCGAGGAGGTTGTCGACGGCCAGACGCAGGCCGACGGGCCAACCGTCCACGGTCGCGGGGGAGTTGGCCGTCAGTCGGTAGGTGGTCGTGGGGTGGCGGTGGGCCGCGTGGGCGACGGCCTCGTCGAGGAGTTCGCTCAGGACGACCGGGGTGCGTTCGGGCAGGGCGTGGGCGTCGCCGCGGGCCAGGGTCTGCAGGCCGGTGAGGAGCGCGGTGATACGGCGGTGCTCCGCGCTCATCGCCTCCAGGGCCCGGGCCCGTTGGGGTGCGGGGAGGTCGGGGTTGCGCTGGAGGGTCTCCAGGGTGACCCCGAGGCTGGTGAGCGGGGTGCGCAGTTCGTGGCCCGCGTCGGCGGTGAAACGGCGCGTGGAGTCCATGCTGACGCGCAACTGGTCCAGCATGCTGTTCAGCGCGTGGGAGAGGTCGGCGACCTCCTGCGGGCGTGTGACGGCGGGGAGTTGGGGTCCGGCCGTGTCCGCGCTGATCGCGAGGGCGCCGGTCCGCAACCGTTCCAGCGGCTGGAGGATGATTCGGGTGAGCAGCCAGACGCCGCCGGCCGTGGCGAGTGCGGCGAGGAGGGTGACGGCGGCGACGATCGCGGTGTTGTCCGCCAGCCGCCGTTCGATCGGGTCGATGTCCTGGAGGACTTCGAGCCGCTCCCCGGTGGTGCTCAGGGAACGGGTGAGTGAGCGCCAGGTCTGCCCGTCGGTGTCGATCGTGCGGTAGCCGTCGCGAGTGGGCACCGGGAGCGGGGCGGTCGGCGTCTCACCGTGCTGGGCGATCACCTTCCCGCCGGAGACCAGCCGCACCAGACTCTGACTGCCGGCGAGCAGACCGCCGTAATCGTCACTGTCGTCGCCGTCACCGCTCGGATGGTCCCCCTGGTCGCGCAGCTTGTCGGCGTCCTGGTCGCCCTTCTCGACCCGGGCGGCGAGTTGGCGGTCGACGTCGGTACGGTCGCGGTGGTCGATCCGAGCGACGATGACCAGCCCGGCGAGCGCGACCACGACGGTCACCAACAGGACGACCGCGGCGGTGATCCGGGAGCGCAGACTGCGCGGCAGCCAGGTCATGGACCGGTCCACGGGATGACGGCGGAGGTGATCCGGGGGCGTAGGCAGCGCGGCTGCCATGTCATGGGCGGGTAGGCGGCACCGCCCGTGCCCGTGTTCCGGGGGTGCGGGCCGTGCGGCAGCCACGTCGTGGACCGGTCCAAGGGGCGACCGTGGCTGTGATCGGAGTGCAGGCCTCGCGGCTGCCAAGCCATAGGCGGGTGGGCAGGACCGCCCGAGGTGGTGGCCCAGGGGTGTGGGTTGCGAGGCAGCCCCGTCGTGGGCGGGTGGGTAGGACCGCTCGTGGCCGTGTTCCGGGGGTGCGGGCCGTGCTGCAGCCACGTCGTGGACCGGTCCAAGGGGCGACCGTGGCTGTGATCGGAGTACAGGCCCCGCGGTAGCCCCCTCACGGGCCGGTGCGCAGGACGAAGCCGATGCCGCGGACGGTGCGGAGCACCCGGGGGCCGCCGTCGGCCTCCAGTTTCTTGCGGAGGTAGCCGATGAACACGTCCACCACGTTGGTGTCCACATCCCACGTGTAGCCCCAGACCTGCTCCAACAGCTGGGCCCGGGAGAGGACTTGGCCGGGCCGGTGGGCGAGGGCGAGCAGCAGGTCGAACTCGCGGGTGGTCAGCCGGAGTTCGCGTCCGGCCCGGGAGGCCACGCGGCGCGCGGGCTCGATCGCGACATCGCCGACGACCAGGGAACGCTCGGTCGTCGACTCGTGCAGCCGCACCATCGCGTGCAGCCGTGCCGACAACTCCCCGATGGAGAACGGTTTTACGACGTAGTCGTCCGCGCCCGCCGCGAGCCCCGCGACCCGGTCGTCGACCTCGTCGCGGGCCGACAGCATGCACACCGGCAGCGTCCGGCCCTGGGCACGCAACGCGCGCACCACCTCGACCCCGGACAGGCCCGGCATCGTCACGTCAAGGACGATCACCGACGGCGGCCGGCCGACGACCTCGTCGAGCGCCGCCTCGCCGTCCTCCGCCAGCCGGACCGCGAAGCCCTCAAGACCGAGCCCCAGGTCCAGGGCCGCGCGCACGCCGGGGTCGTCGTCGACCACCAGCACCTCCGGCTTACGGCCCACCGCCGCCATGCAGCACCTCGACTTCCTCACCGGCACCCGCGGAGCGGGCACCGTCGCCCACCTGAAGGATCAGCTACCTCAAGGATCAGCGGTGAACGACAAGGAAGTCTAAGAACCACGCGGACCGGTCCTCCCACCGAGCCGGTATCGACACAGGTCAGCGGCGCACCTGCCCCTCCCGACCGCCGAGTTTCTTAGAGCGGCCACAAAGAGCGCCGCAAGGGTGGGAGCACGCCCCGCCAACGGGCCGCCCTGCCAACGGGACGCCGTACCGGCGTGGGACGTCCTGCCTACAGGGTCGGCCCCGCACGCATACGGGACACCTGGACCCCGCGACGAAGGAAGCCCGCCGATGACCCTGTCCACCGAGCTTGCCCGAGGGCACCGCAGGCCGCCGCCCGCCCCGCCCCGCAGCGGGCGGTTCACGCTCGCCGACCCGCTCGGCGCGCTCGCGATCCTCTCCGTCGTCGCGGTCGTGGCCCTGTGGGTGATGAACCAGGGCGGTCCACTCAGCCTGACCGCCTCCGATCGGGCGACCGGCTCCCTCGGCCTGCTCGCCGGACTGCTGGCCTCCGACCTGATGATCCTCCAGGTCGTCCTGCTCGCCCGGATCCCGTGGGTCGAACGCTCCTGGGGTCACGACCTGCTCACCCGCCGCCACCGCCTGATCGGCTTCGCCTCGTTCTGGCTGATGATCGCCCACGTCACCCTGTTCGCAGTGGAACGGTCCAACCGCGAACCCACGGCGATACCGGACGCACTCCTGCGCCTGTTCATCACCGACTCCTGGATGCTGTTCGCCACCGTGGGGACGCTCCTGCTGATCATGGTCGTGGTCACTTCGATCCGCGCGGCCCGCCGCCGACTGCGCTACGAGTCCTGGCACCTGCTGCACCTCTACTCCTACGCCGGCATCGCGGCCACCTTCCCGCACACCTTCACCGACGGCGCCGACTTCCACGAGACCTGGACCCGCGTCTACTGGTGGTGCCTGTACGGCTTCGCGTTCGCCGCCACCCTCCTCTACCGCGTCGCCCTGCCCGCCTGGCGCTCCCTCTACCACCGCCTGCGGGTCGAGTCCGTGGCCACCGAGGCGCCCGGCACGGTCTCGATCACGTTCAAGGGCCATCGCCTGGACCGGATGCGGACGGCCTCCGGCCAGTTCTTCGTCTGGCGCTTCCTCGACGGCCCCGGCTGGTCCCGCGGCAACCCGTACACGCTCTCCGCCGCCCCCACCCCCGACCGGCTGCGCATCACCATCAAGTCCGCGGGCGACGGCAGCGAACGCGCCGCCCGCCTCACCCCCGGCACCCGCGCCCTGATCGAGGGCCCCTACGGCACCCTCACCGCCCGCCACCGCACCCGCCCCGGCATGCTCTTCATGGCCGCCGGAATCGGCATCACCCCCATGCGCGCCCTGCTCGAAGACGCCCCCTACGCCCCGGGCGAAGCCACCCTCATCTATCGCTACGGCGAGGACGAGCACGCCGTGTTCGCCGACGAACTCCGCGCCATCGCCGCCGACCGAGGCGTCGAACTGATCCTCCTCCCCGGCCCGCGCCGCGCCGACACGTCGTGGCAGGCAGCAGGCCCCGCGCACCCCGCCGACACCTCCTGGCAGGTCGCCGACCCCGCCCACTCCGACAAGACCCGCCGGCAGGCGCCAGGTTCCGCCCACCTCGACGACGACGCCCAGGTCCTCAAGAACCTGGTCCCCGACATCGCCGACCGGGACATCTACGTCTGCGGCCCGCCCAGCTGGATCACCGCCGTCCGCAAGGCCGCACGCGGCGCCGGCGCGCACCGCGACAGCGTCCACACCGAAGAGTTCGCCTGGTAGCAGCACTCCCGCCCGAGAACAGCAGCACCCCTACCCGAGAACAGCAGCACCCCTACCCGAGAACAGCAGCACCCCCACCCGACAACAGGAGCACCCCCATGCGACGCATCACCCTCTGGCTCACCGCCACCCTCTCCGTGGCCGTCCTCCTCTTCGTCTTCCAGCTCAACGCCTCCGGCGCGACCGGCAAGTCCGGAGACGGCGGCGACCACATGCCGCCCCCCTCCACATCAACCTCCACCGCCTCGGTCAAACCCGGGGACGACACCGCCGACTACGGCGACCACGTCGGAAAGCCCGGCGAGAACAAGTAGTAGGGTCACCGGCTCGCCAACTCCTCCTCGAGGGAGGCCTGTTCACGCACCCCGAATTCACGCACCCCGAACCGGTTGGGCGTCCCCGTCACGCCTCCGGCCGCCACCCCAACGCCCGGGATATCCCCCGCGCGGCGAGCCGCACCGCCGGGATCAACGCCGGTACCTGCGCGTCCACTTGAGGCACGACCACCGACACCGCGGCGACCACCGCACCGCCCGGCCCACGTACCGGGGCCGCCACCGACAGCGCGTCGTCCGTGATCTGACGGGTACTCACCGCGACGCCGGTGCGCCGGACTTCGGCCAGCACGCGGCGCAGCCGTAGCGGATCGGTGATCGTGTACGGCGTGAAGGACGCCAACGGACCGGTGCAGTAGGCCTCTTGGAGGTCGGGGTCGTCGTGGGCCAGCAGGGCGAGGCCCACTCCGGTGGCGTGGAGCGGCCAGCGGGCGCCCACCCGGATGTGCACGCCGACCGCCGAACGGCCCGAGATCCACTCGGTGTAGACGACCTCCGTGCCGTCCCGTACCGCCAACTGCACGTTCTCGTGCGTCGATTCGTACAGGTCCTCCAGGTACGGGAGGGCGAGTTGGCGCAGGGCGAGGCCGCGCGGTGCGAGCGCCGCGATCTCCCACAGCCGTAGACCCACGTGGTACGTCCCCGACGCGTCCCGTTCCAGCGCGCCCCACTCGGTGAGGGCGCCCGCGAGGCGGTGGGCGGTGGTCAGGGTGAGGCCGGCGCGGCGGCTGATGTCGGAGAGGGACAGGGCCGTGTGCGCGTGGTCGAAGGCGGCGAGCACGGAGAGCAGCCGGTCGGGCGCGGACCGGGTGACGGGCGCCGTCGACCGGGGGATCAGCGAGGATCGCGTGGTGGGCGCCGGTCCGGTGGGCGTGGTCGACCGTGCCGTGGCCGCGGACTCGGTGATCGTCGCGGATCCGGTGCTCGTCGTGGACCGGGTGGTGGTCATGGCCGGGCCTCCGTCCGGTGTCGGGTCAGGTCAGTCCGTCCTCGGCGATCCGTTGCAGCAGCGTGTGCAGGGTCTCCCGCTCGGTCGCGTCGAGCGGGCCCAGGAGTTCGTTCGTGACACGCAGGCCCGCTTCGTCGGTGTCGCGCAGGAAGCCGCGGCCGTTCGCCGTCAGGACCACGATGCGGCTGCGCCGGTCGTCGGGGGAAGGGCGGCGCTCGGCGAATCCCAACTTCTCCAGGTCGTCGACCAGGCCGACGATCGCGCTCGGGTCGTAGCCGAGCCGGGTGCTCAGTTCGCGCTGGAGGGCGCCCTCGGACGTGGCCAGGAAGCGGAGCAGCGCGTAGTGGCGCAGGCGCAGGCCCGACTCCTGGAGGAACGTGTTGAAGAGCTGGCCGGAACGCAGCCCCAGCCGGTACATGAGGTAGCCCGTGTCCGCGTGCAGCCCGCGCATCCACGGCTCGTGCGCGTCGATCGGGGGGTTCGCGGCGTGCGGCTGACGGGCGATGGCGGGCTCCCTGGGTCGAGGCCCCGGGCGGGGCGTGCGGTGGTTCGGAGCCAGTGTGACGCACCTGGTCCATCGGCAACAACTATTGACGTCAACAATTATTGCTCTTAGCTTCGATCTCGAAGCCGCACCGGTGCCGCTCGCAGTCTTCGCAGTCCTCGCCGACGTCGGGGACCTCGGGGACTTCGCAGTCACGGTCCCGGTGTGTCGTACCGCAGCCTCGTCTTGTGAAGGGACCGCTCGTGCCCAGCATCGATCTGACCGGCAAGGTCGCCGTAGTCACCGGCAGCGGCCGGGGCCTCGGCCTCGCCTACGCGCACGCCCTGGCCGCCCACGGCGCGTCCGTGGTCGTCAACGACATCGACGAGGCCGTGGCCGACCAGGCCGTGAAGTCGATCACCGAGGCGGGCGGCACCGCCGTCGCGGAGGTCGTCCCGGTCGGCACGACCGAGGCCGCCGAGCGGCTGGTGAACCGTGCCGTCGAGGAGTACGGGCGGATCGACATCCTGGTCACCAACGCGGGCATCCTGCGCGACAAGGTGCTGTGGAAGATGACCGACGAGGACTTCGACGCGGTGATCACCACCCACCTCAAGGGCACCTTCACCTGCGCCCGCGCCGCCGCCGTACGGATGCGCGAACAGGGCGAGGGCGGCAGCCTGATCCTGGTCGGCTCGCCGGCCGGCCAGCGCGGCAACTTCGGCCAGACCAACTACTCGGCCGCCAAGGCCGGCATCGCCGCCTTCGCCCGCACCTGGTCGATGGAGCTCGGCCGCGCGGGCATCACCGTCAACGCGATCGTGCCGGTCGCCGCGACCGCGATGACCGAGACGATCCCCGCGTTCGCCCCGTACATCGAGGCCATGAAGAACGGCGATCCGCTGCCCGACTTCCTCCGCAAGGGCGAGGGCTTCGGTACGCCGGAGGACTGCGCCGCCCTCGTTCCGTTCCTCGCCTCCGAGGCCGCGCGCTCCATCACCGGCCAGGCCATCGGCATCGGCGGCGACAAGGTGGCACTCTGGTCCCACCCGCAGGAGATCAGCGCGGCCTACGCCGACGGCGGCTGGACCCCCGACACCCTGGCCGACGCCTTCCCCACCTCGGTCGGCGCCGAACTCCAGTCGGTCGGCATCCCCGCACCGAAGCTGCCGGAGGCGTGATGGACCTGAGTGAACTCGTTGCGATCGACGTCCACACCCACGCGGAGGTGTCCTCCAAGGGCCACTCCTCCCTGGACGACGACCTGCACGACGCCTCCTCCGCCTACTTCAAGGTCGAGGGCAAGCGGAAGCCGACCCTGGAGGAGACCGCCGCGTACTACCGCGAGCGGAAGATGGCCGCGGTGATCTTCACGGTCGACGCCGAGTCCGCGACCGGCACCGAGCCCGTCCCGAACGAGGAGGTCGCCGAGGCCGCCGCCGCCAACGCGGACGTCCTGATCCCCTTCGCGTCCATCGACCCGTTCCGGGGCCGAGCGGGCGTGAAGCAGGCCCGGCGGCTGGTCGAGGAGTACGGCGTCAAGGGCTTCAAGTTCCACCCCAACATCCAGGGCTTCTTCCCCAACGACCGGTCAGTGGCCTACGACCTCTACGAGGTCATCGAGGAGACGGGCACGATCGCCCTCTTCCACACGGGTCAGACGGGCATCGGCGCGGGCGTGCCGGGGGGAGGGGGGATCCGCCTGAAGTACTCCAACCCCCTGCACGTGGACGACGTCGCCGCCGACTTCCCGCGCCTCAAGATCATCCTGGCGCACCCGTCCTTCCCCTGGCAGGACGAGGCCCTCGCCGTCGCCACCCACAAGCCGGGCGTCCACATCGACCTCTCCGGCTGGTCCCCGAAGTACTTCCCGCCGCAACTGGTGCAGTACGCCAACACCCTGCTCAAGGACAAGGTCCTCTTCGGCTCCGACTACCCCGTCCTCACCCCGGACCGCTGGCTCGCCGACTTCGAGAAGCTGCCGATCAAGGACGAGGTCAAGCCGAAGATCCTCAAGGAGAACGCCGCCCGCCTGCTCGGCCTGACGTAAGGGACGCCGCATGCGCAACGAGGGACTGGGCTCCTGGCCCGCACGCCGGGCCCGCAAGACCCCACACCGCACGGCTTTGGTCTACGGCGACGGTGGATTGTCGACGGTCGGCAGTGAGTCGTCGACGGTCGGCGGTGGGCCGTCGGCGGGTCACAGTAGTTCGACGACGGTCGGCGGTGGATTGTCGGCGGGACCTGGTGGTTCGTCGACAGTCGACAGCGGTTCGTCGATGGACTACGGCACATTGCATACACGAACCACCCGCCTCGCCCACGCCCTGCGTGCCCACGGCGTCCGCCGCGGCGACCGCATCGCCTACCTCGGCCCCAACCACCCCTCCTACCTGGAGACCCTGTTCGCGGCCGGTACCCTCGGCGCGGTCTTCGTCCCCCTCAACACCCGCCTCACCGCCCCCGAGATCGCCTACCAACTCGCCGACTCCGGCGCCAAGATCCTCGTCTACGGCACGACGCACGCCGGCCTCGTCGCCGGGCTCCCGGGCAATACCGACGTACGGACGTACCTCGAAGTCGGTCCGGAATACGAGGAGTTGCTCGAAGCGGCCGCCACCGAGCCGATCGACGAACCCGTCACCGCCGACGACACCTGCATCATCATGTACACCTCGGGCACGACCGGCCGCCCCAAGGGCGCCATGCTCACCCACGGCAACCTGGCCTGGAACGCGATCAACGTCCTCGTCGACACCGACCTGATCGCCGACGAACGCGCCCTGGTCTCCGCCCCGTTGTTCCACACGGCAGGCCTGAACATGCTCACCCTGCCGGTGCTGCTCAAGGGCGGTACCTGCGTCCTGGTCGAGTCCTTCGACCCGGCGGCCACCTTCGACCTCATCGAACGGCACCGGATCACCTTCATGTTCGGGGTGCCGACGATGTTCGACCAGTTGGCCAGGCACCCGCGCTGGGCCGACGCCGACCTGACCTCGCTGCGCATCCTGACCTGCGGCGGCTCCCCGGTCCCGTCCCCGCTGATCGCCGCCTACCAGGAACGCGGACTGACTTTCCTCCAGGGCTACGGCATGACGGAGGCCGCGCCCGGGACCCTGTTCCTGGACGCCGAACACGCCGTCAGCAAGGCGGGTTCGGCGGGCGTACCGCACTTCTTCAGCGACGTACGGGTCGTACGGCCGGACCTCACCCCCGCCGACGTCGGCGAGACCGGCGAGGTCGTGGTGCGCGGGCCCCATGTCATGCCCGGCTATTGGGGGTTGCCCGAGGAGACGGCCGCGGTCTTCGCCGACGGCTGGTTCCGCAGCGGGGACGCGGCACGGACCGACGAGGACGGGTACGTGTACATCGTCGACCGTATGAAGGACATGATCATCTCCGGTGGGGAGAACATCTACCCCGCCGAGATCGAGGACCTGCTCCTCGCCCACCCCGACATCGTCGAGTGCGCGGTCATCGGGATCGCGGACGACAAGTGGGGCGAGGTGCCGCGCGCGGTCGTCGTGCCGCGCGAAGGTGCCTCGTTGGACCCGGACGAGGTGCTCGCGTCACTGGCCGGCCGGCTCGCCAAGTACAAGATCCCCAAGTCGATGGTGGTCGCCGACGAACTCCCGCGAACCGCCTCCGGAAAGCTCCTCAAGTCCCGGGTGCGCAAGCGCTTCGGCACCAACTCTTAAGTCTCGGCACCAACTCTTAAGTAGGGAAAGCGATATGGGCATCACCGTCAACGGCCTCGACGAACTCAAGAAGCTCGCGGGCAGCGACCTCGGCGCCAGCGAGTGGATCGAGGTCACCCAGGAACGCATCAACACCTTCGCCGACGCGACCGGCGACCACCAGTGGATCCACGTCGACCCGGAGAAGGCCGCGGCGGGCCCCTTCGGCGCGCCGATCGCGCACGGCTATCTGACCCTCTCCCTCTTCATCCCGCTCTTCACCGAGCTGCTGGACGTCGAGGGCGTGTCGACGAAGGTCAACTACGGCCTGAACAAGGTGCGTTTCCCGGCGCCGGTGAAGGTCGGCTCGCGCATCCGGCTCGTCGCCAAGCTCGCCTCGGTCGAGGACGTGCCGGGCGGGGTGCAGGTCGCCGTCGACGGGACGATAGAGATCGACGGCGGACCGAAGCCCGCCGCCGTCCTACAGAGTCTCTCGCGGTTCTACGCCTGACCGGACCGGCTGCAGCTGTCGTCTGTCTACTTGCAGCCTGTCTACGACCTACGGCCGCTTGTCTACGGCCGCTTGTCTACGACCGACAGCCGACAGCCGACAGCCGACAGCCGACAGCCGACCGGCGTTTGTCTACTGCTGTTTGTACGAGTAGACGCTGGTCGACACCACGCACACGCCCGGCTGTACGACCTCCGCACGCAACGTCCCGCTGTTCACGTCGTAGTCGACGCCCTCGGCCTCGAACGTGCCCGTGCAGATGCTGCGCGCCGGCAGTGCGAACAAGCTGGTGACCGTACCGGTGATCGGCTGGCCGTCCAGCTTGTGGGGCAGGTCGACCTGGAGGAGTGGGCGGATCTCGGGGAACTTGGTCCCCGACGCGTCGTCCGAGACGCACACCAGCCGGGTGTCCGTCACGAAGTCGCAGCCCTGGATGTCGTTCACCGTCTTGTCCAGGGTGATCTGCCCGGCCTGCGGAAGCGCCCCGCCCGTCGCCGGAGTGGACGTGTTGAGCAGGGGAGTGGGAAAGACCTGAAGTCTGGACTGGTCGCCCCACTCGCCCGACACCATCCACTGCGTGTCCGGCGAGATCGCGTCGAACGAGTTGTTGATCTTCTCGCCCGAGTCCAGCGTGTGCACGTACGTGTAGCGCGTCCCCGACGGCGTGGTGACCGCGAACATCTTGGACGTGCCCGTGTCCGCGCCCTGGTAGGCGTCGAAGACGTAGCCGTTCGCGATGTCCGGGTCGCCGATGTGGTTCCAGCCCTGGATGCGCAGATCCAGCGGGATGGACGCCAGCCCGCGGTACAGCAGCGAGCCGTCCGCCTGACTGGCGACGCCCTCACCGCCGCCGAGGCTGTCGGTGTACGCCGTGCCGGTCTCCACCCAGGTGGTGGCGGCTGCGGCCGACGAGGTGCTCACGCCGAGCGTGAGAGTGCCCAATAAGGCGGCGAGGACAGCGAGTTGACGCTTCATCAGATACCTGCCAGATCGACGAAGATGGGGTTGGAATAGAACCACGTGTCGGCCCACGGGTCACCGTTTCCGGGCTCGTGAGGGATCGGGCCGTGCGGGTCGACCGAGGCGCCGACGTAGCCCGCGCCGTGTCGCTTGCCATCGCTGCCGCGCAGCCGCAGGTAGAAGGACTCGTCCCCGGCGGTCACCGGGATGCGCAGGGTGTACGTCCCCTTGCGGCCGCTCACGTCCGCCGTACGGACGACCTTCGTGTCCGGCGCCCGCCACGCGTCCCGGTCGGACACCGCACCGCGCACCGCGCCCCGGATCAGGTCCACGTGCGCCAACTCGGGCAGAATTCCCTGGGCGTTGGGCCGCGAGGCGGTCGTCACGGTGACGTTCAGCGTGAGCCGGTCGCCCTTGCGCACCCGCAACCGGCCGCCCAGCGTGACGCCCTGACCGTGGTCGCAGTCACGCTTCAGGCGGACGTCGAGCCCGTCCAGTAGATGCCCGTGGTCCACCCAGACCCGGCCCGCGCGCATCCCCGCCATCACCTCGCGGTAGTTGTAGCGCGTCACGCCCACATGGGTGCGGCTGAACTCGCCGGGCCAGAAGTCGCTTCCGGGCTGCGGGGAGTCGGTCTGCACCGGGTCCGGCAGCTTGCCGGTGTTGTCGAAGTTCTGACCCTCGGGCCAGGCGCCGTTGGCCCAAGTGTCGTAGACCGTACGGTGGTTGTCGGAGTTGGTGGTGATCGAGAACAGCCGGCCCTCGGCCAGCATCGAATCCCACAGCCCGCCGACGGTCGCCGTCGCCCAGTCGAACCCGCCGTACGTCACATACGCGTCCGTCGGATAGCCCGACCAGGACTGCGCCGACGGCTTGTTCTCGTACTCGCCCCGGATCGACGTCGCACCGCGCCAGCCGGGGAGAGCCGCGCCCTGGGCGCCGGGTGCGCCCTCCATGCCGATCATGATCTCGGGGGCCGCGTCCCGCCAGGCGCGCATCTCGTGCGGGGAGTCGATGCCCAGGCGCAGCGGGTGGTTGGCGAGGACGAGGACGTCGTCGACGTAGCCCGAACGGCGCTGCGCGGCAAGCCACTTGATGGCCTTCACGGCGTGGGCCTCGTTGCGGGCGGTGTCCGCGTCGGCGGCGCCGCCCTTGTCGTAGCCCAACAGCTTGCCGTCGTAGGCGAGTTCGAACTGCGTGAGCAGATCCACCTCGTGCCGGCCGGGTGCCGCGAACACCGTGCAGTGCTCGGCCGCCGGGATGTACCACTCCAGACCCTGGAAGATCAGCTGGCGGGGGTTCTCGGCACGCGCCTTGAGGATCTCCGCGTGCTCCAACTTCGCACCGTAGGAGGCATGTCCGAAGTTGGAGTGCTCGTTGAACACCATCCAGTCGAGGCCGTACTTCGCGGCGGCCTGCGCCTGCTGGGAGAACGTGTACTTGGCGTCGTGGCTGTACACGGAGTGCACGTGATGGTCGCCGACGAGATAGGCGAGGCGCGGGTCGTTGCCGCCATAGCCTCGGCCCGCCGCCGACGCGGACGTGGCGAGCGGTCCCGCACCGAGGGTGAACGCGGCGCCGAACAGGCCCGCACGGCGCAGGAGTTGGCGCCGGGAGACACCCTGCGCGTCGAGGGCGGCGGGGGAGACGGAAGGATCGGCCCAGGTGGGCAGCTGCTGCTCGGTCATGATGGTTCGGAAGTCCTCTGGAGGCTGGAGGGCTGTCAGTGGTTCATGAAGTCAGTGATCCATGAACCAAAGCCAGTGATCCATGAGTCAGTGGTTCATGAAGGAGGTGACGGGCAGCGCCCGTTCGACGATCCGGACGTCGCCGAGCCGGCCGTGCAGGATCTGGTCGATCTTCCCGGCGTACTCGTAACCGCCGAGCAGCCAGGGCAGGCCGACCGAGGTGAGGCCCACGGCGGTTGCCGTCGGATTGCGCACGACCGGGCAGCCCTCGACGTAGAGCGTGGTGTGCTTGCCGTCGTTGACGACGGCGAGGTGCCACCAGGTCTCCAGCGGGGTCTCCTGACCCCAGTTGCTGGCGATGCCCTCCTGGTTCAACGGCCGCACCGCCCACTGCGGTTCACGGTCGTTGGAGAGCGAGAGCGTGGCGAGGGGCTCGTCCGGGTCGTCCGCCGTCTTGCCCGCGGCGCCGCCCGTGCCGGTCCGACTGACCACCCCGGACCAGGCGTTGTGGTCGGGGTCCCAGTCGGCCGGCAGCCGGTAGAACACCTCAATCGTGTAACCCCGCTTGAACGTCACCGAGTTGAGCGGAGCCCCGTCGACCGTGCGCAGATACGCGCCCTTGAGCGGCGACTTGTAGCCCGTGAACTCCAGGCTGCCGTGGCCCGGTTGGTCGGGGTGGTGGTCCGAGGACCAGTTCAGGGTGGAGCCGCCGACCGTGACGAGGGTGAGGTCGTTGCCGCGCCCGGACTGGTCGCGGACCGTGCCGCTGACGGCCGTGGCGTCGGAGTGTCCGTCGAAGCGCCAGTACGCCACCGTGCCGGGGACGAGGAGCTTCGAGGCGGGCCGCGACGCACGCGCGGGCACGGGAGCGAAGCCGGAGAAGCGGTCCCCGAAGCCGATGTCGACGGTGAACCGGTCGGCGTCGCCGCTGAGTTCGATCTCCTGGCGCTCCAACTCGTTCAGGCCCTTTGCCGCCCGGCCCAGGATCCACGGGGAGACCGTCTCGACGTCGATGACCCCCCGGTCCAGGTCGAAGCGGTACAGGCGGATCATCGCGGCGCCGCCGAAGTAACGGTTCTGATAGTTCGTCAGGTGCAGGTGGACGTCATTGCCCGCCGCGTTCTTGCGCGTCGCCCGACCGGCGGGCCAGTAGTGCCCGTTGAGCGTGAGGAAGATCTGGTCGTGGTCCTCGATCAACTGGTCCCACAACTGCTGCCCGTAGTCCGACAGTTGGTCGTCCTCGACGACCAGCTCGTGCGTCGTAAGGATCACCGGAGTGTGCGGATGCTGAGCCAGAACGCTCTTGGCCCACGCGTACCCCTTCGCCGACAGCCGCCAGTCCAGCGCCAGCACCATCCACTCGCGGCCCGCCGCCTCGAAGAGGTGGTACGTGTTGTAGCCGTCGGCGGACGCGCCCCCGAACGTGCGCGCGCCCTTGAAGCGCCCCGGCCCGAACGTGTCCAGGTACGGCGACGAGCCGCGCTGGTCGTCGGTCGACGAGTTCACGTCGTGGTTGCCGGCCAGCACGCTGTACCCGACGCCCCGCCGGTCCAGCAGCCTGAACGCCTCGCCGATCGCGGCGAATTCGGGCTTCGCGCCGTTCTGTGTGAGGTCGCCCAGGTGGGACAGGAACACGATGTTCTCGTCCTTGCCGTGCTCCAGGAGATAGCGCAGCGAGGCCTCGATCGGCGCCTTGTCGATGCTCGGCCCGTCGAAGAGGTACTGGGTGTCCGGCATCACCGCGAGGGTGAAGCGCCGGCTGTCGGTGTCGGGGCGCCAACTCGCCTTCACAGAAGCCGAGGTGGGGGCCGCCTCGGCGGCGGTCGGGAGTGTGACGCCGGCCGTGGCGGCGGCGCCGAGCAGCGCCGTCGCCCGCAGGAAACTGCGCCGTCCGGCACCGGCCTGGGCTGTCGCGACCTGCTCGTGGTCGTGCTCGTGCTCATGCGAAGTACACATGTGTGCTCCGTGGATAAGTGCCCGCGAAAGCGGGGGAGTTCAAGGCTGGGATTCGGAAGCCGCGGATTCGGAAGCCGCGGATTTCAGAGAACGCGCAGGGTCCAGCTCCAGCGATGGACACCCGGTGCGACGAGATACTCCGCCGACGTGTCGGGACCGCACGAGGCCGTGCCCAACCCTCGGTGCACCGCATCGAGTTGCACCACACAGGACGCGCGCGGCACCAGTTCGTCGTGATGCCGTACGGCGGTCAGGTCCTCGGCGCGATGGCGGGTCACCGAGACCTGGCGGGGCTCGTCGAGGTCGACCGCGAGACCGGTGGCGTCCGGCGCCGACAGCGTGAACCGCCGTACCCCGTGTCGGCCGCCGCTCTCCTGCGGTCGCAGATACGGAGTGAACAACTCGTCGACGGGAACCGAGTGGTGGCCCACGGGCGCGCCCGTGCTGCGGTCGGGGTACGACTCCCAGGGACCCCGGCCGAACCACTCCAGCAGATCAAGACCCGGCACCGTCTCGAACACGGTCCCCACCCGGGCCACGTCGACGAACTCCTCGGGCAGCTCGGCCGATTCCTCGACCAGCACCCCGCCCTCCACCGGCGTGAACACCTGACAGTGCCGGACCACACCGACAGCCCCGGCGTACTCGGCGACCGTCGTCACCCGCTCGCCGTCACGCCGCACTGAAACAACCTTTCGGACCAGCGAGTCGAGCCCCCAGGTCCGCCAGCGCGCCGCCATACCGCCCAACTCGTCGTTGTCGGTGGGCGCCCGCCACAGGGACAGGGTCGGGGCGAGAGTCAACAGCGGGTGGATCAACAGGCCTTCGCCGTCGACCTCGACCCGGCCACCGCCAACCACCGTCGGCGGCACGGGAGTTGCCGCCCGTAGCCGGACCTGGGGTGCGCACACGTCCGTGCCGCGTGGCGCCCACGGCTGGTCCTCGGCCGTCGTCACGCGCAGCGTCAGCCAGGCCTCGCCGCCGTCCTCCGGCAGCTCGAACGGCAGCGGCACGGCCACCGTCTCGCCCGGGCACAGGGCGGGCAGTTCGGCCGGAGCGGTCAGCGTACGACCGTCCGCGAGCGCCAACTCCCAAGTCCCGGACAGCCATTCGAGGCCCCGGAAGTGCTGGTGGTTGCCGAGGACGATGCCCTCGTGCCGGAAGCTCTCGATGCGCACCGGCGCCGCGATCTCCCGGTGCTCGAACATGACCGGCTTGGGCGTGCGGTCGGGAAACACCACGCCGTCCGCGATGAACGCGCCGTCGTGGATCGACTCGCCGAAGTCACCGCCGTACGCCCAGCGTTGACCGGGCGCGGCGACACCGTTGTCATACAGTCCGGCACCCGCGCGGCCGGTGGGTCTTCCGTCGCTCACACGTTGCAGGATCCCGTGGTCCCAGAACTCCCAGATGAAGCCGCCCTGAAGACCCGGGGTTGACTCGATGGCGGCCCAGTGGGCCGCGAGGGTTCCGTTGCTGTTGCCCATCGCGTGCGAGTACTCGCACTGGATCAACGGCTTGGTCTGCTCGCCGGACAGGGCGTGCGCGACACAGTCCTCCAGCGGCGCGTACATCGGGCACGCGATGTCGGAGGCGAGGTCCGGGTCGGCCCAGCCGCGCTTGGCCGCGCCCTCGTATTGGACCGGTCTAGTGGGGTCGTGGCGCCGGACCCAGCCGGCCGCCGCATCGTGGTTGGCGCCGTAGTCGGACTCGTTGCCGAGCGACCAGATGATGACGGAGGGGTGGTTCTTGTCGCGCAGCACCATCCTCGACACCCGGTCCACGAACGCGTTCAGATAGCGCGGGTCGTCCGCGATCTCGTGCGCGTGGTCGTGCGACTCGATGTCCGCCTCGTCGACGACGTAGAAACCCAGCTCGTCGGCGAGGTCGTAGAGCGCCGGGTCGTTCGGGTAGTGCGCGGTGCGGACCGCGTTGAAACCGAACCGCTTCAGCAGCACCAGATCCGCGCGCATGTCGTCGTACGACACCGTGCGGCCGGTCAGCGGATGGAAGTCGTGCCGGTTGACGCCGCGGATGTACACGCGCTCGCCGTTGACGAGCAGGTCCCGCCCGACGATCTGCACGTCACGGAAACCGATGCGCCGGTACGACGAGTCGGCGACCGTTCCGTCGGCGCGGTGCAGGCGGACGGTGAGGCCGTAGAGCTCGGGTGTCTCGGCGTTCCAGGTGCGGACCTCGGGCACCGTGGCGCGCATGCGGGCCTCGCCGAGGAAGTCGGAGACCCGGTCGTCCTCGGCGTTGAACCGGTCGAACTCCTCGTCCTGGGTGAGGAGTTGACCGTCGAGATCACCGCTGACCCACCACCCGGCGGGCAGCGCGCCGCCCGCGTTCCGCACCTGGCAGTCGACCCGCAGCTCGCCGTCGTAGGACGCCCGCACGGTCACGTCCGCGAGATACAGCGGATCGATCGCGTACAGCAACACGGAGCGCGTGATGCCCCCGTGCCACCACTGGTCCTGGTCCTCGATGTGCGAGGAGTCCGACCACTTGACGACGGTCAGCCGTACGGTGGCCCGCGCGCCGGGACGTACGACGCCTGAGAGGTCGAACTCGGCGGCGAGGTGGGAGTCCTTGGAGATGCCGACGGGCCGCCCGTTCACGTGCACGAGCAGCACGCTCTCGGCGGCCCCGATCTGGAGCACGATCCGCCGCCCGGCCCAGTCCGCCGGGACGTCGATCTCACGCTCGTACACGCCCGTCGGATTGGCCGCGGGCGACAGTGGAGGGAATTCTGCATACGGCATACGGACGTTCGTGTACTGCGGAAGGTCGTCCGTATCCTGCATGGTCCATACGCCCGGCACGTATGCGGACGACCAGGCGTCCGCCAAGGGCGCGTCCGGCGCCGGCAGCAGCTGAAAGCGCCAGTCGCCGTCGAGGGACACGGCACCGGCGCGGCGGTCGACGGCGGACATGGGCAACCGCCCCCAGGAGGTCACCTCGGGTGACTCCCAGGGGCGGAGCGCGAAGAGCGGGTCGGTCATCAGCGGATGGCTCCCTTGCCGAGGTCGCCGATGATCTGCTTGGCGCCGACCGCGAACACGATCAGCAGGGGGACGAGGGCGAGGAGCGCGCCGGTCATGACCATTCCGTAGTCGGTGGTGCCGTGGGTGCCGTTGAGCTGGGACAGGGCCACCTGGAGGGTGACGTTGTTCGGGTTGGTGAGGGCGATCAGGGGCCAGGCGTAGTCGTTCCACTGGCCCATGAAGGTGAAGATGCCCAGGAAGGCGAGGCCCGGGCGGACCACCGGGAGGGCCACGTGCCAGTACTGGCGCAGGAAGTTCGCGCCGTCGATGCGGGAGGCGTCGAGGAGTTCGTCGTGGATCGCGCTCTTCATGTACTGGCGCATCCAGAAGATGCCGAACGCGTTGGCCGCCGCCGGCACGATCAGCGCGGTCATCGAGCCGATCCAGCCCAGCTTCGCCATGATGACGAACTGCGGGATGGCCGCGAGCTGCGCCGGCACCATGAAGATGACCATGAGCAGCGCGAACAGCACGTTCTTGCCGGGGAATTGGAACTTGGCGAAGACGAACGCGGCCAGTGAGTCGAAGAACAGGACCAGGAAGGTCACCGACCCCGCCACGAGTACCGAGTTGAACATCGAGCCGAAGAAGTCGATGTTGTCGAAGAGGCTGCGCACGTTCTCCAGGAAGTGCGTGCCCGGCAGCAGCTTCGGCGGGTAGGAGAAGATCTCCGACGAGGTGTGCGTCGACATGATCACGGCCCAGTAGAACGGGAAGGCCGAGAGCAACACGCCCAGGATCAGGGATACATGGAGGGCGATGCCGCGCTTCCGGGTGCCCCGGATGGCCTTCGGTCGCCGTGTGCCTTGAAGGAATGCCATGGTGACCGACTCCCTAGTCTTCGCCCCGGCGCTGCACCAGGCGCCAGTTGACGATGGAGAAGATGATGACGACGAGGAAGATGCCCCAGGCCACGGCGGCGCCGTAACCGAAGTCGTTGTTGTCGAAGGTCTGTTGGAAGAAGTACAGGACCATCGTCTGGCCGGAGTGGCCCGGACCGCCCGCGAACGTCGAGTCGTTGGAGGTGTTCTGCAGCAGTACCTGTGGTTCGGAGAAGCTCTGCAGACCGGTGACCGTCGAGATGACGAGCACGAACAGCAGTACCGGCCGCATCATCGGCAGCGTGATCCGGAAGAAGGTTTGGACCGGTCCAGCGCCGTCCATCCGGGCCGCCTCGTACACCTCGCTCGGGATGGTCTGCAGACCGGCGAGGAAGATGATCGCGTTGTAGCCGGTCCACTGCCAGGTCATCAGCGTCGCGATCGCGATCTTGATGCCCCACGGGGTGTTCAGCCAGGCGATCTGGTCGATGCCCACCGCCTGCAACAGGGCGTTCACCAGGCCGAAGTTGGTGGAGAACACCGAGCCGAAGACGATCGCGATGGCCACCACCGAGGTGACGTTCGGGAGGAAGTAGGCGAAGCGGTACACGTTCTTGAAGCGGACCGCCGAGTTGAGCATCACGGCCGTGATCATCGCGAGGAAGATCATGGGGAACGTCGCCAGCGCCCAGATGATGAGGGTGTTGCCGATCGAGTTCCAGAAGTCGGTGTCGCTCAGCAGGTACTTGTACTGCGACAGACCCGCCCACTCCATGGAGCCGAGGCCGTCCCAGCGGTGCAGGGAGAGGTAGAACGAGAAGCCGACGGGGATCAACCCGAAGCAGAGGAACAGCAGATAGAACGGGGAGATCGCGGCATACAGATGCCAGTACTTGCGGAAGCCGTTCTTGGGCCGCGAGGAGGCGGACGAACTGTCCACGGCGGCAGGGGGCTTGTCCAGTGCGGTGGCCATCAGTAGCTCACCCCCAGGTGGTCCGCGATGCGCCGGCACTTGCTCATGGCGTCACTCCAGGCCTTCTTGGGGTCCTTGCCGAGGACACCGACGTTCTTGATCTCGTCCTTGAGGGGCTGCCCGAGCGCGCTGTCGAACGGGCTGTTGTAGGCGACCGTGATCCTCTGCGCGGCCGGCCCGAAGACGTCCATCGTGTCCTGGCCGCCGAAGAACGGGTCCGCGACCCGCACCGTCTTGAGGTCGTACGAGGCGGGAGTGGAGGGGAACAGGCCCGCGTCGACGAACCCCTGGGCCTGGTTGGCCGCGTTCAGGATCCAGGTGATGATCTCGAAGGCCCGCTCGGGCTCCCGGCACGCCTTCGTGATCGACAGGAACGAACCGCCGTTGTTGGCCGGCCGCACCGGCATCTGGGCAACTCGCCATCGCCCCTTGGTCTTTGGTACGCCCGTCTTGATGTCGCTGGTCGCCCAGGAGGCGTTGAGCTGGCTGGGCAGCTTGCCGTCCTGTTCGGCCGAGAGCGCGTCCGGTGTGCCGCTGACCAGATCCGAGACGATCTTGCGCTGCTTGGCCTCCACCGCCAACGCCCAGGCGTTGCGCACGTGTTCCTGGTCGCCGATGAAGTGACGGTCCTTGTCGACGTACCGCTTGGAGCCCTGGTTCACCACGTTCTCGAAGATGCTGTTGACGTCGGTGACCAGCGAGGTCCCGGGAATCCGCTTCTTCAGCTGCTCGCCCGCCGCGAAGAACTTCTCCCAGGTGTTCAACTCCCGTGACACGTCTGCCGGTTCGTACGGCAGACCGGCCTTGCGGAACACGGCGAACTGGTAGAAGTGCGCCACCGGACCGCAGTCGATGGGGAAGCCGACCATCGTGCCGTCGTCGGCGATGCCCTGCTCCCATTTCCACTTCAGGTACTGGCTCTTGTACTTGTCCGCGCCGAGTGTCCTGAGGTCCACGAACTGGTCGGCGTTGGGCAGATAGGACGCCATGTCCTCGCCCTTGAGGCCGGCGATGTCGGGGATGTGGGCCTTGCCGGCCATCGTGGTGATCAGCTTGGACCGGTAGTAGCCGCCGATCTTGATCGCCTGGAGGTCGACCGTACTGTCGTAACGCGCCTTGGCGTTCTTGACGACCGTGTCGCCGAGGCCGCCGTCCCAGTACCACAGGACCATGTTCCGGCCGGTGGAACCGGTCGGTACGGCGCAGCCGGACGTCAGGCCGCCGAGCGCCGTGGCGGCCGTACCGGCCAGGCCCGCACGGAGCAGGCCTCTTCGTGAGAGCCGCACAGCTCCCACCGCCTTTCGGATCTGTTCGATCTGTTCGGGTCGTGCATACGAGGGACTCAAGTGGGGGGACTTGCAAGGGACTTGAGATGCGGGAGGGGGGCTACTGCGGTACGGGGGGAGTGACGGGCGCGTAGGCGACAGGCGGGCCGGGGTCCGCCGGGATCCTGTCGACGAGGAAGCCGTATGCACGCCGCAGTTCCGGATCGCGGACTGTATGCAGCCAACGGTCGACGCCGTACCAGCCGGGTGCCGCCAGCGCGCCGCCGTGGTGCTGGACGGACAGCCCGGCCGCGAGCACCGCGAACCGCAGCCGTTCCTCCAGCGGCCAGCCGCCGAGCGAGGCCGCGACGAAGCTCGCGCCGAACACGTCACCGGCGCCCGTCGCGTCCAGGACGTCGACGGCCAGGGCCGGGACCTCCGCGTACTCGCCGGTCGTCTGGTCGACGGCGATCGCCCCGTCCCCGCCCCGCGTGATCACCGTGACCGGCACCAGTTCGGTGAGGATGCCGAGCGCCGCGACCGCGCTGTCGGTACGGGTGTAGGCCATCGCCTCGGCCTCGTTCGGGAGGAAGGCGTGGCACAGGGCGAGCTGGTCGAGCAGGTCGCGGGACCACTGCTCGGTGGGGTCCCAGCCGACATCGGCGAAGATCTGCGTGCCGTTCGCGGAGGCCTTGGCGAGCCAGCCGCGCGGCTCGGCCTCCAGGTGCACCAGCGCGGTCCGCGCCTCGGGCGGGTCGCCCATCAGCACGTCCTGCGAGTACGGCGGTTCCTGGCCGTGGGTGACCAGCGCCCGGTCGTCGCCGTGCGCGAGCGAGACGGTGACGGGAGTGTGCCAGCCGTTCGCGGTGCGGGACAGGGAGAGGTCGACGCCCTCCTGGCCGGCGAGGACCTCATGGCAGTACGCGCCGTAGAAGTCGTCGCCGAAGACCGTGGCCAGGGAGGTCTTCAGGCCGAAGCGGGACGCGGCGACCGCGAGGTTCGCGATGCCGCCGGGGCCGCAGCCCATGCCGGCCGTCCAGATCTCCTCGCCCGGCGTCGGCGGCTGCCCCAGACCCGTGAGGACGAGGTCGTAGAAGAGCAGCCCGGTCAGCAGCACATCGGGCCGGGGGTCGTCCACGCGCGCATCCTCTCGTCGGCACGTCGTCTGGAGAGTCGTCAAAACTCTTCATTTCGGTGACCGGAATCGTGCGCTGCTCGACGAGATTGGTCAATACCCAAGCAGAACTGAGCATAGAAATGATTGAAGATGACGAGTAGTGTTCGCGACGTGCTGGCAGAACGACGACATCAACTCATCCTGCGGGCCCTGCGCTCAGGGGGCCCCGCGGCCGTGACCGATCTCTCCGAGCAGCTGGGTGTGAGCCCCGCCACTATCAGGCGCGATCTGCTCAAACTGGAGGAGGACGGACTGCTCACGCGCGTCCACGGCGGTGCCGTGGCCGACGAGGGCGACCAGCCCTTCGCCGAGGTCGCCGAGGTGCGGGTGGCCGAGAAGGACGCGATAGCCGCGCGCGCCGCCGCCATGGTCGCGGACGGCCAGTCGGTCCTCCTCGACATCGGCACCACCGCCTACCGGCTGGCCCGCCAGCTGCACGGCCGCCGGCTCACCGTGATCACCAGCAACCTCGTGGTCTACGAGGAGCTGGCCGACGACGAGGGCATCGAACTGGTGCTGCTCGGCGGCATGGTCCGGCGCGAGTACCGCTCCCTGGTGGGCTTCCTCACCGAGGACAACCTGCGCCAGCTGCACGCCGACTGGCTCTTCCTCGGCACCAGCGGAGTGCGGCCCGGCGGCCAGGTGATGGACACGACGGTCGTCGAGGTGCCGGTCAAACGAGCCATGATCAAGGCCGCCGACAAGGTCGTGCTGCTCGCCGACGCGCAGAAGTTCCCGGGGACGGGGATGGCGAAGGTGTGCGGTCCCGAGGACCTGGACGCGGTGGTGACGAACGCCCCGGTCGACCCGGTGACCCGTTCCTCCCTGGAGGAAGCGGGCGTCGAGGTCGTCGTGGCAGGAAAGGTGAAAGCGTGAAGCTGACGATTCTGGGCGGCGGCGGGTTCCGGGTGCCGCTCGTGTACGGGGCACTCCTGACGGACCGCGGCGAGGGCCGGGTCACCGAGGTGGTGTTGCATGACCTCGACGACAGTCGACTGTATGCGGTCGCCCGTGTACTGGCCGAACAGGCCGCCACCGTGCCCGACGCCCCCACCGTCACCGCCACCACGGACCTCGACGAGGCCCTGCGAGGCGCCGACTTCATCTTCTCCGCGATCCGCGTCGGCGGCCTGGAGGGACGGGCCAACGACGAGCGGGTGGCCCTCGCGCAGGGCGTCCTCGGCCAGGAGACGGTCGGCGCCGGCGGTATTGCCTATGGTCTACGAACCGTCCCTGTCGCCGTCGACATCGCCCAGCGCGTGGCCCGCCTCGCCCCCGACGCCTGGGTCATCAACTTCACCAACCCGGCGGGCCTGGTCACCGAGGCCATGTCCCGCCACCTCGGCGACCGCGTCATCGGCATCTGCGACTCCCCGGTCGGCCTCGGCCGCCGTATCGCCACGGTCCTCGGCGCGAACCCGCGCGAGGCCTTCATCGACTACGTCGGCCTCAACCACCTCGGCTGGGTACGAGGCCTGCGCGTCGCAGGCCGCGACGAACTCCCGCGCCTGCTCGCCGACCCGGACCTGCTCGGCTCCTTCGAGGAGGGCAAGCTCTTCGGCACCGACTGGCTCCAGTCGCTCGGCGCCATCCCGAACGAGTACCTGCACTACTACTACTTCAACCGCGAGACCGTCCGCGCCTACAGCGAGGTCGAGAAGACCCGCGGCGCGTTCCTGCGCGACCAACAGGCCCAGTTCTACGACGAGATGAAGCGCCCCGACACCGCCGCGCTGACCGCCTGGGACCGCACCCGCGCCGAGCGCGAGGCGACCTACATGGCGGAGAACCGGGAGACGGCCGGCGCCGGTGAACGGGACGCCGACGACCTCTCCGGCGGGTACGAGAAGGTCGCCCTCGCCCTGATGCGGGCCATCGCCCGCGACGAGCGCACCACCCTGATCCTCAACGTGCGCAACCAGGGCGCGCTGTCCGTCCTCGACACGGACGCCGTCATCGAGGTGCCGTGCCTGGTCGACGCCAACGGCGCCCACCCCGTCGCCGTGGCCCCGCTGCCCGACCACGCCACCGGTCTGGTCTGCGCGGTCAAGGGCGTCGAGCGCGAGGTCCTCGCGGCGGCCGAGAACGGCTCCCGTACGACGGCGGTGAAGGCCTTCGCGCTGCACCCGCTGGTCGACTCCGTGAACGTCGCGCGCCGACTGGTCGAGGGCTACACCGAGGTCCACCCGGGCCTGGCGTACCTTAAGTAGGCACTCTTCAGTAAGCGCTTTCCCCAAGTTCACGACAGCATCCCCAGTTCGCGACCGTACCCCGAGTCCTCCGCAGCGAGTTCTCGACAGTTCCCCAAGTTCTCAGCAGCTCCCTGGTTCCCTGGAGACCTCCCATGCACGACGAACGCAGCCGGATCGAGGAGCGCGTCCAGCGCGCCCATGACCAGCGCATCAAGCCGGCGATCTACGCGGCCACCGCGCCCTTCACGGTCGAGGCCTGGCAGGCGCCCGGTGAGCCCGTTCCCTTCGAGGAGGCCGCGGCGGCGCTGTATGCGCCCTTCGCGATGGACACCCCGTGGGGTCCGCCCTGGGGCACCACCTGGTTCCGGATGCGCGGACAGGTGCCGGAGGAGTGGGCCGGGAAGCGCGTCGAGGCCGTCATCGACCTCGGCTTCGTCGGCGACTGGCCCGGCAACCAGGCCGAGGCCCTGGTCCACCTCGCCGACGGGACGCCGCTGAAGGCGGTCAACCCGCTCAACCAGTACGTGGCGATCGCCAACCCGGCGACCGGCGGCGAGGTGATCGACTACCTGGTCGAGGCGGCCTCCAACCCCGACATCCTCGCCAACAACTTCTCGGAGCCGACACCCCTCGGCGATGTACTGACGGCAGGCGACCGTCCACTGTACACATTCCGCCGCGCCGACCTCGCCGTCCTCGACGAGGAGGTCTTCCACCTCGACCTCGACGTCCAGGTGCTGCGCGAACTGATGCTGGAACTGGGCGAGCACGACCCCCGCCGGCACGAGATCATGCACGCCCTCGACCGCGCCCTGGACCTCCTCGACCTGGACGACGTCGCCGGTACGGCCGCCGACGTACGGGCCGCGCTGAAGCCCGTGCTGTCGAAGCCCGCCAACGCCAGCGCGCACGTCATCTCCGGTGTCGGGCACGCGCACATCGACTCGGCGTGGCTGTGGCCGATCCGCGAGACCAAGCGCAAGACGTCCCGCACCTTCTCGAACGTGACGTCCCTGGCCGACGAGTACGAGGACTTCATCTTCGCCTGCTCGCAGGCCCAGCAGTACGAGTGGGTGCGCGACAACTACCCGCAGGTGTGGGCCCGCATCCAGGAGTCCGTCAAGCGCGGACAGTGGGCGCCGGTCGGCGGCATGTGGGTCGAGTCCGACGGCAACCTGCCCGGCGGCGAGGCCATCGCCCGCCAACTCGTGCACGGCAAGCGGTTCTTCATCGAGCACTTCGGCGTCGAGACCAAGGGCGTCTGGCTGCCCGACTCCTTCGGCTACAACGCGGCCTACCCGCAGCTCGCCAAGCTGGCGGGCAACGAGTGGTTCCTCACCCAGAAGATCTCCTGGAACCAGACCAACAAGTTCCCTCACCACACCTTCTGGTGGGAGGGCATCGACGGCACCCGCATCTTCACGCACTTCCCGCCGGTCGACACCTACAACGCCCGCTTCAGCGGCGAGGAGATGTCCCGCGCGGTCCGCAACTACCAGGAGAAGGGCAACGCCACCCGCTCCCTGGCCCCCTTCGGCTGGGGCGACGGCGGTGGCGGCCCGACCCGCGAGATCATGGAACGGGCGCGCAGGCTCGCCGACTTGGAGGGCTCGCCGAAGGTCGTCGTAGAGCACCCGGACGAGTTCTTCGCCAAGGCCCGCGCCGAGTACCCGGACGCCCCCGTCTGGGTCGGCGAGCTCTACCTGGAGCTCCACCGCGCCACCTACACCTCCCAGGCCCGCACCAAGCAGGGCAACCGGCGCAGCGAACACAAGCTGCGCGAGGCGGAGTTGTGGGCGACCACCGCCGCGCTGCACGCGCCGGGCTACGCGTACCCGTACGAGAAGCTCGACAAGCTGTGGAAGACGGTGCTGCTGCACCAGTTCCACGACATCCTGCCGGGCTCCTCGATCGCCTGGGTGCACCGCGAGGCCGAGGCCGAATACGCCCGCGTGGCAACGGAGTTGGAGGAGCTGACGGCAACGGCCGTGGCCGCGCTGGGCGGCGGCGGTACCCGCGTCTTCAACACCAGCCCCTACGACCGCGCCGAGGTCATCCGCACCGCGACCGGCGTCCCGATGTACGCGACGGTCCCCGCGAACGGCACCGCCCCGCTGGCCGCCGAGTACGTCCCGCAGGCAGTGACCGTCACCGACCGCGTCCTCGACAACGGCATCGTCCGCGTCGAACTCGCCGACGACGGCACCCTCGCCTCCGTGCGCGACCTGCGACACGGCGGCCGTGAAGTCCTCGCGGACCAGGGCAACTTGCTGCGCCTGCACACCGACCTCCCGAACTACTGGGACGCCTGGGACGTCGACAAGCACTACAAGAACCGCTTCACCGACCTCCTCGACGCCGACTCGATCACCGTCGTCGAGCAGGACCCGCTGCTCGGCGCGATCCGCGTGGAACGGTCCTTCGGCAAGGGCTCGAAGATCGTGCAGACGATCACCGTCCGCGCGGGCAGCGCCCGCATCGACTTCGAGACCGACATCGACTGGCACGAGGCCGAGAAGTTCCTCAAGGCCGGCTTCCCGGTGGACATCCGGGCGGCGCACTCCTCCGCCGAGATCCAGTTCGGCCACATCCAGCGGCCCACGCACACCAACACCAGCTGGGAGGCGGCCCGTTTCGAGGTCTCCGGCCACCGCTGGGTGCACCTCGCCGAGCCCGGCTACGGCGTCGCCGTCATCAACGACTCGACGTACGGCCACGACGTCTCCCGCACGGTCCGCGAGGACGGCGGCACGACGACCACGGTCCGCCTGAGCCTGGTTCGCGCCCCGCGCATCCCGGACCCGGGCGCCGACCAGGGCAGGCACCGCTTCGTCTACTCGCTGCTGCCCGGCGCGAGCATCGAGGACGCCGTCGCCGAGGGCTACGCCCTCAACCTCCCGCTGCGGGTGGCCGATTCGGGCGGCGCCCCGGAGCCGCTCGTCTCCGTCGACGGCGACGGCATCACCGTCGAGGCGGTCAAGCTCGCCGACGACGAGTCCGGCGACGTCGTGGTCCGCCTCTACGAGTCGAGCGGCGGCCGCGCCCAGGGCACACTGCGCACGGGCTTCGCCCTCGCCGGCGCGCGGATCACCGACCTGCTGGAGCGCCCGTTGGCGGACGAGGTCTCTGTCGACGGCGATTCGGTCGCCGTCGCCCTGCGGCCCTTCCAGATCCTGACGCTCCGTCTGCAGCGGGCGGGCGCGGGCCAGTAGCACCCGGGGGAGGGGCGGGACCGGCATCGGTGCCGCCGGGCCCGCCCCTCTTCATCTCCCAACTCGCCCTGTACGCAAAGGGAGTTCAGCCGTGACCGTGCAACCGTGGTTCACCGACGCCAAGTTGGGGATCTTCGTCCACTGGGGGATCTACGCCGTCGACGGCGTCCAGGAGTCCTGGTCGTTCTACGACGACATCGTGCCGCACGACCGGTACATGTCCCAGCTCGACCGCTTCACCGGCGCGAGGTACGAACCGCGCGCCTGGGCCGACCTGTTCGCCCGCGCCGGCGCCAGGTACGCCGTCCTGACGAGCCGTCACCACGACGGTGTCGCCCTGTGGGACACGGAGTTCGGTGAACTCGACCTCGGCAAGGACTACATCACCGGCTACGCCGACGCGCTCCGCGAACAGGGTCTGAAGGTCGGCCTCTACTACTCGCACTCCGACTGGAACCACCCCGACTACGCCACCACCCGCAAGCCGGGCCGCCCGCCGGAGCAGGAGGACAACCGCTACTCGGAGTGCTCGGCCGAGGACGAGGACCTCGAAGCCTGGGAGCGGTTCATCGTCTACCGGAACGGCCAGATACGGGAGTTGGCCTCCCGCTACCGGCCCGACCTGATGTGGTTCGACGGCGAGTGGGACCGCAGCGAGGAGCAGTGGCGCATCAAGGAACTCGCCGCGCTCATCCGCTCGTACTCGCCGGACGTCGTCTTCAACGCCCGCATGCTCAGCGAGGGCGACTACGCGACACCGGAGCAGGGCGCACCCGTCGAACCCCCGGACGGGCCCTGGGAGTTGTGCCTCACCATCAACGACTCGTGGGGGTACCAGCACCACGACGACAACCACAAGTCGCTGAGCCAGCTGGTGCGTTACTTCACGGAGACGATCGGCGGGGGCGGCAACCTCCTCCTCGACGTGGGCCCGATGGAGGACGGCACCATCCCGCAGCCGCAGGTCGAACGCCTCGAAGGCCTGGGGGAGTGGATCCGCAAGCACGCCGACGCCGTGTACGGCACGGTGCGCGGGCTCCCGGCCGGGCACCACTACGGGCCGAGCACCCTCTCCGCCGACCGGCGCACCCTCTATCTCACCCTGTACGACATCCCGCGCGCCGAGATCGGGGTCCGAGGGCTGGTCACCCCGGTCCGCCGTGTCACCGTGCTCGGCACCGGCACCGAACTCGCCCACCGGGTCGTCGGCGGACTGCACGAGGCCGTAGGGCAGTTGTGGATCGACCCGCCGCCCCTGGCCGACCTCGACCCGCTCGCCACGGTCCTCGCCGTGGAGCTGGACGGGGAGTTGGAGCTGTACCGGGGCTCGGGCCGTTTCTGACCGACGGAGCCGACCGTCGGGGCACACACCGAGGCGGCCGGCCCCCACGGGGGACCGGCCGCCAAGGGTGGGGGTCGTCAGCCGGTGAAACCGGCCGTGATGGAGGTGAACTGCCAGGTGTTCTGGCTGATGCCGGAGCAGTTGCTCACCACTCCGCCACCGGCGCACCCGCGGTCGCGGTTGACCGACCAGAAGGCGAGCCGGGCGATGTGGTGCGAGTTCGACCAGTCACGGATCTGCGTCCAGATGGCGGGAGTTGTGGTCTCCGACTGGTCCGACAGACCGTTCATGCCCGAGATGCCGATGTGCGAGTAGGCCGTCGCGTCGTCCCACCCGAAGGTGGACTTCAGCTTGGTCTTCAGGCCCTCGGCCGCGGCGACCGTGTTGCCGTACATGTCGGCGCCGCCGCCGAAGTCGAACGGCATGATGGTGAAGACGTCGATGCCGGCGTTGAGCGACTGCGCCTGCTCGATGAGCCGGTTGCCGTAGTACGTCGGGCCGGTCGTCGAGGTGCCGAAGGTGACGATCGTGCGCAGGCCCGGGTTGTTGGCCTTGACGGTCTTCAGCGCGGTCAGGATTTTCGCCTGCACGGCCTCGTTCTCGAACTCGTCCGAGTTCTCGATGTCCATGTCGATGGCCTTGAGGCCGTAGGCGGTGATCACCTTCTGCAGCGCCCCGGCGAGGGCGCTCGCCGAGGAGCAGTTGGCGCCGAGCTTGCTGCCCGACCAGCCGCCGAACGACGGCACGATGTCACCGCCGGCCGCACGGATCTGGTTGATGGCGGTCTGGTCGACGCCACCGGTCAGCGGGCGACTGCCGTCCCAACTCGGGTTGCAGCCACCGGAGTCGAGCACGAACGCCATCGTGAACCACTTGATGCCGGTCGCGCTCATCACCGTGCTCGGGCTCGGCGGATCGCCCCAGCCCTCGTAGAGATACGGCGCGGCCTGGGTGAACCCGGTGCCGCCGCCGGTGCCGGCACTCGTCGTGACGCTCACCGCGCCCGAGGCCGCCGAACTGTTCCCGGCCGCGTCGCGCGCCTTCACGGTGAACGTGTAGGCGGTGCTGGCCGCGAGCCCGGTGACCGTGCCGCTCGTACCGGAGACGCTGAGGACCTGGTTCGCACCGCTGTAGATGTCGTACGCCGTGACGCCCACGTTGTCCGTGGAGGCGCCCCACGACAGGGACACGGTCGACGACGTCTTGGCCGTGGAGGTCAGTGCGGTCGGCGCGGTCGGGGCCTGGGTGTCGCCACCGCCGCCACCGCCCGGGCCGTCGAGGCTGATGTCGTCCGCGTAGTAGGTGCCCTGCGCGTACCAGCCGTGGACGTAGATGGTGGCGCTGGTCTGCGAGGCGGTGGTGGTGAAGGACGTCGTCAGCTGGCTGTACGCCGACGGGGACGAAGTCCACGTCGAGGAACCGCCGTTGACACCGAGGTAGACATAACTGCCGCGCACCCAGCCGCTGAGCGAGTACGTCGTGCTCGGCTGCACGGCGACCGTCTGGGAGCACTGTGCGGTGTCGCTCGAACTCACCGCGCCCGCAAGGGCTTTGGTCCCGCCGTGCACGGGCGTGGAGACGACCGAGCCGAGGTTTCCGGTGCAGGACCAGGAGGAGAGACTGCCCGACTCGAAGCCGGGGTTGGTCAGGACGTTGGCCGCCTCCGCGGTGCCGGGCAACGCGATCGCCCCGGCCATGGCCAGGGCGGCGGTACCGAGCAGGGCGAGGAGCCGATGTCTGGAGCGTCTGAGTGTGTCGCGCACGCGATCTCCCTGAAGTAATGGGGGTGATTCGGGAGTGCAAGAGGGTGCGCAACCAAGTTGGTATGGACCAATCACGGTGTCAAGACATGCCGCCATGATTGGTCCAGACCGGTACGAAGTTGTGGTGCAGGCCCGGGAGTCAGGCGCGAGCGGCCGCCCGGCTGCCCGACTCGGAGGTCTCCGTCGCCGTCTCCACCGCATCCTGCGCGGGTACGGGCGCTGCCGCCGGGAGCAGGGGCTCCGACTCCTCCGCGCGCTGGTGCGGGAGCGACACCGGACGCAGCTGACGCGGGCCGGACACCACCGCGTAGTCCGCGCCCAGGAACGGCGGCTCCATCGCGCCCGGGTCCTCGCCGAGCGCCAACTGCACTGCCGCCCAAGGGGCGTTGACCCCGCACAGTGACAGCTGGTGCAGTCCGCCCGCGGGGCGGGTGTTGACGTCCATCAGCACCGGCTGGTCGCCGAACATGCGGAACTGGATGTTGGACAGGTAGTGCAGACCGAAGCCCTCCGCGATCCGGCGGGCGGGCTCCAGCCACTGCTCGTGCAGGGTGAAACCGCGACGGCGGCCGTTCTTCGTGCGGCCCACGGCGAGGCGGATCAGGTTGTCGGGACCGGTCAGGCAGTCCACCGACACCTCCGGCTCCTCCAGGCGCGGCATGACCAGCCAGTCGACCTGCTCGTCGGCCTGCTCCAGCGCCTCGACGACCGTGTCGAGCGGGACGTAGGGGCTCGGGAAGCCGTTGAGGTGCATGAGCGAGAAGGGGGCGCGCGTGATCACGCGGAAGCCCACCCCGCCCGCGCCGGAGGCCGGCTTGAAGCACGCCTTGTGTCCGGCGGCCTCCAACTCCTCGACGGCGGCGACGAGTTCGGGCGCCGTGCGCACCCGCCACCACGGCGGTACGGGCACGCCGATCGCCTGGACGGCCTCGTACGCGATCACCTTGTCGTGGAAGACGGCGACGGCCTCGGGGGTCGGCGCCAGCAGCGCCGTGCCCACCGCCGCGAAGTCCGCGCGGTGCGCCACGATCTCCGACTGGTGCAGCCGGGGCACGAACACGTCGATGCCGCGGCGGGCGCACTGGTCGAGGGCGTACTCGACGTACGCGGCCGGGGACAGGCCCTCGGGCTCCATGTCGGCGGTGTCGGCGGCGGCCAGTACGGGGGAGTCGGCGTCGCCGTGCGTGGCATGGATCTCGACGGCCCGGTCGCTGGGATTTCTCCGCAGCTGATCCATGAAGAACACGTTCTCCGCGTACGTGCGGTTGAGCCAGACGCGTACGCGAGAGACCATGCAGGGCCGTCCTTTCGGGTTCACGGGCACGGCGGAGCGAGGCCGTGCCCGGCCAGGGTGGTTGGAGGTACACCAAACCGCCCTCGGCGAAGGGGCGTTCGTGACGGTGGTGTTGGGGCGATCATACGGCGTTCGAAGGGTGCCGCGTGCAACGCCCATGTTACGGATTCCCAGATGGTGCCCACCCGCCGTGTGAACTCCCCTCGCGGCCCCGCGCTGACCGCCTCGTATGCCCCGGCCGTCTTGTCGCGGAACGGCGGCGTGTGATCTCGTGGACTCATTCGCGGGTACGGAGGGGGCGAGGGTGGAGTCGACGGCCGGCGGTGCCGGACAGCTGCTGGCCATCAGCGACCTGCACATCGGGTACGCCGAGAACCGCGCCCTGGTCGAGAACATGCGGCCCGTCACGGACGATGACTGGCTGATCGTGGCCGGTGACATCGCCGAGACCGTGGCCGACATCCGCTGGGTCCTCGAACTCCTCGCCGGCCGCTTCCGCAAGGTCCTGTGGGCCCCCGGAAACCACGAACTGTGGACCCACCCCAAGGACCCCGTCACCCTGCGCGGCGTCGCCCGCTACGACCATCTCGTCGCCCTGTGCCGGGAGTTGGGCGTGATCACACCCGAGGACCCCTACCCCGTCTGGGAGGGCCCCGGCGGCCCGGTGGTCGTAGCCCCGCTCTTCCTGCTCTACGACTACTCGTTCCTCCCGGCCGGCTGTTCGACCAAGGACGAGGGACTGACGTACGCGCACGGCACCGGCATCGTCTGCAACGACGAGTTCCTGCTGCACCCCGACCCCTACCCCAGCCGCGAGGCCTGGTGCCGGGCCCGGGTCGCCGCGACCGAACGCCGGCTCACCGAGATCCCCGACACCCTCCCCACGGTCCTGATCAACCACTACCCCCTGGACAGGCACCCCACAGAAGTCCTCTGGTACCCCGAGTTCGCCATGTGGTGCGGCACCACACTGACCGCCGACTGGCACCGCAGATTCCGCGTGGACACCATGGTCTACGGCCATCTCCACATCCCGCGGACCACCCACCACGAGGGGGTCCGCTTCGAAGAGGTGTCCGTGGGATACCCCCGCGAGTGGCAGAAGCGCCCGGAACCCCCGGGCCGACTGCGCCGCATCCTGCCGATGGAGGTCGGAACCGGTGATCGAGGAACTGCTCCCGGACTCCGTGGTGACCGTGGAGACACACGGTGACGAAGGGCTTCAGGACGCCCCGCTGTACCCCGAGGAAGAGGCCCGCGTGGCCCGCGCGGTGCCCAAGCGCCGCCGCGAGTTCACCGCCGTACGGGCCTGTGCCCGGCGAGCCATGGAGAAGCTCGGCGTGCCCCCGCAGCCGATCCTGCCCGGCGCCCACGGCGCACCGGCCTGGCCCGCCGGAGTCATCGGCAGCATGACCCACTGCGACGGCTACTGCGCCGCCGCACTGGCCCGCGCCGGCGACCTCGCCTCGCTCGGCATCGACGCCGAACCCCATGCACCGCTCCCGGACGGCGTCCTCACCGCCGTCTCCCTGCCCGCCGAACGGGGACGCCTGGCACGCCTGACGGCGGAGCGGCCCACCGTGCACTGGGACCGGCTCCTGTTCAGCGCCAAGGAGTCCGTCTACAAGGCGTGGTTCCCCCTCACCGGCAAGTGGCTGGACTTCTCCGAGGCCGACATCGACGTCTTCACCGACCCGGGCGAGGAAGCACGCGGCGGTCTCCGCGCCCGTCTCCTCGTCCCCGGCCCGGTCGTCGACGGCGAGCGCCTCGACGTCTTCGAGGGCCGCTGGACCGTCGGACGCGGACTGGTCGCCACGGCCATCACCGTCCCGCATCCCTCAACTCCCCTCACCCCTCCGGGCACCAGCTCTCCAGCAGCCTGAAGAACGCCTGCTCGTTTCCCGCGAGCCCGGCGTCCGTCAACGCCTGGTCCGCCTCGGCCAGTACGGAAGGCGGGACGAGGACCGGGCGAAGCGCGCCCGGTGGGCCGTCGAAGGCTGCTCGGACCGTGTGCAGCAGCCGTAGATAGGCCTGGACGGCGGCGCGCTCGCGGTCGGTCATCACTGCGGTCTGCATAGGACGGCTCTCCCCTGGTCGGTGTCATGCGCCCCCGCACGGCGGCGGCACGACTCCAGCTTGCCGGGTGCCACTGACAATGCCGTTGTGCCGGGCGCCGGTTCGCCCGCTTAGCGGAGGCGAAACGTCCTCGAAATCCCCGGTGGTACAGCGGCCCTACGCTGGAGGGAAGGGCTTTCGGCCGTCCGCGGGCGGCCAGGTGAACGGGAGGCGAGTGCGTGGAGGACGTCCCGGTACGGCGCCCGGCGCGCGCCGCACGACTGCGCTCGGTGGGTGCCGGAGAACTGGAGCTGCAGTACCGCGTCGTGCACGGATACCGCCGCGCCTTCCGCATGGCGGGCCAGGGCCCGGCGCTGGTCCTCATCCACGGCATCGGCGACTCCTCCGCCACCTGGACCGACCTCATCCCCGACCTCGCCCGCACCCACACGGTGATCGCCCCCGACCTCCTCGGCCACGGCGCCTCCGACAAACCGCGAGCGGACTACTCGGTCGCCGCCTACGCGAACGGCGTCCGCGATCTGCTCACCACGCTCGGCATCGAGTCCGCGACCCTGCTCGGCCACTCGCTGGGCGGGGGAGTGGCGATGCAGTTCGCCTACCAGTTCCCCGAGCGCACCGAACGCCTCGTCCTGGTCAGCGCGGGCGGCGTGGGCCGCGAGGTCAATCCGGTGCTACGGCTCGTCTCGCTCCCGGGCTCCCATCTGGCCCTGTCCGCACTGCGGTTGCCCGGCATGCGCCTCCAAGTCGGCCTCACGGTCGGGCTGTTGCGGCTCCTCGACACCGACCTCGGCCGGGACGCCCCCGAACTGCTCACCCTCGTCGACGCGTTGCCCGACGAGACCGCCCGCAACGCCTTCATCCGCACCCTGCGCGCGGTCGTCGACTGGCGCGGCCAGGTGGTCACCATGCTCGACCGCTGCTACCTGACCGAGGGCATGCCGACCATGCTGCTGTGGGGCGACCGGGACAGCGTGGTGCCGGTCCGGCACGCGTACGGTGCCCACGAGGCCATGCCCGGCAGCCGGTTGGAGATCTTCGAGGGCGCGGGACACTTCCCGTTCCACACCGACCCGGCCCGGTTCCTCACCCTGGTCGAGGAGTTCACCGGCACCACCACCCCCGCCCACTGGAGCCGCGAGCACTGGCGCGACCTCCTGTGCGAGGGCCGCCCCGGCGTCACCGCCCAGGGCGGAGCTACGGAACGGGACCTGCGGGAGGCGAGCGAACGCAGCGCCACGTGACCGACCGGCCGCCTGGTGAACAGGCAGGTGACTGGTCGTCACTTACTAGCTGCGTGGCCCCGGATACCCCAGCGACGCCTCGATCCGCCCCGCCAGATGGTCGTGCTGCGCAGGCCCCCTCAGGGACGAACCGGCAAGCCACGTACGGCACTTGCTGGCCAGCAGCAGGCCGAAGCTCTCGGCCTCCCGCTCGTCGGCGCGCTCGAATCCGCTGCGGGCGGCCACGTTGAGGACGGTCGCGCGCAGCGCCGCCTCGTCGACGGTGTCGGTCAGGAGCCGGGTGGCCACCGCGGCGCCCTCCAGGTGCGGGCCGCAGTGCCCGGCCTTCATGTGCCACAGCTCGTGGCCCAGGATCACCAACTGGTGGTCGGGTGCGGTGCGTTCCTCGATCACGACGAGATCCTGGTCGGCCATGTCGAGCCACAGTCCGCTGGCGGTGCCGGCCGGGAAGGCGGCCGTACGGAACTGGACCGGGCGGCCCCGGCGGCGGCTCATCGCGTCGCACAGCGCGCCATACACGTCGTGGGGGCGTGCGGGTGCGCCCAGGCTCAGCTCCGCGACCAACTCGCCGCACAGGCGGCGCATCTGCCGTCCGATGCCCACAGTTCTCCCCCGGATCACGACTCGGGCCGCTTCACGCTCTCCAGGAGCATGTCCAGCCACTCGGCGACCTTGTCGCGGTGCTGGTCGGTGGGCAACTGCGCGGCCCGCCAGGCGATTCCGCGCACTCCGTGGTCCTGGAGCAGCCGCTCCAGCGGGTCCTCCGCGGCCTCGGCCGCCGCCCGCTCACGGTCCGCGAGCTTCTGCAACAGCTCCTGCTCGGTGCGCTGGAGGGCGCCCGCGAGGGCCTCGGAGTCCTCGGCCGTGAGGAACCCGGCGTGCACGCGGAAGAAACGCTGGAGGGCGTCGCAGTGCTCCATGGTGGGGCGCCGGTCGCCGTTGATGAGCGCGCCCGCCTGCTGGCGGGACATGCCCGCGCCGTCGGCGATCTCCTGCTGCGTGTACTTGCGCCCATTGGGCTTGAGTCTGGTGCGGCGCAACAGGTCGAGGCGTTGCAGGAACCGGGCCTGCACATCGGGCTCGCCCGCGGGACGGCCGCTCAGCAGGGCTCTGACCACGGGCTCCGGGACACCGCAGGCGACGGACAGCCGGCCGATGTGGACGACCTCGGCCTGGGGCACGTCGAGCCGTCCGGCGAGCGCGGTGACGCGGTCGACGACGGCGGGCAGCAGAGCGGTCGCCGTTGTGCCCGGTACCTCGAAGCCATCCGACACCGACACATCTCCTATACGTCTACGTCTCTCACAGGCTTCTCACAAACGGGGGCCGTGAACATCCCGGAGAGTAGCGGTTGGTTCGAACTCGCATCCAGGTCTCGCCACAACTGTGGCCAATTTCAGCCGTCAACAAGCATGAAATGCCACGATAGTTGACACGACTCGCGTCGGGGCAGCAGGATCAAGGCGCCGCGAGAAGGCCGCATAGGCAAGAGGGGTGACCTCCCGATGGCGTATCAGGCAGGTGGGCAGCGGTCCGCGCCGCGGCCCGTCCCCGAGAGTCCCGAGGCCCAGGCGTATCTCCTGGACTACGCCGCGCTGTTGGAGGCCGTCACTTTCCCCTCCGTCGTCATGGACCACCGCTGGGACGTGGTGTTGACCAACGGCGCGTTCAAGTCACTTTTCCGGACGGTCGGCCCGCATCCGACGGCGATGCCGGGTGACAACTTCCTTCGCTTCGTGCTCTTCCACCCCGACGCGAGCACCGTTCTCGGTGAGCACGAGTCGAGTTGGTGCCTGCCGATGCTGGCCCACTTCGCCGCTGCCGTGGAGAGCCACGGACATGACCACGGCCTGCAGGCGATCCGCCGCGACATCGCCCAGGACCCGATCATGGAGGCCGCCTACCGCCAGGGCCTGCCGCACTGGATCCGCGCGGTCGGCGAGGAGGCCGTCGAGCACGACGGCGCGGTCCGCCCGGTGCTGCACCCCGACCCGCGCTGGGGTGCCACGGTCTGCCGAGTCGTCGGCGAGACCCCCAAGACCCTTGAGAACATGGGCTATACGCGTCTGACACTGGTCCTGCGCGAGGCCCGCCGCGTTCCACCGCCCAGGGCCCGCCGGGCGGGCCGCGGCGCCGGACACCTGAGGGTGGTCCCCGCGGCCGAGTGAGTGCCGACTGCTCCGCCTCTGCCGGCGGTGCCTCAACTCAGCGCACGTGTACGCGAGTTCGGTCACCGCTCCGCCATGACCAGCACCAACGGCACCCCGTCGCACGGCACCAGCCGCGCTCCCCGCGCATACCCCGCCCGGCCCGCCGCCAGCGCCTCGGCGAAGTCCGGACCCTTGCTCAGCGAACCGACCAGATGCCGGGGATCGGTGGACGCGGCCACCCGGCCCCGCGCGTTCACCAGCCGTGCCGGGACCGGCAGTTGGTGCAGCATCGGCATCACGGCCGCCTCGAAATGCCGTAGATACACGTCCGCCGCGGCCACCCCGGCGAACCGCCCCTCCACCTCGACGGGCGCGGACAGGGTGAGGCTGTACTCGTCCGAGCAGAGATAGTCGACGTACGGCCCGGCGACCGCCCGCTCCCCGGTGTCGCGGGGCAGCGCGAACCAGTCCCAGTGCGTGTAGTCGGCGTACGCCGAGTGCTCGGGGTCGAGGTCGAGCAGCAGCGGCCGTATGCCACCGTCGGAGGTGGACTGCCACCACTCCAGCCAGGCCGGTACGTCGCTCAGCAGGCCCGGCGCGGCGACGAAACCGACGCCCGACACCAACTCGTGCCGGGCGAGCCGGAGATGGAGGCCCGGGCGCAGTGCGGCGAGGTCCACGGTCGCCGGGCGGCGGCCCTGTGCGGCCACCTTGGCGAGCAGTGCCGTCGTGTCGGCGCGGGTGGCGGCCACGGCGTCGAACACGGACTCCAGAGCCGAGCGGACCCCGGCCGCGACCAACTGCTCGGGTGCCGTGGCCGGTGTTGCCGTCGCGAGGCTCATGCGTGCCCTCCAGCAGACGGGGAGCGGACGCGATGACCGCTACAGGGCCAGCCGCTCGGCGATGAGCCGCGCCGTGGATTCCTGCACGCACCGCTCGGCCAACTCCCTGGCCGAATCGTGGGCCCCATCTTGCACGGCCGAGATTACGGAGCGGTGACGGGCTGCGGCTTCTTCACGATATTCGTCGTTCCCGAGCACGAGACACAGCAGTGCGCCGACCTCGGTCTGCAACGCGACCTGTTCGCGGGTGAGTCGGGCCGACTGCGCGGCGGCGGCCAGCTCGACATGGAAGCGGCCGTACACCCGGCCGCGCGCCGCCGCGCCCTCGGCGTGCGTCAACTCCTCGGCCGTACGCCGGAGTTGGACCAGGTCCTCCGGCTCGGTGCGCTGGGCCGCGAGCCGGGCCGCGGTGCTCGACAGGGCCGCCCAGTGGTCGCCGAGGTCGCGCAGCTCCTCGGTGCTCCAGCTGCGCAGCCGGACCCGCAGCCGCTCCTCGCCGGGGACCTCGGGCAGCGACACGAAGCTGCCGCCGCCGCGGCCCCGGCGGGTGGTGACCAGCCCCTGCTGGCGCAGCGCCATCAGCGCCTCCCGCAGGGTCACCGTGGACACCCCGAGCTGCCCGGCGAGCTCGCTCTCGCCCGGCAGCTGCTCACCGTCGGCGAGCAGTCCGAGTTCGATGGCGTCCCCGAGCCTGCCGACGACGGCGTCGACCCGCGCCCGGTTGTCGACCGGGGCGAAGACGGCCTTTCGGGCGCCGCCGTTCATGTGCTGCTGCTGGTTCACGGCCACCACCTTGCACGTTGACTCAAGCTTTACCCTAAGGGGGTCTTGAGATTTGAACTATGACTTCATATGTTTCCGTGCAACGTTACAGAGCACCAGAAAGGTTCCCGCCCATGGAGGGGATTGCGATCCAGTTGCGGGATCTGCGGAAATCGTTCGGGGACACGACCGCCGTGGCCGGGGTCGACCTGGAGATCAAGGACGGCGAGTTCTTCTCGATGCTCGGCCCCTCCGGCTCCGGCAAGACGACCGTGCTCCGCATGATCGCCGGCTTCGAGAGCCCCACCGGAGGCACCGTCGAACTCGCCGGCCAGGACGTCACCGGCCTCGCCCCCTTCGAACGGGACGTCCACACCGTCTTCCAGGACTACGCCCTCTTCCCGCACATGACGGTCGAGGCGAACGTCGCCTACGGCCTCAAGGTCCGGGGGGTCCCCAAGACCGAACGGCTCGCCCGCGCCCGAACAGCCCTCGCGGAAGTACGACTTGAGGGCTACGGCACCCGCCGCCCCGCCCAACTCTCCGGCGGCCAGCGGCAACGCGTCGCCCTCGCCCGCGCCCTCGTGGGCCGCCCCCGCGTGCTGCTCCTGGACGAACCGCTCGGCGCCCTCGACCTGAAACTGCGCGAACAGATGCAGGTCGAACTCAAGGCGCTCCAGCGGGAGGTGGGTATCACCTTCGTCTTCGTCACCCACGACCAGGAGGAGGCCCTGACGATGAGCGACCGCATCGCCGTCTTCGACCAGGGCCGCATCCAGCAGGTCGGCACGCCCGCCGAGGTCTACGAGCGCCCCGCGACCCCCTTCGTCGCGTCCTTCGTCGGCACCTCCAACCTGCTGGAGGGCGAGTCGGCGGAGCGGATCGTCGGCACCCCGGGCACCTACAGCATCCGGCCCGAGAAGATCCGCGTCCTCAAGGACTCCGCCGAACCAGACGACCCGGACCACGAGAGCCCGGACCACGAGAGCCCGGACCGCGACACCCCGGACCAGGAGAGCCCGGACCACGAGAGCGCCGCCGGCACCGTCGCCGAGGTCGTTTACCTCGGGGACTCCACCCGCTTCCTCGTCGACCTCGATGCCGGCGGCCGGCTCACCGCACTCCAGCAGAACCTGGAGACCTCCGCCGAGGACGTCGCCGCCTACCGCGGCAGCCGAGTGCGACTGCAATGGCACCGGCGCCACACGGTGCACGTTCCCGACCCCCGCTGACCCCGTCCGCCCGGCTGATCTAGCCCCCCGCTGACCCCGACCCCGCTCCTCCCACGTCCTTTCACGTATGGAGAACGTCGTGCGCCTCACCCCAACCCTCAAGGCCGTCGCCGCCGTGGCCACGCTCGTGCTGGCCGCCACCGCCTGCGGCTCCTCCGGCTCGACGGGCAGTTCGTCCGGCGGCCTCAACCCCCCTGATCTCAAAGCCCAGTCGAAGCTCGGCAAGAGCGAGGGCGAGGTCAACCTGATCGCCTGGGCCGGCTATGTCGAGGACGGCTCCAACGACCCCAAGGTGAACTGGGTCAGCGACTTCGAGAAGCAGACGGGCTGCCAGGTCAACTCCAAGGTCGCCGCCAGCTCCGACGAGATGGTCAAGCTGATGAAGACCGGCGAGTACGACGCCGTCTCCGCCTCCGGCGACGCCTCTCTGCGCCTCATAGCCTCCGGCGACGCGGCCCCCGTCAACACCAGCCTGGTCCCCAACTACAAAGATATTTTCCCCGACTTGAAGCTCCAGGCCTGGAACTCGGTCAAGGGCAAGGCCTACGGCATCCCGCACGGCCGCGGCGCCAACCTCCTGATGTACAACACCCAGAAGGTCACCCCCGCCCCGACCTCCTGGTCCGCGGTCTTCGACGACGCCTCGAAGTACAAGGGCCATGTCACCGCGTACGACTCGCCGATCTACATCGCCGACGCGGCCCTCTATCTCAAGGCCACCAAGCCCGAGTTGAAGATCAAGGACCCCTACGCGCTCGACCAGAAGCAGTTCGACGCCGCCGTCGCCCTGCTGAAGAAGCAGAACGCGGACATCGGCGAGTACTGGAGCGACTACCTCAAGGAGATCTCCGCCTTCAAGAGCGGCGACTCCGTCGTCGGCACCACCTGGCAGGTCATCGCCAACCTCACCGCCGACGAGGGCACCAAGATCAAGGCCTTTGTCCCCAAGGAGGGTTCGACCGGGTGGTCCGACACCTGGATGATCTCCGCCAAGGCCAAACACCCCAACTGCGCCTACCAGTGGCTCGATTGGATCGTCTCGCCGAAGGTCAACGCCCAGGTCGCCGAGTACTTCGGTGAGGCCCCCGCCAACTCCAAGGCCTGCGCCGAGACCAGCGACAAGAACTTCTGCACCACCTACCACGCCGCCGACACCGCGTACTGGAAGAACATCGCCTTCTGGAACACGCCCATCCAGCAGTGCCTCGACGGCCGTACGGACGTCAAGTGCGTGCCGTACGCCAAGTGGGTGCAGGCCTGGACCGAGATCAAGGGCTGAGACATGTCCTTGCTGAACCGGACCGCGGGGGCGCTGTACCGGCGCCCCCGGCTACGGCTCTCCCTGCTGCTCACCGCACCGCTGCTCTGGCTCGCCGTGCTCTATCTCGGCTCGCTGAGCGTGTTGTTCGTCTCCGCGTTCTGGACGACCGACTCCTTCACCTCCGAGGTCGTGAAGGTCTGGTCGACCGACAACTTCCACGAGCTGTTCACGGTGCCCGTCTACCGGCAGGTCATCCTGCGCAGCATCGGCGTCGCGCTCGCCGTCACCGTCCTGTGCGCGGTGATCGCGTTCCCGCTCGCCTTCTACACGGCGCGCGTCGCGAAGCCGCGCCGGCGCCCGCTGCTCGTGGTCGCCATCCTCACCCCGCTATGGGCGAGTTACCTGGTCAAGGTGTACGCGTGGCGGCTCATCCTGTCCCAAGGCGGCCTGGCCGACTGGATGTTGAAGCCGTTCGGGCTGAGCGGGCCCGGGTTCGGACTACCGGCGACCGTCCTCACGCTCACGTACCTCTGGCTGCCGTACATGGTTCTGCCGATCCACACCGCGCTGGAGCAGCTCCCCGCCAATCTCCTTGACGCGTCGGCGGACTTGGGCGCGCGGGCCGGGCGGACCTTCCGGTCGGTCGTGCTGCCGATGGTGCTGCCGTCCGTCGCCGCCGGGTCGATCTTCACCTTCTCGCTCAGCCTCGGCGACTACATCACCGTGCAGATCGTCGGCGGCAAGACCCAGCTCATCGGCAACCTTGTCTACTCCAACATCGAACTCAACCTGCCCATGGCCGCCGCCCTCGGCACCGTCCCCGTCGTCGTCATCGTGGTGTACCTGCTCGCGATGCGCCGCACGGGTGCGCTCAGCAGCCTGTAGACGGCTACTTGACGATGCGCGAAGTCCTTCAGAACGTTCTCGACAGCCTCCGAAGGGGGTGACATGTCATGCAGCTCTCCCGTTCCGCGCGTATCGCCCTGCGCGTGGCCGCCGGGCTCGGCTTCGCGGTGATCTACGTCCCGCTCCTGCTCGTCCTGGTCAACTCCCTCAACCCGGACCGCAGCGCGAGCTGGCCGCCGTCCACCCTGACCCTGCACTGGTGGTCGGTCGCCTGGCAGAACTCCGGTGCGCGCGCGGCCCTTTGGGTCTCGGTGAAGGCCGGACTCGGTGCCACCGCCATTGCCCTGGTGCTCGGCACCCTGATCGCCTTCGCGGTCGCCCGGTACCGCTTCTTCGGCCGCGACGCCATCTCCTTCGTGGTCGTCCTGCCGATCGCGCTGCCCGGCATCGTCACGGGCATCGCCCTCAACTCGGCGTTCAGTACGGTACTTGAGCCGCTCGGGGTGGGCCTCGGCCTGTTCACGGTGATCGTCGGACACGCCACCTTCTGTATCGTCGTCGTGTTCAACAACGTCGTCGCCCGGCTCCGACGCACCTCCGGGTCGTACGAGGAAGCCGCGATGGACCTGGGCGCCGACACCTTCCGCGCCTTCGTCGACGTCACCTTCCCGCTGGTGCGCTCCGCGCTCCTCGCGGGCGGACTGCTCGCGTTCGCGCTGTCCTTCGACGAGATCGTGGTGACCACGTTCACCGCCGGACCCGGCATCGAGACCCTCCCGATCTGGATCTTCAACAACATGACCCGACCCCAACAGGCCCCGGTCGTCAACGTGGTGGCCGCGGTACTCGTCCTGCTCTCCGTGCTCCCGATCTACGTCGCCCAGCGCCTGTCCGCCGACACGGCCACCGCGAGCCGAGTCTGACGACTGGTCACCCCACTTACCGGGGTGACCAGTCGACGCACTCAGCCCGCGAACTCCCGCATCCACGCCTCGACTTCGTCGGCCGAACGAGGCAACCCCGCCGACAGGTTCTCGTAACCGTCCGCCGTCACCAGCAGATCGTCCTCGATCCGGACGCCGATGCCCCGCCACTCCTCCGGCACCGTCAGATCGTCGGGCTGGAAGTACAGGCCCGGCTCGACGGTCAGCACCATGCCGGGTTCCAGGACCCCGTCCACGTACTCCTCGCTGCGCGCCTGGGCGCAGTCGTGGACGTCGAGCCCGAGCATGTGCCCGGTGCCCGCCATCGTGAACCGCCGCTGCAGCGACAGCTCGTACGCCCGCTCGGCCGGCCCCTCGATGAAGCCCCACTCCACCAGCCGTTCGGCCAGGGACCGTTGGGCAGCCTCGTGGAAGTCCCGGTAGTGCGCACCCGGCTTCACCGCCGCCATGCCGGCCTCCTGGGCCTCGAACACCGCGTCGTAGACCGTGCGTTGGACCGGGGTGAACGTGCCGTTGATCGGGAGGGTGCGGGTGACGTCGGCGGTGTAGAGGCTGTGCGTCTCGACTCCCGCGTCCAGCAGGAGGAGTTCACCGGGGCGGACCGGGCCGTCGTTGTCGGTCCAGTGCATGATCGTGGCGTGCTCGCCGGCCGCGCAGATCGATCCGTAGCCGACATGGTTGCCCTCGACGCGGGCCCGGCGGAAGAACGTGCCCTCGATCCAGCGCTCCGAGGTGGCGATCGCCTGCGACAACTCCCGTACGACATCGGTGAATCCGCGCACCGTGGAGTCGACGGCGCGGCGCATCTCGCCGATCTCCCACGCGTCCTTGACCAGCCGCAGTCCGGAGACGGCCGACTCGAACTCGTCGTCCCGCTCCTCGTCGGTGTCGAGCGCCGCGTCCAGCGTCGGGTCGACGCCGCGGACGACGCGGGTGGGTGTTCCGGAGGTCTTCGCCAGGTCCTCGGCGATCGTCCGAATGTCACGGCAGGGCAGCCCGAGCACCTGTGCCGACTCGGCGAGCGAGCGGCGGCGGCCCATCCACAGCTCGGCGGTGTAACCGGTCCAGAACTCGTCGCCGTCCCTGCTGTCGCGGGGGAGTTGGTAGCAGTGCGCGTCGTGGCCGCCGTCGGGGCGGGGCTCCAGGACCAGGGCACCGTCACGTGCCTGGTCGCCGGTGAGATGCACATAGCCGGAGTACGGGCGGAACGGGTGGTGGCTGTCGTTCGAGCGGATCAGGAGGTTCCCGGACGGCACGACGAGGCGCTCGCCGGGGAAGAGCGCGGAGAGCGCGGCCCGACGGCGTGCCGCGTGCGGAGCCTGCTCGGCCGGCTGCAGATCCGTGCGCTCGGTGTCGGCCCAGCCGGTCCGCATCAGGGCGGACAGCTCGTCGGGGATTCCTCGGTACAGACCGTTCTTTCGGCCCTTGGCCACGTCGGGCACCTCTTCCGTGTGCGGTGATTCAGGGGGTGGTGAGTCAGAGTGTGGTGATTCCGGGTGTGGTGACAGCCGCGTCGCGACATACCCAGCTAGAGAGACATGTGACATAGTACTGCTGTGAGCAAGCGACTGACCTGCGATGTCGTCATCGTCGGGGCCGGAATGGTGGGCGCGGCCTGCGCCCTCTACGCGGCCCGGGCGGGACTCGACGTCGTCATCGTGGACCGCGGCCCGGTCTCCGGCGGCACGACCGGCGCCGGCGAGGGCAACCTGCTCGTCTCCGACAAGGAGCCGGGCCCGGAACTCGACCTCGCTCTCCTCTCCGGCCGTCTGTGGGCCCAACTCGCCGAGGAGCTCGGGGGGCTCGGGGAGCTCGGGGAGGTCATCGAGTACGAGGCGAAGGGCGGCCTCGTCGTCGCCTCCACCCCCGACGGGCTCGCCGCGCTGGAGCGCTTCGCCGACGAGCAGCGCGCCGCCGGAGTCGTCGCTGGACCGGTCCAAGACGGTGCCCTGTACGACCTCGAACCCCACCTCGCCCCCGGCCTCCCCGGCGGCGTGTACTACCCCCAGGACTGCCAGGTGATGCCCGCCCTGGCCGCCGCCCACCTCGTCCGGGTCTCGGGCGCCCGCCTGCTCACCGGCTGCACGGTGACGGACGTACTCCTCAAGACGGATGGAACGGTCCAAGGCATCCGTACCGACCGCGGCGACATCCTCGCCCCCACGGTCGTCAACGCCGCCGGCACCTGGGGCGGCGAAGTCGCAGCCCTCGCCGGAGTCACCCTCCCCGTCCTCCCGCGCCGCGGCTTCGTCCTCGTCACCGAACCGCTGCCCCGCCTGGTCCGCCACAAGGTGTACGCCGCCGACTACGTGGCCGACGTGGCCAGCGACTCGGCCGCGCTGCAGACCTCACCGGTCGTGGAGGGCACGGCCGCTGGACCGGTCCTGATCGGTGCGAGCCGCGAACGCGTCGGCTTCGACCGGGAGTTCTCGCTGCCGGTCGTCCGGGCGCTGGCGGTGGGCGCGACGCAACTGTTCCCGTTCCTGTCCGACGTCCACGCGATGCGCTCCTACCTCGGCTTCCGCCCCTACATGCCGGACCACCTCCCCGCCATCGGCCCCGATCCGCGCGTCCCCGGCCTCGTCCACGCCTGCGGACACGAGGGCGCGGGCATCGGACTCGCCACCGGCACAGGGCACTTGATCGCCCAACTGCTGAGCGACAAGACCCCGGACCTCGACCCGGCGCCCTTCCGACCCGACCGTTTCCCCGAGTTCCCCGAGGAGGAGGACACGTGAACTCCCCACTGGACCTCGCCGACGCCCACCCGGGCCCGGCCTTCACCGTCACCCTCGACGGCCGCGCGATCGAGGCCCTCCCCGGCCAGACCGTCGCCGCCGCGCTGTGGACGGCGGGCGTGACGTCCTGGCGCACCACCCGGGGCGCGGGCCGGCCCCGCGGCATCTTCTGCGGGATCGGCGTCTGCTACGACTGCCTCGTCACCGTCAACAACCGCCCGAACCAACGGGCTTGCCTGGTGCCAGCGCACCCGGGAGACGCCATCCGTACGCAGGAGGGGACGGGCCACGATGACTGACGATCGACCGCACCTCGCCGTGATCGGCGCGGGCCCGGCGGGACTCGCCGCCACCGTCGCCGCCGCGGCCCACGGGGTCCGCGTCACCCTGATCGACTCGGCGGCACGGGCGGGCGGCCAGTTCTACCGACAGCCCGCCATCGAACTGAACGCCGGACGCCCGCAGGCCCTGCACCACCAGTGGCGGGCGTGGGAGCGGCTGAGGGACGCCCTCGCGCGACACGTGGAGGCAGGCTGCGTAACACATTTGACGGACCATCATGTCTGGCTCGTGGAGCGGCAGTTGGAACGGCAGGCTGGCGGTGCCGACCGAAACGCCTTCACCGTGCACGCCCTGCTCGGCCCCGAACAGCAGGACCCGGTCGAGGTACGCGCCGACGCCGTCCTCCTCGCCACCGGCGGCTACGAGAAGGTCCTCCCGTTCCCCGGTTGGACCGTTCCCGGAGTCCTCACCGCGGGCGGCGCCCAGGCCATGCTCAAGGGCACCCTCGCTGTCCCCGGACGCACCGCCGTGGTCGCGGGCACCGGCCCGCTCCTCCTCCCCGTGGCAACCGGCCTCGCGGCAGCCGGTGTTGAGGTGGCCGCGCTGGTCGAGTCCGCCGACCCCAAGGCGTTCGCACGACGATCCCGCGCGCTCGCCGCACAGCCCGGCAAAGTCGCCGAGGGTGCCAGGTACGCCGCTCAACTCCTCCGCCACCGGGTCAAGTTGCTCACCCGGCACACAGTCGTCCAGGCGCACGGTGATGACCGACTGGAGGCGGTGACCGTAGCCGCGCTCGACACCGACGGGCGGGTCCGGCCCGGCACCGCACGCCGAATCGCCTGCGACACCCTCGCCGTCGGTCACGGCATTGTTCCGCACACCGACCTCGCGGAGACCCTCGGCTGCCGTCTCGACGGGACCGACGTCCAGGTCGACGACGAGCAGCGCACCGATGTCCCCGGCGTCTGGGCGGCCGGCGAGACCACCGGCATCGGCGGCGCGGCGCTCTCTCTCGCCGAGGGTCACATCGCGGGACGCTCCGCCGCAGCACGCCTGAACGGCACCGAACCCGACCCGCGCATCTGGGCACCGGCCGCCAAGTCCCGTACCAAACTGCGGGAGTTCTTCGCCGCCCTCGACACCGTGTACGCACCGCCCGCCCGTTGGACCGATCTCGTCACCGACGACACCGTGGTCTGCCGGTGCGAGGAGGTCACCGGGGGAGCGATCCGCGAGGCCGTGGACGGGCTCGGCGCCGGTGACGTACGGACCGTGAAACTGCTGACGCGGGCCGGGATGGGCTGGTGCCAGGGGCGGATGTGCGGGCCCGCTGTCGCGGGGTTGGCCGGGTGCGAACTCACCCCGTCCCGGCGGCCGTTCGCGCGTCCCGTGCCGCTCGGGGTGCTGGCCCGGGCCGGAGAGGCCGAGGCCGACCGGTCGGCGGCCGCACCACCTGACGCTCTACCCGACTGACCGCACGCCTTGTCCGCCGGTGAAATGTCACACCCTATTGAGATGGGATCCCAACCGCACATGACCACCACCCCGAACCGCCCCTGGCGCGGCGTCCTCGTCGCCACCGCCCTCCCGCTGACCGACGAACTCGCCGTCGACCACGACAAGTTCGCCGAACACTGCGCCTGGCTGGTCGACAACGGCTGCGACGGCGTCGTACCGAACGGCTCGCTCGGCGAGTACCAGGTGCTCACGCCCGAGGAGCGCGCCAAGGTCGTCGAGACGGCCGTCGCCGCGATCGGCGGGGCTCGCGTGATGCCCGGTGTCGCCGCCTACGGTTCCGCCGAGTCCCGCCGCTGGGCCGAGCAGGCCCGCGACGCCGGCTGCGCCTCGGTGATGCTGCTGCCGCCCAACGCCTACCGCGCCGACGAGCGTTCGGTGCTCGCGCACTACGCGGAGGTCGCGAAGGCGGGCCTGCCGATCGTGGCGTACAACAACCCCATCGACACCAAGGTCGACCTGGTGCCGGAACTGCTCGCGAAGCTGCACGGCGAGGGGTACATCCACGCCGTCAAGGAGTTCTCCGGCGATGTCCGCCGCGCCTACCAGCTCGCCGAACTCGCCCCGGAACTCGACCTGTTGATCGGCGCCGACGACGTCCTGCTGGAGCTGGCGCTCGCGGGTGCGAAGGGCTGGGTGGCCGGTTACCCGAACGCGCTGCCCGCCGCGTCCGTCGAGCTGTACCACGCGGCCGTCGGCGGCGACCTGGCCACGGCGAAGAAGCTGTACGAGCAGCTGCACCCGCTGTTGCGCTGGGACTCGAAGGTGGAGTTCGTGCAGGCCATCAAGTTGTCCATGGACATCGTCGGCCGGCACGGCGGTCCCGTGCGCCCGCCGCGCGTTCCCCTGCTGCCCGAGCAGGAGGCCGCTGTGCGTGCCGCCACCGAGAGGGCGATCGCGGCCGGACTCGCGTAGCCAACGGCCTATCGGTTCACCGGCATTCACCAGGAGCGTCATGCGCAGCAAACTCGTCCTGCACGCCGTCGACTCGCACACCGAGGGCATGCCGACCCGCGTGATCACCGGCGGCATCGGCACGATCCCCGGCGCGACCATGAACGAGCGGCGGCTGTACTTCCGCGAACACCGCGACCACATCCGGCAGTTCCTGATGAACGAGCCGCGCGGCCACTCCGCGATGAGCGGCGCGATCCTGCAACCGCCCACTCGCCCCGACTGCGACTGGGGCGTCGTCTACATCGAGGTCTCCGGCTATCTGCCGATGTGCGGGCACGGCACGATCGGCGTGGCCACCGTGCTCGTCGAGACGGGCATGGTCGAGGTCGTCGAGCCGGTCACCACGATCCGGCTCGACACCCCGGCCGGACTGGTCGTCGCCGAAGTCGCCGTCGAGAACGGTGCCGCGAAGAACGTCACCCTCAAGAACGTCCCGTCGTTCTCCGTCGGCCTCGACCGGAAGATCACCCTCGCCGACGGGCGGACGGTGACATACGACATGGCGTACGGCGGCAATTTCTACGCCATCCTGCCGCTGGACCAGTTCGAGCTGCCCTTCGACCGGTCCCGCAAGGACGACATCATCAAGGCGGGCCTGTCCCTCATGGAGGCGATCAACGACCGGGACGAGCCCGTCCACCCCGAGGACGCCTCCATCCGTGGCTGTCATCACGTCCACCTGTACGCGCCCGGCGCGACCGCCCGGCACTCCCGGCACGCGATGGCGATCCACCCGGGCTGGTTCGACCGCTCGCCCTGCGGCACCGGCACCAGCGCGCGCATGGCGCAGCTCCACGCACGCGGTGAACTCCCGCTGCACACCGAGTTCGTGAACGAGTCCTTCATCGGCACCCGGTTCACCGGACGGCTCCTCGACACCACCGAGGTCGCCGGTGTCCCCGCCGTCCTGCCCAGCTTCACCGGCCGCGCCTGGATCACCGGCACCGCCCAGTACCTGCTCGATCCCACCGACCCGTTCCCGGGCGGATTCATCCTCTAGACCGGGGATAATGGCGGGTCACGCGTGACATTGCGCTCCGTGTGACATTGCACCACTAGGAGAATTCCGATGGCCGTCCAGCGCGCCAGCGCACCGCCCACCGCTCCGGAGCTGCCCACGCTGGGCGGTAAGAAGAGCAGCTATCGCGAGCGGGTCGTCGATGCCCTGCGGGCCGCGATGATCGCGGGGGAGCTGCGGCCCGGCGAGGTGTACTCCGCGCCGACGCTCGCCGCCCGCTTCGGTGTCTCGGCGACCCCGGTGCGCGAGGCCATGCTGGACCTGGTCAAGGAAGGGCTGGTCGACACCGTTCCCAACAAGGGGTTCCGGGTCACCGCCGTCTCCGAGAAGCAGCTCGACGAGTACACCCACATCCGCGCGCTGATCGAGATCCCCACGGTGGTGGGGATGGCCGGGACCGCCGACCCCGTCTCGCTGGAGGCGCTGCGCCCGGCCGCCCGGGAGATCGTCCACGCGGCCGTGGCCGGTGACCTCATCGCGTACGTCGAGGCCGACACCCGCTTCCACCTCGGGCTGCTCGCCCTGGCCGGCAATGCCCACCTCGTCGAGGTCGTCGGTGATCTGCGGGGGCGTTCGCGTCTCTACGGGCTGACCGCGCTGGTCGAGGCCGGGCGTCTGCTGGCCTCCGCGCAGGAGCATCTGGAGCTGCTGGACGCGCTGTTGGACCGTGACAAGCGGGCCGTGCGTGAGATCATGACCCGGCACCTGGGGCATGTCCGCGGTCTGTGGGCCGCTCACGACTGACCGCTACCGGAAGTCGGGCGGTTCTGTGGGCGACTTGATCCGACCACCCCGTAACGCAAACCACTTGCGTATCTTGCGCTATTCTTGCGCACATGACGCGACGACTTGCTGAGGTGGCGAAGAAGGTCGGGGTCAGCGAGGCCACGGTCAGCCGGGTGCTCAACGGCAAACCCGGAGTCTCCGAGCCCACCCGGCAGGCGGTGCTCTCCGCCCTGGACGTTCTCGGCTACGAGCGGCCCACCCAACTGCGCGGTGAACGCGCGCGATTGGTGGGGCTGGTGCTGCCCGAGCTGCAGAATCCCATCTTCCCCGCCTTCGCCGAGGTGATCGGCGGCGCGCTCGCCCAACTCGGCCTGACCCCGGTGCTGTGCACCCAGACCAAGGGCGGCGTCTCCGAGGCCGACTATGTGACGTTGCTGCTGCAACAGCAGGTCTCCGGCGTCGTGTTCGCCGGTGGGCTGTACGCGCAGGCGGACGCGCCGCACGACCACTACCGCCTGCTCGCCGAGCGCAACATCCCGGTCGTCCTGGTCAACGCGGCCATCGACCACCTCGGCTTCCCCGCCGTGTCCTGCGACGACGCGGTCGCTGTCGAGCAGGCCTGGCGGCACCTCGCCTCCCTCGGCCATGAGCGCATCGGGCTCGTCCTCGGCCCCGCCGACCACATGCCGTCGGCACGGAAGTTGGCCGCCGCGCGGGCCATCGCGGCGGACCTGCCCGACGAGTTCGTCGCCCGGGCCATCTTCTCCATCGAGGGCGGCCACGCCGCGGCCTCCCGGCTGATCGACCGGGGTGTCACCGGCATCATCTGCGCCAGCGACCCCCTTGCCCTGGGTGCGGTAAGGGCCGCCCGCCGCAAGGGACTTGACGTCCCGTCACAGATTTCCGTCGTCGGTTACGACGACTCCGCCCTGATGAACTGCACCGAGCCCCCGCTGACCACCGTCCGCCAGCCCATCGAGTCCATGGGCCGGGCCGCCGTGGAGCTGCTGAACTCACAGGTCGGCGGGACCGCCGTACCGGCCGAAGAACTGCTCTTCGAACCGGAATTGGTAGTGCGTGGTTCCACCGCGCAAGCCCCGCGCGGCTGATAGTCACCGCACTGTCGAATAATTACAGATTCTGCGCGACATCTTGCGGACAGGTGTCGGCGGTGCTTGAGTGTGCGGCGCCCACCGCTCCTGCCCAGAGGGGTCCACCGATGAGAAGCACCGGGTTCCGCCGCACCTTCGCCGCGATCGGCGTCTGTTCTCTCGCGCTCACTGCCGCCGCCTGCGGGTCCGGTGACGACTCGGCGAGCGGCAAGACGCGCATCACGGTCAACTGCGAGCCGCCCAAGAGCGCCAAGGTCGACCGCAAGTTCTTCGATTCCGACGTCGCGGCCTTCGAGAAGAAGAACACCGATATCGACGTCGTCACCCATGACGCGTTCCCCTGCCAGGACCCGAAGACCTTCGACGCCAAACTCGCCGGCGGCCAGATGGAGGACGTGTTCTACACGTACTTCACCGACGCCAAGCACGTCGTCGACATCAACCAGGCCGCCGATCTCACGCCGTACATCAAGGAGTTGAAGAGTTACGACACGCTGCAGAAGCAGCTGCGTGACATCTACACCGTCGACGGCAAGATCTACGGCATCCCGCGCACGGGCTACTCGATGGGCCTGATCTACAACCGCAAGCTCTTCCAGCAGGCCGGCCTCGACCCCGACAAGGCGCCGACGACCTGGGCCGAGGTCCGGGCCGACGCGAAGAAGATAGCCGCGCTCGGCAACGGCACCATCGGCTACGCCGACTACAGCGCCCAGAACCAAGGGGGTTGGCACTTCACCGCCGAGATGTACTCGCAGGGCGGCGACGTCGTCAGCGCCGACGGCAAGAAGGCCACCATCGACACGCCCCAGGGTCACGCCGTGCTGCAGAACCTGCACGACATGCGCTGGACCGACAACTCGATGGGCAGCAAGCAGCTCCTGGTCATCAACGACGTGCAGCAGCTGATGGGTTCGGGCAAGCTCGGCATGTACCTCTCCGCGCCGGACAACATCCCGATCCTGGTCAAGGAGAAGGGCGGCAACTACGACGACCTCGCCCTCGGCCCGATGCCCGGCGGTCAGGGCACGCTCATCGGCGGCGACGGCTACATGTTCAACAAGCACGACACGCCCGCCCAGATCCGCGTCGGCCTCAAGTGGCTCGACAGCATGTTCCTCACCCCGGGCAGCGGCTTCCTCGGCGACTACGCCCGCGCCAAGAAGGCCAACGCACCCGTCGGACTGCCCGAACCGCGCCTGTTCACCGGCGCCGCCGACGCCAAGGACCAGCAGGTCAAGAAGGCCAACTCCAATGTCCCGGTGGCCAATTACCAGGCCTTCCTCGACGGCAACCAGTCCCTCCAGATGAAGATCGAGCCGCCGGACGCCCAGCAGATCTACTCCGTCCTCGACGGAGCCGTCTCCGCCGTCCTCACCAAGAAGGACGCGAACATCGACCAACTCCTCAAGGACGCCTCCGGAAAGATCGACGGCATCCTGGCCCGGGGCTGACCCGATGACCCGGACGGCCACCCGGAGTTCCGTCGAGCCGACGGCGGTACGACAGGTCCAGGCGCCGCCCCCGGCAGGGGGCCGGGGGCGGCGCCGCCTCATCGACCAGGCCCGTGCCTACGCCTTCCTCATCGGCGGTCTGATCTGCTTCGCCCTGTTCTCCTGGTACCCGGCGATCCGCGCGGTCGTGATCGCCTTCCAGAAGTACACGCCCGGCTCCTCGCCCGAGTGGGTCGGCACCGCCAACTTCACCCAGGTCTGGCACGACCCCGAGTTCGCCGCCGCCTGGCGCAACACCCTCGTCTTCACCCTGCTGGCCCTGCTCATCGGCTTCGCGGTCCCGTTCGTACTCGCCCTGGTCCTCAACGAGTTGAGGCACTGGAAGGCGTTCTTCAGGATCGTCGTCTACCTCCCGGTGATGATCCCGCCGGTGGTCACCGCCCTACTGTGGAAGTGGTTCTACGATCCGGGGGCCGGCCTCGCCAACGAGACGCTGCGCTTTCTGCACCTGCCCACCTCGAACTGGTCCAACGGCACCGACACCGCCCTCATCTCCCTGGTGATCGTGGCCACTTGGGCCAACCTGGGCGGCACCGTCCTGATCTACCTGGCCGCGCTCCAGTCCATCCCCGGCGAGCTGTACGAGGCCGCCGAACTGGACGGTGCGAGCCTGCTGCAACGCGTCCGGTATGTGACGGTCCCTCAGACCCGGTTCGTCATCCTGATGCTGATGCTCCTTCAGATCATCGCCACGATGCAGGTGTTCACCGAGCCGTTCGTCATCACCGGCGGCGGACCGGAGAGCGCCACCGTCACCGTGCTCTACCTGATCTACAAATACGCCTTCCTCTACAACGACTTCGGCGGCGCCTGCGCGCTCAGCGTGATGCTCCTCGTGCTGCTCGGTGTCTTCTCCGCCGTCTATCTGCGGCTGACCCGCTCCGGAGAGGACGACCTGTGACCACCCGCACGCTGCTCTCCCCGGCGACCCTCGCCCGGCCGCGCGGAAAGGCCGTCTACTGGACGGTGTTCACCGGCGTCGTCGTGCTCTTCGCGCTCGCCTTCCTCTTCCCCGTCTACTGGATGGTCACCGGCGCCATGAAGTCGCCGGACGAGATCGCGCAGACCCCGCCCACGATCATCCCCAAGCAGTGGCACCTCAGCGGCTACACCGACGCCTGGGACCTGATGCAGCTCCCGGAACACCTGTGGAACACGGTCGTCCAGGCCGCCGGCGCCTGGGCGTTCCAACTGGTCCTCTGCACGGCCGCCGCCTACGCCCTGTCCAAACTGAAGCCCGCCTTCGGCAAGTTGATCCTCGGCGGCATCCTGGCGACGCTGATGGTCCCGGCCCAGGCACTGGTCGTACCGAAGTACCTGACCGTCGCCGACCTCCCGCTGATCCACACCAGCCTGCTGAACGACCCCCTCGGCATCTGGCTCCCGGCCGTCGCCAACGCCTTCAACCTGTATCTCCTGAAGCGGTTCTTCGACCAACTCCCGCGCGACGTCATGGAGGCCGCCGAGATCGACGGCGCCGGGAAACTCCGCACCCTGTGGTCCATCGTCCTGCCCATGTCCCGGCCCGTGCTCGGCGTCGTGTCGATCTTCGCGCTCGTCGCCGTCTGGCAGGACTTCCTGTGGCCGCTGATGGTCTTCTCCGACACCGACAAACAGCCGATCAGCGTGGCACTCGTCCAGCTGTCCCAGAACATCCAACTGACCGTGCTCATCGCCGCGATGGTGATCGCGAGCATCCCCATGGTCGCGATGTTCCTGGTCTTCCAGCGGCACATCATCGCCGGGATCAGCGCGGGCAGCACGAAGGGCTGACACCGCCCCCTTCGACGCCCCCGACAGAAAGGCCAGCACCGTGGGACAGCCCCCCCATGCCCAGAGCCAGGACGACTGGTGGCGCTCCGCCGTCATCTACCAGGTCTACGTCCGCAGCTTCGCGGACGGCGACGGCGACGGCACCGGCGACCTCGCGGGCGTCCGCTCCCGACTGCCGTATCTCGCCGAACTCGGCGTGGACGCCCTGTGGTTCAACCCCTGGTACCTGTCACCGATGAAGGACGGTGGCTACGACGTCGCCGACTACCGCGCCATCGACCCGGCCTTCGGCTCGCTCGCCGAGGCGGAGAAACTCATCGCCGAGGCAAGGGAGTTGGGCATCCGCACGATCGTCGACATCGTGCCGAACCACGTCTCCGACCAACACCCGTGGTTCCGCGCCGCCCTCGCCGGTGGCCCCGAGCGCGAGCTGTTCCACTTCCGCCCCGGACGCGGCGCACACGGTGAACTCCCGCCCAACGACTGGCCGTCCCAGTTCGCCGGCTCCACCGAACCGGTGTGGACCCGGCTCCCCGACGGCGACTGGTACCTCCACCTGTTCACCCCCGAACAGCCCGACCTCAACTGGGCCCACCCGGCGGTGCGTCAGGAGCACGAGGACATCCTGCGGTTCTGGTTCGAGCGCGGTGTCGAAGGGGTCCGTATCGACTCGGCGGCGCTGCTCGCCAAGGACCCCGCCCTGCCCGACTTCGTCGAGGGCCGCGACCCCAACCCCTTCGTCGACCGCGACGAACTCCACGACATCTACCGCTCCTGGCGGGCCGTCGCCGACGAGTACGGCGCCGTCTTCGTCGGCGAGGTCTGGCTCCCCGACACCGAACGCTTCGCCCGCTATCTCCGCCCCGACGAACTGCACACCGCCTTCAACTTCGCCTTCCTGTCCTGCCCTTGGGACCCGGAGCGACTGCGCGCCTCGATCGACGAGACCCTCGCCGAGCACGCCCCGATCGGCGCGCCCGCCACCTGGGTCCTGTGCAACCACGACGTGACCCGCACGGTCACCCGCTACGGCCGCGCCGACACCGGCTTCGACTTCGCCACCAAGGCCTTCGGCACCCCGACCGACCTCGCCCTCGGCACCCGGCGCGCGAGAGCGGCGGCGCTGCTGTCACTGGCGCTGCCCGGGGTCGTCTACCTCTACCAGGGGGAGGAGCTGGGACTGCCCGAGGTCGAGCTGCCCGTCGACCGCATACAGGATCCGATGTACCTCCGGTCCGGCGGCACCGACCCCGGCCGCGACGGCTGCCGGGTGCCGCTGCCCTGGGTCGAGGGCGCACCGTACGCGGGCTTCGGTTCGCGCGAGGAGCCGTGGCTGCCGCAGCCGGTCGGCTGGACATCGTATGCGGTCGACCGTCAACAGCGGACCGTCGACTCCATGCTCAACCTCTACCGCGAGGCGATCCGCCTCCGACCGGTCTTCGGCGACGGTCCCCTCACCTGGCTGCCCGCCCCGGACGGCGTCCTGACCTTCAGTCGCCCGGGCGGCGCGATGTGCGTGGTCAACCTGTCGGACGAGCCCGTCGAGCTTCCCCCGAGCACCCGGCTCCTCCTCGCCAGCGGTCCCTTGGACGACCGGGGCCGCCTCCCGCAGGACACCGCTGCCTGGCTGCACACCGCATAGCCGTCGGCCATCGGCCGTCACCCCGCGTCGCCAACACCGGCCGGTTCGCAGGGCAGTTCAGCGAAGGGGAGGCGTGTCCGACGGCGTGAGCCGGTCCTGAACCGGGAGAGTTCCGCGCTTCGCCGCCTGGATCTGCTCGTACACATGGGTCCGCAGTTCGGCGAAGCGTGGGGAGACCCGGGTGTGCAACTGGTCGCGCTCCACGGGCAGATCGACCTTCAGCTGCTCCTGCACGACGGTCGGGGACGCGGACAGCACGACCACGCGCTCGCCCAAGTACACGGCCTCGTCGATGTCGTGGGTCACGAACAGGATCGTGATCCCGCGCTCCCGCCACAACCCCCGTACCAGGTCCTCCAGATCGGCCCGGGTCTGCGCGTCGACCGCCGCGAACGGCTCGTCCATCAGCAGGACTTCGGGCTCGTACGCCAGCGCTCGCGCGATCGCGACCCGCTGCTGCATACCGCCGGAGAGCTGCCACGGATACGCCCCCGCGGCCTCCGTCAGCCCCACCGACTCCAGCGCGTCCGCGACCAGCTCACGCCGTCGGGCCTTCGACAAGTCCTTCTGCTTCAGCGGCAGTTCGACGTTCTCGCCGACCCGCATCCAGGGGAAGAGGCTGCGGCCGTACTCCTGGAACACGAACGCCATACCGGGTGGCGGACCGCTCACCTTCCGTCCGCCGAGGAGGACTTCACCCGCGGTCGGGGTGAGCAGCCCGCCCATGCACTTCAACAGGGTTGTCTTTCCGCAGCCCGACGGGCCGACGAGACAGACGAGTTCGCCGGCGTCGACGGTGAAGGTGAGGTCCCGCACCGCCTCGACATGGCGGCCGGAACCTTCGTAGACCTTGTGCAGGCCGGATACGTCGAGTTGCGCGTGCATGGACCGCCCTTTCACGATGTTCACGGGGTTCGGCGGGCGGCGGCGCGCAGGCCGTGGTACCAGCCGAGCACCCGCCGCTCGACCACCTGGAAGACGACGGAGAGCAGGAACCCCAGCATCCCGAGGACGAGGATGCCCGTCCACATGTCCGGGACGGCGAAGCTGCGTTGGAACTGGACGACGGTGTAGCCCAGTCCGTCGGTGCCCGCGAACATCTCGCTGATGACCATGAGGATGATCCCGATGGACAGCGCCTGGCGCAGCCCCGTGAAGATCTGCGGGCTCGCCGAGCGCAGCACCAGCGTGCGCAACCGGGCGGCACCGGTGATGCCGTAGGAGAGGGCCGTCTCCTTCATGACCGGGTCGACCGCGCGGACGCCCTCGACCGTGTTGAGGAGGACGGGCCAGACGCAGCCGCTCGTGATGACCACGATCTTCATCGTGTCGCCGATGCCCGCGAACAGCATGATGACCGGCACCAGCACCGGCGGCGGCACCGCGCGCAGGAACTCCAGGACCGGTTCGCACACCGCGCGCACCCGCCGGTACGAGCCGATCACCGTGCCGAGCGCGACGCCGACCACGGCCGCCGTGGCGTAACCGGCCGTCAGCCGCAGGATGCTGGGCACCACGTCCGTCGTGAACCGGTGGGCGGTCCACACGTCCGGGAACGTTCTGAGGATCGTCCGCAGCGGTGGCCAGAACACATTGGTGCTGCCGTCCGACGCCAGCCACCAGACGGAGAGCAGCACAGCCGGGAGCGCGACCACGAACAGCAGCCGGATCAGAGCCCGCCTCACACCGCCACCTCCCCGCGCACCGACTGGTGCCAGGCCAGCGCCCGCCGTTCCACCGTACGCGCGCCCACGTTGATGAGCAGCCCCAGCAGACCGGTCACCACGATCAGCGCGTACATCTCCGGTACGGCCTGCGAGGTCTGCGCGACCATGATGGTCGCGCCCAACCCCGGTGCCCCGATGACCAGTTCGGCCGTGATGGTCAGGATCAGCGCGACGGCCGCCGCCAGCCGTACCCCCGTCATGACGTACGGCAGCGCGCTCGGCCACAGCACGTGCCGCACCCGGGCCCAGGTGCCCAGACCGTACGACCGTGCCGTCTCCTCGGCGACCGGGTCGACGTCCTGGACGCCGTAGAGGACCTGGATGAGGATCTGCCAGAACGAGGCGTAGACGACGAGCAATAGCACTGACCTCAGTTCGGTGCCGTACAACAGCACCGCGAGGGGGATGAGGGCGACCGACGGGATCGGGCGCAGGAACTCGATCGTCGAGGCGGTCGCCTCGCGGAGGTACGGGACGACGGAGAGCAGGACGCCGACGACGATGCCCGCGCCGACGGCGATCGCCAGGCCCAGGGCCCAGCCGGTGAGGGTGTCGTCGAGCGCCGACCAGAACGCGCCGTCCTGGAGTTCGTCCCAGAACGCGGACGCGATGCGGCTGGTCGGCGGGAAGTAGGCCTCCTTGACGATGCCGACGCGCGGCACGACCTCGCCGAGGGCGAGGAAGGCCGCGAGTCCGGCCGCACCGAGTGCGGTGTTCAGTCCTCTCACGGGAGCAGCGTGTTCAGGTCGGGGGTCTTCTTGAAGAGGCCGTCGGTCTCGCTCAGCTTCTCCAGCGCCTCGATCGACGAACGGTTCGGATCGGCGGGCCACTTGGGCAGGATCACCTTCGCCAGCACGCCGGCGGGGACCTTGGTGTAGGTGGCGACGATCTGGCGGACCTCGTCCGGATGCGCGTCGGCATAGGCCAGCGATTCGGCGGTGGCCTCCTGGAACTTCTTCACCACGTCCGGGTTCTTCGTCGCGTACGCCGTCGACGTGAAGTACATGGCGACGGTGAGGTTCGGCGCGACGTCGACCAGCGGCCAGGCGATCTGCTGGGCGCCCTGGTTCAGCATGGTGGTGAGGGCGGGTTCGACGGCCATCGCGGCGTCGATCTGGCCCTTGTCGAGCGCGGCCGGCATCTGGTCGAAGGCCAGCTCGACAAATTTGACCTTGTCCGGGTCGCCGCCGGCCTTGCGGACGGATTCGCGTACGGCCGTCTCGTTGATGTTCTTCAGCGTGTTGACCGCGACCTTCTTGCCCTCCAGTGCCTTCGCCGACTTGAGGGTGCTGCCCTTCTTGACGACGAGGGCACCAAAGTCCTTGCCGGACACGCCCGTTGAGGCGACGCCGTTGGCGATGGCCTTCACGGGGACGTCGTTGGACTGGGCGAGCATCAGCGAGGTCATGTTGGAGAAGCCGAACTGGAACTGGCCGCTGACCACACCCGGCACGATGGCCGCGCCGCCCTGCGCGAGGGTCATGGTCAGTTTCAGGCCGTGCTTGCTGAAGAAGCCTTCCTTCTGGCCGAGGTAGAGCGGGGCGACATCGACGATGGGGATGACCCCCACCTTGACCGTGGTGGTACCGGTGGGCGAACTGGTGTTGTCCGACGCTCCGTTGCCGGACGAACCGCAGGCCGACGCGGCGACCAGCATGGATCCGGCCGCGAGGCCGACGAGCAGACGACGCATGGCAACTCCTGTGCAGACGACGGTGTTCCGACAGGCTGTGCGCAGATCGCACAGTGGTGCTCAATGGGTGTTGAGCGGGAACGTAGGGCCCCGTCGCGGCCAGGTCAATGCCTAGTGCTCACAATATTGTTGACAGTTACCGAAGTGCGCTCCTGCCGTGTCGTGAAGTGCGCTCTTGTCGCGTCGTCCGGCGTCGTCACGGATCCGGCTCGTGTCGTCACGGATCCGGCCCGCGTCGTCACGGATCGGCCCGTGTCCTCACAGATCCAGGACGAGCCGCTTCCCCAGGCAGCGCGAGACACAGATGAGCATCGTCTCGCCGGCCGCCCGTTCCTCCTCGCTCAGCACCGAGTCCCGGTGGTCCGGGGTGCCTTCGAGGACATCGGTCTCGCAGGTCCCGCAGGTGCCCTCGGTGCAGGAGAACAGCACCTCGACCCCGGCGGCGCGCACGGTGTCGAGCACGGACACGCCCACCGGGACGGTGACCGTCCTCCCGCTCTGCTCCAGCACGACCTCGAACTCGCTGTCGGCGCCCGCGACTTGGGCCTTCGGCTGGAACCGCTCCACGTGCAGGATTCCCCCGGGGCAGCGCGCCTCGACCGCGTCGAGCAGCGGCCCGGGACCGCAGCAGTAGACGAGAGTGCCTTCGGGTACGGCATCCAGTACCGAGGGCAGGTCGAGCAGTCCGACCTCGTCCTGCGGAGCGACGGTGACGCGGTCGCCGTAGCGGCCCAACTCCTCGGTGAACGCTAGGGAGTCGCGGGTGCGACCGCCGTAGAGCAGGGTCCACTCCGCGCCCGCCGCCTCGGCCGCGGCCAGCATCGGGAGGATGGGGGTGATGCCGATGCCGCCCGCGACGAAGCGGTAGCGAGGGGCGGGCTCCAGCCGGAAGTGGTTGCGCGGTCCGCGCACCCGCACCTTGTCGCCCTGCCCCAACTGCCCGTGCACGTACGCCGATCCGCCCCGCCCGTCCGGCTCCCGCAGCACCGCGATCCGCCACGCCGTACGGTCGGCCGGGTCGCCGCACAGCGAGTACTGGCGCTCCAGGTCGGGGCCGAGGACGACGTCGATGTGGGCGCCCGGCTCCCAGGCGGGGAGTTGCTCGCCGAGCGGGTGGCGCAGGGTGAGGGCGAGGACGCCGTCGGCTGCGAACTCCCGCCGCTCTACGACGAGTTCGGCCTCGTAGCTGGTCATGCGTCGGCTCCCTGTGCTTCGTCGACGGCGTGGCCGCTGGGGTGGGCGAGCATCCACTCCCACATCTCGATCGGGTCCTGGGACGTGTGCTCGCGGCCGCAGTGGCAGGTGCCGTGCAGGACATCGGTACCCGGCAGCCAGTCGATGCGGTAGACCTCGCCGGTCGGAGCGGTCACTGGACCCTCTCCACGGGCTTGGCGCCCTCCTCGACCAGCCGGGCGAGGATACGGCGGGCCGCGAGACCACCGGTGTCGATGTTGATGCTCAGCTCCTGATAGCCGCCGCGCTCCGAACCCAGCGTCTTTTGAAGGAGGTTGAGCGCGTCGACGTCCTGCATGACGACGGTGTGGTTGTTGCCGCGCAGGAACTCGGTGACCTCGGCGTCGTCCGTGGCCCAGTCGCGCGAGACCGCCCAGAAGTCGTACACCTTGCCGTCCGAGGAGGGCGTGATGGCGTACGTGATCTCGGTGTGGAAGCCGTTCGGGTCGCTGCCGTCCTCCTCGGGCAGGACGCCGACCGGGGCGATCCGGCTGTGCAGCAGATACAGGCACGGCGCGTGGTACTCGATGTCCTGCCAGCGGGTGATCCGCCCTTGTATTCCGGTGGACTTGGCGTAGAACGGCGGGCATTCGGCGTCGCCCATGTGCCGGCTCACCCGTACGACGCCGGCGCCCTCGTCGACCTCCGTGGTGATCGGCGTCTCGGCGACCTCGGGGGAGCCGATGTAACCGCCGTGCAGATACGTCTCGTGGGAGAGGTCGAGGAGGTTGTCGACGAGGAGGCCGTAGTCGGCGTCGATCGGTTCCATGCCGCTGACGGTGACCCAGCCGGGGGAGGCGAGGTGCGGGGCGCGGGGGATGACCTGCGGGTCCGCGAGCGCCGGGTCGCCGATCCACACCCACACCAACGCGTCCTGCTCGACCACCGGGTACGAGGCGACGCGGGCGGTGCGGGGGATGCGTTTCTGGCCCGGCACGTACACGCAGGTGCCCGTCGTGTCGTAGGTGAAGCCGTGGTAGCCGCACACGATCCGGTCCCCGTCGAGGCGGCTCTCGGAGAGCGGGAACCGCCGGTGCACACACCGGTCGTGCAGGGCTACGGCGGTGCCGTCGTCCTCGGTGCGGTAGAAGACGAGGGGTTCGCCGAGGATCGTGCGGCCGAGCAGGTCGCGGCCGACCTCGTGGCTGTAGGCGGCGACGTACCACTGGTTCCTGGCGAAGGCGGTGGTGTGCGGCATCGTTGCGGCTCCCGTCGTTGGGTGATGGCGACATCGTCCGGAAGGGGGGCGCGGGGCCGCAATAGCCCTTCCGCGTCACGGAAGGGGGCGGGGAAACGGCCTGCTCGCCCGGCCGCGACAACCCGGCACCGGGCGGGGACCGTACGAGCCCGACGGCGCCGCGGCCATGGGGGCCAGGATTCTGAATTGCCGTCCCGGGTAAACCAGTTGGGCACTGGTGGCTGTATCAGGGTGTCGCTGCTGTGATCCTGTGGAAGGGACCCTGAGATGGTTGTCGAACCTGTGGTGGTGGTCGTGGTGCCGGCCTGTACACAGTTGGTGTACGCGCTGGCGGTGCTGTGGACGCAGCCGGTGCGGGAGCGTGCGCGGGCGCACGCGCTGGCCACGGTCGTGCGGGCGGCCGGGCCCGGTGGCACGGTCGAGGTCACGCGCGCCGACGGCGAGATGCTGATCGCGCGTTCGGCGGCGGCCGTCGAGCCGGCCGGGGCGGAGCACCGGTGAGCGTCGAACAGGCCCCGGGGCCACGGGACTTCGAGACCTTCTTCGCGTGCGCGTACGGCCGGGTCCTGGCGCAGGTGATCATGCTCTGCGGCAGCCGCGAGGACGCCGAGGACGTCACCCAGGAGGCGTTCCTGGAGGCCTACCGGGCCTGGGACCGCATCGCCGGGTACGAGCTGCCCGAGGCGTGGGTGTACCGGGCCGCGGTCCAGCGGCTGTGGAAGGCCCAGCGCAGGCGCAGAACGGGCCAGGACCGGCTGCCGGATCTGCCGGTGCCGGTCCGGGCGAGCCCCCAACAGAGCGCGGAGGCACGCGAGGCGCTGCGGCTGCTGGCCGCCCTGCCGCCGCGGCAGCGGGTCACGATGGTGCTGTTCTGTCTGCACGGCTGGTCCCAGAACGAGATCGCCAAGACGCTGCGGATGACGCGCGGCGGCGTCGCCGCCAACGTCTCCAAGGCACGCCGGACGCTCAAGGAGGCGCTGGACATGGCCGCGGACGACACGAGCAGGCACGACCCGTTCATGTCCGACCCGGAGCCGGCCGGTCCGGGCCGGCCGGCCGCGAGCCGCGTCGGCCTCGGCCGGGACCCCGTCGTCCTGGCCCTGCGCACCGCGGAGGCATGGCTGCGGGCGGCTTTCGAGGCGGACCCGGAGATGCTCGCCCGGGCGCGCGCGGCACTGGACCGCAGACGGGGAGAGAGCCGGTGACGACTGTCCTGGGGTGGTTACGCGGGCTGTTCGCCGTGGGGATGCTCGCCGGGTTCTACGTCGTGGCGTTCACCCTCCTCGCGGCCGACGCGGCACTCGTCTGGCTCACGCTGTGGGGGATGGTCGAGTTCCCCTCACGGGCCGGCAACTGGTCCCTCGCACTGGCCGGCAGCATCCCGGCGGCCTCCGCCCTGCTGTACGGAATAGGCACCGTGAGCCGCACGGAGGAACCCCCGCCCGACGCCGTTTTCCTGCGCCGCGCCGACGCGCCCGGCCTGTGGCGGCTGGTCGAGGAACTGTCCGGACAGCTGCGCACCCGGCCGCCCACCCGGATCTACCTGACGTCGCAGGCCAACGCGTCGGTGTCGGAGGACGCCCGACTGCTCGGCTTCGCGGTCGGGGAGCGGACCATGAACCTGGGCGTTCCGCTGCTCCGCTGGCTGAAGCCGGAGGAACTGCGGGCCGTGCTCTGCCACGAACTCGGGCACTACGCGGGTCGGCACACCCGGTTCGGCGCGATCACCTACAGAGGGGCCGCGTCGCTGCGCTCCACCCTGTTCCGGCTGCGCATGACCGCACAGTCGGACCAGGGCCGGGTCGGGTACGCCTGGCTGTACCAGGCGGCGATCGGCGCCTACGCCTGGATGTACCTGCGGCTGTCGCTGGCGGTGCGCCGCCGCCAGGAGCTGGAGGCGGACGCCGAGGCGGCAGCCGTGGTCGGCCCCGAGGTGACCGCCCGGGCGCTGCGCGCCGTCCACGCGCTCGGCATCACCTGGGCCGGGTTCGAGAGCCGGTATCTACGGCCCGTACACCGGCTCGGGTTCGTGCCCGAGGACGTGTTCGAGGCGTTCACCGCCATGATGGGCGACCCGCCGGTGCGCGAGCGGATGGCCGAACTGCGCGCGCACCCCGTCGAGTTGGACCGTTCCCCGCTGGACTCCCACCCACCGCTGGCCCGACGGCTGGCCCTGATCGAGGCGCTGCCCGCCACGCCCCCGAGGACCGTCGCCGAGGAGGGCCCGCTGATCGCGGAGACGTCACCGGTGACCCGCGTGCAGCGCAAGATGCTCGGCGAAAGCGGGCACTCGGCGACGGCACTGCCGCGGTCGGCGTGGGCCGACCTGGCCGCCGAGGCGTTCGCCATCGAACTCGCGAGCCTCCTGCTCGACGCGGCGAGCGACACCCACGCGCTCGCGCGCCCCACGCTCGCCACCGTGCTCGGCCTGCTGGAACGCGGGCAGCAGACAGAGCTGACCCGTCGTCTCACCGACGCACCCGAGCCCGAGGAGCAGCTCACCGAGGCCCTGTACGCGCTGACCGGGCAGGCACTGGCCGGCGCGGGCCGCGCGCGCTGGGTGCTCAGCTGGACCCAGGGCTACCTCCTGGACTGCCCCCGGGACCCGCGCGGGCGCCTGGACGACCTCGTCGCGGCCGCCGCACGCGACAAGGCGGCGGTGCCGGCCCTGCGCGGCGAACTCGCCCGCCTCGGCCTGGACATCGGGGCACCGGTCCCCCTGGCCCTGCGTACCGTGGCCGCACCGGCCGGCCCGACAACGGCCCGGCGGAGTACCAGGAGCGCGTCGAACCTGGTCGTCCAGGAACTCGCGCGGCAACGCACGGTCGGCAAGGTGACCATGGGTGCCGTGGCCGTGGCGGGCGTGGTGTGGGGGATCGCCCTGTTCGGCTCCGACTCCTCCGAGCCCTACACGCAGTCCTACCGACTGCCGACGGCGGCAGTCTCGATGTACACGGCGTGGCCGAGCTACCCCGATCTCGGGCCCACGCCGAGCTACCCCGCGCGGCTTCCTGTGCCGATCATGACCGGGCCCATCCTGCGGCCGACGCCGTCCCTCTCCTTCCACATCCATTTCGTCGTACGCGGTGACACGCTCTCCGCGATCGCCTGCGAGTACGGCACGACCGTCGAGGACCTGCAGGAACGCAACGACATGGGCAAGCGAACCGAACTCAGCGTGGGACAAATGCTGTTGGTACCGGCGAAGGGGGAGGGCTCCGGGATCGTGGCAGCGGACTGCCGCTGACCGGAGCGGGTCGGCGGCGGCCCGAAGCGGGTCAGTGTCGGCGTCGCTTCGGCCGCGGTTCGTCGACGGGCCGCCACCAGGCGAACCGGTCGGCCCGCCGCCACGAGGACTCCGGATCGTGCGCCGGGAAGGAAACGGCGTGCACCCCCTGGTCACGGGCGGGGCCCGAGGGGCCACCCGTGCGGGGGCCGGCGCCGGAGGCCCACTCGAAGGGGTCGGCTGCCGGCGGCGGCGGCGGCGGTTCGGCGGAGGCTCCGGGCGCGCTGCGTGGCGGGGCCGCGCGGCGCCGGTCGTACGCCTTGCGCCGCACCGGGTCGGACAGCGTCTCGTAGGCCCGGTGCGCGTCCTGGAAGGCCTCCGTGTCGCCGCCACGGTCGGGGTGGTGGGTCAGCGCCCTGCGGCGGAACGCGCGCACGATCTCGGCCCTGGTGGCGTCGGCCGGGATACCGAGCACCGCGTAGAAGTCCGGTTCGTCCGCCGCGGTCACCGTGCCGCGACCTCGGCCTGCCGGCAGATCAGCCGCCACGACGCGCGGTGCGCGGGACCGGACAGACCCGAGCCGTGCCCCGACACGAAGGTCACCCACCGGCGCCCGGCCAGGAAACACCAGACGTCCAGCTCGTCCTCGTTCCCGGAGTAGAAGTGGTTCCCCCGGGCGAACGTGTCGCCGTTGACGAACGGCCGCTGCAACCGTGCCTGTGCCTCCACGGGCAGATTGCCGAGAAAACCGCGTAAGCGCTCCGGCAGCGGCAGTTCCGCGTCGTACCCCTGCGGCTCGTCGCCGCCCGGCAACGCGGGACGACCGGAGCGCGGCCGTCTCGGCTTCTGCACGACCACCGCGTGCCGCAACGACGACGGCACGAACGGCAGGACCGTGATCGACTGCGCGGGTCCGCCCCGGTCGTTGACGGTCGGCGTGGCCACCGCGAGGCCCCGCTCACCGAACACCACCGGGTACGGGCGTTCGCGGTCCGTGGGGTGGCAGTACGCCCACCACTCGACGATCGGACCGACCCTGGTCACCATCCGGTCGCGGGCCGCCGTGCTCAGCTGACGCCACCAGTACTCACGGCCGGGCCGGTCGACCAACCCGAGCGTCGCTGCGTCGTGCACCGGAGCATCCACCTCCGCGGCACGCCCCGGAACAGGAAGCGGTCCGGATCCGCGATCCACCGAACCGGCCTTCCGCCGAGGTACGGGTTGCGACGCCATACGGGACCTCCCAGGGCGCGGACGCGCCGACACCGGGCGTCCATTGTGGCCGTGCCGCCGCCACCGAGGAAGAGCGCGGCAAGAGCTTCGGCTACGGCCGGGAGGTCGGCGCCGGTTCCTTCGCGGCCGGTGCCGGTGCGGTCGTGCGACGGCGGGAGTTGATCCCGTTGATCACGACCGTCGCCGCGAGCGCCCCGAGCGGCGGGGCGAGCAGATAGACGGGCAGGAGCGAGGGTGCCCCGGCGAACACCGCCGGGCCGAACTCCCGTGCCGGGTTGGCGATTCCGCCGGACAGGGTGCCGAACCCGATGATCTGGGCGGCGATCATCGTGCCGACCGCCCAGGGGGTGAAAGGGTCAAGTCGGCGGCTGGATACGCCGATTCCGGCGACCGCGACGATGACGAACATCGTGGCGGTCTCGATCACGGCGACGAGTGCCCAACTCCAGCCGGGAGCAGGGCGGATGACGGCGAAGTCCACGGCCGGGGAGGCGAACACCGGGCCCCAGACCAGTCGTCCGGCCGCGATGCCGAGCAGCGATCCGATCAGTTGACCGGCGATGAACGGCGCGACATCGCGGCCCGGGGTACGGCCGTAGCGCCACATCGCGAGGGTGATCGCCGGGTTGATGTGGCCGCCGGTCACCTTGCCCCAGGGGGAGAGCATGACGGCGGTGACCGTGTAGCCGGAGAGCGGGGCGACCGCGAGGAGTCTGCCCTCCGGGGTGTTCCACCAGCCGCCGTTCGCCGGGTCGAGGGTGCCCAGCAGCCAGCGGACCGTGGTGGCCACGACGAACAACATGGCCGCGGTGAGGGCGAGTTCGAGGAGCGCGGAGTGAAGTGTGCGCTGCCATGGGGGAGTTGCGGACGCGTCCTTCGCTGCGGCTTCCTTCGCCGTGGCTGTCTTCATGGAGGTTCTGGTCACAGCGGCTTCGTCCATGAAGCGTCCGAGCGGGTCAGCACGAACGCGGTCACGGAGGTCGCCACCAGCAGCACCGCGGCGAACAGCAGGGGCAGCGCCCGGCCGCCGTGTTCGACCGCGACGGCACCGGCCAGACCGCCGGCGAACATCGCCGCGGCCGAGAGCACGCGACGGCCCACCTTGCTGCCCTTGCCGCCCGCGAGGCGGCTGTCCGCGGCGACTCCGGTGATGGTGAGCGTCAGCACGGTCGTGGTCAGGTCGGGTACGGCCAGCGCGCGGGCGGTGGCGTTCTGCACGCCCATCGCCAGGCCGAGGAGGGCGATCAAGGAGTACTGGACGGCCGTGGTCACGTGCGAGGTGTCCGTGGCCTGGGCGACGACGTACGCCGCCAGGACCAGGGTCGTCTCCAGCAGCAGCGCCAGGTGCAGGACCCGTCCCCGGTGGGTGCCGGCACCGTGCGCGAGCCGTCCGCCGAGCAGGGCGCCGAGGGCGAACGCGGCCAGCGCGGCGAGGGAGGCGACCAGGGAGAAACCCGCCGCACCGGCGATCGCGAAGCCGGAGAAGACGACGTTGCCGGTCATGTTGGCGACGAAGACATGGCCCAGGACGAGATAGCTGAAGGCGTCCACGAGCCCGGTCACCACGGTCAGCGCGAGCATCAGGGGAGGGAGCGGGCCGTGCCGGTCCTCCATGTCGGGGACGACCGTGGTCCACGCGTCGCGCAGTACGGCAGACATGGCATTGCTCCCATTCGCTGGAGGGCTACTTCGCTGGAGGGCTTCTACGCTGGAGGGCTTCGGTCTCCCGGCTTCGGCCTCCCGGCTTCCTTCTCCGAGCGTCGCGCCAGGGGAGCGTCACGTCCAACATATGGATGCGGGCGCAGCGATCGGCATCAGAGATTGATCGCCCGAGCCTTTGGGGCCTCTCCGCTCAGTCCCTGATCGCGTGTCGCTCCACCACTTCGAGGAACGCCGCCGCGGCCGGTGCCAGCCGCTTGCTGTCGTGGACCGCACAGATGGTGTGCACCGCCGCCTCGTCCGCGATACGCAGCGCGCGGGCGCCGTACGGCAGGGCGTCCTTGGTGTCCGGGGGGTTCTGGTCAGGGGGGTTCTGGTCCGGAACGGGGTCGAGGAACACCGACGACCGCGGTACGACCGTCACGCCGATGCCCCGCGCCGCCAGCCGGATCATGTCCTGTATCTGGCCGACCTGGAAGTGCTGGCCGGGTTCCACTCCGGCGCGGGCGAACGCGGCCAGCACCTGGCGGCGCAGGCCGCTGCCCCGGGTGAACTGGATGAGCTGGTGGCTCTCCGGCAGGTCGGCCAGGTCCACGGCCTCGCGGTCGGCCAGCGCGTGGTCGGCCGGCACGATCAGGACGAGGGGGTCGGCCGCGAGGACCTGGTGGTCGAGCCCGTCCGGGATCTGGCGTGGGCCCAGGCCGACGATCGCGATGTCGAGGTCCCCGGCCAGCACCGCGGCGGCCATCTCCGCGCTGGGCGCGTTGGTCACATGGAAGTCGATGCCCGGGTAGCGAGCGTGGTAGTCGGCCATCACCTCGACCAGGTCGACCGAGGAGGCCCGCGTCTGCACGAGGCCCAGGCGCAGCCGCCCGCGCCGCAGCCCGGACAGGGCGTCGAGCGCGGCCTTGGCGGTGTCGACGTCGGCGAGGATGCGGCGGGCCAGCGGTTCGAGGAGCTCCCCGGCCGCCGTCAGCCGTACGGAACGGCTGGTGCGGCTGAACAGCTGGGCGCCCACGTCCTTCTCCAGCCGGGCGATCTGCTGGCTCAGGGCGGACTGGGCGACGTAGCAACTGGCCGCGGCCTGCGTGAAGTTACGGGTCTCGGCGACGGCGAGGAAGTACTTCAGGTGCCTCAGGTCCATCCCGCGCCCGTCCTTCCATCCAGCTGCTTCGGCGATCAATACAAGCGGAACCATGTGTTGGACCGATCCATTGTCGCAGACCTAGCGTCGGGGGTGTCGCCGGACGACCGATCCCTCGCCTCCCTTCGCCTCTCCTGCTCCAAGGAGCCTCCATGTCCAGCAGCACCATGCCTGTGGGCACCATGCCCGTGGGTGGCATACGCCCCTACGACGGAGTCCAGCACCCCGCGCAGCTCGTCGTCCGCAACGCCCGTATCCACACCGGCGACCCCGCCCGCCCGGCGGTGTCCGCCGTGGCCATCACCGACGGTGTCTTCGCCGCCGTAGGAGACGACGCGACCGTCGCCCCGCACATCGGCCCCGCCACTCGCGTCGTGGACGCGCTCGGCCGGCGGGTGATCCCCGGGCTCAACGACTCCCATCTGCACGTCATCCGGGGCGGGTTGAACTATCTGCTCGAACTGCGCTGGGACGGCGTACGGTCGCTGCGGACCGCGCTGCGGATGCTGCGGGAGCAGGCCGAGCGCACGCCAACCGGTCAGTGGGTGCGGGTAGTTGGAGGGTGGACCGGGGAACAGTTCGCGGAGAAGCGGCTGCCGACCGTGTCCGAGTTGAACGCCGCCGCCCCCGACACCCCTGTGTTCGTCCTGCACTTGTACCAGTCGGCGATCCTCAACCGGGCCGCGCTGGAGGCCGTCGGCTTCACGCGGGACTCGCCGAATCCGCCCGGTGGCGAGATCGTCCGTGACTTCGCGGGCAACCCCACCGGTGTGCTGCTGGCCGCGCCCGCCGCCGGGCTGCTCTACTCCACCCTCGCCAAGGGGCCGATCCTCGCCCCCGAGGACCAACTCGGCTCCACCCGGCACTACTTGCGCGAGCTGAACCGCTTCGGCATCACCAGCGCCATCGACGCGGCAGGCGGTTTCCAGAACTTCCCCGACAACTACGCGGCCGTCACCGAGCTGGCGGAGCGCGGTGAGTTGACCGTCCGTATCGCCTACCACCTCTTCCCGCAGACCGCCGGGCAGGAACTCGACGACCTGCGCCGCTGGATCGGCATGGTCAGCCCCGGCGACGGCGACGCATGGCTGCGCTGCAACGGCGCCGGCGAGAACCTCGCCTGGTCCCCGGCCGACTTCGAGAACTTCGCCGAGCCCCGCCCCCAACTCACCGCCCGCGCAAGGGAAGACCTCGACGCGGCGGCCCGGCTGCTGCTCGACAACGGCTGGGGATTCCGCCTCCACGCCACCTACGACGAGACCATCCGCCAGGACCTCGACGTCTTCGAGAAGATCGCCGCGGACGGCGGATTCCCGGACGGGACACGGTGGTTGTTCGACCACGCCGAGACCGTCAGCCAGAGCAGTCTGGACCGGATCAAGGCCCTCGGCGGCGCGGTCTCCGTGCAGAACCGCATGATGTTCCAGGGCAAGGCCTTCATCGACCGCTACGGTGCCGAGCGCGCCGCGACCGCGCCCCCGATCCGCGCCATGCGCGACACCGGCCTGCTGGTCGCCGCCGGCACCGACGCCACCCGCGTCTCCAGCTACAACCCCTGGTTGTCCCTGTCCTGGCTGGTCACCGGCCGCACCGTCGGCGACCTCCTCCTCTACCCGGCCGAGAACCGCGTGGACCGTTCCACCGCCCTGGAGATGTACACCAGCGCGGGTGCCCACCTCACCGGCGAGGCCGACCTGAAGGGCACCATCACCGAGGGCAAGTACGGCGACCTGGCCGTGCTGTCCGCCGACTACTTCTCCGTCGCCGACGAGGACATCGACCGTATCGAGGCCCTGGTGACCGTGGCCGGCGGCAAGGTCGTGTACGCGGCGGGCGACTACGAGAACATCGCCGCCCCGCTGCCGGAGATCAGCCCGGCCTGGAGCCCGGTGGCCCGCTTCGGCGGATTCCAGGCGGCGACGGACGTACGGCAGACGGCGTCCGGCGCACGGCAGGCCCGCGCCTTCGTGGACGCCGCCGCCGACTCCGAGGAGCAGCGCGCCTGGCGAGAGGGGCGCGGCGACTTCGAGCGCGTACCGCAGGTGCCGCACCAGGTCGGCGGCGCGCTCGATCCGCTCGACGGCTGCTTCTGACCGGCCTTTGGACAGGCCGTTGGACCGGCCGTTGGACCGGTCCCACAACGGGTCCCACGGTCGGTCCCAGGGCCGGTCCGGCTTTACGGCGGCTTGGTGGCCCGACCCGCACCGAGCTGCCGTACCTTCTTCTCGACCAACCGACCGCACCCCTCGCCCCAGGAGCCGCAGCATGAGCGCGAGTACTTCGACGGGGAACAGCGCGCGGTCCGCCTCGGCCTGGGCGCCCTTGGGCCGGCCGGTGTTCCGGGCGCTGTGGATCGCCCAGTTCGTGTCGAACATCGGCACCTGGATGCAGACGGTCGGTGCACAGTGGCTGTTGCTCGGGCACGGGGCGACCATGGTGACGTTGGTCCAGACGGCGTCGAGTCTGCCGATCGTGCTGCTGGCGCTGCCCTCGGGTGTGCTCGCGGACCGGTTCGACCGGCGCGGGCTGCTGCTGGCGGCGCAGGTCGCGATGTTCGCCGTGTCGGCGGCGCTGACCGTGCTGGCCTTCGCGGACGCGCTGTCCGCCGTACCCCTGCTGGCGCTCACCTTCCTCCTCGGCTGCGGGACCGCCCTGATGGGGCCGTCGTGGCAGGCCATCCAGCCGGAGCTGGTGGAACGGGAGCAGTTGGGGCAGGCGTCCGCGCTGGGCGCGGTGAACATGAACCTCGCGCGTGCGGTCGGTCCGGCGCTCGGCGGTGTCGTGGTCGCGGCGGCCGGCGCGGGCTGGGTGTTCGGCTTCAACGCGGTGTCATTCCTCGGGATCGCCGCCGTACTGGTGCTGTGGCACCGTCCCAAGACCACCGTCCCCGCCGGCGAGCGGGAACGGCTCCTGACCGCCCTGTATGCGGGTCGCCGCTACGTTTGGAACGCTCCAGGCATCCGCCGCGTCCTGCTGCGCACCGCCCTGTTCATCCCCGGTGCGGCGGCGCTCTGGTCCCTGCTCCCGCTCATCGCCGCCGACTCCCTCGGACTGGGATCGGGCGGCTACGGCCTGCTGCTCGGCGCGGTCGGTGTCGGTGCGGTCGCGGGCGCGTTCGCTCTGCCGTGGCTGCGCCAACACCTCGGTATCAACGGCATCTTGGCCGCCGGCGCCGTCATGTTCGCGCTCGTCCTCCTGGTCCTCGCGACCGTGCACGTCACCTGGGTCGCGGTCCTCGCGCTGCTGCCCGCCGGAGTGGCCTGGATCGGCGTCCTGTCCACCCTCAACGCGGCGATGCAGACCCGGCTGCCCGGCTGGGTCCGAGCCCGCGGCCTCGCCGTCTACCTCCTGGTCTTCCAGGGCGGCCAGGCCGTCGCCGCCCCCGTCTGGGGCGCCCTGGTGCAATGGCTCGGCCTGACCACCGCCCTCCTCATCGGCACCGCCACCATGCTGCTGAGCGCGCTCAGCCTCTACCGATGGCGGCTCTACGGCATGGAGGGAATCGATCCGACGCTCTCCGACCACTGGCCGACCCCGCCGCTGGTCTTCGTGCCCGGCCCCTCCGACGGCCCGGTGCTGGTCTCCGTCGTGTACCGCGTCGCACCGGACGACAGCGCGGCGTTCATCGACGCCATGGACCGTGTCGCCCAGTCCCGCCGCCGTACCGGCGCCATCACCTGGGGCCTCTTCCAGGACGGCAACGAACCCGGCCGGTTCATCGAGAACTACCTCGTCGGCTCCTGGGCCGAGCACCTCGGCCAGCACCACAACCGGCTCACCGCCACCGATCGGAGCTTCGAGGACCGCGCCCGCGCGCTGCTTCTGCCCGGCACCGCCCCCGAGGTGACCCACGCCTTCGACGCCGCCGTTGGACCGGTCCTGCCCACCTCGGAGAAAGCTTCCTGAAGACCTGAAGGTGGGTGCAGGACACCCAGGAGAGGTGTGGCCTGGTTACCCCCGCGCGGGAACGCGACGGTGGAGCCATGAACACGAACGCAGCACCGCACCCCTTCGTCGGCACGTGGGTGACCGCCGACGGGCACATCCGGCAGGAACTCCTCCCCAACGGCCGCTACGACGAGGCCCGCGGGAACCGGCCAAGCGCCTACACCGGCAGCTACACCGTCACCGGCGACCACATCGACTACGTCGACGACACCGGCTTCACCGCCACCGGTGACGTCCGGGACGGCGTGCTCTTCCACGAGCACCTCGTCCTGTACCGCGCGTAACCCGGCACGGCCATGGACAGCCTCGAACTGATCGTCGTCGTCGCGGCGGCCGTCCTGCTCATGGGCTGGCTGTCGCGGCGTACGGGCCTGAGCGAACCTCTACTGCTGCTCGCCGTGGGGTGTCTCGTGGGGCTCACCCCGTCCTTCTCGTCGTTCGCGCTGTCCCCGGACGTCGTCCTGTTCCTCTTCCTGCCCGCGCTGCTGTACTGGGAGGCGCTGACCTCCTCGGTGCGGGAGATCCGCAACAACTTCCGCAGCATCGCCCTCCAGTCCACCGGGCTGGTCCTCGCCACCGCCGTCGCGGTCGCCGTCGTGGCCCACGCGCTGGGCTACGGCTGGCCGATCGCCTTCGTCCTCGGTGCCGTCCTCGCTCCGACCGACGCGGCGGCCGTCGCCGCGGTCGCCAAGGCCACGCCGCGCCGCATCCTGACCGTGCTGCGCACCGAGAGCCTCCTCAACGACGGGACCGCGCTGGTCCTGCTGGCCGTGACCATCGACGTCGTCACCGACGAGCACCCCTTCTCCTGGTCCGGCACGGCCCTCGCCTTCGTCGCGTCCTACGCCGGCGGCATCCTGATCGGCGCGGCGGTCGCGTTGCTCCTGATCCCGGTCAGGCGTCGGCTGCCCGAGCCGCTGCTGCACAGCGTGCTGAGTGTCGCGACGCCCTTCCTCGCCTATCTGCCGGCCGAACTCCTGCATGTGTCCGGTGTGTTGGCGGTCGTCGTCTGCGGTCTCGTGTCCGGGTGGTTCGGGCCGCGGGTCATCGGGTCCGAGGCCCGCATCCAGGCCATCGCCTTCTGGGAGGTGGCGAGTTACCTGCTGAATGGTGCCCTGTTCGTCCTCGTCGGCATCCAACTGCCCGCCGCCGTCCGGGCGTTGACGTCCGTGTCCCTGGTGCAGGCGACCGTCGCCGCCCTCGCGGTGAGCGTCGCGGTGCTCGGGACCCGGCTGCTCTGGTTCTACTCGGTGCCCTATCTGGTCAGGCTCCTGGACCGGCGTCCCCAGCAGCGGGACCGCCGGATCACCGCCCCGCAACGGCTGCCGCTGGCCTGGGCGGGGATGCGCGGCGCCATCTCGCTGGCCGCCGCGCTGACCGTGCCCGCCACGACCGCCGAGGGTCGCATCGTCGGGCAGCGGGACGCCGTCGTGTTCATCACCGCGGTCGTCATCGTCGTCACCCTCACGTTCCTCGGGCCCACTCTGCCGACCATGGTCCGCCGGGCCCGTTTCCCGGCCGACGAGGACAAGAGCGCCGAACTCACCCTGGCCCGCTGCCGGTTGAGCAGCGCCGCGCTGGACGCGATGCCGGCGCTGGCCGAGCGGTTCGGGGTGGCCGAGGAGGACACCCTGCGCATGGTCCGGGACATCGAGGACCGCACGGCCCCCGCACCCGGCTCCGCGCACCGCCGCGAGAGCGTACGGCGCCTCCAACTCGCCCTGCTCCAGGTCAAACGCGACACCCTCACCGACCTGCGCGACAGCGGCCGTATCGACGACATCGTCCTGCGGGCGGTCCAGGAAGTGCTCGACGTGGAGGAGATCCGGCTCGGGAGGCCCTGAGTCGGGGCGGCCGTCCTGGGTGCGGCGCACCTAGGGAAACGGCGGCCTGGTTGCCGTACGGACGCGGATCGAATCTTGGACCGCACGCCACCTGACCTCACCTGACTTCACCCGACGTCGCCGACGTCATCCGAAAAGGGGCTCTCATGAACGCCGACGACACCGCCAGCGCAGGCCTTCTCGACCAACTCCGCCGCCAGTCCGCCGATCCGCGTCGCCGCATCCTGTTCACCGGCGCGACCATCGTCACCATGGACCCCGAACTGGGCACCCTGCGGGGCGACTTGCTCGTCGAGGGCAACACCATCGCCGCGATCGGGCCGGACCTCCAGGCGGAGGGCGCGGTGGTCGTCGACGCCTCCGGCACGATCCTCGCGCCCGGCCTCGTCGACACCCACCGGCACGCCTGGGAAGCCCAGTTGCGGCGGATCATGCCCGACGTCGACGACCTCGGCGGCTATGTGATGGCCACGCTCGCGGGTTACGCCACCGTCTACCGGCCCGAGGACATGTACATCGGCACCAGGCTCGCGGCGCTCACCGCGCTCGACAGCGGCATCACCACCATGCTCGACTTCTCGCACAACTCCCGTACCCGCGAGCACTCGGACGCGGCGATCGAAGCCCTCCGCGACACCGGCATCCGTGGCGTCCACGCTTCCATGGGCCCGCACTTCGGGGACTGGGACCGCCAGTGGCCGGCCGACCTGAACCGTCTCAAGGACCAGTACTTCAGCAGCGAGGACCAGCTCCTCACCCTGCGCCTGGCGACCCTCGCCACCGACGAGATCGCCGGACCCGCGCTCGCCTACGGCCCCGAACTCGCCCGTACGGCGGCTGACTTGGGCATCGGTGTCAGCGTCGACGCGGTCTTCGGTGCCTCCGGGTCGCAGGCCGTACTGTCCTGGGCCGAGCAGGGCATCCTCGGCCCCGACGTCACCCTGATCCACTCCACGGGGCTGAGCACCGAGGCGTGGAAGGTGATGGGGGAGTCCGGTACGACGGTCGCCCTCGCGCCCACCTCGGACGCGCAGATCGGCCTGGAGACGGCGATCCCCGCGGTGGACGAGGCCCTTGCTGCCGGCATCCGCCCCGGACTGAGCATCGACGTCGAAGTCGCCCTCGCCAGCGACCTGTTCACCCAGATGCGGGCCCTGCTCGCGATCCAGCGGATGCGCGCGGTCAACGCCGCGTACGGCACAGGCGGCGAGCCCTCCCGCATCACCGCGCACGACGTCCTCGACTTCGCCACCCTCCAGGGCGCCCGGACCAACGGCCTCGGCGACGTCACCGGGTCCCTGACCGTCGGCAAGAAGGCGGACCTGTTGGTCGTACAGGCCGAGGACCTCAACAACATGCCCCTCAACGACCCGATCGGCACACTGGTGTTGGGCTCCGACGCCCGCAACATCACCGCCGTGTTCGTCGACGGGCAGCCCCGTAAGTGGGACGGTCAGGTGCTCGACGTGAACCTTCCCGAACTGCGTGCCGAGGTTGCCGCGTCTCGCGACCACGTGCTCAACACGCCCGCAAAGTAAGGGGTGTTGAAAGGTAGGCGGAGTTGATGCGGCGGGCGCCCGAACCTGAGGGCGCCCGCCGCATCAGTGCCGTAGGCGGATCGGATGGGTCAGTTGGATCAGTTGGAGAACCAGGGGTTCCCGCCGCCCAGCGACCACACCGAGACCTTGGTGACGCCAAGTCCCTTGAGGACGGCGAGCTTGCGGTCCATGGCGACGCTGTCGACGTAGTCGTAGAGGACGCCGCCGGAGACCCAGCGGATCTCGCCGGAGGAGGCGTCGCGACGGCTCTCTATGGTTGCCGGGTTGCTGGAGAAGCCGGGGCTCTTCTTCATGTCGCTGAACTGGATGTTGCCCGTAACGGAGTTGAGGTCGCACGGGTCGGGCGCGCTGTAGCCGTAGGAGGGCACGCCGATGATCAGGCGGCTGGGGTCGGGGATCTTGCTCTGCGCGTACTGGGTGACCTTCTTCAGCCAGTCGTAGGGGCTGATGGGCAGGCAGCGGGCGCCGGACGCGGTGTCGAACTCCTCGTCGTAGGCCATGATCACCACGTCGTCGGCGCCGGTGGCGGCCACGGCCGCGTAGTCGTAGAACGAGGCGTCCTCGGTCATCGCCGGTGCGTCGACCTGGAGGCGCTTGCCCTTGGCGTGCAGGGCGGTGGCCAACTGTTTGAGGAACGTCTTGTAGTTGGTGAAGTCGGCGGTGCTCCAGGACCAGTAGTCCTCCAGGTCGACGTCGACGCCGCTGAGCCCGGCGTCGCTGACGAGGGAGGTGACCTTGGTGACGGCCGCCGTACGGGTGCTGCTGGTGCTGACCAGGGCGTGCACGTCGGCGGTGGTCATGCCGGAGAGCGTCGGGTACTGGTACGCCGAGTGGGCCTTGAGGTCGGCGACGTTGGCCGCGCTGTAGGTGTTGCAGCTGCCGTCGGCGGTGGTCTCCAGTTTCACCGAGCCGTCTCTCTGGACCGACCAGTACTCGGGGTTGAGGGCGCCGTTCTTCACCCTGTTGTCGGCGTACTCGCTCTTGGCGGTACAGGTGGAGTCGCCGGTCGACCCGGGGTAGAGCCAGGTCTGGAGCTGGACGCCCGAGGTCGCGGAGGCGGCGGTGGTGGCGGAGCCGGAGGCGGTGGTGTCGGCCGGTACCGAGGCCGTACAGGCGAGCAGCGTGGTGACCGTGCAGGCCACGATGCCGGTCACGGTGAGTGCGTGACGGAACATGAGCGGTCCTTTCTGGTGGGGAGGAGCGTCTCTTTCGGGTGGAGAGGGCGTGCGGGATCGCCGCGTCGGCCGGACGACCGGCGCGGTGAACTGGTGGGTGGGGGTGGCTAGTTGCTCCAGTAGGGGTCGAAGACCAGGGTGTCGGCGCCGGGGACGGTGGTGGCCGCCGACCAGGAGCCGTCGACGACGCGTCCGCCGTCGGGCTGTGCCGCCAGTGACAGCCTGGTGAAGATGCGGTAGCGGTCGCCTCGGTAGACGGAGCGGGTGAACTCGACGACCCGGCCCGCCGCGTCCCTGGCCGCCCGTTCGAAGAGCAGGGCGGGGGTGTGCACGGAGACGCCGAGGAGTTCGGCCTCCCACTCGTCGACCACGGTCGGCTCGATGCTCTGCGCGGCGTCGGTCAGCAGGATCTCGTAGCGCCGGCCCAGCAGTCGGTAGAAGGAGTCGGTCTCCAGGTCGCGGGCGGTCAGCCCGGGGACCAGCGTGTGCGGCACATGCAGGATCTCCACACACATCGGGTCGCCGTCCACCGTGCGCAGCCGGATGATCCGCAGGATCTCCTCGCTGGGCGCGATGCCCAGCCTGCGGCCGATCCGGGGGCCCGCGGCGACGGTCTTGAAGTCCAGGGTGCGGCTGGCCCAGGTGCCGTCCACGCCGCCGACGCCCAGGCCCGGTGCCTGCCCGGGGGCGGCGCCGCTGAGGTGCTGGGCGACCTTGGCGCGGGCGACGAAGACGCCGCGCCCGTGCTCCCGCACCAGCAGACCGTCACGGACGAAGTCGTCGACCACCGCGCGCAGGGTGGGGCGGGAGACCCCGAGTTCCTCGCACAGTTGCCGCTCGCCCGGGAGGGGGCGGCCGGGTCCGGTCTCCTCGACCAGATCGAGGAGGTGGGTGCGGATGCGTTCCCGCTTCTCCCAACGGCTCTCACCGCTGACCATTCCTACCAACTTTCCATACCGGTGGTCATTTTTCGTGCGGTTTACTTCCGAAATGCTTGCTTGACAGTACCCAAATGGTGCCCCAACATGTGCCCACTGGTCAATAAGTGGTAAGCAAATTCGCCGGAGGTTCCATGTCCGATTCCCGTACCGCCCGCCGTACCGTCGCCGCGTCGCTGTTCGCGGTCACGGCGCTGCTGGCCGCAGCATGCACCACCGGCGGCGCCGCGTCGAAGGCGGACACCGGCGCCGACGACACCACCCCGGTCACCATCACCTTCTGGCACGGTCTCAGCTCCCCGCACGAGATCGCCTCGGTCGACGCGGTGCTGGCCAAGTTCCACAAGAAATACCCGTACATCACCGTCAAGGCCGTCGCCGCCCAGACCGACGACAAGGTCAACCAGGCCATCCGCGGCGGCACCGCCCCCGACGTGGCGTCCTCGTTCAACGCCGCGAACGTCGGCGGCTGGTGTTCCAGCGGGGCTTTCCAGGACCTCACCCCGGACATCAAGGCCGACCACGTGGACCTGAGCCAGATCCCGAAGGCCGTCCAGTCGTACACCGCCTTCGACGGCAAGCGCTGCACGATGCCGTGGCTCGCCGACACCTTCGGCCTGTACTACAACAAGAAGCTGTTCGCGAAGGCCGGGATAACGTCCCCGCCCAAGACCATGTCCGAACTCGCCGCGGACGCGAAGAAGTTGACCACCTTCAACGCGGACGGTTCGATCAAGACCGCCGGGTTCATGCCCTACCTGGGCGCCTACGAGATGCTCACCGAGCATCTCGTCCCCAGCTGGGGCGGCAAGTGGCTCACCTCCGACGGCCAGTCCAACGTCGGCGGCGACCCCGCCTTCGCCCAGGCACTGACCTGGCAGAAGAACCTCGTCGACTGGTTCGGCGCGAAGAAGCTGGTCACCTTCAAGGCGGGCATGGGCGACGAGTTCTCCGCCCAGAACGCCTTCGAGACCGGCAAGTTGGCCATGATGGTCGACGGCGAGTGGCGCAACGCGTTCATCAAGAACGACAAGGCGGACATCGAGTACGGCACCGCAGCGGTGCCCGCCGCCGACGGCAAGTCCCAGCTCTACGGCGCCGGTTACGTCGGCGGCAACGTGATCGGCATGCCGCGCGGCGCCAAACACCCGGGCGCTGCCTGGAAGTTGATCAAATTCCTCACCACCGACACCGGCGCGCTGACCACGCTCGCCGACGCGATCGGCAACGTCCCCACCACCACGGCCGCGCTCGACTCACCCTCGCTCGGCCTCTCCAAGGACCCCAACTTCGCGCCGTTCCTGGAGGTCTACAAGAACCCGCTGACCACCACCACTCCGGCCAGCGGCGACGGCGGCGCCTATCTCACCAACTTCGGTCACTTCGTGGAGAAGTGGCAGAGCGGCGGCGTACCCGACCTGACGGCCGGTCTGACCGCCGTCGACAAGCAGAACAACGCCGCGCTCAAGCTGGGGCAGTGAGCAGCATGGCCACCCACCAGATCGTGCAACTCCCGCTCGTCACAGCCCCGTTGAAAGCACGGATGCGCCGCAACCGGCTGCGCGTCCTGCTCTTCCTCGCGCCCGGCCTGGTCGGCTTCACCGTCTTCCTCATCTACCCGCTGGTGATGACGGTCTGGCTGTCCTTCACCAACTCGAACATGATCTCCCAGGCCCAGTTCGTGGGGCTGCGCAACTACCGCTACCTGCTCGACGGTGACCCGCTGATCTGGCACGCGGTCCGCAACACCGCCTGGCTGGTGGTGATCATGGTCCCGGCGCAGGTGCTCTTCGCCCTCGGCGTGGCCATGGTCACCGCCCGGCTCAAGGCGGGGGCGAGCCTGTTCCGCACCCTGTTCTATCTGCCCGCACTGGCCCCGCCGGTCGCCGCGACCGTCGCCTTTGTCTGCATGTTCAACCCCAACTCCGGCCCGGTGAACCGGATTCTGGGCCTGCTGGGCATCCATGGCCCGCTCTGGTTCAACTCGCCGGACTGGTCCAAACCGGCCCTCACCCTGCTGGCCCTGTGGGGCAGCGGCACCATGATGGTCATCTTCCTGGCGGCACTCCTCGAAGTCCCCGCCGAACTGTACGAGGCCGCCGAACTGGACGGCGCCGGCCCCTGGCACCGCTTCCGCTACGTCACGCTGCCGACGATCTCCCCGGTCGTACTGTTCGCGACCGTCACCGGGGTCATCGCCGGACTCCAGTACTTCACCCAGGCGATGGTCGCCTCCCAGGTCGCCAACGGCAACATCCAGCCCGCGCCCGGCTACCCGGACGGCTCCACCCTCACCTTCCCCCAACAGCTCTACATCGCCGGCTTCAACCAGTTCCACGCGGGCTACGCCTGCGCCCTCGCCGTAGTGCTCTTCGTGGTGGCGATGGCCTTCACCGTCGTCCTGCTCCGCCGCGCCTCCGGCTTCGACATCGAGGAGTCACCGCGATGACGTACGACGCCGAGATCCTCCGCATCAAGGAGCCGCCACGATGACGCACCGCTTCGCCCATCGGGAAGTCGCCGCGGCCGCACGGGACTTGGCCACCGAGGAGCCGCCACGATGACGACGACCTACGCCCCGGCACCCGCCCGGCAGACCCGCGCCGCCTCGCCCCACCGCGCCGCGCGCGGCCGGGCCGGCCGCCGCAGGACCCTGATCTGGATCGCCGAACACGCCATCGCCGTCGGCCTGGCCTGCGCCTTCATCGGCCCGATCGTGTTCATCTTCCTGACCTCGGTCATGACCGACGGCCAGTCCCTCACCACCAGCCTGTGGCCCCACCACTGGCAGTGGTCCAACTACCGCACGGTCTTCTCCACCGCCCCGGTCGGCACCTGGCTCCTGAACACGGTGATCTACGCCGTCGCCGCGACCGCCACCACCCTGCTGTCCAGCGTCCCGATCGCGTACGCGCTGGCCCGGTTCCGCTTCAAGGGCCGCAACACGGCGTTCCTCTGCGTCATCACCATGATGATGCTGCCGCCCCAAGTCCTCGTCATCCCCATGTACTTGATGTGGGCCCGGCTCCATCTCACCGGCACCATCTGGCCGTTGGTGCTCCCGTCCCTCTTCGGGGACGCCTTCTCGGTGTTCCTGCTGCGCCAGTTCCTGCTCACCGTCCCCGAGGACTACCTCAACGCGGCCCGCATCGACGGCTGCGGCGAACTCCGCGTCCTCACCCGGGTGGTGCTGCCGATGATGCGCCCGGCGCTCGTCGCGGTCGGCCTCTTCGCCTTCTTCAACGCCTGGAACGACTACTACGGCCCGCTCATCTACACCGGCGAGACGCCCGCCCACTGGACCCTGGCCCTGGGTCTGGCGACGTTCAAGACCTCCCACGCGGTGCAGTGGAACCTCACCATGGCGGCAACTCTCATCGCGATGGCGCCGGTGATCATCGTCTTCTTCTTCGCGCAAAAGGCCTTCATCGAGGGCGTCACACTGACAGGAGTCAAAGGTTGAAGATCACCGTTGTCGGCGGCGGATCCACGTACACCCCCGAACTCATCGACGGATTCGCCCGGTTGGGCCTCCCCGTCACCGAGATCGCCCTGGTCGACCCCGACCCGGACCGGCTCGATGTCATCGCCCCGTTCGCGCGCCGCATCCTGGCCCGCCAGGGCAGCTCCGCGAAAATCACCACCACCGCCGACCCGGACGCCGGCATCGACGGCACCGACGCCGTCCTCTTCCAGCTCCGCATCGGCGGCCAGGCCGCCCGGCACGTCGACGAGACCTTCCCGCACGAGTGCGGCTGCATCGGCCAAGAGACCACCGGTGCCGGGGGGTTGGCCAAGGCGCTGCGCACCGTCCCGGTCGTCCTCGACCTCGCCGAACGAGTCGCCAAGCGCGCCCCGAACGCCTGGATCGTCGACTTCACCAACCCCGTCGGCATCGTCACCCGCGCCCTACTGGACGCCGGACACAAGGCAGTTGGGCTCTGCAACGTCGCCATCGGCTTCCAACGCACCTTCGCCGACTGGCTCGGCGTCGACCACGAGCGCGTCGCCCTCGACCACGTCGGCCTCAACCACCTCACCTGGGAACGGGCGGTACGGCTCGACGGCGTGGACGTCCTCCCGCGCATCTTCGACGAACACGGCCAGGCCCTCGCGGACCGGCTGCGCATGCCCCTGGACGTGGTCCGCAGGCTGGGCGTCGTCCCCTCCTACTACCTGCGCTACTACTACGCCCACGACGAGGTCCTCCGCGAGCAATTGAGCGAACCCTCCCGCGCCCAGCAAGTGGCGGAAATGGAGGGCGACTTGCTCAAGATGTACGCCGACCCGGCCCTGACGGAGAAGCCCGCCCTGCTGGACAAGCGCGGTGGCGCGTACTACTCCGAGGCAGCCGTCCAGCTGGTGCACGCCCTTACCGCCGACACCGGCGACATCCGCGTGGCCAACGTCCGCAACAACGGCACCCTGCCCTTCCTCCCCGACGACGCCGTCATCGAGGTCCCGTCCCGCATCGACGCCCAGGGCGCAACTCCCTTGCCCGTCACGGCCGTAGAACCACTCTTCGCCGGACTCATCGCCCATGTGACGGCCTACGAGGAACTCGCCCTGGAAGCAGCCCTGCACGGCGGTGTCGACCGGGTCGCGACGGCGCTGCTGGCGCATCCGCTCGTCGGACAGGTCAAGGTCGCCGAGGAGTTGGCGGCGAAGCTCGTCGCCGCCAACCGCGCACACCTGTGGTGGGCCTGATGACCACAGGTCTGCTCCTGGCCGTCGACGGCGGCAACTCCAAGACGGACGTTGCCGTGTTGAGGACCGACGGCACGATCCTGGGCCGCGCGAGGGGTGGCGGTTTCCGCCCACAGGCGGTCGGCGTCGACGCGGCGATGGACGTACTGGCCGCGTTGCGCGCCGAGGCGATGGCGTCGGCGGGGGTGGCGGACGACGTCGAGGTGGACGGCATCACGGCCTTCCTCGCCGGGGCCGATCTGCCGTACGAGATCAAGGCGTTGCGCGAGGCCGTCGGCGCCCGCCGCTGGGCGGTCACCCAGCGCGTCGACAACGACTCCTACGCCGTCCTGCGCGCCGGCGCCAGCCGCCCCTGGGGCGTCGGCGTGGTCTGCGGCACCGGCATCAACTGCGTCGGCGTCGCCCCCGACGGCCGCACCACCGGCTTCGCCGCGCTCGGTCGGATCTCCGGGGACTGGGGCGGCGGCATCGACGTAGGCACGTCGGCACTGTGGCACGCGGCACGGGCGGAGGACGGCAGAGGACCGCGAACAGCCTTGCGTGCAGCGGTGATTGACCACTTCGCCTTCCCCGCGGTCGCCGACGTGACCGCCGCCCTGCACAAGGGCGACCTCCCCGCCATCCGTCTCAGCGAACTCTGCCCTGCTGTGTTCGCCGCGCGCGACGAGGGCGACGAGATCGCGACCGAACTGATCGAACGCCTCGCGGCGGAGATCGCGAGAATGGCGGTCACGGTCCTGTGTCGCCTCCAACTCGCCACCTCCCCGGACCCTGAAGTCGTCCTGGGCGGAAGCGTGTTGGCGGCCGGGCACAAGGACCTGCTGGACGACGTCGAACGTAGGCTCACCGAGGCAGTGCCGGGAGTTCGGGCGGTGGTGTGCGCGGATCCGCCGTTGCTCGGCGCTGCCTTGGCGGCCTTGGACCTGCATCCGCAAGCGGACTCCGAGGCGGAGGATCGGTTGCGCGCCGGGTTCCGGGGGAACGGCCGTTCGTGAGCCGGTACTTGTGCGTTCGCTCGGTCAGGCCCGCAGGTAGGTGAGGACGGCCAGGACCCTGCGGTGGGTGCCGGCCGTCGGGGGCAGGTCCAGCTTGGTGAGGATGTTGCCGATGTGCTTGCCGATGGCGGCCTCGGAGACCACCAGCTCCGCGGCGATCGCGCTGTTGGACCTGCCCTCGGCGATCAGGGCCAGCACCTCGCGCTCGCGCGGGGTGAGTTGCTCCAGCGGATCGCGGCGGCGGCGCAGCAACTGGCGTACCACCTCGGGGTCGACCACCGTGCCGCCGTCCGCCACCTGGTGCAACGCCTCGATGAACTCCTCGACCTGGCCGACCCGGTCCTTGAGCAGATAGCCGACGCCCGACCCGTCGCCGGAGTCCAACAGCTCGGCGGCGTACGTCCGTTGCACGTACTGACTGAGGACCAGGACCGGGAGTACGGGGCGCTTCTCGCGCAGCCGCACTGCCGCGTGCAGGCCCTCGTCCTGGAAACCGGGCGGCATACGGACGTCCGTCACCACGATGTCGGGGGCGTGCTCCTCGACTGCGGCGATCAGCGCCCGCGCGTCCCCGACGGCCGACACCACCTCGTGGCCGTAGCGGCCGAGGAGGCCGACGATTCCCTCCCGCAGCAGCACGCTGTCCTCGGCCAGCACTACGCGGAGCGGTCCGCCGCCTCGGTCAACTCGCAAGGGAACTCCACGTGCAACAGCGTCGGTCCACCCGGCGGACTGGTCAGGGCAAGTCTGCCATCCAGGACCGACACCCGGTCCGCGAGACCGGTGAGGCCGCTGCCCGCCGAGGCGTCCGCGCCGCCGCGGCCGTCGTCGCGCACGTCGAGGAACAGACGTCCGTCGCGATGACCGCCGCTCACCCGCGCACGGGTGGCCCCACTGTGTTTCGCGACGTTGGCCAGCGCCTCGCAGACCACGAAGTACGCGGCGGACTCGACCGCCCGCGCCGGTCGGCCCGGCAGTTCGAGATCGACGTCGACGGGGACCGCACAGCGGTCGGCGGCGTCGTCGACCGCGGCTTGGAGGCCGTAGTCCGTGAGGATCCGGGGGTGGATGCCGTGGATGAGCTCGCGCAGCTCCGCGAGTGCCTTGCCCGCTTCCTCGTGGGCCGCGGTCAGCCGGTCGGCGAGCGGGCCGGGCGGAGCGTCGAGACGGGCCAGCCCGACGGCCATCGTCAGGGCCACCAGGCGCTGTTGGGCGCCGTCGTGGAGATCGCGTTCGATACGGCGCCGTTCGGCCTCGAAGGCATCGACCAACCGGACGCGGGAGCGGGCCAGTTCGACCACCCTGGCGCCCAACTCGCCCTCGGGGGAGGCGATCAGCAGCCGGGCCAGCGCGGCGCGGGCGCCCGCCGTGACGCCCAGCGCGTAGGCGCACACGCCCAGCAGGAGCAGGCCCAGTACGGCGACACCGAAAGCGGTCGGCCAGGTGGTGACCGTCCACTGCTTGAGCACCTTCGCCTCATGGCCGTCGCCGACCGTGGCCAGCAGCAGCGGGGTGGCGACCAGGGACAGCGGGACGAGCAGGGCGACCGTGACCGCCAGCGCGTCGACCGGCCACAGCAGTCCGGCGAACAGCAGCGCGTACCCGAGCTCCCGCCAGGTCGCCTGTTCCCGCAGCCGGGTGGTCAGCCAGGCCCACAGCCCCGGCGCGGTCGGTACCCGGTGCCGGCCGGACACCGGGTCGCGGTCGATCAGACGCAGTCTGGACCGTTCCACCACGGCCACCGGGATCCCGCCGAGGGCGACCAGCACGAGCAGGGGCAACCCCACCAGGACGACGGCGAGCGCACCGCCCACCGCTGCCGCCGTCACGATCCCCACCAGGGCGGCGGCGCCGGTCACCGCGCCGGTGAGGAGATACGCGGCGGACCGCCAGGGCCAGGCCGACAGCAGGAATCCCGGCCGGGACATGGCCTGCCACACATTCCGAGGGTGCATGTGCATGACCGTAAGCGGCCCGGTTGGCCGGGTGCCATCGGTCCAGGGTCCGTATCGGGGGTAGGCCTGGCCCTACCTCAGGTCTCGTCCGGGCCGTAGTGCGTCACGTGGGGCTTGTGCGGTTTCGTTACGGCACCGACGAACCGAGGAGCAGGTACTGGTGGGGGAACACATGAGCAGTGGAACGGTCCAATTGCGTGCGGTGACAAGACGGTTCAGCCTGGGTGCCACGTCCGTCACCGCCCTGGACCGGGTGTCGCTCACCTTCCCGAGGGCGACGTTCACCGCCGTGATGGGGCCGTCCGGCTCCGGCAAGTCGACCCTGCTGCAGTGCGCCGCGGGGTTGGACCGGTCCACGTCGGGTTCGGTCACCCTCGGCGGGACCGAGCTGACCGACCTGAGCGAGACCGAACTGACCTTGTTGCGCCGCGAACGCATCGGCTTCGTGTTCCAGGCGTTCAACCTGCTGCCCTCGCTCACCGCCGAACAGAACGTGGCCCTGCCGCTGCGGCTGGCCGGCCGCCGCCCCTCGAATGCCCGGGTCCGCGAGGTGCTGGAGCAGGTCGGACTCGGCGACCGGGCACGGCACCGGCCGACGGAGCTGTCCGGCGGCCAGCAGCAGCGCGTCGCCCTGGCCCGCGCCCTGATCACCCGCCCCGAAGTGCTCTTCGGTGACGAACCGACCGGTGCGCTCGACTCGCGGACGAGCCGTGAGGTGCTCGACCTGCTGCGGGCCATGGTGGACCGCGAGGGCCGGACGGTCGTCATGGTCACGCACGACCCGGTCGCCGCCTCCTATGCCGACCGTGCCGTCTTCCTCGTCGACGGCCGTGTCAACGGCGAGCTGACCGGAGCGGGCGCCGAGGACATCGCCGCGCGCATGACCAGGCTGGAGGCCGCGCCGTGCTGAGTACCGCTCTGCGCACCCTGCGCACCCGCTGGGTCACCTTCGTCGGCAGTTTCGTCGCGCTCTCCCTCGGCGTGGCACTGATCGCCGTCATGGGCCTGGCCCTGGCGTCGTCACTGGACGCACCCGACCGCAAGCCTGAGCGGTTCGCCGCGGCACCGGTCGTGGTCAAGGGCATGGACACCTTGCGGGTGCGTACCTCGACCGGCACCCGCAGCCGGCAGCTCGCGCGGCCACGCGCCGTACCCGCCGACGTGATCGCGAAGCTGAGGCACCTCGGGACCGTAGTCGTGGACCGGTCCTTCGCCGTACGGGCCCGGGGCGGCCCCGGCGATCTCGTGGGCCACCCCTGGTCCACCGCCGCCTTCGCGCCATACCGGCTGGACGCGGGACGCGCGCCGAGGGCGGCGGACGAGGTCGTCGTCAGCGGTGACCGGTTCCGTCCGGGCACCCGGCTGCGGACCGACGCCGGCACGGTCCGGGTCGTCGGCACAGCGCGGATCGTCGGTACTGCGACCGGGCTCGGCTTCGAGAACGCCGTCTTCTACACCGACGCGCGCGCCGCGCAGTTGGCACCGCACAGTGTCCAACTCGTCGTCGACGCAGGCGCGGTGGCCGTACGCACGGCGGTGCGCGGCAGCGTCGGCGTCCAGGTCCTGACCGGCGACGCACGCCGGTACGCCGACGCCGATCCCGACCGGGACAGCGAGGAACTCACCGCGATGAACGCCATGTTCGGCACGGCCGGCGGTGTCGCAGGGTTCGTGTCGGTGTTCGTGGTGGCGTCGACCTTCGCGTTCACGGTGGCCCAACGCCGCCGCGAGTTCGGGCTGTTGCGCACCGCCGGTGCGACGCCGGGGCAGATCCGCCGCACGGTCGTCTCCGAGGCCCTCCTGATCGGTGTGCTCGCCTCGGCGGCAGGCTGCGTGCTCGGTTCCCACGGCGCGCCGAAGCTCGCCGGGTGGACGGTCGACGAGGGCCTCGCGCCCCGTTGGTTCACCATCGGCGACTCCACCTGGCCCTACCAACTGGCCTTCTGGACAGGTCTGTTCGTCGCGCTGGCCGGAGTGCTGGCCGCGTCCTGGCGGGCGGGGCGCACCGGGCCCACCGAGGCGCTGCGCGACGCGTCCGTGGACACCCGGACGATGACGCCGGGCCGTCGGCTGGTCGGCTCGGCGCTGCTACTGACCGCCGCGGTGACGCTGCTCCTGGCCCTGGTGAACGATCCGAGCGGCCTGCTGCACCGCAAGACCTACGTGAGCCGTCCGATGCTGTTGATCAGCGCGGTGGCCCTCCTCGCGCCGGTGCTGGTGCGCCCGCTGACCCGGCTGATCGCCTGGCTGCCGGCCCAACTGCCCGGCGCCACGGGGATGTTGGTGCGGGAGAACGCCGCCGCCGGCATCCGGCGCACCGCCGCCGTAGCGGCGCCGGTCCTGGTCACGGTCGCGCTGGCGGGATCGCTGCTGGGCGCCACCGCCACCCTCAACGAGGCGAAGGCCACCGAGGTCCGCACACGGACCGCCGCAGATTTCGTGGTCACCGCCGCGGGCGACGCGGGCTTCGACGACGAGACACTGAGGAAGCTGCGCGCCGTGCCCGACGCCAAGGTCTCCGCGACCTCGGCGAGTGCCGTGTACGTCCTGGAGGACGGTACGGCGCTCATCCGGTCCGAGGCCCGCGCCGCCGACCCCCGCCTGCTCGCCGACACCACCGAACTGCCGCTCGTCGCCGGGAAGATGAGCGACCTGGACGACGACTCGATCATCGTCAACGAGGAGTGGAAACAGCACACCGTGGGCGAGCGGGTCGACGTGTGGCTCGGCGACGGCAGGCAGAAGTCCCTCCGGATCGCCGCGGTCATGACCATCGGCACCGGCGACAACGGCGTCTACGTCACCCCGCGCAACGCCCCCGATGCGCCCGTCGACCGGGCCGACGTACGCCTCGCGCACGGCGCCGACGCGACCGCCGTAGCCGCGGAACTGCGCGACGCGGTACGGGAGTCGGGCGCGACGGTGTTCACCACCGGGCAGTGGGTGCGGTCCACGTACCCCGAGACCGACCGGACGACCCGGACGGGCTTCCTGCTGGTCCTGGGCATCGCCCTGCTGTACACCGGCATCTCGCTGGCGAACACCATGGTGATGGCGACCTCCGACCGGGTCCGTGAACTGGCCGTGCTGCGTCTGGCCGGGGCCACCAGGTGGCAGGTGCTGCGGCTGGTGGCCGCCGAGGCGCTGACGGTTGTCGCGGTCGGCGGTGTGCTGGGAGTGTTGGTCGCCGGGCTCAACCTGGCAGGAATGTGGGGCGCGTTGGGCCTGCTCTCGGTGTGGATGCCGATCGAGATCCCCTGGGCGGCACTCGGTTGGACCGTTGCCGCCTGCGCGGTACTCGCCGTGATCTCTGCGCTCGCCCCGGCCGCCCTCGCCCTGCGCCACAGGGCGGTGGAACTGGCGGGCACACCGGAGTGACCTTCCTGAACGATCAGTACGCCCGGGGTCCGACCTGAACGACCACTACGCCCGGGGGACCGACCTCAACAAGCACTACGCCCGCCCCCCGAACCGCATCGCATACCCCGCGTGATGCAACTCCTCGCCCCGGAACTCACCGAACGCCCAGAACCCGAGGTCGTCCAGGTAGTCGATGCGGTCGCCGTCGATCCAGTAGCGGCCCTCGTAGGCATGCGGGCGGCCACCTCGCGTCTCGTCGTAGCGGCCGTCGGCGGTCAACTCCTGGTGCAGGAAGCCGTTCTGGTCGATCCAGACGCCGACGCGCGCGCTGCCGGTCAGGTCCTGGGCGGCCGGGATGCCCGCCTCGGGTGCGGTCGCGCGGCCGGGGGCGTCCGTGCCGGACCAGAGCACCGGCTTGCCGGCCGCCACCAGGGCGCGGACCTCCTCCGGCCGGGTCAGCAGCGTGGCCACCGCACCTTGCACATCCGGGGCGAACTCGTCCGGCACGACCAGCAGGTCGCCCGTGTTCCCAGGTGTCAACGACCTTACGTAATCGGCGCGTTGACCCCGTCCGCCAACGAGCGTGACGCTGTCCACCACGGCCGGGACGACGGTCATGCCCGTGCAGTCGACGACGATGGCGTTGTCGTCGCCCGCCGCCGTGATGATGCCCGGGCCGACACCCACCAGCAACGCGCCGACGAGCAGGACGTCGGCGCCGTGCAGGGTTCCGATCAGGGGATCCACGGTCAGGACCCGGGCGTTGGTGAACAGGACAGGGCGGCCCGTGTCGTTCGAGACGATCTCGCCGAGGGCCTCGCTGTTCCAGGCCACGGTGCCAGTGTCGGCTTCCGTGTCGGCTTCAGTGCCGGTGTCCGTGTGGGTGACGCTCATCGTCCGCTCCTCGGGTGGGTCTCCAGGTGGTGCTGCACGGCAAGCCTGGCCGCGCCCGAGGAGCGCAACCAGGCTGCCGTTAACCCAGGTGTCCCGCACCCACCCTGCACTCAGCTCCCGGCGGCGGCCGTGAGTGCGCCGAGCGCGCTGGCCTGCGTACGCCAGTCGGTCTGGTTGGGGCTCGTACCCGCCCAGCGTTCACCGAGGGCGTTGAGGGTGGACCGGTCCAACGCCCACAGGGTGTCGGCCTGCTTCTGGATGTAGGTCCGGTAGGTGGTGGAGCCGGTCGCCTTCGCCAGGTCGGCGAAGTTCCGCATGAAGATGCCCTTGAACTGCTTCTGGTTGTCGTCGCAGGACGCCGAGCCGACATCACAGGACTCGGTGAGCACCCCGCCGACCGTCAACCGCGAACTGCTCATCGCGGCATCCGCCAGCGTCCGCGCCGTGGTCAGCATCGAGCTGTCACCCGTCGTCTTCCACAGCTCCGTGAAGGCGCCGATGGCCAGGCCCTGGTTGTAACTCCACACGGTGGAACCGTTGTTGGCGCAGGACGAGGAGAGACCGTCGTTCACCAGACCCGAGGAGTTGATCATCCCGCTGGCCTTGTACCAGGCGGCCGACGTCTTCGCCCGCTGCAGCCAGACCGTGTCACCGGCGATGCGCTGGTGCAGCGCGGTGGTCAGCCACAGGTACTGCCCGTTCGTCACCGCGTTCTTGTAGGTCTTCTCGCGGTCCCACCACACACCGCCGCCGCAGGTACTGGTGTCCCAGTACTGCTGGACGTAATTGGCAATGGTGACAGCCTCGTTGAGATAGCGGGTATCGCCCGTGTAGTCGTACGCGTCGATCCACGCGATCGCCCACCACCCCGAGTCGTCGATCGACCGGCTGATGAAGTCGCCCTCGATCGCGTCCGAACTCCGCGTCCCGGCCGGGAAGACACCCTTGTTCTGGTCGAAGGTGCGGGCGATGATCCAGTCGTAGTCGTGCGTGCCGGTCGTCTTCGCGAAGTCGATGACGGAGGTGAGGGTCGCCGCCGAGTTCCACCAACTGCTGGGCCACCAGCCGTTGTAGGGGTCGTACGACGTCATCAGCGCGTCCGCCGCGGCACGCGCCCGGGTCGGCACGGGCCGGTACCACGCGGTGCAGCTGCCCTCGTTGTGGCTCGCCTCCCGGCCGCAGGCGCGGACCGCGCCGCCGTAGAGGAGACCGCGCGGGTCCCGGGTCGCGTACATCGCGGTACGGGTCGTGGTGGATCCGGACGGGGTGCTCGTACGGCCGAGGGAGGAGCCGTCCGGCCAGGTCGAGCCGCCGTCCCAGGAACGGTCCAACCAGATCTCGTCACCTGTGCCACCGGTGTCGATGCTCGCCCAGGCCATAGCGTTCTTCTGGTCCACGTGCAGCCGAATTGTGCGGCCGTACAAGGTGGTTGAGGGGATCGGCTGGTCGTCGCCCGCCGCCTGGCCCGCGCTCGTGCCGTCGCAGACCGCGTCGCAGACGGTCGGGTAGACCCAGTTCGTGCAGCCCACGCCGGCCGCGTCGCCGCAGGCCCGGACCAGGCCGCGCTTGTGGTTGCGCGGGTCGGTGATGTTGTACATCAGCGTCCGGGTGCCGGTCCACGTGCTCGGGATGCTCGCCTTGCCGAGCAGACCGTCCCAGGTGGCGCCGCCGTCCCAGGAACGGTCCAACCACACCGCGTCGCCGGTCGTGCCGTTGTCGATGCTGGCCCACGCCATGTCGTCCGCGTCGGACACGTGGAGTTGGACGCGCCGTCCGTTGAGAGTCTTGTCCGGTACTGGAAACGTTTCCTGCTTGGCCTGCGAAGGGTCCAGCGTGTCGCAGGCCAGGACGCACACCTGGGTGGCGGCGGACGCCGGCGTCGCGACCGGGACCAGCGCCACGAACGCGAGGGCGGCCGTCAGCAGAAAGCTGAGGAGCCGTGGTCTGACGACGCGTGGCCTGACAACGATGTCGAAATCATGTAGGGACACCGGAACTCGCCTCGATTTCACGATGTGGGGACGCCGGGTGTGAATGGATTCAGCTCTGGATCAATGGTCCATACCTATACCCGTCCTTGACGCAGTGAACCGGCTTGGCCGGGCCCTGTCAATGTCGTAAGGCGCGCTTTTTGCCCGGGAGTTGAAGGCCGACGCGATGGGTTGACACCCGCTCTCCCGGCGCCCATCATCGGTGCGAACTTCGGCGAGTCATCTCGCACACCTGCTGCCGCTTCACTCCCCGGCCCCCACGGTCGATCGTTTTGAATCGATTCACATGCCTGGTTGTCCAGTTGAGCAGCTGGTTCCCCACCGATCCGGGAGGTACTCATGCGCCGCCGACGGCCACCGCTGAACCGAAAGCCCAGACCGGGGCGCCTAGTCGGGCTCACCATGGTGGTGGCCGCCGCGCTGGCCATGACCCCCGCGCTGTCCGCCGGGGCGGCACCGGCGGCAGCCGGGGATGCGTCGGCGACCGCAACGCCCGCTCCCAAGGCGGCACTTGACGCCGCGAACTACTCGCCGACCTCGCGCACCCTCAAACCGACCGCCGTCTACCGCACCTCGGGCAGCGTCGCGAACCCGACGAACGTCCTGAACGGGCAGGCGACCCGGATCTCCGGCTCGCAGTCGGCGCTCACGCTCGACTTCGGGAAAGAGGTCGGCGGATTGGTAACGTTGTCATTCGGCAGTACCAGCTCCAGCGGCCAACGCGTCGGCCTGGCCTTCAGTGAGTCGTCCCTGTACGTGGGCAACAACAGCGACCGCAGCAGCGGCCGCGACGGCGAGGACGGCGCCCTCTACGCCATGCCCTCCGCCAACGGCACCTACACAGTGCCGACCGCTCAACTCCGGGGCGGCTTCCGCTACTTGACGGTCTTCCTAGACAGCTCGGGCTGGGTGGACCTCAACGGCGTCAGCCTCAACTTCACCGCGGCACCGGGGAAGTCCAACCCGGCCGACTACGCCAACTACTTCACCTCCAGCGACGAGTTGCTCAACCGGATCTGGTACGCCGGGGCGTACACCGTGCAGTTGAACACCATCGCCTCCAACCAGGGCCGTGCCTGGCCCCCACCCTCCTCGGCGTGGGACAACAGCGCCACCGTCGGCGTGGGCGACTCCGTCCTGGTCGACGGCGCGAAGCGCGACCGCACGGTGTGGCCCGGCGACATGGGCATTGCCGTCCCCACGCAGTACGCGTACTCGAACGACCTCACCTCGACCCGCAACGCGCTCACCACGATGTACAACGCGCAGTCGTCGGCGGGTGAAATCCCCTGGTCCGGGCCGCCGTTCAACCTCACCGGCTCGGACACTTACCACACGTGGACGCTGCTGGGGACGTCCACGTACTACACGTACACCGGCGACCGGTCGTGGCTGGACTCCGAATGGTCCAACTACAAGCGCGGGATGACCTTCATCACGAACAAGATCGACGGCAACAACCTCCTCAACGTGACCCGCACCCAGGACTGGGCCCGCGTCGGCCAGGGCGGCGAGAACATTTCCGCGAACGCGCTGCTGTACGGCGCCCTCAAGGGCGGCGCCTCCCTCGCCGCGGTCGAGGGTGACAGCGCCCTTGCAGCGAGCTGGAACAGCAAGGCCGCCGCGATCAAGTCCGCGGCCAACTCCCTGCTGTGGGACGCCTCCAAGGGCATGTACAAGGACAACCCGAGCAGCGGGCTGTATCCGCAGGACGGCAACTCCCTCGCCGTCTGGTACGGGTTGAGCGACTCCACCGCCAAGTCGAAGAGCATCATCACGGGGCTCGGCAACAACTGGGGCATCTACGGCCCGACCACCCCGGAGTGGGGCGGCAACGTCTCGCCGTTCGCCGGCGGCATGGAGCTGAACGCCCGCTTCACCGCCAACGACGACTTCACGGCCCTGGACCAGATCCGCCGCACCTGGGGCCACATGCTCGACAGCGACATCGGCACCAAGAGCACGTTCTGGGAGGGCATCCAGTCCGACGGGGGCCTGGCGTACGGCGGTTCGTTCATGAGCCTCGCGCACGGCTGGTCCACGGCGCCCACCTCCACGCTCACCTTCGACGTGCTCGGCACCGCCCCCGAGTCGGCGACCGGCGCCTACCGCTTCGTCCCGCACCCCGGCGACCTGACCAGCGCCCAGGGCCGCATCACCATGCCTCAGGGCGCCATCAACGCGTCCTGGTCCCGCAACCCGTCGGCCGGCACCTACTCGGCCACCCTCTCCAGCCCGTCCGGCAGCAGCGGCCGTATCGGCGTCCCGAAGCTCGGCGGCAACATCACGGTGACCGTGAACGGCGCCACCGTCTGGAGCAACGGAGCCTTCACGCCCACCTCCGGCATCACCGGCGGCAGCCAGGACGACACCTACGTCTACCTCACCGGCGTCGCCCCCGGCAGCTACACCGTCTCCGCCACCGGCCTCGGCAACCCGTCGCCGCCCACCGAACCCGGCACCGGAGCCCTGCGCGCGGGCTACACCCGGTGCGCGGGCGAGGGCGGCACCTGCTCCTTCAGCGGCACCCGCTCGGTGGCCTACGGCGCCGGAACGTACACGTACAAGACCGTGACCAGCAGCGCCACTTGCTCCAACGACTCCTTCGGCGGCGACCCGGCGGCCAACCTGGTCAAGTCCTGCTACGTCGCCGACGTGGGCGGCCCGCCCGGATACACCGTCTGCGCGGCCGAGAACGGCACCTGCGCCGTGCCCGGCTACAACCGCGACGTCGCCTACGGCGCCAACGGCAACTTCGTCCACCAGGTCACCAACGGCTCCGTCGCCTGCACCAACGCCCACTTCGGCGATCCCATCGACGGCGTCGCCAAGTCCTGCTACCTCCCACCCGCAGGAGCCCCGGCCGGAGGCTGGACCAAGTGCGCGGACCAGAACGGCACTTGCGCCGCGGTAGCGGGACAGCCGGTGATGTACGGCGCCTACGGAGCCTTCACCACGGCCACCGCCACCGGCGACACCGCGTGCACCGACGCCACGTTCGGCGACCCCATCTCCGGTGAGTCGAAGGCCTGTTACACCGCCACCGGCAGTCCGGTCGGCTACGCCACCAACTGCTCGGCAGAAGGCGGCACTTGTGCCTTCAGCGGACAGCAGACCGTCGCCTACGGCGCCCGGGGCCGCTTCCTCTACAAGGCCTTCAGCGGCGGCGCGAGCTGTACGACGGCGGCCTTCGGGTCCGACCCGCTGCCCAACGTGAGCAAGTCCTGCTACCTCACGTCCTGAGCGGCGCCACACCTCCGGCAGCCCCCGCCTCCCCGCGTGATCGGGGGCTGCCGGATCACACCGGGTGGGCCACCGCCTCCTTCTGCAGGTGCACGGCGGCCAGCAGGCTCAGTCGCGGTTCCGCCTGGCGCAGCGCCCGCACCGCGGCGACCGAGTCGAGGTCGCCGGTGAACCCGGTCGCCGCCAGCCGGGAGCGGACCCAACGGGCGTGCAATTGGCCTTCGTTGGCGGCGGCGGTGGACTCGACGAGAGCGATGGCGCGTTCCAGGCCGGGGCGCTCCTCGGGAGACGCCCCGGCCACTGCCTGACGCAGAGCCGCCGCGACCACGTCGGCGTCCCGGATGGTCAGCACGAAGGTGTTCTTCTTGCCCAGTCCCGTGATTCCAGTCATGGGGCTCAGCCTGACCGCCATGTCCCCCGTGCGCCAAGCGACTTGAGGAGGCTCAGAGGCTCGGCTACGCGTCCTCGTCCCGCGCCGTCAGCGCGAAGGCCAGCAGGGCCGTCGTGGTGAAGTCCAGGGAGGGCTCCACCGTCTGCCAGGCGCCCACGTCGTCCACGTACCGCGAACCCTTGCCGTCGAAATCGGTCCAGGCTCCCGACGGCGGGGCGGCGGTGCACTTCTTCATGGTCGGGAAGCCGTTCAACTCGGCCAGTTTGTCAGCGGCGTTGGGGCCGTTGACCACCGCGCCGCGCAGGATCGCGCCCTTCCCGTCGTGGCTGCCACGGAGGTTGGCCAACTGGTGTTCCGGGCAGTGCGGGTAGACCTCACCGGCACCGATCATGAAGCTGGTGCCCCAGGGGTTGGCGCCGAGTGCCCAGCCCCGCTGCCGGCCGGCGAACGCGTCGTAGCGGGTGTCCCCGGTGGCCTTGGCATAGAGGCGGGCGGTGGCCACCAGCCCGAACGTGTGCGGTACGGCGTCGAAGTCGTCGTAGACCGCACCGGCACCGAACGGATCGTGCCCGGCGTGATCGACCCCGTCCTCCAACTGTCGCCGCAGGTCCTTGTTCAGGTCCGCAGCCCCAACTCCGTTGCTGCGGGCGCCGTCCAGGGCGGTGGTCAGGTCGACGTGGGCCAGGGCGCTGACGTCGGCGACGTTGAGGGTTCCCTTGACATCGGAGTCCAGGTAGGCCTTGGCCCAGTGGGCCGCCTCACCGGTCCAGTCGGCCTCCCGGTCATCTCCCAAGTCCCTTGCAGCCAGGGCGAGTTCGGCACCGGCGAACTCCATGTCGTCCTGCCAGGAGTCCTCGGGATAGAAGGCGCTCGGGAAGGCGGTGACGAGCGGCTGGTCGGGATCGTGATCGGTGTCGGCCAGGTCGTAGACGGCGGCGGCCTTCTCCAGCCACTCCCGCGCCTCGTCCGGGTCGGAGTCGGCCGCGCGCTGTGCGGCGAGGGCGAACACCGCGGCCACCCGCCCCGCCAGACTCGGCGTGATCGGCTCGCCCGGCTTGTTCGCGCGGAACACCGGCCGGTGCTTGATCGTGTAGTCCGGGTCACCGGGCGACACATCGAGCCGGTCGTCGGCCTCCGGCAGCCGCCACACGTCGTGATCCGTCCGTACGGCGTCGTTGCCCGCGCCGATGCCGACCTGGGCGTAGAGCGTCCCGCTGTCCCCGTCCCACATCTTGTCCACCCACTCCAGCCCGTGCTCGGCCTCGGCGGACAGCGCGTCCATGTCCGGCAAGTCCCGCTCGGCGAGCAGGAGTTCGGCGGTCGAGTAGGAGGTGGTGCCGGTGAACTTGAGGAAGTCGCCCGCGTCGAACCAGCCGCCCGAGACGTCGGTCTTGACGCCGGTCGGGGTCAGGTTCTCGTCGAGCAGTTCCTCGCCCGCCTCGTCGTAGTGCGGGTCGGCGTAGACGGTCGCGTCCTCGTCGGCGAGATGGGACGGGCCGTGGGACAGGCCGTCGCCGGACACCACGTCGGCTCCGTCGCGCTGCGCCTGCAGGAAGCGGACGTTGTCCCGGACCAGCGGGGTCATCAGCTCGCTCGCGTCGGCGATCCGGAAGGCGGGGGAGCGGCCGGCTGCTGTGCCGGACAGGACGATGCGGTAGGTGCCGGGCTTGTCCAGCGCGGAGAGGTCGACGGTCCGCACGGACGGGAACTTGGCGTTCCAATGGCCGGTGACGGCACCGAGCCGCCCCGCCGTGACCACCTTGTCCTTCGCGTCGACGACCTTGAAGCGCGCTCCGGCGAGTGCCTTCGTGGGGCCCATGACGTACGCCTGTTTCGTCTCGCCGCGCACATAGCCGACCTGGTCGACCCGGACGGCCACATGGGTGGCGGAAGGGGTGGCGGCCTCGCCGTGGACATTCAGGCCGACGAGCACGGCGGCGATGCTCACGGCGGTGGTGGTGACCAGGACGACAGGGCTGCGCAATGCGTTCATGCGCCCACGGTGCCGGGACCTTCATGAGATGAAGATGAGGACGCCTGGGCCCCGTCCACGGGGAGCCGGAGTTCGGCGAGCAGGCCGCCGCCGGGAGCGTCCGTGAGGCGGGCGGTGCCGTGGTGCAGACCGGCGACCCAGCGGACGATGGCGAGGCCCGCGCCCGTACCTGGACCGGTCCTGGTGACACCACGGGCGAACACGCGCTCCCGGTCCGCGAGCGGTACGCCGTCCCCGTGGTCGCGGACCGTGACAAGACCCGGCGTGACGCTGACCTCCACCGGCGAACCGGCCGGACCGCCATGCCGCTGGGCGTTCTCCACCAGATTCCGTACCGCCTGCGCCAGCAGATCCGGATCACCGCGCACCACCACCGGCTCGGCCGTCACCGTCACGCCCTCGTGGTCCGGCAACTCCTCGACCGTGGTCTCCACCAACTGGTCAAGACGCAACGGCACCAGCTCGACCCGCTGCGCCCCCGACTCCAGCCGCGCCCTCGCGAGCAGCCCGGTGACCAGCCGACTGAGCCGGTCCACCAGCCGTAGCGCCTCGTCGCTTGGACCGTTCCACTCCACCACGAGCCGCAGCGTCGCCAGCGGCGTTCGCAGCTCGTGCGCGGCCTCGGCCAGGAACTGCTCCTGCTGACCGAGCCCGCGCAGCGCGGGCCGCATGGCCCGCCCGGACAGCAGATGTCCTACGGCCGCCGCGCAGCACACCAGGGCCGTGCAGCCGAGGGCCAGCCAGCGCACCAGGAGGTCGTGGTCGTGTTCGCTGCGCGCCAGTTCCGTGCCGACCAGCACGGCCGCCCCGATCCGGTCGCCGTCCCAGACCGGGGCCGCCGCCCACCGCAACCGCCCGCCCTTGGTGGCGGGGGCGCTGACTTGGACCGTTCCCTGCTCGTCCAGGACGCGGTGCCAGACCTCGTCCAACTGGTCCGTGTCGGGCAGCGAAGAACGCCCGGGTACGACGTTCCGTACCGTCGGTGTCTTCCCGGGTACCGCCTGGAGGACCGCCAACACCTGGGCGCCCTGGGCGAGTTCGTCCTCGCGCAGCGGCTCCAGGTGCAGTACGCCCGCGTCGAACCAGACCGCCCGCGACAGTCCCGCCGCGCGGCTGCCGACCTCGTGGTCGAGGCCGGAGCGGCGGGACGCGGAGTCGATACGGATGGCGACCACGGCGAGTACGACGAGACAGGCCGCGGTCGTCGAGGCGAAGAGGAGGGTCATCAGTCGGCGGGTGCGCCGCAGCCGGGCCACGGCGGGTGACGGGGCCGGTGCCTGAGTACGGCGCTTCACGCGTCGCCGCCCAGGCGGTAGCCGACTCCGCGCACCGTCGCGATCGGATCGGGCGGGCCGAGGCGTCTGCGCAGCTGGCCGATCAGGACGTCGACCACGTTGGACATCGGCTCGCTCGCCTCGTCCCAGCAGCTCTCGATCAGCTCGCTGCGGGTCACCACTTCGCCCGCGCGCAGCATCAGCAGTTCGAGCACCGCGAACTCCTTGGCCGAGAGGCTGAGCAGCACCCCGGCCCGGGTCACCCGGCGTCGCGGGAGGTCGAGCTCCAGGTCGCCCGCCCGCAGGACGGACGGCCGTGCGGGTTGCTCTCTACGGCACAACGCCCTTACCCGTACGACCAGTTCGGCGAAGGCGAACGGCTTCACCAGGTAGTCGTCCGCCCCGTGCTCGAAGCCCGCCACTCGGTCGCTCACCGCGTCCAGCGCCGTCAACAGCAGGAAGGGCAGCACCGAACCCGCCCGGCGATGTGCGGCGAGCAGCGTGAGGGAATCGCCGTCCGGGACCGAGCGGTCGGCCACGACACAGTCGTAGCGATTGACCGAGAGCTTGAGATCCGCCTCGGCCAGCGTCCGCGCGAGGTCCACCGCGAACCCCGCGTCCCGCAGTTGAGCAGCGACGACGGGCCCCAGCTCGGGGTCGTCCTCCAAGACCATTACGCGCATGGGCCGGAGCCTAGGCGACGGCGGGCCGCGCGCTCGGACGCCGTACGCCGAGTGTGCGGCCCGCCGCCCTGGGTGATCAACTGCTGGGCACGGTGTCCTCGAACGTGGTGCCCGCGCCGCGGTATGCCGCGACCTTGGCGGCGACCTGCGCCGGGGTGAGGACCTGGTCCTTGACGTGCAGGACGTAGTCGACCTGTTCGTCGTAGGACCGCGCGGTGGAACTGGTCAGGCCGCCGAAGTCGATCAGCCACTGGTTGAAGTTGATCGACATCGGCCGCTCCGGGAGGTACGCGGCGTCATGGGTGCCGAAGAGCTGGCCGTCGATGTAGTACTTGATGCTGCTGTTGTCGATGGTCAGCACCAGGTCGTGCCAGCCGCTGTAGCTCTGCCGGCCCTCGGTGTGCTGGTTGACCGCGATCCACGGGTCGGCCTGGTAGGTCTCCCAGGACGTCGTGTAGAGGATGTTGGAGGTCTCGCCCCAGCCGCCGTTGGGGAGGTACTCGAAGTCGTACTCGGAGTAGTCGTCCGCCAACGGGGCCGTGAGGTCGTTGATGGTGAAGAACGTCTGCACGAGGTGGTCGCCGTCCGGTCCCGACTTGGGCGCGTCGTTGAACTTGACCCGGGCCGCGTAGGTGCCGTTCTTGAACTTCCTTGTGTTGGTGACGACTTCGGTCTGCTTGGTGCTCTCGCCGGTGCCGGACGTCGAAGTCTCCAGGTTCATCACGGAGTTGCCGCTCGTGCTGGCGAACGTGACGTTCTGGGGCGCCCAGGTGGCGCCGGAGACTCCGGGACCGCCGGAGGTGGAGCGCACGCTCCAGCCGTGCGAGGAGATCTTCGGGTCGTTGTAGGCGCTGTAGTTGAAGTCGTCGAACAGCGCGGCGCCGGTCGCCGGGGGATCGGTCGGCGGGTCGGTGGGCGGGCTCGTCGGGTCGTTGCCCGCGGGGGCGGTGCCCCACAGGGTGGCGCCGGACAGCTGTGCCGTGACCTTGGACCAGTCGGCGTACGAGGTCTGCGCGGCGCCGAAGGAGTAGTCGTCGCTCTGGTTCAGGGTCTGCCACGTGGACTGGTAGAAGCGCAGTTGCATGTCACCGGTGTCGGCGCCGGGCGCGAGGGTGCCGGCGCCGGAGGTGAAGCCGATCTCCAGGTAACGGTCCGCCGTGGCCGTCGGGTTGGCGAGCGTGCCGAAGGTGCCCGTGACGTTGGCACAGCCCTTGACCGCCCAGGAACACGCGAAGCGGTAACTCGCGCTCGCCGAGTCCGCCTTGAAGTAGTAGCGGAGCTTGACACCCGCCAACTGCACAGTGCTGGAGCCGGTGTTCTTCACCTTGAACCAGGGCTCGGACTGGTCGGCCGTGGCTCCCGTGGCGCTGGTGCGGTACTGGACGCTGAGTCCGTCGCCCGCCGCGCTCGCGGTGGACGGCATGGCGGTGAGCGCGGCGGCGCCCATGGCCACCGCGACGGCGGCGGACGCGGCGGCACGGAGCCTGCTCTTCGCGAACCTCGTGTCGAACGTCGTGCCGAACCTCTTGTCGAGTCTCATGTCGTGCCTCTCCAGAAAGGTGGGGTGATTCCGGAACGGGACAGATCAGGGCGGTACGGGGGACGGGTCACGTGAGGGGGACGGGTCACGTGAGGGGGTCGGGCCACGTGAGGGGGTCGGGCCACGTGAGGGGGTGGTACCGGACGCCGAGCGCGTCTAGGCGGGCCGTGTGCACCTCGAGCCGGGAGTGGAAGTCCGGCCAGTCGGTTGGACCGCTCCAAGCGCGGTCGGCGAGGGCGCACAGGCGGGGGTAGGTGAGGTACTCGATCCGCTCGGGTGTCCTGACGAACTCGGTCCACAACTGGGCCTGGGTGCCCAACACCCGCTCGGCAGCGCTCCGTTCGGCGTCCTCGGGGACGGGATCGTGGGCGTGGACGGTACGCAGATCGACGACGTCGCCGGGCTGGGCCTGGGGCTCGCCAGGGTCCTCGGACTGGGCGTAGTCGAGGTAGGTCGCCCGGTGGTACGCGCTCACGACGGAGTGGCCGCGACGGGTCGCCGCCAGGGTGTGCGCTGCGTCCCGCCAGGCCATCACCGTGAAGTTCAGGGGCAGTTCGGCACCCGTCTCGGCCCACCCGACCGGACGCCGCCCGTGCCGCACGAGGAACTCGCCGATCCGCCCGAGGAACCAGCCGTGCAGCGCGGCGGGACTCGACAGGCCCTGCGCGACCGCCCGTTCGCGCGCGGCGACACTGCGCGTCCACTCGGCGGTGGGACATTCCTCGCCACCCACGTGGATGTACGGCGAGGGGAAGACGTCCATGACCTCGTCGAGGACCGTACGGCAGAAGTCGAGCACCTCGTCGTGGACCCCGAGGACGGTGTCGCACACGCCCCAGCGGGTCCAGACGTCGAGGGTGCGCTCCGGGTTGTTGCCCAGCTGGGGATAGGCGGCGAGGGCGGCCCGCACATGCCCGGGCATCTCTATCTCCGGCATGACGGTCACCCCGCGCGCGGCGGCGTAGCTCACCAGGTCGGCGAGCTCGGCCCGCGTATACGAGCCGTTGTGCGGAACGCCGTCGTACAAGTCGCTTCCTGCGGGGCCCTGTTGGGACTCGGCGCGGTGGCCGCCGATCTCGGTGAGCTTCGGGTAGGCGGACACCGGCATGCGCCAGCCCTGGTCGTCCGTGAGGTGGAGATGGAACACGCCGATCTTGTGCAGGGCCAGCAGGTCGACGTACCGGCGCAGATACGAGACGGGCTGGAAGTGCCGGGCCACGTCGAGCATCGCGCCGCGCCACGGGTGCCGGGGGAGGTCGGTGATCTCGACGCACGGCAGCACCCACTGCGTATCGGGCTGCGGGCTCTCCGACAGGGCCTGCGGGGGCAGGAGTTGGCGGATCGTCTGGATGCCGCGCAGCAGACCGGTGAGGTGTGCGGCGCGCAGCAGTACGGCGTGCGGGGCGACGGTGAGCCCGTATCCCTCCTCGCCGAGACCGGCGAGACCGGCGAGACCGGGGTCGAGCGTGAGGGTCAACTGCCCTTCTGGGGAAGCCCGCAGAGGCAGTCCGGTGGCCGGTGCGAGCAGGGTGCGCAGCAGTTCCGCGGCCGGTTCGGCGCCCGCGCCGATGCGCAGGGTGGTGTCGGTGCCGAGGGTGAACTGCCCCGGGCGTACTGCCGACTTGGTGGGGCGGGGGACCAGGGAGAGCGGTGGGCGCTGTGCGGGCATGGATCGTCTCCGGGGCGGGGGCGTGTGGGGGGAGGTTCACCTGGGGAGGGCATGCGCGACCATCTGACCACCTGACCAGTGAAGCCCACTGGACAGCTCACCTTTCGATGTGGGGATGAAGGTGGCATAGACCAATGCGGGCGTCAACCCCCTTCGCTGTAGGGGGACTTGGCGTGCGGGTCGGCTCGGATGGGAAGGATCATCGCCCGGAGGTGGTTACACTGCCCGGGTCAACAGGGTCATTGCGGGCGACCGTTGGCCAACTGGTCAAGTGGTCAACCGGGGACTCCGCGTATGAGGAGTGCGACATGAAGGCCGACGCGCCAGGCGCGGTGCTCAAACGGGAGCGGGTCCGCGACTTCATCCTCGACCTGGTCGAGTCGCACCACCCGGGGGACGCGATCCCCTCCGAGCGTGTCCTCTGTGCCCAACTGGGCGTGTCCCGCCCGACCTTGCGCGCGGCGGTGGACGAACTCGTCGCCGCCGGGCTGCTGGTGCGGGAGCACGGGCGCGGCATGTTCGTGGCGCCCGAGAAGATCACCCAGGAACTCGTCTCCGGCGAACAGACCATGACGGTGCCTCAGGCATCCGGTGCCTGGTCGAGCCGCCTGTTGGAGTTCACCACCATCCCGGCCGGCGCCCGCGTGGGCCGCAGGCTGCGCCTCTCGCCCGCGGCCGAGATCGTGTACGTGGCGCGCCTGCGCCTGGTCGACGGCGCCCCGATGGCCATCGAGCACCTGCACATCCGGGCCGACCTCGTCCCGACCCTGTCCGCGCGGGAGTTGGAGGCCGGCGACCTGTACGAACACCTCCGGGAACAGCACGGTGTGCATGTCCAGGAGGCCGTCCAGGCGATCGAGCCGACCGTCGTCACCCGCGCCGAGGCCGAACTCCTCGACGTCCCCGAACTCTCCCCGGCCCTGCTCTTCGAACGCCTCACCTCGGACACCACCGGCCGGCCCGTCGAATACGTCCACTCGATCTACCGAGGCGACCGCTACCGCATCGTCTCCCGCCTCACCCTCGGCCCCTCGGTCACGGTCCCTTCCGCTCCCCTCGGCCACCACCCCGGCATCCCCCCGGGCGACTTCGCCCACCGGGACACGATCGCCGCGTCCACGCGGGGGGACATTCAGTCGGCGTCCTGAGGTGCGGGCGCGGATGCGGTTCGTGCCTGTGCGACGGCGTCGTAGAGGGACTTCGGATCGTCGGCGTGCAGCCGGATCACCCGTACGAGGCGCGGGGCGCCGAGGAGTTTCGGGGCGTCGACCGGTTCGGTCAGTTCGAGGGTGAGGGAGGTCTGGGAGCCGATGGGCAGGTTCAGCTCGCCGTCCTTCTTCTCGTGGGTGAATCGAGTCTCACGCCGGACCGCGGCGATCAGGGCGACGGGCACCCGGATGTCGACATGGGCCGCCTGCCGGACGCGCAGAACACCCCCGGCCAGGACGTGCGGCCGGGTGACGGCGGCGGCGTGCATACCGAGGACGAACAGCACGGTGTAGACGTCGACGACCAGAAGGACGGCGTGGACTACCGGCCACCTTGTGAGCAGGAACGACAGGGCGACCGTCTCGGCCACGCACACGAACGTGAGGCCGTACATCATCGCGGCCTGGTCGCGGGCGTGCGGGAAGACCGCGTCGGCCTCGCCAACCCCGTGCGGACGGCGTACGGCCCACCGGACCAGGCTCGCGAGGATCCGCGCCTCGTGCGCCACGTACCGCGCCACGCGCTCGGGCACGAGCCGCGCGAACGCCTGACGCCGGGACAGCCCGAACCGCCGTAGCCGAAGCCAGACGTAGGACTCGGCGCCGAGCAGTATCAACAGAAGTAGCTTGCCGCCGAGCAGAACGGCGTCGGGCACCGGGACTCCGCTGAACAGGCAGACGGCCAGGGCGAGTTGGGCGAGTATCCCGAGGGTGCGCAGCGTGCGCAGGGCCGGGCCTCGCGTGGGGGCTTCGGGCTGGGGGAGGGGCGTCTGGATCTCCGACATCGTCGTCATGACGGGTCCTCCTGTCGGTGCGACGGCGTTTCCTCTTGGTCCTTCGCAGGCTGCCGGTTCTTTGCGGGCTGCCGGTGCTTCGTGAGGTGTCGGTGCTTCGCGAGTTCGATCGCGCGGCGTACCGCCGTCGACTGGGCCGGTGCCAGGTCCGCGAAGACGGCGTCGGTCAGACCGTCGTCGGGCTGGTCGGGGAATTGCGCTGCCAGGTCGTCGGGCAGCAGGGCCGCGAGCGCGGCGGCGGCACGGGCCACCCCGGGGTCGTCCGGCTCCTTGTCGGCGAGGGCGTCCAGCAGGCCGTACATCTCGCCGGCGTGCTCCGCCATTCCCCGCAGCGTCTCCATCAGCAGGACCCGCTCCGCCTCGGGGGCCACGGTGTCGAGGAGGGCCAGCATCTCCCGGTCCTTCGCCGCCATGGGGGAGTCCGGCAGCTCGCCGAGGCCCGCCAGCAGCTCGGTGAGCTGCGGCGACAGAGGTGCTTCGGCGGTCAGCCGTCCGTCGCGAGCCTCGGCCAACAGCACGGCGAGCCGTTGTCGTCGCTCGCGTACGAGCGCTTCCTGCCGTGCGAGGTCCTGGTCCAACTCCTGGAGGACTTCCACCAGTTCGCGGCCTTCGTCGTCCGCGAGGACGTCACGCACCTCGTCGAGGCCGAGGCCGAGCTCGGTCAGACGCCGGACGCGGGCGAGCAGGACGGCGTCCCGGATGCCGTACTCGCGGTAGCCGTTGCTCCGCCGTACGGGTTCGGGCAGCAGCCCGCGATGGTGGTAGTGCCGCACGGCCCGCGGGGTGACCCCGACGAGGGCGGCGATCTCGCCGATTCGCATGGCTTCAGTAGAAACCCTGACGTCGCGGCAAGGTCAAGGCGACTCGTGGGGCTGCTCGTGGGCTGCTTGACCTTGCCGCGACGTCAGGGTCTGTACTGAGGGCAACCGGCCCGGAGCGATCACCGAGCTCACGGCGCCACCGTGGAAAGGACACCGGGATGACCACCTCCGAGAGGAACATGACCCTGCTGCGTACGGCGTACCGATCGATGGAGAACGGCGAACTCGACGCGTGCGTAGGGATGCTGACGGAGAAGTTCATCGCCAGCGTCCCCGGCCTGCCCGACCCGCTGCACGGCCCGGAGGTCTGGCGGCAGGGTGCGCGGGCCATGCTGGAGGCCTTCCCCGACCTGAAGATCGACGTCCAGGACATGTTCGGCACGGGCGACAAGGTGACCGCGCTGGTCTCGTTCCACGGCACGCACCAGGGCGCGTTCCAGGAGTTCGCGGCGACGGGCCGGCAGGTCGCCTACCGGAGCGTCGAGGTCTACCGGTTCGAGGGGGACCGGATCGCCGAGGAATGGGTCGCCCCGGACATGCTCAGTCTCCTGCGGCAGATCGCGCCCGCCCCGCCGGCCACTGACCCGTACTCACAGCTCGCCGGGCCGCCCGTACCGGTAGAAGAACGGGCCGCCGATCTGCCCGGCCAGCGCGCGGGTCAGGCCCGAGCTGTCCTCCAGGAGCCGCGCGCCCGGGTCGAGGTCGCCGACGTAGAGCGGGTCGAAGCCCGCGTCGGTGATGAGCCGCGCGGTGAGGTCCTTCGCGGCCGGTTCGGCGGCGTAGAGGTTGCTCGGGGTGACTCGCTGGGTGCCGATCTGGTCGTAGGCGGAGGCGAAGACCGTGTTGAAGGACTTCGCGGTCGGGCCGCCGACGATCGACTTGACCTGGTGGGCGAGGGAGGGGAAGGCGAGGTCGCGCTCCGAGTAGAGGTTGGTCGCGTCGATGGTGACCTGGCCGTTCAGCCCGGTCACGCCCCGCAGTGCCTCGGCGATCTGGTTGCCGGGGACGGCCACGACCACCACGTCGGCGTCCGAGGCGTCACCCCCGTCCCGGCCCAGCGTCCTGACCTCGTGCCCGGCCTTGTCCCACAGGCGGGCCAGGCCGCCGCCGACGTGTCCTCGTCCGATCACCGTGATGTTCATGTCGGCCTCCGGTCTGCCTGGGGTTCCATGTCCTCGTTGACGTGTCAACAAAACACCACTGATGTTGTCGTGTCAATCAACGCCGCCAGAGCGGGGGAGGAGCAGCGCTCGGCTGTTCCTCCCCCGCCCTGAGAGGATGGGGACGGGACGGTGGCGGGACGGATCTTAGACGGCCTGCGCGGTGGGCAGGATGGTGATCTCGGTGAGGTTGACGTGCCGCGGTACGGCGGCCATGAACGCGACGGTCTCGGCGATGTCGGCGCTCTGGAGGACGTCGATGTCGTTGATGAGGTCGGCCATCAGCTGGGACGCGTCGACGTCCGTGACGTGGTCGGGCAGCTCGGTGTCGACCATGCCGGGCTCGATGGTGGCCACGCGGACCATCTTCGGGCCGAGCTCCACACGGAGGAGTCGCGTGAGGTGGCTGATGTACGCCTTGGTGCCGGAGTAGATCGAGAACTTCGTCAGGATGCGGGTGGCCGCGATCGACGAGGTGTTGATCAGATCGGCCGGCTTGCCCGCGGCGGCGGACTCCGTCAGATGGGGGAGGAACGCGGCGATCACGTTCATCAGCCCGCTGATGTTGAGGTCGATCTGGCGCTGCCAGTCGTCGACCTTCAACTCCTCGATACCGGAGATGAGTTGGACACCGGCGTTGTTGAACACCAGGTCGGCCTTGCCGAAGCGCTCGGCTACCTGATCGGCGGCGGCCTGGACGGCGGCGCGGTCCGTGACGTCGACGGCCAGGGCGAACGCGGTGCCGCCCGCGGCCTCGATGTTCTTGACCACGCCTTCCAGGCGCTCCTTGCGACGGGCCAACACGACCACGGTGGCGCCGAGTTCGGCCAGCCGTTCGGCGGTGACGGCACCCATGCCGCTGGAGGCGCCGGAGACGACGGCGACACGGCCGGAGAGGGGGGTGCCGGTGAGCAGGGCGGAAGCAGACATCACGGAACCTCAATCACTGAGATAGGGAAGGGGTTTGACGGTGAGTCAGATGCGGCTGGTGAGTCAGGTGCGCCAGGTGCGCCAGGTGCGCCAGGTGCGGCAGGTGCGGCAGGTGCGGCGGGGATGGCAGGTGTTTCGGGGATGGCAGGTGTTTCGGGTGGTGGCCGGCGCGGGCGCGCCCGAACTCGTCGAGCCCAGGCCTGCGAACTTGGCCCGAACTCGTCGGGCCCAGGCGCCCGAACTCGTCCGGCCTGGGCGCCCGTTGTGCGTCAGGCGGCGGCGTCGTCGTGCCCGGTGGCCGCGGACTTCTCGCGCCACGGGGCCAGATCGTCCTGCACCTGCCGGTACTTGACCTCCAGCCGCTCCAGGGTGTCGCGGCCGAGGTAGAGATGCGTGGGCAGCTTCTCCGTGCTGGTGACCTCGACGATGAGCGCGGCGCCCAGGACGGGGTCACCGAGCTGCGTGTGGTTGGCCCGGTCGATCCAGTCGAGCGTCACGTGGGCCGGGGTGTCGTCGTAGTCGGCGATACGGTTCGCGGCGACCGAGAGGGAGCTGGAGTCGAGGAAGTCGGTGCGGAAGACGCCCGGTTCGACCACCATCGACTGGATCCCGAACGGCGCCATCTCGGCGGAGAGCGCCTCGCTGATCCCGGCGACCGCGAACTTCGACGCGGAGTACAGGCTGACACCGGGCTCGCCCTCGAAGCCCGAGCGGGACCCGATGTGCACGAGCTTGCCGGAGCCCTGCTTGCGCATGACGGGCAGGGCGGCGCGGGTGACGTTGATCAGGCCGAAGACATTGAGGTCGAACAGCGACCGCGCCTCCGCGTCGGTGATCTCCTCCAGCGCGCCGAGCAGCCCGCGGCCGGCGTTGTTCACCAGGACGTCGATACCGCCGAAGCGCTCCACCGCGGCCTCGACCGCCTGCGGGATGCTGTCGTTGTCCGTCACGTCCAGGGCGACCGCGAACACGTTGTCGGACTTCTTCAGGTCGTCGGGCACCCGCTCCGGATTCCGTACGGCGACCACGACATTGTTACCGCCTGCCAGCGCGGCCCGGGCGATTTCCGCGCCGATTCCACGGGAGGCGCCGGTGACAAACCACGTAGCCATGGGGAAAACCTCTTTCGTCGCTTCCCCTTGTGGGGGGATTTCTTGTTGACGAGTACGAGTCTGTCCCTCCGGAACGGAGCTATGAAGGCAGCGGTTTTCCTGGGAGTCCCACACCCAGGAACGGGCGTTTACCGGCGAAGTCGGTGACATGTCAACAAGCTGCTACGGTGAAGTCATGTCCGAACCCCGATGGCTCACCCCCGACCAGGCCGACGTCTGGGCGAAGTACCGGAGAGTGCGCCGCGAGCTGCAACGGGCCCAGGACCAGCAGTTGCAGCAGGATTCGGGCCTCTCGGCCGCCGACTACGCGCTCCTCGCGCCCCTGTCCGAATCCGCCGGCGGCGTGCTGCGCGCGCGGGAGCTCGGCGCCGAGGTCGACTGGGAGCGCAGTCGACTGTCCCATCAGATCAGCCGCATGGAGAAGCGCGGGCTCGTCACGCGGGAGCCCTGCGCGGATGACGCCCGCGGCTCGATGGTGCGGCTCACGGAAAAGGGCCGGGAAATGATCGAGGCCGCCGCACCCACCCATGTGGAAACCGTACGGCGGCTTTTCTTCGACCCGCTCACCTCGGACGAGGTGCGCCTTTTCGGCGATTTCCTGGACCGGATACTGGGAGCGGTCGAGCGCGATTCCCGGTAATCCCGGTAATCCCGGTAATCCCGGTAATCCCGGTAATCCCGGTAATCCCGGTAATCCCGGTAATTCGTAACCTCGGGATATTACCGCGCGTCCTGCACCTCGGGCGCGCTGAGCGAACCCAGCAGCGCCAGGCCGTCCGCCGAGGGCGAGTCCGGCTCCGCCTGCAAGATGATCAGCTGCTGCCCGGGTGCGCTGCGGATGTTGAGCGCTTCGTGCCGCAACTCAAGGTCCCCCACCACGGAATGCCGCATCCGCTTGACCTCGTAGGGCGGGACCCGGGTGTACTCACGGGCCCACAGCGAGCGGAACTCGCCGCTGCGCACGGACAGTTCGCCGACGAGTTCCAGCACGCGGGGATCCTCCGGCGTGCTCGCCGCGGTCTGCTGGAGATCGGCGACAGCACGGTCCTTGGCCCGCTCCGGGCTCCGGTAGAACGTCTTCGCCGCCGGATCCAGGAAGAGCATGCGCAGCACGTTGTCGTGCTGGGCGAAGTCGCGGTAGAGGGCGTCGGCGAGGGCGTTGGTCGCCAGCAGGTCCTGGGCGTGGCCGATGATGAAGGCCGGCGTCCTGGTCCAGCTCTCGATCAGCTGCCGCAGATGCGGGTGCACGCGCTCGACCCGGGACGGCGACTTCGTACGACGGTCCGTGGGCCGCGCCAGCCGGAACAGTTCGAGCCGGTCCTCCTCGGTCAGGCGCAGCACGCGGGCCATGGCCTCCAACACCCGTACGGACGGGCTGAGTTCACGACCTTGCTCAAGTCTGCTGTAGTAGCTCGGGCTGACCCCGGCGAGCGTCGCGACCTCGTCACGGCGCAGCCCGGGCACCCGTCGCCGGCCGGAGCCGGACAGCCCTACCTCGGTGGGGCCGACCCGTTCCCGGCGGGAGCGGAGGAACTGACCCAGCCCTTCCACCGGGTCGGGGCGCGTGTCGTTGTACATACCGTCGAGGCTAGGCGGAAAACGCCCGGAGAAGTTCTGCCGACGGTGGGTGCGTCGTACCCAGGATCACGGCTCCCCGGCTCACCGGTCGAAAAGCATCTAGTCTTGCCGCATGAGCAATGGCACCCCTTTGGGAGATTTCCTCCGGGCTCGCCGCGAGGCCCTCAAGCCCCAGGACGTCGGTCTGCCGGAATACGGCCGACGCCGGGTGCCGGGACTGCGCAGGGAAGAGGTCGCGCTGCTCGCCGGAGTCAGCTCCGACTACTACATCAGGCTGGAGCAGGGACGCGAGAACAGCCCGTCCTCGCAGGTCCTGGAGGCCGTGGCACAGGCGCTGAAGCTGGACGCGGAGTCCGCCGACCATCTCAACCGCCTCTGCCTGACGCCCTCGCAGCGCCCGCACGACCGGGGCGAGGCGGAAGTCAGCACGCAGTTGCTGCAGTTGATGGACGGCTGGGAGCACACCCCGGCGTTCGTTCTCGGCCCCGCCCTCGACATTCTCGCGGGCAACTCCCTCGCCACGGCGCTGCACAGCGGATTCGAGACGTTCGACAACCTGGCCCGCAATGTGTTCGTCGACCCGGCGGGGCGTGAGTTCTACCAGGAATGGGACCGGGCCGCGCATTCCTGTGTCGCCGAACTCCGGGCTGCCTACGGCCACGATCCCGAATCCGCCCGTATTGCAGAGGTAGTTGAGGAACTGTCCGCGGAGAGCGAGGAGTTCGCCGGTATCTGGCGGCTGCACGACGTCAAGAGCAAGTCCCAGGAAGGCAAGCACCTCAAGCACCCGGATGTCGGCGACCTGCACATCGCCTTCGCCGCGTTCACGGTGAACGGCGCCCCGCATCAGCAACTCGTCGTCTACCAAGCCGAACCGGCCGGTCCGACCGCGGCCGCCTTCGAGACACTGAGGGCGCTGGCCACCGCGCCGAAGAAGGCCGGCGCGAACACGAACACGTAGGCCAAGGCGAACACAAGCACGTAAGCCGAGACTGGTCCTCCCGCACCCAGGAAAACCGCGGCCTTCATACCGGCGAGCCGTCTGCCGAGACTCGAAGCGGCAGACAGCGCGCCGGCCCCGCCGCCGGGACGCGCTCCGTACGGCGTCGGGAGCGGGCATGATCACCGTGCAGGACCTTCAGCCCCACCCCCTGGACCAGGTGCACCGGTTGATCGAACCCGGTCCCGTCATCCTGGTCACCACCCGGCACCGGGGCGTCCCGAACGTGATGACCAACGGGTTCAACATGATGGTCCGCCACGCCCCGCCGCTGATCGCGTGCACCATCGGCCCCTGGGACCACAGCTACGAGGCGCTCGTCGAGACCGGCGAATGCGTCGTCTCCGTCCCGACGGCGGACATGGCGGCCACCGTCGTCGACATCGGCAATTGCTCGGGCGTGGACGTCGACAAGTTCGAGGAGTTCGACCTGACCGCCGTGGACGGCGAGAAGGTCCAGGCACCGCTCGTCGCGGAGTGCTTCGCCAACATCGAGTGCAGGGTCGCCGACACCAGCCTCGTCGCCCCCTACAGCCTGTTCCTTCTGGAGCCGGTGCGGGCTTGGACCGATCCAACGCAGCCCGTCCCGCGCCTGTTCCACCACCGCGGCGACGGCACCTTCACGCTCGACGGCCCGACCGTCGATCTCCAGGACCGCATGACCAAGTGGCAGTACCTTCTGTAAGCCCACGGAACCTTCTGTGAACCCGCGGAATCGCCTGTAAGCCACCGGATCCCTTGGACACTGGAGACTCGACCATGCCCCGAGCAGTGAAGTTCTCGCGCTACGGCGGCCCGGAGGTGCTGGAGGTCGTAGAGGTGCCGCGACCGAAGGCGGGCCCCGGGGAAGTACTCGTCCGTGTCGTCGTCGCCGGGGTCAACCCCGGCGAGGCCGGCATCCGGCAGGGCGTCTTCGCGGACATGTGGCCGGCCGTCTTCCCCGAGGGGCAGGGCAACGACTTCGCCGGCTGGGTCGCCGAACTCGGCGACGGCGTAAGCGAGTTCGCCGTCGGTGACGAGGTCATCGGCTATCTGCCCCGAAGGGCGCAGGCCGACTACGTCGTCTCGCCCGCCGATGTCCTCGCCCCCAAGCCCGCCGACATCAGCTGGGAAGCCGCCGCGCCGCTGTCCGCGGTCGGGGTGACGGCATGGGCCGCCGTCGACGCCGTAGACCTGGAAGCCGGGGACACCGTCGTGGTGTCCGGCGCGGCCGGCGGGGTCGGCTCGCTCGCCGTGCAGCTGGCGCGGCTGCGGGGCGCGCACGTCATCGGCACCGCAGGACCGCACAACGCCGAGTTCCTGCGCTCGCTCGGCGTCGTCCCCGTCGAGCACGGCCCCGGCCTCGTCGACCGGCTGAAGGCCGCCGCACCCGACGGGATCGACGCGTTCGTCGACACCTTCGGCCAGGGCAACGTCGACATCGCCATCGCGCTGGGCGTGGCCCCGCAGCGCATCAACACCCTCGCGGACGGCCGGGCCGTAGCCCGCTACGGCGTACGCAGCAGGGCCCAGGAGGACGTCTTCGCCCCTCAACTGGTCGCCGAACTGGCCGAACTGGTCTCCAAGGGGCAACTCACCGTCCCCATTAGCCAGGTCTACCCGCTGGAACAGGTCCAGGAGGCCTACCGGCAGGTGCAGCAGCGGCACACGCGCGGGAAGATCGTGCTCAGCCTGGTCCCGCCCGACGAACGCCCCGCACTCGCCGCCGAACTCCGCACCCCCTGACCCCTCACCGCATTCCACGGAGGAGCCCATGCCCGTACGCCGTATCGGCCTCGTCGTCCACCAGGGACGCGAGACCGCCCGGGACGCGGCGGCCGCCGTGCACGCCTGGAGCGAGGCGCACGACGTCCGCTGCACGGAGATCGACGTGTGGGGCAAGGACCAGCACCGCCGTACCGGACGCGAGGAGGCCGAGGCGGCGGGCAACCCCGACCTCGTCGTCACCCTCGGCGGCGACGGCACCTTCCTGCGCGGCGCCCGCATCGCCGTCAAGAGCGGCGCCGACGTCCTCGGCGTCGACCTCGGCAAGGTCGGCTTCCTCACCGAGGTCCCGGCCTGCGACATCGGCGAGGCCCTCGACGCCGTGCACGAGGGGCGGGCCATCGTGGAGGAGCGCATGACGCTGACCATGCGCGCCTCCCGCCCGCTGGACATCCCCGAGGAGATGGAGGCCCTGCTGCGCTACGGCCGCGGCCCCGCGCTGCCGCCGCCGCAGGTCCGGCCGGAGACCACGGAGGGCGGCGGTTGGGGCTGTGCGCTGGACGTCATCGCCCTCAACGACGTCGTACTGGAGAAACTCGCCCGCGACCGACAGGTCGGCGTCGGTGTCTACCTCGCCGGACGACTGCTGGCGACCTACTCCGCCGACGCGCTCGCCGTCGCCACCCCCACCGGGTCCACGGCCTACAGCTTCGCCGCCGGTGGACCGGTCCTGTCGCCCCACATGGACGCCGTCGTCTTCACGCCGATCGCCCCGCACATGACGTTCAACCGCAGCGTGATCGCCGCCCCCGACGAACCGGTCGGCCTGCGCGTCCTGCCCCACTCCGGCCAGGCCATCGTCAGCGTCGACGGCCAACTCCGCGGCGTCCTGGACCCCGGCGACTGGATCGGCGTCTTCCGCGCCCCCCAGCGCGTCCGCCTCGTCCGCCTGCGCCCGACCGATTTCTACGGCCGACTGCGCGACCGGTTCCGGCTCACCGACGCGCCCGCCAACGCCCAGGACGGGCCCTCGGAACCGTTCTTCCGCCCGGACACCCCGGTCCCGGCGGACCTGGCGGGGATGCGGCTGCCACCGCCGGACGCCGTGAGCTGAGAGGGGCTCACACGGGGGGCTCACACGGGGAATGGCTCACAGGGGGAGGCGGACGGTGAAGACCGTGCCGACGCCGACCGTGCTGACCACCGTCACCGTCCCGCCGTGCGTCTCGGTCAGCCGGCGCACGATGGCGAGGCCCAGACCGCTGCCGCCGGTGCGGCGGCTGCGGGACTTCTCGGCGCGCCAGAAGCGGTCGAAGACCCGGGGCAGGTCCTCGGCGGGGATACCGGTGCCGGTGTCGGCGACCTCGATCGTGACGTGGTCCGCGGTCTGTCGGGCGTACAGGGTGACGCGGCCGCCGGGCGGGGTGTGCCGTAGCGCGTTGGAGACCAGGTTGCCGACGACCTGCCGCAGCCGTACGGGATCGCCGGACAGTTCGGGGTCGCCGTCCGTGCGGGTGGTGAGGGTGACGCCCGCGGTCTCGGCGCGGCCGAGGTGGGCGGTGGTGACGTGGTCGAGGAGGTCGCGTACGAGGAGGGGCTCGGGGTGGATGCGCAGCTGGCCCGCGTCGGCCTCCGCGAGGTCCTGGAGGTCGTCGACGATGTGCTGGAGCAGCAGCGCCTCTTCGAGCAGGGAGTCGACGAGGGCCTCGTCGGAGGTGGCGACGCCGTCCTGGACCGCTTCGAGCCAGCTGCGGATGGTGCTGAGCGGGGTGCGCAGTTCGTGCGCGACATCGCTGACCATCTCCTTGCGCCGGCCCTCCACGCGCTCGCGGCGCTGGGCGAGGTCGTTGAAGGCGGCGGCGAGATGGCCGATCTCGTCGTTGGTGGTGACCGGCACCCGCTGGTGCTCCTCCACGGGGCGGCGGGCCGCATCGGCCAGCGCGCGCAGCGGCCTGACAAGGCGGGTGCCGACGACGACGGTGACGGCCACGGTGACCAGGAGCACGAGCCCCGCGACACCGGCGATCCGGGCGGTGTTGGCGGACGAGAAGCGGAAGACGGGGGCGGTCGTCGTGCCGGCCGGGGTGGTGACGAACAGCAGCGCGGCCGGAGCGACGTAGGGCGTGAGCTGGTCGCGGCGGGCGGTGTCGAGGCAGGTCCGGGCGGTCTGGCTGTCGCCCCTCGTACGAATGACGAAGTCCATGGCCAACTTCACTTCGGGCTGCTTCTGGCGCTCCAGGCAGTCGTTGACCATGGCGGTGACCCGGCTCAGCGGCCCGATCTCGGTCCGGACGGGAGCGCTGAGTTGGTCGAGGCCGCACCCCTCGTCCACGAAGGACCCCAGGGCGCTGTCGGGGAGCTTGACGGAAGGGCGACCGCTCGGCTCCCCGACGAGGGTCGCGGCACCGGTCGTGACGCGCAGACAGGAGACGATCTTGCCCGCCCACTGGCGCAGGGTCTTCGGCTCGGCGGTCGTCAGCCGGTACGGGCCGACAGCCCGCGGGTCGATCCGGTCGGTGTCGCCGCCGGGCAGCAGGGCGGGGTCGGTGTGCAGGGGGTCGACGACGGCGGAGGCCCGGACGGGGAGGGCGGCGGTGGTGGCGGACGACGCGGCGATGGTACGACGGCTCTGGGTGGTCAGGGTGATACGGCGGCCGGTCTGCTCGGCGAGGCGGCGCAGGGTGGGGGCGACGCCGTTCCAGTCCGGGTGGACGGCTGCGTAGCCGACCACCCTGTCGTAGATCTCGGTGTCGGAGGACAGGAGTTGGCCCTGCTCCTGCTGGATGGCGCTGCTGGTGGTGCGGGCGGCCAGCCAGGCGGTGGCGGCGACCGAGCAGACGGCGATCATCACCGAGGTGGCCAGCAGCCGGACCAACAGGCTTCTGCGCAGCGGTACTTTGGCACGGACGCGTGCCCCGGACTTCGTACCGTCGCCTTCCCCGTCCCCCAACTCCGGTTCAGTGCGCACGAGTTCCGTCCATGAGCTTGTAGCCGACGCCGTACACGGTCTGCAGATAGGCGGGGCGACGGGGGACGGCCTCGATCTTCTTGCGCAGGTTGAGGATGTGGACGTCGATCGTGCGCTCGGTGATGTAGAGGTCGAACCCCCGTGTCAGGGCGAGGAGTTGGCGGCGGGTGAAGACCCGTTCCGGTTCGGCGGCCATCGCCGCGAGGATCTCGAACTCGCCGGGCGTGCACACCACTTGGCGTCCGTCGAGCTCGACGGTACGGCGGACCGGGTCGACGGCGAGCGCGCCGATCCGCAGCACGGGGTCGTCCGGTGCCACCGTGGCACGCGTCCGCCGCAGCAGGGTACGGATCCGGGCCATCAACTCCCGTGGGCTGTACGGCTTGGTCATGTAGTCGTCGGCGCCGAGGTCGAGGCCGAGCAGGAGGTCCTCCTCCGTGCTGCGCGCGGTCAGCATCAGCACCGGCACCTCGCACTCCCGGCGCAGCACACGGCACACGTCCAGCCCGTCGACCAGGGGCATCATGACGTCGAGGACGAGCAGATCCGGCCGCCGGCGCCGTACCTCGTCGATGGCGGCGCGCCCGTCGTGGACGACCAGCGACGAGTGGCCCTCGCGTTCCAGATAGCGGCGGATCACCTCGGCCTGTTTGACGTCGTCCTCGGCCACCAGGACATATGCGTTCACGCGGTCACCCTAAGGTCGGTGCCGCGAGGGCAGACAGGACTCTGACGGCGGTCTGACAGGATCTTCATATCCCCGGGCGACGGTTCCGCCATGTCGAACCTCACTCATCGAATCCGGGCCGCCGCCCTCACCGGTCTCGGTACGGCGGCGAGCGCTTTCCCTGCTGGTCGCCTGCGGTGACGGCTCGGGCGGCGGCGGGAACAGCGGTCGGCCGCCCGTCCGACGCCCTCGCCGCGAAGCGCGCCACCGAGACGACCTTCTCCGCGCTCTTCCTCGGCCTCGGCGCGGTCGCCCTGCTGGTGGGCGGGATCGGCGTGGCCAACACCATGGTCAGCTCGGTCCTGGAACGCCGTAAGGAGATCGGTCTACGACGGGCGCTGGGCGCCAACAAGGGCCAGATCCGCGGTCAGTTGCTCACCGAGTCCGTGGCCCCGTCCTGCCTCGGCGGCCTGGCCGGCACCGTCCTCGGTGTCCTGGCGACAGCCTGACCGCTCATCTTCGCTCGCCCGGCCCCGCACGTACGGGCGAGTTTCACATGGGCGCCACCAGACCCTTCCCTGACGTTTGTTGCTCTTGGAACACTCGCACCGCGCGCATTTCGCCATGTTCCGGCCGGCCGCGCGTCAGGATGAGAGGTGCCTCACCCATGTCCGAAGTCAATCGGCGTCGCTTTCTCCAACTCGCGGGTGCCACCACGGCCTTCACGGCACTGTCGAACAGCATCGAGCGGGCCGCCGCGCTCCCGGCGAACCACCGTTCCGGGAGCATCGAGGACGTCGAGCACATCGTCGTGCTGATGCAGGAGAACCGGTCCTTCGACCACTACTTCGGCTCGCTCAGGGGCGTCCGGGGCTTCGGCGACCCGCATCCGGTCGTGACCCGGCAGGACGGAAAACCGGTCTGGTACCAGTCGGACGGCACGAAGGACATCCTCCCGTTCCGCCCCGCGGCCGACGACCTGGGCCTGCAGTTCATCCAGGACCTCCCGCACGGCTGGAACGACGGGCACGCCGCGTTCGACGGCGGCAAGTACGACAAGTGGGTGCCGTCCAAGGGCTCCACGACGATGGCGTACCTGACCCGCGAGGACATCCCGTTCCACTACGCGCTCGCCGACTCCTTCACCATCTGCGACGCCTACCACTGTTCGTTCATCGGCTCCACCGACCCGAACCGCTACTACATGTGGACGGGTTACACCGGCAACGACGGCGTCGGCGGCGGCCCGGTCCTCGGCAACGACGAGGCCGGCTACAGCTGGACGACGTACCCCGAGCGGCTGGAGAAGGCCGGGGTCTCCTGGAAGATCTACCAGGACGTCGGTGACGGCCTCGACGCGAGCGGCGGCTGGGGCTGGATCCAGGACGCGTACCGCGGCAACTACGGCGACAACTCCCTCCTCTACTTCAAGCAGTTCCAGAACGCCCAGCCCGGCGACCCGCTCTACGACAAGGCCCGCACCGGCACCGACGCCACCAAGGGCGAGGGCTTCTTCGACCAGCTGAAGGCCGACGTCAAGGGTGGCAAGCTGCCGAAGATCTCCTGGGTCGTCGCCCCCGAGGCCTTCACCGAGCACCCCAACTGGCCCGCGAACTACGGTGCTTGGTACGTCTCCCAGGTCCTGGACGCGCTGACCTCCGACCCGGAGGTCTGGGCGAAGACGGCCCTGTTCATCACCTACGACGAGAACGACGGCTTCTTCGACCACCTCCTCCCGCCGTTCGCGCCGGGCTCGGCCGCGCAGGGCAAGTCGACCGTCGACGTCGGCCCCGACCTCTTCAAGGGCAACGCCACCAACCCGGCAGGACCCTACGGCCTCGGCCAGCGGGTGCCGATGATCGTCGTCTCGCCCTGGAGCAAGGGCGGTTACGTCTGCTCGGAGACCTTCGACCACACCTCGGTCATCCGCTTCATGGAGACCCGCTTCGGCGTCCACGAGCCCAACATCTCGCCGTGGCGGCGCGCGATCTGCGGTGACCTGACCGGCGCCTTCGACTTCTCCCACAAGGACGTCAAGAAGGTCCCGCTCCCGGACACGGACGGCTACCAGCCGCCGGACAAGAACCGTCACCCCGACTATGTGCCGACCCCGCCCGCCAACCCGGCGCTGCCCAAGCAGGAGCGCGGAGCGCGCCCGGCCCGGCCGCTCAAGTACGCGGCCACGGTGGACGGTTCGACCGATACGGCGGCCGGGAAGTTGACGCTGACCTTCGCCTCCGGCCCGAAGGCCGGCGCCAATTTCCTGGTCACCTCCGCCAACCGCACGGACGGGCCCTGGAGTTACACCACCGAGGCCGGCAAGTCCGTCTCGGACGCCTGGAACTCGGCGTACTCGAACGGCTCCTACGACCTGACCGTGCACGGCCCGAACGGCTTCCTGCGCGCCTTCAAGGGCCCCGGCAAGACCGCCGGACCCGAGGTCACCGCCCGGAGCTGCGGCGACGACATCGAGCTGACCTTCACCAACAAGGGCTCCGGGACAGTGCAGTTGAAGGTCGCGGGCGGCTACGGCGGCCGGACGCAGACGTTCAAGGTGCGGGCGGGCGCCACCGTGCGGCACACCTTCGACCTGGGCGCGAGCAAGCGGTGGTACGACCTGACGGTCACCTCGGACGGCGACGCGAGCTTCCTGCGGCGATTCGCCGGACATGTCGAGAACGGCCGGCCGGGGGTCAGCGACCCCGCGATCGCGACCGCTTGAGGGGCTTTGTGAGACCGGTTGTTTTCCGGGGCACTCGCGGTAGTGTGCCCCGGTGACCACGCATTCGAACACACCTGCAGGCTGGTACCCGGATCCGCACGGAGCGCCCCAGACCCTCCGGTACTGGGACGGCGCGAAGTGGACCGAGCACACCAACGCGGACCAACAGGGCCAGGCGGCCCAGCAGCAGCCGCAGGCCGTGCCGCAGCAGCAGGCGGGGCCGGATCCGCGGGCCCAGCGCCAGGTCAAGCAGCAGGTGCAGCAGCAGGCCGGGGTCGCCGGGGGCGGCTCCGGCGGCGGCAGCCTGTTCACCGAGCCGGTGCTCGTGGTGAACCAGAAGGCCAAGCTGATCGAGCTGACCAACGAGTACAAGGTCATGGATCAGAACGGCAATCTGATCGGCTCGGTCAGCGAGATAGGCCAGAGCACGCTGAAGAAGGCGCTGCGCTTCGTCTCCAGCCTCGACCAGTTCATGACCCACCGGCTGGAGATCCGGGACGCCTACGGGCAGCCGCAGTTGGTGCTGACCCGGCCGGCGAAGATCATGAAGTCCCGGGTGATCGTGACCCGTCCGGACGGCTCGACCGTGGGCGAGATCGTGCAGAAGAACATGATCGGGAAGATCAACTTCGCGCTGAACGTGGACGGTCAGCAGATCGGCGCGATCAAGGCGGAGAACTGGCGGGCGTGGAACTTCGCCATCGTCGACCACGCCGACAACGAGGTGGCCCGGATCACCAAGACCTGGGAAGGCCTCGCCAAGACGATGTTCACCACCGCCGACAACTACGTCCTGCAGATCCACTACCAGCTTCCCGAGCCGCTGCTGAGCCTGGTGGTGGCGACGGCGCTGACCGTCGACACCGCGCTCAAGCAGGACGACCGCGGACTCGGCTGACCGACCCGGTCACAGCGAGGTGAGATGCCCCGGCGCGGTCTTCCGGTCCGGCTGCCGGGGCAGCAACGCCGGTTCGGCGGAGGCCGATTGAGGCTCCAGCGCCAGTACCGCGGCCACGGGGTGATCGTGGTCGTCGTATGCGAGCGGCAGCGGTACGGCGGGTGTCACCCGGGTCAGCAGGACCACACCCCAGGACGCGATGCCGGCTCCCGTCAGGGCGAGGAGGATGCCTGCCGCGCCGCCCTGGAGGCGTTCGCCGAGCAGGGCGAGGCCGATCGCGGCGGCCGCCAGCGGGTTCGCCAGGGTCACCACCGCGAGCGGGGCGCCGAGGCCACCCCGGTAGGCGGTCTGCGAGAGCAGCAGCCCGCCCGCCGCGAACACCGCGACCAGCAGGGCGACTCCGACCACCTGCATGCTCAGCACCGGACCCGAACGGTCCGTCGCCGCGACCGTCACGGTCTGCGTGAGCGCGGAGGCCACACCCGAGGCGACACCGGACGCCGAGGCATGCCGTAGACCGGGCTTCGCGCCGCGTCGGGCCAGCAGGCCGATGAGTGCGGAGGTCGTGCCCGCGACCGCCAACGCCTGGGGAACGGTGAGTACTTGGTCGGGCTGCGGCCCGGACGCCGTGACCAGCAGGGCGGAGAGACCGAGCAGGGTGAGCGCGGTGCCCCGCCACTCGACCGCGCTGACCCGCCGCCCGGCCACTCGCGCGCCCATCGGGACGGCGGCGACGAGGGTGAGCGCGCCCAGCGGCTGTACGACGGTCAGCGGGCCGTACTTGAGGGCCACGACGTGCAGTAGCGCGGCCGACGCGTTCAGGACGACCGTCCACCACCACGAACCCGTGGCGAGCAGGCGCAGCATGCCCGCGTCGGAGTTGCGGGACGCGAGTCGCTCCTGGGCCACGGCGGCGGCCGCGTAGGCGACGGCCGAGAACAGGGACAGGATGACGGCGACGAGGGTGGCGTTCATCGGCCGGCTCCGACGAGAACCGGCTCTTCTGCGGCGAGTTGGGGCTGTACGCGGCCGGCGGTCGTCGCCGTGCGGTGCGGGGGATGGATGAAGGCGAGGGCGACGCCGAGCATGGCGGTGGCCACGATCGCGTCCAGCCAGTAGTGGTTCGCGGTGCCGACGATCACCATCAGCGTGACCAGCGGATGCAGCAGCCACAGCCAGCGCCAGCGTGAGCGGGTCGCGACGATCAGGCCGATCGCGACCATCAGGGCCCAGCCGAAGTGCAGCGAGGGCATCGCCGCGAACTGGTTCGAGAGATGGTCGCTGGTCGGCGGGCCGTAGACCGAGGGGCCGTAGACCTTGGCGGTGTCGACCAGGCCCGTGGCGGCCAGCATGCGCGGGGGTGCGAGGGGGAACACGAAGGGGAGTACCAGGGCGGCCGAGGTGACCGTGGCCAGGACCCGGCGGGCCCAGACGTAGTGCGCGGGGCGCCGTAGGTACAGCCAGACCAGGAAGGCGACAGTGGCCGGGAAGTGGACGGTCGCGTAGAAGGTGTTCGCGAGGTGCACGAGGGTGTCGCTGTGCAGCAGCACCGACTGCACCGAGCCCTCGTTCGGGAGACGCAGGGTCCGTTCCAGGTCCCACACGTGGCGGGCGTTGTGCAGGGCCTCACCGGTGTGGCCCGTCGCCAGCTGGCGGCCGAACTTGTAGACGAGGAAGAGCCCTGCGACAAGCAGGAGCTCACGGACGAGCGGGGGCCGCGCTATCGCGTCGGTCCCCTTCTCTGCAGGCTCGGTTCGGGCATTCATCCCCCGGCCCCTTCGCTGACGGTGGTGCGTGTGGTGGTGCTGGCTGGGTTTGTGACCCTTCCGGCGGACCGAACTCATCGGTACGAGTCCGTTCCGATACGCCAGTGTACCGATACGCGCGGGTACCGATACGGCGGAGTACCGGTACACTGGCGTATCGATAGCGAAACGAGACACACTGGAGAGCGGGCCCCGGGTCCGCGGGCAGAGCGAGGAGAAGAGCCATGACGTCGCAGGCTGAGGACGGACCGGACACGGTCATCGCCTCGCGCCGCTCCAAGATCACGCCCGAGCGTGAGCGGGAGTTCTTCGACGCCGTGCTCGAACAGATCCGGGAATGCGGCTACGACTCCGTCAGCATGGAGGGCGTCGCCAGCAGCACCCGGTGCAGCAAGTCCACGCTCTACCGGCAGTGGGGGACCAAGCCCCAGTTCGTCGCCGCCGCGCTGCGCGCCAACCGCCGGGTGCACTTCACCGGCATCGACACGGGATCGCTCGCGGAGGACCTGCGCCAGGCCGCGCGGGCGGCGGGCGCCTGGTCGGCGAAGGACACGAAACTCGTCTCGGCGCTCGGCCACGCCGTCATCCAGGACAGTGAACTGGCCCAGGCGGTCCGTGAGGCGCTCGTCCATCCGGAGATCGCCGCGCTGGAGGACATCCTGCGCCGAGGCGTCGAACGCGGCGAGATCCCGGCCGACCATCCGGCCCTGCCGTACGTCCCGGCCCAGATCTTCGGCGTCCTGCGGGCCCGTCCGGTCCTGGAGGGCTGTTACGCCGACCCCGACTACCTCGTCAGATTCGTGGAGGCCGCGGTGCTACCGGCACTCGGCCTCACCTGAGAACCAGGCCGCCGTCCGTGGGATGACTGGACGGTGACCTGCTCGCGCCGCACCGTGGGGACGGGGGCGGCGCGCACCACCCGGCCGGGTGGGGTTCCTCTTGAGCGGAGAGGCGCCCCACCCGGCCGACCGGTGTGCGGGGTGGATCAGATGGTCTGGCCGTCGCCGCCGCCCGTGGACACCTTGATGCCCGCGGTGATCTCGTCGATGACGGACTCCTTCTGGCCCACATCGACGCCGAAGCGGACCACGACGATCTGACCGGTGCTCGCGGGCGAGGGGAACGCGAGCGACTCGACATAGCCGTCGGCGCCCTTGCTGGTGACCGCCTTCCAGCGGACCAGATAGCCCTTCTGTCCGGCGACGGTCACGGCCTTGGAGGCCAGCACCTGGTGCGAGGTGATGCTGCCGTAGCTCGTGCCGCCGTAGGACTCCTTGGCGTTGGCGGCGATGTCCGCCTTGGCCACCGCCTCGGCCGTGCTGCCGACGGTGCCGAGGAGCACGGCGGGGGCCGAGTACGCTCCGCCGTTGGTGCAGCTCTGGGAGGTGTTGCCGGGGCACTTGTAGGACGTGTTCGACGTGACCGACGCACCGGCCTGGCCGGCCTGGCCGTACCAGTCGGCCGGCACGGTGAAGCTGATGCCGTCGAGCGAGTCGGTCACGGTGCCCCCGGCCTTGACCTTCGGTTCCGCCGACTGGCTCGGGGCAGGCGTCGCACCGCCCGTACCGCCGGAACCACCCGTGCCACCGGACCCGCCGAAGGGATCGCTCTGGCCGCCGGTACCACCCGTGCCGCCCTGCCCTTCGGGACCGCCCTGGCCGCCGACGCCGCCCTGACCGTTCGGCGCCTGCTGGTTGCCGGCCTGGGTGCCGTTCCCGCTGCCGTTGTCGGACAGCGCGTAGGCACCGACACCGATGGCCGTGAGCACCGCCACGGCCACCGCCACGGCTATGCCCGTGCGCAGATTGCGGCGGGGCGCGGCCGGGGGCGCGGCGGGATACGCCGGATACGCCCCGCCGTACGGCGGCTCCGTCGGGGGACCCCATTCGGCGCCCGACCCGGCGGGCCGAGTGCGGTCCGTCCATGCCTTGCCGTCCCACCAGCGCTCGGCGGCGGGACCGTCATTCGTCTGCCCGGGATCGGGGTACCACCCGGGGGGAGTCACCTGCGTCATGCCCCTACCGTATGAGGCGTCGGTGAAAGGGGGATGAGAGGACCCGGCCCGAATCGGCGCGATCCCGCCGAGCCACCCGGTTACCAGTGGCTGTTCCGGCCCGCCGACTCACCCGTTCACCCGCACCGCTCCCGCCCTGCCGACCTACCCGGCAACCCGCACCGCCCCCACTCCTCCACCCCGCCCGCTCACCCCAACACCAGCCGCACCGGCCCCTGTTCAGCCGCCGGAGGCAACCGCAGGCCCCGTCGCCCCGGTGTCAGCGAGCCGAGGACGCTCGGATGGTGGGCGCCGGTGCTTGTCGGGGTTGTGCCAGGGAGGCCGTGTGCTGTCAGGAAGCCGAGGAGGGCGAAGGCGTATGCCTCCTTCGCGGGGGACGGGAGGCCCAGTTCGTCGCAGGTGCGGAGGGGGACGCCGGGGAGTTCGGTGGCGAGCAGGGTCATCAGGACCGGGTTGCGGGTGCCGCCGCCCGAGGCGATGACCTCCGTCGCGGCCACCGAGCGGACCGCGTCCGCGACCGTACGGGCCGTGAGCAGGGTGAGCGTCGCGATGACGTTCTCGGCGGGCAGCGTGCCCAGGCCGGCCAGCGCGTCCTGGAGATAGCCGAGGTGGAACAGCTCCTTGCCGGTCGACTTCGGGGCGGGGAGCGTGTAGTACGGCTCGCTCGACAGCCGTTCCAACAGCGGCTGGTGGACCGTTCCAAGCGCCGCGAGGGCGCCCTCCGCGTCGTAGGCGAGACGCCCGCCGCTGAAGCCGCGCGCCGCCGCGTCGATCAGCGCGCACGCCGGTCCCGTGTCGAAGGCGGTGCCGTCGGGGGCGGTGAGGTTGGCGATCCCGCCGAGGTTGAGCGCGACCGGGGTGCCCGGCCGGCCGCGCAGCCACAGCAGGTCGAACAGGCTGACCAGCGGCGCGCCCTGGCCCCCGGCGGCGATGTCGCGCGGTCGGAAGTCGGCGACCACGGGCAGTCCGGTCGCCTCCGCGATCCAGGCCGGCTGCCCCAGCTGCAGCGTGCCGCGCACCGCACCGTTTTCCACCCAGTGGTAGACCGTCTGCCCGTGGGAGGCCACCAACTCGGCCTGCCCGTCGCACAGTTCGGCGTTCGCCCGGACGGCCGCCGCGGCGAAGGCCTGCCCGATCAGGGTGTCGAGACGGCACACCTCGGCCAGTGTGGTGGCCGCCGGTGGCAGCGCCGCGGCGAGCGCCTCCCGCAGTTCCTCGTCGTACGGCACGCTCACCATCCCGAGCGGCTCCAGTACGACACTGTCACCGACGAGGTCCAGGTCGGCCGCCGCCGCGTCGATCGCGTCGTACGACGTCCCGGACATCAGCCCGATCACCCGCATCCGCATCCATCTCCTCCCAACTCGCCGTCCCCGGCGGGGCCTTGGTCACCGCGAGCGCCAGCACGCTCACCGCGCAGGCCGCCGCCGCGTAGTACGCGGGAATGTCCACGTTCCCGGTCCGCCCGACGCTCTCGGTGATGATGAGCCCGGCACACCCCGAGAAGACGGCATTGGACAGGGCGTAGGCGAGTCCCAGACCGGTGTACCGCACGCTCGTCGGGAACATCTCCGAGAGCATCGCCGGGCCCGGTCCCGCCATCAGCCCCACCACCGCACCCGCCCCGAACACCCACGCCCCCTTCACGGAGTTCGAAGTCCCGTCATCCTGAAGGAGGTTGAGCAGCGGCACGGACAGGGCCACCACCAGCACCGCCCCCGCCAGCATCACCGGACGCCGCCCCACCCGGTCGCTCAGCAGCCCGGCCGGAAGGATGGTGACCGCGAACCCGACATTGGCCAACACCGTGGCCAACAGCGCCTGTTGGAAGCTCGCGTCCAGCGTGCTCTGCAGATACGACGGCAGCACCACCAGGAAGGTGTAACCGGCCGCCGCCCACCCCATCACCCGCCCCGCGCCCAGCGCGATCGCCGCACACACCTCACGCGCCAGCACCACCACCTGCCCCACCCGCTCGCTCCGGAACGACGGCGTCTCGTCCAGCCGCAGTCGGAGCCACAGTGCGCCGAGCCCCATCGGCAGCGTCAGCAGGAACGCCAACCGCCAGCCCCAGTCGGCCAGTTGACCCGCGTCGAGCACGGTCGCCAGCAGCGCCGCGACCCCCGCCCCGCCCAACAGCCCCAGCGCCACGGTGAACGACTGCCACGCCCCGTACAGTCCTCGCCGCCCCGGCGGCGCGAACTCCGTCAGCAGCGCCACCGCACCCCCGAACTCCCCACCCGCGGACAGTCCCTGAAGGACCCTCAGAAACGTGAGCAGCCAGGGCGCGAGGGCGCCGACCGTCGCGTACGTCGGCAGCACACCGATCAGCGTCGTCGCACCGGTCATCAGCGCGATCACCAGGATCAGCACCGGCCGCCGCCCCACCCGGTCACCGAGCCGGCCGAACAGGGCGGCGCCGACCGGCCGGAAGAAGAACGCCAGCGCGAACGAGGCGTACGTCCGCACCAGCCCCTCGGCCGCGCCGGCGCCCTCCGGGGTGAAGAACCGCGCCGCGATCACCGTCGCGAAGTAGCCGTAGACACCGAACTCGTACCACTCGATGAAATTGCCCACCGACCCGGCGACCAGAGCCCGTACCGCAGGCCTGTTCGGGACGGGTCGGGACTGATCGGAAAACACCTTCATTTCAGCGCCTCTTGACCGTTCGTCACCTACATCGGCCCTGCTGAAAAAGACCCGTCACCCGTTGCGGCAACAGCTCCCCGGACCGGCCTCCACTTCGGCATCCGGACGGCTACGCTCAAGGGCTGTACGTCGTTCGGGCTACTGGGGAGGTATCGGGATGACGGAGGAACGGTCTCCAGGAGCAGCCTCGGCCTCCCTGTGGGAGCGGGAGGAGGAAGTCGAGGGTGTGGCGGAGGCGATCGCCGCCCTGCGTGCCGACGAGTCCTCCTCGGGCAGCCTGCTGATGGTCCGGGGTGAGGCCGGGTTCGGCAAGACCGCGCTGCTGACCGAGACCCGCCGCATCGCCAAGGCGCACGGCTGCGCGGTCTGGCACGTCCGCGGCGGCGAGACCCTCAGGTCCGTCCCCTTCAACGTCGTACGGCAGTTGCTGCAACCCGCGCTCCTCACGCTGATGCCCGAGGAGATCCGCGAGTACCTCGGCGACTGGTACGACATCGCGGGCCCCGCCCTCGGCGTCACCGAACCCGGCGAGCGGCAGCCCGACCCGCAGGGCGTGTGCGACGGTCTGGTGGCCGCGGTACGCCGTCTCGCCAAGCGCCACTGGCCGCTGGTCCTGCTGGTCGACGACGCCCACTGGGCCGACCAGGAGACCCTGCGCTGGCTCGCCGCGTTCGCCGAACGGCTCGACGACCTCTCCGTCCTGCTCGTGGTCGCCCGCAGGCCCGGCGAGGTCAGCGGCGAGAGCGCCCGCTACCTGGACGCGATCGCCGCCGCGGCCGGCCCGCCGGCCACCGTCCTGGAATCGCTCACCCCGAGGGCCACCGCGGGCCTCACCCGCGCCACCCTCGGCCCGCACGCCGACGGCGCGTTCTGCCGCGAGGTGTGGGCGGTCACCGACGGCAACCCGTACGAGACCGTCGAACTCCTAGCCAAGGTCAAGGACAGCGGCCTCGCCCCCGTCGAGGAGTCGGCCGCCGAACTGCGCGAGCTCAACCGCTCCGCGCGCGGCGGCGGACTCCTCGCCCGCCTGGACGACCTGGGCTTCGAGGCCACCCGGTTCGCCTGGGCCGCCGCCATCCTCGGCACCGGCATCTCCGTGGACCTGGTCGCCAAGCTCGCCACCATGAAACGCGACGAGGCGGTCCGCTGCGCCGAGTTGCTGCGCACCGACCGCATCCTCACCGCGCCCGACCCCGCCGCGTCCCAGGCCGGCGCGGGCGAGCTGGAGTTCGTCCACCCGCTGATCGCGAGCGACGTCTACGACTCCATCCCGGACGGTGTGCGCACAGCCATGCACGGCATCGCCGCCCAGGTCGTCACCGACTCCGGGCACGGCGCGGCCGCCGCCTCACGGCACCTCCTCAAGGTGCATCCGGAGGACGACCAGGAACTCGTCGAGCAGCTGCGCGAGGCGGCCCGCGAACACCTCTCCATCGGCGCCCCCGACGCAGCCCGCCGCTGTCTGGAGCGCGCCCTCGTGGAGCCGCCGCTCGCCGAGACCCACGCGCACGTGCTCTACGAACTCGGCTGCGCCACCCTCCTCACCGCGCCCGCCACCACCATCGGCCACCTCCAGACCGCCCTCGGCATGCCCGGCCTCGACGGCCACGCACGCGTGGACGCCGTTTTCCGGCTGTCCCAGGCGCTGACCCACAACGACCAGCTGGAGGAGGCCGTCCGCACCGTCGAGGAGGAGGCCGCCCGGTACGAACCGGGCGCCGCCCGGATGCGGCTCCAGGCCGTGCAGTTCATGTGGGAGGGCATCCACGCGGGCGAGGGCACCTCCCCGGGACGCTCCGAGCGGCTCGCCGCACTCGCCGGCACCTGCACCGGCCGGGACAACTCCGAGCGGGCCCTGCTGATCCTGCGCGGCTTCGACGCCATGACCCACGGCGAGAACGCCGAGGAGGTCGTCGAGGTCTGCGACCGCGCCCTCGTCAACGGACGGCTCGCCCCCGGACTCGGCTGGACCGACACCGAGTGGGGCCTGGAGATCCTCATGATGCTGGCCAGTGCGTACGCCTACACGGACCGCCTGGACCGCGCGGAGAGCCTCTACAACGAAGCCCTGAGCGCCTATGTGACCGCCGGCTGGAGCGGCGGTCACCTCTCCCTGGCACACGCCTACGTCGGCCTCGGCCACCGCAGGCGCGGCCGTCTCCGCGAGGCCGAGCTCTCGCTGCGCGAGTCCCTGCGCCTCGCCGAGCGTGTCGGCCGCGGACTGCCCCTGTACTGGTCGGCCACCTGCAACCTGGTCGACACGCTGCTCGCTCGCGGCCATGTCGAGGAGGCCTGGGCGATCGCCGAACAGTACGGCTTCAGCCCGCCGTACCCGTCCACCATCGTGCTGCCCGACCCGCGCTGTGTGCGTGGCCGGCTCCTGCTCGCCGTCGGCAACACGAAGGACGGCATCAACGAACTGGAACAGGCCGCGAAGGCGGCGACCGTACGCGGCCACCACAACCCGGTGATGGTTCCCTGGGCCGTCGACCTCGCCCGGGCCCTCGCCGTCGAGGACCCGACCCGCGCGGCCCAACTCGCCACGGACGCCCGCCGGCAGGCCGAACACTTCGGCACGGACACGGCGATCGGCGAGGCCCTTCGCTGTGCCGCGGCCCTGGAAACGGGGCAGCGTGCGGTACGCCTCGCGGCGCAGGCTGTCGCTTACCTGGAGTCATCGCCGTGCCAGTACGAGCATGCGGCGGCGCGGGTCGAGTACGGGATCGCTGCGCGGTCGGTGGCGGAGATCAACAGGGGTTTGACGCTGGCGCGTGCGTGCGGGGCCGACGGCTTGGTGAATCAGGCGCGGGAGGTGTTGGAGACGGGGAGGGGCTTGCGCTGAGTCGTCGTTCGGCTGCGGGCCGGTGGGGGCTGGGCGCGCAGTTCCCCGCGCCCCTAAAAAGCATGGGCTGGCCTGCGTTTTGAGGCCCGCGCGGTTTCTCGTGCCCCTAAAAGCGTGGGCTGGCCTGTGTTTTAAGGCGCGCGCACTTCCTCTCCTCGTACCGCTAGAGACATGGGTCGGCCTGCGTTTTTGAAGGGCGCGCAGTTCCCCTCGCCCTAGGAACTTGGGTCGGCCTGCATTTTTCAGGCTCGCGCAGTTCCCCGCGCGCTAAAAACTTGGGCTGGCCTGCGTCTTTAAGGGGCGCGGGGAACTGCGCGACCAGCCACGACGCAGCCGCAGCCGACGCACAACAGGCACCCCCACACCCTTAGTCGCCCTCTTCCGACAACACCCGCTGCGCCACAGCAAACGCCGAGTTCGCCGCAGGCACGCCGCAATACACCGCACACTGCAACAACACGGCCCCGATCTCCTCCGCCGTAAGCCCATTACGCCGAGCCGCCCGAACATGCATGGCCAACTCGTCGTAGTGCCCATGTGCAACCAACGCCGTCAGCGTGACCATGCTCCGCTCGCGCCGGGACAGCGTCGGGTCGGTCCAGATCTCCCCCCACGCATACCGCGAGATGAAGTCCTGGAACCGCGCGGTGAACGGCGTCTGCCGAGCCTGCGCCCGGTCCACATGGACATCACCGAGCACTTCTCGCCGCACCTCCATCCCCCGCTTCGCCCCGCCCCCGAGATGCGCCCGCAACGCCGTCAGAACAGCCACCGGGCACTGCGCGACCGCCAGATGGGAAGCGCCCGGAATCTCGACGAGGGCCGAGCCCGGCACCGCGTCCGCGATCTCCCGCAGATGCGCCGGCGGCGTCGCCGGGTCCTCGCGCCCCGCGATCACCAACGTCCGCGCGCTGATCTCGGGCAGCCGCTCACGCAGGTCGTACGCGGCCAGCGCGTCACAGCACGCGGCGTACGCGCCCGGGTCTACGTCACCCTGGTCGGCGACCAGCTCCGGGACGGTGAACCCGGGCGTGAACCAACGGGAGTCGGCGTTCTCCACCAGCCACCCCACGCCCTCGCTCCGTACCCGCGCGGCCCGTTCCTCCCAAGGCTTCGCCCCGTTGAAGTGCGCCGAGGAACAGATGACGGCGAGCGACGCGACCCGCTCGGGGTGATGCACCGCGAGATGCAGCCCGACCGCACCGCCCAACGACACGCCCGCGTAGGCGAATTGCTCGATCCCGAGGGAGTCGGCGAGCGCGAGCACAAGGTTCGCGAGGTCCCCGACGGTCGCCCCGGGACCGATCAGCCCGGGCGCCGAACCGCCGTGCCCAGGCAGGTCCCAGCGGATCACCCGGTGGGTGACGGACAGTTCGGGTGCGACCTTGTCCCACAGTGCGTACGACGTGCCCAGCGAGGGCCCGAGCAGCAGCGGGGGAGCGGAATCGGGCCCCTCGGCACGGAAGTTGAGGAGTTTCTCGGTCAACGTCGCTCCAACGCACGGTCGGTGAGGGCTCCGGCGGAACCAGTGTAACGGGCGGGATCGGTCAGCGCGGAGAGGTCGAGGTCCTTCAACTCCGGCTCCCCGGCAAGCAGTTCGGCCAGTGGACGGCCCTCCGCGTACGTACGCCGGGCGACCTCCGTGAGCAGTTCCTTCGCCCGGGCCCGTCCGAGCAGCGGTGCCAGCTCGGCCGACAGTCGCTCGGAGACGATCAACCCATGGGTGAGATCCAGGTGTTGACGCATCACGTCCGGGTGCACCCGCAGCCCCTCGGTCAGCTCGGCGGCATCGCGCGCCGCCCCGCCGACCAGCCGCAGCAGCTCCCGCAACGGCTCCCACTCGGCGTGCCAGGCCCCGGCCGGCCGCTCGTCCTCGGCGACCAACGAGCCGTAGAGAACGGCCGCGAGCTGCGGCGCCCGGCGCGCGGCGGCGGCGATCAGCGTGGACCGTACGGGATTCGCCTTGTGCGGCATGGCCGACGAACCCCCGCCGCTGCCCTCCGAGACCTCGGCGATCTCCGTACGGCACAGGACGAGCACATCGGCGGCGACCTTGCCCAGCGCCCCCGCCGCGAAGGCCAGGCACCCGGCGAGATCGGCGATCGGCGTACGAAGGGTGTGCCACGGCAACAACGGTACCGCCAGGCCGAGTTCACGGGCGTAGGCGTCCGGCAGCGCGAGCGCGTCCTCGGCGCCGTACGCGGTGAAGGCGGCCAACGTGCCTGCCGCGCCCCCGAGTTGGACGGGCAGCGCGCTCCGTACGACCCGTACGCGATCCCGTGCGTCGAGCACCAGCGACCGCCACCCGGCGGCCTTCAGCCCGAAGGTCGTCGGTACGGCGTGCTGGGTGAGGGTCCGGCCCGGCATCGCGGTGTCCCGGTGGGTGGCGGCCAGCCCCGACAGCGCACGCTCCGTACGGGCCAGGTCGGTCAGGACCAGGTGCAGGGTGCGGGACGCGACCAGCATCGTCGCCGTGTCCATGATGTCCTGGCTGGTCGCGCCCCGGTGGACGTACGGGCCGTACTCCCCGCCGACCGCCTTCGTCAGGTCCGCTACCAGCGGGATCACCGGGTTCCCGCCGGTTCTGGACCGTTCCACGAGGGACCGTACTTCGAAGCGGTCCGGGTCCGCCGCGGCCGTCACCGCCGTCGCCGCCTCGGCGGGTGCGAGACCCAGGGCGGCCTGGGCGCGGGTGAGCGCGGCCTCCGCGTCGAGCAGCGCCCGTAGGTACGCGGAGTCGCTCGTCGCGGACGCGGCGGGGGAGCCGGCCCACCCGGGGGCGAGCAGACCGGTGTCCGACGACGGGTCGGCAGCTGTCACTGGAACTCCAGGAAGACCGTTTCGCCTTCGCCCTGAAGGCGGATGTCGAAACGGTATGTGCCCTTGCCGTCGTCCTGCGCGATCAGCGTGTCGCGCCGCGCCGCGTCCAGCCCGGACAGCAGCGGGTCCGCGGCGAGCGCGGCCTTGTCGCCCGGGAGGTAGATCCGGGTGAAGAGGTGCACCAGCAGTCCGCGCGCGAAGACGCATGCGGAGAGGTACGGGGCGCTCCGGCCGCGCGCGCCCGGTCGCAGTGTCCGTGCGTACCAGTGGCCGTTGGCGTCGGTCTGGATGCGGCCCCAGCCGGTGAACTCCACGCCGTTGCGGCCGAGATAGCCGCCGCCGGCCGGGTCGCGCCGGATCGAGCCGTCGGTCGTGGAGACGTTGCCCTCGGGGTCGGGGCCCCACAACTCGACGAAGGCGTCCGGCAGCGGCTTGCCCTCGCCGTCGTAGACGTACCCCTGGACGGTGATCGTGTCCGGGTGCCCGACCGGCGCGATGTCACCGCCGCCGGGGAACGGCAGCGCGTAGCCGTAGAAGGGGCCGACCGTGTGCGAGGGGGTCGGCAGCACGGACTCCGGACGGCTCGTGTCGATCTTCGTCATGGCGGGTCAGCGTCCTTCTTCGATCCAGGTGGCGTGCGGGCCGTCGAGCACGATGTCCCAGTGGTAGCCCATCGAGAACTCGGGCACCGACAGGCTGTGGTCGTACGTCGCGACGAGGCGCTGCCGGGCCGCGTCGTCCGTCACCGACTGGATGATCGGGTCGTACGGGAACAGCGGGTCGCTCGGGAAGTACATCTGCGTCACGAGCCGTTGGGTGAACGCCGTGCCGAACATCGAGAAGTGGATGTGCGCCGGGCGCCAGGCGTTGACGTGGTTGCGCCAGGGGTAGGGGCCCGGCTGGACGGTGGTGAAGCGGTAGTTGCCCTCGTCGTCGGTCAACGTGCGGCCCACGCCGGTGAAGTTGGGGTCCAGCGGGGCGTCGTGCTGCTCGCGCTGGTGCGCGTAGCGGCCGGCCGAGTTCGCCTGCCAGATCTCCACCAACTGACCGCGGATCGGCCGCCCGTCCCGGTCCAACAGCCGCCCGGAGACGGTGATCCGCTCACCGATCGGCTCCCCGTTGTGCTGCCGGGTGAGGTCGTTGTCGATCTCCGTGATGTCCCGCTCGCCGAAGGCGGGGGAGGCCAGCTCCACCAGCTCCGGGTCCTTCGAGACGTCGATGGTGACCGGCGGCTGTTTCGGGTGGCGGAGCAGCGAGGAGCGGTAGGGGGCGTAGTCGCGGCGCGGGTGGTGCTCGACCGGCGCGCCGTCGGCGACCCGCTTCTCGTACGTCGCGTGCTCGGCCGCTATTTCGAGGTCGATGTCGTGCTGGGTGAGAGCCATGGGGGTTCCTGCCGTTCGAGTTCCTGCCGTTCGGGTTCCTAGCGTTCGAGGACCAGGGCCAGGCCCTGGCCCACGCCGATGCAGAGCGTGGCGACGCCAACTCCCGTGCCCTTGCGGGCGAGTTGGTGGGCGACGGTACCGGCGAGCCGGGCACCGGAGGCGCCGAGCGGGTGGCCGAGAGCGATGGCACCGCCCCGGGGGTTGAGGATCGCGGGGTCGAACTCGGGCCACTCGGCGACACATCCGAGCACCTGCGCGGCGAAGGCCTCGTTCAGTTCGAGGACTGACAGGTCGTCAAATCCCTTGCCCGCCTTGGTGAGTGCGCGGTTGACGGCTTCCACGGGGGCGAGTCCGAAGTACTGCGGGTCGATCGCCGAGACACCGGTCGCGGAGACCCGGGCCAGGGGCTGACGGCCGGTCGCCTTGAGCCCTTCCTCGTCCACCAACAACAGAGCCGCGGCACCGTCGTTGAGCGGCGACGCGTTGCCCGCGGTCACCGTCCCGTTCTCCGTTCGGAACGACGGCTTCAGCTTGGCCATGGCGGCGAGGGACGCGTCCGCCCGTACCGACTCGTCGGCGCCGAAGACGACCGGATCGCCCTTTCGCTGCGGGATGGAGACGGGCGCGATCTCCGCGTCGAAGAGCCCCGCGGCCTGCGCCTCCGCCGCCTTCCGGTGACTCGCGAGCGCGAACTCGTCCTGCTGCTCACGGCCGATCTTGTGCTTGTCGGCGATCAACTCCGCGCTCTCACCGAGCGGGATGGTCCACTCCGGGTTCATGGCCGGATTGACCATGCGCCAGCCGAGCGTGGTCGAGTACAACTCGGTGTGCCCGGCAGGGAAGGGCCGGTCCGACTTCGGCAGCACGTACGGCGCCCGGGTCATCGATTCGACCCCGCCCGCTACGGCGATGGAGGCGTCCCCGACCGCGATCGCGCGGGCCGCCTGGATGACCGCTTCGAGGCCGGAGGCGCACAGCCGGTTGACCGTGACACCCGGCACCGAGGTGGGCAGGCCCGCGAGGAGGCCTGCCATGCGGCCGACGTTGCGGTTCTCCTCGCCGGCGCCGTTCGCGTTGCCGAAGTAGACGTCCTCGATGCGGGACGGGTCCAAGTCCGGGGTGCGGGCGAGGAGTTCACGGATGGCGTGGGCGGCGAGGTCGTCCGGGCGGACGGAGGCGAGCCCTCCGCTGTACCTGCCGATGGGGGTGCGGACGGCGTCGACGATGTAAACCGTGTTCACAGCAGGCCTTCCGTGACGGTGAGTTTCGCGTCGGTCTTGGCGACGATCTCCTCGACACTCACACCGGGCGCGGTCTCGATCAACACGAGACCTTCGGGCGACACGTCGATCACGCCGAGGTCGGTGATGACTCGGTTCACACACGCTTTGCCTGTGAGCGGCAGCGCGCACTCCGCGAGGATCTTCGGGGAGCCGTCCTTGGCCACATGGGTCATCACGACGATGACCGTGCGAGCACCGTGCACGAGGTCCATCGCCCCGCCGATCCCGGTGATCATCTTCCCGGGGATCGCCCAGTTCGCCAGGTCACCGCCCGCCGACACCTGCATCGCGCCCAGCACGGCGACGTCGATGTGCCCGCCCCGGATCATCCCGAAGGAGAGCGCCGAGTCGAAGAAGGACGCCCCGGGCAGGACTGTCACGGTCTCCTTGCCGGCGTTGATCAGATCCGGATCGACCTGGTCCTCGGTCGGATACGGGCCGGTGCCCAGGATGCCGTTCTCGGACTCCAGGATCACTTCCACCCCCGGCGGGAGGTAGTTGGGGATCAGGGTCGGCAGCCCGATGCCGAGATTGACGTACTGCCCGTCCTGAAGTTCGCGGGCCGCGCGGGCGGCCATCTCTTCCCTTGTCCAGGCCATCAGCCGCTCACCGTCACCGTTCGCTGCTCGATCCGCTTGTCGGCGGCCTGCTCGGGGGTGAGGGCCACCACCCGCTGCACGAAGATCCCGGGCAGGTGCACCGCGTCCGGGTCGATCTCGCCGGGCTCGACCAGTTCCTCCACCTCGGCGATCGTCACCTTGCCGGCCATCGCCGCGAGGGGGTTGAAGTTCCGGGTGGACTTGTTGAAGACGAGGTTCCCGTGCCGGTCGCCCTTCGCGGCGCGGACCAGCGCGAAGTCGGTGCGGATGCCGCGCTCCAGGACGTACTCGGTGCCGTCGAACTCCCGCACCTCCTTCGGCGGCGAGGCGAGCGTGACGCCGCCCGAGCCGTCGTAGCGCCAGGGCAGTCCGCCCTCGGCGACCTGGGTGCCGACCCCTGCCGGGGTGTAGAAGGCGGGAATCCCCGCCCCACCGGCCCGCAGCCGCTCGGCCAGCGTGCCCTGGGGGATCATCTCGACCTCCAGTTCCCCGGCGAGATACTGGCGGGCGAACTCCTTGTTGGCGCCGATGTAGGAGCCGGTCACCCGCGCGATCCGCCCGGCGGCCAGCAGCACCGCGAGGCCGGACTCCAGCGCACCGCAGTTGTTGGAGACCACGCCCAGGCCGGTCGTCCCGCGCTCGTACAGGGCCTGGATCAGTACGTTCGGCACACCGCTCAGCCCGAAGCCGCCGACCGCGAGTGTCGCTCCGTCCGGCACATCGGCCACGGCCTCGTCGGCTGTGGCGACCACCTTGTCCATCCGTGAAGCTCCGTCCCGTTCGAGCGCCCGGTGAGCGGTTCATCGCAGTTCATCAGGGCACTGAGCATTTCGGTGAAGTTTCCTTCACGCTGTCACTGTGGGGGCTCCCCGTCAAGACCTCAGAGAAGTACGAGGTCAAGTACGGAGACAGGTCGGTACGCAAGGCTGGACTCGGCCGTAGGGCCTCCCGGTATCGTTCAGTGCACGGATGAATTCGACTTCGGGAGGGCACATGGCCGCGGTGGACCTCACCACCCACCCCGGGCACCTCGCCCGGCGACTCCAGCAGGCGCACTATCTGCTGTGGAACACCATGGTCTCCGAGGAGATCACCTCCCCGCAGTTCGCGGTGCTCAACGCGCTCGCCGAGGAGCCGGGGCTCGACCAGCGGACGGTGGGGGAGCGGGTGGGCCTGGACCGGTCGACCATCGCGGAGGTGATCAGTCGGCTGATCAGGCGCGGGTTGCTCGACAAAGTGCGTGATCCGCAGGACGGGCGGCGATTTCTGCTACGGCTCACCGGTGACGGCACGCGCACTCACCGCAAGCTCGTCGTGCGGACGGCTCGGATGAACCAGGTTTTTCTGGCTCCGCTCTCTGCCGAGGAGCAGGGCGTTTTCTTCGAGCTCATTCAGCGGGTCTCGGACGCGGCGGAAGGGCTCCGCAATCCTGCGGAGCCCGTCGCCGTACAGCGATAGGGGGCCGTTTTTTGCTGCGGGCCGGTGGGGACTGGTCGCGCAGTTCCCCGCGCCCCTTAAAGGGGCGCGCCTTGGCCAGCCTTGTTCAGGACTTCGCGAACACCACCCAGACCTGGCCCTTCGCGAAGTTCATGGGCTTGCCGTCCGAGGTCGTGAACTCCGTTCCGTCCGTGGCCTTCTGTCGCTTCCAGTCGACGCTGTACGTACGGCCGTCCCGCAGGACGTCCGCCTTCCCCGAGCCGACGGTCTCCGTGTAGGGCGTGTTGTTGCCGAGGACGTCGTGGTACTTGGACTTGCGGATCTTGACGTACTGCACGACGACCGTCGCCGGGGCGACCCGCTTGCCGTTGGTCAGCACGGTGGGCGTGCCGTCCTCGCTGACCTGCCAGCGGTGCTTGCTCCCGGACCAGGTGAAGGTGAAGCGGGCCGCCGGGTAACGCACGGTGCGGGAGGCCGTGGGCTTGCCGCCCGTAGGGGCCGCGCCGTAGTGGAAACCGGTGGTCAGGGCCGCCGCGCCCGGGGCGGAGGAGAGCAGCTTGTTCGGGTGGAGGTAGAGGTTGTGCGGGGCGGACTTGTCGACGCCCCGGTAGTAGGCACTGGACACCTCGTCCGGAGACGCTGATCGCAGCGGGGCCTTGGCGATCAGCGGCAACAGCTTGTGCTGTGCCCCGGAGAAGGCGAGCGTCGGCTCGTCGAACTGGCGCAGCAGCTCCAGGTCGGAGACGCGGGCGCTGCGCACCGGGCCGACGGACTTGGGCAGCTTGGTGGCGAACACCGCCATCAGCCGGCTCAGCCCGCCCTCGACCTGCTCCGCGTACACGATGTCCGCCGAGTCCAGTCCCGTCTGCGGGCGGGCCGCGGGCACGTTGTCGATCTTCACGGCGAGCAGCGGACCGGCGGCGGGGGCGACCGTGCCACCGGCGCTCGGGCTCTGGGCCGGGGTCTGTGCAGGGGGCCGGCTCTGTCCGCGTCCGTCGTCGACGGGGCTGCCGTGATGTGCCGTGCAGCCCACCGCCAGGGAGGCCATCATCGTGGCGGCCAGCAGCGCCGCTCTTCTCGCGCCGCGCCGCTGGGGCGCCCTCTGTCCCATGCCCACCGTTGCCACCAAGTCTGTGTTTTCGATTGTGCGCTTATAAGTTCATTGATGGCCATACCCGCTCGGTTGTGTTTGTGCGCGCTGAATGGGCCGATCGGCCCACCGGAAGATCCGGAAGGGGTCAGTCCGGCGGACCGAGGATCTCCGCGAGGTCGTAGCGGACCGGCTCCTCCAGCTGCGCGTACGTGCAGCTCTCGGGCGTGCGGTCGGGGCGCCAGCGGCGGAAACGCGCCGTGTGCCGGAAGCGCGCGCCGTTCTCCATGTGGTCGTACGCCACCTCGGCCACCCGCTCCGGCCTCAGCGGTACCCAGGAGAGGTCCTTCTTGCCGGACCAGCGGCTCGGTGCACCCGGCAGCTGTGCCGTCTCGTGCGCGGCCTCCTCCGCCCAGGCCGCCCACGGATGCCCGGTCGGGTCGTCCATGCGCAGGGGCGCGAGTTCCTCGATGAGCTCGGCGCGCCGCTTCATGGTGAAGGCGGCGGACACCCCCACGTGTTGCAGGGCGCCCTGCTCGTCGTAGAGACCCAGAAGGAGCGAGCCCACGACGGGCCCGCTCTTGTGGAGGCGGTAACCGGCCACGACGGCGTCCGCGGTCCGCTCGTGCTTGATCTTGAACATCGCGCGCTCGTCCTGGCGATAGCGCAGGTCCAGCGGCTTCGCCACGACACCGTCGAGCCCGGCGCCCTCGTACTGCTGGAACCACCGCTGCGCCACCTCGATATCGGTGGTCGCGGGCGCCAGATGCACGGGTGCGGTCACGCCGTACAGCGCCCGTTCGAGGAGCGCGCGGCGGTCGCCGAGCGGCACGTCCAGCAGCGACTCGTCGGCCAGGGCCAGCAGGTCGAACGCGACGAAGGAGGCCGGCGTCCGCTCGGCCAGCGTCCGCACCCGGGACTCGGCCGGGTGGATGCGCTCGGTCAGCGCGTCGAAGTCGAGCCGTCCGTCCCGGGCGATCACGATCTCGCCGTCCAGCACGCACCGCTCCGGGACCCGCTCCTTCAGCGCCTCGACCAGTTCGGGAAAATACCTGGTCAACGGCTTTCCGGTACGGCTGCCCAGCTCGACCTCGGCCCCATCCCGGAACACGATCGCCCGGAAGCCGTCCCACTTCGCCTCGTAGTGCATGCCCGGCGGGATCCTCGCCACCGACTTGGCGAGCATGGGCTTCACGGGCGGCATCACCGGCAGATCCATGCTCCCGATTCTGCTCTCGTACGTCGCTTGCCGCCCGGTATGCGATGTTTGCGAGCCGGGCCTACGGTGGCTCGCATGGGCGAAGCGGTGGAACTGGAGGCGGGCGGCCGGACCGTACGGCTGTCCAGCCCAGGCAAGATCTTCTTCCCGGAGCGCGGCTTCACGAAGCTGGACCTCGCCCGGTACTACATCGCGGTCGGCCCCGGAATCCTCCGTGCTCTGCGCGACCGCCCCACCACCCTGGAGCGCTATCCGGACGGGGTCGAGGGCGAGAACTTCTTCCAGAAGCGGGCGCCCAAGAACATGCCCGACTGGATCCCGACCGCCCACATCACCTTCCCCAGCGGACGCAGCGCCGACGAGATGTGCCCGACCGAACAGGCCGCCGTGCTGTGGGCCGCCCAGTACGGCACGCTCACCTTCCACCCCTGGCCGGTACGCCGCGACGACGTCGACAGCCCCGACGAACTCCGCATCGACCTCGACCCGCAGCCCGGCACCGACTACGACGACGCGGTCCGCGCCGCCCACGAACTCCGCGCCGTACTCGACGAGTTCGGCGGTCTGCAGGGCTTCCCCAAGACCTCCGGCGGGCGCGGCCTGCATGTCTTCGTACCCATCGAACCGCGCTGGAGCTTCACCCAGGTCCGTCGCGCGGCCATCGCGGTCGGCCGCGAACTGGAACGCCGGATGCCCGACCAGGTGACGATCAAGTGGTGGAAGGAGGAGCGCGGCGAGCGCATCTTCGTCGACTACAACCAGACCGCCCGCGACCGCACCATCGCCTCCGCCTATTCCGTACGACCCCGCCCGCACGCCCCCGTCTCGGCCCCCCTGCGCTGGGACGAGGTCGGCACCGCGCACCCCCGCGACTTCGACCTCGCGACGATGCCGGCCCGGTTCGCCCAACTCGGCGATGTGCACGCGGACATGGACGACCACCGCTACTCCCTGGACGCCCTCCTCGAACTGGCCCGGCGCGACGAACACGACCACGGGCTGGGCGATCTGCCGTATCCGCCGGAGTACCCGAAGATGCCGGGGGAACCGAAGAGGGTCCAGCCGAGCAGGGCGAAGAAGGACCCCGCTCCCGACCCTGCCGCTGACTCCGCCCCTGACGGATCATGAACGCATGACCCGCCTGCTGACCCGGAGCGACCTCGGCGCCCTGCTGGAACCCTCGGCCTGCATCGCCGCGTTGCAGGCCGGCTTCCTCGCGGTGGGGGCCGCGCCGGCGATCCCGGGCCAACGGGTGCGCACCGACCTGCCGTTCCCCGGTACGGCCACCGCCCTGCTGCCCGGACTGCTGCCCGGCATCGAGGCCTACACGGTGAAGGTCAACGCCAAGTTCCCCGACGCGCGGCCCGCGTTGAGAGGGGTGCTCTGTCTGCACAGCGGTGCGAACGGGGAGTTGCTCGCCCTGCTGGACTCGGCGACGGTGACCGCGTGGCGGACGGGGCTGGCGGCCGCCCTGGGCACGCATGCCCTCGCGGGCGCGGCGGAGGGTGCGGTGGTGGGGGTCGTCGGTGCGGGAGCGCAGGCCGAGTTGCTGGTGCGAGGGCTGGGCGCGCTGCGGTCGTACGGCGAACTCCTCGTCCACGACACGGACTTGGACCGAGCGACCGAGTTCGCCGCCCGACATGGCGGCCGGGTACTGGGCTCACCGAAGGAGATCGCCTCGGCCGCCGACATCGTCCTGTTGGCGACCTGGTCCCGCACCCCGCTGCTGTCCCTCGCGGACACCCGGGAGGGGCAGCACCTCACGAGCCTGGGCGCGGACGAGCCGGGCAAGCGGGAACTCGCCGCGGACCTGCTCGACACGGCGCTCGTGGTCGTCGACGACCGCCAACTGGTCGAGTCCGTGGGCACGTTGACCCCGACGGACATCGACACCACGCTCGGCGACGTACTGCGCGGCGACCATCCGGGGCGGACCGACACCACCGACCGCTCCGTCTACGCCCCGGTCGGGTTGCCGTGGCAGGACCTGGCGCTGGCTTGGCTGGCGTACGAACGGGCGGAGCGGGAGGGGGTCGGGCGGCGGGTGAATCTGTTGGGGTGAGAGGTGGGTGGAGCTGTCGGGGTGGGCGGTGGAGGCGATCGAGGTCGAGGAGGGGGCACTCGGGGTCACGCGGTACTGGGAGCGCTCTCACCGTCGGGTGCGGCCGCGGCTATCCTGATCCGCATCATCGAGGAGGGGTCCAGACGTGACCGAGACAGCACCGCGCCCCACGCTGGAGGCCGTGGCCGCGCGGGCGGGGGTGTCGCGGGCCACCGTTTCCCGGGTGGTCAACGGCGGGGACGGGGTGCGGGAATCACTCGTCGAGCGGGTCCGGCAGGCCGTGGACGAACTCGGGTACGTCCCCAACCAGGCCGCCCGGAGCCTGGTGACGAGGCGGCACGACGCGATCGCCGTGGTGATCGCCGAACCGGAGACCCGGGTCTTCGCGGACCCCTTCTTCGCCATGCAACTCCGGGGTATCAGCAAGGAGTTGACGGCCCACGACTCCCAACTCGTGCTGCTCCTCACGGAAGGCCGCGCCGACCACGCCCGTGTCGGCCGTTATCTCGCCGGCGGTCATGTGGACGGCGCGCTCGTCTTCTCCCTGCACCTCGACGACCCGCTGCCCGGACTGATCCAACGGGCGGGCGTCCCCACGGTGTTCGGCGGCCGGCCCTGCTGGAGCGAGGGGACCCGCGCGTCCGGGCCGACGGTGTACGTCGACTGCGACAACCGGGGCGGCGCCCGCGAGGCCGTACGGCATCTGGTCGGGCTCGGCCGTACCCGGATCGCGCACATCACCGGCGCGCTCGACCAGACCTCCGCGGTGGACCGGCTCGACGGGTTCCGGGACGTCATGGTCGACGTCGACCGGCGGCTGATCGTGGAGAGCGACTTCACCCCGGGCGGTGGCGAGCGGGCGATGCGGGAACTCCTCGACAACTGCCCCGACGTGGACGCTGTGTTCGCCGCCAACGACCTCACCGCCTACGGCGCCATGAAGGTGCTGCGCGAGGAGGGGCTGCGGGTGCCCGAGGACGTGGCCGTGATCGGCTTCGACGACATGCTTCCGGTCGCCGAACAGACCGAGCCACCGCTCACCACGGTCCGTCAGGACATAGAGGAGATGGGCCGGCTGATGGCCCGCCTGCTGCTGCGCGGCCTCGACCGCCGGAGTGTCCGGGACGGCATCGGAGGCGCACCGTCCAGCGTGATCCTCCCGACCACACTGATCCACCGCGCCTCCGCATGAGCCGTGCCCGCGCGTCGGCCTAGGACTAGCCTGTCGACCTGTCGACCCGAGGTCGCCGTCAACCCTGCGGCGGCGCGCTCGTGATGATCGCGAAGCGGGCGCCGTGGGGGTCGGTGAGCTGGGCCATGCGGCCGACGCCCTCCATGGTGGTGGCCGGCATGGTGACCTTGCCGCCCGACTCCACCGCCTTGGCCACCGTGGCGTCCGCGTCGGCGACCTCGAAGTACGCCAGCCAGTACGCGCCCGAGGCCGCTCCGGTCGGGTCGAGGTCGAGGGGGACCACACCACCGAACATCGCTTCCTCACCGGCGTCGGCCGGGTTGAGGCAGGTGTAGTCGCCGCCCGGCATGGGGGCGGCGGAGGTCTCCAGGCCGAGCGAGGCATGGTAGAAGGCGGCAGCCGCGGCCACGTCCGGTGTGTACAGCTCGACCCAGGTCAGCGATCCGGGGTCGCCCGCGATGTCGACACCCTTGGTCCGCCCCGGCTGCCAGATGCCGAAGGCCGCGCCCGCCGGGTCCCGGAGGACCGCCATGTGTCCCTCGCCCATCACGTCCATCGGCTGGAACAGGACCGCGCCGTGCGCCTGCTCCACCGCCTTGGCCGTGGCCTCCGCGTCCGGGCTCTGGAAGTACACGGTCCAGGCGGACGAGGCATGCTCCGGGGGCAGCGGCATGCCGCCGGCGACCGTCCTGCCGTCGAGTTGGAAGAAGCCGTAGCCGCCGGCCTCGGGTCCCGCCGACTGGAACTGCCAGCCGAAGAGGCCGCCGTAGAAGGAGATGGCGCTGTCGATGTCGGGGGAGCCGACGTCCAGCCAGTTCGGAGCGCCGTTGACGAAACGGGTGGTGAGCATCATTGCCCTCCTCATTGAAGGGTCCCGTTCTCTGCAGTGCCGAGTCTCGCACCGCCCACTGACAATCGCTGCCGGAGTGCGGGAGCGATTCGGGGATACGGCGCCGGTTACCCTCGGTGACCGCTGAAGTTCTCCGTGTTTTCATCCGGTTCCGCGCGCCGCCGTGCGCCGGTCGGGGGCACGGGGCCATCATCGGGGCGGCCGGAGGCCTCGGAGCGCGGCGTTGATCCCGCGTTGATCGAACGTTTTTCACCGGACGGCACGATCCTGGCCATGCACATCGACACGATCACCTCGCCCGACCTGGACTGGCAGCAGGAGGCGTTGTGCGCGCAGACCGGGGCGGACTTCTTCTTCCCCGAGCCCGGCAGCTCCGTCAGGGAGGCCAAGCGGATCTGCGGCATGTGCCCGATCCGCTCGGCCTGCCTGGAGTGGGCCCTCGACCACGACGAACGCTTCGGGGTGTGGGGCGGTCTGTCGGAGAAGGAACGCCTGGAGATCCGGCGCACCTCACGCTGACCGGCGATCACTGACCGGCGAGCGTTGTCGGTGACGCGATCGCCGACAACGAAGCGGGGCCGTCGGCCTGGTACGGCCGACAGCCCCGAACTCGTTGCTTGGCTCGCGAACGGACGCGAGGCCGGTCAGGCGCTCGCGCGCGCCGCCATGCGGGCCTTGCGGGCCGCCAGCTTCACGTCGAACTTGGCGGCCTCGGAGTCCAGGCCGCCCATGTAGAGGCCGATCTCCTCCTGCGCCTGCTGGCCCTCGGGGCCGAGACCGTCGATGTCCATGACCTTCAGGAAGCGGAGCACCGGCTGGATCACGTCGTCGTGGTGGATGCGCAGGTTGTAGACCTCGCCGATCGCCATCTGCGCGGCGAAGCGCTCGAAGCCGGGCATGCCGTGACCGGGCATCCGGAAGTTGACGAGGACGTCGCGCACGGCCTGCATGGTGAGGTCGGGGGCGAGCTCGAACGCGGCCTTCAGGAGGTTGCGGTAGAAGACCATGTGGAGGTTCTCGTCGGTCGCGATGCGGGCCAGCATGCGGTCGCAGACCGGGTCGCCCGACTGGTGGCCGGTGTTGCGGTGCGAGACGCGCGTGGCCAGCTCCTGGAAGGCGACGTACGCCACGGAGTGCAGCATCGAGTGCCGGTTGTCCGACTCGAAGCCCTCGCTCATGTGCTGCATGCGGAACGCTTCGAGCTTGTCCGGGTCCACCGCGCGGGAGGCGAGCAGGTAGTCCCGCATGACGATGCCGTGCCGGCCCTCCTCCGCCGTCCAGCGGTGCACCCAGGTGCCCCAGGCGCCGTCGCGGCCGAAGAGGGAGGCGATCTCGTGGTGGTAGCTGGGGAGGTTGTCCTCCGTAAGGAGGTTCACGACGAGAGCGATGCGGCCGATCTCGGTGACCTTGGACTGCTCCTTGCCCCAGGCCTCGCCGTCCTCGAAGAAGCCGGGGAAGTTCCGGGCGTCGCTCCATGGCACGTACTCGTGCGGCATCCAGTCCTTGGTGACCTTGAGGTGCCGGTTGAGTTCCGTCTCGACGACTTCCTCCAACGCGTACAGCAGCTTGGCGTCGGTCCAGACTGCGGGGCTGCCGAGGTGCGGGGAAGTGATCGTCACGGGGACTCCAGGGGGACGTCGTACAAAACCGAACAAACCGGCGAGCGGTGCCGGGACCTGTGCAACTTACGGAATCGTAGGCTACGAAACCGTAGGTTACGAGACCGTAGGTTAAGAGTGCTGTAAAGATCGCTGTTCAGGCCGTGTTCAGGCCGTATCGCCGGGGAATCCGCACGAGCCCCAGGACCGCAGGTCCCGGCGCCGAACGGGCGGTTCCGTCACCCGTTCAGGCGTACAGATCCCGGAGTCGGACCGAGAGGCACGTCACACATCCTTCGAGTTTCTCGAACTCGCTGATGTCCACGACGACCGGCTCGTGGCCGAGGTCGGCGAGCAGATCGGCGGTCTTGGGCGCGCTCGCCGCCATCAGCACCTTGTCGCCGCCGAGCAGCACCACATGCGCACCGGCCTCCTCGGGCACCGACAGGAAGCGCGGGAAGAGCGAGGGCCGGTCCACCTTCGGGATGTGCCCGAGCACCGTCCCGTCGGACAGCGCGGTGACCGCCGACTTCAGATGCAGCACCTTGCTCACGGGCACGGTGACCACCCGCGCCCCGAGCGGCTCGAACACGGCCCGCAGCTGCTGGATGCCGGCCGCGTTCGTCCGGCCGCCCCGGCCGACGTAGATCGTGTCGTCGACCTTGAGGACGTCACCGCCCTCCAGGGTGCCCGGCTCCCAGACCCAGTTCACCGAGCAGCCGAGCCGGGCCACCGCCTCCTCGACCCCGCCGGTCTCCTCGCGCCGGGACTCGGCCCCGGGGCGGGTGATCAGCGCCACGTTCTTGTAGACGACCACCGCGTCCTCGACGAACACGGAGTCGGGGCAGTCGTCGGCCGGGTCGACCTCGATCGTCTCCCAGCCGTGCACCCGCAGCGTCTGTACGTAGGCCTCCCACTGCTCGACGGCTTGCTCGACGTCGACCTTCTCCCGCTCGATGTGCGTGACCAGCCCCTCGGCCAGGAGCGGGCTGGGGCGGCGGACGAGGGCCTTCTGGCTGGGCACGAGCGGGACTCCGTATCGGCGGGATCGTTTCGGCGCTGGTGTCACGGCACCGGTTGGCCATCATGCGCCACCCGTCCGTGCCGACAAAACCCCTCACGTGAGGCTGTGGCCCTCCTGAGATGCGCGCACAGGGCGTCGAGCCGGGTGACCGAAGGCCTCAGGCCGGGTGTTCCACCTCCTCCGGCGTGATCGTCCGCAGCTCCCCGTCCAGCAGCAGCCAGCGTGTGATGCCGATCGATTCCAGGAACGGCAGGTCGTGACTGGCCACGATCAACGCCCCCTCGTACGACTCCAGCGCCGAGGTGAGCTGGCGCACGCTCGCCATGTCGAGGTTGTTCGTCGGCTCGTCCAGCATCAGCAGCTGCGGGGCGGGCTCCGCGAGCATCAGCGCGGCCAGCGTCGCCCGGAAGCGTTCGCCGCCGGACAGGGTCGCCGCCTTCTGGTCGGCGCGGGCACCCCGGAACAGGAAGCGGGCCAGCCGGGCCCGGACCCGGTTGTTGGTGGCGCCCGGCGCGAACCGGGCCACGTTCTCCGCCACGGTCAGCTCACCGTCGAGCACGTCGAGCCGCTGCGGCAGGAAGCGCAGCGGGACATGCGTCACCGCCTCGCCCGACACCGGCTCCAGTTCCCCGGCGACCGTGCGCAGCAATGTCGTCTTGCCCGCGCCGTTGCGCCCGATCAGCGCGATCCGCTCCGGCCCGCGCAGATCGAGCCCGCCCGCCCGCGCGCCGTACGCGAGTTCCAGGTCCATGAGGGTCAGGACCTGGCGCCCCGGCGGTACGGCCGTGTACGGCAGGTCGACGCGGATCTCGTCGTCGTCCCGTACGGCCTCCACCGCCTCGTCGAGCCGTTCCTTCGCCTCGGCCAGCCGTTCCTCGTGCAGGATGCGGTGCTTGCCCGCGGACTCCTGCGCGGACCGCCTGCGTGCGCCCATGACGATCTTCGGCTCGCGCTTCTGCTCGAACATCTTCTGTCCGTACTTCTTGCGGCGGGCCAACTTGACCTGGGCGTCGGACAGTTCGCGCTTCTGTTTGCGGAAGTCGGCCTCGGCGACGCGCACCATCCGTGTCGCGGCGTCCTGTTCGGTGGTCAGGGCCTCCTCGTAGGCGGAGTAGTTGCCGCCGTACCAGGTGATCTCGCCGGAGCGCAGATCGGCGATCTGGTCGACGAGGTCGAGGAGTTCACGGTCGTGGCTGACCACGATCATCACCCCGGACCAGGACGCGACGGCCGAGTACAGCCGCTTGCGCGCGTACAGGTCGAGGTTGTTGGTCGGCTCGTCCAGGAGCAGGACGTCCGGTCGGCCGAGCAACAGCGCGGCCAGCCGCAGCAGTACGGACTCGCCGCCCGACACCTCGCCGATGGTGCGGTCCAAATCGAGGTGTCCCAGGCCGAGTTCACCGAGTGTGGCCAGCGCCCTTTCCTCCACGTCCCAGTCGTCGCCGAGTGTCTCGAAGTGCTCCTCGGCCGCGTCACCGGCCTCGATGGCGTGCAGGGCGGCGCGTCGAGCGGCGATGCCGAGGGTCTCGTCGACGCGCAGGGCGGTGTCGAGCGTGACGTTCTGCGGGAGGTGGCCGACCTCGCCCGCGACCCGCACGGCGCCGTCGGCCGGGGCGAGTCGACCGGCGATCAGCTTCAACAGGGTTGATTTCCCTGATCCGTTGACACCGACGAGCCCGGTCCTTCCGGGTCCGAAGGCGGCGTCCAGGTCCTCGAAGACGGAGGTCCCGTCGGACCAGGCGAAGGAGAGGGACGTACAGGTGACGGAGCTATGCATGCGGGCCTCGTGGGTGCTTGACGCGGTCATGGGCAGACGCGTATCGAGACACCGCGGGGCGGGAGACTGGTCCCGGAAGCAGAGAGGAAAGCCCTGTTCCGGAGGACGGCTCGGACGCCGAGGTCGTACACGGCGGACACACCACAGGGGTGTGTGACGCGGTGTCTCAGAACCTCAGACGAGCAACGTCCTACTCCGATCGACGGCAACAGAAGCGAGAGCAACGCTACGAACCGCGCCGGAGGCCTGTCAACGCATTAAACGGCGCCCGCGACCCGCACATCCGTGTCGGATTCCTGCCAGCCAGAGCGCGCCCGCGACTACTTGAGTGGGGCGCATGACGAACCAGAACACCCTCCGTGACCGCGCTCTGGCCTTCCGCGCGCTGCATGTGCCCGGGCGTCCGCTCGTCCTCCCGAACGCCTGGGACGCCGCGAGCGCCCGCATCGTCGAGGACGCGGGCGCGTCCGCCGTGGCGACCACCAGCGCGGGCCTCGCCTGGGCCCTCGGCGTCCCGGACGGGGACCAGCTGGACCGGGAGCGGGCCCTGGAGGCGCTCGCCCGGATCACCGCGAGCGTCGCCGTGCCGGTGAGCGCCGACATCGAGAGCGGCTTCGCGAAGGACGCGGCGGGCGTCGCCGACACGGTCCGCGCGGTGCTCGCGGCGGGCGCGGTGGGGGTGAACATCGAGGACGCGCTCTACGGCGGTGCGGGCGTCCTGCGGCCGGTCGCCGAGCAGGCGAGCGAAGCGAGATGGGGGTCCCCCCGGCCGAAGGCTGGGGGAGGATCGCCGCCGCCCGGGAGGCCGCCGACGCGGGGGGTGTGCCGCTGTTCGTCAACGCGCGTATCGACACGTTTCTGCGGGGCGCCGGGGGAGTGGACGCGACCCTGGAGCGGGCCGCCGCGTTCCGCGCCGCGGGCGCCGACGGGATCTTCGTCCCCGGGGCCGTCGAACCGGGAACGGTCAAGGAACTCGCCGACGGGATCGACGCGCCGCTCAATGTGCTGGTCGGCCCCGGCGCACCGCCGGTCGCCGAACTGGCCGCGCTGGGCGTCGCGCGCGTGAGCGCCGGATCCAGCGTCGCACTGGCCGCGTACGCCGTGGTCCGCCGTGCCGCGCGGGAGCTGCTGGACACGGGTACCTACGGCGCGCAGACCGGAGGGCTCGGCTACGGCGAGCTCAACTCACTGCTGGGGAAAGGGCGTTAGGTCAGCAGGCATCCCGCATCAGCTCGGCGAGGTCGTGGTCCAGGTCGAGCTGGAGGTATTCGAGACCGGCGGGCACCAGCTCGCCGGTGGCCTGCAGGAAGCGGCGGATCTCGGACGAGTGGACGTGGACGACGGCGGTGCCCTCGGGGGCGTGGAACTCCAGGACGGTGCGGTCGAAGCCGTAGGGCCGCACCCGGACGTCGCCGTGGCCCTCGGTGCCGTGCAGGCCGGCCGCGAGGAGTTCCCGGGCGAAGGTCCAGCAGACCTCGACGCCCTCCAGGGTGGCCGGTGCCGGGAAGGTCATCCGGACGGCGAAGGGGTCCCGCCGGTCGTAGTGCAGGGTGGCGGGGATGCTCGGCATCCGCGGTGCGGCGGCGACGAGGCGGGCCTCTACGGGCTGCTCGATGACGATGGACAACGCCTTGCTCCCTTGTGTGACGGCGGTGCGGACTGCGGTGACGACCGGACGGACTCCCGTACGTATTCCGGAACGGACCCCCGAGTGGATGGGCCCGCACTGGAAGAGACGCCGGAACGGGCCCATTCGTGCACACGAATTTCGAGTGACCTCCGTCACCGCCGCCCAAATGCGCCCAAGGCGGGCGGGGGCATCTGGACGGCCCCGGGGGAGTGGGCTAGCTTCGCCCGCCATGAGGCGCATGGGGAAGAAGCGACAGGTGGGACATACGTACCGGAGCGTGGCCGTGGCGATCGCGTGCGGGGCGGCGCTGGCCGCGCTCACCGCCGTACCGGCACAGGCACGGGACACGGCGCACCGGGCTCCGCACTGGGAGCTCAAGGACAGCGGGGCCGCCGATGTGCGCTTCCGGGGGCTGTCGGCGGTCAGCCGGAACACCGCGTGGGTGGCCGGGACCGCGGGCACGGTGCTGCGCACCACCGACGGCGGGGCGAGCTGGCGGAACGTGTCGCCGTCCGGCGCGGCAGACCTGCAATTCCGGGACATCGAGGCGTTCGACGCGCGGCGCGCGGTGGTCCTGGCGATCGGCGAAGGGGAGGCGTCCCGCGTCTACCGCACCGACGACGCCGGGGCGACCTGGACGGAGTCCTTCCGCAACACCGACGCGAGCGCCTTCTACGACTGCATGACCTTCTTCGACAGCCGGCACGGCCTCGCGATGAGCGACCCGGTGGACGGAAAGTTCCGCATCCTGTCGACCGGCGACGGCGGCCGTTCCTGGAAGGTGCTGCCGAACACCGGGATGCCGGCCGCGCTCGACGGTGAGGCGGGCTTCGCGGCGAGCGGCCAGTGCCTGGTGAGTTCCGGGCCTCGTGACGTCTGGCTGGCCACCGGCGGGGGTGCACGCGCGCGTGTCCTGCACTCCGCGGACCGCGGCCTCACCTGGACGGCCACCGACACGCCGATCCCGGCCGGTGACCCCGCGCGCGGGGTGTTCGCGCTCGCCTTCCGCGACCGTACGCACGGCCTGGCGGTCGGCGGCAACTACACCGCGGACCAGCCCTCACCGCTCGCGGCGGCCGTCTCCGGCGACGGAGGCCACACCTGGAGGCCCGCCACGACCCCGCCGCCCGCCTACCGCTCCGGCGTCACCTGGGTGCCCCGCAGCCGCAGCACGGCCCTCGCGGTCGGCCCCACGGGCACGGACCTCACGACCGACGCCGGCCGCACCTGGAGGACGGTGGACTCCGGCTCGTACGACACCGTGGACTGCGCGGCCGACCTGGGCTGCTGGGCGGCGGGGGAGAAGGGGCGCGTGGCGCGGCTGGAGGACTGACGGGGCCGGTGGCGGGGGACCAGTACGGCCCCCGCTGCAACCCGGGATCCCCGTACGCTCGGCACCACCATGACGACCGTAGACATTCCCGCGGGCTGGCCCGCGACCGAGGAGCAGGCCCGCGCCGTCCAGGACGAGTTGCGGGAGCGGGTGGTGACCGACGAACCGGGGCCGCCGCCAAGGACGGGGTACGTCACGGGAGTTGACGTCGCCTACGACGACGAACGGGACGTGGTGGTGGCCGCGGCCGTCGTGCTGGACGCGGCGAGCCTCACCGTCGTCGCCGAGGCCACCGCCGTCGGCCGGGTCTCCTTCCCGTACGTGCCGGGGCTGCTCGCCTTCCGCGAAATCCCCACGGTGCTGGCCGCGTTGGAGGCGCTGCCCTGCCCGCCGGGCCTGGTCGTGTGCGACGGCTACGGCCTCGCCCACCCCCGCCGCTTCGGCCTCGCCAGCCACCTCGGCGTCCTCACCGGCCTGCCCACGATCGGCGTCGCCAAGAACCCCTTCACGTTCACCTACGACGATCCGGGCACCCCGCGCGGCTCCGCGTCGCCGCTCCGGGCGGACGCCGAGGAGGTCGGCCGCGCGCTGCGCACCCGGGACGCGGTGAAGCCGGTGTTCGTCTCCGTGGGCCACCGGGTGACCCTGGACAACGCCTGTGCCCACACCCTCGCGTTGACCCCGGAGTTCCGCCTCCCGGAGACGACCCGCAGGGCGGACGCGCTGTGCCGGCGGGCGCTGCGGGAGGCGACCGTGTGAGGAGTCGGGGGTGCGTCGCGTTCTGAGTACCTGATCTGAGTACCTGTACGGATGTGACCGCGCCCGCGTGATCGGCAGGCTGTCCCGCATGACAACGCACCGTTCCCCGAAGCCCGTTGCCCACCCGAGCCAGCCGATAGAGCGGGCCGTGACGATCGCGCTCGTCCTGTCCGTGGCGGCGGGCTTCGCCTGGATCGGCGGGATGATCTACACGCTGTGGCCGTGAGGCCGGGGGGCGTTCCGGTGCGGGAAACACGCGAGCCCCACCCCGCAAGTAGCGGTGTGGGGCTCGGAGTTGAGCGCCGGGCAGGCCTCGCACCTGCATTTCCCCGCAGGAAGCGGGGCGTCTTTCCTTGGACCACCGACGCGCGACCAGACCCCGGATGTTCCGGCGACCGGCTCAAGATCCATCGTAGCCCATTCCGAGGGGTACTCCGAACTCCCCGATCAGCACGGTCAGTTCATGGCCCGGCGTTCCGCGGCGGCATGCCACCAGCCGGGCGGAGACGGGCCGACGGCCTCGGCGGTGGGCTGATCCGAACTCCCGCTGCGCGAACGGCATCCAGTCGATGCCGTGCTCACGCATGAGGGTCCGACACCGTCAGCGGATCGCGGCCACCCGGAACGTGATGCCCGCGCTGCGGAGCCGTTCGATGAGCGCGTCGCCCATGGCAACCGCCGTCGTCACCTGCCCCGCTGTGGGCGGGAGTTGGTCGAGGGTGAGGGAGAGGGCCGACTCGGCGAACATCTTCGCCGTCTCGTCGTAGCCGGGGTCGCCGCCCGCGACCTCCGTGAAGACCCGGCGGCCGCCGCCCTCGCCCACGAACTTCACGGAGAACCAGCTCTTCGCGCGCTTCTCCGGGCTCGGTCCGTCGCCAGGCTTGAGGCGGTCGGACAACCAGCGGCGGGCGGGCGGGAGTTGGGCGACCGTGGCGAGCGCGCCGGCCGCCGTGACACCGCCGAGCGCCACGGGGAGGTGTCGTGCGGCCGCGTAGTGGCGGTAGCGGAAGTCGGGGCCGTAGCGCTCCAGGGCTCGCGCGGATCGTTGAACGACCTGCGGGTCGATGGTGGGCAGGGGCACCGCCCAGGAGCCGACCTCGCCGGCGAACCGCGGTACCCCCATGGGAGCACCGGCCCGGCGGCCCACCAGCCGTGGTTCGTGACGTCGCCGCTCCCTGGCGGCGGACAACACCTGTCGGCCGCGCCCGAGTTGGGTCAGCGCCGTGGCGAACGTGCCGCCGGAGAACATCGCGTCGACGGTCACGAAGCCGTCCACCGTCAGGGGCACCCCCTCCGGCAGTTGTTTCACTGTGAAGTACGCCCCCAGGTCGTGCGGGATCGAGTCGAAGCCGGCGGAGTGCACCAGCCGTGCGCCGGTCTCCCGCGCGCGTGCGTCGTGGCGGACGTACGTCAGGTCGACGAACTCCGGCTCGCCGCTGAGGTCGAGATAGTCGGTGCCGGTGTCCGCGCAGGCGGCGACGAGGTCGTCGCCGTAGCTGACGTAGGGGCCGACCGTCGTGGCCACCACGCGCGCGTGCTCGGCGAGTTGGCGCAGGGAGGCCGGGTCGGCGACGTCGGCCCGCAGGACGCCCACCGGCGTGGCGCCGGGCAGCCGTTCGCGCAGCCGCTTCAGTTTCAGCTCGTCCCGGCCCGCGATCGCCCAGCGCAGGCCCTCGGGCGCGTGCGCGGCGAGATACTCCGCGGTGAGCAATCCGACGAAGCCCGTGGCTCCGAAGAGCACGATGTCGTAGGGACGGTCCGTCCTGTTCAGCCTGCTCATGACACTCCTGGGTCCCGCAGCCCGCGCCGCTGTCGGTGGCTGAGGCTAGCGTGAAGAGTGCGGTGCCCGACGACGAGCCCGGAGGTATCAGGTGGCCGTGCCCAGGAACGCCCTGAAGAAGTGGGCGAAAGTACGCGAGTTCGCCCTCGGGCTGCCGGGTGCCACCGAAGCCGCGCGGCGGAGCCGCATATCGATACTGCCCGTGGGGCGAGAGCGTCGCGAAGGTCAACAAGAAGGTGTTCGTCTTCCTCGGTGTCGACGACGGCAGCTATCCGCCGGCCCTTACGGTCAAGCTCACCGACGAGGCGGCCCATGCCCACGCGCTCACCGCACCCGGCGCCACGCCCGCCCGTTACGGCCTCGGCAAGGCCGGCTGGGTGCGCGTCCCGCTCGCCGAGCAGGGCGCCCCGGCCGCCGAGCTGCTGTGCGACTGGGTGGAGGAGAGCTACCGCGCGATCGCCCCGAAGCGGCTGATGGCCGAGCTGGACGCGGATGGTCTTCGCTAGCCGGTCGTGCACGACCGTGCACGGTCGTGGCTCGTCACGGTTGACGGCGGGTAACTTGGCTAAGCGCTTGCTCGCCCAGGTCTTGTGTCAAGTGGAACGTGTTCCTAACATCACTGGTGTTACATCAGTTGTGTCACAGCTGGGGGCTGGATGACAGCGGCAACGACGCCCGGGCACGGCCCGCTCTCCGGCGTGCGCGTGGTCGAGCTGGCCGGTATCGGTCCCGGCCCCTTCGCGGCCATGCTCCTGGCCGACCTGGGCGCCGACGTCGTCCGCGTCGACCGCCCCGGCGGCGTCGCCCTCGGGGTCGACCCGGAGTACGACGTGACCAACCGCAACAAGCGCTCGGTCCTCGTCGACCTGAAGGCGCCGGACGGCCCCGCGCGCGTGCTCGACCTGGTCGAACGCGCCGACATCCTCATCGAGGGCAACCGCCCCGGCGTCACCGAGCGCCTCGGCGTGGGCCCCGGGCCCTGCCACGCCCGCAACCCCCGGCTCGTCTACGGCCGGATGACCGGCTGGGGCCAGGACGGCCCCCTCGCCCAGCGCGCCGGGCACGACATCGCGTACATCGCGCTCACCGGCACCCTCGGCATGATCGGCAGCCCCGGGGAGCCCCCGCCCGCCCCCGCCAACCTGCTCGGCGACTACGCGGGCGGCTCCCTCTACCTCGTCGTCGGCGTCCTCGCCGCGCTGCACCACGCGCGCGTGACCGGCATCGGCCAGGTCGTCGACGCCGCCATCGTCGACGGCACCGCCCACCTCTCCGCGATGATCCACGGCATGCTCGCCGCCGGCGGCTGGCAGGACCGCCGCGCCGCCAACCTCCTCGACGGCGGCTGCCCGTACTACGGCACCTACGAGACCGCCGACGGCAAGCACATGGCCGTGGGCGCCCTGGAGCCGCGGTTCTACGCCGAGTTCGTGGACCTGCTCGGCCTCGCGGACTTCGCCGACGCGCGCCGGGACCGGACCCGCTGGGGCGAGCTGCGCGAGGCGGTCGCGGCCCGCTTCCGCAGCCGTACGCGAGACGAGTGGACGGACGTCTTCGCGGGCACGGACGCGTGCGTGGCGCCCGTGCTGTCGCTGCGCGAGGCCCCGCACCATCCGCACCTCGCCGCGCGCGGCACGTTCACCGAGCACGGCGGGATCACCCAGCCCGCCCCCGCACCCCGGTTCTCCGCGACGCCCACCTCGGTGCGCGGCGGACCCGCACTGCCCGGCGCGGACACGTCCGACGTGGCCCGTGACTGGGACGTCCCCCGGCTTGTCGACGACGTCGAGGACGCTGATCGGGAAACCCCTCGGCGAGTCCTCGAAAACCCTCAGTGAAAGGCTTGGCAGTGAGCACCGAAGCGTATGTCTACGACGCGATCCGCACCCCGCGCGGGCGCGGCAAGGCGAACGGATCCCTGCACGGGACGAAGCCCATCGACCTGGTCGTCGGACTCATCCACGAGCTCCGCGACCGCTTCCCGGACCTGGACCCGGCCGCGATCGACGACATCGTGCTCGGCGTCGTCGGCCCGGTCGGCGACCAGGGCTCCGACATCGCCCGGATCGCCGCCGTGGCCGCCGGGCTGCCGGACACGGTGGCCGGAGTGCAGGAGAACCGCTTCTGTGCCTCGGGCCTCGAAGCCGTCAACATGGCCGCCGCCAAGGTGCGTTCGGGCTGGGAGGACCTCGTCCTCGCCGGTGGCGTCGAGTCGATGTCACGGGTGCCGATGGCCTCGGACGGCGGCGCCTGGTTCAACGACCCGATGACGAACCTCGCCGTCAACTTCGTGCCCCAGGGCATCGGCGCCGACCTGATCGCCACGATCGAGGGATTCTCGCGACGCGACGTGGACGAGTACGCGGCGCTCTCGCAGGAGCGGGCGGCCACCGCCTGGAAGGAGGGCCGCTTCGAGCGGTCCGTCGTTCCGGTCCGTGACCGCAGTGGCCTGGTCGTCCTCGACCGCGACGAGCACCTGCGCCCCGGCACCACCGCGGACTCCCTCGCCAGGCTGAAGCCGTCCTTCGCGGACATCGGCGAACTCGGCGGCTTCGACGCGGTGGCCCTGCAGAAGTACCACTGGGTGGAGAAGATCGACCACGTCCACCACGCGGGCAACTCTTCCGGCATCGTCGACGGCGCCTCGCTCGTCGCGATCGGCTCGAAGGAGGTCGGCGAGCGCTATGGCCTCACCCCGCGCGCGCGGATCGTCTCCGCCGCCGTCTCCGGCTCCGAGCCCACCATCATGCTCACCGGTCCCGCGCCCGCCACCCGCAAGGCTCTCGCCAGGGCAGGCCTGACCATCGACGACATCGACCTCGTCGAGATCAACGAGGCCTTCGCCGCGGTCGTCCTGCGCTTCGTCCGCGACATGGGCCTGTCCCTGGACAAGGTCAACGTCAACGGCGGCGCCATCGCGCTCGGCCACCCGCTCGGCGCGACCGGCGCGATCATCCTCGGCACGCTCGTCGACGAACTGGAGCGCCAGGACAAGCGCTACGGCCTCGCGACGCTGTGCGTCGGCGGCGGCATGGGCATCGCGACGATCGTCGAGCGCGTCTGAAGACCCCGGCGGCCCACCGGAGATCGCCGCTGCGACCAGCGGTCTCCACGGCCACCTGAGGCTTCCACGGCCACCTGAGGCTTCCACGGCCGGCCAGAGGCTTTTGCGGCATCAGAGACTTCTACGGAGAACCCCTCATGACCGAGAGCACCACCATCCGCTGGGAACAGGACGACACCGGCGTCGTCACCCTCGTCCTCGACGACCCCGACCAGTCCGCGAACACCATGAACGCGGCCTTCCGCGACTCCCTCGCCGCGATCACCGAGCGCCTGGAGGCCGAGCGGGACTCCATCCGCGGCATCATCGTCACGTCCGCCAAGAAGACGTTCTTCGCGGGCGGCGACCTGCGTGACCTGATCCGCGTAACCCCGGACACCGCCCAGGAGTTGCTCGACGGCGGCCTCGCCATCAAGCGCAACCTGCGCCGCATCGAGACCCTCGGCAAGCCGGTCGTCGCCGCGCTCAACGGCGCGGCCCTGGGCGGCGGTTACGAGATCGCGCTCGCCTGCCACCACCGCATCGCCCTCGACGCGCCCGGTTCGAAGATCGGCTGCCCCGAGGTCACCCTCGGCCTGCTCCCCGGAGGCGGCGGAGTCGTCCGTACGGTACGGCTGTTGGGCATCACCGACGCGCTGCTGAAGGTGCTGCTCCAGGGCACCCAGTACAGCCCGCGCCGCGCCCAGGAGAACGGCCTCGTCCACGAAGTGGCCACCACCCCGGACGAGTTGATCGCCAAGGCCCGCGCCTTCATCGACGCCAACCCGCAGTCGCAGCAGCCCTGGGACAAGCCCGGCTACCGCATCCCGGGCGGCACCCCGGCCAACCCCAAGTTCGCGGCCAACCTGCCCGCCTTCCCCGCCAGCCTGCGCAAGCAGACCAACGGCGCGCCCTACCCGGCCCCGCGCAACATCCTCGCCGCCGCCGTCGAGGGCGCCCAGGTCGACTTCGAGACCGCGCAGCTCATCGAGGCCCGCTACTTCGTGGAGTTGGCGGCCGGCCAGACCTCGAAGAACATGATCCAGGCGTTCTTCTTCGACCTCCAGGCCGTCAACTCCGGCGCCAACCGCCCCAAGGGCATCGCGTCCCGCCCGGTCCGCAAGGTCGCCGTCCTCGGCGCCGGGATGATGGGCGCCGGCATCGCCTACTCGTGCGCCCGCGCGGGCATCGACGTCGTCCTGAAGGACGTGACTCCGGAGGCGGCGGCCAAGGGCAAGGCCTACTCCGAGAAGCTCTGCGCCAAGGCCGTCTCCCGCGGCCGTACGACGCAGGAGAAGGCGGACGCGCTGCTCGCCCGCATCACCCCCACCGCCGACCCGCAGCAACTCGCGGGCTGCGACGCGGTGATCGAGGCCGTCTTCGAGGACACCTCGCTCAAGCACAAGGTGTTCCAGGAGATCCAGCACATCGTCGAGCCCGACGCGCTGCTCTGCTCCAACACCTCAACTCTCCCCATCACGGCTCTCGCCGAGGGTGTCGAGCGACAGGTCGACTTCATCGGGCTGCACTTCTTCTCGCCCGTCGACAAGATGCCCCTCGTCGAGATCATCAAGGGCGAGCGCACCGGCGACGAGGCCCTCGCGCGCGCCTTCGACCTGGTCCGGCAGATCAAGAAGACGCCGATCGTCGTCAACGACTCGCGCGGTTTCTTCACCTCACGCGTGATCGGGCAGTTCATCAACGAGGGCGTCGCCATGGTCGGCGAGGGCATCGAGCCCGCGTCCATCGAGCAGGCCGCCGCGCAGGCCGGCTACCCGGCCAAGGTCCTTTCCCTGATGGACGAGTTGACGCTCACCCTCCCGCGCAAGATCCGCAACGAGTCCAAGCGGGCCGTCGAGGAAGCGGGCGGCACCTGGCCGGGCCACCCCGCCGAGGCCGTCATCGACCGCATGGTCGACGAGTTCGGCCGCACCGGGCGCAGCGGCGGCGCGGGCTTCTACGACTACGACGAGAACGGCAAGCGCGCGGGTCTGTGGCCGGGCCTGCGCGAGCACTTCACCCGCGAGGGCGCCGAGAGCCCCTCCGAGACCGTGCCCTTCGAAGACATGCAGGAACGCATGCTGTTCTCCGAGGCGCTCGACACGGTCAAGCTCCTTGAGGAAGGCGTGCTGACGTCCGTCGCGGACGCCAACATCGGGTCCATCTTCGGGATCGGCTTCCCGGGTTGGACCGGCGGCGTCCTCCAGTACATCAACGGCTACGAGGGCGGGTTGCCCGGTTTCGTGGCACGCGCGCGTGCGCTCGCCGAGCGCTACGGGGAGCGGTTCGCGCCGCCCGCGCTGCTCGTGGAGAAGGCCGAGAAGGGCGAGCGGTTCAGCGACGCGCGCTGACGTATCGCTGAGCGACACGTTGCCCTTGCCCTCGGGGGACGGGACCCCGACGCTGACCGGCGAACCGGTCACCGGTCCCGTCCCCGAGGAGCCCCCCATGGGTCACCGTCCCGCCCTCGCCTTCCTCGACATCCTGCGCGGCGAGGGCGTGGACCGGATCTTCGGCAACCCCGGCACCACCGAACTCCCGTTCCTGGCCGCCCTGTCGGCGACCGAGAACGCCCCCGAGTACGTCCTCGGCGTCCACGAGGGCGCCGTCGTCTCCATGGCCGACGGCTACGCGCGCGGCACCGGCCGCCCCGCGTTCGTCAGTCTGCACATCGCCGCCGGACTCGCCAACGGCCTCATCGGCCTGCTCAACGCCCGCCGTTCGCGCACCCCGCTCGTCGTCACGGCCGGCCAGCAGGACCGCCGCCACCTCCAGCAGGACCCCATGCTCTCCGGCGACCTCCTCGGCCTCGCGCGGCCCGCCGTGAAGGCGACGTACGACATCCAGCACGCCCGCGACCTGCCCCTCGCCCTGCGCCGCGCCTTCGCCCAGTCCCAACGGCCGCCCGCCGGACCGGTGTTCCTGTCCCTCCCCATGGACCTGCTCGCCGAGGACACCGAGGTAGAGGTCCCCGCCCGCACCGCACCGCCCAGGCATGGCCCCGCCGCCGGACTCGACCGGGCGGCCGTACTGCTCGGCGCCGCCGCCCGTCCCGCGATCGTCGCCGGGGACGGGGTGGGCCGTGAGGACGCGGTGGCCGCGCTCGTCCGTACGGCGGAGGCCTGCGGCGCGACCGTCCACCACCAGCCGATGGCCGACTGCCTCAACTTCCCTGCCACGCACCCCCTTTACGCCGGGATGCTGCCACCCCGCCACGACGCGATCCGCGCCGCCCTCGCCTCGTACGACACCGTTCTCATCGTCGGAGCGCACGCCTTCACGCCCCACCACTACAGCCCCGGGCCGGCCCTGCCGCCCGGCATCACCGTCGTCCAACTCGACTCGGACGCCGACGAGATCGGCCGCAACTTCCCCGCCGACGCCGGGCTCGTCGGCGCGCTCGCACCCTCGCTCCACCGGCTCGCCGAGCTGCTGCGCGAGCAGGTGCCCGACCACACCGCGAAGGCCCGCGTGCTGCGCGCGGGCGAACGGCACACCGCCGAACGGGAGCGCGCCGAGTCCGCAGCCCACGCCGCCTACTCGACGGCACCGCTCGCACCGTGGGCCGCCGCTCACGCTGTCGCGCGCGGCCTGCCGTCGGACGCAGTGGTGGTCGAAGAGGCCATCACCGTCGGCCTGTTACTCCGTCGGCTGCTACGGCTCGACCGCCCCGGCAGCTACACCCACACCGTCGGCGGCGGCCTCGGCTGGGGCATCGGCGCCGCCGTCGGCCGCTCGCTCGCCGAACCCGGGCGACCGGTCGTCGCGGTCCTCGGCGACGGCTGCGCTCTGTTCGGACTCCAGGGCCTGTGGAGCGCGGCACGGCAGCAGGTTCCCGTGCTGTTCGTGGTGATGGGCAACGGGAGTTACCGCACGCTTCAGGACACCTACGAGGCGATGGGCGGCAACGGGCGGTGCCCCGGCACCGAGTTGGGCACCCTGGACTTCACCCGGGCCGCACGCTTCTTCGGCGTCGACGCGGTACGGGCCGACAGCGCGGATCACCTGCGTGAACTGGTCGCCGGGGCCGGCGAGTTGACACGGCCGATGCTCGTGGACGTACCGCTTCGCCACTCGTGAAGCCGTGACCTCGACGAGGTACCGCTTCGATTGCGGTTCCTGACTCACCGTCACCCACACCTTGTCACCCGAGTACGACAGCGACGACGATCGGTCCATGACGGAGGGGCCGCTGCCGAAGTCGGTACTCGCACGCGGGGTGTTGCTGCTCCGCGCCTGCGGCGACGCCGAGACCGCGCTCTCCCTCGCCGAACTCGCCCTGCGCACCGGGCTGCCCAAGCCGACGGCACACCGGCTGATCGGCGAACTGGTCCGGCTCGGCCTGGTGGACCGCACCCCCGAAGGCAGCTACCGCATCGGGCTCGCCCTCTTCGTCCTCGGCCAATCCTCGCCGTCCGTACGGGAGTTGCGGGACGTGGCGCTGCCCTACCTGGGCGATCTGCACGAGGCGACGCACGAGAACGTCCACCTGGCCGTCCCGGACGGTACCGACACCCTCTTCCTGGAGAAGATCACCGGCCGCCGCGCCACCCCGATCGTCTCCCGCACCGGCGGCCGGCTCCCCGCCCACTGCACCGCCACCGGCAAGGTCTTCCTCGCCCAGGACCCCCGCCCGCCCCATCGCACGCTGCCCCGCCTCACCCCACGCACCCTGGTCCTCCCCGGCCAACTCGCCCGCGACCTCGCCCTCACCCGGGCCCGCGGCTACGGCGTCAATCTCGAAGAGGCCGAGATCGGCATCTCGGCGGTAGCCGCACCCGTCTACGCCCCCGACCGCGGCTCCCGCCCGGTCGCCGCGATCTCGGTCACCGGGGGCACCCGCCGCCTGGACGTGGACCGCATCGGGGCCCGGCTGTGCGCGGCGGCACGGGCGATCACCCGGACCCTGTCAGTCTGACGCCGTCACCTCCGGCCGCTGCATCGCCACCGCCAGCCCGTGCTCCGTCAGCCGCTCCCCGCGCACCTCCTCGGTGACCCGCCCGCGCACGAACACCAGCACCCGGTCGCACACCTCCGTCAGCTCCGCGAGGTCGGTCGAGGCGATCAGGACGGCCGCGCCGCCCGCCGCCAACTCGCCGACGATACGGTGCATTTCGGCGCGTACGCCGACGTCGACACCTCGGGTCGGATCGTCCAGGACGACGATCTTAGGCTCCGTCGCGAGCCACTTGGCGAAGACGACCTTCTGCTGATTGCCGCCGGACAACCGGACGACCAGGTCGTACGGCCCGCCGCGCAGCCGTAGCCGTTCGGTCAACTCGGCGGTGCGGCGCACCAGTTCGGAGCGGGCGGGGGCGATCCCGCCCCGGCCGAGCGCCAGCCAGCTGACCGCGGTGGTGTTCTCCCACACCGTACGGTCCACCATCAGCCCGTACCGTTTACGGTCACTCGGTACGAAGGCGACGCCGGCGCGCACCGCGTCCCGCAGCGAGCGCGGCAGCCCCCGGCCGCCGACGTCCACCCGGCCCCCGGAGACCGCCGTACGCCCGCACACCACCGCCAACGCGTCGAGATGGCCCGCCCCCTGCAGCCCGGCGACCCCGACCACCTCGCCCGCCCGCACGGTGAAGGTCACGTCGGTCAGCCGCCCGTCCACGTCCACCTGGGACAGCACCACGGGCGGCGGCCGGTCGGCGGCCAACGACCGTGCCCGGCGCGGCGGTTGCTCCGGTCGGCCGCCCAGCATCGCCGACACCAGCTCGGGTACGTCGACCTCGGCCCGCTCCGCACCCGCCAGTGCGACCAGCCCGTCCCGCAGTACGGTCACGCGCTGCGCGAAGCGCATCACCTCGTCGAGGAAGTGGGTGACGTAGAGGACGGCGATGCCCCGGTCGGTCAGCGTGCGCAGGACGCGTTCGAGGCGGTCGACGGCGGCGGCCGGGAGCGCCGACGTGGGCTCGTCGAGGATCAGCAGTTTGGGGCGCCGTAGCAGAGCCCGCGCGATCTCCGTCAACTGCTGGTCGGCGAGGGGGAGTTCGCCGAGTTCCGTGCGAAGATCCACGTCCAGGCCGAGCTCCGCGAGGACAGGACGGGCCGCGCGGTCCATGGCGCTCCGGTCCAACAGGCCCAGGCGCAGGGGCGGGTGCTGCGGGAAGAGGTTCTCGCGCACGGTGAGGTCGGGGAAGAGGCTCAACTCCTGGGAGACGACGGCGATCCGGGCGTCCTTCGCCGCCCGTACCGTCCCGCCGTCCGCGCCGAGCGTCCCCGACAGGATGCGCACGAGCGTCGACTTCCCGGCACCGTTCTCACCGACCAGCGCGTGCACCTCGCCGCCGCGCAGCCGGATCGACGCACCGTCCAACGCCCGTACGCCGCCGTAGGACTTGACCAGTTCCTCCGCCACGAGGATGTCGTCGTGGGCCATCTCAGCGGGCGTCCTTCAGTGGCTTCAGGTTGCCCGCCTCGTCGCCGAGCAGCTTGTCGATCGTCGGCTTGTACCAGTCGTACGCCGCCCGCGCCGACTTCTGCCGGGCGATGATCTCGTCGATGTTCGAGGAGTCCACGACCCCGCCGGGCGACAGGAACCAACCGTCCGGCAGTTTCCCCTTCTTGTCGCGCACGGCCTCGATCAGCATCGCCGTGGACAGATAGCCCTTCAGGAAGTGCTGCGGGTCGATGGTCACGAAGTTGGAGCCGTCCTTCACCGCGTCCAGGGTCTTCGGGTCGACGTCGAAGCCGGCCGTGAGCCACGTGCCGTGCTCGGCCTTCTTGATCTTCGCGAGGTTGTAGCTGTCGGCGTCACCGACACCGAGGAAGGCCAGCGCGTCCGGGTGCGCGTTCACCTGCGCGGACCAGGAGCTGTAGTTCTGGCCGGGATCGCTGTACGTCTGGAAGGGGCCGAGGACCTTGATGCCGGGCGCCTCCTTCTTGAACGTGTCGGCGATGCCCTTGGCGCGGTTGTCGAGCACGGGTGTCCCGGGGTTGGGCACACCGATCACGACCTGCCCCTTCGGACTGCTGCCGAGCCGCTTCAGCGCCTCCTTCGCCATCAGCTCGCCGAGCGCGTAATTGTCGTTGCCCACATAGAAGTCGACCTTGCTGCCGTCGGTGGGGGAGGTGTCCAGGGCGACGATCGGGATGCCCTGGTCGACGGCGCGCGCGGCGGGCCGGGTGAAGATCGGCGGGTCGAGGTTCTCCAGGACGATGCCGTCCTTGGCGACGGCGGTGAGGTTCTGGAACAGCTGCACCTCGGCGGGTCCGTCCGTGTTGGGCGGTCCTACGGCCTTGAAGTCGACCTTGCCCGCATGGCTCGCCGCGCTCTCCGCGCCCAGCACCATCTCGTGGGCGAAGTTGAGGGAGATGTTGGCGACCGAAATGCCCATCTTCAGCCTGCCGTTGCTGCCACCGGAACCGCTGCCGCAGCCTGCGGTGGCCAGCAGGACCAGGGCGCCGAGCGCCGCGGACCAGGTACGCGAACGGGAGTGCATCACGGCCTCCAAAAGGCTGGACCACGAGATGACTTGACGACAAGGGGACTTGACGACAGGAGAACGGACTTGGATCGCGGGGGACTTCACCTGCGACGGCGTCCAGTGCGGCGCAGCGCGCTGTCGGCCGCGACGGCGACGAGGATCACCCCACCCGTCGCGAACGACGTCCAGTTGATGGGTACTTCGAAGAACACCAGGCCCGAGGCGACGACCGAAAGGATCATCGCCCCGGCCACCGCACCGACCACCGAACCACGCCCCCCGGCCAGCGGAGTGCCGCCGATGATGCACGCGGCGATCGCCTGCAACTCGTAGCCCTGGCCCAGAGTTGGATCCCCGGCGCCGTAGAAGGCGAGCGCGAGCGCGGCGGCGCACGCCGTGGTCAGGCCGGAGAGGGCCAGCGCCTGGATACGGGTGCGGACGACCGGGATACCGCTGAAGGCGGCGGCGTCGGGGTTGGACCCGATCGCCCGCACCCGGGCCCCGAAGCGCGTCCGGGACAGCACGACCGACAGCAGGACGATCACCGCGAGCAGCACCCACAGGGCGAACGGCACGCCGCCCGGATCACCGCCCGCGAAGGTGAAGAACGAGTCGTCCAGCGGGAGATCGGTGATCTGCTTGCCGTCCGCAAGGGCCAGCCCGACGCCCCGGAAGAGCATCAGCGTGCCCAGTGTGACGATGAACGATGGCAGCGCCAGCAGCGTCGTCACCAGCGCGTTGAACACCCCCAGCGCGATCCCGGTGACCAGCATCACCGGCACCGCCAGCCAGGGCGGAGTGCCGTCCCGGATCAGCAACGCCCCGACGACCAGGCACATCGCGTAGGTCCCGCCCACGGACAGATCGACCTCGCGCATCGACAGCGCGAAGACCATGCCGCACGCCATCAGCGAGATGTAGACGGAGTTGTGGGCGGTGGAGAGGAGGTTGTTCGTGTCGAGGAAGTCCGGGTAGGGGATGCCGATCCCGGCGATCAGCAACCCCAGTACGAGCAGCACACCGAACTCGTCCCGGACCCACCGGCGCGGTACCGGCTCCAACGCCCGCGCGGACGGCGTGAGTCGACGCCACCAGCGCGCCAACCCGCTCTGCCCGCCGCCCTGTTCGCGGGCGCGCTCGGCATCGTCCACGGCACGCTCGGTCTCGGTCATCGGGCACGGCTCCCGTACGGCTGGTGCTGGCGTCGTCACGCAGGGTGGGCCCACCGGGCGTGAGCGGCAACCGGGGCGTTTCAGCGAGTGGAATGTGCTCTTGCCGGACGCCTGACGGGTCATCACACTCGCCCCATGGAGACGCGTACTGCCCTGGTGACCGGAGCGGCACAGGGCCTGGGGCAGGAGTTCGCCGTCGCGCTCGCCGCACGCGGCTACCGGGTCGCCGGAATCGACCTCGTCGCACAGCCGGAGACCGCCGAAAGGGTCCTGGACTATGTGGAGTTGATAGGCGACGTCACCGACGAGGACCAGATCCAGGGGGCGTTGGAGCGCGTCATCGACCGGTTCGGCACCCTGCACGTCCTGGTCAACAACGCCGGCGTCTACCCGGCCCGCCCCTTCGAGGAGACCACACCCGAGGAATGGCGCCGGATCATGCGCGTCAACCTGGAGGCGCCGTTCCTGCTGACCCGCGCGGTCCTGCCGTATCTGAAGGCCGCCGGGTGGGGCCGTATCGTCAACATCGTCTCGGCGGCCGTCCTCACCGCACCGCCCACGATGGTCCCGTACGTCGCCTCGAAGATGGGCCTCATCGGCTTCACGCGATCGCTCGCGGCAGCGCTCGGGCCGTACGACATCACCGTCAACGCGATCGCGCCCAGCATGGTCCGCACCGCGACCGCGGAGCGGACGGTCGGAGCGGACGGCGGCTTCGCGCACGTCCGGGACGGCCAGGTCGTACCGCGCACGCAGGAGCCGTCGGACCTGATCTCGACCCTGCTGTACGTGGTCGACGAGGGCAGCGGGTTCCTGACCGGGCAGACGCTGAACGTGTCGGGCGGTTCAGCCTTCCTCTGACTCCGGCGCCTTCGCCGACTCCTCCGGCTCCTTGAGCCACGCGCGGAGTTCCTCCCGCAGCGACCGCTGAAAGGCCGTCAGGAGGGCCTGCACGACCAGGGGTTGCATGTGCGCGGACAGCGACTTCACGTCCTGCGCGGCACGTTGGGAGACCTCACCGCGGAACACCTGCGACAACTCGTGGGCCGCCGCACGGGAATGCTCGATCAGCACGTTCCGGGACGCGAGGATCGCCTCCTGGGACACCGGTACGTCGAGCAGTCGTACGCCGAGCCGCAGCAGACCGGAGTCGACGCGGTAGGAGGTCCCGTCGAGCCCGACCACGTCCATCGCGACGAGCCGCTCGATGTCCTCCTCGCTCAGCGCCCGGCCCGCCCGCCGCTCCAACTCGGCGCGGTCCAGGGTCTCCACCGTGTCCGGCGCCCACGACGCCACCACCGCGCGGTGGATGGCGAGGTCGTGCGCGCTGAGGCCCGGCGGCAGTTGACCCAGGTAGCGCTCGATCGCGGCCAGCGTCATGCCCTGGTGCTGCAACTCCTCGATCAACGCGAGCCGCGACAGGTGCTCCTGCCCGTAGTGCCCGACCCGCCGCGCCCCGATCACCGGCGGCGGAAGCAGCCCCTTGGTGCTGTAGAACCGGACGGTGCGGACCGTGGTACCGGCCCGCGCGGCCAGCTCGTCGATCGTGAGCGTCGGCTCCTCGGTGTCGGTCTCGGTCGTCATGTGCAGCAGTATCGCTGTCTCACCAGTGCTGTGAAACCACCGGAGGAGCACCGGAGGCCCGTTGTCAGTGGTGCCGTCTACGGTGGGTGTCATGGGGGAGATCAACTATGTCCGGGGTGACGCGACCGTTCCGTCGGTCAAGGGCGTCAAGGTGATCGCGCATGTCTGCAACGACTCGGGGGGCTGGGGAAAGGGCTTCGTGCTGGCACTCTCGCGCCGCTGGCCGGAGCCGGAGAAGGCGTACCGGTCCTGGCACCGGGACCGCGCCGCCAATGGCTTCGGGCTGGGCGCGATCCAGCTCGTCCAGGTCGAGCGCCATGTATGGGTGGCCAACATGATCGGCCAGCGCGGGACACGCACGGGCAGCAAGGGCGTGCCCGTGCGCTACGAGGCGATCGACAAGGCGCTGGGCCTGTTGGCCGACCGCGCGGCGGAGCTCGGCGCGTCCGTGCACATGCCCCGCATCGGGTGCGGCCTCGCGGGCGGCAAGTGGTCACGGGTCGAGCCGCTGGTCACCGAGCGGCTGGTGCGGCGGGGGCTCGCGGTGACGGTGTACGACCACGGGGACTGAGCCGTCGAACCAACTTGCCGCAGGCTGAAAGGAGTTGCAGAATCTTGCGCAACCAAAAGGAGGGTTGTGAGTCATGAGCCGTGACATCGACGTCCTCGTTCTCGGCGGCGCGGGCGTCGACACCATCGTCCACGTCCCGGAACTGCCGCTCCCGTACGCCGACAGCTACATGATCGACCCCGGCATCCGCACCCGCGCCGGCCAGACCGGCGACTTCGTGGCCCTCGGCCTCGGCGCGCTGGGCCTGCGCACCCACCACCTCGACATGCTCGGCGCCGACCCCGAGGGCGACCTGGTCCGCGCGCTGCACCGCGACCACGGCATCCCGCTCACCGAAGCCCCGCAGCCCGCAGGCACCAAGCGCGCGGTCAACCTCGTGGGCCCCGACGGCAGGCGCCTCTCCCTCTACGACGCGACCCGCGCCCACCCCGACGACCGCCTCCCGGAACCCACGGTCCGCGCCCTCGCCGAGGCGAGCCGCCATGCCCACGTCTCCATCACCCAGCCCTGCGCCCACGCCCTGCCGCTGCTCCGCGAGTCCGGCACGACGATCTCGACGGACCTGCACAACTGGGACGGCGAGAACCCGTACCAGAAGGAGTTCGCCCTCGCGGCGGACATCGTCTTCCTGTCCACCACCGCACTGACCGGCACGCCCGAACGCACGATGCGCGCGATCGCCGAGCGGGGCCGGGCCGAGCTGGTCGTCGCCACCGCCGGGGCGGAGGGCGCGTATCTGCTGGCCGACGACGAGGTGACCCACATCCCGACCACCACACCCCGCAGACCGGTCGTCGACTCCAACGGCGCGGGCGACGCCTTCGCCTCCGCCTTCCTCTTCGGTCGGCTGAACGGGGAGTCCCCGCAGCGATGCGCCCGGTACGGCGCGGTCGCCGGGGCGTACGCGTGCACGGTGCCGTCGACGGAGGTCGATGCGATCGGCCGTGACGAACTCCTCCTACACGTCGCGGAGGTGGAGGCCTCGACGGTCGCTGCCCCGCACTAGACCGTGGCCGACGAGGCGGTGGCGGAGACGCTCGGCCCGGCTCCGTGCGCCGGTGGACGGCCGAGGTAGGCGTCCAGTGCGGCGGCGCCGGTGAGCAGGGCGCGCCCGCGGGCCGAGAGGCGGGCCTGCCAGTCGCGCAGTGTCGATTCGAGCGGCGCGACGCCTCCGGCGGAACGGACCTGGGAGAGCAGCGGGGCGATCTGTTCGAGCAGGTGACCGCCCCGTCTGAGCTGGTGGACCAGGAGGGCGTCGCGTACGTCGACCGGGCCGTAGATCCGGTAGCCCGTCCGCGGGTCGCGGCGCGGCTGGACCAGACCGGTGCGCTCCCACGTGCGCAGGGTGGCCGGGCGGATGCCGAGCCTCCTCGCCAGCGGGCCTACGAACGTGTCGCCGCGTTCCTCCGGTACGGGCCGGAGGTCGCGCAGCGCGGCTTCGACCGCCTGGAGGGTGCGGCGGTCGTCGAGAAGCTGCACATGACTGTCGTCGATGAGCCGAAGCGCGTCCTCGACGGAGTCCCGGTTGACCGCCTGCATGATCGCCGCGGCCGTCCGGTGGCCATGTCCGGGCACGAGCGCGAGAAACGCGTGCAGGGCCCGAGCGTGCCGCGGCGTGTAGGTGCGGTAGCCGTGCGCGGAGCGTTCGGCGGCCGGCAGGATCCCGGCCGCTTCGTAGTTGCGGACCGCCTGCGTCGACAGACCGTGCCTGCGCGCCAGGTCGACCGGCCTGAGCCGACCACCGCTTTGAAGGTTTTGCTTCACTGTCCTGCCACTGTCCACCAAAAGTTTCAACCGTTGCTTCAACGATAGCGTTGAAGGTATGACTCCCGCTGTCACAGCTGCCGTCCACACCGTCGACCCCGCTGCCGTCATGAGCTTGCTCCCGACCAGGCCACGGCTGCTCGCCCTGGGTGAGCCCACCCACGGCGAGGATGTTCTGCTCGACGTACGGAACGAGCTCTTCCGCCACCTCGTCGAGCAGGAGGGATACCGCACGATCGCCATCGAGAGCGACTGTCTGATGGGTCTGGTCGTGGACGACCACGTCACCTCGGGCGCAGGCGCCCTCGACGAGGTCATGGAGCGCGGCTTCAGCCACGAGTGGGGCGCCTTCGCGGCCAACCGCGAACTGGTGCGCTGGATGCGCGCGTTCAACGACGGCCGGCCCGAGTCCGAGCAGGTGCGGTTCGCCGGGTTCGACGGCCCGCTGGAGATCACCGGCGCCGCGAGCCCGCGGCAGGCCCTCACCGCACTCCACACCTACCTCACCGCCAGGGTCGACGACGCCCTCCTTCCCTGCACCGCGGAAACCCTCGGCGAACTGCTCGGAGCCGACGACCGGTGGACCGAACCCGCCGCTATGAGGGACCCTTCCCGGTCCGTGGGGCGGTCGCCCGAAGCCCGGCAACTCCGTCTGCTCGCCGATGACTTGACGGCCCTGCTCGAAACCCAGACGCCACAACTGGTCGCCACGTCCACACCGGACGAGTGGCATCGGGCGCGCCTGTACGGACGCACCGCGGTCGGGCTGCTGCGCTACCACTCCGCGATGGCCGACCCGTCACCGAGCCGCATGGCGCGACTGGTCGCCCTGCGGGACTCGATGATGGCCGCCAACCTGCTCGCCGCCGCCGAACGGAGCCCGACGCTGGTGAACGGCCACAACGGCCACCTCCAGCGCGACCGGAGCACGATGCGGATGGGCGGCCTGCCGCTGGAGTGGTGGAGCGCCGGTGCGATCGTCGCCGCCCGCACGGGCGAGGAGTACGCCTTCCTGGCCACGGCCCTCGGCACGATCCGCCACCAGGGGGTGGACGCCCCGCCACCGGACACCGTCGAGGGACTGCTGTACGCGCTCCCGCAGGAGCACTGCCTGGTCGACGCCCGCCGACTGGCCACCGCGCTCGCCGACCCGACGCCCGTCCCTCGCGTGTCCCCTTGGTACGGCTACGCCCCGCTGGACCCCGCGCACCTGGCCGGCATCGACGGGATCGTGTTCGTCAAGGACACGGCTTCCGGCAAGGGCGGCTGATGTCGACACGTCCAGGAGAGCGCCCCTTCAGGGGCGCACCGAACCCGGCGGACGCTCAGTGCACGTCGTTCGTAGCCGCGATCTTCTTCCAGGACTTCGGCTGCACCGGAGCCACACCCGCCTTCGTGATCGACGCACTCCGCGCAGCCGGAGCCGCAGGCTTGGTCGGCTGGAACAACCACGTGTCGAAGAGCGCGGAAAGCGACTTCCCCGACACCTGCTCGGCGTAGGCCCGGAAGTCCGCGACAGAGGCGTTGCCGTACGCGTGCTCCTTCGGCCACCCCTTCAGAACCGCGAAGAACGCGTCGTCACCGATCTCGTTCCGCAGCGCCTGGATGGCCAACGCACCCCGGTCGTAGACCGGCAGCTCGAACTGGTCCTCCGGACCGGGATCACCCGGCGCGATCGTCCAGAACGCGTCGTCCGCCGGATGCGAGGCGTAGACATAGTCGGCGAGCTGCTGCGCCGTGCCCTCGCCCTCGTGCTCGGACCACAGCCACTGCGCGTACCGCGCGAAGCCCTCGTTGATCCAGATGTCCTTCCAGCCCTTCAACGACACGTCGTCGCCGTACCACTGGTGGGCCAACTCATGCACCACGACAGAGGTGTTGGCGCCGTTCGCGAACTGCCTCTGGCTGTAGTAGACGCGGGTCTGGGTCTCCAGCGCGTACCCGGTGGTCGTGTTGGGCACGTACCCGCCGGCCGTGCTGAAGGGATACGGACCGAAGTAGCCGCTCAGCCAGTCGACGATCTCCCCGGTGCGCTCGACGCTCGCCCGCGCGGCCCCGTCGTTGTCGCCGAGATCCTTGCTGTAGGCGTTGATGACGGGGACACCGCCGTCCGAGGTGCTGGTCGTGATGTCGAACCTGCCGAGCGCGAGCGTGGCCAGATAGGTGGCCTGCGGCTTGTTCTGACGCCAGTTGTAGCGGGTCCAGCCGAGTTGTGAACTCGTCGACTGGAGCGTGCCGTTGGAGATCGCCTGGGTGCCGTTCGGCACGGCCACCGACACGTCGTACGTCGCCTTGTCGCTCGGGTGGTCGTTGCTCGGGAACCACCACCACGCGGACTCGGGTTCGTCCGCCGCGACCGCCCCGTCCGGCGTGCGGTGCCAGGTGGTGAAGCCGTACGCGCTCTTTGTGGACGGCACCCCGCTGTAGCGGACCACGACCGTGATCGGCGTGCCCTTCGGCAGCGGGGTCTTCGGGGTGATCTCCAGCTCGTGCTGGCCGGAGGTCGCGAAGGTCGCCGCGGCGCCGTTGACCCGCACCTCGCTCACGTCCAGCAGGAAGTCGAGGTTGAAGCGGGACAGATCCTGCGTGGTCTTCGCGAGGATCGTCGCCGTGCCCGCCAACTCGTCGGTGGTGGGCTGGTATTGAAGCCTGAGGTCGTAGTGCGAGACGTCGTATCCGCCGTTGCCGTACGCCGGGTAGTAGGGGTCGCCGATGCCCGGAGCGCCGGGGGAGTAGCTTGCCGCCGACGCCGGGATCGCCAGCATGAGCGAGGCCGCCGCGAGTGCGCCCGGCGCGATGATTCTGCGGTGCACGAGAACTCCAAGTCGTAGGGCTCCACGAGAAGTTCGGAGAGCCGTGGGGGTCCACGAAGGTCGAAGAGCCGTAGGGGTCGGTCCACGAAGTCTGTACGGAGCCTATTCACCCCCTGTGGCCCCGCGCCTGTCCACGGCCCCTCCTGTCACACGATCGCCATTCGGCCGTCATGCCCCCCGAAGGACCCCGAGTGCCTCTTCCAGCACGGGAGTTGACCGATGTACCGTCCGCGCATGCCGAAACGCACGCGCTTCACGATCTGGAGATCGCTCGCGACCGCGGGGATCACCGCCCTCCTGGCCGCCTTCCTCACCCCGACAGCGGCCCAGAGCGCCCCGCAGGAGAGCCAACCGGTCTACTCCTACGCGAAGGCCATCCACGAGGCCGTCTGGGTGGACACCGGACTCGACGGCGACGGTGACGGAAAGACCGACCGGGTCGCCGTCGACATCGTCCGGCCGAGCGAACCCGCCCGACAGGGCCGCAAAGTCCCCGTCATCATGGACGCCAGCCCCTACTACTCCTGCTGCGGCCGCGGCAACGAGAGCCAGCTGAAGACGTACGACGCGAGCGGCAACGTTGTCCAGATGCCGCTCTTCTACGACAACTACTTCGTGCCGCGCGGCTACGCCTTCGTCGGCGTCGACGTCGCCGGCACCAACCGCTCCGACGGCTGCATCGACGTCGGCGGCCGCTCCGACATCCAGTCCGCGAAGGCCGTCGTCGACTGGCTCAACGGACGCGCCAAGGCGTACACGACACGCACCGGAACCGCACGCACACAAGCGAGTTGGACCAACGGCAAGACCGGAATGATCGGCAAGAGCTGGGACGGCACCATCGCCAACGGCGTCGCCGCCACCGGTGTGAAGGGCCTGAAGACGATCGTCCCGATCAGCGCCATCTCCTCCTGGTACGACTACTACTTCGCCAAGGGCGCCCCGCTCTACGACTCCGGCCCGGACTGGCTCTCCGGCTACGTCGACAGCCCCGACGCGCAGGCCAAGTGCGCCGCCGTCCAGCAGAAGATCGTCGACGGAGCCCCGCGCACCGGCGACTGGACACCGTTCTGGACCGAGCGCGACTACGTCAAGGACGCGAGCAAGGTCAAGGCCAGCGTGTTCCTGGTGCACGGCATGCAGGACCTCAACGTCCGCACCAAGAACTTCGGCCAGTGGTGGGACGCCCTCGCGAAGAACGGCGTCGAGCGCAAGATCTGGCTCTCCCAGACCGGCCACGTCGACCCCTTCGACTACCGTCGCGCCGACTTCGTGGACACCCTGCACCGCTGGTTCGACCACGAACTCCTCGGCTACGACAACGGAATCGACCGGCAGCCGATGGCCGACGTCGAACGCCACCCCGACCAGTGGGTCACGTCGGCGACCTGGCCGCCGAGCGGCACCGCGACGACCACCCTCCACCCGGCGCAGGGCACCCAGGCGGGCGTGGGCACGCTCGGCCTCCGCACCGGCGCGGGCACCGAGACGTTCACGGACAACCCGCAGGAGAGCGACACCGATTGGGCCGCCGCGATCGACAAGTCGACCGCGGACAAGGCCGGTTTCGTCACCGGACCCCTCACGAAGGACCTGCGCCTGTCGGGCTCCTCGAAGGTGACGATCACCGCGACCCCCACCACGTCAACGGCCCATCTCTCGGCCGTGCTTGTCGACGTCGGCCCCGACACCATCCGCGACTACGCCGACTCGGCCGAAGGCATCACCACGCTCACGAACCGCACCTGCTGGGGCGAGAGCACGGTCGGCGACAGCGCCTGCTTCCTGGCAACCCAGGCCAAGACCAAGGCAGTTGACTACAACGTCGTCAGCCGCGGCTGGGCCGACCTCGGCAACTACGCCTCCGCCACGAAGGGCGTACCGCTCACCCCGGACAAGGCGTACACCATCACCCTCGACCTGGCGGCGACCGACCACGTCGTCCCGGCCGGGCACCGCCTAGCCCTGATCGTCGCGGGCACGGACAAGGACCTCATCGATCCGCCGTCCAGCACCCCGACCCTCACCCTGGACCTGTCCCGCACCTCGGCCCAACTCCCGCTCGTCGGCGGCGCGTCGGCGTTCACGAAGGCCACGGCGGGTGCCGGTGCCAGGACACCGTCGGTCACGACTCTCGACGGCGTACGGTCACCGCGATCCACTCAGCGGGTACCGGGCAACTGACCGTCGATTGACGGCTCGACGGGGGCGACGGAGCGAGTGGGCTCCGCCGCCCCCGTCGGGTAGACGGGCTGGGGAGGCTGAACTCCTCTGGCCGCCTCCGTCGCGCAGGCGGGGCGAGGAGGTCGAAATTTGCACATTGCCCACGTCGCCCAGGCCGGGAAGGCGGCCGAACTCCTCAAGCCGCTCCCACCAGCCCCGCCGCCTCCCGCGCACACCCCCACGCCACCGTGATCCCCGCCCCACCGTGACCGTAGTTGTGCACCAACACCCGCCCGTCCCGCAGTACTTGACGCTCCAGCCGCACCGAAGGCCGTGACGGCCGCAGCCCGACCCGGTGTGCCAGTACGCGTGCCCCGGCGATCTCCGGTCGGATCGCCGCGCAGCGGGCGATGATCGCCTCGGCGGTCGCGGGGTCGGGCGTCGTCGACCAGGCGTCCTCCTCGGCCGTACCGCCCAGGATCAGCCGGTCCGGCTGCGGGAAGAAGTACGTGGACGTGTCCGCCGAGTGGCCGACCGACGTCAGCCAGGTCGTGATCCCCGGGTTCTCCACGACGACCAACTGCCCGCGCACCGGCCGCACCGAGGGATCGGGCACGAGGTCCAGCGAGTCGAGCCCCGTGCAGTTGACCACGACGGACGCCGGTACCTCCGTGAGATCCACCACCGACCGCTCCTCGACGGTCCCGCCCAACTCCAGGAACCGCCCGCGCAGCCACGGCAGATGGGCCGCCATGTCGATCAGCGGCAACCGCGCCCACAGCCCACCGCCCGCGTACTCCTCGACCCGCGCCTCCCGCAGCCCCGGTACCCGGGCCGCCCACGGCCCCAGCTCGTCCAGCCGCGTCTCGCCCTGTACACCCTCGACCATGCGTACGCCGGTCTCCTCGGGCCGCGCCGCCAACTCCTCGTACACGGCGAGCGATTGGAGCGCCCACTCACCGACGAGCGCCTCCGGCTCGATCCGGTACGGCCACCACAGCGCGCCCGCGACCGCCGAGGTCGTCAGCTCGACAGGCTCCCGCGTCCACACCCGCACCCGGGCACCGCGCTCCGCCAGCACGACGGCCGTCGTCAACCCGATGACGCCCCCGCCGACCACGATCACATCGCCGTTCACACCGGTCTCCATGCGCGGACGGTAGCGGAATACCCCATGCCGTGCTCACATCGCCCTCGCGCTGGGGATACTCACAGCATGTCTGCCGAATACGCGGCCTTCGGCCTGGCACCGGCGATGCGTGCCGGTGAAGTCCTCGCGGACGGCGGCTACCAGGTGCACCGCGACTTCGTCGACTTCATCGTCGACGGCCGCCCGCTGCTGTTCCAGCTCACCGACCTGGACGCCGTCTCCCCGCTCGCCTCCGACGTCCCGCCCGCGATCTTCACCGCCCAGATCCGCAGCCTCCTCCTGGAGACGGACGCCCCACTGGAGGGCGGCCGCTACGTCATCTACGGCTGCCCCGAGTGCGAGGACCTGGCCTGCGGCGCCGTCACCGCCGTCATCCAGCGGGACGGCGCCGACTTCATCTGGCGCGACTTCGCCTGGCAGACCGACGAACACGCCGACCTGGAGCGCAACGGCTACCACGGCATAGGCCCCTTCCGCTTCGCCGGAGCCGAGTACCGCGCGGCCCTCGACTCCCTCATCGACGGCACTGAGGCCCCCGTCGCCAAACGCCGGGTCCTGCTGATCGGCGCCCGCGTAGCGGTCCTCGCCAAGCTCGCCGCCGCTCTGCGCGCCATCGGCATCGGCGCTGACATCACCGGCGACGCGACCCACGTCCCCGCCGACGAACTGCGCGGCTACGGCGCCGTGGCCTTCGGCCGGGCCGTCACCCAGGCCGAACGGGCCGCCGTACAGGCCGCGTTCGACCGCGCGGGCGTCGATGTGGCGTACGTCGACGGCCTCGCCCCCATCGTCCCGCTCCTCGTCGCCCAGATCGAACACGCCCTGGACCGCCGCCCCGCCGAGCAGCACCGGCTGACCCGCCTGGTCGCCGCCGACGGCGAGGCGGGCATCGAGGTCACCTCACCGTGCCGGGTGCGCGTCACGGCGTACCGTCTCGACCGCCTCTACCGCAGCCACACGCAGGACGTCTTCGACGGCGTCCTGGAACCCGGCAGCCACCGCATCTCCCTGGACGCGAAGGCGGTCAGGGGCGAGTCCTTCGTCGTGGCCCGGACGACCGGGAGCGTGCTGGTGGAGGCGATGGCGCGCTGAAAACCGTGGCGCGGGCGGGGGAAATCCGCGGCGCGGACGGCGAAGGGGACCGATTAGGATCGACGGTCTGATGACTGCCACTCTCGTCGCCAAGAATCTCGCCGCCGGACACGGCGACCGCGCCCTGTTCACCGGGCTCGACCTCGTCGTCGCCCCCGGCGATGTGATCGGCCTTGTCGGTGCCAACGGCGCGGGCAAGTCCACCCTGCTCCGCATGCTCGCCGGCCTGCTCGCACCGGAAGAGGGCGAACTGCGCCTCTCTCCGCCGACAGCGACCGTAGGTCACCTCCCCCAGGAGCCCGAGCGGCGCCCGGGCGAGAGCGTGCGCGAGTTCCTGGCCCGCCGCACGGGAGTCGCCGAGGCGCAACGCACGATGGACGAGGCCACCCAGGCCCTGGTGGACGGCGCACCCGGCGCCGACGACGCGTACTCGACGAGCCTGGAACGCTGGCTCGACCTCGGCGGCGCGGACCTCGACGAACGGGCCGAGGAGATCGCCGACTCGCTGGGCCTGGCGATCGACCTCGACCAGCCGATGACGTCCCTGTCCGGCGGCCAGGCGGCACGCGCGGGACTGGCCTCCCTCCTCCTCTCCCGCTACGACGTCTTCCTCCTCGACGAGCCCACCAACGACCTGGACCTCGACGGCCTGGAGCGCCTCGAACGCTTCGTCTCCGGCCTGCGCGCGGGCACGGTCGTCGTGTCGCACGACCGCGAGTTCCTCACCCGCACGGTCACCAAGGTCCTCGAACTCGACCTGGCCCAGAACCAGATCAACCTCTACGGCGGCGGCTACGAGGCGTACCTGGAGGAGCGGGACGTGGCACGTCGGCACGCCCGCGACGACTTCGAGGAGTACGCCGACAAGCGCTCCGCGCTCCAGGACCGTGCGCAGATGCAGCGCGGCTGGATGGACAAGGGCGTCAAGAACGCCCGCCGCAAGGCGAACAACGACAACGACAAGATCGGCCGCAAGTTCCGCAGCGAGGCGAGCGAGAAGCAGGCGGCGAAGGCGCGGCAGACGCAGCGGATGATCGAACGCCTCGATGTCGTCGAGGAGCCCCGCAAGGAGTGGGAGCTGCGGATGGAGATCGCGTCCGCGCCGCGCTCGGGTGCGGTTGTGGCGACCCTGAGGGACGCCGAGGTACGACGCGGCGACTTCAGCTTCGGGCCGGTGTCCCTCCAGATCGACTGGGCGGACCGGGTCGCGGTGACCGGCGCGAACGGTGCGGGCAAGTCGACGCTGCTCGGCGCGCTGCTCGGGCGTATCCCGTTGGACGCGGGGCATGCGGCGCTCGGCTCGGGTGTCCTGGTGGGCGAGGTCGACCAGGCCCGGCAGCTGTTCCACGGTACGGAGTCCCTGCTCGACGCGTTCTGCGCGGCCGTGCCGGACACGGAGCCGGCCGAAGTCCGCACGCTGCTGGCCAAGTTCGGGCTGAAGGCTCACCACGTGATGAGGCCGGCGGGGACGCTGTCACCGGGGGAGCGGACCCGTTCCGCACTGGCGCTGCTTCAGGGGCGCGGGGTGAATCTCCTCGTCCTGGACGAGCCTACGAACCACCTTGACCTGCCTGCCATCGAGCAACTGGAGTCGGCGCTGGACGCCTACGAGGGCACGCTGCTGTTGGTCACTCATGATCGGCGGATGTTGGATGCGGTTCAGGTGACTCGGCGGTTGGAGGTGGCGGACGGGAAGGTGACTGAGCAGCGGTGAGGTTTGGGTCGTTCGTTCACTGCGGGTCCGTTGTGCCTGGTCGCGCAGTTCCCCGCGCCCCTTAAGGGGCGTTGTTCGCACCGGAGTTGAGGCGCTCGGCCTCTTTTGCGACCTGCTCTACCCGGTCCCGGTGTTGCGCCCACCAACTCGCGTTGCCCGGAGCCATGTTGGTGCCCCCGGCCCGTTGCCCCACCGTCCCGTCGATGAGTTCCCGTACGACGTCGGCGTGGCCGGCGTGCCGGGATGTCTCGTACGTCATGTGGACGAGGGTGCGGTGCAGGGTGAGTTCGTGGCCCTCTTCACCGGGCATCCGGCCGACCGCGTCCAGGGGGAGTGCCTCGATCGTCGCGTCCGAGTGCCCGCAGATCCGCCGATAGTCGCCGACGATCTGCTCGCGTGTCTCGTCCGGGGTCGCCCACAGATCCGCGTTCGGCTCGGCGTCCCCCGCGATCCACAACCCCGGCCCGTCGACCGGTCGCCCGAAGACCGTCCCGAAGTAGAACGCCTCGGCCCCGGCAAGATGCTTGACCAGCCCCAGCAGATTGGTGCCGGTCGGCGTCATAGGCCGCCGGATGTCGTACTCCGACAGCCCGTCGAGCTTCCACAGCAGTGCGTCACGGGAGTCCTGAAGGAAGACGCGCAGGTCGGCTTTGAAGTCCGGTGAGATCATCCGCCCAGTCTGTCGGCGAGACGATCCACGTCCACCGATTTCTGCCGCCCAGCCTCCACACCCCAGGGGCGCGGGGAACTGCGCGACCGGCCCCCACCGGCCCGCAGCTCCCCACAACCTGACCGGCGAAGCCGTCAGCGCTTGCCCTTCTTGCCCGGGTCCAGCAACCCCGCCTTCCGCAGAGCATCAGCCATCGCACTGTTCCCCGGCGGCGGAGCCGCCTGCCGCGATCCACCACCCTGGCCCTGGCCACCCTGCCGCTGCTGACGTTGCTGCGGCGGACGCCCCCCGCCCTGCTGCCGACGCTCGCCGCCCCCACCCTGCTGCCGCCGCTCCCCGCCGGAGGCCACCGCCTCGTCGTCGAGCCGCAGCGTCAACGAGATCCGCTTCCGGGGGATGTCCACGTCGAGGACCTTCACCTTGACGATGTCACCCGGCTTCACCACATCGCGCGGGTCCTTGACGAACGTCTTCGACAGGGCGGAGACGTGTGCCAGACCGTCCTGGTGGACCCCGATGTCGATGAACGCCCCGAACGCGGCGACGTTCGTGACGACCCCCTCCAGAACCATCCCGGAGGCGAGGTCGGAGATCTTCTCGACGCCGTCCTTGAACGTGGCCGTCTTGAACGCGGGCCGCGGGTCACGCCCCGGCTTCTCCAGCTCCTTGAGGATGTCGGTCACCGTCGGCAGACCGAACGTCTCGTCCACGAACTCCGTCGGCTTCAACGAGCGCAGCACGGACGTGTTGCCGATCAGCGAGGCCACCTCGCTGCCCGCCGTCTTCACCATCCGCCGCACCACCGGATACGCCTCGGGGTGCACGCTGGACGAGTCGAGCGGGTCGTCGCCACCCCGGATGCGCAGGAAGCCCGCGCACTGCTCGTACGCCTTGGGGCCGAGCCGCGCCACGTTCTTCAGCTGCGTGCGCGACTTGAACGGGCCGTTGGTGTCGCGGTGCGACACGATGTTCTCCGCGAGGCCGGAGGTGATGCCGGAGACGCGTGAAAGCAGCGGCGCGGAGGCCGTGTTGACGTCGACACCGACGCCGTTCACACAGTCCTCGACCACCGCGTCCAGCGAACGGGACAGCTTCACCTCGGACAGGTCGTGCTGGTACTGGCCGACACCGATCGACTTGGGGTCGATCTTCACCAACTCGGCGAGCGGGTCCTGGAGTCGGCGCGCGATGGAGACGGCGCCGCGCAACGACACGTCCATGTCGGGCAGTTCCGCGGAGGCGAACGCGGACGCCGAGTACACGGACGCGCCGGCCTCGGACACCATCACCTTGGTGAGGTTCAATTCCGGGTGCTTGGTGATGAGTTCACCGGCGAGCTTGTCGGTCTCGCGGGACGCCGTGCCGTTGCCGATCGCGATCAGCTCGACCGAGTGCTGCGCGGAGAGGCGGGCCAGCTTGGCGAGGGCGTCGTCCCACTTGTTGGCCGGGACGTGCGGGTAGATCACGTCCGTGGCGACGACCTTGCCGGTGGCGTCGACGACGGCCACCTTCACACCCGTACGGAAACCGGGGTCGAGGCCCAGCGTCGAGCGGGTGCCGGCCGGTGCGGCGAGCAGCAGGTCCCGCAGGTTCGAGGCGAAGACGTTGACCGCCTCGTCCTCGGCCGCCGTACGCAGCCGCAGCCGCAGGTCGATGCCGAGGTGCACGAGAATGCGGGTGCGCCAGGCCCAACGGACCGTGTCCTGAAGCCACTTGTCGCCCGGACGGCCCCGGTCGAGGATCTGGAAGCGGTGGGCGACCATCCCCTCGTAGGAGGAAGGCCCCTCGGTGTCCTCCTCGGGCTCCAGGACGAGGTCGAGGACGTCCTCCTTCTCGCCGCGCAGCATCGCGAGGATGCGGTGCGAGGGCAGTGCGGTGAACGGCTCCGAGAAGTCGAAGTAGTCGGCGAACTTGGCGCCCGCCTCCTCCTTGCCGTCCCGCACCTTCGCGGCGAGGCGCCCGCGCCCCCACATCCGCTCGCGCAGCTCGCCGATCAGGTCGGCGTCCTCCGAGAACCGCTCGGTGAGGATCGCCCGGGCGCCGTCGAGGGCGGCCTGCGGATCGGCGACACCCTTGTCGGCGTCGACGAACGCGGCGGCCGCGGCCAGCGGTGCCACGGACGGGTCGCCCAACAGGCCCTCCGCGAGCGGCTCCAGGCCGGCCTCGCGCGCGATCTGGGCCTTCGTCCGCCGCTTGGGCTTGTAGGGCAGGTAGATGTCCTCAAGGCGCGCCTTGGTCTCGGCGGCCCGGATCTGCGCCTCCAACTCCTCGGTGAGCTTGCCCTGCTCACGCACCGATTCGAGGATCGCGGTCCGCCGCTCCTCCAACTCCCGCAGATAGCGCAGCCGTTCCTCGAGCGTGCGCAGCTGCGCGTCGTCGAGCATCTCGGTCGCTTCCTTGCGGTAGCGGGCGATGAAGGGCACCGTCGAACCGCCGTCGAGCAGCTCGACGGCAGCCTTCACCTGCCGCTCCCGTACGCCGAGCTCCTCGGCGATCCTGCCTTCGATGGACCCTACGAGGGGTGTCGTCACGCCCGTACCGCCTTCTCCACTGAGGTTGCGCGGCAATTGTGGCAGGTGACACCGACAACCGGGGATCAGGGCGCTGTCCTGCGGGTCCGCCGGCTACCGCTTCCCGAGCAGATCCCGCGGAAACGCCCCGGCCGCGAGCGCGAGCCGCGCGAACCCGGTCCCCAGTTCGGTCAGACGTACGACCCCTTCGGCGCCCAGATGCTCGTACGGGGCCCGGTCCAGCCGGTCGGTCTCCGTCTCGATCTCGGCGCGCAGCGCGACACCCGCCTCCGTCAGCTCGCCGTCCCCGTCGAGCAGCCCGCGCTCCTGGAGCCGTCCCGAGGCGGCGTCCCATTCCTCCTGGTTCCAGCCGCGCGTGCCGAACACCCACTTCGGGGTCATGCCCTTGCCGGTCGCGGTGTGGGTGACCACGGCCTCCAGGCCGTCGAGCCCGGCGGACATCAGGACGGCCAGGTGACCGTCACCCCGGTGCTCGCGCAGCAGCGTGGCCGCGTGGAAATAGGCGAGATGCGGCTCCTCGGGGAGCGGCAGATCGGCGTGGGCGGCGTACAGCGGCCGGGCGGGGCGCGCACACGCCTCGGCGGCCCGCAGCGCCAGCCGCGCCGCCTCCGCCATCTCCTCCGACTCCACCACGGCGTCGTCCAACAGGCGCCGCAGGGTCGCGTCGACGGCACGCGTGCGTGCGTGCAGGACCTGCTCCGGGGAGACGATCTCCCACACGGCGGGCACATGCCGGGCCACGAGGTCGTACTTGTAGTTGTAGAAGGTCGCCGTCACCGTGCCAGGACCGACCGGCCCCATCGCCGCCGCCCGCACGGCGAAGTTGATGGCCTGGGAGTCCTTGACCCCGAGGGCCGTCAGTTCCCTCCCCAGGTCGGGCGAGAAGTAGAGCGTGGAGTGCAGGGAGTTGAGCGCGTTGTAGCAGCGGCGCCCGGCACGGGGATCGACGGCGGCAGTAGTCATGACGGTCACGTTACCGACTGGTTGGTACGGGCTCCAGGGGTGGGCGCCGGATGGGCGGGAAAGGCGGGGTGCCGTCATCGCGGCCATCGTGCGCAGCGCGAGGAAACGACCGCATTCCTGCGCCGACCGGAAAACCAGGCCCAGTTCCGCGCGAGCAGCCGCTTCATCCTGAATCAGTAGAAGCAGCCCCTGACGCAGTCCACGTGAAGTGCGGTGCCCGGCGCTCCAGGAACGCGGTGACGCCCTCCGCGGTGTCGCCGCTGCCGCGCATCTGCTCGGCCCAGTAACCGTCCCTGTTCGTACGGCCGTTGGCGAACTCCTTCGCTGCGGCCTGCGTCAACTGCGAGCGGGAGACCAGTACCCGGGTGAACTCCGCGACCCGCTTGGTGAGTTCGCCCTCGGGCAGCAGCTCGTCGACGAAACCGGTGCGCAGCGCCCGCTCCGCGTCGATCAACTCGCCGGAGAACAGCAGGTACTTGGCGGTCCCCGGTCCCACCAGCGACACCAACCGCCGGGTGGCGGACGCCGGATACATGATGCCGAGCTTCGCCGGAGTCACCCCGAACAGCGCGCCCTCCTCCGCGAACCGCAGATCGCAGGCCGCCGCCAACTGCGCCCCGCCGCCCACACAATGACCCCGGATCGCCGCCAGCGTCGGCTTCGGGAACGCGGCCAGCGCCTCCTCCGCGAGTACCGCGAGTCCCTGCGCCTCACCCGGCGACTCCCGCAGCGTCGAGATGTCGGCCCCGGCACAGAACGTCCCGCCCGCACCGGTCAGCACGAGCGACCGTACGCCCGGATCGGCGGCCAGGGTGTCGAGCAGCGGCGGCAGCGAGCGCCACATCTCGGCGGTCATCGCGTTGCGCTTGCCGGGGTGGTGGACGGTGACGGTGGCGACCGCGTCGGTGACGCCGTGCAGCAGGCGGGGCTCCATGCGCCGGATGCTACGGACAAGCCGAAGTGTTCGCGAAGTCGGCACAAGGGGAACAGGGGCGATCCCACTGTCGACCGGGCCGTGCGGCAACGATCGGAAAGCGTCCGATAACTGCTGACTTCTGTTCAGTAGTCCGGGGTGGCGCGGGTCGTTGCCAACACTCGTGGGGTGGTGACAATCGAGCGCAAGGGTGGCGACCGGACGATGGAGAACCACGGGCGTGGGTCAGGCCCCCGCCCAGAAGGCGGCAGGGACGATCCCCCGGATCCCCTCCCCGCCCCCGCCCCGCCGGATCCGCTGCCGTACGAGGGAGTCTGGCGGTTCACCGCCTCCGCCGTCGACGCCTCCGTCCCGCAGGCGCGACACGCCGTACGGGACCTGCTCTTCCGGCAGGGCGTGCCCCTCTCGGACGAGCTGCTGCAGGGGCTGTTGCTGATCGTCTCCGAGCTGGTCACCAACGTGGTCCGGCACGCGGTGCTGCTGTCGCCGACCCTCGCCGTGGAGGTCGCCGTCGGCGCCGAGTGGGTGCGGGTGTCCGTCGAGGACAACCACCCCTACCGCCCGACCGCCCTGGTGGCCGACCACGACGAGACCGGCGGCCGGGGACTGCTCCTGGTGCGCGAGGTGGCCCGGGAGGCGGGTGGCGTCTGCGACGTCGAGCACACGGCGAGCGGCGGCAAGGTGATCTGGGCCGCCCTGCCGCTCAAGCCCGCGCAGGTGCCGTAGGCGAGGAGGTCACCAGCCCGCGGACGGGCCCGTCAGCTCCCTGACCGCCGGACGGGCCGCGTCCAGCACCGTCATGAACCAGGACGAGAAGGTGTCCTTCGCGTGCCGCTCCGTCAGCTCGGCGGGGGTCACGAACGCGGTCGTGCCCACCTCCTCCGGGTCCGGCCGCAGCGGCGACTGCACCATGCCGACGAAGAGGTGGTTGTACTCCTGCTCCACCAGGCCCGAGTCCGGATCCGGGTGGTTGTAGCGCACCGTGCCCGCCTCGGCGAGCAGCGACGGGGAGACCCCCAGCTCCTCGTACGTCCGCCGGGCCGCCGCCGCGAAGGGCGCCTCGCCGGGGTAGGGGTGACCGCAGCAGGTGTTGGACCACACACCGGGGGAGTGGTACTTGCCGAGCGCCCGCTGCTGGAGCAGCAGTCGGCCCTGCTCGTCGAAGAGGAAGACGGAGAAGGCGCGGTGCAGCTGCCCCGGCGGCTGATGGGCGGCGAGCTTCTCCGCGGTACCGATCGTCACGCCGTTCTCGTCGACCAGTTCGAGCAAGATCGCTTCAGCGGTGCCGTTCGACGAGCTGTGCGTCGCGGTGGCAGGTGTGATCGGCATACCCATCCTTCACTTCGGTCTACGAGCCAAGTCTGCCGTACGAATCCGGCACTCCCGGCAGTTCATCGTGCCCGGCGCGGCGACGGCGGAACCGCCCGGGGGTGGGGTCGCGCGAGTGTGGACATGAGTGTGCGCCGGACGGTTGCGTTCCGTCCGACCTGGTCGATTTCCCTCAGATTCCGTCGGCTTCCGTCAGTCGTCCCGGCTTCCGTCAGTCGTCGGTCCTCAGTCCTCAGTGACAGAGCTTCGCCTCGTGCTCCGCGTGACCGCGGGGCTCCAGCTGGAAGGTGCAGTGCTCGACGTCGAAGTGGTCGCCGAGGCAGCCCTGGAGTTCGTGGAGCATCTTCTCGTTGCCGATGGCGTTGAGCACGTCCGTGCGGACGACCACGTGCGCGGAGAGCACCGGCATGCCCGAGGTGATCGTCCAGGCGTGCAGATCGTGGACGTCCTCGACCCCGTCCAGGCCCAGGATGTGGGCGCGCACGTCCTGCATGTCGACGTCCTTGGGGGCCGACTCCAGCAGCACGTCCAGGGTCTCGCGCAGCAGCTTCAGCGTGCGCGGCACGATCATCAGGCCGATGGCGAGCGAGGCGATCGGGTCGGCCGCCTGCCAGCCCGTGGTCAGGATCACCACGGCCGCGATGATCACCGCCAGGGAGCCCAGCGCGTCCGCGGCCACCTCCAGGAACGCGCCGCGCACGTTCAGGCTGTCCTTCTGGCCGCGCACCAGCAGCGTGAGGGAGATCATGTTCGCGACCAGGCCGATCAGGCCGAACACGATGGTCAGCCCGCCCTCGGTGTCGGCCGGCGTGACGAACCGCTGGATCGCCTCGTACAGGACGTACCCGCCGACGCCGAGCAGCAGCAGACAGTTGGCGAGCGCGGCGAGGATCTCCCCGCGGGCGTAGCCGAAGGTGCGGTTGCCGGTCGCGGGGCGGTTCGCGAAGCTGATCGCGAGCAGCGCCATGCCGAGGCCCAGCGCGTCCGTCGCCATGTGGGCCGCGTCCGCGATGAGCGCGAGGGAGTCCGCGAGCAGTCCGCCGACGACCTCGACCACCATCACGGTGATCGTGATCCCCAGCGCGACCCGCAGCCTGCCCCGGTACGCGGCCGTCGCCGTACCGGTGACGGGAGCGCCGTGCGAGTGCCCGTGGTCGTGCCCTGCCCCCATGAAACGCCGCCCTCCTGATGACTGCCCGGAACCCCAGTGAACTACGGGTGGGGGGTATCGGGCAACGCGGCACTGAACACCGTTGTCATGTGCCCTGACCTGCGCAAACAAATCGCAGGTCAGGGCAGCCTAAGTTCACCTGGAGTGGTGCAGCCGCCACCCCTGCCACGCCGAGTCCACCATCTCCCGCACCCCGCGCCGAGCCGTCCACCCCAGCTCCACGGCGGCCCGCTCGGCGGAGGCGACCGCGCGCGGCGCGTCCCCGGGACGCCGCCCCTCGACGACGGCCGGCCGCCGGTCCCCGGTGACCTCGCCGATCACCGTGACCAGCTCGCGCACCGAAACCCCCTCCCCACGGCCGATGTTGACCGTCAGATCGCCGCTCGCGCCGCCGTCGGACAGCCGCCGGGCCGCCGACAGGTGCGCCTCGGCCAGGTCCGCGACATGGATGTAGTCGCGGATACAGGTGCCGTCCGGCGTCGGATAGTCGTCGCCGAAGATCCGCGGGGCCTCGTCGCGGGTGAGCCGGTCGAAGACCATGGGGACGATGTTGAAGACCCCGGTGTCGGCCAGTTCCGGCGCGGCGGCGCCCGCCACGTTGAAGTAGCGCAGGCACACGGTGTCGATGCCGTGCGCCGCGCCCACCGCCCGGACCAGCCACTCGCCGGTGAGCTTGGTCTCGCCGTACGGGTTCACCGGCGCACACGGGGTGTCCTCGGTGATCAGGTCGACGCCCGGGTCGCCGTAGACCGCAGCCGAGGACGAGAACACGAACCGTTCGATGCCCGCGCCGGCGACCGCGTCCAGGAGGGTCGCGAGGCCGCCGACGTTCTCCCGGTAGTAGTACGTCGGCCGCGCCACGGACTCGGCGACCTGCTTGCGCGCCGCGAGATGCACGACCCCGGTCACCCCGTGCTCGGCGAACACCCGCTTCAGCAGGTCACCGTCGAGTGAGGAGCCGTTGACGAGCGGGACGTCCGCCGGGAGGCGCGCGGGGTTTCCCGCCGAGAGGTCGTCGAGGGCGACGACACGCTCCCCGGCGTCCGCCATCGCCCGTGCCACATGGGCCCCGATGTATCCGGCTCCGCCGGTGATCAGCCACGTCATGGGCATTGACCCTATGCCGACACGGAGTACGCCTCCGCAATGTCCCGTGATGCCCGGTCTGGCAGGTGCGGTTTGTCGGCCGGGGCCCGAATCCCCGATGATGATCTCGGCGGAGGCGCCTCAGACCCTGTTGATCAGCCCATGAACGGCCGGTGAACACGGGCTTGAGAGCATCCGATAGCCTCTGCCGACATGCCGCCCGGGTGCCACCCGAAGGGCGCCACCACCATGCACATGACCGGCGCCCGAGCGCCGGACCCAGGGAGTGAGTTCGGTTGCCGACCGCCATCCTCACCGGTCAGCCGGTCCCCGGATCGTCGATCGAGGGCGACCTGCGGTCGCTCGGCTTCGACGTCCGGACCGCCGCCGACACCACCGAGGCGGAGACGCTCCTCGCGGCGGTCCCCGGTGACCAGCGCGTCGCCGTCGTGGACGCCCGCTTCGTGGGCCACCCGCACGCCCTGCGCCTCGGCCTCACCGACCCCCGCTTCCCGCTCGCCGCGGTACCGGGCGCCGTCACTGCCCAGCCCGCCGGCCGCCAGGCGCTGACCCGAGCGGTCGCCCGCGAACACTCGGCCGGCGGCGGCACGACCCTCCTCGACAACCTCGCCGACCGCGTCGTCACCGCCCTCGACGCCGACGGCTGCGCCGTGCACCGCCCCGAACTGGGCAGCCTCGTCGCCACCGTCCCCACCGACCCGCAGACCCGCAACGAGGCACGCCAGGCCGTCGCCGCCGTCGACGACGAGGCCGTACGCCTGAAGTCGGCCGTGAAGTCCCGCGACGGCTTCTTCACCACCCACTTCATCAGCCCGTACTCCCGCTACATCGCGCGCTGGTGCGCCCGTCGCGGCCTCACCCCGAACCAGGTCACCACCGCCTCCCTGCTCACCGCGATCGTCGCGGCGGGCTGCGCGGCCACCGGCACCCGCGTCGGATTCGTCGCGGCCGGCGTGCTGCTCCTCTTCTCCTTCGTCCTCGACTGCGTCGACGGACAGATCGCCCGCTACGCCCTGAAGTACTCCACGCTCGGCGCCTGGCTCGACGCCACCTTCGACCGCGCCAAGGAGTACGCCTACTACGCCGGCCTCGCGCTGGGAGCGGCCCGCGGCGGCGACGACGTGTGGGCGCTCGCGCTCGGCGCGATGATCCTGCAGACCTGCCGGCACGTCGTGGACTTCTCCTTCAACGAGGCCAACCACGACGCCACCGCCAACACCAGCCCCACCGCCGCCCTCTCCGACAAGCTCGACAGCGTCGGCTGGACGGTCTGGGTGCGCCGGATGATAGTGCTGCCCATCGGCGAACGATGGGCGATGATCGCCGTCCTCACGGCCGTGACCACCCCCCGGATCACCTTCTACGTCCTCCTCGTCGGCTGCGCCTTCGCGGCGACGTACACGACGGCGGGCCGGGTGCTGCGCTCGCTGACCCGCAAGGCGACCCGGACGGACCGGGCGGCGCGGGCACTGGCGGACCTCGCGGACAACGGGCCGATCGCGTCGTTCGTGGCCCGCGTGAGCCCCGCCCGCCTCGGCGCACCGTTCCTGATCGCGCTCGCCGGTACGGCGGTTCTCGTGGCGACCCTCTTCTCCGGGGCCGCCTGGGCCCCCGTGGCGGGCGCCTTCGTCTACGCGATCGCCGCCGGCCAGGCCCTGTCCCGCCCCCTCAAGGGCGCCCTCGACTGGCTGGTCCCTCCGCTCTTCCGGGCGGCGGAATACTGCACCGTCCTGATCCTCGCGGCTGAAGCAGAGGTAAACGGAGCGCTTCCGGCGGCTTTCGGCCTGGTGGCCGCCGTCGCCTACCATCACTACGACACGGTGTACCGCATCCGCGGCAACGCCGGGGCGTCCCCGGCCTGGCTGGTGCGCGCCATCGGGGGGCACGAAGGGCGGACGCTGCTCGTCACCGTTCTCGCCGCCGCGCTCACCGCGTCGCAGTTCCCGGTCGCGCTCACGGTCCTCGCCGTGGCAGTGGCCCTGCTGGTGCTCGTCGAGAGCATCCGCTTCTGGGTGTCCGCAGGGGCACCCGCCGTACACGATGAAGGAGAACCCGCATGATCGGCCTCGTGCTGGCGGCCGGCGCCGGACGGCGTCTGCGCCCCTACACCGACAGCCTTCCCAAGGCGCTGGTGCCGGTGGGGCCCGCGGGCATAGAGGGCGAACCGACGGTCCTGGACCTCACCCTCGGCAACTTCGCCGAGATCGGTCTGGCCGAGGTCGCGATCATCGTCGGCTACCGCAAGGAAGCCGTGTACGAGCGCAAGGCGGCCCTTGAGGCGAAGTACGGCCTCAAGCTCACCCTCATCGACAACGACAAGGCCGAGGAGTGGAACAACGCCTACTCCCTGTGGTGCGGACGTGACGCCCTCAAGGACGGCGTGATCCTCGCCAACGGCGACACCGTCCACCCGGTCTCCGTCGAGCGCACGCTGCTCGCGGCGCGCGGCGAGGGCAAGCGGATCATCCTCGCCCTCGACACCGTCAAGTCCCTTGCCGACGAGGAGATGAAGGTCGTCGTCGACCCCGCCAGGGGCATGACGAAGATCACCAAGCTGATGGACCCCGCCGAGGCGACCGGCGAGTACATCGGCGTCACCCTCATCGAGGGCGACGCCATGTCCGAGCTGGCCGACGCGCTCAAGACGGTGTGGGAGACCGACCCCCAGCAGTTCTACGAGCACGGCTACCAGGAGCTCGTGAACCGCGGCTTCCGGATCGACGTGGCCCCGATCGGCGACATCAAGTGGGTCGAGATCGACAACCACGACGATCTGGCCAAGGGGCGTGAGATCGCGTGCCTGTACTGACCCGGCTGATTCCCTCGCCCGTCGTCGTGGACATCCGCCCGGGTGCCCTCGACGACCTGGCCGGTGTCCTCGCCGACCAGCGGATCTCGCACTCCGGCCGGCTCGCGGTCGCGGTCAGCGGCGGCTCCGGCGCCCGGCTGCGCGCCCGCCTGGAGCCGAGCCTGCCCGGTGCCACCTGGTACGAGGTCGGCGGCGGCACCCTCGACGACGCGATCCAGCTGGCCGGCGACATGAAGGCCGGTCACTACGACGCGGTCGTGGGCCTCGGCGGCGGCAAGATCATCGACTGCGCCAAGTTCGCCGCGGCACGCATCGGCCTGCCCCTGGTCGCCGTACCGACGAACCTCGCGCACGACGGCCTGTGCTCACCGGTCGCCACCCTCGACAACGACGCGGGCCGCGGCTCCTACGGCGTGCCGAACCCGATCGCCGTCGTCATCGACCTGGACGTCATCCGCGAGGCACCGGTCCGCTTCGTGCGGGCGGGCATCGGGGACGCGATCTCCAACATCTCCGCGATCGCGGACTGGGAGCTCGCCAACCGCGTCAAGGGCGAGAAGATCGACGGTCTCGCCGCGGCCATGGCCCGTCAGGCCGGCGAGGCCGTGCTGCGGCACCCGGGCGGGGTCGGCGACAACGCCTTCCTCCAGGTGCTCGCCGAGGCGCTCGTCCTCAGCGGTATCGCCATGTCGGTGTCGGGCGACTCCCGCCCGTCCTCCGGCGCCTGCCACGAGATCAATCACGCCTTCGACCTGCTCTTCCCCAAACGCGCCGCCGCCCACGGCGAGCAGTGCGGACTGGGCGCGGCCTTCGCGATGTACCTGCGCGGAGCCCACGAGGAATCGGCCTACATGGCCGAGGTACTGCGCCGGCACGGACTGCCCGTGCTGCCGGAGGAGATCGGCTTCACCGTGGACGAGTTCGTCCGCGCCGTGGAGTTCGCTCCGGAGACCCGCCCCGGCCGCTACACCATCCTCGAACACCTCGACCTGAAAACCGACCAGATCAAGGACATCTACGCCGACTATGTCAAGGCCATCGGTAGCTGAACTCCGTCCCGTCGTCCACCCCGCAGGGGTGAAGGACCGGCGCAGCGGTGAGCACTGGATGGGACGCCTCTACATGCGTGAGGTGTCCCTGCGGGTGGACCGCTACCTGGTGAACACCAGGGTCTCGCCCAACCAGCTCACGTACCTGATGACCGTCTTCGGGGTGCTCGCGGCCCCGGCGCTGCTGGTGCCGGGGATCACGGGCGCCGTGCTCGGCGTGGTGTGCGTCCAGATGTACCTGCTGCTGGACTGCGTCGACGGCGAGATCGCCCGCTGGCGCAAGCAGTACTCCCTCGCCGGGGTCTACCTCGACCGGGTGGGCGCCTATCTCACCGACGCCGCCGTGCTCGTCGGCTTCGGGCTGCGCGCCGCCGACCTGTTCGGCAGCGGCCGCATCGACTGGCTGTGGGCGTTCCTCGGGACGCTGGCCGCGCTCGGCGCGATCCTGATCAAGGCCGAGACCGACCTGGTCGGCGTCGCCCGCCACCAGACCGGCAAGGCACCGGTCCAGGAGTCCGCCGCCGAGATGCGCTCCTCCGGGATGGCGCTGGCCCGTCGGGCCGCCGCCGCCTTCAAGTTCCACCGGCTGATCCTCGGCATCGAGGCGACCCTGCTGATCCTGGTCCTGGCGATCGTGGACCAGATGCGCGGCGACCTGGTCTACTCACGGCTCGGCGTCGCCGTACTGGCCGGCATCGCGCTGCTCCAGACCCTGCTGCACCTGGTGTCGATCCTCGCGTCGAGCAGGCTGAAGTGAACGGCATGAAGGTCGGCGCGGTGATCATCACCATGGGCAACCGCCCCGACGAACTGCGGGCGTTGCTCGACTCGGTCGCCAAGCAGGACGGCGACCGGGTCGAGGCGGTCGTCGTCGGCAACGGCTCGCCCGTCCCGGACGTCCCCGCGGGCGTCCGGACCGTCGAACTGCCCGAGAACCTGGGCATCCCCGGTGGCCGCAACATCGGCCTGGACGCCTTCGGGCCGGGCGGTCGCGATGTCGACATAGTGATGTTCCTCGACGACGACGGGCTCCTCGCCCAGCACGACACCGCCGAGCTGTGCCGGCAGGCCTTCGCCGCCGACCCCGAACTCGGCATCATCAGCTTCCGCATCGCCGACCCGGAGACCGGCGTCACCCAGCGCCGCCACGTCCCGCGGCTGCGGGCCTCCGACCCGATGCGCTCCTCCCGGGTCACCACCTTCCTCGGCGGCGCCAACGCCGTCCGCACGAAGGTCTTCGCCGAGGTCGGCGGACTCCCGGACGAGTTCTTCTACGCCCACGAGGAGACCGACCTCGCCTGGCGGGCCCTCGACGCGGGCTGGATGATCGACTACCGGTCCGACATGGTCCTGTACCACCCGACGACCGCGCCCTCGCGGCACGCGGTCTACCACCGCATGGTCGCCCGCAACCGGGTCTGGCTGGCCCGCCGCAACCTCCCCGCGCCCCTCGTCCCCGTCTACCTCGGGGTATGGCTGCTGCTCACCCTCCTGCGCCGGCCCTCGCGCCCGGCCCTGCAGGCCTGGTTCGGCGGCTTCAAGGAGGGCTGGACCACTCCGTGCGGACCGCGCCGGCCCATGCGGTGGCGTACGGTGTGGCGCCTGACGCGACTGGGCCGTCCTCCGGTCATCTGACAAGCTCGGGACGCGCGGACGACCCCTCGGACCGTACCCGGCGGCGGATACGTGTCAGTTCCTGTAGCACAATTCCGTAAGACGAACGCAAGACAGTCGTAAGACGAATCCGAAAATGAAGGCATCCACCCTTGAGTGAGACAACGCATGACGGCGGAGTCGCGGTGAGCCCGCGTCCGTCGCCCGACGAAGGCCTCACGGCGGCGCAGCTGTCCGCCAAGTACGGGCTGACGGTGAGCGGTGCCCGTCCCGGACTCGCCGAGTACATCCGCCAGTTGTGGGGACGCCGGCACTTCATCCTGGCCTTCTCCCAGGCGAAGCTGACGGCCCAGTACAGCCAGGCGAAGCTCGGCCAGCTCTGGCAGGTGGCCACACCGCTGCTGAACGCGGCCGTGTACTTCTTCATCTTCGGCGTCATCCTGAAGGCCAGCCGCGGCATGTCCCGGGACGTGTACATCCCGTTCCTGGTCACGGGCGTCTTCGTCTTCACCTTCACGCAGAGCTCGATCATGGCGGGCGTCCGCGCGATCTCCGGCAACCTCGGCCTGGTGCGCGCGCTGCACTTCCCGCGCGCCTCGCTGCCGATCTCCTTCGCGCTCCAGCAGCTCCAGCAGCTGCTGTTCTCGATGATCGTGCTGTTCATCATCGTCGTCGGCTTCGGCAGCTACCCCAGCCTGTCCTGGCTGCTGATCGTCCCGATCCTGGTGCTCCAGTTCCTCTTCAACACCGGGCTCGCGCTGATCGTGGCGCGGATGGGCGCCAAGACCCCGGACCTCGCCCAGCTGATGCCGTTCATGCTGCGCACCTGGATGTACGCGTCGGGCGTCATGTTCTCCATCAGCACGATGATGGAGGGCCGCTCCGAGGTGTTCGTCCGCCTGCTGCAGGTGAACCCGGCCGCCGTCTACATGGACCTGATGCGCTTCGCGATCATCGACGGCTACGGCGCGTCGAACCTGCCGCCGCACGTGTGGGCCATCGCCGCCTTCTGGGCCGTGGTCCTGTTCGTCGGCGGCTTCGTGTACTTCTGGCAGGCGGAGGAGAGGTACGGCCGTGGCTGAGCAGAACCTGGAGCAGACCCCGAGGGACCTGGTCCCCACCGTCATCGCGGACGAACTGCACATCGTCTACCGGGTGCACGGCGCCAAGACCGGCAAGGGGAGCGCCACCTCCGCCCTCAGCCGCATAGTCAAGCGCGGCGAGGAGCGCGGGGTGCGCAAGGTGCACGCCGTCAAGGGCGTCTCCTTCGTCGCCTACCGCGGCGAGGCCGTCGGCCTGATCGGCTCGAACGGCTCCGGCAAGTCGACCCTGCTGCGCGCCATCGCCGGCCTCCTCCCGGCCGAGAAGGGCCGGGTCTACACCAACGGCCAGCCCTCGCTGCTGGGCGTGAACGCGGCCCTGATGAACGACCTCACCGGCGAGCGCAACGTCATCCTGGGCGGGCTCGCCATGGGCATGTCCCGCGAGCAGGTCAGGGAGCGCTACCAGGAGATCGTCGACTTCTCCGGCATCAACGAGAAGGGCGACTTCATCACCCTCCCGATGCGCACCTACTCCTCCGGCATGGCGGCCCGGCTGCGCTTCTCCATCGCCGCCGCCAAGGACCACGATGTCCTGATGATCGACGAGGCGCTGGCCACCGGCGACCGCAAGTTCCAGGTCCGCTCCGAGGAGCGCATCCGCGAACTGCGCAAGTCCGCGGGCACGGTGTTTCTCGTCAGTCACAACAACAAGTCGATCCGCGACACCTGCGACCGCGTGCTGTGGCTGGAACGCGGCGAACTCCGGATGGACGGCCCGACCGACGAGGTCCTCAAGGAGTACGAGAAGTTCACGGGCAAGTAGTCCACTCGCATACGGGCGCAAAAGCCCAGAACGCTTCCCCGGGCCCCGCCGGAACTGTTCCGGCGGGGCTCCGCGTCTGCAAAGGAAACGTCAACTCGGCCCGGCCCAAGGAATCTTGACGCCAATCGGTGTGTTGTTGTGATGTGCAGGACACCCCGAGGAACCTCGCTGCGTTGTACAACGTAAGCTGTACCGGTGCCGAATAGCGGCAAGTGGGGCGATAGTGCGCGACACCCTTCTACGGGTAAGCCTGCGTTTAACCGTGCGGACGACTGGGCGGCGTGTCCGAAATAGTGTGTATTGGGTCGGCAGTGTAGAACGGGAGATGTGACGGCAATGGCTACGGAAACTCCCCAGCTCACCGAAGCATGCGCCGTCCCCGCCCCTGGCAGTGAGCGGTGACGGGAACCGGCTCCGCCGCCACCGGTGATCCGGAGCGCGGCACACTCGACAAGGCCGCGGGTGAGAACTTCCCCGTGGCGCCTTTCTTCCTGCCCAGGGCCTGGCGCACCGATCTCATGGCGGTGTACGGATTCGCCCGCCTCGTCGACGACATCGGAGACGGCGATCTGGCCCCCGGCGGCGCCGACGCCCGCCTCCTCGGCGTGTCACCGGAGGACGCCGAGGACCGCCTGCTCCTCCTCGACGCCTTCGAGGCCGACCTGCACCGCGTCTTCGACGGCACTCCGAGCCACCCGCTGCTGCGCCGCCTTCAGCCGACCGTCCGCCGGTGCGCGCTGACCCCCGAGCCCTTCCTCGGCCTGATCGCCGCGAACCGCCAGGACCAGCTCGTCACGCGCTACGAGACCTACGACGATCTCGTCGCCTACTGCGAACTGTCCGCGAACCCGGTCGGCCGCCTGGTTCTCGGCGTCACCGGCACCGAGACCCCCGAGCGGGTCCGGCACTCCGACGCGATCTGTACCGCACTTCAGATCGTCGAACACCTGCAGGACGTCGCCGAGGACCTCGGCCGCGACCGCATCTACCTGCCCGCCCAGGACATGAAGCGCTTTCACGTCCAGGAAGCGGATCTCGCCACGCCCTCCGCGGGCGCATCGGTGCGCGCGCTGGTTGCATACGAAGCAGAACGCGCCCGCGATCTCCTGAATGAAGGCGCCCCCCTGGTGGGTAGCGTCCACGGCAGGTTGAGGCTGCTGCTCGCGGGGTTCGTGGCGGGGGGAAGGGCGGCGATCCGAGCGATCGTCGCCGCTGAATACGACGTACTTCCCGGCCCGCCCAAACCCGGCAAGATCCAGTTGCTGCGTGAGGTGGGCGTGACTCTGCGAGGAGAGGGGTGATCCGCAGCGTGGAGTCTGCACCGCACATGTCCGCACCGGTACTCGCCGCCTACAGCTACTGCGAGGCCGTCACCGGTCAGCAGGCACGTAACTTCGCGTACGGCATCAGACTGCTGCCTACGCCCAAGCGCCGCGCCATGTCGGCGCTGTACGCGTTCTCCCGACGCGTCGACGACATCGGCGACGGCACACTGCCGACCGAGGTCAAGTCGGCGCGTCTGGAGGACACCCGGGCGCTGCTCACCCGGGTTCGCGAAGGCAAGGTCGAGGAGGACGACACCGACCCGGTCGCGGTCGCCCTCGCCCACACGGCGGAGGCCTTTCCGGTCCCGCTCGACGGCCTGGACGAGCTGATCGACGGCGTCCTGAAGGACGTACAGGGCGAGACCTACGAGACCTGGGACGACCTGAAGGTCTACTGCCGGTGTGTCGCGGGCGCGATCGGACGGCTCTCGCTCGGCGTGTTCGGCACCGAGCCGGGGGCGCGCGGAGTCGAGCGCGCCTCGGAGTACGCCGACACGCTGGGGCTCGCGCTCCAGCTCACCAACATCCTGCGGGACGTCCGCGAGGACGCCGAGGACGGCCGTACCTATCTGCCCGCCGACGACCTCGCGAAATTCGGCTGCTCGGCCGGGTTCAACGGGCCGACGCCGCCGGAGGGTTCCGACTTCGCGGGTCTCGTGCACTTCGAGGTGCGCCGGGCCCGCACTCTTTTCGCCGAGGGCTACCGGCTGCTGCCCATGCTCGACCGCCGCAGCGGCGCCTGCGTCGCCGCCATGGCCGGCATCTACCGCCGTCTGCTGGACCGCATCGAGCGCGAGCCGGAGGCCGTCCTGCGCGGCCGCGTCTCCCTGCCCGGCCGCGAGAAGGCCTACGTCGCGGTGCGCGGCCTGTCCGGCCTGGACGCCCGGCATGTCGCGCGGAGCACCCTCAGGAGGCGCACCTGATGGACGAAGTGGGCCAAGGCGATGGCGCCGGAGAAATGCGGCACGCAACCCTCCGGTGCGAAGCGGCGTCCCTGACTGCAACGGTCTGCCGTGGCTGGTTGGAGCGCCGCGGCGGGCGCGCAGGGGGGAGTGCACGATGAGCGACGGGACGCGGCCCGAAGGGCTGCCCGCCGAGCCGGCGACAGGACCGGCCGGACGGCATGCCGTCGTGATCGGCGGCGGGCTCGCCGGCATCACCACCGCGCTCGCGCTCGCCGACGCCGGAGTCCGCGTGACGTTGCTCGAAGGCCGCCCGCGCCTGGGCGGGCTCGCCTTCTCCTTCCAGCGCGGCGACCTCACCGTCGACAACGGCCAGCACGTCTATCTGCGCTGCTGCACCGCCTACCGCTGGTTCCTCGACCGCATCGAGGGCGCGGCGCTTGCTCCGCTGCAGGATCGTCTCGACGTGCCGGTACTCGACGCGAACCGCCCCGAGGGGCGCCGGCTCGGCAGACTGCGGCGCGACCCGCTGCCGGTGCCCCTGCATCTGGGGCGCAGCCTCGCGACGTACCCGCATCTCTCGCTCGCGGAGCGCGCCAAAGTAGGACGTGCCGCGCTCGCGCTCAAAGCGCTCGACCTCGCCGACCCCGCGCTGGACGCCCAGAACTTCGGCAGCTGGCTGACCGAACACGGTCAGTCGGCGCGTGCCGTCGAGGCACTGTGGGACCTGGTGGGGGTCGCCACCCTCAACGCGGTCGCGGGCGATTCCTCGCTGGCGCTGGCCGCGATGGTGTTCAAGACCGGTCTGCTCTCCGACCCGGGCGCGGCCGACATCGGCTGGGCACACGTCCCGCTGGGTGAACTGCACGACCGGCTCGCCCGCAAGGCGCTCGACTCCGCGGGCGTGCGCACCGAAGTCCGTACACGCGTCACCTCCATCTCTACTGACGAAAACGGGCGTTGGAGCGTTCAGGTTCCCGGCGAGGCCATCGAGGCCGACACCGTCGTCCTCGCCGTACCGCAGCGCGAGGCCCACGATCTGCTGCCCGACGGCGCCCTCGACGACCCTGAGCGGCTGCTGGCGATCGACTACTCGCCGATCCTCAACGTCCATGTCGTCTACGACCGCACGGTGCTCACCCGGCCGTTCTTCGCGGCGCTGGGCAGCCCGGTGCAGTGGGTGTTCGACCGGACCGACGCGTCCGGGCTGAAGGACGGCCAGTACCTGGCGCTGTCCCAGTCCGCCGTGCACGACGAGATCGACGCGCCCGTGGCCGAGCTGCGGGAGCGCTACCTCCCCGAGCTGGAGCGGCTGCTGCCCGGCGCGCGCGGCGCCGAGGTGAGGGACTTCTTCGTGACCAGGGAGCGCACGGCGACGTTCGCTCCCGCCCCCGGCGTCGGACGGCTGCGGCCCGGCGCCCGCACCAAAGCCCCCGGCCTGTACCTGGCCGGAGCGTGGACCGCCACAGGGTGGCCCGCGACCATGGAGAGTGCGGTCCGCAGTGGGGTGAGCGCGGCGGACGCCGCACTCACCGCCCTGGGCCGGCCCCGCCCCCGTCATCTCTTCGGCTTCGAGGAGGCGGCGTGATGCTCGATCAGCAGGCGGCAGGCGACCCCCGCACCTTCGGTACCGCGACAAGAGGAGAGACTGTGCCCACTGTGCCCCCGGCCGAGACGGCTGCCGACGCGGTGGACGTGTCCGCGCTCCTGGAGCGCGGCCGGACCCTTGCCACACCGGTACTGCGGGCGGCCGTGGACCGGCTGGCTTCCCCCATGGACACCGTTTCCGCCTACCACTTCGGCTGGATCGACGCCGAGGGCAACCCGGCGGCCGGCGACGGAGGCAAGGCCGTACGCCCCGCGCTCGCCGTGCTCTCCGCCGAGGTCACCGGCGCCTCGCCCGAGACCGGCATCCCCGGCGCCGTCGCCGTCGAGCTGGTCCACAACTTCTCGCTGCTGCACGACGACCTGATGGACGGCGACGAGCAGCGCCGGCACCGCGACACCGTGTGGAAGGTGCACGGCCCCTCCCAGGCCATCCTGGTCGGCGACGCTTTGTTCGCGCTGGCCAACGAGGTGCTGCTGGAGCTCGGCACCGTCGAGGCCGGCCGCGCCACCCGCCGCCTCACCACCGCGACCCGCGCCCTCATCGACGGCCAGGCGCAGGACATCTCCTACGAGCACCGCGACCGCGTCAGCGTCGAGGAGTGCCTGGAGATGGAGGGCAACAAGACCGGCGCCCTGCTCGCCTGCGCCTCCTCCATCGGGGCCGTGCTCGGTGGTGCGGACGACCGCACCGCCGACGTCCTGGAGAAGTACGGCCACCACCTCGGCCTGGCGTTCCAGGCCGTCGACGACCTCCTCGGCATCTGGGGCGACCCGGAGGCGACCGGAAAGCAGACCTGGAGCGATCTGCGCCAGCGCAAGAAGTCCCTGCCCGTGGTGGCGGCGCTCGCGGCGGGCGGACCCGCCTCCGAGCGGCTCGGTGAGATCCTCGCCGCCGACGCCAAGAGCAGCGACTTCGAGAACTTCTCCGAGGAGGAGTTCGCGGCCCGCGCCGCGCTCATCGAGGAGGCCGGCGGCCGCGAGTGGACCGCCGAAGAGGCACGCCGTCAGCACACCATCGCCATCGAGGCCCTCGACGCCATCGACATGCCCGACCGCGTTCGGGCGCAGTTCACGGCGCTCGCCGACTTCGTCGTCGTACGAAAGAGATGATCACTATCGGTCGAATAACCCTCGCGTAGTCGCCGGCCGGTGCTGCGGAGATACGAGTACCGGCCGACGGCGGACCCACAGCAGAGACATGCCACTGCACGAAGGGGAAGCCATGACAGCGACGACCGACGGAAGCACCGGGGCCATGCAGCCCCGGGTTGCCGCGGCCAGCGAAACCGACATCAACACCCCCGTGGCGGCCGGGGTGCACGACGCCGCCGTACTCGCCGTACAACGCGCCACCGACTTCCTCCTCTCGCAGCAGGACGCCCAGGGCTGGTGGAAGGGCGACCTCGAGACGAACGTCACGATGGACGCCGAGGATCTGCTGCTCCGTCAGTTCCTGGGTATCCGCGACGAGTCGACGACCCAGGCCTCCGCACTCTTCATCCGGGGCGAGCAGCGCGAGGACGGCGCCTGGGCCAGTTTCTACGGCGGACCCGGTGAACTCTCCACCACCATCGAGGCGTACGTCGCCCTCCGGCTGGCCGGGGACGCGCCGGACGCCCCGTACATGGCGAAGGCGTCCGCGTGGGTCCGTGAGCGGGGCGGGATCGCCGCGGCCCGGGTCTTCACCCGGATCTGGCTCGCGCTGTTCGGCTGGTGGAAGTGGGACGACCTGCCCGAACTCCCGCCGGAACTCCTGTACTTCCCCACCTGGGTGCCGCTCAACATCTACGACTTCGGATGCTGGGCCCGCCAGACCATCGTGCCGCTGACGGTGGTCTCCGCGAAGCGGCCGGTACGGCCAGCGCCCTTCCCGCTCGACGAGCTGCACACCGACGCGGACAACCCGAACCCGGTCAAGCCCCTTGCCCGGGTGGCGAGTTGGGACGGCGCCTTCCAGCGGCTCGACAAGGCGCTGCACCTCTACCGCAAGGTCGCGCCGCGCAAGCTGCGCGGGGCGGCCATGAAATCGGCCGCGCGCTGGATCATCGAGCGGCAGGAGAACGACGGCTGCTGGGGCGGCATCCAGCCGCCGGCCGTGTACTCGGTGATCGCCCTGCACCTGCTCGGCTACGACCTCGAACACCCCGTGATGCGCGCGGGACTTGAGTCGCTGGACCGGTTCGCGGTCTGGCGCGAGGACGGGGCCCGGATGATCGAGGCCTGCCAGTCCCCGGTGTGGGACACCTGCCTCGCCACCATCGCGCTCGCCGACGCGGGCGTGCCCGCCGACCACCCCCAACTGGTCAAGGCGGCCGACTGGATGCTCGGGGAGGAGATCGTCCGCCCCGGCGACTGGGCGGTCAAGCGACCCCAACTGCCGCCGGGCGGCTGGGCGTTCGAGTTCCACAACGACAACTACCCCGACATCGACGACACCGCCGAGGTCGTGCTCGCGCTGCGCCGGGTCAGACATCACGACCCGGAACGCCTGGACCGGGCCGCAGGACGCGCGGTCCGCTGGAACCTCGGAATGCAGTCCAAGAACGGCGGTTGGGGCGCCTTCGACGTCGACAACACCAGCCCCTTCCCCAACCGGCTGCCGTTCTGCGACTTCGGCGAGGTCATCGACCCGCCGTCGGCGGACGTCACCGCGCACGTCGTCGAGATGCTCGCCGTCGAGGGCCTCGCCCACGACCCGCGCACCCGGCGCGGCATCGAGTGGCTGCTCGCCGAACAGGAGCCGGACGGCTCGTGGTTCGGCCGCTGGGGCGTCAACTACGTATACGGCACAGGGTCCGTGGTGCCCGCGCTCGCCGCGGCCGGGATCCCCGGCTCGCACCCGGCGATCCGGCGCGCGGTCACCTGGCTGGAGACGGTACAGAACGACGACGGCGGCTGGGGCGAGGACCTGCGCTCCTACAAGTACGCCAAGGAATGGAGCGGCCGGGGCGCCTCCACCGCCTCGCAGACGGCCTGGGCCCTGATGGCCCTGCTCGCGGCGGGGGAGCGCGACTCCAAGGCCGTAGAGCGCGGCATCGAGTGGCTCGCGACGACCCAGCGGGAGGACGGGTCCTGGGACGAGCCCTACTTCACGGGAACGGGCTTCCCGTGGGACTTCTCCATCAACTACCACCTCTACCGGCAGGTGTTCCCGCTCACCGCGCTCGGGCGCTTCGTGCACGGAGAACCGTTCTCTCAGACGCCGTTCTCTCCGACCAAGGGGGGCTGATGAGCACACAGCCCGCCGGACCGCCGCTGTTGATCGCCTGCGCGCTCGGCATCGAGCACCTCGCCCTGCGCGCGGGCGATCGCTCCGGCGCCGACGGGCCGGTCACCTTCCTCAGGACGGGGATGGGGCCCCAGGCGGCCGAGGAGGCCGTCACGCGGCGCCTCGCCGATCCGGCGCTGGACGGGGCCGCCGTACTGGCCACGGGCTTCTGCGCCGGCCTGGCCCCCGGTATGCATCCCGGTGACCTCGTGGTCGCCGAGGAGACCAGACAGGCGCGCGGAACCGTTCCGTGCGTCGGTACCGAGCTGCTCGTCAAGGAACTGGTGCGGGCCCTGCCCGGACGCACCGTCCACACCGGCCCGCTGACCGGCTCCGATCACATCGTCCGCGGTCAGGAACGGTCGGATCTGCTCGCGACCGGCGCGATCGCGGTCGACATGGAGTCGGCGGCCACGCTGCTGAGCGCCGTGCGTACGGGCGCGCGCCCGGTTGCGGCCGTACGGGTGGTCGTGGACGCTCCTGAACATGAACTCGTCCGGATCGGCACGGTGCGCGGTGGAATATCGGCTTTCCGCGTTCTTCGTTCCGTTCTTCCCGCTTTTTTCGAATGGCACCGTTCTTTGCTGCTCCCTCGGAGGTGAGCCAGATGGCCATGCCGCTGCGCCAGACCATCAAGGTCGCTACATACTTGGCCGAACAGAAGATCCGCAAGCGGGACAAGTTCCCGTTGATCGTGGAGCTTGAACCCCTCTTCGCGTGCAACCTCGCGTGCGAGGGCTGCGGCAAGATCCAGCACCCCGCCGGGGTGCTCAAGCAGCGCATGCCGGTGGCCCAGGCCGTCGGGGCGGTGCTGGAGTCCGGTGCGCCGATGGTGTCCATCGCCGGCGGTGAGCCGCTGATGCACCCTCAGATCGACGAGATCGTGCGGCAGTTGGTGGCGAAGAGGAAGTACGTCTTCCTCTGCACCAACGCCATGTTGCTGCGCAAGAAGATGGACAAGTTCAAGCCCTCCCCGTACTTCGCCTTCGCGGTGCACATCGACGGGCTGCGCGAGCGGCACGACGAGTCCGTGGCGAAGGAGGGCGTGTTCGACGAGGCCGTCGAGGCGATCAAGGAGGCGAAGAAACGCGGCTTCCGGGTCACCACCAACTCGACCTTCTTCAACACCGACACCCCGCAGACCATCATCGAGGTGCTCAACTTCCTCAACGACGACCTCAAGGTCGACGAGATGATGATCTCGCCCGCCTACGCCTACGAGAAGGCGCCCGACCAGGAGCACTTCCTGGGCGTGGAACAGACCCGCGAGTTGTTCAAGAAGGCCTTCGCGGGCGGCAACCGGCGCAAGTGGCGGCTCAACCACTCCCCGCTCTTCCTGGACTTCCTGGAGGGCAAGGTCGACTTCCCGTGCACGGCCTGGGCGATCCCGAACTACTCGCTCTTCGGCTGGCAGCGCCCCTGCTACCTGATGAGCGACGGGTACGTCCCGACGTACCGGGAGCTGATCGAGGAGACCGACTGGGACAAGTACGGCCGCGGCAAGGACCCGCGCTGCGCCAACTGCATGGCGCACTGCGGCTACGAGCCCACCGCCGTCCTCGCCACCATGGGTTCCCTCAAGGAGTCCCTGCGGGCCATGCGCGAGACCGTCGCCGGAAACCGCGACTGACGTCATGACCGCCGTATCCCTGGGCGTCCCCGAGATGCCGGTCCGGCCGATCGCCGAGCGACGTGTGTCGCGACGCATCGAGGTCGGATCGGTGGCGGTCGGGGGCGGGGCCCCCGTCTCGGTCCAGTCGATGACCACGACCCGTACGTCGGACATCGGCGCCACCCTCCAGCAGATCGCCGAACTCACCGCGTCCGGCTGCCAGATCGTCCGCGTCGCCTGCCCCACGCAGGACGACGCGGACGCGCTGGCGACCATCGCGCGCAAGTCGCAGATCCCGGTGATCGCGGACATCCACTTCCAGCCCAAGTACGTGTTCGCCGCAATCGAGGCCGGCTGCGCGGCGGTTCGCGTCAATCCCGGCAACATCAAGCAGTTCGACGACAAGGTCAAGGAGATCGCGCGGGCCGCCAAGGACCACGGCACGCCGATCCGGATCGGGGTCAACGCCGGTTCCCTGGACCGTCGTCTGCTCCAGAAGTACGGCAAGGCGACGCCCGAGGCGCTCGTCGAGTCGGCCCTGTGGGAGGCGTCGCTCTTCGAGGAGCACGGCTTCCGCGACATCAAGATCTCGGTGAAGCACAACGACCCGGTCATCATGGTCAACGCCTACCGGCAGCTGGCCGCGCAGAGCGACTATCCGCTGCACCTCGGGGTCACCGAGGCCGGTCCCGCCTTCCAGGGCACGATCAAGTCGGCGGTCGCCTTCGGGGCACTGCTCAGCGAGGGCATCGGCGACACGATCCGGGTGTCGCTGTCCGCCCCGCCGGTGGAGGAGGTCAAGGTCGGCCTCCAGATCCTGGAGTCGCTGAACCTCAAGCCCCGGCGGCTGGAGATCGTGTCGTGCCCGTCCTGCGGGCGTGCCCAGGTGGACGTCTACAAGCTCGCCGACGAGGTCACGGCGGGCCTGGAAGGCATGGAGGTGCCGTTGCGCGTCGCGGTCATGGGCTGCGTCGTCAACGGACCCGGTGAGGCGCGGGAGGCGGACCTGGGAGTCGCCTCCGGCAACGGCAAGGGTCAGATCTTCGTCAAGGGCGAGGTCATCAAGACCGTGCCCGAGTCGAAGATCGTGGAGACCCTCATCGAGGAGGCGATGAAGATCGCCGAACAGATGGAGCAGGACGGCGTCGCGGCGGGGGAGCCGGCCGTCACCGTGAGCTGAAACAGCACGGACCGAAGGGGGCCCGACGTGACGATCCTGGAGAGCATCCGGCAACCACGCGACCTGAAGTCGCTGTCCGAGGCGGAACTCGGCGAACTGTCCGAAGAAATAAGGGAGTTCCTGGTCCATGCGGTGGCCAGGACCGGCGGACACCTCGGGCCCAACCTGGGCGTGGTGGAACTGACCATCGCCCTCCACCGGGTCTTCGAGTCTCCAACTGACCGCATCCTCTGGGACACCGGCCACCAGAGCTACGTACACAAGATCCTGACGGGTCGTCAGGATTTCTCGAAGCTGCGCAGCAAGGGTGGCCTGTCCGGCTACCCCTCGCGCGAGGAGTCCGAGCACGACGTCATCGAGAACAGCCACGCCTCCACCGCGCTCGGCTGGGCCGACGGACTCGCCAAGGCCCGCCAGGTGCAGGGCGAGAAGGGTCATGTCGTCGCGGTCATCGGCGACGGCGCGCTCACCGGCGGCATGGCGTGGGAGGCGCTCAACAACATCGCCGCCGCGAAGGACCGGCCGCTGATCATCGTCGTCAACGACAACGAACGCTCCTACTCGCCCACCATCGGCGGCCTCGCCAACCACCTGGCCACCCTGCGCACGACCGACAGCTACGAGCAGGTCCTCGCCTGGGGCAAGAGTGTCCTGCTGCGCACCCCGGTCGTCGGCAACACGATCTACGAGTCGCTGCACGGCGCGAAGAAGGGCTTCAAGGACGCGTTCGCCCCGCAGGGCATGTTCGAGGACCTGGGCCTCAAGTACGTCGGCCCGATCGACGGACACGACATCGGCGCCGTCGAGTCGGCACTGCGCCGCGCGAAACGCTTCCACGGCCCGGTCCTCGTCCACTGCCTCACGGAGAAGGGCCGCGGCTACGAACCCGCCCTCGCCCACGAGGAGGACCACTTCCACACCGTCGGCGTGATGGACCCGCTCACCTGCGCACCCCTCGTACCCTCCAACGGCCCTTCCTGGACCAGTGTGTTCGGCGACGAGATCCTGCGCATCGGGGAGGAGCGGGATGACGTCGTGGCCATCACGGCGGCCATGCTGCACCCGGTCGGCCTCGGCAAGTTCGCCGCGAGGTTCCCGGACCGGGTGTGGGACGTCGGCATCGCCGAGCAGCACGCGGCCGTCTCGGCGGCGGGCCTCGCGACCGGCGGTCTGCATCCCGTCGTCGCCGTCTACGCCACCTTCCTCAACCGTGCCTTCGACCAACTCCTGATGGACGTGGCGTTGCACCGCTGCGGGGTGACGTTCGTCCTGGACCGCGCCGGGGTGACGGGAGTTGACGGTGCGTCACACAACGGTATGTGGGACATGTCCATCCTCCAGGTCGTGCCCGGCCTGCGGATCGCCGCCCCGCGTGATGCCGACCAACTCCGGGCCCAGCTACGGGAAGCGGTCGCGGTCGACGACGCGCCTACCCTGGTCCGCTTCCCGAAGGAGTCGGTCGGACCGGAGATCCCGGCGATCGACCGTGTGGGCGGCCTCGACGTCCTGCACCGGGGCTCGGAGACCCCCGAGGTACTGCTCGTCGCGGTGGGCGTGATGGCGCCCGTCTGCCTCCAGGCCGCCGAGCTCCTCGAAGCCCGGGGCATCAACTGCACGGTGGTGGACCCCCGTTGGGTCAAACCCGTCGACCCGGCGCTGCCCGGCCTCGCCGCCGAACACCGCCTGGTGGCCGTCGTGGAGGACAACAGCCGCGCCTCCGGCGTCGGCGCCGCGGTGGCGCTGGCGCTCGGTGACGCCGAAGTCGACGTCCCCGTACGGCGGTTCGGCATCCCGGAGCAGTTCCTCGCGCACGCCAAACGCGGCGAGGTGCTCGCCGACATCGGCCTCACACCCGTCGAGGTCGCCGGACGGATCAGCGCAAGCCTGGCGGTCAAGGACGCGAACGCCGGCACAGCCAAGGAGAAACCCGAATGACCAAGGAGTTCGACCTCACCGCGCTGCTGGCCGAGCGCGGAGCCGAGCGCTACGAGCTGCACGCCAAGTACCTGAACCACCAGCTCCCGCGCATGCTGCACACCATCGGCTTCGACAAGGTCTACGAGCGGGGCGAGGGCGCCTACTTCTGGGACGCGGACGGCAACGACTACCTCGACATGCTCGCCGGGTTCGGGGTGATGGGCCTGGGCCGCCACCACCCCGTCGTCCGCAAAGCGGTGCACGACGTCCTGGATGCCCAGCTCGCCGACCTCACCCGTTTCGACTGCCAGCCGCTGCCCGGCCTGCTCGCCGAGCAACTCCTCACCCACAGCCCGCACTTGGACCGGGTGTTCTTCGGCAACAGCGGTACGGAGGCGGTCGAGACCGCGCTGAAGTTCGCCCGGTACGCCACCGGGAAACCCCGTGTCCTGTACTGCGACCACGCCTTCCACGGCCTGACCACCGGCTCCTTGTCGGTCAACGGCGAGGACGGCTTCCGGGACGGCTTTGCCCCGCTGCTGCCGGACACGGCCGTACCGCTCGGTGATCTCGACGCCCTGGCACGGGAGTTGAAAAAGGGCGATGTCGCCGCCCTCGTCGTCGAACCGATCCAGGGCAAGGGCGTGCACGAGGCCCCGCCCGGCTATCTGCGCGCCGCGCAGGAACTCCTGCATCAGCACAAGGCGTTGCTCATCGCCGACGAGGTGCAGACGGGTCTGGGGCGCACCGGTGACTTCTACGCCTACCAGCACGAGGAGGGCGTGGAGCCGGATCTGGTGTGTGTGGCGAAGGCGTTGTCCGGCGGCTATGTGCCGGTCGGCGCGACCCTCGGCAAGGACTGGATCTTCAAGAAGGTCTACTCGTCCATGGACCGGGTGCTGGTCCACTCGGCGAGCTTCGGGTCCAACGCGCAGGCCATGGCAGCCGGGCTCGCCGTGCTCTCGGTCATGGAGAACGAGCAGATCGTCGCCAACGCCCGTGCCACCGGGGACCAGTTGAGGACCCGGCTCGCCGCGCTGGTCGACAAGTACGAGCTGCTCGCCGATGTGCGCGGCCGGGGCCTGATGATCGGCATCGAGTTCGGCAGGCCCAAGTCGCTGAAGCTGCGCAGCCGTTGGACCATGCTCCAGGCCGCGCGCAAGGGCCTGTTCGCGCAGATGGTGGTCGTGCCGTTGCTCCAGCGGCACCGGATCCTCACCCAGGTCTCCGGCGACCATCTGGAGGTCATCAAGCTGATCCCGCCGCTGATCATCGGCGAGCGTGAGGTGGACCGGTTCGTGGACGCCTTCACCGCTGTGATGGACGACGCGCACAGTGGTGGCGGGCTGATGTGGGACTTCAGCAAGACGCTGGTGAAGCAGGCGGTGGCGAACAGGTAGGGGCGGTCAACCGGTACGGGGATCGCCGACCGGTAGCCGAGGTCTCGGCCGGGCGTCGTGGGCTTTTGCCTCTGGGGCAAGAAATTTGCCGCAGAGGCAAGCCTGCGGCTCAATGGAGGCATGAGCTCTTCCGAGACCGAGCCGGAATCGCCGACCGGGCCAGAATCGCAGATCGGACCGGCCGACGACCTGTCGGCCACCGTCGCTCCGCAGCTCCGCGCCCTGCGTCGCCGCGCCTCCCTCACCCTGGAGGTCGCCGCCCGCTCCGCCGGACTCTCGCCCGCTCATCTCTCCCGGCTGGAGACCGGGCTGCGCCAGCCCTCGCTGCCGATGCTGCTCGCGCTGGCCCGTATCTACGGTACGACAGTCTCGGATCTGCTCGGCGAGACGGTCACCGACCGGGACGCGGTCGTACGCGCCGCCGACATGGAACCGACCCGGGCGGGCGGCTGGACCTACTGGCAGGCCGGGGCGCCCGGTCGCGGGATGCAGTCGCTGCGCGTGCGCATCCCGCACGGCTCCCAGGGCGACATCGTGCGCGTGCACCCCGGCGAGGAGTGGCTGTACGTCCTCAAGGGCCGACTGCGGCTGCGCCTCGGGGACACCGCGCACGTCCTCGCACCGGGCGACAGCGCGCACTTCGACTCGCTCACCCCGCACCGGCTCGCCGCCGCCGACGAGACCGGTGTCGAGGTCCTGTTCGTCCACACCCTGCTGCAGAGCCCCACGGCCACCCTGTGCCTGGGCCCGATCACCGGAGAGACGCCATGAGCGGCAACAACATCGAGGACAAGTTCCCGCGCGCCCTATGGGTACGGCTCATCATCTACATCGCCGTCGGCCACGTTTTCGCGGCCTTCATCTACCTGCTGTTCTCCGTGGGCGCCAAGTAGCCCGCCGCAGCGGCCGGTTCAGTCGAGCAGGCGCTCGCGCAGCAGCTCCCGGGTCTCCGGGGTGATCCCCAACCCCTGCTCCAGATAGGCGTCCACACCGCCCCAGGTCTCCTCGACGGTCTCGAAGGCCGCCGTCAGATACTCGGCGCGGGCGTCGAAGAGGGGGCTGAGGAGCTCCATCACCTCGGGGGAGTAGGCCGAGGCGGAGGAGCCGCTGCGGCGCACCTTGTAGCGACGGTGCTTCGCGTTCGACTCCAGGTAGTCGGCCACGATCGCCTCGCGCTCCACGCCCACGGCGAGCAGCGTCACGGCTATCGACAGGCCCGCGCGGTCCTTGCCCGCCGCGCAGTGCATCAGCGCGGGAACGCTGTCCTCCGCGAGCGAGTGCAGCACCTGGGAGTGCTCGGCGGTGCGCTCCGTGACGATCGTGCGGTACGAGGTGATCATCCGGTGGGCGCCCTTGCCGTCGCCGAGGATCCCGCGCAGCTGGTCTGTCTCGCCGTCGCGGACCATCTTCCAGAACTCGGAGCCGTCCGCCGGGTCGGACAGCGGCAGATTCACATTGCGCACGCCGGGCAGCTCGACGTCGGGACCCTCCAGCTTCTGGTCCGACGCGTTGCGGAAGTCGAAGATCGTGTGCAGCCCGAGGGAGGTGAGGAACGCCGCGTCCTCGTCGGTCGCGTGCGCCAGATGACCGCTGCGGAACAGCACCCCGTGCCGCACCCGCCGTCCGTCCACCGTCGGCAGTCCGCCCACATCCCGGAAATTGCGCACTCCGGACAACTCCGGCTCGGTCGACGGAATCTGCTGCGTCACGAGGACTCCTCCCACTCGGCCCGACGACGCGGCTCACCGGCGGGCACGCTTCCGACGATACGACATCGATTCCACAGGCTCTGAGTTGTCCACAGGCGTTGCCTCGCAGGCCCCGGCCATTGATGATGTTGCTGCTTGAGTGGACTTGTTCGAATCTGTGAGGGGCCTGATGCTGGAGATCGCCGAGAACGGCCGTACGTGGGTGCTGTCGGGCCCCACAAGCAGCTACGCCGTCCATCTCACCGAGCACGACGAGCTGCTCCACCTGCACTGGGGGCCGGTGATCGCGCTCGCCGACGCCGAGGAACTCGCCGCCCGCCCACTGCCCGTGGGCTCCTCCTTCGAGTCCCCGCTCGACGGACGCGAGGAGTACCCCGTCGAGGGCGGCCCCCGCTTCGCACGCCCCGCCCTGTCCGTGCGCACCCCCGAGCGCCGCGGCACGGAGTGGACCTTCGAGCGGTACGACACCGAGGGCGACGAACTGCGGCTGCGCTTCCGGGACACCGGCCTCGCGATCACGCTGCACTACCGGACGCGCGGTGACGTCGTAGAGCGCTGGACGAGCCTCGACAACGACGGGGACGAGGCACTGGAGCTGCTGCGCGCCGACTCCGCCGTGTGGACGTTGCCCGAGCGGGAGGGGTGGCGGCTGTCGCAGTTGCACGGGCGGTGGGCCGCCGAGTCGCGGCTGGTGCGTTCCGACCTCGCCTACGGTGAGAAGGTCATCGGCAGTCGGCGCGGACACACCGGGCACCAGCATCTGCCCTGGGTCGCGCTCGACCTCGACGCCACCGAGGAGCGCGGCGAGGTCTACGGCTGCGCCCTCGGCTGGTCGGGGTCCTGGCGGATCGCCGTGGCCCAACTCCCGGACGCGCGCGTGCAGATCGGCGGCGGTGCCGGGTACGATGACTCCGGGCTGCTCCTCCTGGCGCCGGGGGAGTCCTTCACGACCCCCGTCTTCGCCGGACTGTGGAGCGACGCCGGCTTCGGCGGCGCCAGCCGCACCTGGCACGACTACCAGCGGACGTACGTCATCCCGGACGCGGACCAGGACCGGCCGGTGCTCTACAACTCCTGGGAGGCCACGCAGTTCGACATCTCCGAGGAGCAGCAGGAGGCGCTCGCGCAGCGTGCGGCGGCGGTCGGGGTCGAGCTGTTCGTGGTCGACGACGGCTGGTTCGGCGCCCGCACCAGCGACCGCGCGGGGCTCGGTGACTGGACCCCCAACCCGGACCGCTTCCCCGCCGGCCTCAAGCCGCTCGCCGACCGTGTCCACGCGCACGGCATGCAGTTCGGCATCTGGGTCGAGCCCGAGATGGTCAACCCGAACAGCGACCTGTACCGCGCGCACCCGGAGTGGGTGCAGTACCAAGAGGGACGAAAGCGGACGGAGTTCCGCAATCAGCTCGTCCTCAACCTGGCCCGCGAGGACGTCCAGGAGTATCTCTGGGAGCAGCTCGACGGGCTGCTCTCCAGCGCCCCGATCGACTATGTGAAGTGGGACTTCAACCGCTGCTTCACGGATGCCGGGTGGCCCGGTGACGCCTATCCGCAGCGCCTCTGGGTCGACCATGTGCACGCCCTGTACGGCCTGTTGGACCGGCTGCGGGCGGCCCACCCGGGCGTCGCCTTCGAGTCCTGCTCCGGCGGCGGCGGCCGGATCGACCTCGGCATCATGAGCCGTACGGACCAGGTGTGGACCTCGGACAACACCGACCCGCTCGACCGGCTCGCCATCCAGCACGGGTTCAGCCAGATCCACCCCGCGCGCGTGATGGCCGCCTGGGTCACCGACAGCCCCAACACCCAGCTCAACGACCGGGTCAGCAGCCTGCGTTTCCGGTTCGTGAGCGCCATGGCCGGGGTGCTCGGGGTGGGCGGCGACCTCTCGGAGTGGACCGAGGAGGAGCTCGCCGAGGCCCGCCGGTGGGTGGATCTCTACAAGGAGATCCGGCCGCTCGTGCAGCACGGTGACCTCCACCGGCTGCGCCCGCCGAGCGGCGGACTCAGCGCCGTGCAGTACGTGCGCGGCGACGAGACCGTCGTCCTCGCCCTGCTCCAGGCGCAGCACTACGGCGAGCCGCTGCCGGCGCTCCGGCTGCGCGGGCTCGACCCGACAGCGTCGTACGAATGCCTCGAAACGGGTGAAGTCCACCGAGGGGCCGTGCTGTTGCACCACGGTCTGCGCACCGGGCTGCGCGGTGACCTTGATGCGACGGTTCTCCGGCTGCGTCGCATCTGATCCTTCTGTCCTAATTGCAGCCTTCGTTCCAACTCGCTCTGGAATAAGGGGACCTGAGGGGCGTGTACGTGAGCAGCGTCATATTCGTGACCGTGGGTCGTTCGTCATGTTCACGTAATTGACGTGCTTTTGCTGGGGAATTGAGGAGTCGAGGCCCGGGGAATTCACGGAGGGTGACTGTGAATTCCCACAGGCAATCACAAGAAACGCAAATCCGTGGAACCTCCTGCTTGTCCCTTTGCGTCTTCCTCGCTTACGTTCGCCACCAATCCGGACGGACGCCCAATCCTGCCGCCGACCGGACTCCGTACCCACCCACCCGAAAGCGGCAGGAGCGGGGGACCCACAGGTAAGACGCCTGTTCCGGTCTCCGGAACGGGCTTGGGGTAAAGCCGCGACCAGCGCGCGGCCGGGCATCTCCAGCTCGCACCCGACAGCTCACCTCGCAGGCGCCGGAGAGGAATTCGTCATGCCCGCGAAGGGTAAGCACCGCCGCCCGAAGGCCCAGCGCCTCACCCGCTCGATAGCCGTAGCCGGAACCGGCGGTGCCGCGCTCGCCCTTCCGCTCGTGGGGGCCGCAGGCGCTCATGCCGCCCCTTCGACTTCCGCTCCGGAAAAGGCCGTTCAGTCCGTTCCGGCGGTGGAGAAGGCGGCGACGGAGAAGGTGGCGACCGCCAAAACCGCGGGCGTCAAGACGTATTCGGTGAAGGCGGGCGACTGGCTCGCGAAGATCGCCGAGGAGCAGGACGTCACCGGCGGTTGGAAGAAGATCTACCAGGACAACCGCGAGGTCATCGGCGGGGACCCGTCGCTGATCCACCCGGGCCTGAAGCTCTCCCTCGGTAAGAAGGCCTCGACGGGCGGGACGGACACCGGCACTTCGTCCAAGTCGTCCGGTACTTCGTCTTCCTCGTCCTCGTCGTCCTCCGCCTCCTCGTCCTCGTCGAAGAGCAGCTCGGCCGCGCAGAGCGACAACAGCACCAGTACCTCCACCGGTTACACGCTTCCCGTGACCGGAGGCACCATCGGCACCGGCTATCACGTCGCGGGCAGCATGTGGTCCAGCGGCTATCACACCGGCGTCGACTTCGTCGTCCCGACCGGCACCACCGTCAAGGCGGTCGCCGCGGGCACGGTCGTCTCGGCGGCCTACGACGGCGCCTACGGCAACGAGGTCGTCATCCGACACGCGGACGGCGAGTACTCGCAGTACGCCCATATGTCGCAGCTGTCGGTCTCGGCCGGTCAGACGGTGACCGAGGGCCAGCAGATCGGCCTCTCCGGCGCGACCGGCAACGTGACCGGCCCGCACCTGCACTTCGAGATCCGGACCACGCCGTATTACGGCTCGGACGTGGACCCGGTCGCCTACCTGCGCTCGCACGGCGTCACCGTCGGCTGACACCGGAGCCCGGCGCCGGGCAGTTCCGGGGTCAACGCCCCTGATCAGAGGGTTATTCCGACTTTGGACAACCCTTTACGAGTGGCTTATATCACCGCCCGTCAACCCCTAAATACGATCGCGTAGGTCACAGCTCAGGGTGAATTATGGTTGCCGTGGCTAACGATTCGAAGAGTGACAACAGATCAGTGATCGGGTCGTACGTGGCGGTGGGGGACAGCTTCACCGAGGGCGTCGGCGATCCTGGGCCCGACGGGGCGATGGTCGGCTGGGCCGACCGGTTCGCGGTACTGCTCGCGGACCGGCGGCCCGAGGGCGACTTCGAGTACACCAACCTGGCCGTGCGCGGGAAGCTGCTCGACCAGATCGTGGAGGACCAGCTCACGCGGGCCAAGGAGATCGGGCCCGACCTGGTCTCCCTGGCCGCGGGCGGCAACGACATCATCCGTCCGGGCACCGACCCCGACGAGGTCGCCGAGCGCTTCGAACGCGCGGTCGCCGACCTCACCGCCGCCGTCGGCACCGTCATGGTGACGACCGGCTTCGACACCCGCGGCGTGCCCGTGCTCAAGCATCTGCGCGGCAAGATCGCCACCTACAACGGACATGTGCGGGCCATCGCCGACCGCTACGGCTGCCCGGTGCTCGACCTGTGGTCCCTCAAGACGGTCCAGGACCGGCGGGCCTGGGACGGCGACCGGCTCCACCTCTCTCCCGAGGGGCACACGCGCGTGGCGCTCCGCGCCGGCCAGGTCCTCGGCGTCGAGGTCCCGGCCGACCCGGACCAGCCCTGGCCCCCGCTGCCGCCGCGCGGCACGCTCGACGTCCGGCGCGACGATGTGCACTGGGCGCGCGAGTACCTGGTGCCGTGGATCGGGCGCCGACTGCGGGGCGAGTCCTCGGGGGACCATGTGGAGGCGAAGGGCGCGCTGTCTCCGGACGACATCAAGATGCGGATCGAGCGGGTGGCCTGACGGGACGACGCGGTGACGGGTGCCGAGGTGCTGGGTGAGGGGGTGACCCCTCGGAGAGGCGGCTTTTTCGGGAGGCGTCTCCTCGAAGAGACGGCCTTTTCCGGAACGGCTCAGAGAGCGGTCAACGCCGCCCGCTCCAGGCCGAGTTCCCGTGCGAGCGCCTCGTCGACCCACTCCAGGGCCCGCGCCCGCGACACCGCGCCCCCGTAGGCGGTCATCTGTACGGCGAGTCCGTCGAGCAGGGCTGTCAGGCGCAGGGCGGTGCCGGCCGGGTCCGGGCAGTGGAACTCGCCCGCGGTCACTCCCTCGGCGATGACCTCGGAGAGGGCCTGCTTCCACTGGCGGTCGAGATCGAGGGTGACGTCCAGGAGGGCGGGTTCGCGCAGTGCCGCCGCCCAGCCCTCGATCCACAGCCGCCAGCCCTTGGCCTGCCCGGTCGGCGCGTACCAGCGCAGCGCGGCCCGCAGTCGGCGCAGCGCGGTCGTGCGGCGGTCGAGCAGCTTGCGCAGATGGGCGAGGTCGTCCTCGGCGGCGAACGTGAACGCGGCGGCGACCAGTTTCTCCTTGGTCGAGAAGTGATAGAGCACCAGCGCGTTGCTCACCCCGAGCGCCGAGGCCACGTCGGCGATCCTGACCGCAGCGACCCCTCGCGCCTCGATCTGCTCGACGGCGGCCCGCAGCAACTCCGCCCGCCGCTCCGCCACGCCCAACCGCACTCTCGCCACGCGGTCACCCTAAGCCGTTGCCCATAGGGGCGTTGTCCCGTACGTCACCGGTACCAGCCGAACCGTTCCGCGATGACCGGGAGCCGCTCCGCGACGATGGCGTGCGCTGCGGCACGCGGTGTGGTGCCGTCGGCCTCCGCGCGGGCCAGCATCCGGTCGATCAGGGCACGCATCGCACGCCGGGTGTGGGCGAACGCCTCGTCCGCGTCCGGGCCGATGTCGCCGAACAGGGTCCACCACCACCAGGCGTTCGTCCCGGAGTTCACGACCACGTCCGGCAGCACGGTCACCCCCCGCGCGGAGAGCAGTTCCTCCGCCTCGGGCAGTACAGGCATGTTGGCCGCCTCGACGATCCAACGGGCGGTGATCCCCTGCTGGTTCGTGGTGTCGATCGCGTACGACACCGCCGCCGGAACCAGCACCTCCGCCTCTACGGACAGCCAGTCCTCGCCGGGGAGTTCGCGATCGCCGGGGCGCAGCGCGGAACGGTCCACGGTGCCGTACCCGTCCCGGGCCGCGAGCAGCGCGTCCACGTCGAGTCCGGCCGGGTTCACGATCGTGCCCTTGACGTCGGCGACGGCGACGATCGTCAGCCCCGCGCGCGTGAGGAACCATGCCGTGGCCCCGCCCATGGTGCCCAGCCCCTGCACGGAGACCCGCGTCCCCGCGTACGGCACGCCCGCCCGGTCCAGTGCGGCGAGCACCGACTCGGCGACCCCGCAGCCGCCGACCAGCTCGTCGAGACCGATGCCGTCCACCTCGACCGCGAAGGCGTCCGCGAGCCGCCGCCGCGCCTCCGTCTCGTCGTCGAGCAAGGGATACACGGCCTGGATCGTCGACACGAGCCCGGCTTCCACGGCGGCCCTGTCGACCAGGTCCTGACTGAGCCCGAGATCCTCACCCGTCGTCCAGAAGCTCTCGATGTACGGCCGCATGGCGCGCAGGTAGCGCACGAGGAGGCCGTACGACACCGGGTCGCGGGGATCGCAGTCGATGCCGCCCTTGGCGCCGCCGAGGGGGACGTAGCGGCCCTCCGGGTCGTAGTGCAGGGCCTCTTTCATGGTCATGCCGCGGGCCAGCCCCGCCACCTCGTCGAGCGTGCAGCCCGGCCGCATCCGCAGTCCGCCGCTGGACACCCCGCGCACCAGCCGGTCGACGACCAGGAAGCCCTGGCGGCCGGTGACGTGGTCGGTCCAGGTGAGCGACATCAAGGGGGCGGTCATGGGGACTCCTCGCGGCGTCGGCCGGAAGGCCGGGTACTGAACGGCGAGTCAGTATCGGAAGCGGTGTCGCGTCCTGTCAACGGAAGATCGAGTCCCGGCCCGTGCTGAGGACCGCCACCCCGTGGTGTCAACCTCCGGGGCGCAACTTTGGTCTTTCCTTGGAATGCGGGCTCCGGGATGCCGATCCACCGGCGTTGTCAGAGGGGTCGACCATAATGGAAGCCTGACCGACTCCACCTGGAGGAATCGTGACCGGAATCCGTACCCTGAGCTCCGGGCTCCGTGAGCTGCGGCCCGCGGCCTTCGGCGCGGACCCGAGCGGCGAGCGCCTGGCGCGCATCCGCAGATCACCCCACTTCAAGGACGGGGTCTTCCAGAACCCCGGGGGCAATACGAACGTCCGCCCCTCCGGGGGCACGATGCGCGAGATGGGCAAGTCCTATCTCGACAAGGAGCAGCGCGCCCTCCGCGCCCCCAACGGTGTGCTGCCGGTACACGCCACCACCCTCGCCGACCTGGCCAAGCCAGCCGCCACCGGGCTGCGGCTGACCTGGATGGGGCACTCCAGCGTGCTGGCGGAGATCGACGGCCACCGGGTCCTCTTCGACCCGGTCTGGGGCGAGCGCTGCTCCCCGTTCCCGTTCGCCGGACCCAAGCGGCTGCACCCGGTGCCCCTGCCGATCGCCGCGCTCGGCCCGGTCGACGTCGTGGTCATCTCGCACGACCACTACGACCACCTGGACATGCCCACGATCAAGGCGCTGGCCGACACGGACACCCTGTTCGCCGTGCCGCTGGGCGTCGGCGCCCACCTGGAGCACTGGGGCGTGTCCGCCGACCGGCTGCGCGAGCTGGACTGGCACGAGGAGACCAAGGTCGGCGGCCTCACCCTGACCGCCACCCCGGCCCGCCACTTCTGCGGCCGCGGCCTGCGCAACACCCAGCACACCCTCTGGGCCTCCTGGGTGGTCGCCGGTGACGAGCACCGGATCTACCACAGCGGCGACACCGGCTACTTCGAGGGCTTCAAGGACATCGGTGCCGCACACGGCCCGTTCGACGCCACGATGATCCAGATCGGCGCGTACAGCGAGTTCTGGCCCAAGAATCACACGGACTATACGCCGCTTCCTGGGGCGTGGCCAGACATTCACATGTCGCCGGCCCAGGGGGTGCAGGCCCATCTTGACCTGCAGGGAGGTGGTCCGGCTGGGGTGCTGTTGCCGATCCACTGGGGGACCTTCAACCTGTCCCTGCACGCGTGGGCGGAGCCGGGGGAGTGGACGAAGTACGAGGCGGAGGAGGCAGGCCAGGCGGTGGCGTTCCCGCGGCCGGGTGAGCCGTTCGAGCCCGCGGGGAGGCTGTCGGCGGAGGCGTGGTGGCGGGCCGTGTCCGGTCCGATCGCGCACCCCTGGCGGCGTCCTCGGAGTACTGAGGGTGTGGCCGAGCCGAGCAAGAAGGATCTTGACCTCGCGGGTGAGCGGTGACGTCGGTCGGAGACGAGATGGGGGTGATGGTCCGGATGCTGGAGCGTCTTCCGGCTGGTGAGCTGGATCGTTTGCTGCTCGATTTGGGCGGGGCGCCCCGGGTGGAGCGTGAAGTCGCTGCGCAGCGATTCAGGCCCTTGCCGTCTCCGAAGGGCCCTTCGCGGGTTATCGTCCGCACACGCATTGTGCAGCGCTGAGCTTGCGGGAGAGGGGCGGCCGGGTAGGGCTCGGCTGCACTGCTCGGCCAGTGTCGATGGCAGCGTCTAGGGTGCCGCTACCTGCTCGACACTCGGGGGCAGGCCCCGGGCGCCGGCAGCCCCGAGGGGCCGCCGCTCAACGCGTTTTTCTCACAGCAGGACAGCGGGACAGCTGGCCTGCCGCCCTCTTCGACCCGTCGGTGGATCCGAACGTGATGTCACGATTCACGCATCGCCGGTACTTGTGGGTGACCCGGTCACAGGCGTCATACGGTCGGCGTGCGGACCGGCGCAGCGTCGCCGGTGTGGACGTGGACGCGACACCGAGGTAGCCGTGGAGTTCGCCCGTCCCCCGAAGCGACGTACGCGACACGATGGTTGACACCGTTATCGCGCCGGACGCAGTCGCCGTCCGGTACGGCAGCACGAGGCGCAGGTCGTCGCCGCCGAGAACGCGACCCCGAGTGTGAGCGCGGGTGAGTTCGTCGTGCTCGTCAAACCGCCCCCCGGTTCCGTATTGGGTGACCTGTATGGATGCTCGCTGCTTGCCGAGTGGGTGGGAGTGCGGCTCGCGGGATGTGGCGGCATCCGAGGGCGGCGTCGCACCACAGGCCGCCCTCGGATGCCCGACCCTTCCTTCACGCTCAGGACCCTGTACGACCACATATTGCGTTCATGTTGATGTGATGAGTTGAAGAAGTCTTCACATCATGGGCAGGCGTGATTTCTGGAGGCCGGGCCGAGCTAAATCTCGATCTGTCCCTCCACGTGTTTGAGCTGGTGGCGGGCCATCGCCAGGTTCGAGCGGGCCTTGTCGAGTACGAGGTACAGGAACAGGCCGTTGCCGCTGCGGCCGGTGATCAGACGGATCAGGTGGTACTGGCTGTCCAGCGTGATCAGGATGTCCTCGATCTGGCCCTTGAGGCCCAGCTGCTCCATGGTGCGCACCATGGCCCGGATGACATCCGTGTTGCCGGCTGCGGCGATCGTCAGGTCCAGGGTCTTGCTGCCGCCCAGCGTGCCCAGCGCCATTCCGCTGGTGTAGTCGACGACGGCGGCCCCCAACGCCCCCTCGATCCCGGCCATCATCTCCTTCAGCGACACTTCCACACTCGCCACAGCGCCTCCTCTTGTGTTGCGTTGACTGCGGCGGACCGGTGCTGCCGACCCGCCTCGGTGTCCGGACCGTAGGCGTGCAGCCCTCACTCGCGGGGAGTCTCTTCGAGACTGACCCGCGACGATCGGACAACGGCTCGACGGGGCCTGTTGATACGCCAGAACTGCCCCGACTGGTACGGAAGTTGACGCCTGGTCCGGCGTGAGCCGCAAACCGGGATCATGGGGTACGGGTCTATCGACCGCGCGTTCGCGGAACCAACGCCGGCCGCTCCCGGCGCCGAGGTGCTCACCAGTGGTGATGATCGGCACGAACCCGTCCGTCGGCCTGGGCCGGTTTCTCTGCCTCCGGCAACGCGCCCTCGGCTCCAGAGGCTGCGCCCTCGCCGAACTGACCGCGGAGGCCACCGACGGGTCGCTGACTCGCTGGAAGGTGCGGGCCGGCCTCTCCGGCACGGCCGAGCTGCCGCCCGGAGAGGGCGCTGACCAGCAGCGCACCTCAGAGGACGGCGGGAGGCTGAGGCCGGACACGACGGCCGGTTGGCGTAGGAGGTGCGGCCCGCGTCCCTATCGCACCGACGGACTCGGTGAGAGCGTGCTGTTCGCCGGCGGCGTGAGAACGACCTGTGGCTGTGTCACGGCCGGGGGCGGCGGGGTTATGTCCTGGGCCGGGAGCGTGGGCGCGGTGGTCTCCTGGAAGAGGACCTGGTCGAAGTCGACCAGACCGGTCTTCTCCAGGACCGTGATGAGGTCCAGGACGATGCCGTTGGCCTGGTCGGCCAGGGCGCGGACCAGCGTGTTCTTCGTGGTGGTGCGGACGCTCGCGATCGTGGAGAGGATCTGGCCGTCCGTCGCGCGCAGGAGGGTGGCCATGTCGGTGTCGAACTGTTTGCCGCTGTCCGCGTTCAACTTGGCTACGAAGCCCTGCTGTTGTGGCGACGGCTGGTTGGGCAGCGTGATGCCCAACTGGCCGGCAGCTCTGCGGGCGGCGGCGTCCAGCGAGGCATCCCCGTCGATCAGGTGCTTCCCCGCGGTCTTGACCGCCTTGGTCCTGCCCTTCCTCAACGCTGTCTGGCCAACGGGGTACTCCCACAGCCCGGCGGAGCGCACCTTGACCACGAAGTCCCGGTCGGCTTCCGTCAGCGGTCCGGTCGCCGGGGTGGCGATGACCCGCTCGGGCGCACTCCTGACCTTCTGGACTCCGAGCATGGCGGGGTAGAGGAGCGACCCGAGGGTGAGGCTGAGCGCACCACCCACGAAGAGAGTCCCCGCCGCTTTCCGTGAAACGAGCACGGTGTCTCCTGTCCGGTGCGGAACCCGCACCCACAGCAGTACGGATGCGGGGTCTCACGGAACCTCTTGGGCTCGTAATGGGTTCGTAAAGTCGATCGGTGTTCGGTACCCCGTCGGCACCCGTGCTGACCGCGGCCGGCCACCCGCCTGCCCGGGCGAGTGCCCGACGCCGTCGCGATCCACGGTTCACCATCGTCACCATCCCCTTCGGCTCGGGCTCCGCTGACGCTCTCCGCTTCACCTCGGACGCGCCAGGAACCGAACTGTGGCCGAGGACGCGCCGCAGTGACATCTGGCACGGATGCCCTCGCCGGGGCGCAGGACGCCGCGATGACAGTCTCGCCCGAGGTGCCCGTTGCCCGTACCACGGCGAAGCGGCGGTCGGCGGTGTGATCGTCGGGGTCCTCGTCCGTCCTGTCGTCCTCGTGGCGCTTGCCGGAGGACGCGGTCGCGGCCGGGCCGAGTGATACGGCGGCAGGACCTGCCGGTACTCGTGCAGAACGGCCCCGAGCGTGAGACGTCCGTCGACGCCACGTCCCGCTCAAGGTCCCTGCTGCACGAAGGGGAGGTGGCGTGGAGCCGCCCCGGCAAGTCCTGCCGGGGCGGCTGCTGCGATCGGAGGCTGTCGGTCAGGGGCTGTCCTCGCCGCCTCCGGTGCCGCCGTTGGCCAGCCACTGCGCGTAGGCGATCGCGGCCAGGCGGGCAGAGAAGGCGTTGTCACGTGCGGTGGCGGTCGTGGCGGCGGCGGTGCCTGCCGCTGCGGTCAGGCCCGAAGCCGGCGTGTACATCGCCTCGTTGAAGACCGAGCCGCTGGGGGCCGAGGCGACGGCGAAGACGGGGTGGGCGGTTCCGCCGGAGAAGGAGGTGGAGATGTAGTCGCCGACCATGGTGCCCTGCGTGGTGCTCGCCAGCCAGGAGTGGGTCATCGGACCGGCCAGCTGGGTCGGCGCCGTCCAGGTGCTGCCGGCGTTGGTCGAGGAGACGTACCCGACGTCCAACTGGCAGGTGGCGGCGGTGCAGTTGGCGACCGGGTGGTAGTAGTACGCCAGCGCCAGGTGCGCGGTGGTGCCCGAGGTGGCCGGGTCGACGGCGAGGCCGGGGATGAAGTGGTCGACGGTGCTGGTCGTCGCGTCGATCGGGATGCGGGTCACCGCTGACCAGGTGGTGCCGTTGGTGGTCGTCGCCATGACGATGTCGTTGGAGGTGCAGGAGCCCCCGCTGGCGCGGAAGCGGCAGTCCTGCCATACGACGTACACCTTCCCGGCCGCGTCGATCTCGGCGGAGGGCAGCGGGCCGCTGCGCAGGCTCCCGCGCACGGTGAAGGTGCTGACGGTGGCGATGGTGGTGGTCGAGGTCCAGGTGCTGCCGCCGTTGGTGGACCGGAAGGCGAGGATCGACGTCTCGGAGGCGTTGGAGGCCGGGACGATCACCGTGCCGTTGGGCTGGACGACGGGCTGGCCGCCCAGGCCGGTGGCGTTGTTGCCGGTGTTCTTCGAGGCGCCCCAGGTGAGACCGCCGTCGCTCGACGTGGTCATCTTCAGACGGTCGCCGTCGCCGTTGTTGTCGTACTCGGTGTAGCAGTTGCCGTAGAAGGCGCTCGTGGCGGTGTTGTCGCAGACGATCCAGTTCTTGTCGAGGCTGGAGCCGGTCGCGGTGATGACGGGGTTGCTCCAGGTCAGTCCGCCGTCGGTCGAGCGGCTGGTGAAGACCTCGGGGACGGTGACGGACGAGGTGATGGGGATGGTGGAGATCAGCCAGGTGTTGTGCTTGGCGTCGTAGGCCACCGCCGGGTCGCTGACCCGCTGGAAGGTGCCGCCCGCCTGCGTGGTGATCCCGGGCAGGAAGCCCTTGGTCCAGGTGGCGCCGCCGTCGGTGGAGGTGCTGAAGCCGACGTTGGAGGAGCCGCCGTCGTTGAACCGGCCGACCTGGAAGGCGGAGACGATGGTGGAGCCGTAGGAGAAGGTGTCGGGCTCGACCTCCGTGGCGTGCTGGCTGGTGGAGTTGGTGTAGGGATCGGCGCTGATCTGGGTGAGAGCGGGCGCGGCGCTGGCGGTGGTCGTCGACAGCGCCAGCAAGCCGGCGGCGAGGGCCGCCGTCACCAGGCCGGGTCTCGCCAGCCGGTGGAGCAGTGATGCCAGGGACATGATCCGTTCCCTTTCGCGGAGGGGCACGTCCGGCATCGGTGCGTCGCGAAGTGGGGTCGGGAGCATGCCTCGTACACGTCCGCACCATGAGGGCGGGCGGAGCCCGGCCGAACCGAACGTCGTGCAGGACGTGCTGAAGGACGCCGCCACTCTGCTGCGCAAGCATGGTCATGTCAACGCGTTTCGTTGCAACCCCACCTGAACCACAGGGAATTGACGTCCCCTTGACTCTCGGACAGCCCGATGGCCCGCCTTGCCGCACCACGCCTGACGACGGGCAGCCGCTGCCGCGGGGACGGCACAAGGCGGGAACGTCTTACTTCGGCGGGATACCTTCGCCGTGACTCACCGGCGGCCCGTCCGCCGCTGCACGGAAGGACCCGATTCTGAACGCCTCGCTCGCGGAGACGCTGTCCGTGGCGCTGCTGATGCTGGTGCTGGCCTGCGCGATCGTCCGCCCCTTCGGCTGGCCGGAGGCGGTGGTCGCCGTCCCGGCCGCCGTGCTGGTGATCGCCACCGGGGCGATCTCCTGGGACGACGCCGTGGCCGAGGCCGGACGGCTCGGGCCGGTGATCGGCTTCCTGGCGGCGGTCCTGGTCCTCGCCCAGATCTGCGACGACGAGGGGCTGTTCCACGCCTGCGGGGCCTGGATGGCGCGCACGGCCGCGGGCCGGCCACGCCGCCTACTGGCCCAGGTGTTCCTGGCCGCCTCGCTGATTACCGCGGTGCTCAGCCTCGACGCCACGGTGGTGCTGCTGACCCCGGTGGTGTTCGCCACCGCGGCCAGGCTCGGCGCGCGCCCCAAACCGCACGTGTACGCCTGCACCCACCTGTCCAACACGGCCTCCCTGCTGCTGCCGGTCTCCAACCTGACGAACCTGCTGGCATTCGCGGCCAGCGGGCTGAGCTTCACAAGGTTCGCCACGCTGATGGCGCTGCCCTGGCTGGCCGCGATCTGCGTCGAGTACGCGGTCTTCCGGCGGTTCTTCACCACCGACCTGGATGCCGGGGCGCAGGCCCCACCCGCCGCTGACCCGCCCGAACTGCCGCTGTTCGCCCTGGTCACCGTGGGCTGCACGCTGGCCGGGTTCGTCCTGACCTCCGCGCTCGGTATCGATCCGGCCTGGGCTGCCCTGGCAGGCGCCCTGGCCCTCGCCGTACGCGCCCTGCTTCGGCGCCGCACCACCCCGAAGGTGCTGATGCGCTCGGCCTCGGTGCCCTTCCTCGCTTTCGTCCTCGCGCTGGGCATCGTGGTGCGGGCGGTCGTCGACAACGGGCTCGACACGGCCCTGGGGCAGCTCATCCCCGGCGGCACCGCACTGCCCGCCCTGCTCGGTCTGGCCGTACTGGCCGCCGTACTGGCGAACATGATCAACAATCTGCCCGCGGTACTCGTACTGCTGCCACTGACGGCTCCGTCCGGGCCCGGCGCCGTCCTCGCCGTGCTGGTGGGGGTGAACATCGGCCCCAATCTCACCTACGCCGGCTCGCTGGCGACCCTGCTGTGGCGGCGTATCGTCCACGCCCACGACGGCGAGGTGGAGTTGAAGGAGTTCACCCGGCTCGGCCTGTATGCCGTTCCGGCGAGCCTGGGCGCCGCGGTGCCGGCACTGTGGGCCTCACTGGCCGCGATCGGAGGAGGCCGACCCCATGACCGTGGTGGTCTGGATCGTCGAGGGCACCTGGTCCGCCTGCGTGGACGCCGCCCGCGCCCACACCCCGGCGGACGCCGACATCATCCTGTTCCACGTCACCCCGGCCGACATCCCGGGCGCGGCGTACGGCGCCTTCGCTGGCCTGCTCGGCCGCGGCCAGCCCTGGGGGCACCGCCCGGCCGAAGGCTGGGGGAGCGACCCCGGCACCCGCCTGGAGCACCTCGCCGCCACGTCTGCCGCCCAGCTCCTCCAGGCCGCCGCCGAGCGGCTCGGCCGCCCCTGTACCCGCAGCGAGCGCACCGGCCGCATGGAACGCGAGGTTGTCGCCGCGGCGGAGGGTGCCGACCTGCTCATCCTGGCCCGCGACGGCGACCGCAGCCACCTCGGTCCGCACAGCCTCGGTCCCGCCAGCCGCTTCGTCGTCGACCACGCTCCCTGCCCAGTTCTGCTGGTCTGGCCCGAGACGGCCCCCGGCCTCACCACTATGCCGTCCCTACCACCCCATCCCCCACGCCACCGGTAGGAGTGGGCTCCGCTCGTAGCGCCGTTCATCTGAGTCCACCCCGATCCTGTGCTGGTGACCGTGGCCGCGCGTACTGTGATGACAGCTCACCTTGCCGCTCAGGGGTGGGTGGTGTGCCGGGAAGTCTGGTCGGCGACGTATCCGTCGCGCCCGGAAGGCTGGCCCTGCCGCTCATGCCCCCTCGCCGCCAACGTGCCCGGACAGTCGTCCGGCTGCGTGGAGACCTGACCTCCAGCAGGGCGCCTCGCGTCCGGAGGAAACTCCTGAGAGCCTTCGCCCGGGCCCCGAGCATCCTGGAAGTAGACCTCGGCGAGGTCACCTGTCTCGCCCCGGAGGCCGGCGCGCTGCTCCTGGCCGCCGCAGCCACCGCGCGCCGGTCCGGCACGCGTTTCTTCATCAGCCGTGCCTCGCCCCGCGGCCTGCATGTTCTCCGGCAGTTGGGCATGCAGCACCTCACGGACACACCGCTTCTTCCTGACCCGTAGCTTTGCAACGAGACAAGAGTCTGGCGATGCCATCCCGAAACGATCCCTCCGCTCCGCCTCCTTCCATGCCGCAGGAGATCGTGATCCAGGAGGTCCTCACCTGCTTCGACGCCTATGCCCGTATCCGCAGGGCGCGTGACAGCGTCCTTGCCGCCTCCCGCGTCAGCCCTCGGGAGGAAGAACGCGCCTTCGACGATCTGCAACAAGCCATCTCACGGCTGCGCACGACTTAAGCGAGGACCAGTCAGGGCGAGACTGTGCGGACGTACGGCGGCGGCCTGGGTGAGCAGGTCGCCCAGCGGGCCAGTGGTGGTGCCGAGGGCAGTGCAGGCGGCGAGGCCGAGCACGGGGAGCCGCAGCGTTGACGGGTTTTCTACGACGGCCGCGTCCCCACCGGGGGACGGTCTCAACAGCATGTGCGTGGTCCTGGTGACGACTGAGGCGAAGGCGGTCAGGGCCAGCAGGAGGGCGTGGCCGTGGCTGTTGGACAGCGGTTCGCGTTGCCCGTCCCGAGTGTCGGAAGACGGTGACCGATACTCGGTCGCGAGTGGGCGAGTTGGGCCATTGCGGAGCCAGTAAGCGACACCTGAGAGTGGATGTGGCCGGGATGCGGTGAGATTGCCCGATTCACCACAGCAGCCAGCCGGTTGGGGCCGATATGGGCGACACGATTACAGCAGCGGTCTCCGGCGGAGCCGGAACCAACGGGTGTACACACCGCCACTGTGCCGTACGGCTTCGTGATGACGAGTCGCCCCGGGTGGAGGACCGGTTCCGGGGGCTGTTGGAAGCGGCCCCGGACGCGATGGTGATCGTCGACGACTCGGGGACGATCAGACTCGTCAACGCGCAGACGGAGACGCTCTTCGGGTATCAGCGGGCAGAACTCCTCGGCCGCCCGGTGGAGATACTCATTCCCGGCCGGTTCCGTGCCCAGCACGGCGTCCACCGCGACGGATACACCGGCACCCGGCAGGTGCGGCCGATGGGGGCGGGGCTGGAGCTGCACGGGCTGCGCAAGGACGGTAGCGAGTTCCCCGTCGAGATCAGCCTCAGTCCTCTGGAGACCGCCGACGGCCTGCTCGTGTCCGCCGCCGTCCGCGACGTCAGCGAACGCAAGGCCGCCGAGGAAAGGTTTCGCAGCCTGCTGGAATCGGCTCCGGACGCCATGGTGATCGTGGACGACGCCGGAACGATCAAGCTGGTCAACGCACAGACCGAAACTCTCTTCGGCTACCCGCGCAAGGAACTCCTCGGCCGTCCTGTGGAGTTGCTGGTGCCCGAGCGGTTCCGCTCGCATCACATGCTGCACCGCGGTGATTATGCCGCCACCAATCGCCAGGTGCGGCCGATGGGGGCGGGGCTGGAGCTGCACGGGCTGCGCAAGGACGGTAGCGAGTTCCCCGTCGAGATCAGCCTCAGTCCTCTGGAGACCACCGACGGCCTCCTTGTCTCCGCCGCCGTCCGCGACGTCAGCGAACGCAAGGCCGCCGAGGCCCGCATCAACGAACTCGCCGCTCTCGTCGAGTCCTCCCAGGACGCGATCCTCGCCAAGACCCTCGACGGCCGCATCACCTACTGGAACACCGCCGCACAGCGGCTGTACGGCTACACCGCTGAGGAGGCCATCGGCCGCCACGTGTCCATGCTGGCGCCGCCGGAGCGCAGGGACGAGATCATTCACCTGCTGGAGGAGCTGCGCAAGGGCGCGAAGATCGAGCACTTCGAAACGCTCCGGCTCACCAGCAGCGGCAGGATGCTCGACGTCGACGTCACTCTGTGGCCCACCCGCGACACCAGCGGCACGGTCATCGGCGCCTGCGCCATCGTCCGCGACATCAGCGACCGCAAACGTGCCGAGGCCGAACTTACCGAGTTGTACGAGCAGCAGAAGCACATCGCCCTCACCCTGCAGCGCAGTCTGATGGGTACCCCGCCGGCCATTCCCGGTCTGGCCGCTGCCAGCCGCTACCTGCCCGCCACTCAGGGCGCGGGCGTGGGCGGGGACTGGTTCGACCTCATCCCGCTGGGGGCCGGCCGGGTCGGGGTCCTGATCGGCGACGTCATGGGCCGCGGCCTGGAAGCGGCCTCCGTGATGGGGCAGTTGCGCTCCGCCGCCCACGCCCTGGCCAAGACCGGGATGCAGCCCCGCCAGCTCATGCAGGCCTTGGACGCGGTCGTCGCCGACCTCGACGTCCCCGACCAACTGGTCACCTGCTGCTACCTGGTCATCGCCCCGGACGCCGGTTCCGTGACGACCTGCTCGGCCGGCCATCTGCCCACGCTCGTCGCGGGCCCCGGCGCCGGCACCCGTAGGCTTCCGGCGCCCGTCAACGCACCGCTAGGTGTCGGCGACGTCCTCTACCAGCAGTCAACCGCGGCGATCCCGCCCGGCGCCGTCCTCGTCCTGTACACCGACGGCATGGTCGAGACACCCGGCAGCGACATCGAATACCAGATCGACGTACTGACCGCAGCCCTCAGCGACGCCTTCGCCTCCGACACCGGTCTGGAATCCGTCGCGGACCACGTCCTGGCCACGCTGCTGCCCGATGCCGAGGGCCACAACGACGACGTCACCCTGTTGCTGGCCCAGTTCCCCGCCGCCCCGCTGGCCACCGCCACCGCGGAACTCCCGGCCACCGCTCCCACGGTGTCCGAGGGCCGCTCCTTCGTGGTCAAGACCCTCACCTCATGGGACTGCGTGCACAGGGCCGACGATGCCAGGCTCCTGGTCTCCGAGGTGCTCACCAACGCCGTCCAGCACGCGGAGGGTCCCCTCGTCCTGCACCTGCGCCGTACCGCCACCGAACTCGCTGTCGAAATCAGCGACCTGAGCCCTCACCTGCCCCAGCCTCGGCTGGCCGCCGAGGACGAGGAGTCCGGGCGGGGTCTCATCCTCGTCGACACCCTCGCCGACAGCTGGGGCGTCCGCCCCACCGACCAGGGAAAGACCACCTGGTTCACCCTCCGGCTGTGAGCAACGGATCTCATGCCTGCTCCTCCTCCGCTGGTGAGCTCTGTGGCGGTCGTTTCCGCGCGTTGGCTGAGGGGATCCTGCGTGGTGTGGGCCGGATACGCTGCCGGGATGATCGAGACTCTCCCTCCCTGTCCGAAGTGCTCCTGTGAGTACACCTACGAGATGAACGCCCTGGTGGTGTGCCCAGAGTGCGGCCATGAATGGGTGCTCGCCGAAGGTGGCGCGGACTCCGGCGCTCCCGCGATGGGGGTCCCCTCGGCCGAAGGCTGGGGGAGGGTTGTCAGGGACTCCGTCGGCAATGTGCTGCAGGACGGCGACTCCGTGGTCGTGGTCAAGGCGCTCAAGGTCAAGGGGAGTCCCTCGGGTATCAAGGCCGGTACGAAGGTGCGCAACATCCGGCTGGTCGACGGGGCCGACGGTCACGACATCGACTGCAGGATCGACGGTTTCGGGGCGATGCAGCTCAAGTCGAGCGTGGTCAAGAAGGGCTGACCCCCTCGTTCGCTGGAATGTCCCGGCATCGGCGTGGTGATGAATTGCCAAATTTAGCAATTGGTTAGATGCTGTGTTGTCTGTGTTCGCAGGTAGTCGCGGGCGCAGTCTTCGCCTGCCCCGGCCGGGGCGCTGTCGGGGAAGTCGAGGAGTCGTGTCCGTTCCGCTGTACCAGGCCAAGGCCGAGTTCTTCCGGATGCTGGGACATCCCGTACGGATACGGGTTCTGGATCTGCTGCAGGACGGGCCGTTGCCGGTGCGGGACCTGCTGGCCGCGATCGAGGTGGAGCCCGCCGGCCTCTCCCAGCAGCTGGCCGTGTTGCGCCGCTCCGGGATCGTCACCTCGACGCGGGAGGGGGCGGCGGTCGTCTACGAGCTGGCCGGCGGGGACGTGGCGGACCTGATGGGGGCGGCGCGCCGGATCCTGACCGAGCTGCTGTCCGGGCGCAGCGAACTGCTCGCCGAGCTGCGTGAAACCGAGGTCGTCGCACGATGACCATCGCCTTCACCCGGATCCGGGGCAGGATCGCCGAGCTGCTGCCGGGTCGTTCGGATCTGGCGGAGACGCGCCGCGACCCGCGCCGGGATCTGCTGGCCGGTCTCACGGTGGCGGTCGTCGCGCTGCCGCTCGCGCTCGGCTTCGGTGTCTCCTCAGGGCTGGGCGCCGAGGCCGGGTTGGCGACCGCGGTCGTTGCCGGTGCGCTGGCCGCGGTGTTCGGCGGTTCGAATCTGCAGGTGTCGGGGCCGACGGGCGCGATGACGGTGGTGCTGGTGCCGATCGTCGCCGCGCACGGACCGTCCGGAGTGCTGACGGTGGGGCTGTTGGCGGGCCTGATGCTCGTCGCCCTGGCCCTGCTGAGGGCCGGGAAGTACATGCAGTACGTGCCCGCGCCGGTGGTGGAGGGCTTCACCCTCGGCATCGCCTGCGTGATCGGTCTCCAGCAGATCCCGAACGCGCTCGGGGTGCCCAAGCCGGAGGGCGACCGGGTCCTGGTGGTGACCTGGCGTGCCCTGGAGGAGTTCGCGAAGAACCCGAACTGGACCGCCGTCGCCTTCGCGGTCGCGGTCGCCGCCCTCATGCTCATTGGCGCCCGGTGGCGGCCCGCGATTCCCTTCTCCATCCTCGCGGTGATCGCGGCCACCGTGGTTGCCCAGGCAGTCGGCCTGGACGCGGCGAAGCCGATCGGTGACCTGCCATCCGGACTGCCCGCGCCCTCCCTCGCCTTCCTCGACCTCGGCGCGGTGGGCTCCCTGCTCGCCCCGGCGGTCGCGGTCGCGGCGCTCGCTGCGCTGGAGTCCCTGCTGTCGGCCTCCGTCGCGGACGGCATGACGGTGGGCCAGAAGCACGACCCGGACCGCGAACTGTTCGGCCAGGGCCTGGCCAACATCGCGGCCCCGCTGTTCGGCGGGGTGCCGG
>NZ_BARF01000048.1 GCF_000367365.1 Streptomyces prunicolor NBRC 13075 | reverse complement strand
GCCCCTGGTTGGCTGTCGCGTGAGGGCGTGAGGGCGTGAGGGCGTGAGGGCGTGAGGGCGTGAGGGCGTGAGGGCGTGAGGGCGTGAGGGCGTGAGGGCGTGAGGGCGTGAGGGCGTGAGGGCGTGAGGGTGCGCCTGCTGCCCTGGCCGGGTGACCGGCGCCGGGACTTCGCCGGTGCGTGTCGGTCGAGGTGCCGGGTGGGGGTGGGGGCGTAGGGGTATGCGCCTGTCTGCCTGACTGTCGCCAGCCGGATGGGCGGGACCTGTCGACCCATCGATCTATCGACCTGCCGGACCTGCCGAGCCCCGAGGTCGTGCGTCAGTCCCGCCCGCAGTCTCGAAACTTGGGCCGCCGCTGCCGTACGTGCCCGTGCTCCATGGCGCTTGAACGCCCGGTCGCTGATGCCGTACGTCCCCATCTACTCAGGGCACTTGAACTTCGGTCCCCTGTGTCATACGCGCTCGCGCACCCCCGGCGCTCACCCCAATCCCACCCACCCCTCAACTCCACCCCAAACTCCTGCCAACCTCGTTGACACACCATCAGCACGCGCGTTCACTCGACACTCGTGCATGGCAACGTTGTCAGGCCGTGGGAGCGACCAGGAACCGTTGCCTGTCGCCGGCGTGCCGGTGTTCTCCGGTGTGCCGTCACCTGATCTGCGAAGCACGAACCGCTGCGGAGGCGACCGATGGTGAGACCCCGACGTTCAGCCGTGCCACGTGACCGCAACAGATTCCGTCAACGCCTCGCCGTGGCCTGCGTGTTGGGCCTGACCGCCCTTCCGCTCACGGCGATCGGCAGCGCCGGCATCGCCCATGCCGCGAGCGCCGCGACGCCCGCCCTCGTGACGGACCCCGCGTCCCTCGTCAACCCCCTCATCGGCACCTCCGGGGCGGTGGACACCTTCCCCGGCCCCGACATGCCGGCCGGGATGGTGCAGTGGGGTCCCGACACGACACCGAACCGTCCTGACGGCGGTGGCTACGAGTACAACGACACCAAACTCTCCGGCTTCAGCCTCACCCACGTCTCGGGACCCGGCTGTCCCGTCGCGGGCGATCTGCCGATTCTGCCGGTGACCGGTTCGCTGTCGGGTGACCTCGGGAGTACGTCCGTCGGCTTCGGCCATGCCGACGAGCAGGCCGGCATCGGGCGCTACAAGGTCACCGACGCGAACGGGGTCAAGACCGAGCTGACCGACACCACCCGCGCCGGTCTTGGCGCCTTCACCTTCCCCGCAGGTCAACAGGCCAACCTGCTCTTCAAGTTGAGCGGCGGCGCCACACAAGTGGACGGGACCCGCGTCCAGGTGGTGAACGACAAGGAGATCAGCGGCGCGATCGACAGCGGTCACTTCTGCGGCGCGAGCAACAGGTACACGCTGCACTTCGACGTGAAGTTCGACCAGCCGTTCACCGCCAGCGGTACGTGGGTCGGTAGCACCATCAACCCCGACGCGCGATCGCTGAAGGCCGGCAAGGTCCAACTCGCCCCGCAGGTGACCAAGTCGGCGCCGCTGAAGGAGAAACACTTCACCGTCCCGGCGAAGCCCGCCCCCACGATCCATGGGACCGGTCCAAAAGCCAAAGCCAAAGCCAAAGCCAAAGCCAAAGCCAAAGCCAAAGCCACAGCCACAGCGAAAGCCGCCCAGCCTCCCACGACCGGCGCCAACGGCATGTACCTCACCTTCGACACCACCGCGAACCCCACGGTGAGCGCGAAGGTCGGCATCTCGTACACGAGTGACGCGGGCGCGGCGAACAACCTCAGCACCGAGATCAAGAACTGGAACCTCGGCACGGTCGAGAAGGCCAACCACGACGCCTGGAACGCCGTACTGAACAAGATCCAGGTGGGCGGCGGATCCACCGACCAGCAGACGCAGTTCTACACCGCGCTCTACCACGCGCTGCTGCACCCGAACGTCTTCTCCGACGACAACGGCCAGTACATGGGCATGGACAACCAGGTCCACACACTGGCCAAGGGGCAACAGGCCCAGTACGCCAACTACTCCGGCTGGGACACCTACCGTTCCCAGACCCAGCTGATGGCGATGGTCGAACCCAAGGTCACCGCCGACGTCGTCACCTCGATGCTCAACGGCTATGACCAGACAGGCCTGTTGCCCAAGTGGGCCTCGAACAACGGCGAGAGCTACGTCATGGTCGGCGACCCGGCCGCCGGCATCATCGCCGACGCGTACGCCTTCGGCGCGACCGGCTTCGACACCGACAAGGCCCTCGCGGCCCTGCAGCACGAGGCCACCGTCCCCAACAACGACCGCCCCGGCGAGTCGGTCCGGGACGCGAAGGGCTACCTGCCGCTGGACGAGAACGACTACAACTGCTGCAACTTCTACGGCCCCGTCTCCACCCAACTCGAGTACGACTCCGCCGACTACGCACTCGCCTCCTTCGCGAAGTCGCTGGGCAGGACGTCCGTCTACGAGAAGTTCGCCACCCGCGCCCAGGACTGGATGAACGTCTTCAACCCGCAGACCGGCTACATGCAGGCCAAGAACAAGGACGGCCAGTTCGCGGGCGGCTTCACCCCCGGCACCTCCAACGGCTTCGTGGAGGGCACCTCCGCGCAGTACACGCCGATGGTCCCGTTCAACCTGAAACAGCTCATCCAGGCTCGTGGCGGGAACCAGGCGTACTCGTCCTACCTGGACAGCCTGCTCGACGACATCACCGCACCCGGCAACACCGACGCCGACCTGAGCAACGAGCCCAGCGTCGAGATCCCCTGGGAGTACGACTACACGGGCCAGCCCTGGAAGACGCAGGCGGCCGTCCGCGAGGCGCAGCAGAAGCTGTACTTCAACGCACCGGTCGGCTCGTTCGGCAACGACGACCTCGGCGCGATGAGTTCGTGGTACGTCTGGTCCGAGCTCGGCATGTATCCGGAGACCCCGGGCACGGACACGCTGGCGCTCGGCAGCCCGGCGTTCACGGTGGCCAAGGTGACCTTCGGCGGCGGAAAGACGGTGCGGATCAACGCACCGCAGGCCGCGTCCGACGCGCCGTACGTGCAGTCGCTCGACGTCAACGGCAAGGCGTGGAAAACCTCTTGGCTGACGTATCAGCAGTTGCAGAGTGCGGGCACTGCCGACTTCAAGCTCGGCACACAGCCCAACACGGCCTGGGCGTCCGGACCTTCGGCCGCGCCGCCGTCGGACACCACGGGCGGCGGCCGGGTGCTGGCCGCGACCGGTCCCGCCAACGGCCTTGTACTCACGCCGGGTTCGGCCGGTGACGGCACGCTCGACCTGACCAACCTCGGCAGCGCGGCCGTCACGGTCGACTGGAAGGCGACGGCTCCCTCAGGCGTCACCCTGGACACGGCGTCCGGCTCGCTGACGGTGCCCGCAGCGGGCAGCGCCGAGGCGAAGGATCACGTCACGGCGGGTGCGGACGAGGGGCTGTTCCCGGTCACGTTCGCGCTGACCGACCACAACTCCGGTGCGGCGCTGGCCGGTGCGACCCTCCGGGTGGCCGTGGCCAAGGCCGGTGCGCTGTGGCCGTACAACACCAACGAGGGCATCTATCCCGACGGCGCCACCTTCTCGGGCGGCTTCGACGGCGGTGGTTGGGCCTTCTCGCAGAACGCGTTGGCGGCTGCGGGCGTCACGAGCGGCTCGCCCCTCACGGTCGACGGCATCAACTACACCTGGCCGACGGTGACTTCGGGTCAGTTGGACAACCTGGAGATGGCCGGCCAGACCATCTCGATGCCGGCCGGCACATCGGGTGCGTCGCTGGGTCTGCTCGGTACGGCGACCAACGCGCCGACCGACGGCAGCGGCGTCTCGGGCACGGTGACCGTCACCTACACCGACGGCACCACCTCGCAGGGGACGGTCGCCTTCCCGGACTGGACCCTCAACGGCGGTTCCAGCACGTCGATTCCAGGTGACACGACCGCGGCCACGACGGCCTACCGGAACACCGGGAGCGGGGGCCGGGACAGCGTGAAGACCTACGTCTTCGCCACGAAGGTCCCGTTGGACCCGTCCAAGCAGGTCGCGTCGATCACCCTGCCAGTGACGGGCTCGACGGGCACGGACCACCTGTTCTCGTACGGCTTCGGCCAATAGCCAATAGCCAATAGCCAATAGCCAATAGCCAATAGCCAATAGGGGACAGCTAGTCAGCGAAGGTGGACCAGGATCCGGCCCGCGTTGGTCGGATCCTGCTCCACGCGGGCGTAGAGCTTCTTGATGTGCTTCTGCGCCAACACGGCCAACACCCGCTTCTTCAGTTGGCCCGTTCCCTTGCCCGGGATGATCTGGACGGTGTCGACCCCGGTGGCGGCGGCCTTGAAGAGGGTCTGCCGCAGGGCCGTGTCGATATCGCGATCGCTGCGGAAGTAGGGGTGCAGATCCAGGGTGATCAGGGCCATCGCCTCCGGGGGTCTCGTCGTAGGGACGCAGCGTATGCGAGAGCGCTCCTGAGGCGGAGAGTCCGTGGTGCTCTCCAACCCTGGTTCTACGCGGCAGTCGTCCCGTAGCCCGAGGACCGCGCTCCGCCCCGACCCTAGGCTCGATCACATCGAGAGGGCGTCAGCCTCCTCGTGGCACCGGCCGGCGCCTGTCCAAGTCCCCTAGGATTGAAGAGGCGTTGTGTCCCCTTTCGGATCAAACCGTTCCCCGGGCAGCCAGTCACAGACCCGCCGCGCCGCCGCCGGAGTCCTGGCCGCCTCGGCCGTCGTCCTCACGCTCGGCGCGCCGAGCGCAGCGGCTCGGAGCGCGCCGGTCACCTCCGGTGTCGGCCCCGCCTATGTGGCGCTCGGCGACTCCTACGCCTCCGGGGCCGGACTGGCCGGGGTGAAGGACAAGGCGTGCGACCGTACGGCCGGCAACTACCCCGGTCTGATCTCCGAGTTCGCCTCGATGGTGGGGCTCAAGCACACGTTCGACGACGTCACCTGCAGCGGCGCCACCACGAACAACTTCTGGAACCCGCAGGGCGCCAACGCCCCCCAGGTCGACGCGCTCACGCCCCGCACGAGACTCGTCACCCTGACCCTGGGCGGCAACGACGTCGGCTTCAGCAGCGTGCTCGCCACCTGCGCCCGTGTCGCCGCGACGGACCGGGACGGTACCCCCTGCAAGCAGTACTTCACGGCGGGCGGCAAGGACGTACTGGCCGAGCGCGTCGCCACCATGGAGGGGCGCGTCCACGATGTGCTCGCCGAGATCAAGCGACGCAGCCCCGCCGCCAAGGTGATCGTCGTCGGCTACCCCGCGCTCTTCCCCGACAACGGCGTTGGCTGCGGCGAAGTACCCTTCGCCAAGGGCGACTTCGCCTATCTGCGGGACACCACGAAGCAGGCCAACGCGGCGCTGCGACGCCAGGCGAATGCCGAGGGGGTCCACGCGTCCTACGCGGACACCTACTCGCCGACGGTGGGCCACGACATGTGCCAACCGCGCGAGGAACGGTGGATCGAGTCGCTGACCCCCGCCGCGAACACCGCCGCCGCGCACCCCAACGCGTCCGGTCAGTTCGCGATGGCCGTGGCAACCCTGCGGCAGATCTACAAGCCGTAGCCGACCGACAGCGCCTCAAGGCCCCCGAGGAGCCTCAAGGCGTACGTCCTGAGGCTGACAAGCCGCCCGGAAATCCGCCGCGCGCCCGATGACGCTCCCTCGGTCCCGCCTGCAAGGTGGCGGCCATGGGTGAACCCAGAGAACTGACGAAGCGTCATAAACGTTCCTTAGTAAGCCGGTTGGCGGCTGTCGCGGCCGTCCTGTGTCTCACCTCGGCCACTGTCGCTCTGCTGCCCGCGTCCTCGTCCGCCGTGACGGGGCCGGCGTCGGGCGGCAAGACGGTGGCCGAGGGCGGTCACACGGTCCGGATCAGCCGGACCGAGTACGGCGTCCCGCACATCCTGGCCCGGGACTTCGACGGACTCGGGTATGGGTACGGGTACGCGTTCGCGCAGGACAACGTGTGTGAACTCGCCGACCATGTGGTGACGTTGAGGGGCGAGCGGTCCCGGTTCTTCGGGTCCGACGGAGAGCCTGGTGAAGGGGAAGTCCAAGGCTCCAACCTCGCGAGCGACACCTACTACAGCGGGCAGCTGCGTGCGGGCACCGTCCGCCAACTGCTCGCCAAGAAAGCCCCGTTGGGGCCGACGACCGAACTGCGCCGCATGGTCGAGGGATACGCCGCCGGGTACAACCGCTACCTCCGCGACACCGGCGTCGACCACCTCCCGGACCCGACCTGCAAGGGGAAGCCCTGGGTGCGGCCGATCACCGCACTCGACGTGTGGAGCGTCGTCTACGACGTCAACAGGGTCACCGCGACAGTGCCGTTGGTCCCGGACATCGGCGACGCGAAGCCTCCGACGACGACTGCCGCCGACGGCAAGGAAACGGAGGCCTCCAGCGCAGCCGCGACCCTCGCCACTGCCACTGCCACTGCCACTGCCACTGCCACTGCCACTGCCACTGCCACCGCCACCGACATCGGCAGCAACGGCTGGGCCCTCGGCCGCGATGCCACCCGCACCGGCAACGCGATGGTCCTGGCCAACCCCCACCTTCCCTGGGCCGTCGGCTACTTCCGTTTGTACCAAGTGCAGTTGACGATCCCCGGCACCCTCGACGTCTCCGGCGCCGGCCTCTACGGCACCCCGTTGGTCGAGATCGGCCACAACCGCACCCTTGCCTGGACGCACACCGCGAGCGACGCCGAACACGCGTCCCTCTACGCGCTCAAGCTCGCCCCCGGCGACCCGACCAGCTACGTACTGGACGGCAGGACCGTACCGATGGAACGCCGTTCGGTCCCGGTCACCGTGCGCGGCGCCGACGGCAAGCTGAAGACCGTCGAACGGACCCTGTACTCCTCGCACTTCGGGCCCGTGCTGTCCTCCGGCTGGACCACGACTACCGCCTACGCGATCCGGGACGCCAACGCCGACAACCTGCGCTCCATGAACACCTGGCTGGCGATGGGCAAGGCGCAGAACCTCGGCCAACTCCGCGCCGCCCAGGACGAGTTCCAGGGCGTCCCCTGGACCTACACCCTCGCGGCCGACACCACTGGCGGCACGTACTTCACCGACTCCTCGGCCGTCCCGCACCTCACCGACGCCCAACTCGCCCACTGCACCCTCCCGAACGACGAGGGGCCGACCGCCCTGGACGGTTCGACGTCGGCCTGCGCCTGGGGGAGTGACCCCGACGCGCTCGTGCCCGGCGTCTACGGACCCTCCCGCCAGCCGAAGTTGAGCCGTACCGACTACGTCGCCAACTCCAACAACGGCCCCCAGTACGTCAATCCGGAGGCGCAGATCACCGGCCTCCCGGGCGTGTACGACACCGATCCCCACCTCGACGGGCGGGCTCAGCTCGGCCTCGACATGATCGCCCAACGCCGGGACGGCACCGACGGGTTGGGCGCACCGGGCTTCACCGAAAGCACCCTGCGCGACTCGATGCTCGGCAACCGCGTCCGGTCGGCCGAGACGGGCCGCGACGACATCGTCGGCATGTGCCGCGCCCACCCGAGCCTGACGGCCACGGACGGCACGCTGGTCGACGTCACGCAGGCCTGCACGACCCTCGCCCGCTGGGACACCCGCGCCGACACCACCAGCCGGGGCATCGTGCTCTGGAGCACGTTCTACAACCGTCTCCTCGACGGCGGTCCGCCCGACACCTGGCGCCGCGTCCCCTACGACCCCGCCCAACCCCTCACCACCCCAAGGGGGTTCAACGGCGAGGACTCGCGCGTCCAACGCGCCCTGGCCGACGCCGTGCAGGAGTTCGCGGCCCGTGACCTCCCGGTCGACGTCGAGCTCGGCGCCGTACAGAAGTGGGACGGCATCCCGCTGCCCGGCTGCGACGCGGGCTGCTTCGACGTCGTGGAGGCGAGCCCGGACTCGGGCTCCGGCACCCCGACCGCCGGCGCCTTCGGCACCACCTTCCTGATGACCGTCGAACTGACCCCGGACGGCCCGCGCGCCCACACCCTGCTCACGTACGGCCAGTCCGCGAACCCGGCCTCGCCCCACTTCTCGGACCAGACCCGTCTCTTCTCGCGCAAGCAGTGGGTCATGGAACGGTCCACCCCGGCGGAGATTGCCGGCGACCCGGCTCTGGAGGTGACGACTCTGCGCAGGTGAGGCAGGCCGACGCAGCGCGGGCGGTCGCAACTCGGCGGGCCGGGTGCGGGGTTGACTGGTCTATACCCTTGACTGGTACATACCAATGCGGTTCAGTGAGTCGCGTCATCCCCCACCACGGCCGCCCCCCACGCCGTGACCGGTCCAACCGGCCCGTGCGCACAAAGGCTCCGCTTCGCCCTGCCCTTGGCGGGGTACGGCCGTGCTCCACAGAGGAGTTGAACCCTGTGTCGAGACGCCGCATCGCCGCAGTACTGACCGCACTCGTCCTCGGTAGCCTTACGCCCGTGGTCCTTCCCGCCGCCGGCGCGTCCGCCGCCTCCTGTTCGAGCTATCCGAACTGGGTGGCCGGCAAGTCGTACGTCACCGGCAACATCGTCCGCTACACCGACGGCAAGGCGTACATCGCCGAGCACGACAACCCGGGCTACGACCCGGTCATCAGCACCTGGTACTGGGAGCCGTACGCCTGCGACGGCTCCGGTACGCCGGTCGGGAACTTCGTCGTCAGCGAGGCGCAGTTCAACCAGATGTTCCCGAGCCGGAACTCCTTCTACTCGTACAGCGGTCTCACCGCCGCCCTCAGCGCCTACCCGGGGTTCGCGAACACCGGCAGCGACACGACGAAGAAGCAGGAGGCCGCAGCCTTCCTCGCCAACGTCAGCCATGAGACGGGCGGGTTGGTGTACATCGTCGAGCAGAACACCGCCAACTACCCGACGTACTGCGACTGGTCCCAGTCGTACGGCTGCCCGGCCGGCCAGGCCGCCTACTACGGGCGCGGCCCGATACAGCTCAGCTGGAACTTCAACTACAAGGCCGCCGGTGACGCGTTGGGCATCGACCTGCTCAACAATCCGTGGCTGGTGCAGAACGACTCGGCCGTGGCGTGGAAGACCGCGCTCTGGTACTGGAACACCCAGACCGGCCCCGGCAGCATGACCCCGCACAACGCGATGGTCAACGGCGCCGGTTTCGGCCAGACCATCCGCAGCATCAACGGCTCGATCGAGTGCGACGGCAAGAACCCCGCCCAGGTGCAGAGCCGCGTGGACGCCTACACGCGGTTCACCTCGATCCTCGGGACCAGCACCGGGGCCAACCTCTACTGCTGATCGTGCGGGACGGGCACCGGCTGGACCGTTCCAACGGCCGGTGCCCGTTCCACCCCCGCGTTCCAGGGACGGTACGTTCCCGCAGGTCAAACCCTGTGTGAGCGTTCCAGCTTCCCGTTTCCCCCGACTGCTGTGGCGGCTGGGACGGATCGCCGCACAAGCTGCGGTTGTTCGCAGCGAGACCCACCACGAACACCCGGTGGCTCGCCTTCCAGCACCGCACCCAGGGGGAACCCGATCATGTCCAACACCATCTTCCGCCGCCGTACGGCACTCCTCACCGCGACCTTCGCCGCAGCCGCCTCGCTCGCGCTGACCGCCTGTGGAACGAGCCAGGACTCGGCGGCCAAGAACACCCCGACCGTCGCCGCCGACAACGGCGTCTCCTCGACCGCGACGCCCAAGACGGCCGCCGGGGACACCAAGGCCGAGGCCTCCGGTACGGACACGGCCGTGACCTCGAAGTCGGGCGGCAACAGCACCACGGCCAAGGCGTCCAGCGGGTCCAGGTCGACGTCCAGCATCGTCACCTGCACCGGCGCCAACACCAAGGTCACCGCGCAGACCGTGTCGCGTCCGCTGAACCACCTGCTGCTGACCGTCAAGAACACCGGCTCCAAGACCTGCTACCTGTACGGCTATCCGGCCCTGAACTTCCAGGACGCCCAGTCCGTGCCCCCGGTCGACGAGGACACGCAGCCGCAGGCGGTCACCACGCTCAGCCCCGGACAGTCGGGCTATGCGGGCGCCCTCCTCTCCGCCGCCGACGGCAGCGGCTCCGGCGGCTACACCGCGAAGACGCTCTCGGTGATCTTCCAGAACCGCGCGCTCGACTTCGTCGGCTCGGGCGTCAAGGTCGCGCTGCCCAGCAAGGGCGTGTACATCGACAGCTCCCTGACCACCACCTACTGGCTGACCAACCCCTCGGACGCCCTCAACTAGGCAGCCGGTGCCGCGTAGTTCCCTGCCGCACAGAAAGGACGTAGGTGTGCCCAGTGCATCGAACAATGTGAACCGGCGGCCCGATCCCGGGGCGCCCGCGCACGAGCACTTCGAGGTGGTGTGGCACACCTCGTCCGACGGCGCGTTCAGGAGAGCGGGCGTGCTGGCCTGGGAGATCATCGGCATCGCGGTGGGCCTGCACTCGGCGGACGAGGTACAGCCGAGCGGAATCGAGATCCGCGCGTACGAGGGCCCGCTCGTCGTCAGGTTCGTCTACGGCGACGATCACGAACTCGCCCGCCGGCACACGGCGTTGGTGGAACGCCGGCTCTGGAGTTGCACGGTGGGGGAGTTCCTCGCCTTCCTCCGCGAGACGTCCGCCGACCCGGCGACGCAACCGGGATCCGACGCGACGACGCAACCCGGATCGCCGGATTTACCTCTCTTGGATTGCGCGTAGCCGGGCCCAACCACCCGCATACCCACCCGAACCAGTCGAGGAGACCTCCCCCATGTTCGACAGCTCCCCGCCGGCGGACCGGCGCCTGAGCCGCCGTGTCACGGCCCTCGCGGTGGCCGGTACGGCCCTCACACTCGCCGTCCCTGTCTCGGCCTCGGCCGTCTCCGGCGCCGACCGCGCCAACGCCGCTGCCCCGGACCCGGTGTCCTCCTTCTCGTTCACCGCCCAGGAACGCAAGGACGCCCTCGCCTACTGGACCCCGGCCCGGATCAAGGCCGTAGGAAAGTCGGTGGATCTGGGGCCGACCGGGCCGAAGACCAAGACGTGGACCGGTCCACAGCTGAAGACCGTGGGGCGGATGTTCATGGTCAACGCCGCGGGGGCCGACACCTGGTGCACGGCCACCGCGGTGAAGAGCGCCAACCGGTCCGTGGTGATGACCGCGGGGCACTGTGTCCGGCGGTCCGCCTCGCCCGTCAACACCAACATGTCGATGGTGTTCGTCCCGGCCTACAGCAAGGGCAAGCAGCCGTACGGCGCCTTTGCGGTGCGTACCGTCCTGACGCCGCGCGCCTTCGCCGAGGAGGGCACGAACGACGTGGCCGCGATGGTCGTCGACGCCGACCGGAGCGGTCGTAGGCTCACCGACGTCGTGGGTGGGACGCCGATCGCGTTCAACCGGGCCGTCGGCGGGAAGATCTCGTCCTTCGGCTACCCCGCCACCCACCCGCAGCTCGGCGAGGAACTCCTGCGCTGTGTGGGCACGGAGAAGAAGGAGGACGGCCAGCGGATGATCCCCTGCGACATGACCGGCGGCTCGAGCGGCGGCCCGTGGCTGGCCGACTTCAAGGAGACCACCGGGCAGGGCACCCTCGTCTCGGTCAACAGTTCGCTGGACGGCTTCACGCCGACCAAGATGTACGGCGAGATCTTCGGCGCCACGGCCAAGACGATGTACGGGCGGGCCGAACGCGGCTGATCTCAGGGCCCGTTGAGGAGGGCTGCCCCCGCCGACAGGGGCAGCCCTACGCGAATACCGCCAGGGGAGGTGCGGTGCCGGATGCCTTGCCATGACAGCCGTGGGGTTGACCAACACTGCCGGCCCCGACACGTCCCGTTCCCCTGGCGGTAGGACCAGCTTGGGGCGTCGGGCGGGTGCGGGGGGCCTGAACTCCGGGATATCGGTGGGGAGATGGGTGCACGTAGTCGTCGGCGGGGGCTTCGGCGGGAGTACGTAGGTACCGGGTACCTATGCCGACTTGGTGCCCTCGGGCTGTGCCGCGGCCAGGATCTCGGTACGCGAGGTGATGCCCAACTTGGCCAGGATGTGCTCGACATGGGCGTCCACCGTGCGCTTGGAGATGACGAGCCGTTCGGCGATCTCCCGGTTGGACAGACCCTGGGTGACGAGCGCGGCGACCTCGCGTTCGCGGCGGGTGAGGGGACCGGCGGGGCGGGTGTCCGCGGTGGTGTGGCGGGCCGCGGGGATGCCGGGCGGTTCGTCCGCGTCCGTGCGTACGGCGTCCAGGAGTTCACGGCCCGACATCCTGGCCCCCGCCTCCCGCCACCGCTCGTACTGTTCGGCGCCCAACGCCGCCCGCACCGCCCGCTGTTGGGACTCCTGTTCCTCCAGCAGCCGGGGCAGCATGCCGACCGGGTCGCCGCCCAGCCGTCGCGCGTGCTCCGCGTAACCCAGCAGCCAGCAGGCCCTGACGTACCGCTTCTGCCCGGCCGCGTGCCAGGCCAGGCCCAGGGACGCGAGCGCCGCGACCAGCACCTCGCCGATCTCGCTCGCCGCCTCCAGCCCCCGGTGCAACGCCGTCGCGCTCTCCTCGGGCCGCCCGACCAGCCACAGGATGACGCCCTGGACCGTGAGCGTGGAACCGTACAACTGGCGCTCGCCGCGGCCCTCCAGATACGCCAGGCCCGTCTCGCACCACTCCAGCGCCCGGTCCGTGAAGCCCAACGCCGCGTACAGCAGGGCCCCTTCGTAGTGGACGACGCCGATGCCCAGCGCGTCGTCCGCCGCGATCATCCGTCCACGGACCGCCTCGAGAGTCGCCGACCCCTCCTCCACGGCCCCGCCGAGCAGCGTCAGGGCGCCCAAGTAGCCCTCGCTGAACAGCTCCACGCGGCTCTCGCCGACGCGGTGCGCCACCTCGTGCGCCTGTGGGAACCGGTCCAATGCCGTCTCCAGATCGGCCGTCCAGATCCCGAACACCCCGGTCATGAACAGTCCCCAGGCCCGCTCCGCGGAGTCCTGCGGGACGAGGCCGAGCCCCTTGTCGATCCAGTACCGGCCCTCCGACAGCGTCCCCGCCGCCCGCCAGTACGCCCCGAGCCGCGTCGCCAGCCACAGCGCGTCGCTCGCCCGCCCCTCGGTGGCGCAGCCGTACTCCAGGGCGGCCCGTACGTCGGCGATCTCCGCGCGTACGGCAAGGTGCAGTTGGACCTGGGCCCGGCCCATCAGACCGTTCCAAAAACGGCCGACGAGTTCGTCGTAGTGGGCGAAGTGCCGTTGTCGTACGGCCTCCGCGTCCTCCGTGGAGGCGAGGCGCGCGGTGCCGTACTCGCGGATGGTGTCCAGGAGCCGGTAGCGGCCGCCGTCCTCGCCGATGCGCTGGACGACCGACTTGTCGACGAGTCCGATCAGTGCCTCGACGACCTGCTCGCCGTCGAGTTGGACCGTTCCACCAGGGTCGTCGCCCGCGCACACCCGCTCGGCGGCGGACAGTTCGAAGGAACCGGCGAACACCGACAGTCGGGCCCACAGGAGTTGTTCCTGGGGTGTGCACAGGTCGTAGGACCAGTCGATGGCCGCGCGCAGGGTCTGGTGACGGGTCAGTGCCGTGCGGCGGCCGCCGGTGAGGACCTCGCAGTGGCGGTCCAGGCGGGCGACGAGCTCCGCGAGGGGGACGGCCCGCAGGCGTACGGCGGCGAGTTCGAGGGCGAGGGGGATGCCGTCGAGGCGGTCGACGAGGGCGAGGGCGCTCTCCCGGTCGGCGCCGTTCAGGGCGGTTCCGCCGGTGACGGCGGCGGCGCGCTGCACGAACAGGTCGACGGCGTCGGCCCGGTCCAGCGGGGCGATCGGCAGACACCGCTCGCCGGGCACGTCGAGCGGCTGCCTGCTGGTGGCGAGGACGCTCAGTCCGGGGGCCTCGCGCAGCAGGATGTCGCAGAGCATCGCGCACGCGTCGACCAGGTGCTCGCAGGTGTCGAGGACGATCAACATCCGCCGCCCGCGCAGGTGTTCCACGATGGCGTCCAACGGGGTCATGCCGGACTGCTCGGGCAGTTCGAGGACGCCCGCGAGTGTCGGCGGCACCAACTCCGGGTCGTGCAGGGCCGACAGCTCCACCAGCCGCACCCCGTCGGCGAACCGGTCGGTGACCGCGCGGGCCGCGCGCAGTGCCGTACGGCTCTTGCCGACCCCGCCCGGACCGACCAGCGTGACCAGCCGGGACCGTGCCAACTCGGTGTGCAGCATCCCGAGTTCCTCGGTGCGTCCGACGAAGCTGGTCAACTCCACCGGGAGTTGACCGCCCCGCCGCTGTCCGAAGCCGTATCCCATGCCGCCCCCATACCCGTCCGCCAACCGGTCACCACAGCGTAGGCGAGTGACTCCCGAGCGTGAACGGTAGTCGAGTCCGGCGGGTGGGCGCGAGATCGCGCGGGCGCCCGGCGGCACGCTGATCAGGCGACGCGCGCGCCGTTCACGCCGGGCTCGCCCAGCTGCCGGTCTCGACGGAGCGCACCATGGCGTCCAGAACCGCCGCGCTGCGTACGGCGTCCGCGAGCGTCGCGCCGTACGGCACGCCCTCGGCGACGGAGCGCAGGAAGCGGTACGCCTCGATGACCTTGAGGTCGTCGTAGCCCATCGCGTTCGCCGCGCCCGGCTGGAAGGCGCCGAACTCGCCGTCGCCCGGGCCGACATACACCGTGGTGACGGGCTGGTCCTGGTACGTCGTACCGCGGCTGACGGCCAGCTCGTTCATCCGGCGGAAGTCCCAGAACACCGCGCCCTTGGTGCCGTGCACCTCGAAGCCGTAGTTGTTCTGCTCGCCGACCGAGACCCGGCATGCCTCCAGGACACCCCGGGCACCGGAGGCGAACCGCAGCAGGCAGTTGACGTAGTCCTCGTTCTCCACCGGGCCCAACTCGCCGCCGGTGGCCAGGGCATGGCCCGCGGTCGCGCCGGTGGGGCGGGCCCGCTGCGGCAGGAAGATCGCGGTGTCGGCGGCGAGGGAGGTGATGTCGCCGAGGAGGTACCGGGCCAGGTCCGCGCCGTGCGAGGCCAGGTCGCCCAGGACGCCGTGGCCACCGCGCTCCAACTCGTAGCGCCAGGTCAGCGCGCCGTCCGGGTGGGCCGCGTAGTCGCTGAAGAGGCGGACGCGGATGTGGGTCACCGTGCCCAGCTCGCCCGAGGCGATCAGGTCGCGAGCCGCCTCGACGGCGGGTGCGTTGCGGTAGTTGAAGCCGACCGTGCCCTGGACGCCGGCCTTGCTGACCGCGTCGGCCACGGCGGAGGAGTCCGCCGTGGAGAGGCCCACCGGCTTCTCGATCCAGATGTGCTTGCCGGCCTCCGCCATCGCGACGCCGATCTCGCGGTGCAGGAAGTTCGGCGCGGTGATGCTCACCGCCTGCACCCGCGGGTCGTCGACCACCTCGCGCCAGTCGCGGGTCGTGGAGGCGAAGCCGAACTGTTCGGCCGCCTGCTCCGCCCGCCCGGGCACCTCCTCGGCGACCGTCACGAGCTGCGGCCGCACGGTCAGCTGCGGAAAGTGGTGCGGGACACGGGCGTACGCCTGCGTGTGCACCCGCCCCATCCATCCGAAACCCACGACGGCAACACCGAGCGAGGTCACCATGACTGCCCTTCTTTGGACCGGTCCATAAACTGTCTCCGCCACAGTGGAACCCATTCATCCTGATGTCAATACATGCACGTCAACACCGAGTGTCCGCGCCTTTGACAGGGGGCGCGACCGCATGGAACGGTCCAGCCATGAGCGCTCCGACCATCCGTGACGTCGCCGAGCGGGCCGGTGTGTCGAAATCCCTGGTCTCCCTGGTGCTGCGCGGCTCCGAGCAGGTCCGGCCGGAGAAACGGCAGGCCGTGCTGGCCGCCGTGGCGGAACTCGGCTACCGCCCGAACGCAGCCGCCCGCAGCCTCAGCGAGCGCCGCACCCGCTCGGTCGGCGTCCTGCTGAACGACCTGCGCAACCCCTGGTTCGTGGAACTCCTCGACGGCCTGGGCTCCCGCCTGCACGAGCAGGGCCTGCACATGATGCTGGCCGACGGCCGCCTCAACCGTCACCTCGGCGAGGACCTCACCCGCATCTTCACCGAACTCCGCGTCGACGGGCTGGTCGTGGTGGGCACCCTCCCCGGCTCCGAGGAACTCCTCGCAGCCGCGACGCACATCCCCACGGTGATCGCGGGCGCCATTGAACCGGTCCTGCCCCACGTCGATGCCGTGGCCGGCGACGACTCGTACGGCGCCATCCTGGCCACCGAACACCTCATCTCCCTGGGTCACCGCCGTATCGCCCACATCGCCGGCCCGGGCGTCGCCGGCGCACTCCGCTGCACCTCCTTCGAAATGATCATGGACGACCACGGCCTGACCGACCTCGCGACGGTCGAACAGGGCGACCACACGGAGGAGGGCGGCTACCGCGCGATGGTCCGCCTGCTCACCGCCCCGGAACGCCCCACGGCCGTCTTCGCCTTCAACGACATCGCGTGCGTCGGCGCGCTCTCGGCGGCCGAGGAACTGGGCCTCCAGGTGCCCCGGGACCTGTCCCTCGTCGGCTACGACAACACGTACCTCGCGCGCCTACGACACCTCTGGCTCACCACCGTCGACAACGGCAGCCACGACATCGGGCGCCGCGCCGCGCAGCTTCTCGTACACCGGATGAAGGATCCGGGGCGGGCAGAGGAGACGGTGTTGTCGGAACCGAGGCTGGAAGTACGGGGGAGCACGGACTCGCCCTCGACGTCGTAGTCCCGGCGCGGGCATGATCCATACGGTGTCGAACGAAACCGTGGAAACGCGCCGCCCGCCCCTGCTCTGGGAACAGCACTGCTGCCTGGCGCTGGAGAAACACGCCGACGTCGGTGAACTCGCCCGCTACCGAAGGCCGGGCGGCAGCTTCGTCTCGGTGAACGTGGGCTACGCGCCCCACGGCACCGACGACGTCACCGGTCTCCTCGCGAGCTGGCGGAAGAGGATCGCCGACGACGACCGGCTGCGGCTCGTCGCGAGCGTCGACGACATCGACGCCGCCGCGCGGGCGGGGGAGGTGGCGGTCGCCTTCGACCTGGAGGACTCCGGGCCCCTGGAAGGGGAGTTGGACCGGGTGCGTCTCTTCCACGACCTCGGCGTCCGCACGATGCTGCCGAGCTACAACACCCGTAATGCGGCCGGCGGGGGCTGCCTCGACGAGGTCGACGAGGGACTCACCGCCTACGGCCGGGCGCTGGTACGGGAGTTGAACGCCGTCGGCATGGTCGCGGACGGTTCGCACTGCGGCACCCGTACCGGACTCGACCTGTGCGAGGTGTCCCAACTGCCCGTCGTCTACAGCCACTCCTGCATGCGCGCGGTCTGGGACCACCCCCGCAACATCACCGACGACCAGGCCAAGGAGTGCGCCGCCACGGGCGGGGTCGTCGGCATCACCGGGGTCGGCATCTTCCTCGGCCCCAACGACGCCTCCGTCGAGGCCCTCGTCCGGCACATCGACCACGCCGTCGACCTGGTCGGCCCGGAACACGTCGGCGTGTCCACCGACTACCCGTTCGACGAAGGGGACTTCAACGCGATGCTCGAACAGAGCCCGGAGCTGTACCCCGACTGCTACACCCGCTGGGGCCCGATCGACTTCATGCCCCCGGAGGGCCTGCTGACCGTCGAGGGCGTCCTGCGTGCCCGGGGATATCCCGAGGACGCCGTCGCCGCGATCCTGGGCGGCAACTTCCGGCGCGTGGCCGCGCAGGTGTGGCAACAGGGCGCGTCCGCAACGGCCGTAGGGGCCGGTCCAAGTCGTTGAACAGTCGCCGCAGCCCCGCCCGGCGCCCGTGTGATGTGACGTCACGCCACGCGCCCATTACGGTCGTACGGACGACTCGGACGCCGGAAGAGGGGCAGCATGAGCAGCCGGAACCTGGGTGAGATCACGCGTATCGAGGACGCGGCGCTCACCCTGGCCGCACAGGCCGGGGACGTCGCCTCCCTGGGGCTGCTGCTGGAGCGGCACCGGGCCGGGATGCGGGCCGTCGCGGTGAGTGTGCTGGGGCCGGGGCCCGATGTCGACGACGTGGTCCAGGACGCGGCACTGACCGCGCTGCGGCGCGTGGGGGACGTACGGGACCCGGAGGCCGTGGGGCCCTGGTTGCGGATGATCGTGCGGAACCATGCCCGTTCGCTGCTGCGCGGGGCCGTCGATTTTCGCCCGCTCGACGATCTGCATGTGCCCGTGACGGACTCCGGTCCGGAGCGGTGGCTGGAGCAGCACGCCATGCGGGACTGGATCTGGGAGGCCGTCGAGGAGCTGTCGCCCGCGCTGCGGCTGCCGCTCGTGCTGCGTCATTTCAGCGTCGGCGTCACGTCGTACGAGCAGATCGCCGAGGCGTGCGGGGTGCCCGTTGGAACGGTCCGCAGCCGGCTCAGTCAGGGGCGGGCCAAGCTCGCGCTGGCCCTCGCCGCCACGGCCGACGCCCCGCACGGTGACGCGGCCCGCCGCACTCGCGCCAGCCGTATCGAGGCGCGCGAGACGCTGGACGCCGCGGCGAGCGGACACTTCGGCAAGCTGCTCACCGAGCGCTGGTCCCCCGAGGCCGCTCTGGTCCGGGGGAACCAACCGGTGGGCGGCAGAAGCCTGTTGGTGCGCGGGATGGAGTGCGATCTGGAGGCCGGCGTACGGCAGCATCTCGCGCACGCCGTGGCCGGGCGGTCGCTCGTCGTCTGGGAGATGGACATCAGCAACCCCGACGACGACCCCGAACACTGCCCGCCCGCCGTGGCCTGGCTGATGAGTCTGGACGGCGCCGGGCGGGTGCACCGGCTGCGCCTCGTCCACCCCAGGCCGGTGCCCGTCCCACACTCCCTCCAGCCCCTTATGGTGTGACCGGCATCACATCGTCTGTTTCGAACTTCGGCCTTTCTCCCGCGTCCTGTCCGTGTCATCGCCGTATGCCGAACAGGGAGATCCCATGAGCACCACCCCCTCGACCGACCCGCTCGCGACCGGAACCCACACCGTCGAGATCGACGGGGTCACGCAGAGCTACCACGTGCACGGCAGTGGACCGGTCCTCGTCGCGCACTCCGGCGGGCCGGGCATCTTCTGGGAGTACCTGCGCATGCCCGCGCTGGAGGAGCACCTCACGGTCGTCTACCCGGAGCCCATCGGCACCGGCGCCTCCGGCCGCCTGCCCGCCCACCCGCACGGCTACACCCGGGCCCGTTACAGCCGCTTCCTCGCCGCCCTGATCGAGCACCTCGGCGTCCCCGAGGTGCACCTCCTCGGGCACTCGCACGGGGGTTTCGTCGCCCAGTACCACGCCCTGCACCACCCCGACCGCATCGCCGGCGTGATCCTCTACGACAGCGCTCCGGTGACCGGTCCCGAGCACGGCGCCGAGGCCATGCGCCTGGTGCAGGAGTTCGCCGCCCGAAACGCCGACAACCCTGACCTCCCCGAGGTCATTGAGGCGTTCCAAGGCATCCCCACCATCTCCGACGACGCGCAGATGACCGCCGTCGCCCGGGGGATCTTCCCCGCCTACTTCGCCGACTTCTGGGGTCGGCAGGACGAGTTCGGTCCCGCGCGGGCCGGGGTGACGGCCACGTACATCTCCGGTCTTGACGACGACCTCACCCCGGACGTCATCGACGACCGCGCCGCCCTCGGCTCGCTCACCGTGCCCACGCTCGTCCTCGTCGGCCGCCACGACGTCATCTGCGGAGTGCGCTGGGCCGAGGAACTGCACGAGCTCATCCCGGGCTCGGAGCTGGTGATCTTCGAGAACAGCGGGCACTTCGGGCACCTGGAGGAACCGGAGGCCTTCGCGAAGGCGGTGACGGCCTTCGTGGAAGCCCCGGCCGGCAACTAGGTCATTTGGTCGAAGCCCCGGCGGACGGGTCCGGCCTAGTTTGGACCCGTCCAGAGGGTTTCCGACAAGACAACCAAGGAGCTACGGCATGAGTGCCGTCAAGAACATCGTTCTCGTGCATGGCGGATTCGTCGACGGTTCCGGCTGGCAGTCGGTGCACCGCCTGCTCACCCAGGACGGCTTCAACGTCAGCGTCGTGCAGAACCCGACCGTGTCCCTCGCCGACGACGTGGCCGTCACCCGGCGGGCCCTCGACGCCCTGGACGGCCCGGCGGTCCTCGTCGGGCACTCCTACGGCGGCGCCGTGATCACCGAGGCCGGACGCCATGAGGGTGTCGCCGCGCTCGTCTACATCGCGGCCTTCGCGCCGGACAAGGACGAGTCGGTCGGCACGCTGGTCGCCGACCCGGCGCCCGGCGCGCCCGTGCCGCCGATCCTGCCGCCCGTCGACGGCTTCCTCTTTTTGGACCGTGACAAGTTCGCCGCGTCCTTCGCGGGCGACCTGCCGGCCGAGGACGCCGCGTTCCTGGCCGACTCGCAGGTTCCGTGGGGCCTGGAGGCGCTCGGCGGTCCGATCACCGAGCCGGCCTGGCGGACCAAGCCCAGCTGGTACCTTGTCGCGACCGACGACCACATGATCCCGCCGCCCGTCCAGCACCAGATGGCCGAGCGCGCCGGCGCAACCGTGGCCGAGGCCGCGGGCAGCCACGCCATCTACGTCTCCCAGCCCGCCGCGGTGGCGGACCTGATCAAGAAGGCCGCGGCCCACCAGGCCTGATGCCCCATCCCTGACCACATGTCAACTCCCTGCTTCAGCCCGCCTGTTCACAGGCGGGCTGTCCGCGTCGCTTGCCAACGAACCCGAAAGGGAAACAGAAACCCATGACGACCGCCGTCCAGCCGTCCGTCGCCGAGCAGTCCGAGGCGGAGGCCCTCTACCGATTCCAGACCGAGACCCCCGAAGCCGTCCGTACCGCGCTGGGCATGACCGCCACAAGGCTCGGCGGCGGGGTGGTGCTGTCGATGCGCGACGACATCACCCGCTTCTGGAGCAAGGCCCTCGGCTTCGGAGTCAGTGCCCCCGTCACCGCCCAACTCGTCGAAGAGGTCTGCGACTTCTACCGCGCGGCACGCACCCCGCAGGCCGTCTTCCAGATCGCGCCCGCGTTCCTGCCCGAGGACTGGCCGGAGATCTGCGCACGGGAGGGCATCGTCCAGGGCGCGTCCTGGGTGAAGCTCGTCGGCACGACCGAGGGGGCCGTCGCCCGCGCCGACGCCCTGGACGTACTCCCCGACGGCATCAGCGTCACCCCGCTGGAGGCCCAACACGCCCTGGAATGGGGCACGGTGATGATGCGGGCCTTCGGAACGCCGGTCGAGCACTACGCCGAGATGGGCGCCGCGACCGTGACCCGGCCGGGCTGGCATCCCTACGGCGCTTGGCTGGACGGGGAGTTGGTCGGCACCGGCACCATGCTCGTGCGCGGCGACACGGCGCAGATGTTCGCCGGCGCCGTACTGCCCCACGCCCGGGGTCGCGGCGGGCAGACCGCGCTGCTCGCCGCCCGGGCCCGTACGGCACAGGAGTTGGGGTGCCGGGTCCTCGTCGCCGAGACCGGTGCCGAGCAGCCCGGCACCCACAACAGTTCCCTGCACAACATGCTCCGCCTCGGCTTCGAGGTGGCCTACGAACGCCCCAACTGGACCTGGCACTTGGAACCCGAAGCGAGCTGAGCGGGAGACGTCACGGCATCGGGGCGGTCAGCGCGTCACGCAGGCCGCCCCGAGAGGTGACGTTCAACTTCCGGAAGACACTGCGGAGATGGGCCGCCACCGTACGCGGGGACAGGAAGAGCCGTGTCGCGATCTGCTTGTTCGTCAGCCCGGTGGCGGCCAGTTGGGCCGCCACCCGCTCCTGCGGGGTCAGCAGCGCGTACCGGTCCCGGCCGTCGGACTCGACCGGCTCCAACGGCTTGACGGGGATTCCGCTCGCCCGCAGCTCGCCCGCCGCCCGCGCACTCCACGGGGCCGCGCCGAGACGCTCGAACGTGCCGAGCGCCGCGTCGAGATGCACCCGGGCCGCGCCGCCCGCCTTGGCGCGGCGCAGTCGCTCGCCGTAGGCCAGACAGATCCGCGCCCAGTCGAACGGCCGGCGCTCGGCACCGGGCGTGGCGATGGCCGCCTCGAACAGGTCGTGGTCGATGAAGTCCGCGGTCGCCATCGCCTCGGCGGCATCCGTCAGCATGGCCAGCCGGGGCGAGATCGACTGGATGTCGGCCCTGCGGAACGCCGCCACGTGCGCGGCCGCCTCCTCGTGGTGGTCGGTGCGGGCCGCGGCCTCGGTGAAGTCCAGCAGCAGCCACAGGGCGTGCGGCATGAACCGCGGCACCTCGCCGGGCGTGACGAGGGCCCGCAGCAGGCGGTGGGCGGTGTCGAAGTCCGCGTCGCCGAGCGCCGAGAGGGCCCGGATGTGCGAGGCGTAGACGCGCAGCGCGCCCAGCCCGCGCGGGTTGCCCCAGGAGACGAGCCGGTCCGCGATCTCCCGGGCGGTGGCGCCGTCACCGCGCGCGGCGGCCACAAGTCCGCGCTGGAAGCGGCCCGTTGACGCCGTCAGACGGTAGTCGTACGTCTCGCACCAGCCGAGGCCCTCCTCGGTCATCGCCAGCACGTCGTCCCACTGGCCGCCGGAGTAGGCGTCGCCGGCCAGCAGGAACTGCGCCTGGATCGCCAGGGCCATGGCCCCGCCGTCGCGGCCGTCGTCGATGACCCGGCGCAGCGCGCTGCGGCACCCCGGGAGGCGGTCGACGTAGGTGGAGGAGAGCGCGACGCCGAAGACCCGTACGGGATCGGTCTGTTGGTGCAGGCCGCGGACGAGGTGGTCGAGCCGGTCGAGGACGGGCAGCGCGCGGTGTGCCGGATCGCCGAAGGCGCCCAGGATCACCGGCAGCAGGCGGCCCGACGTGGGCGGACGGCGTCGCTTCGCGACATCCTCGAAGGAGTGCCACAGTTCCGGTCGGCCGCCGTAGAAGCACACCAGGAGAAGGGTGTTCAGTGCCTCGCGGAAGATGTCCTCGACCGTCTCGCCGTCCCCGGGCCACTCATGGGTCTCTATGGCGCCGATGAGCAGCCGGTGCGCGGTGTCCACATCGCCCTCGCCGTTGAGCAGCCGACTGGCCGCGGCGGTGGCGGCGGCGAGGGAGCCGACGCCGGACGGGTCGGCGTGGCCGGCGTTGTCCAGCAGCGCGCGGACGTTGCGCAGATCGCCGGTGATGTTGGCGCCCAGGCAGGCCGCCTCCGCCAGCCGCCGCGCCTTGTCCGTGCCGGTGGCGCTCAACTCCGAGGCGCGCAGCAGGGTGGTGATGGCCGCGACGGCGTCACCGCGGCGCAGGGTGCTGTACGCCGCCTCGTGCAGCAGGGCGGCCACACGGTCGTCGGGGCCGACAGCCGCGTCGGCGAGATGCCGGGCCCGGTGCTCGGAGCCCTCGGGGAGTTCCGCCGCGAGCGCCCCGTGCGCCCACCGGCGCTCCTCGCTGGTCGAAAGGTCCATCACCGCGGAACGGGTCAGCGGATGCCGGAACTCCAGCCGCCCCGTGCCGCCGTCGACCTGCACGAGACCGGCGCGCTCGGCGGGGGACAGCCCGCCGAGACCGTCCGGTCCGTCCGACGCCCGTTGCAGGATGTGCAGTTCACCCGAACCGTCCAGCACGGCGAGCAGCAGCAGCTTCCGGGTCGCCGCCGGGAGCGCGGCGACCCGGGTGGAGAAGACGTTCTTGAGCCGCTCGGTCAACGGCAGTACGGCGGGCAGGGCGCCCCACTCCGTCTGCTGCAAGTCGTCGAGCGGGACGGGGAGTTCGAGCAGGGCCAGGGGATTGCCCCGGGCCTCCGCGACCAGCCGCCGGCGGACCCTGGCCGCCATCGCGGGGAACCGGTCCGCCACCAGCTCGTTCGCCGCCGCGTCGTCCAGCGGCCGGACCTCGTACTCGGGTATCCCGATGTTGTTCAGCAACGACTCGTCCCCGGTCCTGGACGCACCCAGCAGGGCGATCGGCCCGGCGTGCGGGGAGCGGCCCAGGGTCCCCAGGACCATGGCGCTGGACCGGTCCACCCACGCCGCGTCGTCGACGATCAGCGCGAGCGGACCGGTCTCGGTGGCGGTCCGCGTCAGCAGGGCCTGCACGGCGTTCGTGATGGCGAGCAGTTCGGCCGGCTGCTCCTCGGACCGTCCGCGGACCGCCTGGAGGGTCTCCGCGTGCCACGCGGGCAGCGCGGGAATCCCCTCGGCCAGCCGCAGCAACAGCTGGTTCAACACCGAGAAACCGATGCCCTTCTGGTAGGGGCAGCCGAAGATCCGCAGCACCCGGAAGCCCGCTTCGGACGTGCGCGCCGCCGCGGCGTCCAGCAGCGCGGTCTTGCCCACCCCGGCCTCACCGGTCAGTATCAGCGCGGCGCCCCGCGCGAGGGCGGTGTCGAAGTGCCGGTCGAGAACGGCCAGTTCGGCCGACCGTCCGACGAGGTTCGGCGAGGTGAGGGATGCCGATGCCATGACGCCTCCCGTAGGGGTCGAGCGGGGAACAGGAACGGTCCAAACGCCTGAGACCATGTCACGCGATGCGTGTGGCCGCCTCCGTGGCCGCGTGCTGGACGGCGACACGGTCGGCCTTGACCGTCTCACCGTCCACGACGACGGCCTCGCCCGCGACCCAGACGTCCTGGACCGCGCGCGAACCGGCCGCCCACATGAGGTTGGCGAGCAGCCGGCCGTCCTCGACGTCGAGGCCCGCGGCGAAGTACGGCCCGTCCACGGAGAGATGGATCATGTCCGCCCAGTTTCCCGGGCGGAGCGCACCGATGTCGGTCCGGCCCAGGGCCGCCGCTCCGGCCGAGGTCGCCATGAGGAAGGCGTCCGCGGCGGTGAGGGCCATGGCGTCGGCGGTGGCGAGACGGGAGAACATCATCGCGAGGCGGGCCTCCTCCCACAGGTCGAGGTCGTCGTTGCTCGCGGGCCCGTCGGTGCCCAGGCCGACGGAGACGGACGCGGCGCGCAGGGCGTGCAAGTGGGCGATGCCGGAAGCGAGTTTGGCGTTCGAGCCCGGGCAGTGCGCGACACCGGCACCCGATTCGGCGAGCAGCCGGATGTCGTCGTCGGAGAGATGCACCGCATGAGCCGCGAGCAGCCGACCGTCCAACAGCCCGGTCTCCTGGAGCAGTTGAGGAACCGAACCGTGCGACTCGCGCTGGGCGACGTCCTCGGCGAGGGTCTCCGCGACATGGATGTGCACCAGGGCACCGCGCTGCGCCGCCTCCTCCGCCGTGGCGCGCAGTGCCTCGGGCGGCAGGGTGTAGGCGGAGTGCGGGCCGTAGCAGAGCTCGACGCGCTCACCCGGTCCGAAGCGCAGTCCGTCCGTGTCGATCCACTTGCCGATGGCCGCGAGCGCGGTACGCCAGTCGTCGCCGGGCCGGTCGAAGTAGGCGGGCGCGATCAGCACCCGGCTCCCGGCCTCCAGCGCCGCGTCGGCCACCTGCTCGGCGTGCGCGTACATCTCGGCGCTGGTCGTCACGCCGTAGCGGAGCATCTCGACGCAGCCCAGCAGCATGCCCGCGCGGGCGTCCCGGGGGCTCATGCGGGACTCGGCGGGCCAGATGGCGTCCTGGAGCCAGGACAGCAGCGGGAGGTCGCCGCCGAGTCCCCGCAGGAGTGTCATCGGGGAGTGCGCGTGGGTGTTGACCAGGCCGGGAGCGAGGATGCCGGACAGGGAGGTGACCGGGACGCCGGCCGGCAGCGGGGGAGCGGTGGCCGCCGTACCGCAGAAGGCGATGCGGCCGTCCGCGTCGACGTCGACCACGGCGTCGCGCAGGACGGAACAGGACGGGTCGGCCGGGAGGACCACGGGGGCGAGAAAGCGACGGGGCACGGACATGGGGGAGAGCTCGCTTCCGGACGGAGTGCTGTCAACGGGAACAAGAGGCGGGACCGGTCCAAAAGTTCGATCCCGGCGGCGTGAACTCGATCACAGGAGTCGGGAAGCGGGGTGTTCTGCTGTCATGAGCATCGCCGGTTTCGGGTGGATAGGATGAGGTGTGTCTTCCTGGAGCCAAGCGCTGACCTTCTCCTCCGCGAGCGCCTGGGACGAGGTCTTCACCGACTTCCACGGCGCGAGCCGCATCAAAGTGCCGGACCGCGGCGCCCCCTGGACCGGGCACCTGGAGTGGCAGCGGTCCAAGACCTACAGCCTCGCGCAGTGTTCGGGCGGAGAGGAGGTGGTCCAGCGGGACACCCGGCACATCCGCGCCGATCCCCGCGGCACGCACGAACTCCTCGTCCCGCTCGCCGGGTCGGCCTGGGTGGAGCAGGCCGGGGAATCCGGCGAGATCGGGCCCGGCGCCATGGCACTGTGCGACATCGACCGGCCACTGACGTTCGCGCACGGCACCGACCTCCGCAGCATCTCCCTGATCATGACCGGCCGGAACCTCTCCGCGCGCAGCCCGCGCGCCGCCGGGGGACCGCAGTTGCTCCACGGCGACCGCGGACTCGGCCGCGTCATACGGCAGTTGATCACCACCTTGCACGAGGAGCGCGAGCACCTCTCCGAGACCACCTTCGACATCGCCTGCGACCGGCTCCTCGACCTGGTGTGCCTGGCCGTGGAGGGCGGCGTCGACTCGGCGCCCACCGGCCAGCGGGCGAGCGTCGAGGCCGCGATCCGGCGCTACGTCCGCGAGCACGCCTGCGACCGCGACCTGGACGTCGTCACCATCGCGCGAGCGCTCGGCTGGTCCGCGCGTTACGTCCAGCAGGTGCTCCAGGCCGCCGGCACCACCGCACGCGACCTGGTCCGCCGCGAACGGCTGAACGTCGCCAGAACCCGTCTGGCGAGCGCCAGCTGGAGCACGTACTCGATCGCGGAGATCGCCCACGCCAGCGGCTTCGGCAGCCACGCCTCCTTCGCCACCGCGTTCCGCGCGGAGTTCGGGATCACTCCGCGCGAAGTGAGGGGCGGCCGCTAGGAGTTGACCGGCGGGGTGAAGTACCGGCGCGGATTGTCGACCAGCATGGTGGTGAGCTGCGCCTCGGTGACACCGGCGGCGCGCAGGGCCGGGAGCACCTGGTCGTGCAGGTGGGTGTGGTGCCAGTTCGGCGCGATCTGCTCCCGCACGCCCGGCGGGAACCAGTCGATGTGGCAGGACGCGTCGTGCGACAGGACCATCCGCTCGGCGAACCCCTCGCGCGCGAGCGCCGCCACGGTGGCCACCCGCTGGTCCTCGGGCAGCAGGGCGTCGAGACCGAAGCGGTCCATGCCGACGTACGAACCGTTGTCGATGAGCTGGTGCAGATAGTCCAGGTCGGTGCTGTCGCCGCTGTGCCCGATGACCACCGCGCCCAGATCCACACCCTCGCTGCGCAGCACCTCCTGCGCGACAAGTCCCGTACGGGCGGCGGCACTTGTGTGCACCGTGATCGGAGCACCGGTACGCAGATGGGCCTGGGCCACCGCACGCATCACCCGCTCGACACCCGGGGTGAGTTCGTTCTCGATCGCGCACTTCAGGAACGCGGCCCTGATGCCGGTGTCCGCGATGCCCTCGGTGAGTTCGCGGACGAACAGGTCGGTCATGCCCTCGGGGCCGCCGAGCAGGGTGCCCGGGCCGTGGTAGCGGAAGAAGTCGGGGATGTCGGCGAGGGTGTAAATGCCGGTCGCCGCAACGATGTTGAGGTCGACCTGCTCGTTCACCAGGGCGACGCGGGCGACATTGCGGCCGAGCCCGATGACGGTCGGATCGACCAGCGTGGAGACACCGGTCGCGACGAGGGCCTTCAGCCGGGAGACGGCGTCGGCGATGCGTTCCTGCTCGTCCCAGGTCTCCGGGAGGCTCTGCCGGAGTTCCTCACTGACGACGAAGACGTGCTCGTGCATCAGGACGGGACCGAGGTCGTTCACGGCTACCGGGCCGCGCACGGTCTGGACTTGGGGGACAGGACGGGCGTCTGGGGCTTGAGGGGTCGTCATGCTGATCCTTCGGTGCGTGCCCGGTACGAACACCTGGTGAACGGGCGCTCAGGGGCGGGGAGTTGAGATGTGGGGAGGGGAAGTCGTCGGGAGCGCAACAGATGGGGGATACCGGGGGCGTCAGGCGTCGGCCGCGGCCTGCTTGACGAGGTCGGCCACGGCGTCCGGCCGGGACACGTACACGGCGTGGCCGGCGTCGGTGCCGGTGACCGTGCTGCCCGCCCGCCGGGCCATGGCCCGCTGCGCGGGCGGCGGGATCATCCGGTCGTCGGTCGACACCAGGTACCAGCTCGGCTTGTGCCGCCAGGCCGGTTCACCGATCGCGCCGCTGAGCGCGTCGAGCCCCCACGGCACCTGCGAGTCGGCCATGAACTCGGCCTCGGCCACCGGTAGATCGGCCGCGAAGGACGCGTGGAACTTGTCCCGGTCCAAAAACAGGAACCCGTCGACCGGCGGCAGGATCGGCGGCACCGGTGCGCCCGGCGCGGGGTCGGCGATCAAGGTGTTGACGGACTCGCCCTTGTCGGGCGCGAACGCAGCGATGTAGACGAGCCCGGCGACCCGTTCGTGGTTGCCGGCCTCGGTGATGACGGCCCCGCCGTAGGAGTGCCCGACCAGGATCGCGGGCCCGTCCAACGTGTCCAACACCCGCTCGGTCACCGCGACATCGCTCGCGAGGGACAGGGTCGGATGCTGCACGACGCTCACCCGGAACCCGTCGTCCGTCAGCAGCCGGTACACCTCCCGCCACCCGGACCCGTCCACGAACCCGCCGTGGACGAGTACGACGTTCTTGACCAGTTCCGTATCCATGGACCCGACTCTTCCAAGGTCACCCGGGTGCCGTCTTTCGCGCCGGCGCGCAGTCCTTTCGCGGGAGCGCGATCCCGGTACGGGCGGAAGGTCGCCAGGAATCCCGGGCGGCCGACATAGTGCCTCACGTTCGGCGGTCATGTCGCCCATAGGGCGTTACGTCACCATCTTCCGCCCCGCGCTGATACGTTGCTCGGGCGCCGGAGCACCCCCACACCCGCCGCATCCGACGCCCCCACACATCCCCCGAAGAAGGAGAGCCGAGTGGCCCCGCACGGGACGCGCCGCACCCCACCGGCCCTGTTCACCGTCGCCCTCGCGCTCGTGCTGCTGACCTGGCCGGCCTGCGTACCCGGTGTCGAATCCCCGCCCCTGCCCGCGAGAACCGCCCCGGCGCAGGCGTCCGGCCCGCCCACGGCCTACGGCGCCTACGTCGGCTACGGTGCCGACGCCGTGCGCCGAGTCGCGGAGTTCGGGGCCTGGCTGGGGCGGCCCGAACCCCGGGTCGGGCACGCGTATCTGCCCGGGGAGAACTGGAGCGACATCGAGGGCGCCTCCAACGACCTTGCCCCGTGGGCCGATTGGCGCCGGAAGGAGGAGGACCGGCTTCTCGTCCTCAACGTGCCGATGCTGGACCGCAACGAGGCGCACCTCCCCGACGACGTGGTCCGCGCCGAGCTGGCGGACGGGGCGGCCGGGCGCTACGACGACCACTTCCGCGCACTCGCCCGACGGCTGGTCCAACTCGGCGTTCCGGACACCGAGATCGTCCTCGGCTGGGAGATGAACGGCACCACCTACACCCACCGTTGCGCGCCCGACCCCGCCTCCTGGAAGCGCTACTGGACGCGCATCGTCACCGCGATGCGATCCGTCCCCGGGCAGCGCTTCCGCTTCGACTTCACCCCCACCCGCGGCCGCGACGCGATCCCCTGGACCGAGTGCTACCCCGGTGACGACTACGTCGACGTCATCGGCATGGATGCGTACGACGCGCCGCGCGGTCTGTCCTTCTCCCAGCAACTGACCGAACCGTACGGGCTGTTGGCGCAGGTCGACTTCGCCCGCGCCCACCACAAACCCATCGCCTACCCCGAGTGGGGCCTGTTCGACAACGGCGACAACCCCACCTACATGCGCGGCATGCTCACTTGGATGGCCGGCCAACACCCGCTCTACCAGACCATCAGCGACTACTGCCCGCACGGTGTGTGGCGTTGCCGTGACAACCCCAAGTCCTCGGCCGTATACCGTTCCTTGACGGACAGTCAGTCATGAGGGGGGCGGAGAACGGCACCCGCCGTTCTCCGCCCCCCTCAGACCTCGCGCACCGAACTACCGCTCTACGGCGTCCACTTCACGTTCGGATTCACCTGGCCGGTCCAGTTGAAGATCGCCATGTTGTCCCAACCGTCCCCGCTGCCCGAGATGTTGGCCGGGTCCCAGCCGTTGCCGGTGACCGCGTACCAGGTCGGCTCCCAGTAGAAGACGCCGATCGCTCCCGCGCTCCGGGCCGTGTTCTGTACCGCCGTGAACTCCGCACCCTGGCCCGCCCAGGTGAGCGGATAGCCCGAGCAGCCGGAGGTCACCGAGTTGGCGGTGCCGTCCGCGTCGGACGTCGTGAACGGGTAGGCCGTCTCCGCGATGATGACGTCCTTGCCGTAGCGCGACTTCATGTCCGAGACGACGCTGCCCATGTTGGCCAGCGTGCCGTGCCACATGCAGTAGTAACTCGGCCCGGTGATGTCCCAGTTGACGCCCTGCGCCTTGATGCCGTCGTAGAACCAGCGGGCGTTGGAGTCGCTGTCCGCGTCGGCCGTGTGGATGATCACCTGGGTGGAACTGTTGCACGCCTTGGTCGCGTTGTAGCCCGACTTCAGCAGCAGACCGAGGTTGGTGAAGCTGTTGTTGACGACCTTGCCGTCGTCCCACAGCATGCCGACGTTGATCTCGTTGCCGATCTGCACGCTGTCCGGGGTGGTGCCCTGGGACTTGAGGCTGTTGCAGACGTCGTAGGTGTAGTTGTAGACGTCGGTCTGCAGCGCGCTGATGCCGTGGCTCGACCAGGCCGCGGGCTTGTACTGCTTGCCCGGGTCGGCCCAGGTGTCCGAGTAGTGGAAGTCGATCAGCAGCTTGAGGCCCTTGGCCTTGACCTGCTTCGCGTACGCCAGCACCTTCGCCTTGTTGTTGTAGCCGCTGGCGGGGTTGTTCCAGATCCGCAGGCGGACGTAGTTGACGCCGGCGCCCTTGAGGATGTCGAGCGGGTCCTTGGCGGTCCCGCTGGAGTCGTAGTACTTGGCGCCGAGGTCGATCGCGCGCTGCGCGGACGAGACATCGGCGCCGAGCATGGTGAGCGAGTTCGCGGCGGCGGCGTTCGTGGGGGTGAGCATCGCCGCCGGCAGGGCGACTGCGGCCAGCAACAGGGCGGCCTTCACTATGCGGCCCGGGATTTTCACGGGGTACCCGACCTCCTTGGGTCGACTGACATGCGCATGCGGGTGGGTCTGAGAACGTTCACAGTAGGAGAGGTGACAAGCGCTGTAAATATGTGTGTCGGTTGTATTTCCCGCAGTTGGTGGGCGTCTCGAACAAGCAAGTGGGATGGGAACGTACACAACCGTGTGCGCACAGTGGTACCGGGGTACTACGCCCGCGCCCTCAATGACCCCCCGGTACGACGGTTTCGAGCCCCCCGCACTCCTAGCGTTGCCGGTGGGAAGGCCCAGTGGGGGCGGTGGCACGTGAGCGTGAGGGATGTCGATGATCGAGGCGCAGCAGCTGACGAAGCGGTACGGGGAGAAGACGGCGGTCGACCGGCTGGACTTCGTCGTGAAACCCGGTACGGTCACCGGGTTCCTGGGCCCCAACGGCGCCGGGAAATCCACCACGATGCGCATGATCGTCGGCCTGGACGCACCCACCAGCGGCACCGTCACGGTCAACGGCAAGCCCTACGCCGAACACAGCGCACCGCTCCAGGAGGTCGGCGCACTTCTTGAGGCCAAGTCGATCCACCCGGGCCGCTCCGCGTTCGACCACCTGATGGCACAGGCCCACACGCACGGCATCCCGCGCCGCCGGGTCGACGAGGTCATCGAACTGACCGGACTGCAGTCCGTGGCGAAGAAGCGGGCCGGGGCCTTCTCCCTCGGCATGGGCCAACGGCTCGGCATCGCCGCCGCGTTGCTCGGCGACCCGGCGACCGTCATGCTCGACGAACCGGTCAACGGCCTTGATCCCGAAGGCGTGTTGTGGATCCGCAACCTGCTGACCGGGCTCGCGGCGGACGGTCGTACCGTCTTCGTCTCCTCGCACCTGATGAGTGAAATGGCGCTGGTCGCCGACCACTTGATCGTCGTCGGACGGGGTCGGCTGCTGGCCGACACCACCGTGCAGGACCTGGTCCGGCACGCGGGCGGCGACACCGTCACCGTGGCCTCCGAACAACCGGCCAGGTTGCGCGAGGTCCTCGCCGGTCCCGGTGTCGAGATCAGCGGCGAGGTCGGCTCCGAGGAACTGCACGTCACCGGGCTGACCGCGCGCGCCATCGGCATCAGGGCGGCCGAGCACGGCATCCCGCTCTTCGAACTCAGCGCGCGCACCGTCTCGTTGGAGCAGGCGTTCATGGACCTGACCCGGGACGCCGTCGAATACCACGGCTCCACCACCGTCGAGACCCCCGGGAGGGCCGCGTGAGCACCATCACCGCGACCGACAGCGCCGCACCCGCACCGGTGAAACCGGCCCGACCGCCGTACAAGGTCACCGGGCGCCGGGTGGTGCGCTCCGAGTGGGCCAAGCTGTGGTCCCTCCGCTCCACCTGGATCACCCTGGGCCTGGGCCTGCTGTTCCTGATCGCGTTCGGCCTGATCGCCGCCGCGCACTACAAGTCCTCGTACGGATCAGGGCACTTGAGGTCCGACGACGCGAACTCCACCGCGCTCGACATCTCCCTCTTCGGTACGAACTTCGCGCAGCTGGCGCTCGGTGTGCTGGGCGTCCTGGTCACCGCCGGCGAGTACTCGACCGGCATGATCCGCTCCACCCTGGCCGCCGTACCGCGCCGTCTGCCGGTGCTGTGGTCGAAGGCCCTGGTGTTCGGTGTGGTCGCGTTCGGGGTCGCCCTCGTCGGGGTGTTCGTCGCGTTCCCGATCGTGAGCGGCATCGTCTCCGACACCCCGGCCGCCCTCACGTTCTCCCACTCCGGAGTCGTACGGAGCCTGCTCGGCGCCGGTCTCTACCTCGGGCTGGTCGGCGTGATCGGTACCGCGCTGGGGGCGCTGCTGCGCTCGGTCGCCGGGGGCATTTCGGTCCTCGTCGCCACGTTCATGCTGGTCCCGGGCCTGATCTCGCTGCTGCCCAGTTCCTGGCAGGACGACATCAGCCCCTATCTGCCGAGCAATGCGGGCGGGTCGATGTTCGCGCTGACCCACGACTCGACGACCCTCTCACCCACCGCCGGACTCCTGGTCTTCCTGGGTTGGACGGCCCTCGCGCTGGCCGGTGCCGCGTACCGGCTGGTGCGGACCGACGCCTGAGGCCGGTGCCTCTGGCGAGCCGCGCGGCATCCGGCCTGGTCACCGGCCGGATGCCGCGCCGCCGTATGACCGCCGCGACCGCACAATGGAGGGGTGACACCGATGAGCCTCGACGACCCCGCCCCCGCCCCCTTCGCGGAGGCGGACCTCCCGTGGAGTCACCCCCTGGCCGGCGGGCTGTCCCGGCTCGGCCGGCGGATCAAGCTGGGCGACCGGAAGCATCCGTGGGTGCTGGACACGGCCCTGATCGTCCTGGTCGCGGTGATGTTCTGCGTGCCGGACCTGGTGGACGACGACGACGGCCGACGGCGCGGCTTCGACAACAGCTTCATCCATCTGCCCTGGCCCGCGACCATCGCCCTCCAGGCCGGACTGATCCTGCCGCTGCTGTGGCGGCGCCGCAGACCGACGCTCGCCTTCGCCGTCATCGCCGCGGTGTTCTTCGTCCAACTCGGGCTGGGCGCCTGGCTGCGCGCCGACGTCGCCCTGCTGATCTCCCTCTACAGCCTTGCCCTGCACGGGCAGTTGCGGCGGCTGCCGATCGCCTGCGCCGTCACCGCCTGCGCCCTGGGGCTGTTCGCCGTCCGGCTGCCGTCCCAAGTGCCGTTCCTGGACGCGCTGTTCGTCCTGTTCAGCACGATCACCGCGGCCGTGGCGCTCGGTCTCGTCGTCCGCATCCGGCGCGCCCAGCTCGCCGTACTGCGCGATCGCGCGGCCCGCCTGGAGATCGAACGCGACCAGCGCTCCAAACTGGCCGCCGCCGCCGAACGCACCCGCGTGGCACGGGAGATGCACGACATCATCGGCCACAACCTCTCCGTCATCATCACCCTCGCCGACGGCGGCGCCTACGCCACCGACCTCGCCCCCGAGCGAGGAAAGCAGGCCCTCCTCCTCATCGGCGACACCGGCCGCCAGGCGCTCGGTGAACTGCGCCGCATGCTGGGCGTGTTGCGCGTCCAGACCGGCACGCCCGACGCCCTCGAACTCAGCCCGCAGCCCGGCATCGCCGACCTCGACGCCCTGTGCGCCCGTATCCGCGCGGCCGGTCCCCAGGTCGTGTACCGCACCGGCGGCGACCCGTCCGCGCTCGACCGCGGGGTCCAACTCACCGTGTACCGCATCGTGCAGGAGGCGCTCACCAACGCCCTCAAGCACGCGGGCCACGACACCCGCGTCGACCTGACGGTGAACGTCGAGGACGCACGGGTGCGCATCGACTGCCACGACACCGGCCCGGGCACAGCCACCGCCGGACCCGCACCCAGCCACGACGAAGGACACGGACTCGCCGGCATGAGAGAACGCGCCGCCCTCTACCACGGCACCGTCACCGCGGGCCCGGCCCCCGGCGGCGGCTGGACGGTACGGGCCACCCTCGACCCCACCCCGCTCACCGGGACGACCGGGACGACCGGGACGATTGAGGGAGCGGTATGACGACCGTGCTCATCGTGGACGACCAGCCCCTCCAACGCCTGGGATTCCGGATGCTGTTGGAGGCCAACCCCGACACCGAGGTGGTCGGCGAGGCCGCGCACGGCGGCGAGGCGGTACGCATGGCGGCCGAGCTGCGTCCCGACGTGATCCTGATGGACGTACGCATGCCGGGTATGGACGGCATCGAGGCCACCCGCCGGGTCGTCGCGGCCGGCGACCGCTCCCGCGTCCTCATCCTGACCACCTTCGACCTCGACGAGTACGCCCACGAGGCACTGCGCGCGGGAGCCAGCGGCTTTCTCCTCAAGGACGCCCACCCCGAGGAACTCCTCGCCGGTATCCGCGCGGTGGCCTCCGGCGACGCGGTCATCGCCCCCGCGCTCACCCGCCGCCTGCTGGACGCCTACGCCCAGCACCTGCCCAAGAGTTCACAGGCCGGACCGGCGACGCCACCCGCGACGGACGACCCCCGCATCCGCGCCCTCACCGAACGCGAGCGCGAGATCCTCGTCGCCATCGGCCAGGGCTGGACCAACGGCGAGATCGCCGAGCGCCTCTTCCTCTCCGAGTCCACGGTGAAGACCCATGTCGGCCGCGTTCTGGCGAAGGTCGGCGCCCGCGACCGCATCCAGGCGGTGATCCTCGCCTACGACCTTGAGCTGGCCCGCCCCAACTCGACCGACCGGTAGGCGAATCGGACACCCCGGATTCTGAGTGCCTCTCTCGTTCCCGGCGTCGCGGCAGACAGCCAGGCACTCACCAGCACTCACCAGCACTCACCATTTCCCTCGGGACAAAGAACTTGGCCCGGAGCGACGGGACTTGAAGGATGACGGCTGTGCACATTCGACAGGCATGGCCCGATGACGCTCCAGCGGTCGCCGGCGTCCACGTGCGCTCCTGCCGGGTGGCCTTCGCGGGTCTTGTTCCCCAGCACTACCTCGACACCATGGACCCGAGCCGCGAAGCGTCCGAGTGGAGGGCACACATCGCGGAATCACGGTGGCCGTCGTCGGGAGTACCGGTAGCCGAGACCGAGGCCGGGATCGTCGGATTCACCGGGTTCGACCCCGCTCCGGACACCCCCGGCACAGCGGAGATCGGCATGCTCTACGCGATGCCTGAGGTCTGGGGCACGGGCATCGGAAAGCAGTTGATGCCGGCCACGTCGAGGGCTTTCGGGCAGGCCGACTACAGACAAGCCGCTCTGTGGGTCCTGGCGGACAACGAACGTGCCCGCCGCTTCTACGAAGCAGCCGGCTGAGGTGCGGACGGAGCGGCGGTGGAGGACTCCACGGGCGGCGCTCCTCTCGGCAAGTTGCGTCACCGTCGCGCTCTCGGCCGGTCCGGGCACCTTTCGTCCGTTGCCCGAACTCGCGCGGCCTGCTGCCATGGGCGCCGACCGACCGACACACCGGTTGACCGTCGCCGGACAAACTCCCTGCTCACCCCGGGTTTCCCACCGGTCCCCCCGACGGGCAACAGGAAACCCGTCGACCCCGCGACTCCCCCGGGACAGGCTGATCCCGTCAGCACGAAGCACCGCCTGCGACGACGCAGGAGACCCACTAGGGGAAAACATGCGCACGATGTTCCGCGCCGCCGTCACGTTCGCGACCGCCGCCACCGCTCTGGTCGCGATGAGCGGGGCGGCCCAGGCGAAGCCCGCCGACGAGACGCCCTGGGACGGGTGCCCGTCCGGGGCGGTCTGCATCTACGGCGAGGGAGTGGTCCCGGCCAACAACCCGCACCCGACCAACGTGTACTACAGCTACGGCGCCCACAACCTCAGCAACCAGTTCGGCCAGCACTGGATCCTCAACAACCAGACCGGCGGCGCGTCCGCGAGCCTGTGCAACGGGTCCAACGGCACGAACTGCACCACGACGATCGCCCAGGACAACGGCCTCCGCGTCGACTTCGCCTTGCCTCCTTCGAGGATGCCCCGTCCTTCAAGGTGGGGAGGAATCGAAGCTCCCGCGTAGCGGGGGAGCGCGCGGGGTTTCGCCGCCAGGGCGAAAGGCCGTGTTTGGACGGCAAGTTGATCTCCCATGGCGAGTCGTACTAGGTTGTTCTACGAGAAGATCGTCGCGCAGGTGAAGATGTTGCCTGCGTCCGCTCATGACGCGGACGCCTTGGCGGCGACCCTGCGCGCTTGCAACCGGGCTGCGAACGCGGCCTCCGAAGTGGCGTTCGCGAAGGACTTGAAGCGGCGCAACGTGTTGCAGGATGCCGTGTACCACCGGATCAAGGCTGACTTCGATCTCGGGGCGCAGGCTGCGGTGCGCACGGTGAAGAAGGTGTGCGACGCGTACGCCACGCTGAAGGCGAACCTGCGGGCCGGGAACTACGGCCCCGACGGATCGAAGCGACGGGCCGGGGTGGAGTCGAAGCCGATCGTGTTCCGGGAGACGTCGGCGCAGCCCTACGACGACCGAATTCTGACCTGGAACCTCGACCGGCGGACCGTCAGCATCTGGACGGTCGCCGGACGGCTCAAGGGCATCCCGTTCGTGTGTTCGCCCGAGGCGATGAAACTCCTGGCTTCCCGCAGGGGTGAGTCGGATCTGGTGATGCGGGACGGCATGTTCTTCCTGATCGCCACCATCGACATCCCCGAGCCCGAGGTGTTCGAGCCTGACGGGTTCCTCGGGGTGGATCTCGGCATCGTCAACATCGCCACCACGTCGGACGGGCGGATCATGTCCGGCCGTCAGGTCAACCGGTACCGGCGGCGCAAGCGTGACCTGCGCAGCAAGCTCCAGAAGAAGCGCACCAAGAGTGCGGCCCGGGTTTTGAAGCGCCAGCGGCGCAAGGAAGCCCGGTACGCCACCCAGCGCAACCACATCATCGCCAAGAAGCTCGTGCATACCGCTGAACGCACCTCCCGGGGTATCGGTCTGGAAGACCTGACCGGTATCCGGCAGAGGGTTACGGCCAAGAAGGACCAGCGGGCACGACTGCACTCCTGGGCGTTCGCCCAGCTCGGCTCCTTCGTCGAGTACAAGGCCAGGCGGGCGGGTGTGCCCGTGGTCCACGTGGACCCGCGCAACACCTCCCGCCAGTGCTCCGAGTGCTGGCACACCCACCGGTCCAACCGGATCAGCCAGGCACGGTTCGTGTGCAAGTCCTGCGGGACCGTCCTGCACGCGGACCACAACGGCTCCCGCAACATCGCCCACCGGGCCGATGCCGCGTGGCAGCGGGGCGCAGTCAACCGCCCCAGTACCGCCTAGCGGTACCGGACGCAGGGAACCACAGCGGGACATCACGTCCCGCTCTGCCTGCAAGCCCGGCCCTTCAGGGCCGGGTAGTTGACGCCCATCAACTCCATCACCCTCAACAGGCCGTAGCGGGATCCCTCGCCACGGGGGAGCACTGCTGGGACCGGTCCACACCGGTCCCGGTGGTTCCGTTTCCGCCACTCACGAGGCCAGCAGGCACGACGGCGAGCGGGTCGGCTTCGACTGCTCGGGTCTCGTCCGCTATGCCTACGCGCAGGCCGCCGGCTCCGACATCCTCAACGGCGACGCGAGCCGGCAGTACTACACGACCCGCGCCGCCGCCCGCTTCACCGCCGCCCAGGGCCTCGCCCCGCTGCTCCCCGGCGACCTGCTGGCCTACGGCGACTCGGCGGACCTGCACCACATCGCGATCTACCTCGGCGCGGGCAAGATGGTCGAGGCCAAGCAGTCCGGCACGCATCTGATGGTCAGCGATGTCCGCCTGAGCCCCGACTACTTCGGGGCCGTCCGCGTCAACACCGGTGCGGTGACAGGGCATGTCTTCCGGACCTGGGGCACCGGCGTCTGGACGAAAACCGCACCCTCGGTCGGCGCCACGCGCGTCTACGCCTTCCCCGGTCCGACCAGCATCCGCGTCGAGTGCCAGAAGCACGCGGAGACCGTCACCTCCGACGGCTACACCAATGACGCCTGGGCCTATCTGCCCGACTACAAGGCCTGGATGACCAACATCTACATCCAAGGCCCGGCCTGGCTGGACGGCGTCCCCACCTGTACCTGACCACCCGCACCTGATAAATCCCGTGCTTCACCACCCCGGGCTTCTCTACACTCGCCACATCCGTTGACGAGTGAGGGGAGCCCGGCCGTGCGTGACAACACCGCTGCCGTCGTTCCCCGTTCGCAGTACGAGGTGATCCTCGTGTCTTCGGCCGTCCGGTGTCCGCTGCGCGGCCGACACCGGATGCCCGTGACGTGACAGCTTCTTGACGCTCCGTCAAATCACCTCACCTGCACGGGAATTGCGCTGCCCTGTATGGAATCACTTTCGAAAGGCCACGGGCCGTGCGCACCGAACGCCCTCTCACCACCCCGCTCTCCGCCGTCCGCAACCTGGGCATCCTCGCCCACGTCGACGCCGGCAAGACCACCGTCACCGAGCGGTTCCTCTACCTCACCGGCACCACCCACAAGCGCGGTGAGGTCCACGACGGCACGACCGTCACCGACTTCGACCCCCAGGAGCGCGACCGTGGGATCACCATCTTCGCCGCGGCCGTCACCTGCGCCTGGGACGGTCACCGGATCAACCTGATCGACACCCCGGGCCATGTCGACTTCGCCGACGAGGTGGAACGGTCCCTGCGTGTCCTCGACGGCGCGATCGCGGTGTTCGACGCCGTCGCGGGCGTGGAGCCGCAGAGCGAGTCGGTGTGGCGCCAGGCCGACCGGTACGGCGTGCCGCGTATCGCCTTCGTCAACAAGCTGGACCGCGCGGGCGCCGACCTCGACACGGCCGTCGCCTCGATCCGGGAGCGGCTCCATCCGGCGCCGCTGGTGGTGCAGTTGCCGATCGGCACGGAGGACGGCTTCACCGGCGTCGTCGACCTGCTGTGGCTACGGGCCCTGGTGTGGACCGATGGCAGCGACACGGCGGAGGAAGTCCCGGTCCCGGAAAGCCTGTTGGAGGAGGCGCGGCGACGCAGGCGACTGCTGGAGGAGGCGGTGGCGGAACTGCACGCGGGTGCGCTGGAGGAGTTCTACGACGAATCGGCCCTGTCCGCCGAGACGTTGAGCTCCGCGCTGCGCGACCTCACCCGCACCGGCGACGGTGTGGTCGTGCTGTGCGGCTCGGCCTACCGCAACCGTGGCATCGAGCCGCTGCTGGACGCCGTAGTGGCGTATCTGCCCTCGCCGTCGGACGTACCGGCGGTGCGGGGGACGTACGACGGTGGCGAGCAGGAGCGGGCGGCCGATCCTCAACTGCCGTTCTCCGCACTGACGTTCAAGGTGAGTGCGACCGCGACCGGCCGGCTGACGTATCTGCGGATCTATTCGGGCACGATCGAGAAGGGAGACACGGTGTGGGACCCGGGCGTACGGCGCACCGAGCGGATCGGGCGCATCCTGCGGGTGCAGGCCGACCGGCACGAGCGGCTGGACCGGGCGGTCGCCGGGGACATCGTCGCCGTGGTCGGGCTGAAGTCCGCCCGCGCCGGCTCGACCCTGTGCGCACCTGACGCCCCGCTCGTCCTCGAACCGCCCACGGTCGCCGACCCGGTGGTCTCCGTGGCGGTGGAGGCGCGCAGGAGCACCGACACCGATCGACTGGCTTCGGCATTGGCCCGACTGGCCGAGGAGGACCCCTCGTTGGTCGTCCGGACCGACGCCGAGACCGGCCAGACGGTCCTGTCCGGCATGGGCGAACTGCACCTGGAGGTCGCGGTGGAGAAGATCCGCCAGGCCACCGGTGTGGAGGTCAACGTCGGCCGCCCCAGGGTCGCTTACCGGGAGACGGTCGTGCGAGGGGTGTCCGGACTGGTGTACCGGCACGTCAAACAGGACGGAGGATCAGGGCAGTTCGCGCATGTGGTGCTCGATGTCGAGCCGCTCGACGGTCTCGGCTTCGAGTTCCGCTCGGCGGTCGTCGGCGGGCGGGTGCCGCAGGAGTACGTCCGCTCGGTGGAGGCCGGGTGCCGTGACGCCCTCACCGAGGGGCCGATCGGCGGCTTCCCGGTGACCGGGCTGCGCGTCACGCTGACCGACGGGGCGACCCATGTGAAGGACTCCTCGGAGCAGGCGTTCCGCACGGCCGGTCGGCTAGGCCTGCGGGAAGCCCTGCGCGCCTGTACGACGGTCCTCCTCGAACCGGTCGTCGAGGTCACCGTCACCGTGTCCGAGGACGCCGTCGGCGGAGTACTCGGCGACCTGGCCGCACGGCGCGGCCGCGTCACCGGCTCGACGACCCGCACGGGTTCGGCGATCGTCACGGCGACCGTGCCGCTGGCCGAACTCTTCGGCTACGCAACGCGGTTGCGCAGCCGGACACAGGGCCGGGGCACGTTCACCGCCCGGCCGACGGGGTATGCGCCCGCGCCGGGTGCGGTGACCGTCCGATGACGGTGGCGGGTGCGGACCGAAGGGGGAGCTTCGGCCCGCACCCGCCACGTACTGAGGGACTCCGGGTGGTCTCCATGGACTCCCGGGGGTCTCACGGGCTCCCGGGATTTCGGAGACTCCCGAGGTCTCAGGGGTACGAGACCACCGTGGACGGGATCGTCGACGTGCCCGAAGTCGGCGAGCCCGTCTCGTTGATGACGTGCTCGTACTGGCCCTGCCCGCCGAGCGAGACGACCAGCAGGTCGTGGAACTTCACGCCCGAACGGTTCGGTGCCGCGAAGCCGTTGTGCTGCACGATCGTCGGGGCGACGTTGTAGTAGCAGTAACTGCCCAGGCCCCAGCCCTCGTGCACGGTCACGCTGTCGGCGACCTTGTACGCGGCGTAGCCCTTGATCGAGCCGTTCTGGATGGCCGCCTGGTTCGGGGCGTCGTACGCCTTCTCGTTCTGGAAGAAGATCGTGCGGCCCCGCTCGCCGTTCCACTGCACGTCGTACTTGTTGAAGTGCTCGACGAACAGGCCGGTGGCCAGCACGTCGGCGCCGTTGACGACGAGGCCGTAGTCGGCCCGGTTGGTGTCCCAGCCGATGCCCGTGCCGTGGTCGGCGCGCCAGAGCCAGGTGTGGTCGACGATGGTGTGGCGGTTGTTGATGACCATGCTGGTGGTGGCCTTGCCCGCGCCCGCGCCGCCGATCCGGACGAACACGTCCTGCACGGTGGTCGGGTTGGCGGAGTGGTCCGTCGTCGTGCCCGACGGGCCGACTTCCAGCAGGGTGTTCGAGTTGACGGTGCCCGCGTCGATCAGGAACCCGGCCAGCCGTACGCCGTCGACGTCGGCGGTCTTCAGGGCGGTAACTCCGTTGTCGGGGACGAGAGTTGCGTAACCCAGGCCCAGCACAACGGTGTTGGCGCGGTTCACCTGGATCGGCTGGTCCAGGTGGTAGATCCCCGGGGTCAGCAGGAGGTGAAGTCCCTGTGTGAGCGCCTGGTTGAGGGTGGCGGCCGTGACGCCCGGCTTCGCGACGTAGAACTGGGAGAGGGACAGCGAGGTGCCGCGGGGTGTGCCGTTGCCCCACGTCACCCCGCTCGCGTTGGTGCGCTTCTCCGGGAGGAAGACGCGGTACTCGGTGCCGTTGAGGTACAGGAAGGGCTTCTCGCGGGAGACCGGGGTCGTGGCCAGCGTGGTGTACACCGGGTTCGGGAAGCCCTGTGCCGGTGCGCCCTGCACGCCTGAAAACACCATGTTCCAGACGCCGTTGAGCCAGCTGCCGATCGCGCTGTCCCGGGTGTACCACTGCTGTTGCGAGTACGGCTGGACCTGGCCGTCGATCCGGCTGTCGGCGATGTAGCCGCCGCTGGCCCAACCGTAGCCGTTCGGGGAGAGGTTGAGGCTGCCGCGCACATGCATACGACGGAAGGGGGCCGCCTGAGCCACGGCCCACCTGTTCGTACCGCTGACGGGCACGAGCGCGAGGTTCTCCGCCGAACGCCAGAAGTTCTGGGTGGCGTTGCCGTTGAACCAGCCGGCGTCGACCGTGATGTCACCGTTGATCGTGGTGTCGTCGGGGGAGAGGCCGAGCCCGGAGATCGAGGTGTAGAAGCCGAGTTGGGCGTTGAGTCCGCTGTACGTGCCCGGCTTGAACAGCAGTTGATAGCGGCCCGTGCCGAACTGGGCCGTCTCCTGCTGGGCGAAGATCTGGTCCAGCCTGGCCTGGATGCCGGCGGTGGACGGGTCGAAGACGATCACGTTGGGGCCGAGATCGCCGCCGCCCGGCAGGGCGGCAAGTGGCTTGTTCGCGGCGGGAGTTGTGGGGGCGGCGGAGGCGGGGGTGGGCAGTCCGGCCAGCGCGCTCACGGCTGCGGCCGCACCGAGAACGGTTCTGCGGGGAACTGAGGACATGTCGCGGCTCTCCTTGTTCATGAAATGAACGCCGGTGGGGTTGGGAGCGCTCTCTCGCGGGGGAATGCTTCAGGTCCGTGAACGCGGCCGTCAAGAGGTACGACCGAGTTCGACGAGTGGCGTCCAAACTCTTGACGCCTTTGGCTTCCGAGGTTTAACTCACGTCCTAAATTAAGTCGTGAGTGCATTCCCTGAAGGGACACCCGGAGTATGCGCAGCATCCGAGCCGCGGCCGTAGGCGCCGTCACCATGTCACTCGCCCTAGCGGCCACGGCCTGCGGAGGCGGTTCGTCCACGGGTGGGGGATCCAACGACTCGCCCAAGACGCTCACCTACTGGGCCTCCAACCAGGGCGCCAGCATCGCGATCGACAAGAAGGTCCTCCAGCCCGAGCTCGAGAAGTTCAAGAAGCAGACCGGCATCACCGTGAAGCTGGAGGTCGTGCCCTGGTCCGATCTCCTCAACCGCATCCTCACGGCGACGACTTCCGGCCAGGGCCCCGACGTCCTGAACATCGGCAACACCTGGAGCGCCTCGCTCCAGGCCACCGGTGCCTTCCTGCCGTGGAGCACGGCCAACTTCGCGAAGATCGGCGGCAAGGACCGCTTCGTAGACTCCGCGCTCGGCTCCACCGGCGCCACCGGCAAGGACCCGGCCGCCGTCCCGCTGTACTCGATGGCGTACGCGCTCTACTACAACAAGCAGATCTTCGCCGACGCGGGCATCTCCCAACCGCCCGCCACCTGGGCCGAGTTGGTCGCCGACGGAAAGAAGATCGAGGCGAAGGGCAAGCAGGCGCTCGGTGCCGAGGGCGCCAACGTCTCCGAGAACATCCACCACACCTTCGTCTTCGCCAAGCAGCACGGCGCCGAGTTCTTCACCGCCGACGGCAAGGCCGACTTCACCAACGACGGTGTCGTGGCGGCCGTCAAGCAGTACGTCGACCTGATGGCCAAGGACAAGGTCATCCCGGTCGGCAACGCCGAGTACGCGCAGAACCAGTCGGTCAGTGACTTCGCCAAGGGCAAGACGGCGATGCTGATGTGGCAGTCGGCCTCCGCCAACCTCAAGTCCCAGGGGATGAGCGAGAGTTCGTACGGCATCGCCCCGATACCCGTGCAGTCCGGCAGCCCGGGCACCGGCGTACAGACCAACTCGATGGTGGCCGGCATCAACCTCGCCGTCTTCAAGAACACGAACAACTTGGACGGTTCCACCAAGTTCGTGAAGTTCATGACGAGCGACGCCGAGCAGAAGATCCTCAACACCGCCTACAGCTCCATCCCGCCGGTGAAGACCGCGCAGGAGGACACCGCGTTCAACACCCCCGCGAACGCCGTCCTGAAGAACACCCTCGCCACCAGCGCCGCCGCGCTGCCGCAGGTCGCCGACGAGTCGCAGTTCGAGACGGCGGTCGGCACGGCCGTCAAGAACCTGTTCGCCGACGCCGCCGCCGGCCGCGCGGTCACGACAGCGTCGGTCAAGGCGGAGCTCGAAAAGGCTCAGCAGCAGATGCCGGCGAAGTGAGTGCGACTGTGACGAGCACTGTCACCCCGGAGGCCGCCGTGCGGAAGAACCCTTCCGACCCGGCGGCCCCCGGCCCGCGCCGGCGGCGCGGCGAACGGATCCGCCGTATCGGACTGCCCTACCTGCTGCTCCTGCCCGCCCTGATCCTCGAACTCCTGGTCCATCTGGTGCCGATGGTCATCGGCATCGTCATGAGCTTCAAGGAGCTCACCCAGTTCTACATCCGCGACTGGGGCACCGCGCCCTGGACCGGTTTCGGCAACTACAAGGTCTCGGTGGACTTCAGCGCCCCCGTCGGCAAGTCGCTGCTGCACTCTTTCTTCGTCACCGTCGCGTTCACCCTGCTGTCGGTCGCCTTCTGCTGGCTGCTCGGCACGGTCACCGCGATCTACATGCAGGACAACTTCCGCGGCCGGGGATTCCTGAGAGCGCTCTTTCTGATCCCCTACGCGCTGCCGGTCTACGCGGCCGTCATCACCTGGGTCTTCATGTTCCAGCACGACAACGGCCTGGTGAACCACGTCCTGCACGACCAGCTGCACATCACCGGCAAGCCGTCGTTCTGGCTGATCGGCGACAACAGCTTCTACGCGCTGCTCATCGTGCACGTGTGGAAGGGCTGGCCGTTCGCCTTCCTCATCGTCATGGCCGGCCTGCAGAACATCCCCAAGGAGTTGTACGAGGCCGCGTCCATCGACGGCGCCGGCATGTTGCAGCAGATCCGCCGCATCACCCTGCCGTCGCTGCGCCCGGTCAACCAGGTGCTGGTCCTCGTCCTGTTCCTGTGGACGTTCAACGACTTCAACACGCCGTACGTCCTGTTCGGCAGGGCGGCACCCGAGGCCGCGGACCTCATCTCGGTGCACATCTACCAAGCCTCGTTCGTCACCTGGAACTTCGGCACCGGCTCGGCCATGTCGGTCCTGCTGCTCCTGTTCCTGCTCGTCGTCACCGGCGTGTATCTCGTCATCACCTCACGCGGACGGAGGTCGGCCGATGTCTAGTGCCAGTTCCCCGATGGCCCCGCCCCGCTCCTTCATCTGGTCGCGGCGGATCTTCCTCACCCTGCTCGCCGGCTTCGTCCTGGTGCCGGTGTACGTCATGCTCTCCAGCTCCCTGAAACCGCTCTCGGACGTCACGGGCAAGTTCCGCTGGCTGCCGAGCGGCCTCACGATCCGCCCGTACATCGACATCTGGTCGACGGTCCCGCTCGCGAAGTACTTCATGAACTCGCTGATCGTGTCCGTCGCAGCGACCCTCTGCTCGGTGGTGATCGCGGTCTTCGCCGCGTACGCCGTCAGCCGCTACGAGTTCCGCGGCAAGCGCGTCTTCACGGTCACCGTCCTGTCCACCCAGATGTTCCCGGGCATCCTCTTCCTCCTCCCGCTGTTCCTCCTCTACGTCAACATCGGCAACGCCACGGGCATCGCCCTGTTCGGCTCGCGCGGCGGCCTGATCCTGACGTATCTCACCTTCTCCCTGCCCTTCTCCATCTGGATGCTGATCGGCTACTTCGACTCCGTGCCAAGGGACTTGGACGAGGCGGCGCTGGTCGACGGCTGCGGACCGCTCGGCGCACTGCTGCGCGTCGTCGTACCGGCCGCGATCCCCGGCATCGTCGCGGTCGCCGTCTACGCCTTCATGACCGCGTGGGGAGAAGTGCTCTTCGCCTCCGTCATGACGAACGACTCGACCCGCACGCTCGCCGTCGGACTCCAGGGCTACTCCACGCTCAACGACGTGTACTGGAACCAGATCATGGCCGCCTCGCTGGTCGTCAGCGTGCCCGTGGTCGCCGGCTTCCTGCTGCTGCAGCGCTATCTCGTCGCCGGGCTGACGGCGGGCGCCGTCAAGTGACCGACCCGACCAACTCCGCTGACCGTAAAGGGACTTCAGTGACCATCGATTTCGCCGCACTCCCGCACGACTTCCTGTGGGGCACGGCCACCGCGGCGTACCAGATCGAGGGAGCCGTCGCCGAGGACGGACGCGCGCCGTCGATCTGGGACACCTTCTCGCACACTCCCGGAAAGATCGCGAACGACGACAACGGCGACGTCGCCTGCGACCACTACCACCGCTGGCGCGAGGACCTCGGCCTGATGCGCGAACTCGGCGCCAACGCCTACCGGTTGTCGATCGCCTGGCCCCGGGTGATCCCCGGCGGCGACGGCCCGACGAACCCCAAGGGCCTCGCGTTCTACGACGAGTTGGTGGACGGACTCCTGGAGGCGGGCATCACCCCCTCCGTCACCCTCTACCACTGGGACCTGCCCCAGGCCCTCCAGGACCGCGGCGGCTGGCCCGAGCGAGCCACCGCCGAGCACTTCGCCGCGTACGCCTCGGTCATGGCCGAACGCCTCGGCGACCGCGTCACCCACTGGACGACCCTCAACGAGCCCTCCTGCTCGGCCTGGATCGGCCACCTCGAAGGCAAGATGGCCCCGGGTTGGACCGATCTAACGGCCGCCGTCCGCGCCTCCTACCACCTGCTGCTGGGCCACGGCCTGGCCGCCCAGGCGATCCGCGCCGCCGCCCCGAACGCCCAGGTCGGCATCGTCAACAACCTCTCCACGGTGTATCCCGCGAGCGACCGCGACGAGGACGTACAGGCGGCCCGCCGGCAGGACGGCCACGTCAACCGCTGGTGGCTGGACCCGATCCACGGCCGCGGCTTCCCGGCCGACATGGTCGAGACGTACGGCGTCGAACTCCCGGAACAGCCGGGCGACTTGGCGACCATCGCCGCCCCGCTCGACTGGCTCGGCCTGAACTACTACTTCCCGGCGACCGTCGCGGACGACCCCACCGGCCCCGCCCCCTACACCCGCGCCGTGCGCCGCCTCGGCGTCCCGCGCACCGGCATGGACTGGGAGATCGACGCGTCCGGCATCGAGACCCTGCTGCTCCGCCTCACCGAGGAGTACGACCCCCGCAGGATCTACGTCACCGAGAACGGCTCCTCGTTCCCCGACGTCGTACGCCCCGACGGCACCGTCGACGACCCGGAACGCCAGGACTACCTGGTCCAGCACCTCGCCGCCTGCGCCTCGGCGGCCCGCAAGGGCGCCCCGCTGGCCGGCTACTTCGCCTGGTCGCTGCTCGACAACTTCGAGTGGGCGTACGGCTACGAGAAGCGTTTTGGACTGGTCCACGTGGACTACGAGACCCAGGTCCGCACGATCAAGGGCTCCGGCCGCCGGTACGCGGACATCATCCGCGACCACCGCAGCCGGGCCCGGCGCGCGGCCTGAGCAAGGCCGCCCCGGTGGGCGCGGGCGGGGGAGCCCGCACCCACCGGGGCACCACCACCCTCATATCTGTCATGCGCACGACAGTCAGCTGTACGTCAGCACGAGCACCCCCAGAAGGAGATCCGCCCCTCAAGGAGACCCGCATGCCCGCACGCACCCTGCTCACCGCGCTCACCGCACTGGCCCTGCTCTCCGCCACCCCGGCCCTCGCGGCCCCCGCCCCGCAGGCCGCGGCCGCCGCGACCTGGGACACCGACCGCGCGGCCGCCGCCTACGCCGCCAACCCGGCCGCCGTCACCGCCTCCGGCAGCGAGAACGCCGGCACCGCCCCGGGCCTCGCCTTCGACGGCGACGGTGCGACCCGCTGGTCCAGCAACTTCGCCGACGACGCCTGGATCCGCCTCGACCTCGGCACGACGATCCGCATCGACCGCGTCACCCTCGACTGGGAGACCGCCTACGGCAAGAGATACGTCCTGGAGGTCTCCAAGAACGGCACGGACTGGACGCCGTTCTACACGGAGACGGCGGGCACCGGAGGCTCGGTCACCACCAGCACGTACCCCCAGGAGGTGACGGGCCGTTACGTCCGGATGCGCGGCTTGGAACGTGCCACGCCCTACGGCTACTCGCTCTACTCTTTCAAGGTCTACGGCGGTGAGCCGGCCGCCGCGTCCACGACCCGCACCAACCTCGCCCTGAACCACCCCGCGTACTCCAACTACTATCAGCACAACGGCAATTCACCGGCGTACGTCACCGACGGCGGCTGGCCCGCCAACCTCAAGGACGACGCGAGCCGTTGGTCCAGCGACTGGAACGCCGACCGCTGGGTCTCGGTGGACCTGGGCGCGACCTCGACGATCGACACGGTCGACTTCTACTGGGAATCGGCGTACGCCGTCGACTACTTGCTCCAGGTCTCGGACGACAACACCACCTGGCGCACGGTCTACGAACCCTCGGCCGCCGACATCGCCGCCCGCCGCGCGAACATCCAGGCCCCCGCCGACGCGACCGGCCGCCACGACACGGTCACCCTGCCCCAGCCGGTCACCGGTCGCTACGTCCGCATGCTCGGCAAGGAACGCCGCTCCTTCTACAACCCGGCCCCCTACACGGCCCAATTCGGCTACTCGCTCTACGAGTTCCAGGTCTGGGGCACCGGCGGCAGCGCGGCGGCGGCCTACCCCGCACTCCCCGCCGACCAGTCGGGCACGTACCAGACGGCGTTCTTCGACGACTTCACCTCGGCGGCCTTGGACCGATCCAAGTGGCGGGTCGTCCGGACCGGCACGGAGATGGGCTCGGTCAACGGCGAGTCCCAGGCGTACGTCGACTCGACGGACAACGTCCGCACGCAGAACGGTGAGTTGATCCTCGCGGCGAAGTACTGCAAGGGCTGCACCCAAGCGGGCGGCGGTACTTACGACTTCACGTCCGGCCGCATCGACACCAACACCAAGTTCGACTTCACGTACGGCAAGGTCAGCGCCCGCATGAAGCTTCCGGTCGGCGACGGATTCTGGCCCGCCTTCTGGCTGCTCGGCAGCAACGTCGACGACCCGTCGGTGTCCTGGCCCGCCTCCGGCGAGACCGACATCATGGAGAACATCGGCTACCCGACCTGGACGAGCACGGCCCTGCACGGCCCCGGCTACTCCGCCGACGGCAACATCGGCGCCCGCCAGACCTACCCGAACGGCGGCACGGCCGACCAGTGGCACACGTACGCCGTCGAGTGGACCCCGACCGGGATGCGCTTCTACGTCGACGACAACCTCGTCCAGGAGACCACCCGCAACAAACTCGAATCGACCCGCGGCCAGTGGGTCTACGACCACAACCAGTACGTCATCCTCAACCTCGCCCTGGGCGGCGCGTACCCGGCCGGTTGGAACCAGGTCACCACGCCGTACTGGGGCCTGCCGCAGTCGAGCGTCGACAAGGTCGCGGCCGGGGGAGTGCAGGCGGAGGTGGACTGGGTGCGGGTCGAACAGAAGAAGTGACAGCTGGACCGGTCCGGAGCGCGGCGCCGGACCGGTCCGTTCCACCGCCCGACAATCCGGTTGCCGCACACGAGGACCCCTGACACGCTCACGCCCATGCCGACCTTCGCCGCACCCGACGGAACCCGCCTCGCGTATCACGCATCGGGCGACGGCCCGCCCCTTATCTGCCTCCCCGGCGGCCCGATGCGCGACTCGGCATACCTGGGCACCCTCGGCGGCCTGACCGCCCATCGCCGTCTGATCCGGCTGGATCTACGGGGCACGGGCGAGTCGGAGGTCCCGAGGGACCCGGCGTCGTACCGCTGCGACCGCCTGGTGGACGATGTCGAGGCGCTGCGCGAGGAGTTGGGCCTCGACCGGATGGATCTGCTCGCCCATTCGGCGGGCGCGAACCTGGCCGCGCTGTACACGGCCCGCCACCCGGAGCGCGTGGCCCGACTGACCCTGGTCACCCCCAGCGTCTACGCGGTCGGCATCCCGATCTCCGCCGAGGACCGCCTGGAGGTCGCGCGACTGCGCGGGTCCGAACCGTGGTTCGGACCCGCGTTCGCCGCCCTGGAGGAGATCACCGCCGGCCGAGCGACCCCCGGCTCCTGGCCGGCCATCGCGCCCTTCGCCCACGCCCGTTGGGACGAGACGGCACGCGCCTTCGACGAGGCCGACGCCAAGGAGAAGAACGCGGAGGCCGCGACCGCCTACGCCGCCGAAGGCGCCTTCGACCAGGCCGCCACCCGCGCTGCCCTGGCCGACTTCCGGTCCCCGGTGCTCGTCCTGGCCGGGGAGTTCGACATCTCCGCTCCGCCGCGCGCGATGGCGGAGTACGCGGGACTGTTCCCGAACGCGGAGTTCGCGGTTCAGCCGGGCGCGGGGCACATGCCGTGGCTGGACGACGCGGAACGGTTCGTCGCGGCCGTGTCGGCGTTCACGGCCTGACCGACTGCTCCCTGGGCCTCAGCAGTCCCTGAACTCCGGTGACTGGTTCAGCACTTGGGACCGCACCGACGTGAACCGAGCGTACGTCTCCCCGTCCAGTGCCGTCGGCCGGAACGCCGCCACCCGATGGCAGTTCTGGAAGGCCAGGGCCACTCCGAAGTGGCGCTCCAGGCTGCCCCGGATCGCGTCGCTGGCCAGCGCCCGCAGCAACTGGCCGCGTTCCTGCTCGGACGGGGGCGGGGTCTGGTTGTCGGTGAAGTCGGCTGTGCCGTCGCGGAGTTCGGTGGCGAGGTCGGCGATCAGGTCGTAGGCGTACGGCAGGGACGTGCGGACCGTGTCCACGAAGTCCGCCTCGCGGATGTCACCGTGCTCGGCTTCGGCGAGGAGCTTCGGGGAGACGTCGAGAGACATGAAAAGGGGTGTCCTGTCTGGTAGTTGGCGAACACTGAGTGAGCGAGTGAACGAGCGAGCAGGTGGTGGTCAGGGCTGTGGTGTCGGGCCCGGTACGTAATCCGGGTCCACCTGGGTCGCGAGATCCAGGCCCGTTGCCTTGTCCGCCCAGGCGTGGGCGTTGCGGAGGTGGAACTCGACGGCGTGGCGGTGCAGGGTCGGCCAGTCCCTGGGGTGGGCGTCGACGGCCTCGCGGAGGACGTTCAGGGCGTGGACGTTGTGTGACTCCAACTCGCCCTGCGCCCTGCCCTGTTCGGCGGCGCGGACGGCGGGGGAGTGGACCAGGTGGGTCAGGAGGTCGTCCCCCACCTCCTCCTTGAGGAAGAGCAGGTCGTCCTCGCCGGTGACCTTGTTGCCGATCACGGCCAGGCGGATGCCGAACTCCCGTGCGTGGTCGCGGTACTGGCGATAGACGGAGACGCCCTTGCGGGTGGGTTCGGCCACCAGGAACGTCAGGTCGAAGCGGGTGAACAGGCCGGAGGCGAAGGCGTCGGCGCCCGCCGTCATGTCGACCACGACGTATTCGCCGGGGGTGTCGACCAGGTGGTTCAAGTACAGCTCCACCGCGCCGAGTTTGGAGTGGTAGCAGGCCACCCCGAGGTCGCTCTCCTCGAACTCGCCCGTCGCCATCAGTGGAACGTCACCCGCACGGACCACATGACGGGCGTGCACCTCGTCGTCGCCGAGCAGACGCAGGAGACGTGAACCGCGTCCCGGTGGCGTGGTCTTGATCATGGCCTCGGGGGAGGCGATGCGCGGGTTGGTGCCGCGCAGGAAGTCCTTCAGCTCGGTCAGGTGGGCGGCCAGGGGTGGGGCGGTGACCGGTTCGGTGCCGGGAGACGTGTCGGGGGACAGCGCCTCGGCCAGGTGCTGGTTGATGTCGCCGTCGATGGCGAGCACGGGGGCGCCGGAGCGGGCCAGATGGCGGGCGAAGAGGGCCGAGAGCGTGGTCTTTCCGCTGCCGCCCTTGCCGACGAACGCGACGCGCACTACCGGGTCGCCACAATCGCGGTTTTGAAAATGAATGTCATGTGGCTAGGTTTTAGGGGGTGGCCGCGAGGCTGTCAAATCGAGTGGATCAAAGGCGATCCAGGAACGGTCCAAGGGTGATCAAGGCCTAGGAGTCTTAATGCATATGATGTGCAAGTGCTTGACTACTGCATCAGGGCGGCAGGCCCGGACGATATCGACGGTGCGCGTGCCGTGATGCTCGACACCGTCTACCGCGACTTCCATACCGGGTACGTGCCCCGCTGGCACGGCGACATCATCGACCCGGCCGCCGCCTACCTCGCCCCGGCCCGCCACACCCTCCTCGTGGCGCTCGACCCCGCCGACGGCACGGTCGTGGCGACCGGCGCCCTCGACTCCCGTGGACCGGTCCACCCGCCGAACCCGCGCGACCTCGCCGAGCGCTACCCCTCCGGCGAGACCGCGCAACTGCGCCGCGTCTACGTCCGCCCCACGCACCGTCGGCGCGGCCTCGCCCGGCATCTCGTCGCCGACCTCCTCGCGTTCGCCGCGGCCGACGGCGGTTACCGCGCCGTATATCTGCACACCGATCCCGCCGTGCCCGGCGCCGAGGCGTTCTGGCGGTCGCTCGGCAAGGTCGTGCACGACGAGCGCGACGATCCGGACGGCGAGCACGGCGGGCACGGCGGGCACGGCGGAATCGTGCACTTCGAACTGGGCATGGAGCGATAGCCGCGATGCGATTCCGACGTACAAGTGCCCGTACAAGTAGCCGTACCGGTGCCCGTATGCATACGCGTATTGGACCGATCCAACGGCCCCGACTGCTTCTCGCTCTTGCCCTCGCCCCGCTGCTCACCGGCTGTTTCGCCTCCGCCGGTGGCGAGAGCGGAGAGGCCACCGGTGAGTCCGGTTCGCGGCTGCGGGTGGCCCTCGCGTTCCCGCCCGCCGAGAGCCTCTCCCCGTACGGCGCCGACGCCACCATCCTCAGCCGTCTCGGTGTCACCGAGGGCCTGACCTCGCTGGACGCCAACGGCTCCGCCGCCCCCGCGCTCGCGCGGTCCTGGCAGCGGGAGGGGGACCGGAGTTGGCTGTTCACCCTGCGCGAGGCCACGTTCCAGGACGGCACCGAGGTCACCCCGGCCCGCGTGGCCGCCGCCCTCACCCACGCCACCGGGGCGAAGCCCGCCCCGGCCGCGCTGTCCGGTGTCACTCTCACCGCCGAGTCCGCGGGCGGTGACCGTATCCGCATCCACACCAACTCCCCTGATCCGGTACTGCCGTTGCGGCTGGCCGGTCCCGCCCTCGCCGTCCTCTCGCCGAAGGCGTACGAGGAGAAGGGGCGCGTCGACCCGGTCGGCACCGCCACCGGCCCCTTCGAACTGACGAAGGTCACCGGCTCCACGGCGGCCACGCTCGACCGCTTCGACGACTACTGGGGCGGCCTCGCCCAGGCCGCCGGAATCGACGCACGGTTCATCGCCGACGGCACCGCCCGCACCAACGCCCTGCGCACCGGTCAGGTCGACCTCGCCGAGGCGATACCCGTCGCCCAGGCCGCCACCTTCGCCCCGGCCACCCGCCGCGAGACCGCCACCACCCGCACCACGAGCCTCCAACTGAACACCAGGACAGGCCCGTTCAAGGACCCGAAGCTCCGGGCCGCCGCCCGCGAGGCCGTCGACACCTCCGCACTCGCCAAGGGCGTCTACGAAGACCACGCCGACGCCGGAGCGGGCATCTACGGCCCCGCCGTCACCTGGGCCGCGAGCAAGCGCGAGCAACCGGCCGGGCGCGCGAGGGCCGTTAAGCCCACCGGGACGGCGATCACCCTCGCCACTTACGACAACCGCCCCGAACTCCCCGAAGCAGCACAGGTGTTGAAGCAGCAGCTGGAACAGGCCGGATTCAAGGTCGAGTTGGAGGTCCGCGAGTACTCACGGATCGAGAGCGACGCGCTGGCCGGGAAGTTCGACGCGTTCGTCGTCGCCCGCAACACCCTGGTGGACACGGGCGATCCGGTGGCCGTACTGGCCAGCGACTACACCTGCGACGGCGGCTACAACCTCGCCCTGCTCTGCGACAAGGACGTCGACCGGGCCGTGGCGAAGGCCGAGGGCGCCGCCGACACCTCCGCACGCCAGAGCGCGGCGATGGCGGCCGAGGCCGAGATCCTGGGCACGGACGCCGTCGTGCCTCTCGTACACCAACGGGTCGTCACCGGCGTCGGAACTTCGGTCAAGGGCGTCCTCCTCGACCCGTACGAGCGCACGCTCGTCGGCCCCGGAACCCGGCGCTGAACCATGCCGCACCGTACGACCGCGCTCCTGTGGCGTGCCTTCCTCGCGGCCGCCCTCGTGTGCGCGGTGGGCCTGCTGCCCTGGCTCACCCGCACCGACCCGGCCCTCACCGTCCTCAAGGCACGCTCGGCCGAACGCGACCCCGACCCCGAGGTACTCGCCGCCGTCCGCGCCCAACTCGGCCTCGACGACGGCCCGTTGCGACTCCTGGGCCACTGGCTCGGCGGCCTCCCGCGCGGCGACGCCGGGCACTCGTGGATCTCCGGCGCCGAGGTCATGCCCGGAGTGCTCCAAGCCCTGGGCGCGTCCCTGCTGTTGATGGGCGCGGCAGCCGTAGTGGCCGTCGCCACCGCCGGGTTGGTGTGCGCGCGCACGTTGCGACGGGGCGGGCGTACGGCTGGGCGTCCCGGCGGCACCGGCTCCGCCGTGCTCGCCGCGCTGCCCGAGTTCCTCACCGCCTCCGTGCTCGCCACCGTCGTCGGGGTGCAGTTCGGGTGGTTGCCCGCGCTCGGGTGGTACGGGCCGCGGTGGATGGTGTTGCCCGCGCTCGCGCTCGGGTTGCCCGCCGGGGCCGTGCTCGGGCGGTTGCTCGATGATCTGCTGCCGGGGGCGTTCGCCGAGCCGTGGGTGCGGGCCGCTGCGGCGCGGGGGCTGCCCGGGCGGCGGATCGCGCGGCAGGCCGTGCGGCGGTGTCTGCCCGGACTGCTGCCCAACATGGGGCTGTTCGTGGTCGGGTTGACCGGCGGGGCCGTCGCCGTCGAGCAGATCTTCGACATCCCCGGGCTCGGGCGCACCACCCTCCAGGCCGCCCTCGCCCAGGACTTGCCCGTCCTCCAGGCCGGCACCCTCGCCCTTCTTCTGCTCGCCGCCGTCGCCGCCGGACTCTTCCACCTCGCGGCCCGTCTCCTCGTCGGCCCCGCACTGCGCGCCGACGCCCTCCCCTCCCTCCACCGGCCCAGCACCTCAACTGCTCGACGAACCCCGCCCCTTGTCTACGGCGCGCTCCTCCTCTCCGTCGTCGCGCTCGGCCTGCCCCGCGATCCCCTCGCCCTCGACACCGCACTGCGTCTCCAACACCCCACCTGGGCCCACCCGTTCGGCACCGACGCGCTCGGCCGGGATCTCCTCGCGCGGGTCGCCCACGGCGCCGTCGACACCCTGCTGCTCGCCCTCGCGATCAGTGCCGTCGCGCTCGGCACCGGCGTACTGCTCGGACTGTTGCCCCGGCTGTCCGGGCCGCTGGTCGACACGGTGAACGCCCTGCCGCCGGTCCTCGCCGCGCTGTTGGTCACCGCCGTGGCCGGCAACGGAAGCGCCACGCCCGCTCTTGCCGTGGCCGCCCTCGCCTGGACCCCCCTCGCGGCGCACACCTCCGCCCTGCTCCACCAGGAACGCGCCACCCTGCACGTGACCGCCACCAGGGGTCTGGGCGCGGGCCGTTGGCACCTCCTGCGCCACGCACTCCTGCCCGCCGTCCTGCCACCCGTCACCCGGCACGCCCTGCTCCGTCTGCCCGGGGTCGCCCTCGCCCTCGCCTCGCTCGGCTTCCTCGGCCTCGGCGCGCAACCGCCCTCCCCGGAGTGGGGCCTGCTCCTCGCCGAGAACCAGCCCTACGCCGAACGCGCCCCCTGGGCGGTCCTGGCCCCCGCCGCCGTTCTCGCCCTGCTCGGCGCACTGGCGGTCACGGCTGCCGGAAGCATGCAAGGGACCAACGAACGAAGGGAGTTGGCCGCTCGGTGACCTCAGTGGCCCTCGTGCGTACCCCGCTCTCACCACTGCTCCGGCTGCTGATCCTCACCCAACTCGCCTTCAACATCGGCTTCTTCGCCGTACTGCCGTTCCTCGCCGAGCACCTGGCGGAGGCGATCGGCATGGCGGGCTGGCTCGTTGGGCTTGTGCTGGGGCTGCGGACCTTCAGTCAGCAGGGGTTTTTCGTGGTCGGCGGAGCCCTCGCGGATCGGTACGGCGTACGGCCCGTGGTGCTCGCGGGGTGCGTGCTGCGGATCGCCGGGTTCGGTTGTCTCGGGTATGCGGGGGAGACCTGGAGTGTCGTCGGAGCCGTGCTGCTCATCGGGTTCGCCGCCGCGCTGTTCTCGCCGGCCGTGGAGTCGGAGGTGGCGCGGCAGGCGGTCGAGTGGGAGGAGACGGGCGGGGGATCCCGCACCCGTGTGCTCGCGTTGTTCAGCGTCGCGGGTCAAGTCGGGGCGTTTGTGGGGCCGTTGCTCGGTGCGTTGCTGCTCGCGGTGGACTTCCGGGTGACGTGTCTCGTCGGGGCCGGGGTCTTCGTACTCGTTCTCGGCGGGCACGCGTGGTTGCTGCCGCAGCACATCTCCGGGCGGAACATCGCCGGGAGGGCGCAGATCACCCAGAAGGGCGGCATGCGCACCCTCGTGCACAACAGGCCTTTCCTGGCGCTGTGTTGTGCCTACGGCGCCTATCTCCTCGCCTACAACCAGCTCTATCTGGCCCTCCCCGAGGAGGTGGAGCGCGCGGCGGGCTCGCAAGCACCGCTGGCCTGGTTGTTCGCGCTGTCGTCGCTGTTCGTGGTGAGCGCGCAGTTGCCCGTGACCCGTTGGGCGGGGGAGCGGCTCGACCCGCGCCGGTCCATGGCGGCGGGGCTGCTGCTGATCGCCGTAGGGTTCACGGCCGTGGCGGTGGCACGCCCCGCCCAACTCACCGGCACCACCGGGCTGTTGCCCGCGACCGCCCTCGTCGTCCTGCTCACCCTTGGCCAGATGCTCATCGCCCCGGTCGCCCGCGCCTGGGTCCCCGACCTCGCCGAGCCCGGCCGTCTCGGCCTCTACATCGGGGCCCTTTCCTCCGTCTCCGGCCTGATCGTCCTCCTCGGCAGCGCGGCCACCGGCACCCTCCTCGAGACGGGGCTGCCCGTGGCCGTGCCGTGGCTGGTGCTGGCCGTCGTACCGGTCGTGGCGATCGGGTTGTTGCCGCGCCGAAAGTGAGCCGCGCTCGAGCCGCCGTATCCACGCATGTCCGGGCGACCGCGCATGAATCCCCAGGCCGGCGGCCGGCGGCCGGCGGCCGGCGACCGGCGACCGGAGTTGCCGGTCTTGCGGGGGATGAGCCGCCAAGGGGCGTCCGTGTCCCCGCGATTGGACCGGTCCTCCGCTTCCTGCGCCCCTGGCTCCCTGGCTCCCCGGCTCCCCGTATCCCGGTAAATCGACGCATGCCCGCACGAGTCCGCCCACCCGAACTGAACGCCCCACCCGCCCCCGCCGTACCAAGCCATGAACCAGATATGAGCTGCCCCCTATACCGCCATCGACGGCTTCGGCGGCGGTGGCGCGTGGGAGGATCCGTCACCATGAGCGCATCACCGGCGGTACGTAGCCTGCGCGCCGCGGTGTTCGCCGCGGTGTGTGTGCTGCTGGCTGCCGCCGGGCACGGGCTCGCCACCGGTGCCACGCCTCCGTTGTGGGCGGACGGCGCCGGATTCCTCCTTGTGTTCGTCATGGGGTGGTTGCTCGGCGGGCGGGAACGGTCCATGCCCGGCATCGGTGCCGCCATGCTCGCCACCCAGGCCGGGCTCCACCTCGGGTTCGATGTCGCGCGGCCACGGACCGGCATGGCGATGGCCGGCATGGCGCACATGTCGGGTCACACCATGTCCCCCATGCGGCAGACGCAGGCGATGACCCCGCACGCCCTCGCCGCCCACGTCGTCGCCGCGCTCGTAGCGGCCTGGTGGCTGCGGCGCGGCGAGGCCGCGCTGTGGTCGCTGCTGCGCTGGGCCGTCGCCTTCGTGCCGGGGCTGGCCGCCTGGTGGCGGGACGCCCCCGCACCCCAGACCTTCCGCATCGCCCGTCGCCCCGGACGCGCCGCCGCCGACGCGGCCCCCCTGCGCCAACTCCTCCTGCGGCACGCGGTCAGCCGCAGAGGGCCACCGGACCTGATCCCGTACCCGGTCTGACCACTCAACTTCCTTTTCCCGTACGGAGATCACCTCACCATGTCCGCATACCGCACCACCCTGCGCCGCGCAGGCACCGTCGCCGCGCTCGCCACCGCCGGAGTCCTGGCCGCCGCGGGGGTCGCCTCCGCGCACGTCACCGTCCACCCGGAGAGTTACGCCAAGGGTGCGACGGACGGTGTCCTCACCTTCCGTGTCCCCAATGAGGAGGACAAGGCGAGCACCACCAAGGTCCAGGTCTATCTGCCCACCGACCACCCCGTCCTCGGCGTCCTGGTCACCCCGCAGAACGGCTGGACCGCGAAGGTCACCACCAGCAAGCTCAAGACGCCGGTGAAGACCGACGACGGCACCATCACCGACGCCGTCTCCGAGATCACCTGGACCGGCGGGAAGATCGGGGCCGGACAGTACGAGGACTTCAACGTCGCCTTCGGTCAACTGCCCGGCGACACCGACCAGTTGGCGTTCAAGACGCTGCAGACCTACTCGGACGGCGATGTCGTCCGCTGGATCGAGCAGACCACGGCCGGGGACGACGAGCCGGAGAACCCGGCGCCCGTCCTCAAGCTCACCGCCAAGGAGAGCGAGGACGGCGACGAGACCCCGGCCGCGAGCACAGCGGTCACCTCCACGAAGGCCGGCACCACCGCCTCCTCGTCCAGCAGCGACTCGACCGCCCGCGGGCTCGGTGTCGCCGGGCTGATCGTGGGCGTGCTCGGCCTCGCGGCGGGCGCCTTCGCGATCGTGCGCAGCCGGACCCCGCGGTCGTAGCACCCAGGGGGTAGCACCCAAGTCGTAGCACCCAAGGGGTGCGCGGAAGGGCCCGGATCACCAGTGATCCGGGCCCTTCCGCGCAACCGTCCCTACTGCGAGACCAGTTCCAGCAGCTTCTCCTCCGCCGGAACCTCCTCGATGGGGGAGGTGCGCGAGGTGCGCCACAGCCACAGGATGTCGCGGCCGAACGACCAGACCAGGGTGCCGAGCGCGAGCGCCACCACGCCGATGTTGGCCGCGTGGGGCAGCAGGTTCGCGCCCGCGAGGAGCAGCAGGATGCCCTGGGTGGCGGCGACCGTCTTACGGGCGGTGCTCGGCGGCAGCGGGGCGTTCAGCCACAGCCAGACGCGCGCTGCGGCGACGAACGCGTAGCGCATGCCGCCGATCAGCAGGACCCACGGGCCCATCTGTGTCGCGACGTACACGCTGAGCACCAGGATGAGGAACGCGTCGACCTCCATGTCGAAGCGCGCCCCGAGCGCGGTGGAGGTGTTCGTGCGCCGGGCGACCTTGCCGTCGACGCCGTCCAGGATCAGGGCCACCGCGGTCAGTCCGACCAGCAGTGTGACCGGCGGGGAGCTCTCGAAGGAGTCCGCGACCAGCGCGGTCACCCCGCCGACCAGGATGGCCCGGCCGAGGGTGACCCGGTTGGCCGGCCCGAAGGAACGGGTCCTGGACCGGTGCAAGGCCTTGGAGAGCACGGCCCAGGTGGCGATCGCGAATGCCAGGCCGGTCAGCCAGCCGGCCGGCCCCATTCCGATCGCCGTGCCGAGCAACGCCAGCAACAGGATCTGAACGCCCGCTCCCACAGCGGTCTCCTGCTGGACCAGCCTTGCTTCGTATGTGTTGTTCAGGGCCACCGCACACCCTCCGGCCGTATGACAGAGTCGATCAACGCCGCGTACTGTGCGCGGCCTGTGGTTACCCGTACGTGAACAGCTTCCCGATCGTTCAGGAGGAATCCGATGAAGCGCACCGCGAGGGCGTTTTGGATCGGTCCACCGGGTCACGGCGAGATACGCGACGTCGTCCTGCCCGACCCCGCCGAGGACGAGGTGCTGGTCCGCTCCCTGTGGTCGGGCGTGAGCCGCGGCACCGAGACCCTGGTCTTCCGCGGGGGCGTCCCCGAGAACCAGCACGCGACCATGCGGGCCCCCTTCCAGGAGGGCGACTTCCCAGGTCCGGTCAAGTACGGCTACCTCAATGTGGGGGTCGTCGAGGAGGGCCCGGCCGCGCTGCTCGGCAGTACCGTCTTCTGCCTCTATCCGCATCAGACGCGCTACGTCGTCCCCGCGAGCGCCGTGACACCGGTGCCGGATTCCGTGCCCGCCGGGCGGGCCGTTCTCGCCGGGACCGTGGAGACCGCCGTCAACGCCCTGTGGGACGCGGCGCCGCTGGTCGGCGACCGGATCGCGGTGGTCGGGGGAGGCATGGTCGGCTGCTCGGTGGCCGCGCTGCTGGGCCGTTTCCCGGGCGTGCGGGTGCAGTTGGTGGACGCCGATCCCACGCGCGCGAAGATCGCCGAGGCGCTCGGTGTCGGCTTCGCGCTGCCTTCGGACGCGCTCGGCGACTGCGACCTCGTCGTCCACGCCAGCGCCACCGAACAGGGACTCACCCGCGCGCTGGAACTCCTCACCGCCGAGGGAACGGTCCTCGAACTGAGCTGGTACGGCGACCGGAAAGTGAGCCTCCCGCTCGGCGAGGCGTTTCATTCGCGCCGCCTGGTCATCCGTAGCAGCCAGGTCGGTACGGTCTCGCCGGCGCGCGCCAACCGCAGCTATGCCGACCGGCTCGCCCTCGCCCTCGACCTGCTCGCGGACCCCGCGCTGGACGCGCTGGTCACCGGGGAGAGCGACTTCGAGGAACTGCCGGACCTGCTGCCCAGGCTCGCCTCGGGGGAGATCCCGGCGCTGTGCCATCGGGTCCGTTACACCGACATCGGCTGAGAATCGTTCAATTCCGTACGAGCAAGAGCGTCTGACCTGAGAAAAGAGTGAGAGCGGGCTGAACAGGGGGAGGCGTGCAGCCGTACTACACGGCATCCCCCGGCAGGGATCAGCCGCGGGACCAGACGCGCCGCACCTGGAGGGTCGTCCGTTGTTCAGCATCACCGTTCGCGATCACATCATGATCGCCCACAGCTTCCACGGCGAAGTGTTCGGGCCCGCCCAGCGGTTGCACGGAGCCACGTTCCTGGTGGACGCCACCTTCCGGCGCGAGCAGCTGGACGACGACAACATCGTCGTCGACATCGGACTGGCCACCCAGGAACTGGGCGCCGTCGTGAGCGAGTTGAACTACAGAAACCTCGACAACGAGCCCGACTTCGCCGGGGTCAACACCTCGACGGAATTCCTCGCGAAGGTCATCGCCGACCGGCTCGCCGAGCGGATCGAGAAGGGCGCGCTCGGCGAGGGCGCCCGGGGCCTGACCGGCCTTCAGGTCACCCTGCACGAGTCGCACGTCGCCTGGGCGAGTTACGAGCGTGCCCTGTGAGCGACGTGACCATCGACCGCGCCCCCTCGCTGGGATTCCTGCCCGCGCAGCGCGCCGCCTCCCGGAATGCCGAGATCATCCCCATGTCCCTGCGCACCGTGCACTTCGTGATGCCGGGCGGCGTCGACGACCCGGCCGCGCCGAGCGGCGGCAACGCCTACGACCGGCGGGTCAGCCTGGACCTGCCCGGCTTCGGCTGGCAGGTCCACAAGCACGCCGTGGACGGCGAGTGGCCCCGGCCCGGCGCCGCCGCCCGTGCCGAACTGGCCCGAGTGCTGCGCGAGTTGCCGGACGGTGCCGCCGTACTGATGGACGGGATCGTGGCCTGCGGGGTCCCCGAGATCGTCGTCCCGGAGGCCGACCGGCTCAGCCTGGCCGTCCTGGTCCACCTCCCGCTCGGTGACGAGACCGGCCTGGAGGCCGCCGTGGCCGCCGAGTTGGACGAGAAGGAGCGTACGGTCCTGCGGGCGGTGTCGGCGGTCATCGGCACCAGCGAGTGGGCGGTCCGCCGCCTCGTCTCCCACCACGGCCTCGCCCCCGAGCGCGTCCATGTCGCCACCCCCGGCGCCGACATCGCGCCCCTCGCCTCCGGCACCGACGGCGTCTCCCACCTCGTGTGCGTCGCCACGCTGACTCCGCGCAAGGGCCAGCACCGGCTGATCGAGGCACTGGCCGCCGCGGCCGACCTGCCGTGGACCTGCGAGTGCGTCGGCGGCTTCGGCAACGACCCGGAGTATGTCGACCACCTGCGCGACCTCATCAAGCGCCACGGCCTCCAGGACCGGCTGCACCTTGCCGGCCCGCGGGCCGGCGCCGCACTCGACGCCACCTACGCCTCCGCCGACCTCATGGTCCTCATGTCGTACGCCGAGACCTACGGCATGGCCGTCACCGAGGCCCTCGCACGGGGTATCCCCGTGCTGGCCACGGACGTCGGCGGGCTGCCCGAGGCGGTCGGCCGCGCCCCCGACGGCGGGGTGCCCGGCATCCTCGTCCCGCCGGAGGCGCCCGCCGCCCTCGCCGCCGAACTGCGCGGCTGGTTCGGCGAGGCCGACGTACGCCGACGTCTGAAGGCGGCGGCCCGGGGCCGGCGCGCGGCCCTCGACGGCTGGGCCACCACGGCCCGCAGCCTGGCCGGAGTGCTCACCCGGCTCCCCAGCGAACCCCGGAGGGCGGCATGAGGAAGTCGGCAACCACGGCACAGGCTGGACGGATCCCGGCGCAGCCGGGGCCCAGGGGCGTACCGCTGGGCATGCTGGTCGCCCCGGTACAGCCCGACGCGAAGGACCTGACGGCTGGACAGCCGGGGCCGGAGGACATCATGGCGGGAACGGTCCAAGCGGACACCGGCGAGCAGACAGGGCCAGGTTCCGTGATCCCCGGCGCCGGTCCCGCGGGCCGCCCCGGCGAGCGGGCCACCGTACGGCTGCGGGACGTCGGACCCGACGACCCGCCGCGCTACGCGCCCGAGTGGCTGGAGCTGCGGGAGGGTGCCGACGCCGTCGCGCGGGCGCCCGAACTGCTCGACCCGCTGCGCATCCGGCTCGCCAACCTGCCCGGCCGCTCCGGGGTCGTCATCCACGACCTGGGCTGCGGTACCGGCTCGATGGGACGCTGGCTCGCGCCCCGCCTCGACGGCGCCCAGCACTGGATCCTGCACGACCGGGACCCCTACCTCCTGCACTTCGCCGCCGTCGCCTCACCGCGCGCCGCCGCCGACGGCAGCCGCGTCACGGTGGAGACCCGGCGCGGCGACGTGGCGCGGCTGACCCCGGACGCGCTGGTCGGCGCCTCGCTGGTGACGGCCTCCGCGCTCCTGGACGTCCTCACCCGCGAGGAGGTCGACGCCCTCGTCGCCGCCTGTGTCGGCGCCGGCTGCCCGGCGCTGCTCACCCTGTCGGTGGCGGGCAAGGTCGAACTCACCCCGGCCGACCCGATGGACGCGGAGATCGCCGACGCGTTCAACGCCCATCAGCGGCGCGACGGCCTCCTCGGCCCGGACGCGGTCACCGTCACCTGCGAGGCCTTCGCCGCGCACGGCGCCACGGTCCGCGTCCACCCGAGCGCCTGGCGGCTCGGCCCCGACGAGGCCGCGCTCACCGCCGAGTGGCTGCGCGGCTGGATCGGCGCGGCCGTCGAGGAACGCCCCGAGCTGAAGGAACGTGCCGACCAGTATTTGGAACGGCGCCTCGCGGCTTGCGCGGCAGGCGAGTTGAGCGTGCTCGTCCACCACAGCGACCTGCTGGCGCTGGCCCGGCCGACAGGGGGCACGTCATGAGCGTCGAGACGATGCGGACGGTCGCACCGCGGCCGAGCACCAGGACGCGGCGGGTACGTGTGGACCGGTCCACACCGGTCGCCCTCGCCCTGCGTACCGAGACCGCCGTAGAAGCCGTAGAAGCGGTACGCCGTCCCAAGCACACCCCGCCGCTGCACAGTTCGGCCGTCTCCGGCGACCGCATCGGGGTGATCGTCTCCGCCCCGCGCCCCGGCACCGACCGCGCCTCCGGCGCCCGCCGCGTCCTGCGCGCGATCCTGACCCGGGTGAACTCCCGCGCGGTACGCACCCACTTCGGCACGGTCGCCGGCATCGCCATCCTCGGCGTCCTCCTCTGGCGCCTGGGCACCGGCGTCTTCCTGGACGGACTGCGCCGCATCGACGCGCCGACCCTGCTGATCGGGCTCGCGATCGGTGTGGTCACGACGGTGTTCAGCGCCTGGCGCTGGGCCCTGGTCGCACGCGGCCTGCGCATCAAGCTGCCGCTCGGCCCGGCCGTCGCCGACTACTACCGCGCCCTGTTCCTCAACGCGGCCCTGCCCGGCGGCATCCTCGGCGACGTGCACCGGGCCGTACGCCACGGACAGAGCGCCGGAGACATGGGCCGCGCCGTACGCGCCGTGGTCCTGGAGCGCGTCGCGGGCCAGATCGCCCTGGCCGTCGTGGGCGTGACGGTCCTGCTGGGCCTGGACTCGCCGGTGATGGCCGACGCCCGCAGCATCGCCCCGCTCGTCCTGCTCGCCGCCGTCGGAGCGCTCGCGGTCGTCGCCGCCGTACGCATGAACCGTCCGGCCACCGCCACCCGGCGTGGTCGCGCCCTGCGCACGACCCTCGACGAGGTGCGTGCCGGACTGTTCTCCCGCGCCAACTGGCCCGGCGTCACGGTCTCTTCGCTCGTCATCCTCGCGGGCCACCTCGCGATGTTCGTGGTCGCCGCCCGGGCCGCCGGCTCCGCCGCCACCGTCGCGCAGCTGCTGCCGATCGCGGTCCTCGCGCTGGTCGCCATGGGCCTGCCGCTGAACGTCGGCGGCTGGGGCCCACGCGAGGGCGTCACCGCCTGGGCGTTCGGCGCCGCGGGCCTCGGCGCGAGCAGCGGCCTGGCCGTCTCCGTGGTCTACGGCGTGCTCAGCTTCGTCGCCGCCCTGCCCGGCCTGCTGGTCCTGGTCGCCCGCTGGTACACCGGCCTGCGCACCGCCGGGCCCGGCACCGCCGTACCGGACCCGGAACCCGCTCAGGCGTCCGCGGTCACCATGGAGAAATACGCGCCGAAGGAATCGGCGAGGCTCGCCAGCAGTGCCTTCCCCTTTTCCGCCGAGCCGAGGGACGGGCGTCCGATGACGCCCGACTCGGTATAGCCGGACATACCGAGCGTCAGGAGATGGCGACGGTCGTCGGCGACGAAATCGGAGGTCTCATATCCGGGACGGATCAATTCGGGATGAGCGTGCAGAAGAATGGAGGTCTCGATTTCCCCCGCATGCATATCGGTGAGCAGCGAGGTCACCACCCCGGCCCGCTCCAGCGCCGTCTCCCAGTCCTCCGCGGCCGGGAACAGCGCCATCCGCTCACCGCGGGCAGAAGATTCCTGAACGACGTTGCCCAGTACGTAGTTTCCGCCGTGACCGTTGACCACCACCAGGGTCTCGACCCCCGAGCGGCGGAGCGAGTCCGCGATGTCCCGCACCACCGCATGAAGGGTCACGGAAGAGATGCTGACGGTCCCCGGCCAGGCCGCGTGCTCGTGCGAGCAGGCGATCGTCACCGGCGGCAGGAGATGCACCGGGTACGCCGCGGCGATCTCGCGGGCCACGGCACAGGCGACCAACGTGTCGGTCGCCAGCGGAAGATACGGGCCGTGCTGCTCGAAACTGCCGACCGGAAGGACGGCGACCTGTGTTGATACTTCTGCCCCCCTAGACCTCACGTCCTCCGTGGTGTCCGCCGGCACCAGTCCGTATGCCGCCGTCCGTGAGTCCGAACCATTCATTTTTTCACGGCCTTTCGTCTCTGCTTAGGAACCAGATCATGACAGAAAACATTGGCGTACTCGGCAAGCAGAAGTCCGCGCAGTCCAGGGGCGCGGAACGCGTCGTGAATGCTCCCTTGCCCACCGTGTACGGCAAATTCCAGGCGATCGGCTACCTGGACCACGACCGCGGTGATGAGCAAGTGGCCCTGGTCTACGGTGACATCGGCACGGACGACGTACTCACCCGACTCCACTCGGAGTGCCTGACGGGCGATGCCTTCGGTTCCCAGCACTGCGAGTGCGGCGACCAGTTGGACGCCGCGATGCGGGCCGTCGTCGCCGAAGGCCGGGGCATCGTCGTCTACTTGAGAGGGCACGAGGGCCGCGGCATAGGCCTGCTCGCCAAGTTGCGCGCGATGGCCCTGCAGGCGGAGGGACTCGACACGGTCGAGGCGAACCTCGCCCTCGGCCTGCCGGTCGACGCCCGTGACTACGGCGTCGCCGCCGAGATCCTGCACGACCTCGGGGTGGCCAGCGTCCGCCTGCTCTCCAACAACCCGCGCAAACGCGAGGCGTTGCTGGAACACGGCATCAAAGTCTCCGAAGAGGTACCGCTGTTGATCCCGCCGTGCGAGAACAACATCACCTACCTCCGCACCAAGCGGGAGCGCCTCGACCACCACCTGCCCCATTTGGACGCGGTGGCGCACTGGTCCTGATTCGGGTGCGCGCGGTCCGGACAGGAAGAGGGAATGACCGACGACGTCCTCTTCCTCTCCGGCGACCGGGTCACGGACCTGCTCGACGCCGACGCGGCCATCGCCTCGCAGCGCGCGGCCTTCACCGCGCTCGGCGACGACAACGCCGACCTGCCCGGCAAGATCATGCACCCGAGCCGCTTCGACGACAGCGTTGTCTTCGCCTACGTCTCCCGGCTGTCGGCGGACACCGGGGCGGTGGCGAAGTTCGGCAGCGTCAACCCCGCCAACGCCCGCGCCGGACTGCCCACGATCCACGCGGTGATCAGCGCCCTGGACCGGTCCACTGGACAGCTGGTCGCGGTCATGGACGGCACGGCGGTGACGACCCTGCGCACGGCCGCGGGCAGCGCCGTAGCCGTCGACGCCCTGGCCGCCCCCGACGCCGACCGCCTCGCCGTCCTAGGCTCAGGCACCCAGGCCCTCGCCCACGTCCGCGCGATCGCCCGGGTCCGGGACCTGACCTCCGTACGCCTGTGGAGCCCGAACCCCCGGCGGCGCGCACGGGCCGCACAGACGCTGAGGGCCCAACTACCCTTCCCCGTCGAGGCGGTGGACACCGCGAAGGAAGCAGTGAACGGCGCGTCCGTGGTCGCCGCCTGCACCCTCAGCACCACCCCCGTGGTGCACGGCGCCTGGCTCGCGCCCGGCTGCACGGTCGTCAGCGTGGGCTCCTTCGAACCCACCCGCAGCGAGGTCGACCCCGAGGTCCTACGGCGATCCGCGGCCGTCGTCGTCGACGACCCGGAGACGGCCGCCGAGCACGCCGGGCCGATCGTGACCGCACTGCGCGAGGGCCTGCTCACGCCCGAGGACCTGATCCCGCTCGGCGCCGTACTCACCGGCCGCCGCGCGGCCCGTACCCGACCCGACGACATCGTCTACTACAACAGCGTCGGACTCGGCATCCAGGACGCGGCAGCGGCCTGGGCCGTCATCGACGCGGCCAAGAAGGAGCGTCCATGAAGCGTCAGGCTGAGGTCGTCGTCATCGGCGGCGGGGTCATCGGTACGAGCATCGCCTACCACCTGGCCCGCGCCGGGGTCCGGGACGTCGTCCTGGTGGAGCGGGACGAACTCGCCGCCGGGTCCACCTCCAAGGCAGCCGGCGGGGTACGGGCCCAGTTCTCCGACGGGCTCAACGTGCAGCTCGGCGCCCGCAGCCTGGAGGCCTTCGACCGGTTCGAGGAGGACACCGGGTACGACATCGGGTTACATCGCGTCGGCTATCTGTTTCTGCTGTCGCGGCCCGAGGACGTCGCCTCCTTCGAGGCGGGCGTCCGGCTGCAGAACTCCCTCGACGTGCCCAGCCGCATGATCGACCCCGCCGAGGCCCAGCGGCTCTCCCCGCTGATCAGCACCGAAGGCCTGCTCGCCGCCGCCTACTCGCCCGACGACGGCCACTGCACCCCCGAGGCCGTCGTCCACGGCTACGCCTCCGCCGCCCGGGCGCACGGCGCGACGATCCTGCGCCACACCGACGTCACCGGCATCGAGACCCACGGCGAGCACATCACCGCCGTGGTCACGACCCTCGGCCGCATCGACACCAATGCCGTGATCTGCGCGGCCGGCGCCTGGTCCAAGGGGATCGGCGCGATGGCGGGCGTCGACCTCCCGGTCCAGCCGCTGCGCCGCCAGATCGCGGTCACGGGACCGGTCCAGGGACTGCCGCCCAACCTCCCCATGACGATCGACTTCACCACCAGCCTCTACTTCCACGCCGAGGGCCCCGGCCTCCTCGTCGGCATGTCAGACCCCGACGAGCGTCCCGGCTTCGCCGCCGACACCCACGACCGCTGGATCCCCCGCCTCGCCGAGGCCATGCGCCGCCGCGCCCCCGACCTCCTGGAGCTGCGCCGCACCGGCGGCTGGGCGGGCCTGTACGAGAACACGCCGGACCACAACGCCCTGATCGGCGAGGCGACTTCGGTCTCCCGCTTCCTCTACGCGACCGGCTTCTCCGGCCACGGTTTCCTCCAGGGACCGGCCGTCGGCGAGGTCGTCCGTGACCTGTACCTCGGCCGCGTACCCTTCGTGGACGTCAGCCCCCTGAGCGCCGGCCGGTTCGCGGCCGACGCCCCGCGCCCGGAGGTCAACCTGGTATGACCGAGCTCCATCTGTGGCTGCGCCACGAGCCCCGCACGACCGAACGCCGCACCCCGGTCGTCCCCTCCGACGCCCGCCGCCTCGTCGAGAACGGCGTGACCCTCACGGTCGAGGAGTCCCCCCAACGGATCTTCCCCATCGAGGAGTACGAGGCGGTCGGCGCCCGCGTGGCCCCCGCGGGCTCCTGGGTGTCGGCGCCGCGGGACACGGTGATCCTCGGCCTGAAGGAACTCCCGGACGAGCCGAAGGAGTTGACCCACCGTCATATCTTCTTCGGGCACGCCTACAAGGGCCAGCCGGGGGCGAGCGACCTGCTGAGGCGGTTCGGCGCCGGGGGAGGAGCGCTGCTCGACCTCGAATACCTGGTGGACGAGAACGGCCGCCGCCTCGCCGCGTTCGGCTTCTGGGCGGGCTACCTGGGCGCGGCCCTCGCCGTGCTCCAGCACCGGGGCCGACTCGTCGCACCGCTGACGCCCACCTCGAAGGAGGAGTTGGACAAGACGCTCCAACCCGCCGCCCGGGACGAGGAGTTCAGCGCGCTGGTGATCGGCGCGCTGGGCCGCAGCGGACGCGGAGCGCGGGTCGCGTTCTCGACGGCCAGGATCGAACCGACCTGTTGGGACCTGCCCGAGACCCAAAACCTGGACCGCCCCGCCCTGTTGACCCACGACGTCCTGGTCAACTGCGTCCTGGCGACCACCCCCGTCCCGCCCTTCCTCCGCGAGCCGGACCTCGACGACCCGACCCGCCGCCTCCGCACCGTCTCCGACGTCACCTGCGACGTGGGCTCCCCTCTCAACGTCCTGCCGGTCTACGACCGTACGACCGAATGGGACGACCCGGTACGGCAGTTGAGCGACCGTCCCCCGCTCGACCTCATCGCCATCGACAACCTGCCGTCGCTCCTGCCGAGGGAGTCCAGCACCGACTTCTCGGCGGCACTGCTGCCCCAACTCCTGGAGTTCGAGACGGGCGGGGCGTGGGGCCGCTGCCTGGACCTGTTCCGCACGAAGTCCCGTGAACTCGGAATCGCCGTAGGGGAAGGGGAGCTGGGCCATGTCTGACGTGGTGCGCGCGAGCGGTACCGTCCACTGGATCGGCGCCGGACTGTCCACGGGCAGCGGTCTCGCCCTGCTCTGCGACACGGCGGATCGGGTGCGGCTGTGGCACCGCACCGAGGAGCGCGCGGCGCAGGCTCTGGATCACCTGGGTCTGACGGGTCGCGCCGAACCGCGAGCGTTCGACCTCGCCGCGCTCACGGCCGAGTTGGCGCCCGGAGACGTCGTCGTCTCCATGCTGCCCGCGCCCGAACACGCGGCGCTGCTGGCCGCCTGTGTCCGGCGGCGGGCGCACTTCGCCTGCTCCAGCTATGTGTCGGACGCCGTCCTGGAACAGCTACCGGCGGCCGAGAAGGCGGGGATCGTCGTCCTCACCGAGGCCGGTCTCGACCCCGGCATCGACCACCTCTTCGCGCACAGCCTCGTCGCCCGCGCTGGGGAGGCGATCGGCGAGGGCACGGTGGCCTCGTACAGCCTCACCTCGTACTGCGGCGGAGTCCCCGCGGTGCCCAACGACTTCCGGTACCGGTTCAGTTGGGCACCGGCCGGGGTGCTGGGCGCGCTGCGCTCACCGGCGCGCTATCTGGAGGACGGCGAAGAGACCACCGCTGCCCGGCCCTGGGAGGCGACCCGGCCGCATGTCGTGGACGGCGAGACCTTCGAGGTCTATCCGAACCGGGACAGCGTGCCGTTCATCGAGCAGTACGGGCTGCCGACGGCCTGGACACCACGGACCTTCGTGCGCGGCACCCTGCGCCTCGATGGCTGGCTGCGGGCCTGGGACGCGGTGTTCGAGGAGCTGAAGGCGGGCGACGACACCCGGATCGCCGCGCTGGCAAGGGAGTTGGCGGCCACCTATCCCACCACGGAGGCCGACCACGACCGGGTCGTCCTGGCCGTGTCCCTGGACGTGCGGGGCGACACGGGCGAGACCTGGTCCGGCAGCTACCTCCTCGACCTGGTCGGTGACGAGGAGGAGAGCGCGATGGCCCGCTGCGTCTCGCGTCCGCTCTCCCTCGCCGTCCGCCACATCCTGTCCGACGACCTGCCGTCCGGCTTGATCCGGGCGGCGGAGACGGCGCAGCGGTCACGGGAGTGGCTGAGCGAACTGGCGGGGGAGGGGCTGGAGTTCACCTTGCGGGTGGATCAGTAGCGAACCAGTGGTGGATCAGTGAGCCGGCGGTCGCGGTTCAGGCCGTGACCGCCTCGTGCACCAACTGCTTCAGCTCCGGCATGATCTTCAGCGACGACTTCGGCCGGAGCTGCGTCATGAACTGCACGGTCAGGTCACGGCCCGGGTCGACCCAGAACGTCGTGGTCGCCACCCCACTCCACCCGAACGTGCCGAGCCCCGTGGGGGATTGGGTGCGTTCGGGGTCGATGACGACGGAGACACTGAGGCCGAAGCCGATGCCGTCGTTGCCGGGTTCCTGGTGGGCGGGGCTGCCGAAGGCGCGCATGTCGGCGCCGCCGGGGAGATGGTTGCTGGCCATGAGGTCGACCGTCTCCGGCGACAGCAGCCGGGTGCCGTCGAGTTCGCCCCGGCGCCGCAGGAACTCCGCGAACCGGTGCACATCGTACGGGCTCGCCGCCAACCCGCCACTGCCCGACAGGAACCGCGGCCGGCCGCCCCGCAGCGGCAGCCCGGCGATCGGCTCGATACCGCCGCCGTCGGCGTCGCCGTACAACTCGGAGAGCCGGTCGGCCTTTTCGTCCGGTACCGAGAAGCCGGCGTCCGGCATCCCCAGCGGCCGGAAGATCCGCTCGGCGAAGAACTCGTCGAGCCGCTGCCCGGAGACCACCTCGACGATCCGGCCCAGGACGTTGGAGGCGACGGAGTAGTTCCACTGCGTGCCCGGCTCGAACTGGAGCGGCAGGCTCGCGTAGATGTCGATCGTCTCGGCGAGGTTCGCGCCGGGCGGCACGGACGACTCCAGGTGCGCCTCCCGGTACAGGGCGTCGACCGGGTGCGAGTGGTAGAAGGCGAAGGTCAGGCCCGAGGTGTGGGTCATCAGGTGGCGGATCAGCATCGGCTGCTCCACCGGCCGTGTCTTCACGTCGGCGCCGGACCCGCTGTCGTAGACCCGCATGTCGGCGAAGGCCGGGAGATGCAGGCCGACCGGGTCGTCCAGGGAGAGCTTGCCCTCCTCCATCAGGATCAGCGCGGCGACCGCGGTGACCGGTTTGGTCATGGAGTAGATCCGGTACAACGTGTCCGGCGTGACGGGCAGTTGGGCCGCGACATCGCGGTGCCCGTGGGCGGTGAGGTGGGCGACGCGGCCGCCGCGGGCCACGGACACCAGGAAGCCGGGCAGGCGCTCCACGTCGACGTAGTGGGCGAAGTGCTGGTCCAGGCGGTCCAGCGCCTTGTGATCCAGTCCGACCTCGTCCGGGTCGACTTCTTGTCGCAGCTGTGCCATGGCTCTCCTCCGAATTGCGTTCACGAGGTGGGGTCCCGCATACCCGGCCCCGGACACCTCGGAACTCATCGTCCCGCAGGAACACCTGCGCGGTCTCCTGTAACGGGGGGATGTGTGAGCGACGCGACTGTCCGCCCGGGCAGCGCGAGGCAGGCGAGAGCGCCGGTCAGGGCCACCGCGGCGAGTATTCCGAGCGCCAATTCCCGGCCACCGGCGGCCATCAGCGCACTTCCCGCCGCGACCCCGAGCGTCGGACCCACGTTCGTCGAGGTCTGCTTGAGCCCGCCCGCCACCCCGGCCGAATCGACGGCCGCTTCCCGCACGACCACTTGGGTCGCCGCCACCAGGACCGTTCCAAACCCGGCCCCGAGCAGGGCGAAACCCCCGCATACCGCGACCGCGCCGGAGGCCCGGGACAACACGAGGACAGCCAGGGCCACGACCGTCATCGCCACGCCGGCCGTACGACGCGCCCCGACCCGGCGCAGCACCACGGCGGTCGCGGGTGCCGCGAGGACCATCGCGGCGGCCAACGGCAGCCCTCGGAGGGCGCTTTGGAACGGTCCAAGTCCCAGCGTGTCCTGCAGGAAATAGGTGACGACGAACAGCGTCCCGGAGAAGGCGGCCGACGCCGCGAGCAGCATCCCGAGCGCCCCGCGGATCGCCACCGACCCGACGACGTCCGGCGGCAGCAACGGATGCGCCGTACGACGCTCATGCCGTACGAAGGCGAGACCGGCCAGCACGGACACGGCCAACCCGGCGGCCGAACCGGGGAGATCCACCAACGCCTGGACGAGGGAGGCGAGGGAGAGCGCGAGCAGCAGGGCGCCGGGCAGATCGAACCGGACGGTGGCCGCTTCTGTGCGCCGCGGGCCCCGGACGGTGAGCGCGAGTACGCCGAACACCAGCGAGGGCACGACGTTGAGGAAGAACACGGCCCGCCAGCCCGCCGCGCCCACCAGCGCCCCGCCCACCAACGGCCCGGCGGCGGCCGCGATTCCGATCACACTCGTCCGTACGGCGATGGGCATACCGAGCCGGTCCGGCGGGAACGCGGCACGCAGCATGCCGAGCGTGGCCGGTTGCAGCAGCGCCCCGAACACCCCCTGGACGACCCGGAGTCCGATCGCCCAGCCGACCCCGGGCGCCAGCCCGATCCCGGCCGAGGCGAGACCGAAGCCGAGCATGCCGAGCCCGAACACCCGCTGATGCCCGTACCGGTCCCCGATCCGCCCGGCCGACACCAACAGGCTTGCCACGGCGACGAGATACGCGGTGCTCGTCCACTGGACCTGCGCGAGCGACGCCCCCAACTCCCGCTGGAGCGTGGGCTGTACGACGGTGAGCACGGTCCCGTCCAGCGCGACGATCGCCGCCCCCGCGACACTGCTCGCCAGCACGAGCCTGCGGTGAACCGTCATCGGGTGGCCTCCGGACCCAGGTGCGCGTCGAGCGCCGACCGCAGCAGGGGTACGAAGTCATCGGCGCCGGTGGCGAGTTGGAGGCTGCCCCAGCGCCAGAGCTGGGCGATGCCGTGCAGGTTCGCCCACAACGCGCCCGCGACGAGCCGGGCGTTCACGTCGGGGCGGGCCCGGCCGACCAGGTCCACCAGGACGCCGAACAGCGGCAGGCTGGTGTCCCGAAGTCCCAAGTGGCCGCTCTCCAACAGATCGTGACGGAACATCAACTCGTACATGCCGGGGTTGTCGAGCGCGAACTCCAGATAGACGCGGCCCAGCGCTGTCAACTGCGCGCGCGGGCTTGCCGCACCATCCGCGATCGCGCTCTTCGCTCGCTCACCCAGCTCGGCGAAGCCGCGCCGCGCGATCGCCGACAGCAGCTCCAAGTGGGTGGGGAAGTAACGGCGCGGCGCCCCGTGCGAGACACCGGCCCGCCGGGCGATCTCGCGCAGGGTCAACGCCTGCGCACCCTCCTGGGCCACCAGCTCCACCCCTACGTCGACCAGGCGGCCCCGTAGTCCTGCTTCCGGTTCGCTCATGCTCATAGACACTGTCTACCAGTCGACCGTAGACAGTGTCTACACGCGGGCTCCCGCCTGAGGGGAATGCGTGACCTGCTTCACACGGTTGAAGGACGCATGACTCACGACGCGACGCAGGACGCACTGCTCCAGCTGATCTCCGAGGGCCACGGCGGAGTACTGGTCACCCTCAAGAGCGACGGCCGCCCCCAGCTGTCGAATGTCAGCCACGCCTACTACCCCGACGAGCGCGTCATCCGGGTGTCGATCACCGACGACCGCGCCAAGACCCGCAATATGCGCCGGGATGCCCGCGCCTCCTACCACGTGACCAGCCCCGATCGCTGGGCGTACACGGTCGCCGAGGGCACGGCCGACCTCACCCCGGTCGCCGCCGACCCGCACGACGACACGGTCGAGGAACTCATCCGGCTCTACCGCGATGTCCTGGGCGAACATCCGGACTGGGACGACTATCGGGCGGCGATGGTGCGGGACCGGCGGCTGGTGCTGCGGTTGCGGGTGGAGCGGGCCTACGGCATTCCGAAGCGCGCCGACCAGGGCTGACCGATCGTCACCATCGTTCACCGGAGCCGAGGCTGAGCGGCTGCGCGGTGAGCGGACCATGAGCCGGCAGCGTCAGCCGGACCCGGGCCCGCGTGCACCGGCCGCCCCTGAAATCGGCCGGGGCACGCGGAGGACCTTACTGGCGGCGCAGAGCGACGAGTGCCGCGGCTGTTCTTTTCTGCTTGTTCCGGCCGATGTTCTTGCGTGAAACGTCATCTGTCAACGGGGTGTCCGTGTCCGGGGAGAGGTCACGTCGGTCTGGACCGCTCCAAAATGGAAACCCCCGGGCAATGAAGCCCGGGGGTGCGGTACTTGGGGAGCGACGGTCAGGCTGTCACGGTCTCCGGCGTCGACGCGTCCCGGAGCGACCGCGTACCGAGCAGCTCCGTCGGGACCGTGTGGGTCTCGCGGGCCGTGAGCGCCGCGATCACCGGCGGGACGCACAGCGCCGCCGTGAACAACGCCACCGCGGACCAGTCCGTGCCGTCAGGACCCGCGATCTGCGCGGCGAACGTGACCGCGAACCCGGCCACGGCGAAACCGATCTGGGTGCCGATGGCCATGCCCGACAGCCGGACACGGGTCGAGAACATCTCGCCGTAGAAAGAGGGCCACACGCCGTTCGCCGCGCTGTAGACCACGCCGAAGGCGACGATGCCGAGGATCAGGATGAGGGCGTAGGAGCCCGTCGAGATCGCCCAGAGGTAGAGGAACATCGTGATCGCGCTGCCGACCGCGCCGATCAGATACACCGGGCGGCGGCCGATGCGGTCGGAGAGCGTGGCCCACAGGGGGATCGCGGCGAGGGCGACAAGGTTGGCGAACGCGCCCACCCACAGCATCGACGAGCGGGACATGCCGACGGAGTCGCTGGTCGCGTAGGCCAGCGCCCACACGGTGAAGATCGTCGAGACGGAGGCGATCAGCGCGCCCGCGATCACCCGCAGGACGTCCGCCCAGTGCTCGCGCAGCAGCACCACGAGCGGCAGTTTCACGACGCCCTCGGTCGCCGCCTGCTCGGCGAAGGCCGGGGTCTCCTGGAGGTTGCGGCGGATGAAGTAGCCGGCCACCGCGACCAGCACGCTCGCCCAGAATGGAACGCGCCAACCCCACGACAGCAGCTGTTTGTCCGGGAGTTGGGCCACGGCGAGGAACACGAGTGTCGCGATGAGCTGGCCGCCCTGGGTGCCGCCCAGCGTGAAACTGGTGAAGAAGCCACGCCGGTCCGCCGGCGCGTGCTCCAGTGTCATGGAACTGGCGCTGGCCTGTTCGCCCGCCGCCGAGATGCCCTGCAGGACCCGGCACAGCACGAGCAACACCGGGGCGAGCGTGCCGACTTGGCCCCGCGTGGGCAGACAGCCGATGAGGAACGTCGACAGGCCCATCAGCAGCAGCGTGAAGATCATGATCTTCTTACGGCCGACCCGGTCCCCGAAGTGTCCGAGGAACAGCGCGCCGACCGGCCGGGCCGCGTAGGCGACACCGAAGGTCGCGAGGGAGAGCAGGGTCGCCGTGGCCGGGTCCGAGTCGTCGAAGAAGACCTTGGGGAAGATCAGGGCTGCGGCGCTGCCATAGATGAAGAAGTCGTAGTACTCCAGGGCACTGCCGATCCAGGCGGCGGTGGCGGCCTTTTTCGGTTGCCCGACGGCTTTGGCGGGGACGGACACGGCTTGCTCCTTCGGGGGAACTCCACCGTAGGCGGAGTGAGCGGCGGGGGAGAGGTGCCGGATCCCTGGGGTGACGGGACGGCCGCGCCGGGTGCTGCCCGACTAATTAACCCACTGGATAGTTAGTAGCGGTGGCTACGGATGTTGCGCTCACGTTTCCCGGGTGTCAAGAGGCCGTACCGAAGGATCTCGCGGCTCAGTCCGCCGCCCGCTCCGCCGTCAGATAGGCGATCACCATGTCGCCCAGCATCGTCCGGTAATGCTCGCGCTGGGCCGGCGCCACCAGGTCGCGGCCGAACAGGGCGCCGAAGGTGTGCCGGTTGGCGACCCGGAAGAAGCAGAAGGAACTGATCATCACGTGCAGGTCGACGGCGTCCACGTCGGCGGTGAACAGGCCCGACTTCTGCCCCGCCTCCAGGATCCGGCGGATCACGTCGAGGGCGGGCGAGCCGATCTTCCCGAGCTTCTCGGAGGCGGCGATGTGCTCGGCGCCGTGGATGTTCTCGATGGACACCAGGCGGATGAAGTCCGGGTGCTGCTCGTGGTGGTCGAAGGTCAGCTCCGCGAGCCGGCGGATGGCCGCGACCGGGTCCAGATGTTCGACGTCCAGGCCTCGTTCGGCCTCGCGGATCACTCCGTAGGACCGTTCCAAAACGGCGGTGAAGAGCTGCTCCTTGCCGCCGAAGTAGTAGTAGATCATCCGCTTGGTGGTGCGGGTGCGGGCGGCGATCTCGTCCACGCGGGCGCCGTCGTAGCCGGCCCGGGCGAACTCGTGGGTCGCCACGTCGAGGATCTCGGCCTTGGTGCGGGCCGCGTCACGGATGCGCCCGTTCGGTCGTGCCGGTTCTTCGACGCTGGTCATCGGGTTCCTTGGCTTCCTTCGGGCGTGCGCGCGGTGTGCGGCCGATTGTAGAAGGAGCGACCGGTCGCGGGCGGACGGGTTCCCGGCCGAGGGGTTCCCGTGGCTCGGCGATGCTGATATAGCTAACGTACTAGTTCGTACATTAGTGACCCGCTCAGCTCGGGAGGACCACCGTGGCCGACGTCTTCAAGGACCCGTCTGTCGGCGACCCGTCTTTCGTCGACTCGTATCTCGTCGGGCTGATCGGTTCCGGTATCGGTCCCTCCCTCAGCCCCGCCCTGCACGAGCGCGAGGCCGACCGGCAGGGCTTGCGCTATCTGTACCGGCTCATCGACATCGACGTGCTCGGCGTCGGCCCGGAGGCGGTGGGCGAACTGGTGCGCGCCGCCCGCGACTTGGGCTTCGACGGGCTCAACATCACCCATCCGTGCAAGCAGCTCGTCATCGAGCACCTCGACGGGCTCGCCCCGCAGGCCGAGGCGCTGGGCGCGGTCAACACCGTCGTCTTCGAGGCGGACGGCCGCGCGATCGGCCACAACACGGACGTCACCGGCTTCGCCGCCTCCTTCGCCCGTGGACTGCCCGACGCGCCCATGGAGCGGGTCGTGCAGGTGGGCGCGGGCGGCGCGGGCGCGGCCGTGGCCCACGCCACGCTCACCCTCGGCGCCGAGCGCGTCACCGTCGTCGACGCGCTGCAGGAACGATCGATTGCCCTCGCCGACTCCCTGAACCGGCACTTCGGCCCGGGCCGCGCCGCCGGCGCCACCCCCGACCGGCTGCCCGAACTGCTTGCCGACGCCGACGGCATCGTCCACGCGACCCCCACCGGGATGGCCGCCCACCCCGGACTGCCCTTTCCCGCACGCCTGTTGCACTCCGCGCTGTGGGTGGCCGAAGTGGTCTACCGCCCGCTGGAGACCCAACTGCTCAGCACCGCCCGCGCGTTGGGCTGCGCCACCCTCGACGGCGGCGGCATGGCGGTCTTCCAGGCGGCGGACGCGTTCCGCCTGTTCACCGGCCGGGAACCCGACAGCGCGCGGATGCTCGCGGACATCGCCGAGCTGGCCGGTGCCGTGCCCGCACCGAAATAGAGCCGCGCCCGCCCAGAAATAGCCGCGGCCCGCCCAGAAATAGCCGCGCCCGCACCGAACTGGCCGTGCCCCGCAGCGAAATTGAGAGGTACCCCGATGCGTACGTCGATCGCCACCGTCTCCCTCAGCGGCTCCCTCACCGAGAAACTCACCGCCGCCTCCCGGGCCGGCTTCGACGGCGTCGAGATCTTCGAGAACGACCTCCTCGCCAGCCCGTTGACGCCCGAGGAGATCCGCGCCCGCTGCGCCGACCTCGGCCTGACCATCGACCTCTACCAGCCGATGCGGGACATCGAGGCGGTGCCCGAGGCCGAGTTCGCCCGCAATCTGCGCCGCGCCCGGCACAAGTTCGAGCTGATGCGCAGGCTCGGCACCGACACCGTCCTCGTCTGCTCCAGCGTCTCCCCGCTCGCCGAGGACGACGACACGCTCGCCGCCGCACAGCTGAGCCAACTGGCCGACCTCGCCCAGGAGTTCGGCGTCCGCGTCGCCTACGAGGCGCTCGCCTGGGGACGGCATGTCAGCACGTACGAGCACGCCTGGCGCATCGTCGAGACGGCCGGCCACCCGGCACTCGGCACCTGCCTGGACAGCTTCCACATCCTGTCGCGGAGCTCCGACCCCGAGGACCTCAAGGGGATCGCGGACATCCCCGGCGAGAAGATCTTCTACCTCCAACTCGCCGACGCCCCCCTGCTCGCGATGGACGTCCTCCAGTGGAGCCGCCACTACCGCTGCTTCCCCGGCCAGGGCGGCTTCGACGTCGCCGGACTTGTCCGGCACGTCCTGGGCACGGGCTACGACGGTCCGCTCTCACTGGAGATCTTCAACGACGTGTTCCGGCAAGCGGAAGCGGGCCCCACGGCGGTCGACGCCCACCGCTCGCTGCTGGTCCTCCAGGAGGCGGTCGGCGTACTGGAGCCCCCCGCCCCCGTCGTCCCCACGGGCGTCGCCTTCGCCGAACTCGTCACCCCCGACGCCGAACCCGTCTCGGCACTGCTCGGCGCCCTCGGCTTCGCCCGCACGGCCCGTCACCGCACCAAACCGGTGGACCTGTGGCAGCAGGGCGAGGCCCGCATCCTGGTCAACACCGGCCCCGCCCTACGACGGGACGGCACGGCCCTCGCGGCGATCGGCCTGGAGTCACCCGACCCGGAGGGCGCCGCCCGCCGCGCCGAGGCCCTCCTCGCGCCGGTCCTGCCCCGCCGCCGTACCCTCGAGGACGCCCCGCTCGACGCCGTGGCCGCACCGGACGGCGCGGAGCTCTTCTTCTGCGCCCGCACCACCCCCGAACTCCCGGGCTGGCACGCCGACTTCACCGACGCCGCCGCTCAACTGCCCGCAGGGACAGGCGTCCAGCGCATCGACCACCTCGCCCTCACCCAGCCCTGGCACCACTTCGACGAGGCAACTCTCTTCCACCGCAGCGTCCTTGGCCTCCAGGCGCAGGAGAGCGTCGACGTCGCCGACCCCTACGGCCTGCTCCGCAGCCGCGCGGTCACCACCCCCGACGGCAGTGTCCGTATCGCGTTGAGCGTCGGCGCGGCCCCGAGCGAGGACGGCGCCCACGCCCAGCACATCGCCCTCGCCACCGAGGACGTGGTCACCGCGGCCCGCGGCTTCCGCGAGTCCGGCGGCCAACTGCTGCGCATGCCCGCGAACTACTACGACGACCTCGCGGCCCGGTTCGCTTTCCCCGAGGGCGAGTTGGCGACGTACCAGGACCTCGGCATCCTCTACGACCGGGACGCGGGCGGCGAGTTCCGGCACTGCTACACGCGGACCGTCGGGCGGGTCTTCTTCGAACTCGTGCAGCGCGACGGCGACTACCGCGGTTACGGCGCCCAGAACGCGCCGGTGCGCCTTGCCGCCCAGCACACGGCGAAGGGCCTCACTGGCGGCTGACGGACCGGGTCACGCCGGTGACGACCGTCGTGGCGAGGATCCAGCCGGTGATGATCAGGGCGTAGGAGAGGTACTGGTACCAGCCCTCCGGCGCGAACGCCTCCTCCTGGCCGAAGGAGATCACCGGCAGCAGCAGATCGAGCGTGTAGAACACCGGGTTGAAGTGCGGGGCCTCGGACGGCTTGAGGGCGGGGGGCTGGTGCAGGCCGTACGCGAGGGAGCCGATCGCCAGCAGCGACAGCAGCCAGGTGCAGGCGCGCAGCGGGCGGAAGCCGTAGCCGACGGTGGTGTCCTGGGCGTAGCCCCAGATCCGGTAGTACCACCGGAGGGTGCCGCGCAGGCGGCGCTGCTTGGCCAGTTGGACGTTGCGGGCGGCGTAGTCGTCGCCGACGCGGCGATACGCGGCGGCCAACTCCTCGTAGGCGTGCGGGACATAGCCGTCGCCGTCGCGTTCCAGCATGGTCAGCCGACGCTCGGCGGGCTCGTGCGGGATGAGCGAGGTGTAGCTGAGGCTGGTGAGGAAGACCTGGTCCGGCAGGGCCTCCGGCTCCAGCAGCAGCACGTCGATCTGGGCACTGCGCAGCACGAGTCCCCCCTGCATGGGCGGGCTCTGGCGCAGCCAGAGTTCTCCCATGGTGGTGCTGCTCGCCAGCAGGACGGGACCGCCGGGGTTCGACAGGGTCGAGTACGACAGGTCCAGCCGACCCGCGATCCGGGCTCCGCGCAGGCCGATCCAGCCGTCCACTCGGGCCTCGCGCAACAGGAAGTTGCCCTCCACGACGAGCACTTCGGCGTCGACGGTGGAGTCCCCGGGGTTGGAGAGGTGCGCGGTGTTGAGGTTGACCGACCCGGCGACGCTCGCTCCGCTGAGCCGTATCTGACCGTGTGTGCGCAGTCCGCTCGCCCGGAGATCGTCGCCTACGGCCGCCTGGTTGAGCTGGAGCACCGGTTCCTCGGCGTCCGGGGCGATGATCTCCGCGCTCTCCATGAACAGGCTTCCGGAGATCTTCGCCCCGGCGAGCCGCACCACTCCGCGGAACCGGGACCGGGTCAACCGCAACACGCCGTCCACGCGCATCGCGTGGGCGGTGAGACCGGGCAGGACCGAGTCGCCGAAGTTGAGTTCGCGCAGTCGGCAGGCGTAGAAGCGGGGCACCTCGTCGAAGTGGCAGTACCGCAGCCGCACCGGGTGGTCGATCGTCGCGTACTGCAGATCGAGCCTCCCGCTGATCCGGGCGCCCTCCAGGCTCAGTGACGCTATCTCGCCCGCTTCCTGCGGCCCGTTGAGCAGCAGCGCCCGCAACACCTCGGCGCGGACGGTCCGTTCGGGACCCCAGTCGCCGCCGAGGGCGACGTCCTCGGCGTCCGCCGTGCGGAAGTCCACGGACTCGCCCAACGGGAAGGCTCGCCACACCTGTTCCTCGGCCGGTGTCAGATCGTTGATCTCCATCAGGCGGGACTCTAGCCGCGCGGAGGTCGCGCGCACAGGGGACGAATCCGGCCCGGACCGCACGTCAACGTGCGGTCCGGGCCGAGGAGTTGTGCCGTTGTTACGGTCGGGTGTTCCACTCCGCGATGACCGGGCGGTCGTGCTCGGTGGAGAGGCGGCTGACCGTGCCGGTGGCCAGTTGGAACAGGCGACCGTCCGCCGCTGTCAGGCCCAGGCGGCGGGCCGTGAGGACGCGCAGGAAGTGGGCGTGCGCCACGAGGACCACGTCACCGTCCCCGAGCGCCGAGTCCACCCGCTGCAGGACCCGGTCGGCACGGGCGCCGACCTCGTCCGGGGACTCGCCCGGGTGTCCGGCCGGGCCCGGCGGGACACCGTCGGTCCACAAGTACCAGTCGGGGCGGGTGCGGTGGATGTCGACGGTGGTGACACCCTCGTAGGCGCCGTAGTCCCACTCGTGGAGGTCGGGGTCGGGTACGGCCCCGGTGATGCCCGCGAGTTCGGCGGTGCGTATCGCGCGGCCGAGCGGGCTGGTCAGTGCGAGAGCGAAGGTCCGGTCCGAGAGGAGCGGAGCGAGGGACTTGGCCTGTTCCTCGCCGTGCTGGGTGAGGGGCAGGTCGGTCCAGCTGGTGTGCTGGCCCGACACGCTCCACTCCGTCTCGCCGTGGCGGACCAGCAGAAGATCCCCCACGGCGCGCCTACTTGGACTCGACGGCGTGGCCGCCGAACTGGTTGCGCAGCGCCGCGATCATCTTCATCTGCGGCGAGTCGTCCTGACGCGAGGCGAACCGCGCGAAGAGGGAGGCCGTGATCGCAGGCAGCGGTACGGCGTTGTCGATGGCCGCCTCGACGGTCCAGCGGCCCTCGCCGGAGTCCTCCGCGAAACCGCGCAGCTTGTCCAAGTGCTCATCGCCGTCAAGGGCGTTGACCGCGAGGTCGAGCAGCCACGAGCGGATGACGGTGCCCTCCTGCCAGGAACGGAACACCTCCCGCACGTCCGTGACGGAGTGGACCTTCTCCAGCAGCTCCCAACCCTCGGCGTACGCCTGCATCATGGCGTACTCGATGCCGTTGTGAACCATCTTCGAGAAGTGCCCGGCGCCCACCTTGCCGGCGTGCACGAAGCCGAACTCGCCCTCGGGCTTGAGCGCGTCGAAGATCGGCTGCACCTTGGCGATGTTCTCGGCGTCGCCGCCGACCATCAGCGCGTAGCCGTTCTTCAGGCCCCACACACCGCCGGAGACACCCGCGTCGACGAAGCCGATGCCCTTGGCACCCAGCTCCTCGGCGTGCCTCTCGTCGTCCGTCCAGCGGGAGTTGCCGCCGTCCACGATGACGTCGCCGGGCTGGAGCAGCTCGCCCAGCTCGTCGACGACCGACTGGGTCGGGGCACCGGCCGGGACCATCACCCATACCGTGCGCGGCGCTTCGAGCTTGTCGACCAGTTCGGCGAGGCTCTCGACGTCGGTCACTTCGGGGTTGCGGTCGTAGCCGATGACGGTGTGGCCCGCGCGGCGGATGCGCTCGCGCATGTTGCCGCCCATCTTGCCGAGGCCGATCAGTCCGAGCTGCATGTCAGTTCACTTCCTGAGAATCCTGGGAACTACGGAGAGTCCGGTAGGTGGCCACGAGAGCGGCGGTGGAGGAGTCGAGCCCCGGCACGTCCGCGCCCTCGGTCAGGGCGGGTTCGACGCGCTTGGCGAGGACCTTGCCCAGCTCCACGCCCCACTGGTCGAAGGAGTCGATGTTCCAGATCGCGCCCTGGACGAACACCTTGTGCTCGTAGAGCGCGATGAGCTGGCCGAGGACCGACGGGGTCAGCTCGCGGGCCAGGATCGTGGTCGTGGGGTGGTTGCCCTTGAACGTCTTGTGCGGCACCAGTTCCTCGGGCACGCCCTCCGCGCGTACCTCGTCCGGTGTCTTGCCGAAGGCCAACGCCTGTGTCTGGGCGAAGAAGTTGGCCATCAGCAGGTCGTGCTGCTTCTTGAGGCCGTCACTCAGCTCGGCGACCGGGTTGACGAAGCCGATGAAGTCCGCCGGGATCAACTTCGTGCCCTGGTGGATGAGTTGGTAGT
>NZ_BARF01000049.1 GCF_000367365.1 Streptomyces prunicolor NBRC 13075 | reverse complement strand
TTCCGGGTTCCGGCTCGTACGGTTCCGGATCTGGTCCTCAGTACACGAGCACCGCCGCGCACACCGCCATGGCCACCGTGCACAGCACCGCCGTGGTGGCGTGCCGGGGGGTCAGGGGTGGGGGTGTTCCGCCTGCCGTGAGGGTGCTGATGCGGTGGTGGGCCACGGTCAGGAAGGCCAGCCAGAGTGCGCAGCACAGGGCGCAGATGACGATGCCCTCGGCCCGGATGCCGCCGTGCAGTGCGGCCTTCGCGGCCAGGACGGCGGCTACCGTGCTCGACAGGGTCGTACGGCGCCAGGCCAGTCGGGTGCGTTCGGGTTGAAGGCCCGGGTCGCGGTCCGGGGCCGGGGGGCGGGTCATCCGGCCCAGCCCGCCAGGACTACGACGACCATCGCCACGGCCACGATCGCCACGGCGATGCTCAGCAGTGCCGGGAAGCGGGACACCGGCAGGTCCTCGCCCCGGCGCATCGCCCGTTCGCAGCGCACCCAGTGGTTGACCGCGCGGAGGGAGCACAGGACGCCCGCCGCCAGGAGTGCCAGGGCCAGCCCGACCCGCCAGGCCCAGCGGAGATCTGGCAGGAACTGGTCCACCGCGAAGCCCCCGCCGATCAGCGCGAGCGCGGTACGCAGCCAGGCCAGGAAGGTGCGCTCGTTGGCCAGCGAGAATCGGTAGTCGGGTGTGGTGCCCTCGTCGCTGATGTGGTGGGGCTCGAACCACAGCCGGACGTTCCGTGCAAAATCGATCACGGGCAGGACCCTATCCGGCCGTTTCTGTCTGGTCTTTCCGGTGCTCCTTGAGGCGGGCGTAGGCCGCCATGCCGTCCGGTACCCACTCCCAGTCGTTCAGTCGTTGCTCGATCTCCTTCTCCTCCAGGAAGTCGTGCCAGGCGACCTCCTCGACCTGTGGGCTCACCGGCAGCTCGCACTGGACCTCGTACACCGCCGACCACCAGGTCTGCCCGGCACCGTCGTCGTACAGGAACTTGAAGAGGGGGGTGGGGTGGGGGAGGCCGTCGACGCCCAGTTCCTCCTCCGCCTCGCGCAGGGCCGCCTCGTCGTAGGACTCGCCCGCGCCCACCACCCCGCCGACGAACATGTCGTAAAGGGAGGGGAAGACGAGTTTGGTGGGGGTGCGGCGGTGGACGAAGATCCGGCCGTGTGCGTCTCGGGCCTGGATGAAGACCGCGCGGTGGCGCAGGCCTTGTGCGTAGGCCTTGCCCCGTGGGGACTGGCCGATGACCCGGTCGTGTTCGTCGACTATGTCGAGGATTTCGTCAGCTGGGTTCATGCCCCCATCCAAACAGAGGTGTGCTCATGCGCCCCGAAGAGGGGCCAGGCTGTCAGTGCGGTTGGAGGGCCGGTGCGGGTTTCGGCTTTGTCGTGCCGCGCGGCATCGCCGGGTGCATGCCCAGGAGCAGGATGCCTACGACGATTCCGGCCAGGCCCACCGCCTCCCAGGCCAGCGCTCCCGTGTCGGCGCGCAGTCGGTCGCCCAGGAAGCCCACTCCGCAGATGATCCCGGCGAGGGGTTGGGCCGCGGTGAGGGCCGGGAGGGACATGCGCAGGGGAGCTGTCTCGAACGCGCTCTGTACGAGGACCAGGCCTGTCACGCCGAGTGCGAGTACGCCGTACGGCTGCCAGCCCGTGAGGAGTTCGGTGAGGCCGCCCTCGGTGAAGCGCTGGCCGCTGACCCGGGTGAGCGCGTCCTGGACGCCGTAGAGGAGGCCGGCCGCCAGGGCCAGGAGGACCGGGGCCGAGCTGAGGCGGGAGCGTTTGGCGTACGTCGTGAGGAGGAGGGCGAGGCCCACCATGACGCCGATGATCAGCCAGTGGCGGAACGGGTCGGTGACGGCTGTGCCGCTGCGTGGTTCGCCCGCGACGATGAAGGTCGTGACGCCGCCCGCGAGGAGGGCCAGGCCCGCCCAGCCCTGGCGGCCCAGGGGCTGTCGGGTCTGCTTGCGGGAGAGGGCCAGGGCGAAGAGGAGGTTCGTCGCGAGGAGGGGTTCCACGAGGGAGACCTCGCCCTTGCTGAGTGCTATCGCGCCCAGCACCATGCCCGCGATCATCAGGCCGATGCCGCCGAGCCAGCGCGGTACCCGCATCAGGTCGAGGAGCAGCCTGGGGGAGAGGAAGTCGCTCAGGGGTGCCTGCTGGGCCACGTTCTGCTGGAGCACGAACCCGAAGCCGAGGCAGCAGGCCGCGCTCACGGAGAGCATCAGAACCAGAAGGGACACGCGCGTACCTCGATCGTCAGGCCGGGCTACGGGATGCGTTTGGGCGACTGTAGCGCCCCAGGGCCCGGCTTGCCCCTGGGAGTACCCGGAAGCGGGCGGTTGCTCCGGTCACGATGCTCTGACGACCGTGGGCACGATCGGAGGCTGCGGCGGGACCGTGCTGCCATGGTCCGCCGCCGCGCGCCCGAGCGCCATGGCCTACGCCACATCGGTGACCCGCGAACGTCGGCGGGCGTACTGCTCCCCAGGGGGCGGATTCGGCCACTTCAGCCACAAGTGCCGCACGCGCAACGGAAGTTGACAGGTGTAACGGCAGTACAGCACTTGACGTGAAGGATTGGTGGAAGGTTTGCTGTGCGTGATCGGCCGATGGCATGCCGATGTCCCGCTGCGTCGCGTCAAGAACGTGAGGAATACCCGGGTGTCCCCACCCCCGCCACCCCTCGGACGCCGCCACAAGCGTGCGTCCCAGGCCTTCGACGCCGCGCTCGACGACGATCAACTCGTCGCCGCACGGGCCGCGTTGGCCCAGGGTCGCTGGCAGGTGGCGCGCGGACTGCTCGCCCAGACGGGCGACGACTGGGACCTGCGCGCCCACCGGGTCACCGTCCTCGCCCTGGAGTCCTACACCGCCGCCTGGGCCCGCGACTGGCTCCTCGCCGAACCCGAGTCCGGCGACGCCTCCGTCCTGCTCGCCGTGGCCCTGGTGCAGCGCGTGCTCGCGGGCAAGGAGAAGCCGGTCCGCGCCCGCGAGGCCTGTCGTACGGCCTCGGCCCGGCTGCCCGACGATCCGACGCCCTGGCTCGGACTGCTCATTCTGGAGCACACCCTCGGTACGGATGAGGGTGTCGTCCAGCTCTTCGACGAGGTGCGTCATCGGTACGCCGACCATCACCACGCCCACCATCTGATGGTGGCCCGGCTCGCGGAGCGCCGTGCGGCCGCGGGTGTCGACCCGTTGCACGAGGTCTACGACTTCGCCTACTGGGCCGCCGAACAGGCCCCCGCCGACTCCCCGCTCGCGATCCTGCCGGTCGTCGCGCACGCCGAGCGCTACCGCGTACTGGCCGCCGCCGGTCTGGAACCCGCCGACCCGGCCGCCTCCGGGCACTGGGCCGGACGCCGAGCCCGGCAGGTGATGAAGGCCGCCTTCGACTGGTGGCTGGAGTGGGAGCACGAAGGGCATCCGCGCCGGCTGGTCGACCTCAACTTCCTTGCCCACGCCAAGTCCTGCGAAGGGCGCGGTGCCGAGGCCGCCGCCCTGTTCCACCGCATCGGGGAACACCCGACCCCGGCCCCGTGGTCCTACCCGGACCGTGACCCGCTCACCGCCTTCCGTGCCGCACGCGACTGCGCGCTCGGGACGTCGTAACGCCCCCGTACCAACGATTCGGCAGCGATGAAACGCACCCGTAGCAACGCTGCCGTAGCGAAGTAACGCGACCGTAGCAACGCCCCCGTAGCGACCCCGAAAGGACGTTCCCGCCATGACGACGGGCAGTTCCAGAACGAGCAGCGCCACCTCGGACGGTGGCGGCGGCAGTAGCGGTATCAGCACGTTCAGGGGGCAGGAGCGCGCCCTGCGCGCCGACCGTCTCGGCACCGGGGGCCTGCTGCTCTCCGTGCTCGCGGCGACCGCGCCCCTCATGGTGGTCGCGGGTGTCATGCCCACCACATTCGCGGTGATGGGCATCGAAGGGCAGCCGCTCCTCTTCGTCCTTCTCGGCGTCGTCCTGGTCCTCTTCAGCGTCGGCTACGCCGAGATGAGCCGGCACGTCCACAACGCGGGCGCCTTCTACGCGTACATCTCCCGCGGCCTCGGCGGCACCGCGGGCGCGAGCGCGGCCCTGGTGGCGCTCGTCGCGTACAACGCCCTTCAGGTCGGCATCTACGGCATCTTCGGCTTCGAGGTCTCCGGACTGTTCTCCACCTACGCCGACCTCCAAGTCGCCTGGTGGATACCGGCGTTGGTGGCCGTGCTCGCCGTCGGCGCGCTCGGCTGGCTGAAGATCGACGTCAACGCGCGCGTGCTCGGCGTCCTGCTGATCATCGAGGTCGCCCTCGTCGTCATCTTCGACATCGCGGCCGTCGCCGACCCCGCCAAGGAGGGCCTGTCCCTGCACGCCTTCAACCCGGACACCCTCAGCGGCGCCGGCGTCGGCACCGCCCTGTGCTTCTGCATCGCCGCCTTCCTCGGCTTCGAACAGGCCCCGGTGTACGCCGAGGAGACCAGCCGCCCGCACATCCTGGTGCCGCGCGTGATGTTCCTCGCGGTCAGCGGCGTCGCCGTGTTCTTCGCGCTCAGCTGCTGGGCGCTCACCGTCGCGACGGGGCCCTCCCAGATCATCGGCGTCTCCCAGAAGCAGAGCGCCGGACTGCTCTTCTACCTCACCGATTCCCGCCTCGGCGGCACCTTCACCGACGTGCTCCACATCCTGTTCGTCACCGGCATGTTCGCGGCCATGCTCAGTTTCCACAACGTCGTCGCCCGCTACGCCTTCGCCATGGGCCGCGAGGGCCTGCTGCCGTCCGCCTTCGGCCGTACGACGAGCGCGAGCGGCGCCCCCGCCACCGGTTCGCTGCTCCAGACCGCCGTGTCCGCCGTGATCGTGATCGCCTTCGCGATCGCCGACGACAAGCCCACCGGCGACCCCACCGAACCCGTCCTGCACCTGTTCACCTGGTTCGGCAACATCGGCGCCCTCGGCGTGATCCTGCTGATGGCCGCCGCCTCCCTCTCGGTGATCGTCTTCTTCGCCCGCCGCGGCTCCGCCCGCGCCCAGGCCTGGCGGCTGGTCACCTCCGCGCTGTCCGGCATCGCCCTCGTCGTCATCGCCGTCTACACGGTCAAGGACTTCGACGTCCTGGTCGGCGCGGGCCCCGGCTCCTCCCTGAGCTGGATCCTGCCCGGCATCATCGTCCTGGCCCTGCTCGTCGGCCTGGCCCAGGGCCTGCTCCTGCGCTCCCGCAACCCCGAGGCGCACGCCCGGATCGGGCTCGGCAACGAGGCGTTCCAGCTGGAGAAGGCGGCGGGGGAGACGCCGTAGAGAACTGCGGTTGCACCGGTTGTCGAACCTGTCGTTGAACTGTCGGTTCTGAGAAGCACGTAAGAAGTGGTTACGGAAGTCTGACGGGCACCCGCTATCCCTGGCCGCGCGGGGGTCGCGGGTGTTCGAATGACTGCGTGAAACCTGAACAACCCGAGCCCGAGCCCGAGGGTGCCGAGAAGGCGGAGGGTCGGCCGCTCGGCCGCCGGGTCCTCCTGGGCACCCTCGGCCTGGGCGCCCTCGGCGTCGTCGCCGCGCCCGCGCTGCAGAAGGGCATGGAGGGCTTCCTCGGTGCCGTCTCCGGCAAGGACCCCACCGGGCTGACCGGACTGCTCCCGAACGGCGGCGGCTTCCGCTACTACTCGGTCACCGCGTCCGTACCGAACAAGAACGCCGAGAACTACCGGCTGACCATCGACGGCCTGGTCGACAAGCCGACGTCCTACACCCTGGCCGACCTGCGCGCGCTGCCGCAGACCCGGATGGTCAAGGACGTCCAGTGCGTCACCGGCTGGCGGGTCCCCGGAACCCCCTTCGAGGGCGTGCGCCTGTCCCGGCTCCTGGACGCGGCGGGAGTACGCGCCAAGGCCGGGGCGGTGCGCTTCACCTGCTTCGACGGCGCCTACACGGAGAGCCTCACCCTCGACCAGGCCCGGCGCTCCGACATCCTGGTCGCGCTGCGCATGCAGGACAAGCCCCTGAGCCACGACCACGGCGGCCCGGTCCGCCTCTACGTCGCCCCCATGTACTTCTACAAGTCCGCAAAGTGGCTCTCCGGCATCACGGTCACCGAGCATGTGAAGCCCGGCTACTGGGAAGATCGGGGCTACGACGTCGACGCCTGGGTCGGCAAGTCGAACGGACGCGACGATGACCCTACGAGCTGAAGCCCAGCCCCCGCGGACGGAACCGTCCGCCCGCGTCCGCCGCTTCGGCGGCACCGAGCGCTGGGTGCACCGGACGACGGCCGCGCTGATGGGCATCTGCGTGGCCACGGCGGCCTGCCTGTACATCCCGGAGTTCGCCGAACTCGTCGGCCGCCGTGAACTGGTCGTCCGCATCCACGAGTTGGCCGGGGTCGCGCTCCCCGTCCCCGTCCTCTTCGGCCTGTTCTCCCGCGGCTTCCGCGTCAACCTCGGCTTCCTCAACCGCTTCGGCCCGCACGACCGCGTCTGGCTGCGCGGCGCCCTGATGCGCGACAAACGCCGATCGGCGCGCCCGGCAGGCAAGTTCAACGCCGGCCAGAAGATCTACGCCAACTGGATCGCCGGCGCCACGCTGGTGATGCTCGGCACGGGCCTGATGATGTGGTTCACCCATCTCACCCCGATCATGTGGCGCACCAGCGCGACCTTCGTCCACGACTGGCTCGCCCTGACGATCGGCATCGTGCTGGGCGGACACATCGGCATGGCCCTTGGCGACCCGGAGGCGAGGGCGGGCCTGCGCACGGGGTCGGTGAGCAGGGAGTGGGCGAAGCGGGAACACCCGCTCTGGAAGCCGTAGTTGAAGCCTTGGGTGTAGTGGTTGAAGCCTTGGTCGGTGTGCTGGTCGCCCCTGCTCAGTCCCCGAAGTCCAGCAGTACCTTGCACGACCGGTTCCGGTCGGCCGCCAGGGCGAACGCCGACTCTGCGTCCCGTACCGGCACCACCGCGCTGACCAAAGCGTCGAACGCGGGCTCCACCGCGAGGAGTTGGAGCGCGTCGTTGAACTCCTCGTCGAAGCGGAACGCCCCGCGCAGCTCGATCTCCCTGCTGACGACCAGGTTCCCCGCGAAGGGACTCTTCCCCGGCGGCAACATCCCGAGCTGCACGACCACCCCGCCCCGCCGCACGAGCCGCAGACAGGTGTCGAGGCCGGCCGCCACCCCGGACGCCTCGATCGCGAGGTCCACCTCGGACGGCCACCCGGAGTCGTCCAGGTCGTCGGCCCGTACGACGGTGTCGGCGCCGGCCGCCGTGGCGTACCGAAGTGCCGCCGGGAGAAGGTCCGTTACCGTCACGTGGGCCGCACCGGCCGCCTTCGCCGCCGCGACGACCAGACAGCCGATCGGGCCCGCGCCGGTGACCAGCACATGGCGTCCCCGCACGTCCCCGGCCCGGTGTACGGCGTGCAGCGCGACGGAGAGCGGTTCCGCGAGGGCGGCCCGGCGCAGCTCCAGGCCCGCCGGGATCGCCCTCAACTGCTCGGCGGGGACGGTGACTTGGGCCGCGAATCCGCCCTGTACGTGCGGGAAGCGGGCCGCGCTGCCCAGGTACGCGGTGTCCCGGCACACGTTGCGGCGACCGTCCACGCACTCGGGGCACACCCCGCACGGGGTCGCCGGGTGCACGGCAACTGCCGTACCGGGGACGGGACCTGTGGCACCGGGGCCGTAGGACACGACCGTGCCGACCGCCTCGTGGCCGAGCAGCATCGGTTCCTTGAGGCGGAAGTCGCCGACGCCGCCGTGGCGCCAGTAGTGGAGGTCGGAGCCGCAGACGCCGCCGTAGCGGACGGCGACCAGGGCCTGGCCGGGGCCGGGCTCCGGGACCGTCAACTCATCGACCCGCAGGTCGTCCTGACCATGAATCACACAACCCAGCATGTCCGGACTCCCGTTCTCTACAGCACGCTCGTCATGCCGCCGTCGACGTAAAGGATCTGTCCGCTCACGAAGTCCGCGGCGGGCGACGCCAGGAACAGCACCCCGCCGACCAGGTCGTCCGTGGTGCCCCAGCGGCCGGCCGGGGTCCGCTTGCGCACCCAGGCGCTGAACTCCTCGTCCTGGACCAGGGGTTGGGTCAGTTCCGTCTCGATGTAGCCGGGGCCGAGACCGTTGACCTGCACGCCGCTCGGGCCCCAGTCCGCGCACATGCCCTTGGTGAGCATCTTCAACGCGCCCTTGGTGGCCGCGTAGGGCGCGATGCCGGGGCGGACCACCTCGCTCTGCAGCGAGCAGATGTTGATGATCTTCCCGTGGCCGCGTTCCGTCATCCGCCGAGCCGTCTCACGGCCGACCAGGAACGCGCTGGTGAGGTTGGTGTCGATGATGCGGTGCCAGTCGGAGTCGGTGAACTCCAGGAGCGGGGCGCGCAGTTGCATGCCCGCGTTGTTCACCAGGATGTCCAGCGGGCCGACCCGGTCCTCGACGTCCGCGATTCCGGCGGCCACTGACGGACCGTCGGTCACGTCGAAGGCGGCCGTGCGGACCTCGCCGGGCAGTCCGGCGGCGGCCTTGGTGAGGCGTTCGCCGTCCCGGCCGTTCAGGACGACCGTGCAGCCGGCCTCCAACAGGCCCTGCGCCAGGGCGAGTCCGATGCCCCGGCTGGAACCGGTGACCAGGGCCGTACGACCACTGATGTCGAAAAGAGGATGACTCATTCCCGTACCCCTAGATGATCAGTGAGAGGAGGAGGACCAGTCCGCCGGCGACGACCGAGATGATGGTCTCCATGACGGACCAGGTCTTGAGGGTCTGGCCGACGCTCAGGCCGAAGTACTCCTTCACCAGCCAGAAACCGGCGTCGTTGACGTGGCTGAAGAAGAGCGAGCCCGCGCCGATCGCCAGCACCAGCAGAGCGGTGTGGGCGCTCGACATGTCGGCGGCCAGCGGGGCGACCAGACCGGCCGCCGAGATGGTGGCCACCGTCGCCGAACCGGTCGCCAGCCGGATCGCCACCGCGATCAGCCAGGCCAGCAGCAGCGCCGGGATCGACCAGTCCTTGGAGATGTCCAGGATCATCTGGCCGACACCGGAGTCGATCAGCGTCTGCTTGAAACCGCCGCCCGCGCCGACGATGAGCAGGATGCCCGCGATCGGCATCAGGCCCTTCTCGACGGTCGAGGACAGCCGCTCCTTGGTGAAGCCCGCCGGGCGGCCCAGCGTGAACATGCCGACGATGACGGCCGCGAGCAGCGCGATCAGCGGCGAGCCGATGACGTCGAAGACGCGCTGGACGGTGTGCTCGGGGTCGTCCACGACGATGTCGACCAGCGCCTTGGAGAGCATCAGCACGACCGGCAGCAGGATCGTGGCGAGGGTCGCGCCGAAGCCGGGACGGTTCTTCAGGTCCTCGGAGGGGCGGGCGGGGATCATTCGGTCAGGAGCCTGTACGTCCACCCAGCGTGCGGCGACCTTCGAGAACAGCGGACCCGCGATGATCACGGTCGGGATCGCGACCAGCACGCCGAGCGCGAGGGTCAGACCGAGGTTGGCCTTGAGCGCGTCGACGGCGACCAGCGGCCCGGGGTGCGGCGGAATGAGGCCGTGCATGACCGACAAGCCGGCCAGCGCGGGGATGCCGATCCGCATGAGCGAGTAGTTGCCGCGCTTGGCGACCATCAGCACGACCGGGATCAGCAGCACGATGCCGACCTCGAAGAACAGCGGCAGCCCGATCACCGAGGCGATCAGCACCATCGCCCACGGCATCGACCGGGGACTGGCCTTCGCGAGGATCGTGTCGACGATCTGGTCCGCGCCGCCCGAGTCGGCGAGCAGCTTGCCGAGGATCGCGCCCAGCGCGATCAACACGCCCACACCGGCGACGGTCGAACCGAGCCCGGTGGTGAAACTGGTGATGGCCTTGTCCAGCGGCGCCCCGGCGAACGCGCCGAGCGCGAGCGAGCCGATGGTCAGCGCCAGGAAGGCGTGCATCTTGAACTTGGTGATGAGCAGGACGATGACGGCGATGCCCGCCAGTACGGCGATGCCCAGCTGAGCGTGGCCGGCCGAGGTGATGGGCTCGACGGGGTCCGCTGCCAGCATCTCGACGCTGAGTCTGGTCACGGTGGATTCCTTGCGGATACGGGGGATACGGGGGAGGGGTTACAAGTGCGGGGTGCTAGGAGGTCGGCTCGGGAACCTGCGCGAGCGCGGTCGTCGCCCGCTCGGTGATCTGCTCCGGGCTGCCGGTGACGTCCACGGCGACACCCGCCTCGTCGGCCTCCAGCGGCTGGAGCGTGGCGAACTGCGAGTCGAGCAGCGCGGTCGGCATGAAGTGCCCGTGCCGGTGCGCCATCCGGTCCTCGATGAGCGCGCGGTCGCCGGTGAGGTGCACGAAGACGACCCCGGGAGCGGCGGCCCGCAGCCGGTCACGGTAAGACCGCTTCAGCGCCGAACTACTCACCACCCCGCCGAGCCCCGCACGCCCGTGTGCCCAGTCGCCGATGGCGTCCAGCCACGGCCACCGGTCCTCGTCGGTCAGCGGGACACCGGCCGACATCTTGGCGATGTTGGCCTGCGGGTGGAAGTCGTCGCCCTCGGCGTACGGAACGCCGAGCCGGGCCGCGAGCAGGGGACCGATGGTGGTCTTCCCGGTGCCCGCTACGCCCATGACCACGACGACATGGGGGGTACGCATCGCTGCCTCACTGTCTCGGTCGACACCTGATGTCGATCCCACTGAAACCGATTAGGTACGACGAATTCAAGAGTCTGTGACATATAAGTCTGACTTTTTGGTTCCGTGATGTGCCCCGTACGCTGAGTGCATGACCACTCCGGGCCGCGGCTTGCACGGCCGCGTACTCGACTCCCTCGGCCCCGCCATCACCGCGGGCGAGTACCCGCCGGGCAGTGTCCTGCGCACGGACGAGCTCGCCAAGGACTTCGAGGTGTCCCGCTCCGTGATGCGCGAGGCGGTCCGCGTCCTCGAATCCATGCACCTGGTCGAGTCCCGCCGCCGCGTGGGCGTCACCGTACGGCCCAAGGCCGCGTGGAATGTCTACGACCCGCAGGTCATCCGCTGGCGCCTGGCCGGCGCCGACCGCCCGCAGCAACTGCGCTCACTCACGGTGCTGCGCTCAGCGGTCGAGCCGATCGCGGCCGGCCTGGCCGCCAAGTTCGCTACGGCGGAACAGTGCGCGGAACTCACCGAGTGCGCGATCGGCATGGTGGCCAACTCCCGCGGCCACAAACTGGAGGCCTACCTCGTCCACGACGTGGCCTTCCACCGGGTGATCCTGGCCGCCTCCGGCAACGAGATGTTCGCCCGCCTCGGCGATGTCGTCACCGAGGTCCTCGCCGGCCGCACCCACCACGAGGTCATGTTCGAGGACCCCGACCCGGCCGCCGTCACCCTGCACGTCCAGGTCGCGGAGGCGGTCCGCGAGGGCGACGCCCTCCGCGCGGAGACCCTGACCCGCGAGATCACGGTCGGGGCGCTCCAGGAACTGGACATCCTGGCGCCGTAGACCCTCTGTCCCCGCAACTGCTCAGTCGTCGAGGAACTCCCCGTCGAGGTACACCCACGCCCCGTCGACCCGCTCGAACCGGCTCCGCTCATGGATCGCACCGCCCTTGTAGGACGCCCGGAACGTCACGGTCCCCGCCGAGTGGAACGCCGTCCCGCCACCCGTCTCCAGGATCTCCAGCCCGGTCCACCGCATCCCCGGATCGAGATCGAGGGGCTCGGCGGGGCGCGTCCGGGGATGCCAACTGCGCAGCAGGTAGGGCGCGTTCAGCCGGACGAAGGCGGAGTAGCGCGAGCGCATCAACGCCTCGGCGGTGGGGGCGGTGGCGGGGCCTGAGTGGTAGCGGCCGCAGCACTCTTCGTAGGGCTGGGGGAGGCCGCAGGGGCAGTTGGTGCGTGGGGTCATGGGCATATTGTGCCGGGGCTACGTTCGCGGGCGTTCCGGGGTGACGCGGAGTGGCAGCCGGACGTAGGCGTCCTCGGGCAGCCGCATCTCCTTGTCGCGCGTGAGAGTCGCGCAGGCCAGGAGGGGCAACGGCTCGCCGCCAGGAGGATCACTGTCCTCGTACGCGGGTGCCGCACCGACGAACTGGACGAGGAGGGCGCCGGTGACCCGGGTCCCGATCTGTTTCACGAAGTTCGCCGGGAGCGTCCACTCGACTCCCTGGTGCAGGATCCCGGCGAGGCTGCGGTGCAGTCTCTTGACGAACCACTCCTCGTCCGGCATCTGGGGCGCGCTGCGCGCCCTCAAGTGGGCCGCGGCGGACGTGATCGCGTTGAGTTCGGGGAAACCGACCAGGTCGGCCGTGAGCTTGCCGGCGGTCTCCAGTACCGGGCCGGCCGCCCGCAGGTCCCTGGCCAGTGTGGTCCGCCACGCCCGCTCGTCCGCCACCGGTGGCAGGTGGTACACGATGGCCTGGACGTCCTTCACCCGCCAATCGCCCATGGCGGGGAACAGCAGCGTGACCTTCGCGTCCGGCGCGTGCTCCGTGTACCCGAGTGTCCAGACGTAGAGATATCCCGTGAAAGGGGTCGCCCTGTCCGATCCCGTGGCGAACATCTGCTCCAGCGGGACGGATTGGGGCTCGGTCTCCCCGTAGACCTCCAGCCATTCACCCGTCTCCGCGCGCCCTCGGGCCCATGCGGCTGCCATGACCTCACCCCCGTGAAAGCACTTGATACTCCGTCAGTTCCCCACTGGCAACGGAGTTGAGAACTCAGACCGCGATCCCCGTCTCGGCCGAAGGCATCGGCGGCAACCGCGTCCCATAAACCCACGCCTCGAAAAGCTGGTCCAACGACTCGGACGTGAACCGGGACGCGTGAGACGTGAACGTGGCCGTCGTCACCGTGCCGTTGCGATGCAGGCTCGCCCACCCCCGCAGCATCCGGAAGAACGCGATGTCACCCAGCGCGCAGCGCACCGCGTGGACGGTGACCCCGCCGCGTTCGTAGAGCCGGTCGTCGAACATCGACTTGCGGCCGGGGTCGGCGAGCCGCAGGTCCTGGGGGAGCGTGGAGAGCAACCGGTGCGCGGCGGCGGCGTGTTGATGGGCCGTACGGCCGCCCGAGCGCTCGGACCACAGCCACTCCGCGTACTTCGCGAAACCCTCGTTCAGCCAGATGTGCCGCCAGTCGGCGATGGAGACGCTGTTGCCGAACCACTGGTGCGCGAGTTCGTGCGCGACCAGTCGCTCCGAACCCCGGGCCCCGTCAACGTGGTTGGCGCCGAACAGCGACAACCCCTGTGCCTCGACGGGGACATCGAGTTCCTCTTCCGTCACGACGACCGCGTACTCGTCGAACGGGTACGGCCCGAACAGGTCCTGGAACAGCTCCATCATCGCGGGCTGTCGCGCGAAGTCCCTTGAGAACTCCGGGAGTAGGTCCGACGGGATGTGCCCGTGCTGCGGCACACCGCCCAGACCCGGGTCGCCCAGCAGTACCGTCTGGTACTTCCCGATCGACAGCCCGACCAGATAACTCGACGTCGGCGCCGACTGCTCGTACACCCAAGTGGTCGTAGAAGCCTTGGTAGTTCGGGTCAGCAGTCGGCCGCCCGCCACCACCGCGTACGCCGACGGCGTGGTGATCGAGATCTGGTACGAGGCCTTGTCCGCGGGGCGGTCGTTGCATGGGTACCAGGAGGGCGCCCCGATCGGCTGGCTCGCCACCAGCGCGCCGTCGGTCAGCTCCTCCCAACCCAGGCCGCCCCAGGGGCTGGCGACCGGCTTGGGGTTGCCCGACCAGTGCACCTCCACCGTGAACGCGGCGCCGGCCCGCAGCGGCTTCGCCGGTCGGACACGGAGTCGGCCGCCGCGGTGCGTGTAGTGCGGCTGGCGGCCGTCCACCCGGATCCGGCCGATCTTGAAGTCGCCCAGGTTCAGCTGGAATTCGGGCAGCGGCGCACGGCCCGCTATGGCGTTGATGCGCGCCGTGCCGGAGAGACGGTTGGGGCCGGGACGGTAGTCCAGCGCGAGCTCATAGCGGTGCACCCGGTAGCGGGCATCGCCGTTTGCCGGGAAGTACGGGTCCGGACCCGCCGCCTGCTGAACGGTCACTGCTGCGTCTGCTCCCTGCGGTGTGCTCGTATCTCGTACCCGTGCACCGCCCTCCGAAGCCGACGCCTCGTGACCTGTGTTCAGGGTCGCCATGACTCGATCGGATTGCCCAGCCAGCGGGTGTCGTCCGGGACGGACTCCGCCGCCATCACGAGCGATGCGGGGCCCAGAGTGGTGCGCGCCCCGACCTCGCTGCCGGGCAGGACGATTCCGCCAGGACCCAGCGTCGCGCCCTCACGGAGGACCACAGTATCCGTCCGCAAGATCCGGTCGTGGAAGAGGTGGGTCTGGAGCACACATCCGCGGTTCACCGTCGTGGCGTCCTCCAGGGTCACCAGGTCGGTCTCCGGCAGCCAGTAGCTCTCCACCCAGACGCCCTTGCCGATGTGCGCGCCGAGCCCGCGCAGCCAGGCCGTCAGCACCGGAGTACCCGGCACGGAACCGGCCAGCCACGGCACCGCCACGACCTCGACGAAGGTGTCCGCCAGCTCGTTGCGCCACACGTAACCGCTCCACAGCGGGTGCTCGGCACCGCGGTGCCGCCCCACGAGGGTCCACTTGGCGATGATCGAGATCAGTCCGGCCGCAGCCCCCACCGCCAGCAGCACGAGCCCCGACAGCAGCGGCGCCCACACCCCCAGCGCGCACAGCGCGGCCACCGTCAGCACGGCGAGACCCGCCGAGCAGAACACCGGCACGATCCGGCACAGCTCGACCAGCCCGCGCGCCCACAGCAGCTTGGCCGGCGGGTCGTACGTCCGGCTCTGGTCGCCGCCGCTCGTGCTGCGCGGCAGCTTCACCGGCGGCAGCCCCAGATACGACGTGCCCTTCTTCGCCTTCTTCGGCGTCGCCGACAACACCCCGACGAGCCCGCCGTCCGGCACGCTCCGCCCGGGCGCGGTCATCCCGGAGTTCCCGAGGAACGCCCGCCGCCCGATCTCGGCCCGCCCGATGTGCACCCAGCCGCCACCGAGTTCGTACGGCGCGGTCAAGGTGTCGTCGGCCAGGAACGCACCCTCACCGACGGTCGTCAGGCTCGGCAGCGCGAGCACGGTCGACACCTCGGCGCCCCGCCCGATCCGCATCCCGAGCAGCCGCAGCCACACCGGCGTGGCGAGCCCGGCGTACAGCGGGAACAGGGTCTCGCGGGAGAGGTCCATCAGCTGTGTCACGGTCCACGCCTGCCAGCCGATCCGGCTGTGCGTCGGGTGCGTACCCTCACGCAGCCGCACGCTGAGCAGCCGTACACCGATCAAAATCAGTAGCGCGTACGTCAGCCCGAAGGCCAGCGTCGCCGGGACCAGCGCGATCGCCGCGCCCCGCAGGGCCTCGCCGAGACCGTCACCGGGCGCGATGAACGCGCTCGCCACCAGCAGCGCGACCGCCCCGGAGACCACCGGGAGCATGGTGAGCGCGAAGCCCGTCACGCCGTACATCACACGCCAGTACGTGCCCCGCTGCGGGCGCTGCTTGGGCCAGTTGCGCTTGGCCTTGCCGAGCTTGACCGCGGGCGCGCCCGCCCAGCGCTGGCCGGTCGGGACGGTGCCGGTGACAGCCGAACCCGGCGCCACCTCGGCCCGCTTGCCCACCCGGGCACCGGGGAACAGCATGCTGCGCGTGCCGACGACGGCGTGCGCGCCGACCTTGACCGGGCCGATCTCCAGGCGGTCGCCGTCCAGCCAGTAGCCGGACAGGTCCACCTCCGACTCGACCGCGGCACCGCGTCCCAGCTTGAGCATGCCGGTGACCGGCGGGAGGGAGTGCAGATCGACGTCCGGGCCGATCTTGGCGCCGAGGGCACGCGCGTACCGCTCCAGCCAGGACCCCGTCAGCGAGGTCGCCCCGCTGAACTCGGCCAGCCGCTCCGCCGCCCACAGCCGCAGATGGACGCTGCCACCACGGTCGTAACGTCCCGGCTTCACGCCACGCAGCAACAGCCGCGCACCGCCCGCGGCGATCGCGAGCCGGCCGGGCGGGCTGAAGAGGAGAAGTGCACCCGCGCCGACCAGCCACCACGAGGCGGTCGGCAGCCAGGCGTAGCCGCCCAGCACATTGCCGAGCGCGGCCAGTGCCACCGTCCAGCGCAGGCCGACCAGGGTGAACAGGGGGACCAGCGCGAGGAGTTGGATCACCTTGGCGCGGGTCGGCACCAGGGCGATCACCCGTGCGGTGCCGTCGCCCTGCGCCGAGTCCTCCAGGTGCCGGGCCAACTTGCGCAGCGTCGGCTGCTGATAGATGTCGAGGACGGCCGCGCTCGGGTAACGGGAGCGCAGTCGCGTCGTCAACTGCGCGGCGGCCAGGCTGCTTCCGCCGATCGCGAAGAAGTCGTCGGCCGCGCTGCTCACGGGGATACCGAGCACCTCGCCCCACTGCTCGGCGAGCCAGGCCTCCGTGCCGTAGAGCTGCTCCTTGGCGCCGCCGGTCTCCAGGCCTTCGAGCGGCCACGGGAGTGCGTTGCGGTCGACCTTGCCGGAGGTGCGGGTCGGGAGGTCCTCGACCGGGGCGATCAACGGCACGAGGGCGGCGGGCAGTTCGGCCCGCAGCTTCTCGACGGCTGCGGCCTGGTCCCAGCCTTCCTGGGTGACGACGTAGCCGACGAGGAGTTGATTGCCACTGCGCGCGGTCCGTACGGCGGCAGCTGCTCCGGCCACTCCGGGGAGTGCCTGAAGCGCCGCGTCGACCTCGCCGAGTTCGATCCGGCGTCCGCCGAGCTTGATCTGCTCGTCGGCGCGGCCGAGGAAGATCAGCCCCTCGGGCTCGGCCTTGACCAAGTCGCCACTGCGGTACGCCCGTTCCCAGCCGAGGGACTCAAGAGGCGCGTACTTCTCCGCGTCCTTCTCGGGGTCGAGATAGCGGGCGAGCCCGACCCCGCCGATCACCAACTGCCCACTGCCGCCCATCGGTACGGGCACCCCGGCCTCGTCGACGACGGCCAACTCCCAGCCGTTCAGGGGGAGTCCGATACGGATCGGCTCGTCGCCGGTCATGAGGGAGGCGCAGGCGACGACGGTCGCCTCGGTCGGTCCGTACGTGTTCCAGACCTCGCGGCCCTCGGTGACCAGCCGCTGCACCAGCTCGGGCGGGCAGGCCTCACCGCCGAAGATCAGCAGGCGTACGTCGTTCAGCGCCTCCGGCTCCCAGAGGGAGGCCAGGGTCGGCACGGTCGAGACGACGCTGATGTCCTGGTCCACCAGCCAGGGGCCGAGGTCGGCGCCGCTGCGGACCTGGGAGCGCGGTACGGGCACCAGGCAGGCGCCGTAGCGCCAGGCCAGCCACATCTCCTCGCAGGACGCGTCGAAGGCGACGGACAGCCCCGCCATGACCCTGTCACCCGGACCGATGGGGTCGTCGGAGAGGAACAGCGCCGCCTCGGCGTCGACGAAAGCCGCCGCGCTGCGGTGCGAGACGGCGACGCCCTTGGGCTTGCCGGTGGAGCCGGAGGTGAAGATGATCCACGCGTCCTGCTCGACACCGGGCCGGGCGGCCGGGGCGTCACTGTGCCCGAGGACGGTCAGCGCGTGCTCGGCGCCGATGACGGCCCGCACGTCGGCCTCGCCGAACACCAGCTCGGCCCGCTCGTCCGGGTCCTCGGCGTCCACGGGGACGTAGGCGGCACCGACGGCGAGTACGGCGAGGATCGCGACGTAGAGGTCATTGGTCCCGGACGGGACGCGCACGCCGACCCGGTCGCCGAGGCCGACACCGGCCGCGGCCAGGGTGCGGCGCAGGGTCTCCACCTCGACGGCCAGCGCACGGTAGGTGAGGCGGACGGTGCCGTCGTCCAGGGCGAGCTCGTCGGGATACGACCGCACCGACGCGTCGAGGATGTCGACAAGGGTGCGGGCCGAGGCGGCGGGCGCCGCGGAGAAACGTGCCGTATCGCCGAACTGTGTGCGGATCTCTTCGTCGAGCCCGAGAGCACTGCTCTCGTGTATGGCTGCCATCGGTCCTCGCGTCTCGAACCCGGTAACTTCCGGGGTGCTGGCGGGCCCGCAGGTATGCCTGGGGTTGTCCAGCTCCAGCTCCGTTCCGTAACAAGCCGGAAATTTTAGTACGACGCTAGGCTCCTGGCCTGCCGACGGCCACTCGGGGGAGCCGAACGGGGGCGCTCCGTGAGCGTCCGGCAACGCTCTGACCTGGTGATCTTCGAAGCGAAGGAGACATCCCCCACAAATGCGGCGAGGGCCGCGACCTTGGTGGTCGCGGCCCTCGCCTGCGATGTGTCCGAGGGGGGACTTGAACCCCCACGCCCGATAAAGGGCACTAGCACCTCAAGCTAGCGCGTCTGCCATTCCGCCACCCGGACAAGGTGTCTGTCGCGCGTGGTTTCCCCCGCGGCGACGAAGGAAACATTACCAGGCTTCCAGGGGTGGCCGATCACCCCTTGTTCCCACTCGCGTCCCGCGTGAACGGCGTGTGACGGGCCGGGACCGCCCTTGGGGTGCGGCCCGATGGGGAGAGAGGATGGGGGAGGACCACCAGCAGTGACAGTGGGAGGAAGCAGCGTGAGCGACACGGACACGGCCAAGGGCGTCACCGGTGAGGACGAGGTCGTGGACCTCTGCCGCGAGCTGATCCGGATCGACACCAGCAACTACGGCGACCACTCGGGCCCCGGGGAGCGCAAGGCGGCCGAGTACGTCGCCGAGCAGCTCGCCGAGGTGGGCCTCGAACCGAAGATCTTCGAGTCGCACCCGGGGCGCGCCTCCACGGTGGCCAGGATCGAGGGCACGGACCCTTCCCGGCCCGCGCTCCTCATCCACGGCCACCTGGACGTCGTACCGGCGAACGCGGCGGACTGGACCCACCACCCCTTCTCCGGCGAGGTCGCGGACGGGTGCGTGTGGGGGCGCGGCGCGGTCGACATGAAGGACATGGACGCGATGACCCTGGCGGTCGTCCGCGACCGGCTGCGCAGCGAGCGCCGGCCCCCGCGCGACATCGTGGTCGCCTTCCTCGCTGACGAGGAGGCGGGCGGTACGTACGGTGGGCGGCACCTCGTCGACAACCACCGGGAGCTGTTCGACGGCGTCACCGAGGGCATCAGCGAGGTGGGCGGGTTCTCGTTCACGGTGAGCGAGGAGCGGCGGCTCTATCTGATCCAGACGGCCGAGAAGGGCATGCACTGGATGAAGCTGACCGTGGCCGGTACCGCCGGGCACGGGTCGATGATCCACCGGGACAACGCGATCACCGAGTTGTCGGAAGCCGTCGCGCGGGTGGGCCGGCACAAGTTCCCGGTGCGGGTCACCAAGACGACGCGGGCGTTCCTCGACGAACTCGGCGACGCGCTCGGCACCCCGCTCGACCCCGAGGACATGGAGGCCACGCTCAAGCGGCTCGGCGGCATCGCCAAGCTCATCGGCGCGACCCTCAGCAACACGGCCAACCCGACGCAGCTGAACGCCGGTTACAAGGTCAACGTCATCCCCGGCGAGGCCACCGCGAACATCGACGGGCGGTTCCTGCCCGGCCACGAGGAGGAGTTCCTCGCCGACCTCGACCGGATCCTCGGCCCGAAGGTCAAGCGCGAGGACGTGCACTCGGACAAGGCGCTGGAGACCTCCTTCGACGGCGCGCTCGTCGAGGCCATGCAGTCCTCGCTGCTCGCCGAGGACCCGACCGCGAAGGCCGTCCCGTACATGCTCTCCGGCGGTACGGACGCCAAGTCCTTCGACGACCTGGGCATCCGCGGCTTCGGCTTCGCCCCGCTCAAGCTGCCGCCGGAGCTGGACTTCGCGGGCATGTTCCACGGCGTTGACGAGCGGGTGCCGGTGGAGGGGCTGAAGTTCGGGGTGCGGGTGCTGGACCGGTTCATCGACGCGTCCTGAAGGCGCGTCCTGAGGGCGTGCCCTGAAACACCGGTCGACGTCGGTTTACGTCGGTTGACGCTGGAATTCGACCGCGCGTACGGAAGCCACTGGGACGGGTGAATGTGCTCATAAGCTCGTAGCTCCATTACTCCCTCCTCGTTACAGGTGATGCGATCGGCAACACGAGATCGCTTTTGCCAACAAGGAGGAATAATGATCAAGAAGGTCGTCGCCGCTGCGGCTGCCACCGGTGGCCTGGTTCTCGCGGGTGCGGGTCTGGCCGTCGCCGACTCCGGCGCTCAGGGTGCCGCTGTGCACTCCCCGGGTGTCGTTTCCGGCAACGTCATCCAGGTTCCCGTGCACGTCCCGGTGAACGTGTGCGGCAACACGATCTCGGTGATCGGTCTGCTGAACCCCGCCTTCGGCAACACCTGCGTCAACAAGTGACGTCGTCCCTCTGAGGGGTGACCACATCCTCGGCCCCGGAGCGCGCGCCATGCGCTCCGGGGCCGATGGTCTTTGCGCGCCTTTTCCGCGAGGAATTGTGCGAGGGGTCGCGCGACGAATTCAGTCAGGATTGAACGCAGGGGGGAATTCAGTAATGCGACAGGTCACTCGAAAGAGCTTGCTGACCGTGGCGGCCGCGACCGGGGTGATCGCCGCCGCGGGCGGTGTCGCCCACGCCGACTCGGGCGCGAGCGGCTCCAGTTCGGACTCGGCCGGCGTACTGTCCGGCAACACCGTGCAGGCACCGGTGCATGTGCCGGTCAACGTGTGCGGCAACACCGTGAACGTGGTCGGGATCCTGAACCCGGCGGTCGGCAACAAGTGCGCCAACCAGGGCGGGGGCAGTGGTACCGGCCATGGGGGTTCGGGCGGTCACGGCTCGTCCGGTGGTTACGGCGACTCGGGGGGTTACGGCGACTCGGGCGGCTCCGGTGGGCATGGTGGCTCCGGCGGACACGGCGCGCACGGCGGCTCAGGGGGCTCGCACGCCGGCGGACACGCCTCCGGCTCGCCCGGTGTCGGCTCCGGCAATCACGTCCAGGTACCGATCGACGTACCGGTGAACGTGTGCGGCAACAGCGTCGACGTCATCGGTGTCGGCAACGGCGTCACCGGCAACGACTGTGCCAACGGCGGGAGTTGGAGCGGCGGCGGCCATGACCACGGGACGCCTCCGGGGGGCGGCGGGCACCACGGGGGTGGTCATCACGGGACGCCTCCGGGAGGGGGCGGACATCACGGTGGCGGTCACCACGGGACCCCTCCGGGCGAGGGCCATCACGGTCACCACCCGGGCGGCGGCCACGGCACGACTCCGCCGGGGACCCCGAGTCACCCCGGAACGCCGAGTCACCCGGGTACGCCCACCCACCCCACCTCACCGGGCACCTCGCCGGTCAAGGGCGTTCACGCGCCGACCGGTTCCGCGCACGTGACCCAGCCCGGTGCGCAGTCCGCCGTCCAGTCCCAGGGCGGCGCGCAGCTCGCGCACACCGGCAGTGAGCTGCCGCTCGGCCTCGCCCTGCCGGTCGGCGCGGGCGCGCTGCTCGCGGGCGCGGTGCTGTACCGCAAGGCGCGCGCGTCCATGTAGCTCCCGGGACATGTGATCTGCGCAACGGAGGGGCCCCGCACTGTCGAGGCCCGCTCCGTTGCGCCCGGCTCAGCTCACCACGTGGCGCGCACCTGGCGGATGATCCGCCGGCGCAGCCGCACCCTGCGACTGCCGTCGCGCAGCAGGCTCAGTCGGTCCAATTCCCAGTGTCCGTACTCGGCATGGTCCGTCAGCAGACGTGTGGCGTCCTTGCGGGAGACCCCGCGCGGTACGTACACGTCGACAAATTCGTATTCCGGCATCGCATCTATTGTGCGGGCAGAGCCCCGGTACGGATAGCGTCTGCACTATGTCTGATGCTGCGCAGCCCACCGCTGCCGAGGTACGCGCCGCCGCCGAGGCGGTCAAGACCGCGCTCGACCGCCACCTGGCCGCGGTCGAAGGCCGGTCGGGGGAGGACGACCCGGCCGTCTACGAGGCGTTCAACCAGCTCGCCGCGGCCGCCGAGGTCTACGACGAGCTGCTCTACGACCGTTATGACGAGGTCACGCCTTTCGAGATCCCCGGTACCGACGACTCCCTGCCGCCGTATACCGGCCCCGAGGAGCCGAACGCGGTGAGCGTGCTGATCCGCCGTGACTACGCGGTGGCGGAGCCGCAGCGGCTGCTGGCCCAGGCGCAGCGGGTCGAGGCGGCGGTCGGCGACGGCACGGGCACGGAGGCCTCCGGTACGATCCACGGAGCGCTCGGCATTCTTTTCGACGAGTTCGAGGCGGACGAGATCGCTTCCCGGCCCAAGGAGTTCGGCCTGGAGGAGGGCGACTCCACGCTGTGGGTGACCGCCGCCGACGAGACGGCCGAACCCGGTGCCTGGCTGGAGGCTCCCTTCGAGGGTGTCGATCCGCAGCGGGTGGTGTGCCGCTTCGACGTCAGCGCGGTCTTCGACGACGAGATCAACGACGAGCTTGACGACATCGATGAGGTGGACGAGGCCGAGGAGGAGATCGAGGACGAACTCGATCCCGACCTCGACGCCGATCTCGATGAGGACGAGGACCTGGAGGCGCTGGAAGCGGACCGCTGAGCCGCGCCGCACCCGGCTGTTGGGACAACGACGGCGGCGGTCACCGAGGAATTGACTCCCTCGGTGACCGCCGCCGTCTGTCGTCCGTGTCGTCCGGGCTCAGACCTCCGCCGGGACCTGCGGTCGCAGCAGGACCGGCAACCGGGTCGTCCGCGGTTTGGCCGGGACCTCGGCGACGGCCCGGGGCAGCGCCTGGTCCACACCGTGCACCACGGACAGATGCCGGTCGGCCCGGCTGAACGCCGTGTACACCCAGGGCCTGCTGAGCGCCTGCGCCGCGTCCCCGGGCAGCACCACGACCACCGCGGGCCACCGCACCCCCACCGCCTGGTGCGCGGTCAACGCCCACCCGTGCCGCACGGACTGCTCGACCCGCTCCTTCGGTACGACGACGGGGCCGCCGGCGCACTCAAGGTGCAGCCCCTCGGCGTCGGCGTTCACCACCCGGCCGGGAACCGTACGCCCCGGGGTGGGGGAGTACGCGATCCGGTCGCCGGGGTCGAAGCCGCCGAAGCGGCCGGGGCCGGGGTTGAGCCGTTCCTTCAGCGCCACGTTGAGGGCACGGGTGCCGGCCGCACCGCCGTGGCCCGGGGTGATCACCACCGTCTGCTCGGCCGGGACTCCGATCACCCGCGGCACCGAGTCGGCGACGAGCTGCACGGTCCGGTGCACGGCCTCACCGGCGTCGCGCACCGGCACGATCACGACCTCCTTGCCGGGTGCCGCCACCTGGTTGAGCTCGCCGATGCCGATGCCCGAGACGAGTTCGCCCACGGGACCGAGATCAGGGCGCCGCGAGACGACCTGGGGGCAGGCCTTCGACGCGAGCAGATCGGCGAAGACCCGCCCGGCACCCGCCGACCACAGCACCGCCGGGTCCCCGGCCAGCACCAGCCGGGCCCCGTCCGGCAGCGACTCGGTGAGCAACGCCGCCGTCTCCACGTCCAGTTGAGGCGCGTCGAGCACGACGAGGACATCCAGGTCGAGTGCGCCGTCCGCGTCCCGCCCGGGGCCTTCGACACCGGACAGGAGGCCGGCGACGGTGGCCGCGTGTGGGCCGTCACCCGGGGCGGGGCTGTCCGGCTCACCCCGCTCTGGCGCACCCCCCTCCGGCTCACCGGACTGGGCCAGCAACGCGGCGAACCGGTCCCGGCCGACCGGACCATGGGCGGCGGCCCAGGCGCGCAAGCCGAAACCCGCCGCCGCGCGGAGCAGCGCCGCCGGTTCCTCCAGGGACGCCTCCCCGCCGGTGTGGAGCACCAGCCCGTGGCCCGCGACCGCGCGGATCAGCTCGCCGGTGGACCCCTTGGCGGCACCGGCCTGCTCCCACTCCGCCGCCGAACCGTCCTCCTTCGGTACCGAGTTGATCAGCTTGGCGAGTCCGTCGGCGAGGCTCTCCTCGGCGAGCGCGTACCGCTCCAGGCCGATCAGTACGCGGACCGGACGCTCCTCGACCTCCTCAGCGTCCTCGTCGGACTCGTCGTTCGTGCGCTGCACCGGGACCGCGGGCTCGTCCAACGCGTCCTGGAAGACCAGCACTTCACCCTCGGCGATGGCGCTCTGCGTCGCCGCGTCCGGGTCGGGCACGCCCTGCTTGGCCAGCGCGGCCGTCAACGCCGATGCCTCCAGGGCCGTATGACCGGCCAGGGCCGCCTGCTCCAGGAGCCAGCCGATGACCGCGCGGCCCCGCCGCTCGTCGTCCGGCGCGCACTCGGCGCCGAGCAGCGCCCGCGCGAACCCGTCGGCCTGCTCGGGGCGTACCCCCGGGACGCGCAGCAACTGCCAGGGATCCTCGCGGAGTTGGTCGTCCGCGCCCTCGCCGAGCGTCGCCGCGACCTGTGCCGCAAGCGTCTCGGGCGCACCGCCCTCGGCCAACACCTGCCGTACGGACTCGACGGTCTCGGTCGCGGGGGCGCCGGGCTCGGCCGCGACGGGCTGGGGCCGCCGCACCGCCTCGGGGGCGGCGGACGGGCGGGGGGCGGGCTCCAGCTTTACGGAGGGGATGGCCACTGGCTTCTCGCCGCTCTCCACCGCCCGCACCGCCGCGAGCAGTTCGGCGGCCGTCCCGCTGAGCTTGGCCCCGGCCGCGATGGGCCCGGCCTTCTCCGCCTTCCGCCGCTCGATCCGCTCCCGCTCCAGCTTCTGGGCCAGCAACTCGGCGGCGGCCTCGGACAGTTCGGGGGCGGCGGCCTCGACCTTGGCCTCACCGGTGCCCTCGGTGTCCTCGGCGGCCGTGCCCTCGCCGCCTTCCACGGCGTCCGCGGTGCTCTCCGCAGCCGCGTTCTCACCTGTGCCTTCGGCGCCCTCCACGGCGTCCGTGCCCGTGTCCTCGGCCGGCGAGGTCTCCGTGGTCTCCGGGTCCGTGCTCACAGCGTGCTCCAGTCGTGATCGGGATAGCGGTGCAGAGGCGCCGACACATCGTCGAGCGCTCGGCAGATCTCGTCAGGAAGACTAAGGGCCTCCACTGACAATGCGGCCGTGAGCTGGTGCGCGTTGCGCGCGCCGACGATCGGGGCGGCCACCCCGGGCCGGTCGCGGACCCAGGCGAGGGCGACCTGGAGCGGCGTCACGGCGAGTCCGTCGGCGGCGATGGTCACCGCGTCCACGATGCGCGTCGCCGTGTCGTCGAGGTACGGGGCGACGAAGGGCGCCATGTGCTCCGAGGCGCCGCGTGAGTCGGCCGGGGTCGCGTGCCGGTACTTGCCGGTGAGGACCCCGCGCCCGAGCGGCGAGGAGGGCAGTAGCCCGATGCCCAGATCGAGAGCGGCCGGCAGCACCTCACGCTCCACGCCCCGCTGCAGCAGCGAGTACTCCAGCTGCGTGCTCGCCAACCGTGTCCGCGTGCCCGGCGCCGCCAGCTGCCAGGTCGCCGCCTTGGCCAGCTGCCAGCCGCAGTAGTTGGAGACGCCCGCGTAGCGCGCACGTCCGCTGCTGACGGCCAGGTCCAGGGCCTGGAGGGTCTCCTCCAGCGGCGTGAACGGGTCGAAGGCGTGGATGTGCCACACGTCGACGTAGTCCGTGCCGAGGCGGGCCAGCGAGGCGTCCAGCGCGGCGAGCAGATGACCGCGCGAGCCGTCGAAGCGGCGGTCGGGGTCGGGTACGCTCCCCGCCTTCGTCGAGATGACCAGGTCCCGGCGCGGCACGAGCCCCTCTATGAGCTGTCCGAGCAGATACTCGGCCTCCCCGTCGCCGTACACGTCCGCCGTGTCGACGAGGGTGCCGCCGGCCTCCCAGAACGCCTTCAACAGGTCCGCGGCGTCATGCTCGTCGGTGTCGCGCCCCCACGTGAGGGTGCCGAGTCCGATCCGGGACACGCGAAGGCCGGTACGGCCGAGATGCCTCTGCTCCATGAACGCCGAGATTACTGGCCTGAACCTGCGGTGTGGTGGCCTGTGGATAACCGATTTCCACGATGATCCACAGTCCGTCCCGCGGCACGCTCCGTGATCACTCACCGGCACCCGTCCTGTCCGCCCGGAGCACCTCGCGCTAGGGTCGGCACAACAGCGACGTTACTGATCGGTAAGGGGTCTGCCATGCAGCTCGGGATCAACCTCGGCTACTGGGGTGCCGGAATGGACGGCGACAATCTCGCCGTGGCGCAGGAGGCCGACCGCCTCGGCTACTCGGTGTGCTGGGCCGCCGAGGCCTACGGCTCCGACGCGGCCACCGTGCTCACCTGGGTCGCCGCGCAGACCGAGCGCATCGACGTCGGCTCGGCCATCTTCCAGATCCCGGCCCGCCAGCCCGCGATGACCGCGATGACCGCCGCGACCCTCGACTCGCTCTCCGGCGGCCGCTTCCGCCTCGGCATCGGCGTCTCGGGCCCGCAGGTCTCGGAGGGCTGGTACGGCGTCAAGTTCGACAAGCCACTGGCACGCACGCGTGAGTACGTCGAGATCGTCCGCAAGGCGATGACCCGCGAGCGCCTGTCCTACGACGGCGAGCACTGGACGCTCCCGCTGCCCGGCGGCCCGGGCAAGCCCCTCAAGCTGACCGTGCACCCGGAGCGCGAGCACATCCCGCTCTACATCGCCGCGATCGGCCCGAAGAACCTGGAGCAGACCGGCGAGATCGCCGACGGCGCGCTGCTCATCTTCCCCTCCGCCGAGCACCTGGAGGACACCGCCATCAGGCACCTGCGGGCCGGGCGCGAGAAGGCCGGGAAGACCCTGGAGGGCTTCGACATCGTCCCGACGGTCCCGCTCGCCTTCGGCGAGGACAAGGACGTGACGACGCTCGCCGACACCTTCCGCCCGTACACCGCGCTGTACGTCGGCGGCATGGGCAGCCGACAGCAGAACTTCTACAACAAGCTGGCCCAGCGCATGGGCTTCGAGGCGGCCGCCGCCGAGATCCAGGACAAGTACCTGGCCGGCGACAAGGAAGGCGCCGCGGCCGCCATCCCGCACGACCTGATCGACAAGACGACGCTGCTGGGCTCCGTGGACCGCATCGCGGACCGGATGAAGGAGTACGCGGCGGCCGGTGTCACCACCCTGACGCTCTCTCCGGCGGGCTGGACCCTGGAGGAGCGGATCGCCGCGCTCCGCGCCGGAACCGAAGCACTGGAGCGCGCGGGTCTCGCGTGACGGGACTCTGCCGTACGGAAGTTTTCTACGGCCGTGGTGGGGGCTCGGGGGGTCTTCCCCGCCACGGCCGTCACGGGGAACAACGCGCGGCAGCCCGTGCGGTTACGCCCCTGACGGGACATCCGTAGTCCTCCTTTTGGCGGAGTTGTCCGACAGTGCTGTTGCGGCACCTTTGCCGTCGCATTTGACTCGTTCTTTGCGGAATGCGGCGGAATCCTGCATGGAGGTGCCTTCAGATGCTTTCGGCCAAGAGCCTGTTCCAGGAGATCCTCGACAACGACGAGTCGTTCCGGCTGTTCTGCTCCATCGCGGCCAGCGGTGAGTCCCAGGGCGGCTGGGAGAACGGGCGCATCGCCGTGCTCGTCCCGCCGACCGAACGCGACCTCGCCCCCAAGATCAGCCGGCACGGCGCCGACGAGGACAAGCACGGGCGCATTTTCAACGCCCTTCTAAAGAAGCGCGGCCTCGAACCCGTTCCGGTGCCCGCAGACACCGACTACACGATGCTCCTGGAGCGGCACGGCATCGGCCTCGCGCACGAGAAGCTCAAGGGCGAGAGCGCGCTGACCGTCCAGGACGTCGTCACCTACCTCGCGCACAGCCGGGTCACCGAACAGCGCGCCTCCGAGCAGATGGACCTGCTGCGCAAACACTTCGCCGACCACCCCGACCTCGGCCGCGCGGTACGGATGATCTCGAACGACGAGGACAACCATCTCGCCTATTGCCACGAGGAGTTGCTGCGCTTCGCCGCCGCCGGACACGGCCGCGCCATCCAACGGACGCTGCGCGAGTGCGCGTTGGCGGAGATCCGGATCTACCGGGACGTCAGCCTCGCCGTGATGGCCCACATGGGACGCGTCCTCGGCTGGCCACGCGCCAGGTCGGCCGCGCTCGCCGCCGGCATCCACACCGTGTACGCGTACGAACGGCTCGGCGGCTGGCGGCGGATGGTGTCCCTGAGGATGCCGGAACGACGCGACGCGCTCGGCGGACCGGCCACCGCGGCACCCGAGTTCGCCTGAGCCCGAACGTCGCCCTACAGCCAGCCGCGACGCTTGAACGTCCGGTACAGCAGCACCTCCAGGGCGGCCATCAGCAGGATCACCGCCGGATACCCCCACAGCCAGTGCAGCTCCGGCATGTGGTCGAAGTTCATGCCGTAGATCCCCGCGATCATCGTGGGGACGGCGGCCATGGCGGCCCACCCGGAGATCTTCCGCATGTCGTCGTTCTGCCGCACGCTGGTCTGCGCGAGGTGCGCCGACAGAACGTCCGAGACCAGCCGGTCCAGGCCCTCCACGGACTCGTTGACCTTCATCAGGTGGTCGTTCACGTCACGGAAGAACGGCCGCGACTTGTCGTTCACGAACGGCACCCGGTCCCCGGCGAAACCGACGCCCGCGAGCCGGGCCAGTGGCATCGCCAGCGGCCCGGTGGCCCGGCGGAACTCCAGGATCTGACGCTTGAAGGTGTAGATCCGCGAGGCCGTGGTCCGCGAGCCGCCGCCGGTCGGCGAGAACACCGCCGCCTCCAGCTCCTCGAGGTCGGTCTGCAACTCGCCCGCGACGTCCACGTAGTGGTCGACCACGGCGTCCGCGATGGAGTACAGCACCGCCGTGGGCCCGTGCCGCAGCATCTCCGGCTCCTCCTCAAGTCGGTGCCGTACGGCCGCCAGAGGAGCCTCCTCCCCGTGCCGAACCGTCACTACGAAGGAGTCGCCCACGAAGACCATGACCTCACCGGAGGTGACCACGTCGCTGTCCGCCTCGTAGCCCACCGGCTTGAGGACCACGAACAGCGAGTCGTCGTAGACCTCCAGTTTGGGCCGCTGATGCGCGGTCAGGGCGTCCTCCACGGCCAGCGGGTGGAGTCCGAACTCCTGGGTGACCTTGTCGAACTCCTTCTCCGTGGGCTCGTAGAGGCCGATCCAGACGAAGGCGCCACCCACCCGACGACAGTGGTCCAGGCCGTCGGAGAAGTCGCCGGGCCCCTCCGTCCGGCGTCCGTCACGGTAGATGGCGTAGTCGACGATCACGGTGCGTATTCTCCCGCCGTCCGCCCGAAGCCGCACGTTGACATTTTCGCCTCCGGGCCGCCCAAGCCGGTGTCGAGGGGCCGACCGTGCTCGACCCTTCGGGCCTCCGCGCGCTCGGCCCCTCGACACCGGCGCGGCCCTTCGGCGGGTGGCGTACGCCTACCCTTGGCGGCATGCCCACGTTGATCCTTGTCCGGCACGGACGTTCGACCGCCAACACCGGGGGAGTGCTCGCCGGCTGGACGCCCGGTGTCGCCCTCGACGAGCGCGGCAACGCCCAGGCCGCCGCGCTCCCCGGACGGCTCGCCGCGCTGCCGATCGCCGAGGTCGTCACCAGCCCGCTGCAACGCTGCCAGGAGACCCTCCAGCCCCTCCTCGACGCCCGCCCCGAGCTGCGGCCGCACACCGAGGAGCGGATCGGGGAGTGCCACTACGGCGACTGGTCCGGCCGCAAGCTCGCCGAGCTCATGGACGAGCCCCTGATGGAGGTCGTCCAGGCGCACCCCTCGGCCGCCGCGTTCCCCGGCGGCGAGTCGATGCGCGCGATGCAGACCCGCGCGGCCGAGGCCGTACGCGAGTGGAACGCGCGCGTGGAGCGCGATCACGGCGCCGACGCCGTCTACCTCATGTGCTCGCACGGCGACATCATCAAGTCCCTTGTCGCGGACGCACTCGGACTTCATCTCGACCTCTTCCAGCGGATCTCCGTAGAACCGTGTTCCATCACCGCGATCCGTTACACCCGTCTCAGGCCTTTTCTCGTACGGCTCGGGGACACCGGCGATCTCGCCTCCCTGGCGCCGCGCGAGGAGCCCCCGGGCGACGACGCCACGGTCGGGGGCGGCGCGGGCGCACCGTGATCGTCGGCCGCAGTAGGGTGAAGCGGTCGCAGTAGCGCCGCACTTGTCAGCAGTCGATTCCAATGGAGACAGGACGTGTCCCGTCAGGTGTACCTCTACGACCCACCGGACCGCTTCGTAGCCGGTACGGTCGGTCTGCCCGGGCGCCGTACGTTCTTCCTCCAGGCCGCCGCGGGCCCTCGGGTGACCAGCGTGGCCCTGGAGAAGACGCAGGTCGCCGCGCTCGCCGAGCGCATGGACGAGCTTCTGGACGAGGTCGTACGGCGTAGCGGCGGCAGCGCGGCCGTCCCCGCCGTCACCCCCACCGAGATCTCCGACACCCGCCCGCTGGAGACCCCCGTCGAGGAGGAGTTCCGCGTCGGCACCATGGCGCTCGCCTGGGACGGGGAGGAGCAGCGCATGATCGTCGAGGCGCAGGCCCTCGTCGAGCTCGACGCCGACACCGACGAGGACCTCGCCGAGGCCGAGGAACGACTCCTCCAGGACGAGGAGAACGGACCCCCGATGCTGCGGGTCCGCCTCACCGGAGCCCAGGCCCGCGCCTTCGCCAAGCGGGCCCTCGACGTCGTCAACGCCGGCCGTCCGCCCTGCCCGCTGTGCAGCCTCCCGCTCGACCCGGAAGGACACGTATGTCCGCGCCAGAACGGATACCGCCGCGGAGCGTGACCACGGCCGAGCTGCTCGCCAAGGGTGAGCTGAAAGTACGCGGACGCATCCGCGAGGCCTCGAACGCGGTGCTGTTCTGCTCCGTTACCTACGAGGGCCGCGAAGCGTCCTGCGTGTACAAACCCGTCGCCGGGGAGCGGCCGTTGTGGGACTTCCCGGACGGCAACCTCGCCCAGCGCGAGGTCGCCGCCTACGAGGTCTCCGAGGCGACCGGCTGGGGTCTCGTGCCGACCACCGTGCTGCGCGACGGGCCGCACGGCGAGGGCATGTGCCAGTTGTGGATCGAGACGGCGCCCGAGTCCGAACTGCTCGCCCTGGTCGACGCCGAGGAGCCCGAGCCGGGCTGGAAGGCCATCGGGTTCGCCGAGGTCGGCGAGGGGAAAACGGCCCTCCTGGTGCACGCCGACGACGAGCGGCTGCGGCGGCTCGCCGTCCTCGACGCGGTCATCAACAACGCCGACCGCAAGGGCGGCCATCTGCTGCCCGCCGACGAGGGGCGGCTTTACGGCATCGACCACGGTGTCACCTTCAACGCCGAGAACAAGCTGCGCACCCTCCTGTGGGGCTGGGCGGGCGAGCAGCTCACTCCGGAGGCGATCGACGTCCTCCAGGCGCTCAGGGAGGCGCTGAGGGACGGCGGCGGGCTCGCCGCGAAGCTCGCCGAGCTGATCACCGCCGTAGAACTCGATGCCACGCGCGCGCGGGTCGACGCGTTGCTCGCGGGCGGGAAGCATCCCGAGCCGAGTGGGGAGTGGCCGGCCATTCCGTGGCCGCCCGTGTAGCAGCACGGCGATCAAGGTTGCGCAAGAGCGCCTTACCGGTCATCCGGCCTGGTCCGGTTCGTATGCGAAACATCTGTCCGGTTACGCTCATGACATGTATGCCTGGCCCGCTTCTGAGGTCCCCGCCCTGCCCGGCAAGGGCCGCGACCTCCGGATCCACGACACCGCGACCGGCGGTCTGGTCACCCCTGACACCGGTCCCGTCGCCCGTATCTACGTGTGCGGCATCACGCCGTACGACGCCACCCACATGGGGCACGCGGCGACCTACAACGCGTTCGACCTCGTGCAGCGCGTGTGGCTCGACACCAAGCGGCAGGTTCACTACGTCCAGAACGTGACCGACGTCGACGACCCGCTCCTGGAGCGGGCCGAGCGTGACGGCGTCGACTGGGTCGCCCTCGCCGAGAAGGAGACCGCGCTCTTCCGCGAGGACATGACCGCCCTGCGCATGCTGCCCCCGAAGCAGTACATCGGCGCGGTCGAGGCGATACCCGGCATCGTGCCGCTCGTCGAGCGCCTCAGGGACGCCGGTGCCGCCTACGAACTCGAAGGCGACACCTACTTCTCCGTCGGGTCCGACCCCAACTTCGGGAAGGTCTCGAACCTCGACGCGGCCGCGATGCGGCTGCTGTCCGCCGAGCGCGGCGGCGACCCGGACCGCCCGGGCAAGAAGAACCCGCTCGACCCGATGCTCTGGATGGCCGCCCGCGAGGGCGAACCGAGCTGGGACGGCGGCTCGTTGGGACGGGGGCGTCCCGGCTGGCACATCGAGTGCGTGGCCATCGCCCTGGACCACCTCGGCATGGGCTTCGACGTGCAGGGCGGCGGCTCCGACCTCGCCTTCCCGCACCACGAGATGGGCGCCTCGCACGCCCAGGTGCTGACCGGCGAGTTCCCCATGGCCAAGGCGTACGTCCACGCCGGCATGGTCGGTCTCGACGGCGAGAAGATGTCGAAGTCCCGGGGCAACCTCGTCTTCGTCTCCGCGCTGCGCCGCGAGGGCGTCGACCCGGCCGCCATCCGGCTCGCCCTGCTCGCCCACCACTACCGCTCCGACTGGGAGTGGACCGACGGAGTGCTGACGGACGCCGTCGCCCGGCTGGGCCGGTGGCGTGCCGCCGTCTCCCGGCCCGACGGCCCGTCCGCGCTGAAGCTCGTCGAGGAGATGCGCGAAGCCCTCGCGAACGACCTGGACGCCCCGGCCGCGCTCGCCGCGGTCGACCGCTGGGCGGCCGTCCAGCGGGACCGGGGCGGCAGCGACGAAGGCGCCCCCGGAGTCGTCTCCCGCGCGGTGGACGCCTTGTTGGGCGTGGCCCTGTAGCGGTCCGATTCGGTCCGGTCGCCGAACACGGAGAAGGCGGTGCGCGTGTCGCGCACCGCCTTCTCTCACGCCTCGTACGCCTTACTCCTCGGAGGAGTCCCCGTCCTCGGAGTCGGACCCGAGATCCGGCCCGGCCTCGGGCTCCGCGTCGGTCTCCGGTTTCGCGGGTCTCTGCGGCTTCGTACGGCCGCCGCCGGGGTTGTCCCGGAGATACGACGCGCTGTCGCTGCCGTCGGCCGTGGCATGCCCACCGGGTGACGGGCCGGCGCCGCCGTCCCTGCGCCGGAGATAGCGCTCGAATTCGCGGGCGATCGCCTCGCCCGACGCCTCCGGCAGCTCCGCGGTGTCGCGGGCCTCCTCCAGCGTCTGGACGTACTCGGCGACCTCGCTGTCCTCGGCGGCCAGTTGGTCCACGCCGACCTGCCAGGCGCGCGCGTCCTCGGGCAGCTCGCCCAGCGGGATGCGGACGTCGATCAGGTCCTCCAGGCGGTTGAGCAGCGCCAGGGTGGCCTTCGGGTTGGGCGGCTGCGACACGTAGTGCGGCACCGCCGCCCACAGCGAGACGGCCGGTACGCCCGCGTGCGTGCACGCCTCCTGGAGGATGCCGACGATCCCGGTGGGACCCTCGTACTTGGTCTCCTCCAGGTCCATCCGCTGCGCCAGGTCGGAGTCCGACGTCGTCCCGCTGATCGGCACCGGACGCGTGTGCGGGGTGTCACCGAGCAGTGCGCCCAGGATCACCACCAGCTCCACGCCCAGCTCGTGCGCGAAGCCCAACAGCTCGTTGCAGAACGAGCGCCAGCGCATGGACGGTTCGATACCTCGGACGAGGACGAGATCGCGCGGCTTCTCGCCACCGACCCGGACCACCGAGAGGCGCGTTGTCGGCCATGTGATCTTTCGCACGCCGGCGTCCATCCACACGGTGGGCCGGTTGACCTGGAAGTCGTAGTAGTCCTCGGCGTCGAGCGCCGCGAACACCTCGCCCTTCCACTCTCTGTCCAAGTGCGCGACCGCGGTGGAGGCGGCGTCGCCGGCGTCGTTCCAGCCCTCGAACGCGGCCACCATCACTGGGTCGATCAGCTCGGGAACCCCCTCCAGCTCGATCACCCAGCGCCTCCTTCCGATCTGCCCTCGCGTACGCCCCAACCTTACGGCGTCCGACGGGGGCGCCCGCAGCCCCCTTGCACGGGGGAGTGCCCCCATGCCTGCCCCGTCCGGGACGGTCGAACACACAAGATCGCCATCCTGTGCGGACCCGTCCCGGCCGGTCACTCCTCCGATGGATCAGCGGGCCCGCTCACTCGATCACAGGGTCGAACGCAGCCACTGCTCCACGCTCGCGATGTGCACCGTCGCCCACGACCGCGCCGCCTCCGCGTCCCGGTCGCGCAGCGCGCCCAGGATCGCCCGGTGCTCGTGCAGGGTCCGGCTGACCGCGTCCTCCTGCGTCAGCCCGCGCCAGATCCGGGCCCGCGTGGTCGGCCCGGACAGACCGTCCAGAAGCGAGCACAGCACCGAGTTGCCGGAACTCTGCACGATTCCCCGGTGGAACTCCAGGTCGCACGCGACCAGTTCCTCGACCGAGGGAGCCCTGCCCAACGCATCCAACTGGGCGCTGAGCGCGTCCACTTGCTGCTCGCTGATCCGCAGCGCCGCCATCCCCGTCGCCGCCGGCTCCAGAATCCGCCGTACGGCCAGGAACTCCAGGACCGTGTCGTCGCGGTGGAAGTCGACGACGAAACTCAGTGCCTCCAGGAGGAGTTGAGGATCGAGACTCGTGACGTACGTGCCGTCGCCCTGCCGTACGTCCAGGATGCGGATCAGTGAGAGGGCGCGCACCGCCTCCCGCAGGGAGTTGCGGGACAGGCCCAGTTCGGCGGCGAGTTCGCTCTCCTTGGGCAGCCGGTCCCCGGGACGCAGCGCGCCGGAGACGATCATTCCCTTGATTTTCTCGATCGCCTCATCGGTGACTGCCATGGCCGGCCTTCCTGTTGCTCAGACGTCCGATGTATCAGGTGCATTATGCGGGTTCAGCAGGCTGAACGGGAGCGATATCCACAGCTCAGGCAAGTGCTTCGAGCTCCGCGAGCACTGCTTCCTCGTCCAGCGTGCCCAGTGTCCGGTTCCGCATCAGCACCCGGCCGTCCACCACCGTGTCCCGTACGTCCGCCGAGTGCGCGGCGTACGCGAGCGTCGACCACGGGTCGTGCAGCGGCCGCAGATGGGGCGCGTTCAGGTCGAGCACCACGAGATCGGCCCGCTTCCCGACCTCCAGCGAACCCAGGTGATCACCCAGGCCCAGCGCCCGCGCGCCCTCGATCGTCGCCATTCGCACGGCCTGTTCGGCACCGACCGCCGTGGGGTCGCCGCCCGCCTTGTGGACGAGAGCCGCCTGCCGTACGGCGCCCAGCACATCGAGCGTGTTGGAGCTGACGGCGCCGTCCGTGCCCAGGCCGACGGTGACGCCCGCGCTCAACAGCCGTGGCACCGGGGCGATTCCGCAGCCCAACTTCAGGTTCGACACCGGACAGTGGGCGACCGACGTGCCCGTGCGGGCCAGCGCCGCGATCTCCGGGCCGGTCAGGTCCACGGCGTGCGCGAGCAGCAGATCGGGACCGAGCAGCCCGAGCGAGTCGAGCAACTCCACAGGCCGTTTGCCGTACTTGACCTCGACGGTGGCGACCTCGGTCGGGTTCTCCGCGGCGTGGATGTGCAGCAGCGCGCCGAACTCCCGTGCCAGGGCGGCGATTTCGACGAGCTGGTCGGGGGCGAGGGTGTAGGTCGAGTGCGCGAACAGGATCGGGCGCAGGCCGGGGCATGCCTCTCCCCGCGCGGCCAAGTCCCTTCGCGCCCAGTCCAGTCGGTCCTCGTAGGCGATACGGTCCGGCGGTTCCGGTACGTCCATGAAGGTGGGCCCGGTGTGCAGTCGCCAGCCCGTCTCACGGGCCGCCTGCTCGGCCGCCTCGTGGAACCAGTACATGTCGAGCGCCGAGGTCACCCCGGCCCGCACGCTCTCCGCCACCGCGAGCCGCACCGCCGCCGCCACGTTCTTCGGCGTCAGCAGCTCGGCCTCCCACTTCAACACCCGCTCCAGGAAGCCCTGGAGGGTCACGTCGTCGACGCGACCGCGCAGCAGCGTCATCGCGAGATGCGTGTGCGTGTTGATCAGCCCGGGCAGCACGAGGCAGCCCGAGGCGTCAATGGACTCCGCCGCTGTGAACCGAGCTGTCACGCCCTCGGTCGTTCCTACGGCGATGATCTCGCCCTCGTGGACGGCAACTGCCCCGTCCCGCACGACAGTTCCGGCCTCGTCGACGGTGAGGACGTCACCGCCGTGCACCAACAGGTCGATGCTCACGCCGTGAACTCCTCGGCCTCGGCGAGCAGTCGGAGCGCCTCCAGCGAGACGATCGCGCCCCGCTCGACCCCGGCCGCGACGACCTCCCGATGCGGGTCGTACCCGCCGGTGGTCTCCGCGTCGACGAGCTCATCGGCGTTGGCGCCGTCGATGACCAGCACCCCGCCCGCGACAAGACCCCGCAGCGAGGCCGTCACCAGCAGCGCCGACAGCTCCATCTCGATCGCCGCGAGCCCGGCGCCGTCGTAGGAGAAGAGGGGGAGGAGGCCGGGCTGGAAGGCTGCGCGCGTCCAGACGATGCCGCGGTGGTGCGGGGCGTCGGTCTCGCGGGCCGCGCGCTGGAGGGCGAAGACGGCCTCGGGGGAGGAGACGGCCGGGTACTCCGGCGGGAGGAGTTGCTGGGTGACGCCGTCGTCCCGTACGGCCGCCTCGGCGATCACGAGGTCGCCGTCGCCGATGCCGGGCTTCATCGCGCCCGCCGTGCCGAAACGCAGGAAGGTGCGGACCCCCGCGTCCGCCAGCTCCTGGAACAGCAGGATCGCGCCCGGTCCGCCCACCCCGTGCGAGGCGACGGTGACCGGCAGGCCCTTCCAACTCCCGCTGAACACACGGTATTCGCGGTGGTACGACACCTCCTCGGCACCGTCCAGCAGCGCGGCGACGGCGGCGGCACGCGCCGGGTCGCCGACGACGACCGCGCGCGCCGGAAGTCCGGTGCGCGGTATGCGGGAGATGGGCAGCAGGTCCTGCGTCATGTGGTGGCTCCGGAAGGGGAGTTGGCGGTACGGCGACGGCGGCGGGCCGTCGAGAGGAAGAGGGCGACGAGCGTCACGACGTAGGGCGCGGCATCTGTGGCCTGTTGGGGCAGGCCGACGCCCTGGAGGCGGAAGCCGGCGGCCTCGGCGAGACCGAAGAGCAGCGCGGCGAGCAGCACACCGACGGGTGCCGCGCGGCCGAGCATCACCGCGACGACGGCGATCCAGCCCCGGCCCGCCGTCATGTTCTCGGAGAACAACGTGACGTTGCCGAGCGCGAGTTGGGCTCCCGCGAGCCCGCACAGGACCCCGGAGATCAGCACCGCCGCGTACTTGTACTTCGCCGGGCTCACCCCGAGCGTCGCCGCCGCGTCCGGCGCCTCACCGACCCCGCGCAGTCGCAGCCCCCACACATGCCGGGACAGCATCAGCGCGGCCACCGCGACCGCGACGAACGCCAGATACGCGAGCGGGGTGAAGCCACCGACCAACGGCAGCCCGGCGAGTGACGGATCGTCGAAAGTGCCCTGCACACCGAAGACCGTACGCAGCAGGAAGCTGGTCAGGCCAACTGCCAGGAGATTCATGGCGATTCCGAGAACCACCGCGTCCCCGCGCAGAGTTACCGCGCCGACGGCCAGGATGAGCGAGTAGGCGGCCGCTGCGAGGGCCGCCGCCAGGACGCCGAGCCAGGCGCTTCCGGTGAACCAACTCGTGGCCACCGACGTGAAGCAGCCCATCAGCATCATGCCTTCGAGGCCGATGTTGAAGACGCCCGCGCGTTCGCACAGGGCACCGCCGAGTGCGGCCAGCAGGATCGGGGTCAGCGCGCGCAGCGCCGACATCAGCAGATCGGAGTCGAAGAACATCACGCGGCCCCGATTTCCTGAGGGCTTTCTTGGGAGGTTGCCTGGGAACGTCTCCTGAACCACCCGCTGGGGAAGCGCAGTCGGGCCGCCAGGAACACGATCACGATGGCCTGGAGCACCTGTGTCAGCTCGCGCGGCACCTCGGTCGTCCGCTCCATCGCCAGCCCGCCGACCGCGAGGACGGCGAAGAAGAAGGAGGCGACGACGGTGCCGAGCGGGGCGGCCGCGGCGAGCAGGGCCGCCGTAAGTCCCGTCCAGGTGTAGCCGGGTGCGGTGAGCGAGCCGTCGACGAAGCGGTACGGGAAGCTCAACACACCTATGGCGCCCACGAGTCCGGCCAGGGCGCCCGAGACGGACATCAACTTGAGGGTCAGGCCCCGGCGTTCGACACCGGCGTAGGCGGCGAAGCGGGAGTTGAGGCCGGTCATGCGGATCTCGTAGCCGAACGCCGTGCGCTTGTCGGTGAACCAGTACGTGGCTGCCGCGAGGACGACGAGGAGGAGTCCGATGGTGACCGTCGAGTCGCCGAACGCGGGCAGTGCCACGCCGTTCGGCATCGCCCGGGTCTGCGGGAGGCTGGAGCCGGGTTCCTTGAGCGGGTAGCGCGCCAGGTAGGAGGCGAGGGAGACCGCCGGGTAGCTGAGCAGGAGGCTGCTGACCAGGAGCGGAACGCCGAGGCTGTTCTCGCACAGGGCGGCCAGGGCAGCGTATGCGGCGCCCGCCGCCATGCCCGCGAGCAGCGCGAGTGCGACGGTGAGGGGCGCGGGCAGCGGCGAGTACAGACCGGTCACGGCCGCCGTGATGCCGCCGAGGACCATCTGTCCGTCGCCGCCGAGGTTGATCAGCCCGGCGCGCAGCGGGATCGCCAGCGCGAGCGCCATGCCGAGCACGCTGGTGCCGGTGCTCAACGTGGAGCCGATGCCGTCGGCGCCGAGCGAGCCGGTGAGGACGGCGCCGTAGGCCGTGAAGGGGTCCGCGCCGGTGCCGACGAGGAACAGGGCGCCGATGACCAGGCCCGCGAGCACGGAGAAGGTGATGGGGGAGCGCAACACCCCTGATATGCGTGGTATCTGAGTGTGCGTCATGTCAGTCGACGGCCTCCGTCGGCGCTACGGCTCCGCCCGCCATGGCGAGTCCCAGTGCCTGTTCGTCCGCCTCGTCCTTCGTGTACGTCGCCGTGACCCGGCCCTCGTACATGACCAGGACCCGGTCCGCGAGGCCCCGGATCTCGCTCAGTTCGGCGGAGACGAGGAGGACGGCGTGACCGGCGTCGCGGTAGGCGACGATCTGGTCGTGGATGTTCTGGATGGCGCCGATGTCGACTCCGCGCGTGGGCTGCTCGACGAGCAACAGCGGTGCCTCGTGGGCGAGTTCGCGACCGATCAGCAGTTTCTGCAGATTGCCGCCGGACAGCGCGGAGGCGGGTACCTCGGGGGTGGCCGCCTTGATGCCGAAGCGCTCGATCAGCCGTCCGGCGTGGGTGCGTACGGTCGCAGGTGGCAGAAGTCCCTTGGCGGACAGGGAGGTTCGGTGGTGACCCATCGCGAGGTTGTCCGCGACGGACGCCGCCGGTGCCGTACCGACCGCGTGCCGGTCCTCCGGGACGTAGGCGAGGCCCTGTGCACGGCGTTCGGTGGCCGAGACGTGGGTGATGTCCCGGCCCTTCAGCGTGACCTGACCGGCGGTGACCGGCCGTAGCCCGGCCAGGGCCTCGACCAGCTCGCTCTGGCCGTTGCCCGCGACGCCCGCGATGCCGACGATCTCCCCGGCGTGGACGGTGAGTCCCACATCGTGGACGGCGTCTGTGGTGAGGCTGGTCACCTCCAAGACCGCGTCACCCGGTGTCCCCGGCGCGTGCACGCGGTCCAGGTCGACCGCGCGGCCGGTCATCGCGGCGGCGATCTCGTCGGCGGAGGTGTCCGCGGTGACCAGGCGGGCGACCACCCGGCCGTCCCGCAGCACGGTCACCTTGTCGCTGCCTTCGAGGACCTCGCGCAGCTTGTGGGTGACAAGGATCACCGTACGACCCTGCGCGGCCAGCGACTTGAGGACCGCGAACAGGGCGTCCGCCTCGGCCGGGGTGAGCACGGCGGTCGGCTCGTCGAGGATGAGGGTACGGGCGCCGCGGTGCAGCAGCTTCAGGATCTCCACGCGCTGGCGCAGGCCGACCGGCAGGTCGCCGACCCGGGCGTCCGGATCGACGGCGAGCCCGTGCTCCTCGGCCAGCTCCCGCACCCGGCGGCGGGCCGCGGCCCGGTCCAGCAGGCCGAAGCGGCGCGGTTCGGCGGCGTAGACGACGTTCTCGGCGACCGTCAGCGAGTCGAACAGCTTGAAGCTCTGGTGGACCATGCCGAGTCCGGCGGCCATGGCCGCGCTCGGGTCGCCGAAGGTCACCTCGCGGCCGTCGATCCGGATCGACCCGGCGTCGGCGCGCTCCATGCCGTAGAGGATCGACATGAGGGTGGACTTGCCGGCGCCGTTCTCGCCCATGAGGGCGTGGATCTCGCCGCGGTGGACGGTCAGGTCGACGGCGTCGTTGGCGAGCGTGCCGGGGAACCGCTTGGTGATTCCCCGGAGCTCGACGGTTGGGTCAACTGGCGGCCGGGTCATCGACCTTGAGCTTTCCGGAGACGATCTGGTCGCGCAGCGCCTTCACCTTCGTGAGGACGTCCTTGTGCTGGGCGATCACGCACTTCGACGAGTCGACGCCCGCCTCAAGGCCGGTGAGGCTGATGCCGCCCTCCTTCAGGCCGTACGACACGGAGGTGCCCGTCTTGCCCGCGAGGACCTGCTCGACGCCCTTCTCCACGGCGACGTCCGTCTTCTTGATCACGTTGTCGACGACCGTGCCGGGGGAGGAGACGCACTGGTTGACGTCGACGCCGTACGCGAACGCGCCCTTGGCCTTCGCGGCCTCGAAGACGCCGTAGTTGCCGGCCGCAGCGGCCGCCATGATCTGGTCGGTGCCCTTCGAGAGAAGGGAGTTGGCCTGCTCCTTGGCGCGCGCCGAGTCGTCGAACGGGGACTGGCCGCCGACGAAGCGCGTCGACGCGGACGTCTTGGCGGCGACCTTCTTGGCACCGGCCGCGAACGGGTCGCTGTAGCGCCGGAATTGGGGCGTGTCGAGCACGTCCACCGCGCCGACCTTGCCGCTCTTGCTGAGCAACCCGGCCTCGGCGCCCGCGAGATAGACACCCTCGTGCTCACGGAACACCGCGCAGGTGACGTTCGTGAACGTCTTCGTCGTGCACGCGTCGATCATCAGGAACTGCTGCTTCGGGTGCGCCTTCGCCTGCTGCGCGACGAGGTCCGCGAACTCGAAGCCGACCAGCACGATCACGTTCGGGCTCGCGTCCACGGCGGCCTGCACGTTCTGCTGCTGGGACGCGGTGTCCGTCGACTCGTAGACCTTCTCGGTCCCGTCGTGCGTCTTCGCCGCGGCCTTCACACCGGTGACGGCGAGCTTCAGGAACTCGTTCTGCCCGACCGCGTCCGGCGTGACCAGCGTGAACGACTTCCCGCTGCCGCCGCTCGCACTGTCCGAGGCGTCGGTCTTCGCGGCGGCGTTGCAGGCGGTGGCGGCGGTGACCATGAGCGTGGTGGCGGCGACGAGCTGCAGGGTGCGACGTGATCTGCGGAGCATGGGGACCTTCCGGGGTACGGCAAGGCGCGCTCCGGCGGGAGCGCGTGCGACCAGATGGTGAGACGGGAGGAGACGAGGAGTGGACGCGAGAGGGACAGGTCAGCGTCGACAGCAGTCGCTCGCGCAGCGGCCGTGATCGAGGAAACGGCGCATGGTCAGCAGCACACGCCCTCCTTCGTCTCGGCCTTCAGGCTGCGGGAGCTGGACTTTAACATTCGTTTTGAGACACCTGCTCGACTGTCTCGAACTGTGGTTCTTCCAGGTCATGTACGGTGTCCGACACCATCGGAACGGCAGGAGTGTCCCGTTATGCCCCAGGAACTTCGCGCGGTCGACTGGACCGGAACCGGTCTCGCGCTCATCGACCAGACCCTCCTCCCGCACCGCAACGAGACGATGACTGTCCACGATGTGGACACCCTGGTCGATGCGATCCAGCGCCTCGTGGTGCGCGGGGCACCCGCGATCGGGGCGGCCGGCGCGTACGGCGTCGCGCTCGCGCTCATCGAGGGCGAGCGGAAGGGCTGGACCGAGGCCGAGACGCGGGCGGCCGTCGCCCGCGTCCGCGAGGCCCGGCCCACCGCGGTCAACCTCATGGCGGGCGTGGACCGGGTCATGACCCGCTTCGACGGGGGCCTGGATGCCGTCCTCGAAGAGGCCGCCGCCGTCCAGCGCGAGGACGTCGCGGGCAACCGCGCGATGGGTGCGTTCGGCGCGGACTGGCTACTCGAAAGGCTCCAACAGGCGGGCGTGGACCGGCCGTTGAGGCTCCTGACGCACTGCAACACGGGCGCGCTGGCCACCGCCGGCTGGGGCACCGCACTCGGCGTCATCCGCGAACTGCACGCGCGTGGGCTGGTGGAGGTCGTCTACGCCGACGAGACGCGCCCCCTGCTCCAGGGATCGCGCCTGACCGCCTGGGAGTTGGTGCAGGAAGGCATCCCGCATTACGTCCAGGTTGACGGTGCCGCCGCAGGAACGATTCTGCGCGGCGAGGTCGACGCGGCCATCGTCGGCGCGGACCGCATCGCGGCCAACGGCGACACCGCGAACAAGGTCGGCACGGTGGGCGTCGCGCTGGCCTGCGCGGACGCGGGGATCCCGTTCCTGGTGGCGGCCCCGACGACCACGGTCGACCTCTCGACCCGGACCGGCGACGACATCCACATCGAACTCCGGGGCGAGGCCGAGGTGTTGGAGTGGTCGGGAGTACGGACGGCTCCGCCGGAGTCGCGCGGCCACAACCCCGCCTTCGACGTGACCCCGGGCCGCCTGGTGACCGGACTGGTCACGGAGCGGGGCGTGTTGGAAGTGTCGGCAGGCGAACTCCCGGGCGAGCGGCTGAAGTAGCGGCGAGTTGAAGTACCGGCGAGCCCCCGCGCCCCATCTTTTTTCTTCTAGGGGCGCGGGGAACTGCGCGACCAGCCCCCACCGGCCCGCGCTTTGACTACCGAGCTTCCCGAGGAGTGCTCAACTCCAACTCCAGCAACCACTCGACCACTTCAGTGTGATGCCGAGCCTGACGCGCATCCGCCCCCCACACATACAACCCATGGCCGGCGACAACAACGGCCGGCATCTGAGGATCCCGAGCCGCCTCCAGCCGATCGCCCAACACCTTCATGTCCTGGCTGTTGGCGATGACCGGCAGCGTCACCTCGACATCGTGCGCAGGCTGACCAACACCCTTGAGCATCTCGACGTCCTGGAACACAATCCCGCCTGGCGCACGCCGCCCCATCGCAACGGACGCCACCGTGTGCACATGGACCACCGCACCGGCCCCGGTCAACGCGGCAACACGGGCATGCAGTTCAGCCTCGGCGGACGGCTTCCCGCCCCGCACGGCCGCACCATCCCCGTCCACCAACACCACGTCGGCGGCCGTCAGTTCACCCTTGTCATGCCCGCTGGCCGTCACCGCCAGCCGCAGCGGATCCCGGCCCACGACGACAGACAAGTTTCCGGAAGTCCCCCTCATCCAGCCGAACGAGGCGAACCGAGCGGACTCGGCGGCGAGTTGAGCCCCCGCCTCCTTCAGGTCGAGGTCACTGATCTCGCTGCTCACGTGGTGCTCCTTGTACTGGTGATGCCGATCTCGTCGAACGCCCCCGCCTGCGCGTGGTCGCCGACGCCTTGCTCGAAATACGGTTCCCCGGGCCGCCGTACACCCACCGCGTGCCAGCCCGCGGCGACGGCCGCGTCCAACTCGCCGGGCCGGTCGGAGAGGAAAAGCAGCCGGGACGGGGCGATGCCGGTCGCGTCCGCGATACGGCGGTACGACTCCGGCTCCTGCTTGGGACCGGCGTTCTCCGTGTCGTAGAGACCGGAGACCAGCGGCAGGAGGTCGCCCTCAGGGCTGGACGTGAACCACGCGCGCTGCGCGGCCACCGAGCCGGACGAGTAGACGTACAGCCGCAGGCCCGCCGTGTGCCAGGCGCGCAGGGCCGGTACGACGTCGTCGTAAAAGTGGGAGACGAGGTCGCCGCGGGCGAAGCCTTCGGACCAGATGATGCCCTGGAGTGTCTTCAGGGGCGTGGCCTTGCGGTCCTCGTCCAGCCAGGTGTTGAGGGTTTTCTCGATCTGTACGGCGTCGGCGTCCACGTCGCCGGTCAGCTCGCGCACCTGCGCGACCGCCCGGGTCACCGCCGGATCGTCGCTCCGCTCGGCGAGCAGTGCGGCGAAGCGTGAGCGGGAGTACGGGTAGAGCACGTCGACGACGAAACCCGTGGCGCTCGTGGTGCCCTCGATGTCGAGCACCACGGCGTCCACGGCGAACTGCAAGGTCACGCGGCGGCCTTGTCCTGCTGGAAGCCCGCGTGGATCGTGTCGTAGTCGGGGAAGCGCGAGGCGATGGTCGAGCCGGTGAAGTTGCCGACCCAGCCGTCCTCCTCGTGGAAGAAGCGGATCGCGGTGAACGCGGGCCTGGTGCCCATGTCGAACCAGTGGGTGGTGCCGCGCGGGACGCCGATCAGGTCGCCCTTCTCGCAGTAGACGGCGTTCACTTCGCCGTTGACGTGCAGGTAGAAGATGCCCGAGCCGGAGACGAAGAAGCGGACCTCGTCATCGTCGTCGTGCGTGTGCTCCTGGAGGAACTTCGCGCGGGCGCCCGCCGCCTTCGCCGGGTACTCCGGGTCGTCGCTGGGGTGCAGGCCGAGCACGTCGACGGTGGTGAAGCCCTCTTCGGCGTTGAGTTTGTCGATCTCCGGGCCGTACGCGGCGAAGACGGTGTCGCTGTCGGCGTCGGCCGGGACGTCCTCGCGGATCGGCCACTGCTCGAAGCGCACGCCGATCGGGGCGAGCGCGGCGGCGATCTCGACGGGGTCGGCGGTACGGCGCACGAGGGTCTCGGGGCCGGACTCGGCCCAGGTGGTGAGCAGCGTCATGGGAACAACTCCGAAAGGTGGGAGGGATGTCCGGATGCTGGGACGAGCACCGGACGGGTGGGGGGAGCAGAAGAAGGGGCGGCGGAGCGACGGCGGCGGACAGCCGGTCAGCCCGGACACCTTGCGCCGGGACAGCACCGCGTGCAGCTCATGGGGGGTGTCGTCGCGCGAAGTGTCTTCATCGGGGCCTCACTGTGCCGGGTCGGGAGCCGGTTCCGTGATGGTAACCGCCGTCGGTGAACGGACCGTGTGTGACGTAGTCGTTGTCTCACTCTTTGAGAAACCGCTTCCATCCCTTTGACCAATGGCCGAAAACGTTCTCATGATCTCCTTATGAAGACGCTGCTGCTCGTGCGGCGGCTGTACGTGGACTTGCTCCGGTCGACCACAGCCAGCTGTCGCTGACCACATCCGGAGCCCCCGCGAGCCCTTGTGCCGTGGGCCCGTCACCCTGCCGTGGTGGCTGATTTCTTTCCCTCGCTCCGGGTCACGCACGCCCGTTCTTCACCCCTTCTGCACCACCTTGCACCAGGAGCCCCTCATGTCCCGTACCCGCGTCCCCCTCGCCGCGCTCTCGCTGGCCTCCGTCTCCGCCCTTCTCCTGGCGGGCTGCTCGCAGTCCACGGACGCCTCGAAGAGCAGCGACGACACCGCGGCCTCGGCCTCGGCCGCCACGGGCAAGAAGCCGGCCCCCTTCAGCAAGGGCACGGTCAAGGTGGCGCTGGTGCGGCAGAGCGGCGCCGGCGACTACTTCGAGCAGTGGGGCAACGGCGCGAAGGCGCAGGCCAAGGCGCTCGGCATCGACCTGACGGTGTACGACGCCCAGGCCGACAACGCCAAGCAGGCCACCGACCTGTCCTCGGCGATCAACTCCGGCGCGCAGGCGATCATCGTCGACCACGGCTTCCCGTCGACGATCCAGCCCGAGATCGACCAGGCCGTGAAGAAGGGCATCAAGGTCGTCGTCTACGACGTCGACCAGACCAACAAGTCCGTGATCAGCACCGAGCAGGACGACGCCAGCATGGCGAAGGCCGTCCTCGACGTGATGGCCAAGACGGTCGGCAAGAACGCCAAGGTCGGCTACGTCAATGTGGCCGGCTACGCGGCGCTCGACAAGCGCAACTCCGTCTGGAAGACCGCGGTCGACGCCAACGGCTGGAAGCAGCAGTTCAAGGTCGGCAAGGTCACCGACTCCACGGCCACGGACAACGTGCCGCTGGTCTCCGCCGCGCTGACCCAACACTCCGACGTGGCGGGCGTGTTCGCCCCCTACGACGAGCTGGCCAAGGGCACCGTCCTCGCCGTGCAGAACAAGAAGCTGCAGAGCAAGGTGAAGGTCTTCGGCGCGGACGTCTCCAACGCGGACATCCAGAACATGACCGCCGCGGGCAGCCCCTGGGTCGCCACGGCGGGCACCGACCCGTCGGCGGTCGGCGCGGCCGTCGTCCGTACGGCGGCACTTGAGCTGGCGGGCCAGTTGAACAAGACCACCGTCGACTTCCCGGCCGTCGCCATCACCCAGGACTTCCTGCGCAAGAACAAGATCGAGAACATGGACCAGCTGCGCGCGGCCCTGCCCGCGCTGAACCTCTCCAAGGTGAGCACCGCGGACTGGATCCCCAATGTCGCCCACTGACAAGGCAGTTGACGTGGCGGCCGTCGACGTCGCGGTCTCGCTCCGCGACGTCAGCATGGCCTTCGGCGGCAAGACGGTGCTGGCCTCCGTCTCGCTCGACATCGCACCGGGCAGCGTGGTCGCGCTGCTCGGCGCCAACGGCGCGGGCAAGTCCACGCTGATCAAGATTCTGTCGGGCGTGCACACGGACCACGGCGGGGAGGTGCGGGTCGCAGGGGAACCCGCAGCTCTCCAATCGCCGCTTGCCGCCCGGAAGTTGGGCATCCAGACGGTCCACCAGCGGATCGGCGAGGGCATCGTGCCCGGCCTCACGGTCGCCGAGAACCTGGTCTTCGAGGAGCTGGCCCAGAAGCGCGGCAACCCGTTCCTGAACGGCCGCCGCGTGCTGGCCCGCGCCCGTGAGATCCAGGCCGGTCTCGAACTGGACTGGAGCGACGCCCTGTTGCGCCGGGACGTCACCGAACTCGGCATCTCCGACCGCCAGTTGCTCATCCTGGCCCGCGCCCTCGCCACCCGCCCCCGGCTGCTCATCCTCGACGAACCGACCTCCGCGCTCTCCGCCACCGAGGCCGAGCGGCTCTTCGCCCTCGTCGAGAGGATGCGCGACGACGGCATCGCGGTCCTCTACGTCTCCCACCGCCTCGGCGAGATCGACGCCCTCGCCGATCGCCTGGTCGTCCTGCGAGACGGCGGTCTCACCGACGACCAGGTCAAGCCCTTCGACTGGGACAGCGCCCTGCGCGCGATGCTCGCCCAGGCCCACGAGGCGACGAGCGCCCGCCCACAGCGCAGCGGCGAGCACGGCGACGTCGTCCTCGGCCTGCACGGCGTCCACCTCTTCGAGGGCCGCGCCCCCCTCGACCTGGACCTGCGCGCCGGTGAAGTCACCGGTGTCGTAGGCCTGTTGGGCGCGGGCAAGACGGAACTCGCCCGAGGCCTCTTCGGCGCCGAACCCTTCCCCACCGGCAAGGTCGAACTCGACGGCAAGCCGTACGCGCCCCGCCGCCCGTCCGACGCGATCCGCGCCGGCGTCCACCTGGTCCCCGAGGACCGGCACGCCGACGCGCTCGTCCCCGGCTGGTCGGTGGCCCAGAACATCTCGCTGCCGTTCCTCAAGTCCCTGTCCCGGGCCGGGCTCGTGAACACGGCGAAGGAGGACGCCCTCGGCCGCGGGACCATCGACGCCCTCGGTGTCGTCGCCCGCGACGAGCACAGCACGGTCGAGGAGCTCTCCGGCGGCAACCAGCAGAAGGTCGTCGTCGGCCGCTGGCTCGCCGAGACCCCCCGCGTCCTCATCCTGGACGAACCGTTCCGAGGCGTGGACATCGGCGCGCGCCGGGACATCGGCCGCAGGGCGCGTGCGCTGGCCGCGGAGGGCGCGGCTGTGCTTGTCCTCTCCGCCGACGTGGACGAGGTCCTGGAGATCGCCGACCGGGTCGTCGTACTGGCGGCGGGCGAGGTCCATCTCGACGCGTACGGAGAAGACGCGGAACGCGACCGCGTGATCCAGACCATCTCGGCGTCCGTGTGATGCCGGCCCCTTCAGGAAGCACCCGATGACCACCACCCAGAGCTCCGAAGCCGCGCCGAAGGCACTGGCCCCGCCCGCCGTCTCCACCGCCGTGCTCGTCCAGAACGCCGTCATCAAGTACGGCTTCATCTTCGTCACGGTCGCGCTCTTCCTGTACTTCGCGCTGAGCGAGGGCTCTTTCCGCGAGTCGGCGACCATGCTCGACACCCTCCGGTACGTCTCCGTCGCCGCGATCCTCGGCCTCGGTGTCACCGTCACCATGGCCGTCGGCGGAATGGACATGTCCGTCGGCGCGGTCGCCGGGCTCGGGGTCACCGTCGCCGCGAAGACGATGGTGACGTACAACCAGGTCGGCACGGTCGCGATCCTCGCCGTGATCGCGGCGGGCGCGCTCGCCGGACTCCTCAACGCCCTACTGATCGTGGTCATGAAGATCCCCGACATGCTGGCCACCCTCGGCACCATGTTCGTCATCCAGGGCACCAAACTCATCCTGGTCGACGGCCAGTCGATCTCCGCCGGCATGACCGAGTCCGACGGCAGCACCGCCCCCGGCAAGTTCACCGCCGGCTTCCTGCGCATCGACCGCGGCACGATGCTCGGCATCCCCATCTCCGTACTGATCTTCGGCGCGCTGACGGTCATCGCCTGGGTCTTCCTGGCCCGCACCCGCTGGGGCCGCGTCCTGTACGCCATCGGCGCCAATCCCGAGGCCTCCCGCCTGGCCGGCATCCGCGTCGGCGCGTACCGGGCCCTCGCCTACGTCCTCTCCGGCGTCCTCGCCTCCATCGGCGGCCTGATCCTGGCGTCCCGGATCGGCCAGGGAGATGTGAGCGCCGGAACGTCGCAGCTGCTGGAGGCAGTTGCCGTAGCCCTCGTCGGCACATCGGTCCTCGGCAGGGGCCGCCCGAACGTCTGGGGCACGGCGCTCGGCGCCGTCCTCATCGGCATCATCACCACCGGTCTGACCATCAAGGGCCTGCCGTACTACACCCAGGACGTCGTCGAGGGCGCGGTCCTCATCCTCGCCCTGGTCTTCAGCTTCACCCTGTCCAAGCGCCGCACCGCATAAGGAAGTTCGAGGAGTTCGTACAATGGGCTACCGCATCCTGGAGACCGACGACATCCCGGCCTACCTGCACGAGCGCGGCCACTGGGCGGACGTGACCGACATCCACGTCCGTGAGGTGTCGGACGGCAACATGAACCGGGTGTTCCTCGCGTCGAACGCCGACGGCAGCCACAGCCTCGCCGTCAAGCAGGCGCTGCCCTGGGTGCGGGTCGCCGGTCCCTCCTGGCCGATGAGCCCCGAGCGCGCCGACGCCGAGGCGCGGGCCTACGAGCAGGTCGCCAAGGTCGCCCCGGACAAGATCCCGGCGATCCACGGCTACGACGCCGACAACTACGCCCTCGTCATGGAGGACATGTCCGACCTGGAGGTCCTGCGCACGGTCCTCAACGAGGGCGCGTCCTACGGCCCGGACGCCTCGGCCCGGATCGGCGAGTTCGTCGCCCAACTCACCTTCGCGACCAGTGACTTCGGCATGGACTCCGCCGACCGCAAGGCGCTGATCGCGGCCTCGGTGAGCCCCGAGCTGTGCAAGATCACCGAGGACGTGGTCCTCTCCGAGCCGTACATCGAGCACGAACACAACCACTGGCTCCCGGAGTTGGCCGACCTGGCCGCTTCCTTCCGCGCGGACGCACGCCTGCGTACAGAGGTCGCCGATCTCCGGTACACGTTCATGACCAGCGCGCAGGCCCTCCTCCACGGCGACCTGCACACCGGCAGCGTCATGGTCGGCAAGCGCGAAGGCGCCCCGGTGGTACGGGTCTTCGACCCCGAGTTCTCCTTCGTCGGCCCGATCGGCTACGACCTCGGCCTGTACTGGGCCAACGTGCTGGTGTCGGAGGAACGGGCCCGTGAGCTGGGCACGTCGACCGACCACGGTGACCAACTCCGGCTCTCCTGGGAGGCGTTCGAGACAGAGTTCCGCCGCCTCTGGCCCACCCGTGTCGACATCTTCTTCGACGACGCCTTCCTCGACCGCTTCCTCTCCCGCGTCTGGACCGACTCGGTCGGCTACGCCGGTACGGAGATCGTCCGCCGCATCATCGGCTTCGCCCACCTGACGGACCTGACGACGCTGCCGGATCCGGTACCGGCGTCTCGGCGCGCGTTGCTGTTGGGGCGTGAACTGATCGTGCGGCGCGAGGAGTTGACGTCACCGGAGCACATCAGGGCGCTTGTCTGACGCCGGGCGGATGACGATGGTGCTGACGGTGCCGTCGCCCCACAGGGTGGTGTTCATCATCATCCGGCCGTCCAGCGCCATCACGGTGAACTCCGGCACGAACCGCTCGCCCATGTAGAACCTCATCCACATCGGCAACGGGCCGTCGTCGCCACCGCCCAGATCCCACTCGTCGAGGAGCCGCACCCGGGCCCAGGCCCACTCGCGGTCCACGTCCTCGGGATCGGCGTAGTCCACCCCGAGCAGGAACTCGCGGTCGTCGTCGAGGAGTTCGTACTCGGTCGCCATCCAGAACCAGGTCTCCCTGACCTCGGCTGCCAGGTCAGGGTCGTCGATGTCGATCGCCGGCGAGTCGATCCGTCCGTGCTCGGGCAGGGCGCCGGCGGGACTGACATAGGGCGGCAGCAGGCGCGGAGGCTCTTCGTTCGAGCGCAGACGGCGAAGGAACAGGATCCCGGCGGGCGCCAGCAGCGCGGCCATCTCGGCATCGGTGATCGTCACCACCGCACGATAGACACGCCCCTGCTTCGGCGCCCCCGAATATCCGGCAAGCCAAAGGGGCGGCTCCCTCGACACGGAACCGCCCCTTTCACGCCGTAACGAATGACGCCGTAGCGAAAACCGTCGTAGCGCCTACTTCTTGTCGAGCAGGTCCTGGACCTTGCTCCGCACCTCGTCCGTGGCCAGACCCCGGATTGTCAGGGTCGTGCGGCGGCGCAGGACGTCGTCCTGGGTCTCGGCCCACTCGTGGTCGCGGGCGTAGACGACCTGGGCCCAGATCTCGGGGGCGTCGGGGTGGACGCGCTGGCCCAACTCCGGGTTCTCGTTGGCGAGTCGGGCGATGTCGAAGGCCAGGGAGCCGTAGTGCGTGGCCAGGTGCTTCGCCGTGTCCGCCGCCATGCGCGGGCCCGGCGCCGGGTTGTCGACCAGGAGGCGGTGGGCGACCGCGCGCGGGTTGGCGACGCCCGGCAGCGGGAGCTTCTTCGGGAGGGAGGAGATCGGCTCGAAGTCCTCGCCCAGCGGGCGGCCGGGCAGCGCCTCCAGCTTCTGCATGACCGTACGGCCGATGTGCCGGAACGTCGTCCACTTGCCGCCCGCGACGGACAGCATGCCGCCCTTGCCCTCGGTCACCACCGTCTCGCGCTTGGCCTTGGCGGTGCTGCCGGGGCCGCCCGGCAGCACGCGGAGGCCCGCGAAGGAGTACGTGATCAGGTCACGGGAGAGCTGCTGGTCGCGGACCGAGAACGCGGCCTCGTCCAGGATCTGGGATATGTCCTTCTCGGTGACCGAGACGTCCGCCGGGTCGCCCTCGTACTCCTCGTCGGTCGTGCCGAGCAGCAGCATGTCCTCCCAGGGGAGGGCGAAGGTGATGCGGTACTTGTCGATGGGGGTCGCCAGCGCGGCCTTCCACGGGGACGTGCGCTTCAGGACCAGGTGCGCGCCCTTGGACAGGCGGATGGAGGGGGCCGCGTTCGGGTCCTCCATCTTGCGCAGGTGGTCGACCCACGGGCCGGTCGCGTTGAGTACCAGGCGGGCGCTCACACCGAACTCGTCGCCGGAGGTGGTGTCGCGCAGCTCCGCGCCGGTCACCCGGCCCTGGGTGAAGCGCAGGCCGGTGACCTGGGCGTGGTTGAGGACGACCGCGCCCGCCTCGACGGCCGCGCGGACCGTCATCAGCGCCATGCGCGCGTCGTTCATCTGGTCGTCGCCGTACACGGCGACGGCCTTGAGGTTCTGGGTGCGCAGCTCGGGCACGTCCTGCGCCGCCTTGGCGGGGGACAGGAGGTGGCCGACGCCGTCGCCGAACGCGGAGAGCGCGGAGTAGGCGAAGACGCCCGCCCCGAGCTTCGCCGCACCGTGCGGACCGCCCTTGTACACGGGCAGGTAGAAGGTGAGCGGGTTCGCCAGGTGAGGAGCCACCTGGCGGGAGACCGCACGGCGTTCGAAGTGGTTCTCCGCCACCAGCTTCACCGCGCCGGTCTGCAGATAGCGCAGACCGCCGTGGAGAAGCTTGGAGGAGGCGGAAGAGGTGGCACCGGCGAAGTCGCCGGCGTCGACCAGGGCCACCCGCAGCCCGGACTGCGCGGCGTGCCAGGCGGTGGAGATGCCCAGGATGCCGCCGCCGATGACGAGGAGGTCGTACGTCGCCTTGGAGAGCTGCTCCCGGGTCTCGGCCCGGCTCGGGTTCGAGCCGGAGGCCGGGTGCGTACCGAGGGCAGGCACGGACTGCAGGGTGGACTTAACGGTCATGTGGGGTTCTTACTCCTCGTCGTCGAGCCAGCCCATGGTCCGCTCCACGGCTTTGAGCCAGCTCTTGTACTCACGGTCGCGCTTCTCCGCGGCCATGTTGGGGGTCCACTCGGCGGCCCGGCGCCAGTTGGCACGCAGGTCGTCGGTGCTGGTCCAGAAGCCGACGGCGAGACCGGCGGCGTAGGCGGCGCCGAGGCAGGTGGTCTCGGCGACCATCGGGCGCACCACGGGGGCGTCCACGAAGTCGGAGAGCGTCTGCATCAGCAGGTTGTTGGAGGTCATGCCGCCGTCGACCTTGATCGCCGCGAGCTCGACGCCGGAGTCCTTCGTCATGGCGTCGGTGATCTCACGGGTCTGCCAGGCCGTGGCCTCCAGGACGGCGCGCGCGAGGTGCGCCTTGGTGACGTACCGGGTCAGACCGGCGATCACACCGCGGGCGTCGGAGCGCCAGTACGGGGCGAACAGACCGGAGAAGGCCGGCACGAAGTAGGCGCCGCCGTTGTCCTCGACCGTGAGCGCGAGCGTCTCGATCTCGGCGGCGGTGGAGATGAGGCCCATCTGGTCGCGCATCCACTGCACCAGCGAACCGGTGACGGCGATCGAACCTTCGAGGGCGTAGACCGCCTTCTGGTCGCCGATGCGGTAACCGACCGTGGTGAGCAGGCCGTTGTACGAGTTGACGGGCTTCTCGCCGGTGTTCATCAGCAGGAAGGTGCCGGTGCCGTACGTCGACTTGGCCTCGCCCTCGGCGAAACAGGTCTGGCCGAACAGGGCCGCCTGCTGGTCGCCGAGCGCGGAGGCGACCGGGATGCCGCCGAGCACGTCGCCGAGGCGGCCGCCGGTGACCTCGCCGTAGACCTCGGCGGAGGAGCGGATCTCGGGCAGCATGTTCAGCGGGACGCCGATGGACTCGGCGATCTTCTCGTCCCACTCCATGGTGTGCAGGTTCATCAGCATGGTGCGGGAGGCGTTGGTGACGTCGGTGACGTGCCTGCCGCCGTTCACACCGCCCGTCAGGTTCCAGATGACCCAGCTGTCCATGGTGCCGAAGAGGATGTCGCCGGCCTCGGCGCGCTCGCGCAGCCCCTCGACGTTGTCGAGCAGCCAGCGGGCCTTGGGTCCGGCGAAGTAGCTCGCCAGCGGCAGGCCGGTCTCGCGGCGGAAGCGGTCCTGGCCGACGTTGCGGCCCAGTTCCTTGCAGAGCGCGTCGGTGCGGGTGTCCTGCCAGACGATGGCGTTGTGGACGGGCTCACCGGTGTTCTTGTCCCAGAGGAGAGTCGTCTCGCGCTGGTTGGTGATGCCGATGGCCTTGATGTCGTCGCGGGTGATCCCGGCCTTCTCGATGGCGGAGGCGACGACTTCCTGGACGTTGGTCCAGATCTCGGTGGCGTTGTGCTCGACCCAGCCCGGCTTCGGGAAGATCTGCTCGTGCTCCTTCTGGTCGACGGAGACGATACGGCCGTCCCGGTCGAAGACGATGCAGCGGCTGGAGGTCGTGCCCTGGTCGATGGCCGCGATGAACGGTCCGGCGGTGTGCGCGTCGGTCACTGTGTGCTCCTGAGGGGTTCCGTGGTCATGAGGACTGGTTCTACTGCTGCTTCAGTGCTCGGAGTTCCGGTTCTCATCCGGTTCTAAGCAAAGGCGAGGTTGTAGATACCCGCAGCGATCGCGCCGCCGATCAGCGGACCGACGACCGGGATCCAGGCGTAGCTCCAGTCGGAACCGCCCTTGTTCGGCAGCGGCAGGAGCGCGTGCACGATGCGCGGGCCCAGGTCACGGGCCGGGTTGATCGCGTAACCGGTCGGGCCGCCGAGCGACAGACCGATGGAGACGACCACGAACGCGGTGATCAGGGCGCCCAGGGTGCCGAGACCGTTGCCGTTGGCGTTCAGACCCTGCGTCAGGATGGCGAGGATCAGGACGACGGTGCCGATGATCTCCGTGGCGAGGTTCTGCACCACGTTGCGGACCTCGGGACCGGTGGAGAAGATGCCCAGGACCGGGCCCGCGCCCTTCTCCTCGGCCTCCACGGACTTGGCCGTCGGCTCGCCGACGATCTCCTTGTCCGTGAGATGGGCCTGGAACTGGCCGTAGTAGGCCACCCAGACCAGGGTCGCGCCGATCATGGCGCCGAGCAGCTGCCCGGCCCAGTAGATCGGGACGTTGTCCCAGCCACCGTCCTTGATCGCGAGTGCGAGCGTCACGGCCGGGTTGAGGTGGGCACCGGAGAGCGGTGCCGAGATGTACACGGCCGTCATGACGGCGAAACCCCACCCGAAGGCGATGGCGAGCCAGCCGGCGTTACGGGCCTTGGAGGCCTTCAGCGTGACGGCGGCGCAGACGCCACCGCCCAGCAGGATGAGCACGGCGGTACCTATGGTCTCGCCGATGAAGATGTCGGAGCTGGACACCCGCGACTCCTTTGTCCTTCGTCCAGGGAAGCCGAACCCCGGGTCCCGCCGGGGGTTCGTGCGCCCTCGGGGGTGAGAGCGATGCCGGCCTTTGGCGTTGCCACACTCTAGCGCGTATTGCCGGTAGGTGTTCGACAATGCCGACCGATGGACGGGAGTCTTGCTCCGGTGTTACAGGCGCGTCAAGAGTGCTGTTATCGAAAACACGATCGTTATTGATTGCTGTGGGCTATCGATCGCGTGATCGATGCGGACGGCAGTCAGGTGGACACCGTGTGTGGTGATTTGGCGTTTTGGCCGACTTTGTCGTCAAGGGTACGACTAAGACCGGAACGCCCCCCTGGGGCGTTCCGGTCTTTTTGCTGTGAATCCGGTGGGGTCCCGGTTGGGTCCGCTGGGGTCCGGCGGGGTCAGAACCGCCCGGCGCCCAGATCCCGCGACACCGCGCGGGCGCAGTCCCGTACCGCGGCGATCAGCTCGGGGCGCAGCGCACCCTCCTCGTCCGACCGGCACAGCCGCTCCACGGCCCCGGTGATGCCGACCGCGCCGACCGGCATGCGCCGCCGGTCGTGGATGGGGGCGGCGATGGACGCGACGCCCTCCCAGGTCTCCTCGACGTCGGCCGCGTACCCACGCGCGCGCGTGACGTCGAGGATGTGCTCGAAGTCGGCGAGCTCGGACACCGTGCGGTCGGTGAAGGGCTTGCGGTCGGCCTCCAGGGCCTCGCTGTGCGCGACCGGGTCGAAGGCCGACAGCACCTTGCCCAGGGCCGTCGAGTGCAGCGGCTGCATGGCCCCGATCTCCAGGACCTGCCGGCTGTCGTCGGGGCGGAAGACGTGGTGCACGATCAGGACGCCGTGCTGATGCAGCACTCCCAGGTGCACGCTTTCGCCGCTGGAGCGGGCCAGGTCGTCCGTCCACACCAGGGCGCGGGCCCGCAGCTCGTGGACGTCGAGGTAGGTGGTGCCCAGGCGCAGCAGTTCGGCGCCGAGCTGATAGCGCCCGGAGACGTCGTCCTGCTCGACGAAGCCCTCCTGCTGGAGGGTGCGCAGGATGCCGTGGGCCGTGCCCTTGGCGAGACCGAGCGACGAGGCGATGTCCGAGAGGCCGAGCCGTCGCTCGCCGCCCGCGAGCAGGCGCAGCATCGCGGCCGCCCGTTCGAGCGACTGGATGTTCCGTGCCATCGCCGTACTGCCTCCGTCCCGTTCGACCGTCGACGCGCGACGTCGCTGCCGCCGTTCGGCAATGTCGAACACTACCGGTCCATGCCGACCTCCCGCTAATGGTCGGCTGATTCCGGTCACGTCTCCTGTTGCGCCACTTGTCGCGAGAACCTAGACGGCGTCGACCCGCCCGTCACCTCGGTCCGCCGCTCCGTCACCCCGGTCCGTCCCATGGACGCTTCAAGCACGCTCCCGCCCGACCCCGTTACGCTGGCGACGTGCACGCTCCCCGGGGAGTTCCGTGAGAGGTTCCCGGGGAAGCCGCAAAGCCGACAGCCGTCGCACTCCAGGGAGCCCCTTTCATGGCCTCGTCGCCACTGACCCCTTCTGCTGACAGCCGGACCCGTGTGTCCGCGCTCCGAGAGGCACTCGCCACCCGCGTGGTGGTCGCCGACGGAGCCATGGGCACCATGCTCCAGGCACAGGACCCCACCATCGAGGACTTCGAGAACCTCGAAGGCTGCAACGAGATCCTGAACATCACCCGCCCGGACATCGTCCGCTCGGTCCACGAGGAGTACTTCGGCGTCGGCGTGGACTGCGTCGAGACGAACACCTTCGGCGCGAACCACTCCGCCATGGCCGAGTACGACATCCCCGAGCGCGTCCACGAACTCTCCGAGTCCGGCGCCCGCATCGCCCGCGAGACCGCCGACGACTTCACCGCCCGCGACGGCCGCCAGCGCTGGGTCCTCGGCTCCATCGGCCCCGGCACCAAGCTGCCCACCCTCGGCCACATCGGCTACGCCACCCTCCGCGACGGCTTCCAGGCGAACGCCGAGGGCCTGCTCGCCGGCGGCGCCGACGCCCTGATCGTCGAGACCACCCAGGACCTCCTCCAGACCAAGTCGTCGATCCTGGGCGCCCGCCGCGCCATGGAGGCGACCGGCGTCGACGTACCCCTGCTGGTCTCCATGGCCTTCGAGACCACCGGCACCATGCTCCTGGGCTCCGAGATCGGCGCCGCGCTGACCGCGCTCGAACCCCTCGGCATCGACATGATCGGCCTGAACTGCTCGACGGGCCCCGCCGAGATGAGCGAGCACCTGCGCTATCTCGCCCGCCACTCCCGCACCCCGCTGCTCTGCATGCCGAACGCGGGCCTGCCCATCCTCACCAAGGACGGCGCCCACTTCCCGCTCGACCCCGAGGGCCTGGCGGACGCCCAGCAGCACTTCGTCCACGACTACGGCCTGAACCTGGTCGGCGGCTGCTGCGGTACGACCCCCGAGCACCTGCGCCAGCTCGTCGAGCGCGTCCGCGAGGCCACGCCCACCGAGCGTCACCCCCAGCCCGAGCCGGGCGCCGCGTCGCTCTACCAGACGGTCCCGTTCCGCCAGGACACCGCCTACATGGCGATCGGCGAGCGTACGAACGCCAACGGCTCGAAGAAGTTCCGCGAGGCCATGCTGGACGCCCGCTGGGACGACTGCGTGGAGATGGCCCGCGACCAGATCCGCGAGGGCGCCCACATGCTGGACCTCTGCGTGGACTACGTCGGCCGCGACGGCGTCGCCGACATGGAGGAACTGGCCGGCCGCTTCGCCACCGCCTCCACCCTGCCGATCGTCCTGGACTCCACCGAAGTCCCGGTCATCCGGGCCGGGTTGGAGAAGATCGGTGGCCGCGCGGTCATCAACTCCGTCAACTACGAGGACGGCGACGGCCCCGAGTCCCGCTTCGCGAAGGTCACCAGGCTGGCGCAGGAACACGGCGCCGCCCTCATCGCGCTGACCATCGACGAGGAGGGCCAGGCCCGCACCCCGGAGCACAAGGTCGCCATCGCCGAGCGGCTGATCGAGGACCTCACGACGAACTGGGGCATCCACGAGTCGGACATCCTCATCGACACCCTGACCTTCACCATCTGCACCGGCCAGGAGGAGTCCCGCGGCGACGGCATCGCCACCATCGAGGCGATCCGCCGCCTCAAGGCCCGCCGCCCGGACGTGCAGACCACGCTGGGCCTGTCCAACATCTCCTTCGGCCTCAACCCGGCCGCCCGCGTCCTGCTCAACTCCGTCTTCCTCGACGAATGCGTCAAGGCGGGCCTCGACTCGGCGATCGTGCACGCCTCGAAGATCCTCCCGATCGCCCGCTTCACCGAGGAAGAGGTGCAGACGGCCCTCGACCTGGTCTACGACCGCCGCGCAGAGGGCTACGACCCGCTCCAGAAGCTGATGGCCCTCTTCGAGGGAGCCACCACCAAGTCCCGGACGGCGGGCCGCGCCGAGGAGCTGGCCGCCCTCCCGCTGGACGAGCGGCTCAAGCGGCGGATCATCGACGGCGAGAAGAACGGCCTGGAGACCGACCTGGCCGAGGCGTTGGAGACCCGTCCCGCTCTCGACATCGTCAACGCGACACTCCTGGACGGCATGAAGGTCGTCGGCGAACTGTTCGGCTCCGGCCAGATGCAGCTGCCGTTCGTGCTCCAGTCCGCCGAGGTCATGAAGACCGCGGTCGCCTATCTCGAACCGCACATGGAGAAGTCGGACGCCGAGGGCAAGGGCACCATCGTGCTCGCCACGGTGCGCGGCGACGTCCACGACATCGGCAAGAACCTCGTCGACATCATCCTGTCCAACAACGGCTACAACGTCGTCAACCTCGGCATCAAGCAGCCGGTTTCCGCGATCCTGGAAGCCGCCGAGGAGCACCGCGCGGACGTCATCGGCATGTCCGGCCTCCTGGTCAAGTCCACGGTGATCATGAAGGAGAACCTCCAGGAGCTCAACCAGCGCAAGATGGCCGCCGACTACCCGGTCATCCTGGGCGGCGCCGCGCTGACCCGCGCCTACGTCGAGCAGGACCTGCACGAGATCTACGAGGGCGAAGTCCGTTACGCCCGCGACGCGTTCGAGGGCCTGCGCCTGATGGACGCCCTGATCGGCGTCAAGCGCGGTGTGCCCGGCGCGAAGCTGCCCGAGCTCAAGCAGCGCAGGGTGCGGGCGACGGCGGCCGTCACAGAGGTCGAGGAGCGCCCCGAGGAGGGCCACGTCCGCTCCGACGTGTCCATCGACAACCCGATCCCCGAGGCGCCGTTCCGCGGCACCCGGGTCATCAAGGGCATCCAGCTCAAGGAGTACGCGTCCTGGCTGGACGAGGGCGCCCTCTTCAAGGGCCAGTGGGGCCTCAAGCAGGCCCGCACGGGCGACGGACCGACCTACGAGGAACTCGTCGAGACCGAGGGCCGCCCCCGCCTGCGCGGCCTGCTGGACAAGCTCCAGACCGACAACCTGCTCGAAGCGGCCGTCGTCTACGGCTACTTCCCCTGCGTGTCCAAGGACGACGACCTGATCATCCTGGACGACGAGGGCAACGAGCGCACCCGCTTCACCTTCCCGCGCCAGCGCCGCGGCCGCCGTCTCTGCCTGGCCGACTTCTTCCGCCCGGAGGAGTCCGGCGAGACCGACGTCGTCGGCTTCCAGATCGTCACCATGGGCAACCGCATCGGCGAGGAGACCGCGAAGCTCTTCGAGGCGAACTCCTACCGCGACTACCTCGAACTGCACGGCCTGTCCGTCCAGTTGGCCGAGGCGCTCGCCGAGTACTGGCACGCGCGCGTGCGGTCCGAACTCGGCTTCGCCGGCGAGGACCCCACCGACGTCGAGGACATGTTCGCCCTCAAGTACCGCGGCGCCCGCTTCTCCCTCGGCTACGGCGCCTGCCCCGACCTGGAGGACCGCGCGAAGATCGCCGCCATGCTGGAGCCGGAGCGCATCGGCGTCCACCTCTCGGAGGAGTTCCAGCTGCACCCGGAGCAGTCCACGGACGCGATCGTCATCCACCACCCGGAGGCGAAGTACTTCAACGCGCGCTGAGCGACCTCCGAGCGCTGAATCCACAGGCGCACGGAACGGACGAGCACACTGATCGGATAAGTCGTACACTGGTCGGTCCACCGCAGGCCGGTCGCCCTTGTAGGTATCAGGGGCGGCCGGCCTGATCGTCCCTCAAGGAGGTGCGCCAGGATGACCAGCACGGTCCCCGCGCTCGGAACCCGTACGGCCGAAGGCTCAGCACTCCAGGCCGTACTCCTCGACATGGACGGCACCCTGGTGGACACCGAGGGCTTCTGGTGGGACGTCGAGGTCGAGGTCTTCGCCGCCCTCGGACACACCCTCGACGACTCCTGGCGCCATGTCGTGGTCGGCGGCCCCATGACCCGCAGCGCCGGCTTCCTGATCGAGGCCACCGGCGCCGACATCGCCCTCGCCGAACTGTCCGTCCTGCTCAACGCGGGCTTCGAGGACCGCATCGGGCGGGCCCTGCCGCTGATGCCGGGCGCCGCCAGACTCCTGGCCGAGCTGGCGGAGTACGAGATCCCCACGGCCCTGGTCTCCGCCTCGCACCGGCGCATCATCGACCGCGTCCTGACCGCGCTCGGCCCCCAGCACTTCGCGCTGACGGTGGCCGGCGACGAGGTGGCGCGTACCAAGCCGTACCCCGACCCGTATCTGCTGGCCGCCGCCGGACTCGGCGTCGACCCGGCCCGCTGTGCCGTCGTGGAGGACACCGCGACCGGTGTCGCGGCGGCGGAGGCGGCGGGCTGCCTGGTGGTGGCCGTGCCGTCCGTGGCGCCCATCGCCCCGGCCGTCCGGCGCACCGTCGTGACCTCGCTGGAAGTCGTCGACCTGGCATTTCTGCGCGGACTGATGGCCGACTGATGACGGAAATGCGCCAGCTGTTCACCGAGCGTGCAAAGTCCAATGGTGCCAATGGGAAAGGAATTCGGACCCGGCCGACCGGCCGAATTCCGTTGCTCTCCAACCGAGTTGAAGCGTGTGAGGTTCCCCACGTGCCGGAGGGTCGACATCGTCGTCGCCCTGTGCTGTTCACCCCATTTCCGAGGCCGATCACGCACCCTTGTGTCCCGATTGGTGAAACCCTGCACTAATCCTTCCCTCGACGGGTTTTCGGTCTGTCCACAGCCGGTTCCGCTGCGTGATGGGAACTCAACTACGGTGACCGTGAACCCCCGTGCGGGTCCGGACTAATCTCAACGCGAGAACATCGCCCTTACCCCCGTGATCGACATCACCACCCCATGTATGTCGGGTACACGGACTCGAACAGCTCTGGAGAAACTCCCGCATGAACCGCAAGACTTTGGTGCTGCCGGCCGTCGTCGGCCTGCTCGCGCCGGTGCTCGCCGCGTGTGGCGGCTCCGGCAGCGGGAGTTCCAGCGACGATGCGATCATCGTCGGCACCACGGACCGGTTCGAGGCGACGAAGGACGCTCCGGCGCCGCTCGACCCCGCCTACGCCTACGACGTCGGCACCTGGAACATCCTGCGCCAGACCGTGCAGACCCTGATGATCCAGCCCAAGGGCGAGGGCGACCCGGTGCCCGAGGCCGCCGAGAAGTGCGGCTTCACCGACACCGGCAACGAGCGCTACGCCTGCACCCTGCGCGAGGGTCTGAAGTTCGCCAACGGCGACAAGATCACCGCGGAAGATGTGAAGTACTCCGTCGACCGCGCGATGCGCATCAAGGCCGACAGCGGTGTGTTCGCCCTGCTGTCCACCGTCGACACCGTCGAGACCCAGGGCGACCGCGAAGTCATCTTCCACCTGAAGACGGCCGACGCCACGTTCCCGTACAAGCTGTCCACTCCCGTCGCCGGCATCGTGAATCCGGACGACTACCAGAAGGACAAGCTGCGCGACGGTTTCGACATCGACGGCTCCGGCCCGTACACCCTCTCGGTCGCGAAGAAGGACGACGCGATCACCACGGCCACGTTCACCAAGAACCCCAATTACAAGGGTGCTTTGAAGGTGAACAACACCAAGGTCGAGATGCGTACCTTCGCGGACGCCGACGCCATGGGCAGCGCCATCAACAAGGGCGACATCGACGTCATGACGCGCACCATGACGCCGGAGCAGATCCAGAAGCTCAGCGACGACACGGACGGCGACGTCGACCTCGTCGAGATGCCCGGCCTCGAAATCCGCTACCTGGGCTTCAACACCAACGCCCCGACCGTGAAGACCAAGGCCGTACGCGAGGCGATGGCCCAGATCATCGACCGCGGCGAACTCGTCTCCAAGGTCTACGGCACCGAGGCCGAGCCGCTCTACTCCATGGTCCCGGCGACCATCACGGGCCACTCGAACTCGTTCTTCAACAAGTACGGCGACCCGAGCGTCTCCAAGGCCAAGACGCTGATGGAAGCGGCCAACATCACCACTCCGGTGAAGCTGACCCTGAACTACACGACCGACCACTACGGCTCGGCCACCAAGGAAGAGTTCGAGCAGCTCCAGAAGCAGCTCAACGACAGCGGCCTGTTCGACGTCAGCATCAAGGGCACCCCCTGGGCGACGTTCCGCCCGGCCGAGCAGAAGGGCAAGTACGACGTCTACGGGATGGGCTGGTTCCCGGACTTCCCCGACGCCGACAACTACCTCGCGCCCTTCCTCGACAAGGACAACACCCTCGGCTCGCCGTACGTCAGCACCAAGATCAGGAGCACCCTGATCCCGGAGTCCCGCCGCGAGGCCGACCGGCTCGCCGCGTCCAAGAGCCTCACGGCCATTCAGGACATCGTCGCCACCGACGTCCCGCTGATCCCGCTGTGGCAGGGCAAGCAGTACGTCGCCGCCCGCGACGACGTCACGGGCACCGCATACGTGCTCAACTCCTCCTCGACCCTCCAGCTCTGGGAGCTGGGCCGCGGCGTGGGCAACTGACGCTCCGACCGGCACACGCAGTACTCAAGCTCGACCAGTGGCCAGCCCCGCCGACTCCGGCGGGACTGGCCACCGGCCTGTGGACCGGACACGGCAGCAGCTGACCCGGGCCCGCACACACAGAAGAGGGCGCCCTGTCAGGAAGGGGCGCCCTCTTCGTACATACGGCTGCCTGCTGCGACTACGACGGCTACTGCGGCTACTGCGCGCCGGGACGCACCAGACCACTCTCGTACGCGTACACCGCGGCCTGCACCCGGTCCCGCAGGCCCAGTTTGGTGAGGACGTGCCCCACGTGCGTCTTGACGGTGGTCTCGCTGACGAAGAGATCGGCGGCGATCTCGGCGTTCGACAGCCCGCGCGCCACCAGCTTCAGCACCTCGACCTCACGCTCGGTCAACGTGTGCAGGGCGTCCGGGACGGGCTCGTCACCCGACGGCAGATGGCTGGCGTACTTGTCGAGCAGCCGCCGCGTGATGCTGGGCGCGAGCATGGCCTCACCGGAGGCCACCACCCGGATCGCCTGCACGAGTTCGTTCGCCGGCGCGTCCTTGAGCAGGAAGCCACTGGCACCGGCCCGCAACGCCTCCACGACGTACTCGTCGAGGTCGAACGTGGTCAGCACCAGCACCTTCGCCGGACCGTCCCGCCCGGGACCGGTGATCTGCCGGGTCGCCTCCACCCCGTCCATCCGCGGCATACGGATGTCCATCAGCACCACATCGGGCTGCAGAGCCCGCACCTGGTCGAGCGCCTGCAGTCCGTCACCGGCCTCGCCGACGACCGCGAGATCCTGCTCCGCCTCCAGAATCATCCGGAACCCGGTTCGCAGCAGCGGCTGGTCATCAACCAGTAGGACGCGGATGGCCACGTGAATCTCCTTCGCTAGCCCGGCCCCATTCTGCCCTGCGCACCGCCACTCGACTCGACCGGCCTTGCGGGCGGCTACGGGGTGGCCCGGTGGGGGACGGGGCCGACTTCAGGATGGAACGCGGTTCGCGGTGTCAGGGCTTCTGAAGGGGACGCGGTTTACTACGGCCCCCGGCGCGAGGTTCGTCCGTCCCCCGTGACTCCCCGGCAGAGAGATCGTCCGAAGCCTCCAACTCCCCGATGAGGACGGCGTGCGGCACCTCGGGCTCCCCACCCGGGGATATGCGCGGCGCCTCCGCCCCTCCGGCGGAAACACCGCCCTGCGTCTCTGGACGCGCGGCGGAAACCCCCTCGGGCGCTTCGCACCCGTGCCGGAGGTCCGGAAATACCGACCGCGATCTCCGGACCTCCAACGGAAGTACCGCCCGCCGCCCTGGCGCCCCCGTCCGCCCCGTCGCCCCCGGCCCAGGGCGGTGACACGGTTGGCAACCCAGCCCCGTGCCTTGAGGGATCGTCCGCAGCCACCGGCCCCTGGAAGAGACCGCTGGGTGCCTCGCACCGAGACGCAGTCCCCTCCGTACAGACACCAGGTGAAGAGTCCGTCCGTCGCCTAAGACCCCGTGCCGGAGAGGCCGTCCGCAGCTCCCGGCCCGCTGGCGGGAACGCCACCTACACCCTTGGCCTCCCCGGCAGAAACACCGTCCACCACCTCCGGACCTGCAGCGGAAGCACCGCCGACCACCTCCACACCTTCAGCGGAAACGCCCGCCCCCGAACCCCCGCCAGAACCCCCGTCAGCCCTCCGTACCGGCAACGGATACGGCGGGGGAGTGCCGCCGAACTCCGGGCACACCGACTGGTGGTCGCACCAGCCGCACAGCTTGGTCGGGCGCGGGCGCCACTCGCCGGTCTCCGTGGCCAGCCGGATCGCCTCCCACAGGGCCAGCAGCTTGCGCTCCACCCGCTCCAGGTCGGCGATGACGGGGTCGTACGTCACGACGTCCCCACTGCCCAGATACACCAGCTGGAGCCGACGCGGAACGACCTGCTTCAGCCGCCAGACCACCAGGGCGTAGAACTTCATCTGGAACAGCGCACCCTCGGCATACTCGGGCCGAGGCGCCTTGCCCGTCTTGTAGTCGACGATCCGCACATCACCCGTGGGCGCCACATCGACCCGGTCGATGATCCCGCGCAGCTTCAGTCCCGAATCCAGCTCGGCCTCGACGAACATCTCCCGCTCGGCGGGCTCCAGCCGTGTCGGATCCTCCAGCGAGAACCACCGCTCGACCAGCCGCTCCGCCTCCCCGAGCCAGCGCGCCAGCCGTTCGCCCTCCGGATCATCGGCGAACAGCTCCACGACCTCCGGCCGGGACTCCCGCAACCGGTCCCACTGCCCGGGGATCAGCGACTTGGCCCGCGGCGCCGTGCGCTCGGCCGCCGGCGCGTCGAAGAGCCGCTCCAGCACCGAGTGCACCAGGGTCCCCCTGGTCGCCGCCTCGCTGGGCTTCTCGGGCAGCCGGTCGATCACCCGGAACCGGTACAACAACGGGCACTGCATGAAGTCACTGGCACGCGAGGGCGACAACGAGGCGGGCGCTATGGCCACGCGCCCGACCACGCCCACCGTCCCCGTCTCCACCGTCACCGCCGCGGTCGGCCCCGCCGCCGCGCCCTCGTCGCCGACTGTCCCCGCGACGCCCTCCGCACTGGTCTCCATGCCCACGAACCTTACGGCCCGCCACTGACAGTGACCCGATCCCGCCCGACGCACCCGCGACGGCCGGGGAAACGCGGGGGGTGCCGGGGCGGAACGCGTCGCGACCGCCGCATACCATCGACCCGAGACCCCTCCGCCCGGCTGGCGCGGAGGATGCTTCGAACGAGGGGACACCGTGGACGAGAGCGGCGGGAGCGGGCAGCCGCGGTCCGGCACCAACGAGCCGACCGAACACGCCCCGGGTGCCACGACCCCGACCACCGACCCCGGCACTCCCGAACCGAAACCGGACGACTCCGCCCACCAGAACCCCGACTCATCGCCCCAGGAACACGGGACCGCGAAGCCATCGTCCGGGGAGCCCGGGGAGGCGAGCACGTCGATCGAGCACACCGATCGGGACGACAGCTCGGAGCAGGTCACACCGCTCGCGCCCGCAGCAGGGCCCAGTACGGAGCCGGGAACACCGTCCGAGTCCTCCGAGTCCGCCGAGAACAGCGCTGCCGAGACGCCGACGCCCTCAGGGTCCACCGACCCCGCCACACCCCAGCACACGGCGCCCGAGGCGACCGCACAGGACCATGGCCGGCCCAACACGCCGCCCGCTCACCTGAACGGCGAGCCGAAACGTGACGGCACGCCCACGGGCAACGAGCACGGCGCCGACCAGCCGAGCCACCCCAACCTCCCCTACGCCCACACAGACCCCCACGCCCGACCCGAATCCACCTCCACCCCCAGCCCCATCGCCAAGGGCCGCCCCCCACAGCGCCCCAAGGAGCCCGGCGGCGGCCTGCTGATGGGGCGGCCCTTCGGCGTGCCCGTCTACGTGGCCCCCAGCTGGTTCCTCGTAGCCGCGCTCATCACCTGGGTGTTCGGCGGCCAACTCGATCGCGTGCTGCCCGAACTCGGCGCCGCCCGCTACCTCGTGGCCCTCTTCTTCGCGGTCGCCTTCTACGGCTCGGTCCTGGTGCACGAACTCGCCCACACCGTCGCCGCGCTCCGCTTCAAACTCCCGGTCCGCCGCATCCAGTTGCAGTTCTTCGGCGGTGTCTCCGAGATCGAGAAGGAGGCCGAGACCCCCGGCAGGGAGTTCGTGCTGGCCTTCGTCGGCCCGCTGCTCTCGCTGATCCTCTCGGGCGTCTTCTACCTGGCCATGCTGCCCGTCGAACCCGGCACCGTCCCGGGCGTCCTGCTGGCCGGCCTGATGGTCTCCAACCTCATCGTGGCCGCCTTCAACCTCCTGCCCGGCCTGCCCCTCGACGGCGGCCGCATGCTCCGCGCGGTCGTCTGGAAGATCACCGGCAGGCCCATGAGCGGCACCATCGCCGCCGCCTGGGTCGGCCGCGCCCTCGCCGTCTCCGTCCTGATCGGCCTGCCGCTGCTCACCCAGACCGGCGCCCTCGGTACCAACACCGAGGACATCAGCGGCATGGACACCGTCACCGACGCCCTGCTCGCCGCGATCCTCGCCGCGATCATCTGGACCGGCGCCGGCAACAGCCTCCGTATGGCCCGACTGCGCGAGCACCTCCCGGAACTGCGCGCCCGCAACCTCACCCGCCGCGCGGTCCCCGTCGAGACCAACACCCCGCTCTCCGAGGCCCTGCGCCGCGCCAATGCCGCCGGCGCCCGCGCCCTGGTCGTCGTCGACGCCGACGGCCAGCCCCTCTCCCTCGTCCGCGAGGCCGCCATCGTCGGCGTCCCCGAACACCGCCGCCCCTGGGTCGTCGTCAGCGGCCTCGCCCAGGACCTCACGGACGGCATGCGCGTCTCCGCGGAGCTCGCCGGAGAGGACCTCCTGGACGCCCTGCGCGCCACCCCCGCCACCGAGTACCTCGTGGTCGAGGAGACCGGCGAGATCTACGGCGTCCTGTCCGCCGCCGACGTCGAGCGCGCCTTCGTGAAGGCCATGGCCCGCCCCAACTGAGGCACGCGCGCGTGGTCGGCGGCCCCCACAAACGCCGGTACGCTGGTCACATGTCCGAACCGACCGGTGCCGCCCGCAGGCGCGGGCCCTTCAAGGTCGGGGACCAGGTTCAGCTGACCGACCCCAAGGGCCGCCACTACACGTTCACGCTCGAAGCCGGGAAGAATTTCCACACCCACAAGGGTTCCTTCCCGCACGACGAACTGATCGGTGCTCCCGAGGGCAGCGTTGTCCGCACCACCGGAAACGTCGCCTACCTCGCGCTGCGCCCCCTGCTCCCCGACTACGTCCTGTCCATGCCCCGCGGCGCCGCCGTGGTCTACCCCAAGGACGCGGGGCAGATCCTGGCCTTCGCGGACATCTTCCCCGGCGCCCGCGTCGTGGAAGCAGGCGTGGGCTCCGGCTCGCTCAGCAGCTTCCTGCTGCGCGCCATCGGCGACCAGGGCATGCTGCACTCCTACGAGCGCCGCGAGGACTTCGCCGAGATCGCCCAGCAGAACGTGGAGCGCTACTTCGGCGGCCCGCACCCCGCCTGGCAGCTCACCGTCGGCGACCTCCAGGACAACCTGTCCGACCTGGACGTGGACCGCGTCATCCTCGACATGCTCGCCCCCTGGGAGTGCCTGGAGGCCGTCTCCAAGGCCCTCGTGCCCGGCGGCATCCTGTGCTGCTACGTCGCGACCACCACCCAGCTCGCGCGGACCGTCGAGTCCATCCGCGAGATCGGCTCCTTCAACGAGCCGACCGCCTGGGAGACGATGCTCCGCAACTGGCACGTCGAGGGCCTGGCCGTCCGCCCCGACCACCGGATGATCGGCCACACCGGCTTCCTCCTCACCGCCCGCCGCCTCGCGGACGGCGTCGAGCCGCCGATGCGCCGACGCCGCCCTTCCAAGGGTGCCTACGGCGACGACTACACCGGCCCGAACGCCGACGGTGGCGGCGCGGCCGGCCGCTGAGCCGCACGCAAGGGCGGCCCTGTGCCGCACTCAACGCACGAACGCCGTGGCTGAGTTCCCGAAAGTCTCCGGGAACTCAGCCACGGCGTCTTCGTTCTGACGTACCGACACCCCGCCGGACTCTCCCGTGTGACCGGGCGAACGAACTGTCGACCCCGCCGTTCCCCCGCACCGTGCCGTGTGGCAGCATGCAGGCCACCCCCACCGGCACAGCCCTCACAGGAGACACTCCTAGTGCAGCACTCCGCCGTCCCGGAACTGGAACTGGCACACACGAACACCCGCCCCATCCACTGGGTCGCCACCGCCACGGCTCTCGCCGGTGTCGTGGCCCTCTCCTCGGGCCTGCAGCCCGACTCCGCGCACGCCGCCCAGGCCGCCGGCCCGCAGACCAAGTCCGCGCCCGCCGCCGCGGCCCCCGCGACCACAGGAGTTGCCTTCCCCCTCGACTGCGGCCCCGTGAAGGCCGTCGTACAGAAGAAGGCATCCGGAGACCTCGACGGCGACGGCCGGCCGGAGACGGTCGCCGTGGTCCACTGCGACGCGGGCATGGGCACCCCGCCCGACGGCGTCTACGTCCTCACCCGGGGCGCCGGAGCCGCCAAGCCGCGCGTCGTCGCCACCCTGGTCGCCCCGAAGGCTCGCGAGACCGTCACCACCTTCGCCGTACGCGACGGCGCGGTCCTCGCGACACTGCTCGGCTACTCGACGGCGGACGTGCCCAGTTGCTGCCCCGACGTGAAAGAAACCGCCAAGTGGCAGTGGCAGAACGGCAAGTTCGTCCGCTCCACCCCCGGCAACGCCCAGAACGTCTGACGACGACCCGCTGAACCTCAGGCCGCGTCGGGCCCGTACACCTCGACCCGGTCCGCGACCCGGCGCACATGGATGCAGTCACCGGGGCACTCCTTGGCGGAGTCCACGACATCGACCAACAGCGGCAGCGGTACGAGCGTGGTGGCGCCCTTGTCCTGCAACAGCTCGTCGTCCGGGCTCTTCACATAGGCCAGACCGTCGATGTCCAGCTCGAAGACCTCGGGGGCGTACTGGACGCAGATCCCGTCGCCGGTACAGAGGTCCTGGTCGATCCAGACCTCCAGCGCCTCGCCGTCGGCCGCGGCCTCGTCCTGCACGGTGATGTCTCCTGTTTCCGCCGGGTGTTGAACATCTTCGACCCTACCTCCGACCGCCCGAACGACCTTTCTCCGCGATCTCAGGTTTTACGCCACCGCATGACGGACACTGTCCGCATGGACACTCTCCGTCAGGAGCACCATGGCCGGTTTCCATCGGGCGTCGAACCCGTCCGCACGGCAACTCACGTCCGCCGTGAAGGTTTTTGACCAACCCGGCCTTGGAACAGTCCGCTTCTGAATCACGTTGAGTGGGTATCCACACGGCGTGAGGGAGAGCGCTGGGTGACCGACGACACACCTTGACAGTCTTTGTGATCTAGGGGTTTCAATCGACACCCACCCAGGTAGGGTCTGGAAGCGTCCAGCTCCCCTTGGAGGAGGTGAGGACCGTGGCAGCCCACGACGACGACATGAACCGCGGCATCCGCCCGGGACGAGGGTCCGACGACCCGTCCGGGCAGATTGCCTACCTTGAGCAGGAGATCGCCGTCCTGCGACGTAAGCTCGCCGACTCTCCGCGACACACGAGGATTCTCGAAGAGCGGATCGTCGAGCTGCAGACCAATCTGGCCGGGGTGTCCGCCCAGAACGAGCGACTCGCCAACACGCTCCGTGAGGCCCGCGACCAGATCGTGGCCCTCAAGGAAGAAGTCGACCGGCTCGCACAGCCGCCGGCCGGCTTCGGTGTCTTCCTCGTGGCCAACGAGGACGGCACAGCGGACATCTTCACCGGCGGTCGCAAACTCCGGGTGAACGTCAGCCCAAGCGTGGAACTCGAAGAGCTCCGCCGCGGCCAGGAAGTAATGCTCAACGAAGCGCTCAACGTGGTCGAGGCCATGGAGTACGAGAGCGTCGGCGACATCGTCACCCTCAAGGAGATCCTCGAGGACGGCGAACGCGCCCTCGTGCAGGGGCACACCGACGAGGAACGGGTGGTACGGCTCGCCGAGCCGCTCCTGGACGTCGTCATCCGCCCCGGCGATGCCCTGCTGCTGGAACCTCGTTCCGGCTATGTCTACGAGGTCGTACCGAAGAGCGAGGTCGAGGAACTCGTCCTCGAAGAGGTCCCCGACATCGGCTACGAGCAGATCGGCGGTCTGGGCGGCCAGATCGAGATGATCCGCGACGCGGTCGAACTGCCGTACCTCTACCCCGACCTCTTCAAGGAGCACGAACTGCGGCCGCCCAAGGGCGTCCTGCTGTACGGGCCCCCCGGATGCGGCAAGACGCTCATCGCCAAGGCCGTCGCCAACTCGCTGGCCAAAAAGGTCGCCGAGGTCACCGGCCAGGCCACCGGCAAGAGCTTCTTCCTCAACATCAAGGGCCCCGAGCTCCTCAACAAGTACGTCGGTGAGACGGAGCGGCAGATCCGCCTCGTCTTCCAGCGTGCACGTGAGAAGGCCAGCGAAGGCACTCCCGTCATCGTCTTCTTCGACGAGATGGAGTCCCTCTTCCGCACCCGTGGTTCCGGTGTCAGCTCGGACGTGGAGAACACCATCGTCCCCCAGCTGCTCGCCGAGATCGACGGCGTGGAAGGCCTGCAGAACGTGGTCGTCATCGGCGCCTCGAACCGCGAGGACATGATCGACCCCGCCATCCTGCGCCCCGGCCGCCTGGACGTGAAGATCAAGATCGAACGTCCCGACGCCGAGGCCGCCAAGGACATCTTCGCCAAGTACCTCACCGAGCGCCTCCCGCTCCACCCCGACGACGTCGGAGAGCACAGCGGCGACAAGACCACCACCGTCCAGAGCATGATCCAGACGGCCGTGGAGCACATGTACACGGAATCCGAGGAGAACCGCTTCCTGGAGGTCACCTACGCCAACGGTGACAAGGAAGTCCTCTACTTCAAGGACTTCAACTCCGGCGCCATGATCGAGAACATCGTGGGCCGGGCCAAGAAGATGGCCATCAAGGACTTCCTCGACCAGAAGCAGAAGGGCATCCGCGTCTCGCACCTCCTCCAGGCGTGTGTGGACGAGTTCAAGGAGAACGAGGACCTGCCCAACACCACCAACCCCGACGACTGGGCCCGGATCTCCGGAAAGAAGGGCGAACGGATCGTCTACATCCGTACGCTCATCACCGGGAAGCAGGGCGCCGACACCGGACGCTCCATCGACACGGTGGCGAACACCGGTCAGTACCTGTAAGAACAGGGCGGCTGCGGGTGCCCTCGGCGGGTACCCGCAGCCGACTGTTTTTCAGGCCATGACCGAACAAGGGGCGCGCGAGGCAATGACGCAAATGATCTCCCCACCAGCGCAAAGCCGTTCTAGGCTCTTCGGTACCGCCGAGTCGCGCAGTGCGGGGACGGGCACCGCACACGCACCGGAGCGCCAGCGGTACTTGAGCGGTGCCCCCGACCGAGGGCGCCGCCGGGCAAGGAGGGCCGCATGACCGTACGGCGAGTAATGGGCATCGAGACGGAGTACGGGATCTCCGTCCCCGGCCACCCCAACGCCAATGCCATGCTCACCTCGTCCCAGATCGTCAACGCCTACGCGGCGGCGATGCACCGGGCCAGGCGGGCCCGCTGGGACTTCGAGGAGGAGAATCCGCTGCGGGACGCGCGAGGCTTCGACCTCGCCCGGGAGGCCGCCGACTCCAGCCAGCTCACCGACGAGGACATCGGCCTGGCCAATGTCATCCTCACCAACGGCGCACGGCTCTACGTCGACCACGCGCACCCGGAGTACAGCTCCCCCGAGGTCACCAACCCCATGGACGCCGTCCTGTGGGACAAGGCCGGCGAGCGCATCATGGCGGAGGCCGCGGAGCGCGCGGCCCAACTCCCGGGCGCCCAGCCGATCCATCTCTACAAGAACAACACCGACAACAAGGGCGCCTCCTACGGCACGCACGAGAACTATCTGATGAAGCGGGAGACCCCCTTCTCGGACATCGTGCGCCATCTGACACCCTTCTTCGTCTCGCGCCAGGTCGTCACCGGAGCGGGCCGCGTCGGCATCGGCCAGGACGGGCACGAGCACGGCTTCCAGCTCAGCCAGCGCGCCGACTACTTCGAGGTCGAGGTCGGTCTGGAGACCACCCTCAAGCGCCCGATCATCAACACCCGCGACGAACCGCACGCGGACGCCGAGAAGTACCGCCGCCTGCACGTGATCATCGGCGACGCGAACCTCTCCGAGATCTCGACGTATCTGAAGCTCGGCACCACGGCCCTCGTCCTCTCCATGATCGAGGACGGCTTCATCGCCGTCGACCTGGCCGTGGACCAACCCGTCCGCACCCTCCACCAGGTCTCCCACGACCCCACTCTCAAGCGCCTGGTCACCCTCCGCAGCGGCCGGACCCTCACCGCGGTCCAGCTGCAGATGGAGTACTTCGAGCTCTCCCGCAAATACGTCGAGGAGCGCTACGGCTCCGACGCGGACGACCAGACCAAGGACGTGCTGGCCCGCTGGGAGGACACGCTCAACCGGCTGGAGAACGACCCGATGAGCCTGGCCGGCGAACTGGACTGGGTCGCCAAGCGCGAGCTCATGGAGGGCTACCGGCGCCGCGACGGCCTCGACTGGGACGCGGCCCGGCTGCAGCTGGTCGACCTCCAGTACGCGGACGTACGGGCCGAGAAGGGCCTCTACAACCGCCTGGTGGCCCGCGGCCGCATCAAGCGCCTGCTGGACGAGGACACGGTCGAGCGGGCGCGTACGACGCCTCCGGAGGACACGCGCGCGTACTTCCGCGGACGCTGCCTGGAGCAGTACGCCGACGACGTCGCGGCGGCCTCCTGGGACTCCGTGATCTTCGACCTCCCGGGCCGGGACTCGCTCCAGCGCGTCCCAACCCTGGAACCGCTTCGCGGAACGCGTAATCACGTCAAGGAGCTCCTTGACCGCTGCCGAACCGCGGAAGACCTGGTCAGGGTCCTGTCGGGCGGCTGACAGGACCCTCGGGTTCCGGGCGCCGGGCAGGGTGGAATGTCCGGTGGCCGGGAATCATCGAGATGGCCGCCGTACGTTGTAGGAACTGCGGGGCCGATGTCAGTCCCTGCAAGTAGGGTCTGATCAAGAACGTCGAACCGAGCGGGGTGAGGGTTATGGCGACCAAGGACACCGGCGGCGGACAGCAGAAGGCGACGCGCTCTACCGAGGAGGTCGAGGAGCAGGCCGTTGAGACGGAGGCTTCCGATGAACTCAAGGAGCGCCACGAGAAGCTGAGCGACGATGTCGACTCGGTTCTGGACGAGATCGACGACGTACTCGAAGAGAACGCCGAGGACTTCGTGCGCTCCTTCGTTCAGAAGGGCGGCCAGTAGGCCGCTCTACCCTTCGATTCGAAGGTGAACGGGGTGGCGTGGTGGCAGGCGAGTCGAAGATGAAGTGCTGCGTGCGGTGTGGCGAGTCCAAGCCGCACGCAGTCTTCGCATCCGAGTGCACGAATCGCGTGCGATTCGGGGTGAGCCAGCCGAGTTCACAGGGGCATCGGAATGCCTCCGCCGTTCATGTGGATCACTGCCACCAGACGGGTAGGGTCCGAGGCGTACTGTGCTTCAACTGCAATTCCGGCATCGGCCTGTTGAGGGATGACCCCGCAGCTGTGTACCGAGCTGCCGACTACCTGGAAGGAAACGCGTGGAAGCCAACACTCGTAGCACCGGGCGTCTACCAGCTGCCTTCCTGACGCCTGGGTCGTCGTCCTTCATGGACTTCCTCTCCGACCATCAGCCGGAGATGCTCCCGGGCAACCGGCAACTGCCGCCCACCCAGGGCGTCATCGAGGCTCCGCACGGCACGACGATCGTCGCTGTCACGTTCCCCGGTGGCGTGGTGCTCGCCGGTGACCGGCGGGCCACCATGGGCAATGTCATCGCGCAGCGGGACATCGAGAAGGTGTTCCCCGCGGACGAGTACTCGGCTGTTGGCATCGCCGGCACCGCCGGTCTCGCCGTCGAGATGGTCAAGCTCTTCCAGTTGGAGCTGGAGCACTTCGAGAAGGTCGAAGGCGCCCAACTCTCCCTGGAGGGCAAGGCGAACCGACTGTCCACCATGATCCGTTCCAACCTCGGCATGGCCATGCAGGGCCTTGCCGTGGTCCCGCTCTTCGCCGGCTTCGACGTGGACCGCGGCATCGGCCGCATCTTCTCCTACGACGTGACGGGCGGCCGTTCCCAGGAGCTCGGCTACGCGGCCACCGGCTCCGGTTCGGTGTTCGCGCGGGGCGCCATGAAGAAGCTCTTCCACGACGGACTGACCGAGGCCGAGGCCACGACCCTCGTGGTCCAGGCGCTCTACGACGCGGCTGACGACGACTCGGCGACCGGTGGTCCCGATGTCGCCCGCCGGATCTACCCGATCGTCACCGTGATCACCGAGGACGGCTTCCGCCGGCTCACCGACGACGAGTCCTCCGAGATCGCCCGCTCGATCCTGGAACGGCGACTGCAGCAGCCCGACGGCCCGCGCGCCGCGCTGCTCTGACCGAGGGCCCGTTCTCATTCAAGGTGATCCAGTGACTTCGACGGAACTTTAAAGAGAGGGACGGATACCGGTGTCGACGCCGTTCTATGTCTCACCCCAGCAGGCGATGGCCGACCGGGCGGAGTACGCCCGCAAGGGCATCGCCCGTGGCCGCAGCCTGGTCGTGCTGCAGTTCGCCGACGGCATTGTCTTCGTCGGCGAGAACCCGTCCCGTGCGCTGCACAAGTTCAGCGAGATCTACGACCGGATCGGGTTCGCGGCCGCCGGAAAATACAACGAGTACGAGAACCTGCGGATCGGCGGCGTCAGGTACGCCGACATGCGCGGTTACACCTACGACCGTGCGGATGTGACCGCGCGCGGTCTCGCCAACGTCTACGCCCAGACGCTCGGCACGATCTTCTCCAGTGCGGCCGAGAAGCCGTACGAGGTGGAGCTGGTCGTCGCGGAGGTCGGGGACACGACGGACGGTGACCAGATCTATCGGCTGCCGCACGACGGTTCGATCGTGGACGAGCACGGCTCGGTCGCGGTCGGTGGCAACGCCGAGACGATCAGCAGCTATCTGGACCAGCGCCACCGCGACGGCATGACCCTCGCGGAGGCGCTCAAGCTGGCCGTGCAGGCCCTGTCCCGTGACACGAACGGCAGCGAGCGGGAGATCCCCGCCGAGCGCCTTGAGGTCGCGGTGCTGGACCGTACGCGTCCGCAGGCCCGCAAGTTCAAGCGGATCGTCGGCCGTCAGCTGGCCCGCCTGCTGGAGGGCGAGAACCCGGACACCTCGTCGGACGGCGACGACGAGCCCGACGACGAGAAGTGAGCCGGCAGCAATCAGGTTCCTCGTGTGCCCCGGCCGGTGATCGGCCGGGGCACACGTCGTAGCAGCCGCCTCAGGCGGCGCCTGGTGGCCCCGTAGACCCTCGTACGACCAGTTCCACCGGGATGTCCCCCTCCTCCGGTACGCGGCCGTCCAGGACCGCCAGGAGGGCGCGCATGCCGTGTTCTCCGAAGAGTTCGGCGTCGAGGCGGACGGTGGTCAGTTCCGGGTCGATGGCGGTGGCGAGGGCGAGGTCGTCGAGGCCGGTGATGGAGAGGTCGTCGGGGATGCGCAGGCCCAGGCGGCGGGCCGCCTTGTAGGCGCCGGCGGCGAGTTTGTCGTCGTCGCAGACCAGGGCGGTCACCCGCGACCCCGGGTCGGCGAGGGCGGCTTCGGCGGCGGCCTGGGCGCCCTCGATCGAGATGGGGGCGCGGGTCGTTCGTACCGAGGTGCCTGCCACGGAGCCCACCCGTGCGGCGAGTTCACGCGCGCGTACCTCGAAGGTCCAGGACGGGACGTCGGCGGCCAGGTGCAGGAAGTCGCGGTGGCCCAGGCCCAGCAGGTGCTCGGCGACCTGGCGGACGCCGTCGGCGATGTCCAGGTTGACCGTGGCCGCGCCGAGGCTGCCCTCGGGGTCGCTGTCGAGCATCACCAGGGGGAGCTGGTCGCCGCGGATCGCGGTGAGGGCGTCGGCGGCCATGGAGGAGGCGATCACGCCGTCGAGGGCGGCCTGGGCGGAGGCGAAGGGGTCGCGGGCGGGGCCGATGCCCTCGGGGGAGGGGTAGAGGACGACGCCGAAGCCGTGTTCGGCGGCGACCCGGGCGGCGCCCGTGTAGACGCCGGCGAAGAACTCCGTCGTCAGCACCGGGACCACGAGCAGGACGGTGCGGGTGCGGCCGAGGCGGAGGTTGCGGGCGGCGAGGTTGGGGCGGTAGCCCAGGTCGCGGGCGGCCTCGCGGACGCGTTCGGCGGTCGTGGCCGAGACCCGGCCGCGCCACTTGTCGCCGAGCACCAGGGAGACCGCGGCCTGGGAGACGCCGGCGGCCTGCGCGACGTCGCGGCTCGTGGGGCGGGTGCTGGCTGGTGCCACCGTCGGACTACTCCTTGATGAGGACCCCGTAGGGACTCCGTATGGACTCGCGAACAGCGCACATGGTACGTATGACAGAGGACGTTATACGTAAAACCTCATGCGTGACGGTGAGGGGGAGGGCGGTACGAGGCCGTGGGATATCTGGAGATCCTCAGGGCGAGGCACGCCACCCGGCTGCTGGTGGGCACGCTGGTGGGGCGGTTGCCGAACGCCACCGCCGCGATCGCGATCGTGCTGTTCATCCGCGCGGAGGGTGGCACCTACAGCCTCGCGGGGGCGCTGGCGGCCGTCTACGGCATCGCCAACGCGGTCGGGCAGCCCCTCCTGGGGCGGCTGGTGGACGTCCACGGGCAGCCGCGTGTGCAGCTGCCCGCCGCGGTCCTGTCGGCGCTCTCGATGGCCGTCTTCGCCTTCTGGGGCACCGATCCGCTGCCCCTCTCCTACGTCGCCGTAGCGGCCGCCGGTCTCTTCGCGCCGCCCCTGGAGGGCGGTCTGCGGGCGCTGTGGCCGGCGGTGCTGCGCCGGGAGGACCAGGTGCACACGGCGTACGCCATGGACGCGGTCGCCCAGGAAGTCATGTTCACCGTCGGGCCGTTGCTCGTCACGGTGTTCGTGGCGCTGTGGTCCGCCCCCGTGGCGCTGCTCGTGCTGAACGTCATCGGGGTGCTGGGCGCCCTCTCCGTAGTCGTGTCGCCGCCCTCGCGCGCGTGGCGCTCGGCGCCGCGCGAGGCGCACTGGCTGGGCGCCTTGCGTTCGCCGGGGCTGCTGGCGCTCCTCGGCGCGTTCCTGTTCGTCGGGATGGCGCTCGGGTCCATCACGGTCGCGTCCGTGCCGTACGCCGACGGGCACGGCGGTGACGTGGTCTACGGCTGGCTGATGGCGGCGATCGGTCTCGGCGCGCTGCTGGGCGGCACGGTCTACGGGGCGCGGCAGTGGAGCGGGGTGCCGGAGCGGCGACTGCGAGTCCTGGTGGGGCTGCTGGCGGCGTGTTACCTGCCGCTGATGCTGATGCCGGGCGCGGTGGCCATGGTGCTGCTGACCGTGCTCGCCGGGGTGTTCCTGGCGCCCGCCCTCGCCTGCGCGTTCATCATCGTCGACCGGCACGCGCCCAAGGGGACGGTCACCGAGGCTTTCTCGTGGCTTGTGACCACGTTCACCGTGGGGGCGTCGGTCGGAACGGGCGTCGCGGGGCCGGTCGTACAGGCCGGTGGGGCGCTGTGGGGGTTCGCCGTGCCGGGGGTCGCGGGGGCCGTGTCGTTGCTGGTTCTGCTGACCACCGGGCGGGTCCTCGCAGCTCCCGCCGTGGGTGCGGTCGTTGCGGCTTCATCGGAAAATGATCCAAACCGTGCTGCCGAACCCCGTTTCAGCACAGGCGATCGGGCGTAATGTTCAGTCATGGACCGCCGCATTTTCGGGCTGGAGAACGAGTACGGCGTCACGTGTACGTTCAGGGGACAGCGGCGTCTGTCTCCCGACGAAGTGGCTCGGTACCTCTTCCGCCGTGTCGTGTCATGGGGCCGCAGCAGCAATGTCTTTCTGCGAAACGGCGCCCGGCTCTATCTCGACGTGGGCTCACATCCGGAATACGCGACCCCCGAATGTGACAACGTGACCGAACTGGTCACCCACGACAAAGCCGGCGAGCGCATTCTCGAAGGACTCCTGGTGGACGCCGAACGACGCCTGCACGAGGAGGGAATCGCGGGCGACGTCTACCTCTTCAAGAACAACACCGACTCGGCGGGCAACTCGTACGGCTGCCACGAGAATTACCTGGTGGCACGGCACGGCGAGTTCTCCCGGCTCGCGGACATCCTCATCCCGTTCCTGGTCACGCGTCAGCTTCTGTGCGGCGCGGGCAAGGTGCTCCAGACTCCGCGCGGCGCCGTGTACTGCGTCAGCCAGCGCGCCGAACACATCTGGGAGGGCGTCTCCTCGGCGACGACGCGTTCCCGGCCCATCATCAACACCCGGGACGAACCGCACGCGGACGCCGAGCGCTACCGCCGTCTCCACGTCATCGTGGGCGACTCGAACATGTCCGAGACGACCATGCTGCTCAAGGTCGGCGCCACCGACCTGGTGCTGCGCATGATCGAGGCGGGCACGGTGATGCGCGACCTGACCCTGGAGAACCCGATCCGGGCGATCCGCGAGGTCAGCCACGACCTCACGGGCCGGCGCAAGGTGCGTCTGGCCAGCGGACGCGAGGCCTCCGCGATCGAGGTGCAGCGCGAGTACTACGAGAAGGCCGTGGACTTCGTCGAGCGCCGCGGCATCCGCACCGGCACCGTCGAGCAGGTCCTCGAACTGTGGGGCCGGGTGCTGGACTCGATCGAGGCCGAGGACCTCGACCGGATCGGGACCGAGATCGACTGGGTCATGAAGTACCAGCTGATCGAGCGGTACCGGGCCAAGCACAACATGACGATGTCCCACCCGCGGGTCGCGCAGATCGACCTCGCCTACCACGACATCCACCGTCGCCGAGGGCTCTACTACCTCCTGGAGAGGAAGGGCCAAGCCGCCCGGATCTGCAACGACTTGAAGATCTTCGAGGGCAAGTCCGTTCCGCCGCAGACCACTCGGGCACGGCTGCGCGGCGACTTCATCCGCAGGGCCCAGGAACAGCGGCGGGACTTCACCGTCGACTGGGTCCATCTCAAGCTCAACGACCAGGCCCAGCGCACGGTGTTGTGCAAGGACCCGTTCCGTTCCGTGGACGACAGGGTGGAGAAACTGATCGCCGGAATGTAGGCGAACGTATCCGGATATCCACCTCCGGATGCATATTCGGTACGCCACACGGGCCCCGTACGTTTCACGTACGGGGCCCGTGCCACGCCGTAGAGTTGCGCGCACGCCATCAACAAGATCGACCGATACGAGGCCTTCATCGTGCGCCGACGCTCCGTTCTCATCGCTGTTCCCGCAGGACTTGTGACGCTCGCGGGGTGTGGTGACAGCGATTCCTCCTCAAGCAAGGCCAGTGCGTCGCCGTCGCCCACGCCCTCGCCGTCCTCCTCGGCCTCGGCCGTGCCGCCGCCGAAGCTCGTGGACGGCCCGCTGCCGGCGATCACCGCGGGCACGAAGTTCGACGAGAAGCCGACCGTCGCCAAGGGCACCGGCACTCCGTCGAAGGACCTCGCGGTGAAGACGGTGATCGCGGGCGGCGGGAAGGCCGTGGCGGAGGGCGACTTCATCCAGGTCAACTACCTGGGCCAGATCTGGTCGACGGCGAAGGTCTTCGACAACTCCTACGACCGCAATACCTCGTTGGTCATCCAGCTCGCGCAGGGCGGCATCATCGACGGCTGGCGCTACGGCCTGGCGGGCAAGAAGGTCGGCAGTCGCGTCCAGATGGCCATCCCGCCGACCTGGGGATACGGCACGGCGGGCAGCGCCCAGGCGGGCATCAAGGGCACCGACACGCTGGTGTTCGTGATCGACATCCAGGGCGCCTTCAACGCCAAGAGCTCCGTCAAGGGCACGGTCGTCGCGCAGTCCGACGCCGATCTGCCCAAGGTCGGCACGAACACCGACGGCAAGGCCCCTTCGGTCACGATCCCCAAGGCGGACCCGCCGAAGAAGCTGGTGTCGAACTACGTCCTGGAGGGCGACGGAGCCGTCGTCAAGGAGGCCGAGTCGATCCTCTGCCAGTTCAAGGGCGTGATCTGGCGCACCGGCAAGGAGTTCGAATCGACGTACTCCCAGGGGCGGTTGAGCCAGTTCGCGATCAAGGACATGGAGTCGGTCGTCAAGGGCCTGGCCCAGGGCCTCGTCGGCAAGAAGATCGGCAGCCGCGTGATGATCGTCGCGCCCGCGGACCTCGCCTACGGCGACACCCCGCCGACCGGCGGTGTCATCAAGAAGGGCGACACCCTGGTGTTCTCCGTGGACATCCTGGCGGCCATGTGACCGCTGCGGGGGTGGGCCTGGCCGGAGCGCCACCCCGGCCGGGATGCGAGACTGTCCGAGTTGCCTTGTCGTACACAAGCAGGAGCTAGAGACGTGAGCATCGAGAAGCCCGAGATCGACTTCCCGGGCGGCGAGCCCCCGGCGGACCTCGAGATCAAGGACCTTTGGGAGGGCGACGGCGAGGTCGCCCAGGCCGGAGACTTCGTCAAGGTCCACTACGTGGGCGTGGCGTTCTCCACCGGCGAGGAGTTCGACGCCTCCTGGAACCGCGGTACCCCGCTGGACTTCCAGCTCGGTGTCAAGCAGGTCATCCAGGGCTGGGACCAGGGCGTGCAGGGCATGAAGGTCGGCGGTCGCCGCCAGCTGGTCATCCCCGCGCACCTCGCCTACGGCGACCGCGGAGCCGGTGGCCGGATCGGTCCCGGCGAGACGCTGATCTTCGTGTGTGACCTGGTGGGCGTCGGCAAGCGCTGATCGTTCCTGGTCGAACGAGGGCCCATGCTGTCCGCATGGGCCTTCACCTTTTGGTCCGGCTTTTGCCACGGCACCGCGGAGCGGTACGGTCATCGGTCGGAAGCATCATCAGAAAGGCGAAGGGCGTCGATGGCCATTGCCAAGGCCGAGCGGCTGATGAACCTCGCGCTGTGTCTGCTCGGGACACGGCGGCCGCTCAGCAAGCGTGAGCTGCGGGAATCCATCGAGGCCTACCTCGAAGCAGGTAGCGACGACTCCTTCAACCGGATGTTCGAGCGCGACAAGGACGATCTGCGCGAACTCGGGCTCGTCATCGAGACGGTGGAGAACCTGGACGGCGAGGTCGGCTATCTCGCCCGCCGCGACAGCAACCGCCTCCCGCCCATCACCCTCGACGCCGAAGAGGCAGCCGCGCTCGGTCTCGCCGCCAAGGTCTGGCAGCAGGCCCGGCTCGCCGGTGCCGCCAGTGGTGCGCTGCAGAAGCTGCGCGCGGCCGGGATGCCCGAGGACCTCGACCCGTACGAGCCGCACGGCGCCCTGGAACCACGCATTCCGGTGCACGAGGCGTCGTTCGAGCCGCTGATGCTGGCCTGCCGCGACCGCCGGCCCGTCGTCTTCGAGTACCGCAAGGCCACCGCCTCCCGACCCGAGACGCGAAGCGTCGAGCCGTGGGCGCTGGAGTGCTGGCGCGGCCACTGGTACCTCGCCGGCTGGGACCGGGACCGCGGGGCCGAGCGGGTCTTCCGGCTGTCCCGGATCACCGGCAAGGTGCGCTCGCGCAACGGGCTGTTCACCGCGGACATCCCCGACGTCGTCACCGTGCGCGAGACCGTCGCGAGCTGGGCGGGAGAGACCGCCGACCGCTCCGCGCTGATCCGGCTGCGCACGGGCTCCGGGTACCCCTTGCGGGCGAAAGCCGCCGCGGTTCGGGAACTCGGGGACGGCTGGGACGAGTTGGAGATTCCGTACGGCCACGGGCTGGACGCCTGGCTGGTGGAGTTCGGGCCCGACGTCGTCGTCCTGGAGCCCGCCGAGCTGCGGGCCGACGTGGTGGACCGGCTGCGCGCCGTGGCCAAGGGCTGAGGGGGAGCGGAAGAGAACTGTGGCAGGCAAACCGGTCAGGCCCGTCAACGCCATCGACCAGACCCGGCGGATGCTCTCCCTGGTGACCTATCTGAAGGAGCGCCCCGGGGCACGTATCGAGGACGTGGCCCGTGCCTTCGGGATCACCGAGGACGAGCTGGTCTCCGACCTCGACGTGCTGCCCATGTGCGGGACCAGCTTCCGGGGCGGCGACCTGCTCGACATCGACACCGACGGCGACCGCATCTGGTGGCACAACCCGGACGACGTCGCCGAACCGCTCCGGCTCGCCGCCGACGAGGCGACCGCCCTCCTGGTGGCCGCCCGCGCGGTATCGACCCTCCCGGGTCTGCGCGAGAGCGACCGGCAGGCGCTGCTGCGGGCCAACGCCAAGGTGGAGGCGGCGGCCGGTGAGGCGGCCGGGGCCAGCGCACGGTTGTCGGTGACCTTCGAGTCCGAGGGAGGGGTCTTCGCGGACGTCGACCGCGCGATCTCGGAGCGCCGCCGCCTGTGGATCCGCTACTACTCGCCGGCGCGCGACGAGTTGAGCGAGCGCGAGATCGACCCCATCCGGCTGGTCAGCGTCGGGCACACGTACGTGGAGGCCTGGTGCCGCCGCTCCGAGGCGCGCCGCACCTTCCGCCTCGACCGGGTCGCCGAGATCAAGATCCTCGACGAGCCGTCCGCACCCCCCGAGATCGAACTGCGGGACCTGTCGGAGGCGCTGGTGCAGCCCGCCGCCGAGGACCCCGAGGTCGTCGTCGAGGTCGGCCCGGGCGGCCGCTGGGTCGCCGAGTACTACCCGCACGACAGTGCCGATGAGCTTCCCGACGGCGGGCTGCGTATTACCTTGCGCACCCCCGACCCGACGTCCCTGAGACGCCTGGCCCTACGGCTCGGGCGGGACGGCCGGATCGTCTCCCCGAGCGACCTCGCCGACAGCGCCCGCCGGGCCGCCCGCGAGGCGTTGGCGGCGTACGACGGCCCGCAGGGTGTTGTTGACGCAGTGCACGGTGTTGACGAGAGGCAGGAGCAGGGGCTGTGAGCGAGTCGACGATGACTGGTGTCCCAGGCGTCTCTGGTGACCAGGGGGTCTCCGGTGGTCCGGAGATGACGGTGGCCGCCGCGTTCGCCGGGATGAAGAGCGTGGTCCCCGTGATGTTCAGAGCGGGCTGCCCGGACTGCCGGGGCAACTTCGAACTGGCGGCGAGTGCCCTGCGCCTCGCCATCGGCGCCACCAGCCGCACCACCTTCTACTCCTTCACCTGCCCCGACTGCGGCGCGGCGGTACGCAAGCCCGCGGGCGAGCGGATCGTCGAACTGCTCACCGGCGGCGGGGTCAGGACCCTGCGGCTGACCTCCGTCGGGTAGCAGGGTCTAGGCTCGCCCCATGTTCTGGGCGATGGTCGCGGTAGCTGTGGGTTTCCTGGGTCTCGCCGTGCTCGGCGTGCTCGCCGTCCGGGTCTTCCTGGAGGCGCGGCGGCTCGGACTCCAGGTCACGGACGCCGCGCACCGCATCAACCGGGCGGCCGAGGACCTGGAGCGCGCGGCCGTTGCGACGGCCCGTTCCGCCGACGCACTGTGAGTCACGTATGCGTGGGGTGTGAGTTGCGCGCCTCATGCGCTTCGCGTCACTTTGCCCTGTCACGTTGTCCGTGGGGGCGGGTAGTCTGCTGATCGCGGTCCGGATAACGAGGCCCGGAGCGCGGACCGGGAGTACGCACGGGGATTGCCTCACGTTTACCCCTGAGCGTTACGATCGCTGGCAGCACGAAGGTCGGACAGATGTCCGACCGATCGGACAGCACCCCACCCCAGCCGCCTCGGTGAGAAGGTAAAGACTTATGTTCGGAAGGCTCGGAGCTCCCGAGATCATTCTCATCCTCGTCGTCATCGTGCTCCTGTTCGGCGCGAAGAAGCTTCCGGACATGGCCCGCTCGCTCGGCAAGTCCGCCCGCATCCTCAAGAGCGAAGCCAAGGCGATGAAGGAAGAGGGCAGCACCACGCCCACCCCCGCCGGCCCGCCGAACACCGACGAGTCCGTGCAGCGCACCATCCAGGCGGCCCCCGGTGACGTGACCAGTGCGCGTCCCGTCACCGAGCCGTCGGACACGACCAAGCGCTGACGCAGGGCCGGGACCCCCTCGGCCTGCCGCACGAGATGAGGACGTGGGTTGCCTAAGTCTGCCCGCACGAAGGAGAAGGACCCCGAGGGGCGGATGCCCCTCGCGGACCATCTGCGCGAGCTGCGCAACCGGCTCGCGAAGGCGATGCTCGCCATCATCGTGGTGACCTGCGTGGCCGCCTTCTTCTACAACGACATCGTCAACATCATCACCAAGCCGGTGCTGGACTCGGTCGGTTGCGCCTCCACCTTCGAGGAACTGCAGAAGGCCGGTGACAAGACCCACCAGTGTGCGCAGATCACGATCAACGGTCTGCTGACGCCGTTCACGCTGGCGTTGAAGGTGTCCCTGATGGCCGGTGTCGTCCTGGCGTCCCCGGTCTGGCTGTACCAGCTCTGGGGCTTCATCGCCCCGGGCCTGCACAAGAACGAGAAGAAGTACGCGCTCTCCTTTGTCGGCACGGGTGTTCCGCTGTTCCTCGGCGGCGCCTACTTCGCCTACAAGGTGCTGCCCACCACGGCGAAGGTGCTGATCGGCTTCACGCCGAAGGACGTCAACAACCTGCTGCCGCTGGACGACCTGCTCGACCTGGTCACGCGCATGGTGCTCGTCTTCGGCCTCTCCTTCGAGCTGCCGCTGCTGCTGATCATGCTGAACCTCACCGGCGCGCTGACGGGCACGCGGATGCTCGGCTGGTGGCGGGCCATGATCCTCGGCATCACCGTCTTCGCCGCCGTCGCCACCCCCAGCACCGACCCGCTGACCATGCTGGCCCTGGCCGGGCCGATCTGGGTGCTGTACTTCGGCGCCGTCGTCTTCTCGCTGCTCAACGACCGGCGCAAGCGCCGCCGCGAGGCGGAGGGACCGGACGACGACGAGGCCTCGGACCTGGACCTCACCCCCGAGGACATCGGCGACATCGAAGCCGTCTCGGCCGGCCGGGCAACTCTGCCCGAGCAGGCGAGCGGCACCGGTTCCGACCGGGTCAACGGGTATGACGACGTGACCTGATCACCTCCCGAACTCCGCCGAGACCGGCCGTTCCCCCAGCGGGGGCGGCCGGTCTCCGTGTGTGGAGGACTCATGGGAACGGATAATGATCGTCCTGTTGTCAGTGGCGCCCGGTACGCTCGAAAGCACGATGACAGAGGACCTCTCCCCGGCCGAGCGGTACGCGGCAGCCCGCCTGCGGGCAGCCGAGCAGGCCACCGCGCTCGCGGACTTCCGCGAGATGTACGACTTCGGTCTCGACCCCTTCCAGATCGAGGCCTGCCAGGCGCTCGAAGCGGGGAAGGGCGTGCTGGTCGCGGCGCCCACCGGCTCCGGCAAGACGATCGTCGGCGAGTTCGCCGTCCACCTCGCCCTCCAGCAGGGCAAGAAGTGCTTCTACACGACCCCGATCAAGGCACTGTCGAACCAGAAGTACGCCGACCTGTGCCGCCGTTACGGCGCGGACAAGGTCGGCCTGCTCACCGGCGACAACAGCGTCAACTCCGAAGCCCCGGTGGTCGTCATGACCACCGAGGTGCTGCGCAACATGCTGTACGCCGGTTCGCAGACCCTCCTCGGCCTCGGCTATGTGGTCATGGACGAGGTGCACTACCTCTCCGACCGCTTCCGCGGCGCCGTATGGGAAGAGGTGATCATCCACCTCCCCGAGTCGGTGACCCTGGTCTCGCTGTCGGCGACCGTGTCGAACGCCGAGGAGTTCGGCGACTGGCTCGACACCGTCCGCGGGCACACCGAGGTGATCGTCTCCGAGCACCGGCCCGTGCCGCTCTTCCAGCACGTGCTCGCCGGGCGGCGGATGTACGACCTCTTCGAGGAGGGCGAGGGCAGCAAGAAGGCCGTCAACCCCGACCTCACCCGCCTGGCCCGCATGGAGGCCCAGCGCCCCTCGTACCAGGACCGCAAGCGCGGCCGTGCCATGCGCGAGGCCGACCGGGAGCGGGAGCGCAGATCGCGTTCGCGGGTGTGGACACCGGGCCGCCCCGAGGTCATCGAGCGGCTGGACAACGAAGACCTGCTGCCCGCCATCACGTTCATCTTCAGCCGAGCCGCCTGCGAGGCCGCCGTACAGCAGTGTTTGTACGCCGGGCTGCGGCTCAACGACGACGAGGCGCGGGAGAAGGTGCGGGCGCTCGTCGAGGAGCGCACGGCGTCCATTCCGAACGAGGACCTGCATGTCCTCGGGTACTACGAGTGGCTGGAAGGCCTGGAGCGCGGCATCGCGGCCCACCACGCGGGCATGCTGCCGACGTTCAAGGAGGTCGTGGAGGAGCTGTTCCTGCGCGGGCTCGTGAAGGCCGTGTTCGCCACGGAGACCCTGGCGCTGGGCATCAACATGCCCGCGCGCTCGGTGGTGTTGGAGAAGCTCGTCAAGTGGAACGGCGAGCAGCACGCCGACATCACCCCCGGCGAGTACACCCAGTTGACCGGTCGGGCCGGCCGTCGCGGTATCGACGTCGAGGGCCACGCCGTCGTGCTGTGGCAGCGGGGGATCAGCCCCGAGCACCTCGCGGGACTGGCCGGCACGCGCACGTATCCGCTGCGCTCCAGCTTCAAGCCGTCGTACAACATGGCGGTCAACCTCGTCGAGCAGTTCGGGCGGCATCGGTCGCGGGAGCTGCTGGAGACGTCCTTCGCGCAGTTCCAGGCGGACAGGTCGGTCGTCGGGATCTCGCGGCAGGTGCAGAGGAACGAGGAGGGCCTGGAGGGCTACAAGGACTCCATGACCTGCCACCTGGGCGACTTCGACGACTACATGCGGCTCCGCCGCGAGCTCAAGGACCGGGAGACCGAGCTGGCCCGGCAGGGCGTGGCACAGCGCCGCGCCGAGGCCGCCGTGGCGCTGGAGAAGCTCAAGCCGGGTGACGTCATCCATGTCCCGACCGGCAAGTACGCGGGTCTGGCACTGGTGCTGGACCCGGGACTGCCCGCCGGGCGGTCCAATGGCCATCGCGGCTTCGAGCAGCACGACGGGCCGCGTCCGCTGGTCCTGACCGTGGAGCGGCAGGTCAAGCGGCTCGCGTCGATGGACTTCCCCGTCCCCGTCGAGGCGTTGGACCGGATGCGGATCCCCAAGTCCTTCAACGCCCGTTCCCCGCAGTCCCGTCGGGACCTGGCGTCCGCGCTGCGCACCAAGGCCGGGCACATTCCGCCGGAGCGGGCCCGCAAGCAGCGCTCACAGGCCGCGGACGACCGGGAGATCGCGCAGTTGCGTACGGCGATCCGGGCGCATCCGTGTCATGGGTGCAACGACCGTGAGGATCACGCGCGTTGGGCAGAGCGGTATCACCGGTTGCAGCGGGACACCACGCAGTTGGAGCGGCGGATCGAGGGGCGGACGAACACGATCGCCCGGACCTTCGACCGGATCGTCGCGTTGCTGACCGACCTTGATTATCTGCGGGGCAACGAGGTCACCGAGCACGGGAAGCGGTTGGCGCGGCTGTACGGCGAGCTTGATCTGCTGGCCAGTGAGTGTCTGCGGGAGGGGGTTTGGGAGGGGCTTGCTCCTGCCGAACTCGCCGCGTGTGTCTCGGCGTTGGTGTTCGAGGCTCGGGTCAGTGACGACGCGACTGTTCCCAAGGTGCCGTCGGGTGCGGCCAAGGCCGCGCTGGGGGAGATGGTGCGGATCTGGGGGCGGCTTGATGCCCTTGAGGAGGATTTCCGGATCACCCAGACCGAGGGGGTTGGGCAGCGGGAGCCTGATCTTGGGTTTGCCTGGGCCGCGTATATGTGGGCCAGTGGGAAGGGGTTGGACGAGGTTCTGCGGGAGGTGGAGATGCCGGCCGGGGACTTTGTTCGGTGGTGTAAGCAGGTGATCGATGTGTTGGGGCAGATTTCTGCTGCGGCGCCGGTTACTGGGGGCGAGGCGTCTTCCACTGTGGCGAAGAATGCGCGGAAGGCTGTTGAGTTGTTGCTGCGGGGGGTTGTGGCCTACTCGTCTGTGGGGTGAGGGTTCGCTGGCGGGTGCGGGGGCGTTGTGGCTGGTCGCGCCCACGCGG